>NC_010694.1:2588978-3883467 GCF_000026185.1 Erwinia tasmaniensis Et1/99
ATGGATCCGGGTCACTCAAATAGAGATGAAAAATGTACTGCGGGTAGAGTTTACCCACTCACTGACGCCGGTATTGTCACTTCTGCTACGCAGATTGCGCAATCTGTTTGACCTCAACGCTCGCCCGGACCTGATTGCACAGCAGCTCGGCCAGGATCCTCTATTATGCTCTTCTCTGGCTGCGCATCCCGGACTTCGCGTACCCGGCGCTTTCGACGGTTTTGAGATGGCGGTAAGAGCGATCCTCGGCCAGCAAATTACCGTAAAGGCCGCCGCCACGCTCGCAGGCCGTTTTGCGAAGACTTTTGGTGATGAGATCGCTACGCCTTTCGATCGTCTATCACACCTTTCACCAACGGCGGAAAGCGTTGCACAATGCACAGTCGATCGGGTTAGCGGCCTGGGGATTATCAGCTCACGCAGCCGCTGCGTCCTTGCTCTGGCAGAGCGCTGCGCGCTGAGAGCGCCAGACCTTGATGCGGTCAGCCAGCCGGAGAGAAGTATTGAGCAGCTGCTAAAAATCCCGGGGATCGGTGACTGGACGGCGCAGTACATTGCCATGCGTGCGCTACGCTGGCCGGATGCCTTCCCGGCAGGGGATCTGGTGGTGCGTAATAATCTGGGCAGGATAAGTGCAAAGCTGGCCCGGGCACGATCTGTTGCATGGAGTCCATGGCGCAGCTACGCGGTAATGCACATCTGGCTGGCAACAAATTAGGTCAAAAATCCTACGCATAGCAAAAAGGCACCTTTAGGGTGCCTTTTTACATTGATGGGTCGTGCAGGATGACTTCGACTGCGCCTCGCCCTGCGGGTCGTTGCCGCTGGCAACGCTGTCTTGCTGCGCTCGACTCGACCTGCTGCAGGTTCGAACCCTGCCCGAATTGCGCATAGCAAAAAGGCACCTTTAGGGTGCTTTTCTACATTGGTGGGTCGTGCAGGATGACTTCGGCTGCGCCTCGCCCTCTGGGTCGTTGCCACTGGCAACGCTGTCTTGCTGCGCTCGACTCGACCTGCTGCAGGTTCGAACCCTGCCCGAATTGCGCATAGCAAAAAGGCACCTTTAGGGTGCCTTTCTACATTGGTGGGTCGTGCAGGATTCGAACCTGCGACCAATTGATTAAAAGTCAACTGCTCTACCAACTGAGCTAACGACCCGATATGGTGGGTGATGACGGGCTCGAACCGCCGACCCCCTCCGTGTAAAGGAGATGCTCTACCAACTGAGCTAATCACCCATATCGAAACTGCTTATCAAACGCTTTGCAATAATCGGTGCGACACAATCATTCGACCCGGCAGGCTCAAACCCTGCACGGTTCACACCGCGTACTGCTTTGAAAATTGGTGGGTCGTGCAGGATGACTTCGGCTGCGCCTTGCCCTCTGGGCCGTTGCCGCTGGCAACGTTGTCTCACTGCGTTCGACTCGACCTGCTGCAGGTTCGAACCCTGCACGGTTCGCACCGCGTACTGCTTTGGAAATTGGTGGGTCGTGCAGGATTCGAACCTGCGACCAATTGATTAAAAGTCAACTGCTCTACCAACTGAGCTAACGACCCGATATGGTGGGTGATGACGGGCTCGAACCGCCGACCCCCTCCGTGTAAAGGAGATGCTCTACCAACTGAGCTAATCACCCATATCGAAACTGCTTATCAAACGCTTTGCAATAATCGGTGCGACACAATCATTCGACCCGGCAGGTTCAAACCCTGCACGGTTCACACCGCGTACTGCTTTGAAAATTGGTGGGTCGTGCAGGATGACTTCGGCTGCGCCTCGCCCTCTGGGCCGTTGCCGCTGGCAACGTTGTCTCACTGCGTTCAACTCGAACCTGCTGCAGGTTCAAACCCTGCACGGTCAACACCGCGTACTGCTTTGAAAATTGGTGGGTCGTGCAGGATTCGAACCTGCGACCAATTGATTAAAAGTCAACTGCTCTACCAACTGAGCTAACGACCCGAAATTCGGTAAATCTTTAAGGTAGTGGGTGATGCAGTATGAATCTGCTTCGCCTCGCCCTGTAGGTAGTTACCTTTGGCAACGTTGTCTCGCTTTCGCTCGGCTTGACCTACTGTGGGTTTGAACCCTGCACGGTTGACACCGCGTACTACTTTAAAGTGGTCGGTCTTGCAGGATGACATCGGCTGCGCCTCGCCCTCTGGGCCGTTGCCGCTGGCAACGTTGTCTCACTGCGTTCGACTCGACCTGCTGCAGGTTCGAACCCTGCACGGTTGACACCGCGTATTACTTTAAAGTGGTGGGTCGTGCAGGATTCGAACCTGCGACCAATTGATTAAAAGTCAACTGCTCTACCAACTGAGCTAACGACCCACTTTTATGCTGCTGATGGCGCTGTACTTATCCCCCGGCAACGGCGGCATATATTACTGATTTGAATTTCCAGCGCAACCACTATTTCAATACTTACGGCTCAACTGCTTAGCTTTCATGCGGTAAGAGCATAATTCAGGCAAAATCACGCTATTTAACCGGTTTAAAGCGTTGCGGCTCGCTTCTCAGACAGTTTCGCGGCTTCGCTATTTGGGTACAGCTTTATGACCTGCTGATAAACCGCTTTCGCCTTCGCCTTATCACCCTTCTCCTGCATGATCACCCCAACCTTGAACAGGGCATCCGCGCTTTTGGGTGACTTAGGATAATTTTTTACCACGGTAGCGAAATAATACGCCGCGTCGTCTTTTTTGCCTTTGTTGTAATTCAGCTGTCCCAGCCAATAGTTAGCATTAGGCTGGAAGGTTGAATCCGGATATTTTTTAACAAAAGCCTGAAAAGCCGAAATGGCACTATCGTATTGTTTCTTCTCCAGCACCAACGCAACCGCAGCGTTATAGTCGGTATTGGCGTCACCGCTCTGAACAGGGGTAGACGCTGCGGCATTATTGCTAGCTGCTTTGCTGTCAGCACTGTTATCTGCTGCGGCACCGTCGGGTGCAGTTGCGGTTTTATCCGCGTTTCCCGTCGTTGTCGCACCAGCACTGCTGCTCAAACTGTCGATCTGCTGATAAATGCTTTTCTGGCGTTCCACCACCTGATTCAGCTGATAGCTGTTTTCCTGGATCTGACCACGCAAAGAGTCAATATCATTTTGCGTTTCGGAAAGCTGCTGCTGAAGCTGCTGGAGGAGTTGAGCCTGAGCGTTCGAAATACGCTCAAGGGTAGTGACACGGTCTTCAACCGAGCCGGAGCCAACGCTACTGATTGATGCCTGGGCATTAGCGGCCCAGGGGGCCGCTACGCCAATCAGTAACGACAGACTCAGAAGATGAGTTCTGAAGCTACTAATCATGTGACTCTCTTAGTATACCAGTACGGCACGACGGTTTTTAGCATACGCTGACTCGTCGTGGCCCAGCACTGCAGGTTTTTCTTTACCGTAAGAAACGATAGAGATCTGGTCTTCAGCCACGCCTTTACCCTGCAGGTACATTTTGACCGCTGAAGAGCGACGCTCGCCCAGGGCGATGTTGTACTCTGGCGTTCCACGCTCATCCGCATGACCTTCTACAGTCACCTTGTAAGACGGGTTGCTACGCAGGAAGGTTGCGTGCGCGTCCAGCATCTGAGCAAAATCAGACTGGATGTCGTACTTGTCCAGGCCGAAATAAACGATGTTGTTTTTCTGCAGTTCCTGCATCTGCAGGCGTGCCTGCTCATCAGAAGACATGTTGCCACTGTTCATGCCGCCGTTGGCAGAACCGTCCAAGCCCATTCCATTAGTCTGGTCATTGTTGTTGTTTTTGTGAGAGCTACATGCCGCTACTGCGATAACTGGCAGTGCCAGCATTAAGCCTTTCAGCACTTTATTCAGTTGCATTTTTTTATTCCTATTATAGTTTGCCATACATATTTACACATGCATCACAGATACGGCGACCAGGCAGGAAATTTTACCTGTCCATCAGTTGCCGGAAGACGCGCTTTGAAACGCCCATCCGTCGAAACCAACTGCAATACAGAACCCATGCCCTGGGTAGAGCTATAGATTACCATTGTGCCGTTAGGTGCGAGACTTGGCGTCTCATCCAGGAACGTGTCCGTTAGTTTTTGAACGGCTCCCGTTACCAGATCTTGTCGTGCGACGTGTTGTGCGCCGCTGTTGGTGCTAATCATCACCATTGATTTGCCATCAGAGCTAACGTCCGCATCCTGGTTTTGTGCGCCTTCCCAGGTAATGCGTTGGGCAGTGCCGCCGTTAACGCCGATTTTATAAATTTGTGGTCTGCCTGCCTGGTCCGAAGTATAAGCCAGGCTCTGGCTGTCCGGGAACCAGGTCGGTTCTGTGCTGTTGTAACGGCCGTCGGTAATTTGGCTAATTTGTCCAGAACCAATATCCATGACGTAGATATTCAGGCTACCGGTTTTAGACAATGCAAACGCCAGCTTGCTGCCATCCGGTGAAAATGACGGTGCCCCGTTATGACGAGGGAAGGAGGCGACCTGCCTGATTGCCCCGTTAGCCAGAGTCTGGATAACCAACGCGGATTTACCGCTTTCAAAGGTCACGTAAGCAACCTTGCTACCGTCCGGCGACCAGGCTGGAGACATCAGCGGCTGCGGCGAGCGGTGTACCACAAACTGGTTGTAACCATCATAATCAGAAACGCGGAGTTCGTACGGGAACTGACCGCCGTTAGTCTGCACAACATAGGCGATACGGGTACGGAATGCACCTTTAATTGCCGTCAGCTTTTCGAAGCTCTCATCGCTGGCGCTGTGCGCCGCATAGCGCAGCCACTGTTTGGTGACTTTGAACTGGTTCTGAGCCAGCACAGCCCCTGGATTTCCCGATGTGTCGACCAGCTGATAAGAAACCGTATAGCTGCCGTCAGCCCCTGGCTGAACCTGCCCGACAACAACCGCATCAATGCCCAACGCGGTCCAGGCAGCAGGCTGAACTTCCGCGACAGAAGTAGGCTGCTGGGGTAAACGAGCACGATCGATTGGATTGAATTTGCCACTGTTACGCAAGTCCGCAGCAACGATCCCACCAATATCTTCCGGCGCGGCACCTGGGCCGTCCCATTTGAATGGCACCACGCCAATAGGACGAGCGGTATTCACACCCTGAGTAATTTCAATGCGTACTTCTGCATGCGCAACCGCAACAAACAGCATTAAAACGCTCAGCGCAACACGAAATGCCTGCTTCATTATTTCTCCCTTATCTGGATATAGCACCCACGATAATTAGCTATTTAACAACTATCTTAAGAGTACGAACTGTTTAACATAGTTCAACAGGCCGGCAGTTTGCAAAATCTTATGGTTTAAACCCTAGCGTAGCCTCTTTTACCGCCTGCCATACTTCCTGGCTCGGTGGTTTCGGCATCTTCGCCATACGTGCCGCATTGATTGCTGCCTGGCACAGTGCTGCATCCCCCCCTGCCGCATTAGCAGAAATGAGCAGCCCGTCCGGAGCCAACTTTATGTGTACGTCACAAGTCTTGCCTGCAAAGGTATCAGAGTCGTAAAACTTACTTTGGATCGCGCCTTTTACCTGCCCCAGATAACTGTTAATTTCGGCACCCGATGCGCCAGCCTTCTTCTGCTGCCCCTGCCCTGCGGCACCGCCTCCGCCGGCTGCTTTGCCCGACTTAGGTGCGTTTTTTCCCGCGGTGAGATCGCCCAGAAGGTCACCGACGTCGCCAGATTCTTTCGCCGCCTCAGCAGCCGCTTTCTTTTTCGCATCCGCTGCGGCCTTCGCCTTCGCGGCTGCGTCAGCTTTTGCCTTTGCGGCGGCGGCAGCTTTTTCTTTTGCTTCTTCCGCCGCTTGCGCTTTGGCCTCGGCAGCGGCCTGCTCTTTCGCTTCCAGAGCCGCTTTCGCCTCTGCCGCCGCTTTGGCTTTCGCTTCGGTAGCCGCTTTTGCTTTGGCAGCCTGCGCGGCGGCCTGTTTAGCTTCCGCTTCAGCCTGTTTTTTAGCGTCAGCCGCTGCTTGCTTAGCTTCTTCTACCGCTTTTTTCTGGGCATCAGCCGCTGCTTTTTTAGCTTCTTCCGCCGCCTGTTTCTGCGCATCCGCAGCCGCTTTTTTAGCTTCTTCCGCCGCCTGTTTCTGTGCATCCGCAGCCGCTTTTTTAGCTTCTTCCGCCGCCTGTTTCTGCGCCTCTGCTGCGGCTTGTTTAGCTTCTTCTGCCGACTTTTTCTGCGCCTCTGCTGCGGCCTGCTTTGCCTCTTCCGCCGCCTGTTTCTGTTCAGCAGCCTGCTGCTTCGCCTCTTCCTGAGCCTGAAGACGCTCTTTCTCAATCTGTTTTAGCCGCTGCTGTTCTGCGGCCTGCTTCTGCTGCAACTCTTGCGCCTGCATTTTCGCCTGCTTATCGCGCTGTTGCTCGGCTCGCTGGCTGTCGCTCTGCTGATTTTGTTGACGATTGTACTGCTCTACTACTGCGCCAGGATCAACCATAACGGCATCGATATCACTGCCGCCACCGCCGCCACTGGCATCCATATTTTCGTCAAACGAGCTCCATACCAGCAGCGCAATCAATATGAGATGCAGGATCACTGATAGGGTTATGGCACGTTTTAGCTTATCGTTTTGCTCGGTTGCCTTCGACACTGTCGGTTCCCAAAAACGGTTCGAATGAATTAAATCGGCTGCGTCATCAATCCAACAGACTTAACGCCTGCCTGATGCAGCAAATTCAGCGCCTTGATGATTTCCTCATAAGGGACCTCTTTGGCTCCGCCAATCAGGAATACCGTCTTCGGATTAGCCGTCAGGCGGCTTCGCGCTTCGGCAACCACCTGCTCCGCAGGCAGCTGCTCCATCCGGTCATGATCGACGACCAGACTGTATTGCCCAACGCCTGCAACTTCCACAATCACCGGTGGATTATCATTACTGGAAACGGTTTTAGAGTCTGTTGCGTCGGGTAAATCAACCTCAACACTCTGGGTGATAATCGGCGCTGTTGCCATAAATATCAGCAACAGTACCAGCAGCACGTCCAACAGCGGAACAATATTGATCTCGGACTTGACTTCGCGGCGACCGCGACCACGTCTTCTGGCCATACTCACCTCCGACTTACTTGCTTACGTCGCTAGAAAACGCCTGACGATGCAGGATAGCCGTGAACTCTTCCATAAAGTTATCGTAGTTCTGTTCCAGCTTATTCACGCGCAGAGTGAGTCTGTTATAAGCCATAACCGCAGGGATAGCCGCAAACAGACCGATTGCAGTGGCGATCAGCGCTTCGGCGATCCCCGGAGCAACCATCTGTAACGTGGCCTGCTTAACCGCGCCCAGCGCGATAAACGCGTGCATAATCCCCCACACCGTACCAAACAGACCAATATAGGGGCTGATGGAACCCACGGTGCCGAGGAAAGGAATATGGTTTTCCAACGTTTCCAGCTCACGGTTCATGGAAATACGCATTGCGCGGGTCGCCCCTTCCACCACCGCTTCAGGAGCATGATTGTTAGCACGATGCAGGCGGGCAAACTCTTTAAAGCCCGCATAGAAAATCTGCTCCGAGCCGCCCAACTCATCACGACGCACCTGGCTTTCCTGATAAAGACGCGACAGCTCCATACCGGACCAGAACTTATCTTCGAATGCGTCTGCATCACGCACGGCCGCGTTGAGGATACGGGTACGTTGAATGATCACTGCCCAAGAAGCGATGGAAAATCCGATCAAAATCAACATAATAAGTTTGACCAGAAGGCTCGCCTTCAGAAACAGGTCAAGAATGTTCATGTCAGTCACTGCTTGAACTCCGCGACAATAGACTTGGGAAGCGCTATCGGCTTCATTAGATGTGGATTGATGCAGGCGATCAGAACCTCTGCCTCATTAAGCACACGACCTTCCGCATTCACGATGCGTTGTGCAAATGTCATCGTGGTTCTGCTTATGGCAACAACCTCACTTTGCACTTCAAGTAGCTCATCAAGACGAGCAGCGGCCAGATAATCGACCGTGATCCGCCGCACGACAAAGCCCACCTGAAGTTCAAGCAGAGCCTGCTGGCTGAAATGGTACTGGCGAAGCATTTCAGTGCGTGCCCGCTCATAAAAAGCGACATAGCTGGCATGGTAAACCACACCACCGGCGTCAGTGTCTTCATAGTAAACACGTACCGGCCATCGAAACAGCGTTGTACTCACTCTACATCCCGATATTGCTAAACGTTGGTCAGGAAAACGTTGCTACTATACGCAAGAGCATACGCCTTGGGAATGGATTGCCAGAGGGGAGTGAAAATAATTATTACGCGCTGATGACTTCGTAAAATTTAGCATATTTGTTAAACAAAAATTAACAAAAAGCCCGGTCAGTTTGGGAGACAGGGGCCCGGGATGGGCCCCTTTTATGCTTGCCAGAGACGCGAAGCGCCCCTCACCATCAGGATTTTTCGTTACTGCCGCTCTGCGCTTCCGCCTGCTCCAGCGCCAGAGCCGTAATAATTCCGCAGCCGCACGCCAGCAACGTGCCAAGAACCCAGGCAAAATACCACATAATGACGCTCCTTTTTCAGTAGAGGGAATGGCTGTTATTTTCAATGTGCTCTTTCGTCAAACGACCAAACATCTTGTAATAGCACCAGGTTGTGTAAGCCAGGATTATCGGCACAAAAATCAGCGCTGCCACGGTCATCACTTTTAACGTCAGCAGGGTCGATGTCGCATCCCACATGGTCAGACTCATCGCGGGGGAAAGGCTGGAGGGCATGACAAACGGAAACATTGCCACGCCCGCGGTCAGGATCACGCAAGCTAGCGTCAACGAAGAAAAAATAAAGGCGGCGGCCCCTTTTCCATATCGTGAACATATCAGGGTAAACACCGGCAGCACGATCCCCAACGCAGGAATTGCCCAAAGAGCCGGTGCGGTATTGAAGTTCAACAGCCAGGCTCCGGCCTGACGCACAACGCCTTTCACCAACGGGTTGGATGGCGCGTTATGATCCAATACTGACGTCAATACATAACCATCGATCCCGTACATCACCCAGATCCCCGCCAGCGCAAAGCACAACATCATGACCAGCGCCGTTATCTGCGCGGTCTTACAGGCGCGCTGATGCAGTTCACCCACGGTCCGCATTTGCAGGTAGGTTGCCCCCTGGGTCAGGATCATCGTCACACTCACGATGCCTGCCAGCAGCCCAAACGGATTTAATAGCTGAAAGAAGTTGCCGATGTAGAACAAACGCAGATCGCTATCAATGTGGAAAGGCACCCCTTGCAGCAGATTGCCAAAGGCAACGCCAATCACCAGCGGTGGGACAAAGCTGCCAATAAAAATGCCCCAGTCCCACAAAGTACGCCAGCGCATGTCTTCAATTTTCGAACGATAGTCAAAGCCGACTGGACGAAAGAACAGTGCGGCCAGCACCAGGATCATCGCCACATAGAAACCAGAAAAGGCAGCGGCATAGACCATCGGCCAGGCGGCAAACAGAGCCCCGCCAGCGGTGATCAACCACACCTGGTTACCATCCCAGTGCGGAGCGATGCTGTTGATCATAATGCGGCGTTCGGTATCGGTACGCCCGAGAATGCGTGTCAGCATCCCTACGCCCATATCAAAGCCGTCAGCAACGGCAAAGCCAATCAGCAAAATGCCAATTAATAGCCACCAGATAAAACGCATCAGTTCATAAGTTAACATTTGCAGGCTCCTGTCTTAGCGCAATGACGGTGTGGCCGGGCTGGAAAGCTCGTGGTGATAACGTCCTGTTTTCAAGCTGCTCGGCCCCAGACGCGCGAATTTGATCATCAAATACATTTCGGCCACCAGGAACAGCGTATACAGGCCGCAAATCAACCCCATCGAAAAGAGTAAGTCACCCACCGTGAGTGAGGAGTTCGCCACCGCCGTTGGCAGAACTTCGCCAATCGCCCACGGCTGGCGGCCGTATTCAGCAACAAACCATCCTGCTTCAATCGCAATCCACGGCAACGGAATGCCAAATAGCGCACACTTCAACAGCAGCGGACGCTGGCCAATGCGGTTACGGATCACCGACCAGAATGACAGGGTGATAATCAGCAGCATCAGCGCCCCACATCCCACCATAATGCGGAAGGAGAAATAGAGTGGAGCCACGCGCGGGATAGAGTCTTTTGTCGCTTGTCGTATCTGGTCCTCACTGGCAGCGGCCACATCAGGGAGATAACGTTTCAACAGCAGTCCGTAACCAAGATCCTGTTTCGATGCGTTGAACGCGGCACGTACGGATGCGTCCTGATTTCCGCTGCGTAACTCCTGCAACAGCGTCCAGGCCTTGATGCCGTTACGGATGCGCACCTCATGTTCTTCCATCAGCTGTTTAAGGCCGATAACCTGCCTGTCTGTAGAACGCGTTGCCACCAGGCCAAGCGCCCAGGGGATCTGTACCGCATAGTGATTTTGCTGTGCATCCTGGTCAGGCAAACCGAACAGGGTGAAGGCGGCGGGCGCTGGCTGGGTTTCCCACTCGGCTTCTATCGCGGCGAGTTTCGTCTTTTGTACGTCCCCCACTTCGTAGCCGGATTCATCGCCCAGCACGATCACCGAGAGGATCGCAGCCATACCAAAACTGGCGGCAATAGCAAACGAACGTTTAGCAAAAGCCGTATCGCGGCCGCGCAGCAGATAATAAGCACTGATACCCAGAACAAACATTGCGCCACAGGTATAACCGGCGGCCACGGTATGGACAAATTTCACCTGAGCAACCGGATTCAGTACCAGTTCGGAGAAGCTGACCATCTCCATACGCATCGTTTCGAAGTTAAATTCGGACGCCACCGGGTTCTGCATCCAGCCGTTGGCGACCAGGATCCATAATGCTGAAAGGTTAGAGCCGAGGGCGACCAGCCAGGTGACCGCCAAATGCTGTACTTTACCCAGCCTGTCCCAGCCGAAAAAGAACAGCCCGACAAAGGTGGATTCCAGGAAAAATGCCATCAAACCTTCAATGGCTAACGGGGCGCCAAATATATCCCCAACGTAATGCGAATAATAAGACCAGTTTGTGCCAAACTGGAACTCCATGGTGAGTCCGGTCGCCACGCCTAAGGCAAAGTTAATACCAAACAACTTGCCCCAAAACTTGGTCATGTCTTTATAAATTTGCTTACCTGACAAGACGTATACGGTTTCCATGATGGCTAATAAAAATGCCATACCCAGCGTTAAAGGCACAAACAGGAAATGATACATCGCTGTTAATGCAAACTGTAAACGCGACAGTTCGACAATATCCAACATTCTAACTCCTTGCTTAGCAAGTGGGTGTTGTCAGAATTTATGCTGAGTAACCCCTCAACAATATCCGCTGACTGACCAATGAATAAAAAGAATATTTATTTGTTATAGCCGTTTCCGACCCACGAGAGAAAACCTGAGCCAGATAGCTCAGAAAAGGCGTGAAGCCTTAAAGCGTTGCTGCTCTAGTCGTGGTGTTTTCAGTACTTTGCCTACTCCCGCTTCGGCTGATTTATAAAGGCTGTTTGATTTTCAAATAAATATATTAATTCTTAATGAATTAAATAAAACGATGACGATCCCAGCCCCATTTAAACTAATCGAGCGGTAATACGCCAGCCATAAAGCCCATAAATAACTGCCGCAATATTGATATGAAACAATATCTGACGTAGTGAAGGTATGATAGGAGGCAGGTAATGTTAATCAGGTGTGTGCTTTATAATAGACAAATGAAAAATAACCGACGCGAAAAGGTTAATTACTCATTCCCCGGCGTGAGTATTTTTGTTATTCATCCCAGAGCGGATATCTTAAGTTCATTAAAATTTGGCAGAGGTTGACGAAAAAAGCCACCCGAAGGTGGCTTTTTGTTAAGTATTATTAATGCAACGCAAATTTATCGCGGTAATACCGCTTTCACCGCTTCACCGATATCGGCAAGGCTACGGACGGTTTTCACACCGGCCGCTTCCAGCGCGGCGAACTTCTCGTCGGCCGTGCCTTTGCCACCAGCGATGATGGCGCCGGCGTGGCCCATACGTTTACCCTTCGGCGCGGTCACACCAGCGATATAACCCACCACCGGCTTGGTGACGTGCTCTTTGATAAATGCCGCCGCTTCTTCTTCAGCACTTCCGCCGATTTCACCAATCATGACAATGGCTTCGGTCTGCGGATCGTCCTGGAACAGTTTCAGGATATCGATAAAGTTTGAACCCGGGATCGGATCGCCGCCAATACCTACACAGGTTGACTGGCCGTAACCGATGTCAGTGGTCTGTTTAACCGCTTCATAGGTCAGCGTGCCTGAACGGGAAACGATACCGATACGACCAGGCTGGTGAATATGGCCCGGCATGATGCCAATTTTACAGGCACCCGGAGTGATCACGCCCGGACAGTTTGGACCAATCATACGCACGCCGGCTTCATCCAGCTTCACCTTCACTGTCAGCATATCCAGAGTCGGAATACCTTCGGTTATGGTAATGATCAGCTTGATGCCCGCCTCAATGGCTTCCAGGATACCGTCTTTACAGAATGGTGCCGGAACGTAGATGACCGATGCGGTTGCGCCCGTTGCTTCGACCGCTTCGCGCACGGTATTAAACACCGGTAGACCGAGATGCTCGGTGCCACCTTTACCCGGCGTTACGCCGCCAACCAGCTGGGTGCCATATGCCAGCGCCTGTTCAGAGTGGAACGTTCCCTGACCACCGGTGAAACCCTGGCAGATTACCTTGGTATTTTTATCGATCAGAATAGACATTATTTACCCTCCGCTGCGGCAACAACGCGCTGCGCCGCGTCACTCAGGCTGGTTGCTGCAATAATATTCAGGCCGCTGTCCGCCAGTTTCCTGGCACCCAGCTCGGCATTGTTTCCTTCCAGACGAACCACGACCGGTACGTTAACGCCCACTTCCGCCACGGCGCCGATGATACCATCTGCGATCAGGTCGCAGCGCACGATACCGCCGAAGATGTTAACGAACACCGCTTTCACCGCGTCGTCGGACAGAATGATTTTAAACGCTTCGGTCACGCGCTCTTTGGTCGCGCCACCGCCAACGTCGAGGAAGTTCGCCGGCTGGCCACCGCTCAGTTTCACAATGTCCATCGTGCCCATCGCCAGGCCTGCACCGTTTACCATGCAGCCAATGTTGCCTTCCAGGGCAACATAGTTCAGCTCCCACTGGGCGGCATGCGCTTCACGCGAGTCTTCCTGGCTTGGGTCACGCATTTCGCGCAGGTCGGACTGGCGGAACAGCGCATTGCCGTCGGCCGTCAGTTTACCGTCCAGGCACACCAAATCGCCCTGCTTCGTGACTACCAGCGGATTGATCTCAACCAGCGCCAGGTCACGCTCAAGGAACAGCGTCGCCAGGCCCATAAAGATTTTGGTAAACTGACCAACCTGCTTGCCGGTCAAACCCAGTTTGAACGCCAGCTCACGGCCCTGATAAGGCTGTGGGCCGGTCAGCGGATCGAGCGCCATTTTATGGATCAGATGTGGCGTTTCTTCCGCTACCTTTTCAATTTCGACACCGCCTTCGGTGGACGCCATAAACACCACGCGGCGAGTACCACGATCCACTACCGCGCCCAGATAAAGTTCTTTATCAATGTCGGTCGCGGCTTCAACCAGGATCTGGTTAACCGGCTGACCGCTGGCATCGGTCTGGTAGGTTACCAGGCGTTTACCCAGCCAGTTTTCGGCGAAAGCACGGATATCTTCTTTGCTGTTTACCACCTTCACACCGCCCGCTTTACCACGGCCACCGGCATGAACCTGACATTTCACTACCCACGGGCCGGCACCAATCTTAGAGGCGGCCTCTTCTGCTTCGCGTGGCGTTGTGCAGGCATAACCGGTGGGTGCCGGTAGGCCATACCGTGCAAACAACTGCTTTGCCTGATACTCGTGTAAGTTCATGATGTTCTATCCATTCAGGTCTGAAAAGACGGGGCTGCCATCAGCAGCCATACATAGGGTTGGGTGCGGCATCACTGCATGCCGCACGCCGGATATTTAGACGTCCAGCAGCAGGCGAGCCGGATCTTCCAGCAGCTCTTTAATCGCCACCAGATAGCCAACGGATTCGCGGCCATCAATCAGACGGTGATCGTAGGAGAGCGCCAGATACATCATTGGCTGGATCACCACCTGGCCATTCACCGCCATTGGGCGATCTTTAATCGCGTGCATGCCGAGAATAGCGCTCTGTGGCGGGTTGATAATCGGCGTAGACATCAGCGAACCAAAGACACCACCATTAGTGATAGTGAAGTTACCCCCGGTCAGTTCATCAACGGTCAGCTTGCCGTCACGCCCTTTCACCGCTAGCTCTTTGATTTTCTTCTCAATATCGGCCATGCTCAGCGCATCCACATCTTTCAGCACCGGGGTCACCAGACCACGCGGCGTGGAGACGGCAATACTGACGTCAAAGTAGTTGTGATAAACCACATCCGTACCGTCGATTGAGGCATTCACCTCTGGATAACGCTTCAGCGCTTCTACTACCGCTTTGATATAGAAGGACATAAAGCCCAGACGAACGCCGTGACGTTTTTCAAACGCTTCACCGTACTGCTTACGCAGCGCCATAATAGGCTGCATATTCACTTCATTGAACGTGGTCAGCATGGCGGTGCTGTTTTTTGCTTCCAGCAGACGCTCGGCTACGCGTTTACGCAGGCGGGTCATCGGCACGCGCTTCTCGCTGCGGTTGGCAAGGCCCGCTGGCGCTGCGGCTTCTGCTGCTTTAGGTTCCGCCTTCGCCGCCGGAGCCTGCGCCAGATGTTTTTCCACATCTTCACGCGTGATGCGCCCACCGACACCGCTGCCTTTGATTGCTGCCGGATCGAGGCTGTGCTCGGCAATCAGACGACGGATAGCCGGGCTCAGGGCATCATTGCTTTCTTCTTCCAGCGATGCCGTCTGGCGCTGTGCTGGCGTCGATTCATTGGCTTCGACTTTGGCGGAGGTCTCCTTACCGCCGCTGTTGCCCTCTTTCAGACGACCGAGCGCCTGACGGGAAATGACCGTCGCGCCTTCGTCTTCAAGGATGGCTTCCAGCACGCCGTCGGCAGAAGCCGGCACTTCAAGAACCACTTTATCGGTTTCAATTTCCACCAGCACTTCATCACGCTTGACGCTGTCGCCGGGTTTTTTGTGCCAGGTAGCTACGGTGGCGTCAGCCACGGACTCAGGCAGGTCAGGAACAACGATATCTACGCTACTCATTTTCTTTCCTTAATTATTCAACGTTCAGCGCGTCATTAACCAGGTCTTGCTGCTGCTGCTGGTGAACGGACATATAACCTACAGCCGGTGATGCTGAAGCAGGACGACCGGCATAACGTAATGAAGCCCCAAACGGGACGATTTCGCGGAAGTGATGCTGACTGCAGTACCATGCACCCTGGTTGAGTGGCTCTTCCTGACACCAGACAAAATCATGTACGTGGGAATACTGCTTCAACACATCCTGAACCGCCTTATGCGGGAACGGATAGAGCTGTTCGATACGCACGATAGCGACATCGGTTTGCTCATTTTTGCGGCGCTTGTCCAAGAGATCGTAATAAACCTTACCGGAACAGAGCACCACACGCTTCACCGACTTCGCCTCCAGCGCGTCAATTTCGCCAATCGCCGGTTGGAAAGCGCCGTTAGCCAGCTCTTCCAAAGAAGAGACCGCCAGCGGATGACGCAGCAGTGACTTAGGTGACATCACCACCAGCGGGCGGCGCATGCCGCGCAGCGCCTGACGTCGCAGCATGTGGTAAACCTGTGCCGGGGTAGAAGGCACGCACACCTGCATATTCTGCTCGGCGCAAAGCTGTAGGTAGCGCTCCAGACGCGCGGAGGAGTGCTCCGGGCCCTGCCCTTCGTAGCCGTGAGGCAGCAGCATCACCAGTCCGCACATACGACCCCATTTCTGCTCACCGGAGCTGATGAACTGGTCGATCACCACCTGAGCACCGTTAGCGAAGTCACCGAACTGCGCTTCCCAGATGGTCAGCGTGCGCGGTTCCGCAGTTGCGTAGCCATATTCAAACGCCAGCACCGCCTCTTCAGAAAGCACTGAGTCCCACACCTTGAAGATGCCCTGACCGTTATGAACATGCTGCAGCGGGGTGTAAGTCGAGCCGTTGGACTGATTATGGATCACCGCATGGCGATGGAAGAAGGTGCCACGCCCCATATCCTCGCCGGACAGACGGCAAGGGATGCCTTCATCTACCAGCGTGGCATAGGCCAGGTTTTCCGCCGCGCCCCAGTCGAACGCCTTGTTACCAGCGGCCATTTCTGCACGATCGTTGTAGATTTTGGTCACGCGCGACTGCATTTCTACCGTTTCCGGCACGCTGCTGATGCGCTTAGCCAGTTCCTGCAATCGCTTAAGCTCAATGCGTTCTGGATAGCTTTCGTCCCAGTCGTGATTCAGATACGGCGACCAGGTGAAGGAGTGCTGACTCATAGGACGCCATTCCGGCACCACGCATTCGCCTTCGTCCAGAGCATCGCGATACAGGTTGACCATTTCAGTGGCATCTTCCAGGCTGGCAACCTGCTCGGCCTCCAGCTTGTCAGCATAGAGCTTACGCGGCGTCGGATGCTTTTTGATTTTCTGGTACATCACCGGCTGCGTGGCGCTGGGCTCATCCGCTTCGTTATGACCGTGACGGCGATAGCAAACCAGATCGATAAACACGTCGCGTTTGAAGGTGTTACGGAAATCTAACGCCAGCCGAGTGACAAAGGCTACCGCTTCCGGGTCGTCCGCGTTGACGTGGAAGATAGGCGCCATCACCATTTTACCAATGTCGGTACAATACTGCGTAGAGCGTGCATCTCTTGGGTTGGAAGTGGTGAAACCGATTTGGTTGTTGATCACGATACGCACCGTACCGCCGACTTCATACCCGCGAGCCTCAGACATATTCAGGGTTTCTTGCACAACGCCCTGCCCGATAACCGCAGCATCACCGTGAATGGTGATCGGCAACACTTTATTGCTGCCGGGCTGATCGAGGCGGTCGAGGCGGGCACGAACCGATCCCATCACCACCGGGCTGACGATTTCCAGATGCGAAGGGTTAAACGCCAGCGCCAGGTGAACCATACCGCCTTCGGTTTCCACGTCGGATGAGAAGCCCATATGGTACTTCACGTCACCCGTACCCAGATGTTCTTTGTGCTTGCCGGAGAATTCGTCGAACAGATCCTGCGGCTTTTTGCCGAGTACGTTGATCAGCACGTTCAGGCGGCCACGGTGCGCCATTCCCAGCACCACTTCCCGCGTGCCGCTTTTACCGGCATGACGGATCATCTCGTTCAGCATCGGCACCAGCGCATCGCCGCCTTCCAGCGAGAAGCGTTTTGCACCGGGGAATTTTGCGCCAAGATAACGCTCCAGCCCTTCTGCGGCGGTCAGCTGCTTGAGGAAACCTTTTTTCTCTTCAACAGAGTAAGAAGCCCGCCCCACCACCGACTCAAGACGCTGTTGTATCCAGCGCTTTTCATCCGTATTGGTGATGTGCATATATTCTGCACCAATGGAGCCGCAGTAGGTTTGCTTCAGCGCCGCGTACAGATCGGCCAGCTTCATCGTTTCTTTGCCGATGGCAAAGGAACCCACGTTGAAACTTTCCTGGAAATCAGCATCGCTCAGGCCATGATAACCTGGGTCAAGATCCGCCACTGGCTCCTGCTTCCACAGCCCCAGCGGGTCAAGGTTAGCCTGCTGATGCCCGCGGAAACGAAACGCGTTGATCAGTTGCAGTACCTTAACCTGTTTGGCGTTGGTTGCAGGGTCGCTGACGGAGGTGTTGTAACGCGAAGCATCTTTCGCCAGACGGCGGAAATACTCGCGCGTGGTGGAGTGGATTTGTTCAGGTCTAACCCCAGTGCCAGGAAGCTGCTGGAAGAGAGACTTCCAGGCCACATCGACAGAGTCAGGATCGGTTAAAAAGTCCTCATAGAGCTGCTCTATGTAGGACTGGTTCGCGCCAGCCAGCCAGGAGGAGTCCAGCCAGGGTTTCATCGCGCTGTTCTGCATTGTGATCCCTTAAGCATAGTTGTGCTTTTTTTTCGCCGTGGTTGTTTAATAGAACCTTTGCAGGCCCCGCGCCGCGTTAACGGCTTACCGTGGTACGGTTCTTCGATACGAGCGACCGGCCCGTAAGGGAACCTT
Source organism: Erwinia tasmaniensis Et1/99 (assembly GCF_000026185.1). Lineage (NCBI taxonomy): Bacteria > Pseudomonadati > Pseudomonadota > Gammaproteobacteria > Enterobacterales > Erwiniaceae > Erwinia > Erwinia tasmaniensis. The sequence continues at coordinate 2,607,132 of NC_010694.1, forward strand.
TGTAAAAGGTTTCCGCTAACTGTCGTCTGGCGAACACCCTTTACAAAGATTGCCTGATAACATTCCGGGAACCTTTGGCTCCCGGAATGGTTGGCGTTAAGCGCCCCGTTGCAGCAGCATCGACTTGATATGGCCAATAGCGCGGGTCGGGTTCAGCCCTTTCGGACATACGCTGACACAGTTCATAATACTGTGGCAACGGAATACGCTGAACGCATCGTCCAGATTATCCAGACGCGCATCCGTTTCCGTATCACGGCTGTCAATCAGGAACCGATAAGCCGCCAGCAGGCCCGCCGGGCCAATAAATTTGTCCGGGTTCCACCAGAATGACGGGCATGAGGTGGAACAACAGGCGCAAAGAATACATTCATACAGACCATCCAGCTTTTCACGCTGCTCTGGCTGCTGAAGATGCTCTCTTGCTGGCGGTTTCTGCCCATTATTCAACAAGTAAGGCTTAATCTTCTCATACTGCGCATAGAATTGCCCCATGTCTACTACCAAATCGCGGATGACCGGTAATCCGGGGAGTGGACGGATAACAATTTTCTTTTTGCCGTTGCCCAACGCGGAAACTGGCGTAATGCATGCCAGCCCGTTTTTGCCATTCATATTCAGGCCGTCGGAACCGCACACCCCTTCACGGCAGGAACGGCGAAACGCTAACGTCGGATCTTGCTCTTTCAGACGCATTAACGCATCCAGCAGCATCATGTCACGGCCGTCTTCCGACTCCAGCTGATAATCCTGCATACGCGGAGCATCGTCGACATCCGGGTTGTAACGATAGATGGAAAATTCGAGTCTCATGGTGTTATCTCCGCAAACTAGTAGGTACGCGCTTTCGGCGGGAAGGCTTCACGCAGTTTCGGCTGCATGTTCACCTCACGGCGCGTCATGCTTTCACTTTGCGGCAGATACAGGCTGTGACATAACCAGTTTGCATCGTCACGTTCAGGATAGTCGAAGCGGCTGTGTGCACCACGGCTTTCAGTACGGAAGTTGGCCGACACGGCGGTGGCGTAGGCCGTTTCCATCAGGTTGTCCAGCTCCAGACACTCAACGCGCTGGGTATTGAAGTCGCTGGAACGGTCATCCAGACGGGCATTTTTCAGACGCTCACGCAGCACCTTCAGCTCGGCCAAACCTTTTGCCATGGCATCACCTTCGCGGAATACCGAGAAGTTATGCTGCATGCAGGCCTGTAGCGCTTTACGCAGCTCTGCCGGGTCTTCACCGGTAACGTTATTATTCCAGCGGTTCAGACGCGCCAGTGAAGCCTCGATTTCGTCTTCTGTCGCATCCAACAGTGCGCCCTGTTCCTGGATAGACTCCTGCAAATGCAGCCCGGCCGCACGCCCAAAGACCACCAGGTCGAGCAATGAGTTGCCGCCCAGGCGATTTGCACCGTGCACCGAGACACAGGCAATTTCACCCACCGCAAACAGGCCAGGGATCACCACATCGTCCCCCTGCTCGTTCACGGTCAGCGCCTGACCACTGACTTTAGTCGGAATGCCGCCCATCATATAGTGACAGGTTGGTATCACCGGGATTGGTTCTTTTACCGGATCTACGTGGGCGAAGGTGCGAGAAAGTTCCAGAATTCCCGGCAGACGTGACTCAAGCACCTCTTTGCCGAGATGATCCAACTTCAGCTTGGCATGAGGCCCCCAAGGGCCGTCACAGCCACGTCCTTCGCGTATTTCGATCATAATGGAACGTGCCACCACGTCACGCCCGGCAAGATCCTTCGCATTTGGCGCATAGCGCTCCATAAAGCGCTCACCGTGTTTATTCAGCAGATAGCCGCCTTCACCACGACAGCCTTCCGTCACCAGCACGCCCGCGCCGGCAATGCCGGTTGGGTGGAACTGCCACATTTCCATATCCTGCACCGGTACACCGGCACGTAGCGCCATGCCAACCCCGTCACCGGTATTGATATGGGCATTGGTGGTCGACTGGTAAATACGCCCTGCACCGCCGGTAGCCAGTACCGTTGCGCGCGCTTTGAAATAGACCACTTCACCGTCTTCGATATTCAGCGCGGTGCAGCCGACAATCGCCCCATCGGCATTTTTCACCAAATCCAGCGCGTACCATTCGGAAAAAATAGTGGTCTTATTTTTCAGGTTCTGCTGATAAAGCGTATGGAGTAGCGCATGGCCGGTACGGTCAGCGGCCGCGGCGGTACGGGCCGCCTGCTCACCGCCAAAGTTTTTCGACTGTCCGCCAAACGGGCGTTGATAGATGCGGCCGTCATCAAGGCGCGAGAACGGCAACCCCATATGCTCCAGCTCCAGAATCGCTTCCGGGCCGGTTTTACACATGTACTCAATCGCGTCCTGGTCGCCGATATAATCGGAACCTTTGACGGTGTCATACATATGCCATTCCCAGTTGTCTTCGTGGGTATTACCCAGCGCAACGGTAATCCCGCCCTGGGCGGATACCGTATGGGAGCGGGTGGGAAACACTTTTGAAAGCAGGGCACAGGTCTGGCCCGACTGGGAAATCTGTAGGGCGGCGCGCATTCCTGCACCGCCTGCGCCGATCACTACGGCGTCAAATTCTCTTACTGGCAACTTCATCACGCACCCCACACAACAACAGTTCCATAAATGGCATACACCAACAGTGCGACCACGACAACCAGCTGCAACATCATGCGCAGCGCAAGGGGTTTAATATAGTCAGTCAGTACCTGCCACATCCCAATCCAACCGTGCACCAGAATGGAGAACAGCGTCAGAAGGGTGAAAACTTTCGTGAAGGAGGAAGCGAAAAAACCACGCCAGATATCAAAAGTCAGTGGCCCGGACATCACAATAAAAGCGAGGATATAAAGGACGTAAAAGGTCATTATCATCGCGGCGGCACGCAACAGCAGCCAGTCGTGAATGCCGTTGCGCCCCAGTGCAGAAGCGTTGCTTACCATACGAGGACTCCAGCCAGAATTGAAAGCACGACGGTGATACCGAATGCAATTTGCGCAGAAAACTTGCCGGTTTCTAAGGTTTCACCCAGCAGGCCAAAATCCATCATCATATGGCGAATGCCACCGGCAATATGGTAGGCCAGCGCGGTCAAAATGCCCCACATGATAAATTTGGCAATAAAGCTATCCATTACGGCGGAAGCCTGGAGGAAACCTTCGGGAGAAGAGAGCGACAAGCCCAGTAACCAAAGCAAAATCCCGATCGACACAAAGGTAATGACGCCGGAAACGCGGTGGAGAATGGACGCAATTGCAGTTAAGGGAAACCGGATCGTAGAGAGATCCAAGTTGACAGGTCTTTGTTTTTTCACGGTTTTGCCCACACAGCCTTTCTTATTTTGCTTCCTCCGGTCCTGAAGGGGGTCAGACAGCGTTAATGAAGGCAAGCATTCGCGACAGGCACTAAAACTTTCAACGTCCAGTGTCAAACGGCGCGTATGAAACGCTGGGTGGCTCCTACAGCAGGGTATTTCCGGAGACCTGGCCGCATTATAAGTGGATCACAATCTCATTACAATTCCCCTACAAACTCTTTGGTAAACTTTCGGTCGAACAGTGACAATCCTCACAGTTTTGACAAAATAAGCTAATTTAATTATCTGATTTGACAAAAGTTAAACATTTTTGCTACAAACTTGGGGCTAACATTCTATGATGCACAAAAGATATGGGGATACTCTTTCCCGTAAGCACAAGTTATGTAAGATTGACTAAGATTATCAAAAGTCTCAGGTATTGGCTTGCACGTAAGCTATGTTCAGACCGGATCTTGTCATGACTGATACTCATCAGGTTGGTATCATCCCGGCCACCATGCGCCCGTCACTCTGTACCCTGCACATAATAAGATGCCACAGAGTTGATCCCCTTTTGCGTCAGGCAAGAGGCTGGGGAGATATGGCTTGCCCGGTGATCAAGATCCCTCAATAAGGCGCTAAGGAGATTGTAAATGGCTGATAAAAAAGCAACGCTAACCCTCGATGGTGAAGCTCCGATCGAGCTTGATGTGCTAAAGGGTACATTAGGCCAGGAAGAAATTGACGTCCGTGCTCTTGGCTCAAAAGGCTACTTCACCTTCGACCCTGGGTTTACCTCTACCGCCTCCTGCGAATCAAAAATCACCTACATTGACGGTGATGAGGGCATCCTTCTGCACCGCGGTTTTCCCATCGATCAGCTGGCGCTGCACTCTAACTATCTGGAAGTATGTTACATTCTTCTCAATGGTGAGGCGCCTAGCGCGGAACAGTTCAAGGAATTCAAGGTGACGGTAACGCGTCATACCATGCTGCATGAGCAGATCCACCATCTGTTCCGTGGCTTCCGTCGTGACTCCCATCCGATGGCGGTCATGTGCGGCGTGACCGGGGCGCTGGCCGCATTTTATCACGATGCAATGGACGTCAATATCGAACGGCATCGTGAAATTGCCGCTTTCCGCCTGCTGTCAAAAATGCCGACGATGGCGGCAATGTGTTACAAATATTCTATCGGCCAGCCGTTTGTTTATCCGCGTAATGACCTGTCGTACGCCGGAAACTTCCTCAATATGATGTTCTCTACGCCTTGTGAAGACTACGTGGTGAATCCGGTTCTGGAACGTGCCATGGACCGCATCCTGATCCTGCATGCCGACCATGAACAGAACGCCTCTACCTCCACCGTGCGCACCGCGGGCTCGTCCGGTGCCAATCCGTTTGCCTGTATCGCGGCGGGGATTGCATCACTGTGGGGACCTGCTCACGGCGGAGCAAATGAAGCTTGCCTGCGCATGTTAGAGGAGATCAGCACCGTTGAGCACATCCCAGAGTTCCTGCGCCGCGCGAAAGATAAAAACGATTCGTTCCGTCTGATGGGCTTTGGCCACCGCGTCTATAAGAACTACGATCCGCGCGCGACCGTTATGCGCGAAACCTGCCATGAAGTGCTGAATGAGCTGGGTATGAAAGATGACCTGCTGGAAGTGGCGATGGAGCTGGAGCACATTGCGCTTAACGACCCCTACTTCATCGAGCGCAAACTTTATCCAAACGTCGACTTCTATTCAGGGATCATTCTGAAAGCGATGGGGATCCCATCCTCCATGTTCACGGTGATTTTCGCTATGGCGCGTACCGTTGGCTGGATTGCCCACTGGAAGGAAATGCACGACGATGGTGTGAAAATTGCCCGCCCTCGTCAGCTCTACACCGGCTACGATCAGCGCGATTTCACCTCTAACATTAAAAAGTAAATCGTTGAGGATAAGGCCGGATCACCAATCCGGGCGCAGCGGCTAACCGTGGCCGGGCTGATTCATCAGCCCGGCCTTTTTATTTCTGACAGCCCGGACACCAGTAAAAAGGTCTGGAAGAGAGCATGGTTTTTACAATGCTCTCACCGCAACGCCGGCATGCCTTCCCCGCCCGGTGAAAAACGTTAAAGCTGAACAGCGCGCCGTGGTGGCGGTTCTCATCCGCCTGACCACGGGTGCGGTAAGAGAGGCGCGGCACCGCCAGTAGTGCCTCTGCCAGCGCGTCCAGCTGCTTATCGCTTAGCGTTTCGGCTTTATGCTGCGCGGCAAGCTGCGCCTGCCAGAGGATCTCCACGCGCAGATAGTTGCCCAGCCCGGCGAGAAACGCCTGGTCCAGCAGCAGCGCGCCGAACTGGCGGCGGCGAAAACGCGTCGACAGGAGCCGCTCACGCACCTGCTGTTGTGTCAGGGCCATATCCAGCACGTCAGGGCCGACCCGCAGCAGAAACGGATGGGTAGCCAGCCCCTGTGCATCTAGTAGCTGAATATCCGAAGCGCTGTACAGCAGCAGCGTTTTATCCGCCGCCGCCAGCCGCACCCTCAGCACGCGCTTGCTCTTGGCAGGCTCGCTACCGCTGTTGATAATCCGCCAGACCCCGTAAAGCTGATTATGGCTGTATAGCGTCAGGCCGTTAGAAAAATGGGTTAACAGCGCTTTGCCGCGGGTTTCTATAGCAATAACCCGCTCACCGACCAGCATCTGCTGATAGGTCTGCAATGCCGGGAAAGCAAACCAGACGTCGGTCAGCACTTTCCCTTTTATCGCCGCTTCGAGCCGATCCGCCGCCCGGCGGATCTCAGGACCTTCAGGCATCCGATGCTCCTTTGATCTTAATGAGTGGCTCCGCCCGCCAGACGCATATCCTCTTCGACCGCCAGGCTAATGCTCACGGCCATCTCCAGCGCCAGAATAACCGTTGCCAGCGCCATGCTGGGCGCGCCGGGGTGATTGATAGCCTGTTCAGGGAGATAAGGGATATGAATAAAACCGCCGCGCGCTTTTCGCCGCCGCAAATAGTGCAGCAGCCCGTACATCACGTGATTACAGACAAAGGTGCCCGCAGTTTGCGAAACCGAAGCGGGAATACCGGCCTCACGGATCCCCGCCACCAGCGCTTTGATTGGCAAAGTGGAAAACAGGGCCGCCGGGCCGCCGCTCAACACCGGCTCATCGATCGGCTGTGCGCCCGCATTATCGGGGATACGCGCATCGTCAACGTTTATCGCCACACGCTCAATACTCATATCGGCGCGTCCACCGGCCTGCCCCACCGCAATCACCAGATCGGGCTTCACCGCGTCAATAGTGGCATACAGCACCTCAAGGGAGGTGCCAAATGCGCAGGGCAGCCGTTTAGCGACGATCTCGGCACCGCCAATCAGACGATTATGCAGCCGGCTGACGGCTTCCCACGAGGGGTTAATCCGTTCACCGTCGAACGGCTCAAAGGCGGTAATCAATACCTTTTTCATCGTTTCCTCACAAAAACATCATGAAATAGAGAAGGAAGATATTGGCGGTTAGCAGCAGCAGACCGGTGGGGATCTGAGCCTTGATCACCGCGTTTCTGTCCGGCAGCTCCAGCAGCCTGGCCGGAACGATGTTAAAATTCGCCGCCATCGGCGTCATCAGCGAGCCGCAATAACCGCAGAACATACCGACCGCCGCCATCACCGCCGGATTGCCATGATGCTGTAGCACCAGAATGGGAATGCCGATGCCGGCGGTCACAATCGGGAAAGCGGCAAAGGCATTGCCCATAATCATGGTTAACAGCGCCATGCCCACGGCATACAGCACCACGGCGATAAAACGGTTATCCACCGCCAGATAGCTTTCCGTTAAGTGAGCAATGGCGCTCCCCACGCCCGCACTGGTGAACAGCAGCCCCAGCGTGGCCAGAATTTGCGGCAGGATAAACGCCCAGCCGATCGAGTCCAGCAGGCGGCGAGATTCCTGAAGCGACTGCGTAGGGCTTTCCCCGGTCATTTTCAGCGCGACCAGCCAGGCCAGCAGACAGCCCAGCGTCATGGAGAACAGGGTGACCAGCGTTGCATGGTTACCCGCACCGAAAACGGTCTGTTGCAGGCCGGGAATGTGGTTAAACGCCAGCACGCCAATCACGGTGACGACAGGGATCATCAGCGCCGGTAAGAACAGCAGGTTGCCGAGACGAACCGCGCTCCGTTCCCGCTGCGGCACCGATCGCTGGGAATAGCTGCCGAGCCTGACGCCCCCGCAGCCGGCAACCAGCGCCATCACCACCACACCAACGCCAACGCTGATATGCAGCGTCCGCGCGGTCATAAAATTCGTAACCCAGTCACCAATAAAGAAGGCCAGACCGTATAGCGCCCAAAATAGCCCGGTGGTCAGGCGACGCGGGTTGCGTTTATCACGCCATGACAGCAGCGCCACCGCCAGCAGGACGGTGCCCGCCAGCCAGAAAAGATAAGCCTGTTGAAACATATTACGGCTCCTCCTTCTGCTTCAGCGCGCGGGCGTTCAGGCCATGCAGCTCGCTGGCCAGGCGTTTATCCATACGATGCAGGCGCACCGCGTGGATCAGAAAAGCACAGACGGCGGTGGGAATACCCCACAGGGCAATGTGCAGCGGCTCGGTCTGTATCCCTGCCGACTCCTGCATAAAATTATGCATAAAGATGATGGCACCGAACGCCACAAAGATATCTTCACCAAAAAACAGGCCGACATTATCCGTTGCGGCGGCCATTGCCCTCAGGCGGTAGCGTACCGCATCGGGCAGCTCGCCGTAGCGATTGCCGGCCGCGCCTTCGGCCATCGGTGCCAGCAGCGGCCGCACCATCTGGGGATGTCCGCCCAGACTGGTTAACCCCATCGCCGCGGTCAGTTCGCGTGCCAGCAGGTAAATAATCAATAACCGTCCGGCGGTGGCGCTGCGGATGCGCGCAATCCACGCCTGCGCGCGCTCTTTCAGACCGTGACGCTCCAGCAGGCCGACGATCGCCAGCGGCAGCAGCAGGATAAACGGTAAATTGCGCGTGTTGAGAAAGCCGGAACCGAGCTTTTCCAGAATATCCCCAACCGGCATGCGTGCCGCCAGCCCGGTGATGATCCCGGCCACCACCACCACAATCACCGGATTAAAACGTAACAAGAAACCGACCACGACGGTGGCAATACCCACCAGCGGCCAGAGGTTTACGGCAGCGTCCATTGTAACTCCTTTATCGAAAAAAAGCCCCAACGCCTGTCGGGGCAGGTAAACAGGCGGGTTTAGCTGCTGCTGACGTCGATACCTTGCAGGCTGAACGCCTGACGCAGCCGGTGGGCAAAATCGAGCGCGTGAGGGCCGTCACCGTGCAGGCAGATGCTGTCAGCCTGAACCTTCACCCACTCGCCGCTCAGACTCTGCACCTGGCCTTTTTGTACCATCGTTAGCGTCTGTCTGATGGCCTGCTCGTCGCTTTCGACCAACGCGCCGGGTTGACCGCGTGCCACCAGCGAGCCGTCGCTCTGATAAGCACGGTCGGCAAACACCTCCTGGCGCGTGGTTAACCCATGGCGTTCTCCGGCGCGAATTGACTCACTGTTGGCCAGCCCGACCAGTATCAGTGCAGGGTCAACGGCTCTGACAGCGAGGGCGATGGCATCGGCCAGGGCCGGATCTTTTGCCGCCTGGTTATACAACGCGCCGTGCGGTTTGACGTGCACCAGTTTCCCTCCCTCTCCCTCAGCCAGCGCTTTCAATGCACCAACCTGGTAAACCACCTGGGCATAAAGGGTTTCTGACGGCAGATGACGGGGGCTGCGGCCAAAGTTCTCGCGATCGGCAAAGCCGGGATGCGCGCCAATCGCCACGTTGGACTCCAGCGCCCACCGTACCGATTGCAGCATGGTCTGGGCGTCACCGGCGTGAAAACCACAGGCGATATTGGCAGACGAAACCAGCCGCAACAGCGCGCGGTCGTGCACGCATCCTTCGCCGAGATCGGCATTAAGATCGACTTTCATGAGCTAACCCCAGCTTTATTTGTGCCAGAGAGCGCTGCTGCTCACGTTTTGCCTGTAGCGCCTCCTCCAGCGTGCAGTGAACAAAGTGAAGCGGATCGCCCAGACGCAGCTGCGCCAGATGCCAGAGATCGGCCTCGATGACACAGGCAATACGCGGATACCCTCCGGTCGTTTGAGCATCCGCCATCAGGACTATCGGCTGCCCGCCCGGCGGCACCTGTACCACGCCGGGTATCAGACCATGCGACAGCATATCGCGCGTGGCGTCGCGGCGCAGTTGGCGTCCCTGCAGGCGATATCCCATACGATTACTTTGTGGATTAAGCCGCCAGGGCGTGCGCCAGAACGTTTCCCGGCTCTCTGCGTTGAATTCGTGATATTCAGGACCGGGTATGGCGCGCACCCGGTTGCCCCAGGGCAGCTGGCGCACGCCGACAGGCTGATGAAACTCACGTTCGGGCCTGCCGAGCGGTACGCGATCGCCGTCCTGAAGCCTGCGCCCGGCGAGCCCACCAAACCCGGCTTTTAAATCGGTGCTGGCAGATCCCATCACCTCCCTGATGCTGTAGCCGCCGTCGATCGCCAGATAGCTGCGCATTCCGCGCTGGGGCAAACCCAGCGTGAGCCGCTGCCCTTTTCTCACCGCGCAGCGCCATCCGGTCCAGACTGCTTTACCGTCCAGCTCGGCCTGGCAGCCGGTGCCCGTCAGCGCTATCCAGCCATCGCGCTCAAACTCGGCGCAAAAACCGCCCAGCGTGATTTCCAGCACCGCGCTGTCAGGGGCGTTACCCACCAGCATATTGGCGGTTTGCGCTGCCGGATGGTCAAGTACGCCACACAGGCTAACGCCAAACTGGCGCCAGCCCGTGCGGCCCGCGTCCTGGATACTGCTGCCGATCCCGGCGCGGATAATGTTCAGCATATGCCCTCCTTCTGCGGCACAAAACGCACGCGATCGCCGGGGCGCAACAGCACCGGAGGCTCCTGTGCTGGCGTGAACAGCGGGGTCTTCGTCTGCCCGATGAGCTGCCATCCGCCGGGCGCGTCCACCGGATACACCCCGGTCTGACTGCCGCCAATCCCGACGGAGCCGGCAGGCACCCGTACGCGCGGCTCGGCGCGGCGCGGCGTGTGCAGCCGCTGATCTAAGCCTCCGAGATAGGGGAAACCCGGCTGGAAACCAATAAAGTAAACCACGTAATCCATCGCGGCGTGGCAGGCCACAACCTGAGATGCGCTCATGTCGGAGTGACGCGCCACCTCGTCCAGATCCGGGCCGTAATGGCCGCCGTAGATCACCGGAATATCGATCGTGCGCGACGCCAGCTCCAGCGCTTCACTTTCTGCCCAGTGCTGCTGTAGCCACTCGACGGCCGACTGCGCATCTTGCTGTGGGTCGCGCAGCAGGACGGTAATATTGTTCATGCCGGGGATAATTTCGAGGGCTTCACGGCAATCTCGCAGACATTGCGCCAATCCCCAGATCCGTTGCTGGCTGGCAAGCGATATTGGAGGGTCTAACTCCAGTACCACCGCGCGTTCACCCAGCAGGTAACAACGTGCTTGTTGCAAAAGAGGCCTCCTGAACAGATATCATTTAATCAGGTAGTTATGCGAAATTGTACCGGTGCTGTCAACCACCCGCCTTGTCGTTGCGGCCAGGCGGGTGGTGAAAGAAGGGAGTTTTAGCCGGGATCAGGCAGGGTTATCGATATCAACAAAAGTCACATCCAGTCCGTGCTGCGCGGCCAGCCAATCACCCAGCGCTTTGATGCCACCACGCTCGGTGGCGTGATGCCCGGCCGCAAAGAAGTGAAGCCCCTGCTCACGGGCGCTGTGTATCGTCTGCTCCGAGACTTCACCGGTGATAAAAGCATCAACGCCGAAAGCGGCCGCCGCGTCAATAAAGCCCTGACCGCCGCCGCTGCACCAGGCCACGCGTTTGATCACCGCCGGGGCATTATCGCCACAGTGCAACGGTTCGCGCCCCAGCGTCTGGCTGATACGCTGCGTCAGCTCTGCTGCACTCAGCGGCTGCGTGAATTCCCCCCAGGGAACCAGCGGTAACACCTCCCCCTTCACCTCAATGCCAAACAGCGCTGCCAGCGTGGCGTTATTCCCTAACTGCGGATGCGCATCCAGCGGCAGGTGCCAGCCAAACAGATTAATATCGTTCGCCAACAGGGTCTTGAGGCGCTGTCGTTTCATGCCCTTAATCGCCACCGCTTCATTTTTCCAGAAGTAGCCATGATGAACCAGCACCGCATCCGCCTGGCGGCGTACGGCCTCGTCCAGCAGCGCCTGACAGGCGGTGACGCCGGTGATCACTTTTTTAATGTCGCTGCGCCCTTCAACCTGTAGCCCGTTCGGCGCGTAGTCGCTAAAGTTCGCGCTGTTAAGAAGCTGGTTAACCCGCTGTTCGAGTTCAGTATTTTGCATTATCAGTCCCGTTTTTTTCTCGCCGCCTCAAAAGCATCCAGCGTTTGCTGGCGTGCCTGCTTATGATCCACTAACGGCTGCGGATAATCGAGCGTTTGCTGATTTTTCCGTGCCCACTGGTGCGGCTGATGAATATATTCCGCCGGAACGTCACGCAACTCGGGTAGCCACCGGCGGATAAACTCGCCGTCTTTATCGAAACGCTCCCCCTGGGTAGTGGGGTTGAAAATGCGGAAATAAGGCGCGGCGTCGGTTCCGGTCGAGGCCGCCCACTGCCAGCCGCCGTTATTTGCAGCAAGGTCACCGTCCAGCAGTTGCGACATAAAATAGCGCTCGCCTTCACGCCAGTCGACAAGCAGGTCTTTCACCAGGAAACTGGCGGTGATCATGCGCAAACGATTATGCATCCAGCCCAGGCTGTTAAGCTGGCGCATCGCCGCATCAACGATGGGATAGCCGGTTTTACCCTGCTGCCAGGCGGTAAGATGCTGTGGCGCTTCGCGCCATTTCACGTTTCGGGTCCAGCGGGTAAACGGCTGATGGCGGCACAGTGCGGGAAAGGCCACCAGTAAATGACGGTAAAATTCACGCCAGATAAGCTCGTTAAGCCAGACAAAAACCCTGGCGTCTTCCAGCGCGCCCGAATGCTGTTTCAGCAGGCGATGCAGACACTGGCGCGGTGACAGCACGCCGGTGGCAAGGTAAACCGACAGGCGGCTGGTGCCATCGCTGGCCGGCAGATCGCGCTTGTCCGGATAGTCGGTGACCGCCTGCTGACAGAACTCACGCAGCCGGGCAATCGCCGCCTTTTCGCCGCTTGGGAACAGGCTGGGATCAATGTCTTCACGCGGATAGTTAAACGGCTCCAGAGGATCGGCTCCCGCTTCAATCGCTCCGCCCTGCCGTACGTCGGGTGCCGGCAGGCATTCAGGCAGCCCCTGCTGCAGGCGTTTGACGAAGGCTTTACTGAACGGCGTGAAGACCTTGTACATTTCACGATTACCGGTCAATACGCTGCCGGGCGGCAGCAGCAGGCTGTCATCAAAGCCCTGGGCCACCACGTCGTCTTCAAAAAGCGCCTGCTCCATCGCCGCATCACGCTGCCGTTCGTTGACTTCGTACTGATAGTTATAAAACAGGCGGTCAACGCGGTGTTCGCGACAGAAGGCCTGTAACAGCGGCACGCTGGCGTCAAAGTCATCGCATTGCGCAACGTGCAGAGCAATCCCCTTTGCCGCCAGCGACTGCTGAACATCCTGCAAACTTTGCCAGATAAACTCCGCCTGCTTCGGTGCCATATGGTGCGCGCGCCACTGCTCCGGCGTGGCAATAAATAGCGCGATGACCTTAGCCTGCTGAGAACGGCAGGCGGCATACAGGGCATGGTTATCATTGATGCGCAAATCGTTGCGCAGCCAGACCAGATGAGTTGTCATAAAAGCTCCCTGAAATTAATGTCCGTAGCGCAGGCGCAGCGCTTCCGGGTAAGGCGCGAAATAGCGCTGCCCGGCCAGCCACGGGTGTGGGAATTCCGTCATATAGTGTTTCAGCAGGGTTATCGGCGCCAGCAGCGGCAGCAGCCCCTGACGATAGTCGTCTATCACGCCTGCCAGTTCCTGACGCTGTGCGGAAGTCAGCTCACGGCGAAAGTAGCCCTGAACATGCATCAGCACGTTCGTGTGGTTAGTGCGCGTTGCCGGCTGCTGCATCAGATCCATCAGCCGCTGCCGGTACTCGTGGGCAAACGCCTCAAGCGACGCCCACTGGTCCATTTTGGCAACGAAAGGCCCGATCTGGCGATAAGCAGGCTGAGAGTGGGCCAGCAGCAGCAGTTTGTATTGGGTATGGAACGCCATGAGTTTGGCGCGCGTCAGCCCGGCGCGCCACAGCTGATTGAACTCGTGCAGGGCATAAACACGTGCGACAAAATTCTCACGCAGCAGCGGGTCGTGGAGGCGGCCATCCTCTTCCACCGGTAGCCACGGCATTTTCTCCATCAGTTCGCGGGTAAATACTCCGGTTCCGGCCTTGCGATTATTATTGTTGTCAGGCTGATAGATACGCACCCTTTCCATGCCACAGCTGGGGGATTTAGCGCAGACAATATAGCCGCAGAGATGATGTAATTGGCTCACTTTTTGTTCTGAGAACGCCTGCATCTTTTCCGTGACGGGCAGATCGTTGCCGTTGCTGAAACAGAGCGATATCTCGCCCTGCGCCGCTTCGGTCAAGCGCAGCGCGGGGCGCGGAGTGGGCAGTCCGATCGCCATCTCCGGGCATACGGGCTCGTAACGAAGAAAAGGGGCCAGCTGCTGTGCGGCAAATTCACTGCGTTTATGTCCACCGTCAAAGCGCACGCGCTCGCCCAGCAGACAGGCGCTGATACCAACCGGAATTTTTTTATCCATAGTTATACAACCTCAAAAAACCTGTACACATTTAAGTGTAGCTTAAAATCCTACTTCCCTGGCAAAAATATCCCCCCCTGAAGCCGATCCCTCCGCTTTGGTCCGGTTTGGGGTCAAGGTATGGCCAGATAACGCCGTTCCCCCCGGCACCACTCGGGCGGATGAATATCACAGACGCACTCCTCTTTTTTTTGCTAGATTAGGCCGGGTATGCGCTACGCAGCGATGAAAATTGATTGTCGAGGTTGTGTGACCACCATTCTGATTGTTGAAGATGAAAAAGAGATCCGCCATTTTTTGCGCGTCGCGCTGGAGGGCGAAGGCTTTCGCATTGTCGATGCGGAAACCCTGAAGCGTGGCCTGATTGAAGCCGCAACGCGCAAGCCGCAGCTGGTGATCCTCGACTTAGGATTGCCAGACGGCGACGGCAGCCAGTTTATCCGCGAAATTCGCCAGTGGAGTACGATACCCGTGATTGTCCTCTCGGCGCGTAGCGATGAGCAGGATAAGATCGCCGCGCTGGATGCCGGTGCCGATGACTTCCTGACGAAGCCTTTTGGCGTGGGTGAGCTGCTGGCAAGAGTCCGGGTTGCGTTACGCCATCACCCGCAGAACGGGGAGAGCGGGCAGGCTCAGATCGGTTTCGGCAGCGTTAGCGTTGATATCGCGGCCCACCGCGTCACGCGCAACGGTGAGGCCCTGCACCTGACGCCCACGGAGTTTCGCCTGTTGGTCAGCCTGCTGAACCATCCCGGTAAAGTCATGACTCAACGCCAGCTACTGATGCTGGTATGGGGACCCAATGCGGTTGAACATCACCATTATCTGCGTATTTATATGGGCCACCTGCGGCAAAAGTTGGAACAGGATCCGGCACGTCCCCAGCATCTTCTGACCGAAATCGGGGTTGGCTATCGCTTTATGCCATAAAAAAAGGGCATTCACCCTGGGTGAACGCCCCTTTTTTACAACCTGTCAGAGTCAGGCGTTATTCAGCACCGCGCTGACAATCTCTACCGCTTCTTTCTCAATTTTCTCGCGATGCTCGGCGCCGAGGAAACTTTCGCAGTAAATTTTGTAGGCATCTTCCGTACCGGACGGACGCGCGGCAAACCAGCCGTTTTTGGTCATCACCTTCAGACCACCGATCGCCGCGCCGTTGCCCGGAGCCGCCGTCAGGCGGGCGGTGATAGCATCCCCTGCCAGCGTGTCGGCACTGACCCTATCCGGTGACAGTTTTGACAAGGCGGCTTTCTGTGCTGAAGTCGCCGGAGCCTGCAGACGGTTATAGCTGGGCGCCCCAAAGCGCGCGGCCAGCTCATCATAGTGCTGCTGCGGGTTCTTGCCGGTGACCGCGGTAATTTCCGCCGCCAGCAGACACATGATAATGCCGTCTTTATCCGTTGACCACGGCGTGCCGTCGAAGCGCAGGAATGAAGCGCCCGCGCTCTCTTCGCCACCAAAGCCGAAGCTGCCGTCGAACAGACCATCAACAAACCATTTGAAACCGACCGGTACTTCTACCAGCTTCCGCCCCAAATCGTCCACCACGCGGTCGATCATCGCGCTCGAGACCAGCGTTTTACCGACGGCAACGTCTTTGCCCCACTGCGGGCGGTGCTGGAACAGATATTGAATCGCTACCGCCAGAAAATGGTTAGGGTTCATCAGGCCAGCCGGCGTGACGATACCGTGGCGGTCATAATCCGGATCGTTGGCAAACGCCAGGTCAAACTTATCGCGCAACGCCAGCAGCCCCGCCATGGCGGACTCCGAAGAGCAGTCCATGCGGATCACGCCATCGTGGTCCAGATGCATAAAGCGGAACGTCTGGTCGACGGAATCATTAACAATGGTCAGATCAAGCTGATAAAAATCAGCAATACGCTGCCAGTAAGCTATACCGGCACCGCCTAACGGATCGACGCCAATCTTCAGCCCGGCTTTCTGGATAGCCGCGATATCAACGATTTGCGCCAGGCCTTCGATATAGGGCTGGATCAGATCTTTTTCCTGCAAATGGCCACTGGCCCACGCCCGATCGAGCGTGACGCGCTTAACTTCTTTCAGCCCGTCTTCGATCAGCGCGTTAGCGCGGTCTTCCACCACTTTCGTCACGTTGGTGTCGGCAGGGCCGCCGTTTGGCGGATTATATTTGATCCCACCATCTTCCGGCGGGTTGTGGGACGGCGTGATAACAATGCCGTCGGCCAGTGGCCCGCCGTGTTTATTGTGCTCAAGGATAGCATTCGAGATGGCTGGCGTTGGCGTATAGCCGTTATCCTGCTGGACGATCACATCCACGCCGTTTGCCGCAAGGACTTCCAGCACCGAGATAATGGCCGGTTCTGACAGTGCATGCGTGTCCTTACCCACGTAGCAAGGCCCGGTCACACCATTCTTTTTACGTTCTTCAGCAATAGCCTGCGCAATCGCCAGAATGTGCATCTCATTAAAGCTATGACGGCCCGCGCTACCGCGATGGCCGGAGGTGCCAAATTTCACCGCATGCTCTGCATTACCCCGTTCAGGCTGCAGGACATAATACTGCGAGGTTAATTGTGCAACATTAATCAAATCGCTCTGCCGGGCGGCTTGCCCGGCACGGGGGTGATTGGCCATTGGCGCTTCTCCCTGACGCTAAAGTTAGAGGGTACCGCAAACTTTCTCTGCCAGTTCCGTCGGGAACTGCATTGACAGCATGATGTGTTCCACCATGCTGCGTTTACGGTCGGTATTGGTATTGGTGATCACCCAGTATGGCGTGCCGGGAACATGCTGCGGCTTGGTATGGGTACCACTCTCCAGCAACGTTTGCTGATTACCCGCAAAGTAAACGCGGGTACGTCCATGCAGTGACTCTGTCGCGGCACCAAACGCTTTGGCATCCAGACTGTACAATGTCGATAAAATCAGCATGAAGCGATTCACGGCTCTTTTCTGCTCTGCATACTCATCAGACAGCAACAGCTCACGCACTGCGCGCACAGGATTCTGTGGTCGTACCTCTGCCTTAGCGGACGGTTCGGTGGCAGAGGCCCCGGCCGTCAGGGGCGCGCTTTGGCCCGCGGTGAACTTCAGCATCCGGCGCAAGATATCCGATGCGCTTTCACCAATATGCAGAGTGTGGCTGGCAATATAACGGTATAGCTCTTCGTCGACTTCTATCGTTTTCATCTTTATCCAATACGGTTGTTGCTTATCAGAACCCCGGTGGCCAGAGCCGAACATGAGCATCATTGTCGTATATTGATAGCTCCAGCCCAACCTGTTCCAACATCAGGACTATAAAGTTAAATACTGCCAGAGTGTAGCGCCAGGCCCGTTTCACGGCAAAAGTCAGATTATGCCTTAACAAACTCCATGAACACCCCCTCTGCCAGCAGAAGAAACTGTGGAATTCATGATACCCTAACCCCCCCTCTCAACTGTAAGAACTTCGCTATGAATTTGAATTTCCGCGTGCAATCTGAACAATCTGTGACCAACGATATCCCGCTGGTGCTGATCCACGGCCTGTTTGGCAGCCTGGATAATCTCGGCGTGCTGGCACGGGGGTTAAAGGACGATCGCCGTCTTATCCAAGTTGATGTGCGAAATCATGGCGTTTCCGGGCGCGCAAGCGAGATGGACTATCCGCTGATGGCCAAGGATATTCTCGATACGCTTGACGGCCTGCAGGTCGGGCGCTTTGAGGTCATCGGTCATTCCATGGGCGGGAAAATCGCCATGACGCTGGCAGCGCTGGCTCCCGAACGCGTGGGGGGGATGGTGGTGATTGATATTGCGCCCGTTGCTTACCGCACTCGCCGCCATGACCCGATATTTACCGCCCTGCGGGCCGTGACGGCCGCCGGTATAACCCGGCGCGGTGATGCCGCGATGCTGATGCGTGAAACCCTCGCAGAAGAAGGCGTTATCCAGTTTCTCCTCAAATCATTTCATGAAGGAGAATGGCGTTTCAATGTTCCGGTGCTGTGGGAATGCTACGACCGCATTATCGGCTGGCAGCCCCAGCCTGCATGGCCCCATCCGGTGTTGTTTATTCGTGGCGAGCTCTCACCTTATCTGGCCGATGAATACCGTGACGAGCTGCTGGCGCAGTTCCCCCAGGCACGCGCACATGTGATTGCGGGTGCAGGACATTGGGTTCATGCGGAAAAGCCTGATGCCGTTTTGCGCGCAATCCGTCGTTTTTTTGCGCTGTAAAAACAATTATTTCCCGCTGCGGTGAAATGATTGTCGTCACCACTTTCGCTGGGGTATGATGGCGCGCTAAAATTTAGCCGCTGCTGATTTTTCAGGCGGCATGACGGACTTATTCACCAGAAATACAGCCTTTCAGTATTACGATCCCTATGGCAAAAGAGAACACGGACCGCACAACGCTCGATCTGTTTGCAGATGAACGTCGGCCGGGACGACCTAAAACAAATCCGCTAACGCGTGATCAACAGCTGCGTATCAATAAACGCAATCAGCTTAAACGCGATAAGGTACGCGGGCTAAAGCGTGTCGAACTCAAAATGAACAGCGATGCGGTCGAAGTGCTGAACCAGCTGGCCGAAGAGCGCAACATGAGCCGCAGCGAACTGATTGAAGAGATGCTGCTTCAGCAGTTGCAACACCATCAGAGCTGAACGCTGGCGTACTTAGCACTCAGCAACAAATGTTGCGGTATTTACAGATTTATCCGCTCACGTCAGTCTGCTATCATTATGCTTATCTGATTGTCATTCAGCAGTCACCATATCATTAAGATTCAAGAGGTTATTAAACTCATGGCACTTGTCGGCATTTTCTTTGGCAGCGACACAGGTAATACAGAAAATATTGCAAAGATGATCCAGAAGCAGCTGGGTAAGGACGTTGCAGAAGTTCATGATATTGCCAAGAGCAGCAAAGAAGATCTTGAAGCCTTTGATATTTTGCTGCTGGGCATCCCGACCTGGTATTACGGCGAAGCCCAGTGCGACTGGGATGACTTTTTCCCCACCCTGGCCGAAGTCGATTTTAACGGCAAGCTGGTTGCCCTGTTTGGCTGCGGCGATCAGGAAGACTATTCAGAGTACTTCTGTGACGCCATGGGCACCATTCGCGATATCATCGAGCCAAAAGGGGCGGTCATCGTCGGTCACTGGCCAACCGAAGGTTACACTTTCGATGCCTCTAAAGGTATGGCGGACGATAACCACTTCCTCGGTCTTGCTATCGATGAAGACAGGCAGCCTGAGCTCACCAACCAACGCGTCGATCGGTGGGTTAAGCAAATTTTTGATGAACTTCAGCTGCAAGAAATCATCGAAGCCTGAACCGTTGACCCGGCGTGGGACGCTCCCCGCCGGGTCAACGGTTTTTGCTATAGAAGCAATAGATTCAAATTTGTACCTTTCACCTGCGAAACGGTATAATACCCCTATCGGTTATCGGCTCTCTAAGCGCCCGTCTCGTTTTTGACGACCCCCGTCGGCTAAAGGAAGATCGGCAGTGGCAGTTCGAAATGTTAACTTTGCACTATCCGGGCGCTAACTCCCCTGACGGTAAAGAATTTTATTCTCACCTTTGTCAGCGGTTCTGGCCCCCATTTTGGTTTTCATTTCGACGTATCAGTTCTATACTGACTTTCATTCCGCTTTAGCGTCGACCGATGTTCAGGGCCTTACGGCCACTAAGTGACGAGCAAAGTAACAGGACAAAATCCGCATGACTGACAACAACACCGCATTAAAGAAGGCCGGCCTGAAAGTCACGCTTCCCCGACTGAAAATTCTGGAAGTGCTTCAGGAACCCGAAGGCCATCACGTCAGTGCGGAAGACTTGTATAAACGCCTGATCGACATGGGCGAAGAAATTGGTCTGGCCACGGTTTACCGCGTGCTGAACCAGTTCGACGACGCGGGGATCGTGACCCGCCACAATTTTGAAGGCGGGAAATCCGTTTTCGAATTGACGCAGCAACAGCACCACGATCATCTGATTTGCCTGGACTGCGGCAAGGTCATTGAGTTTAGCGACGAATCCATTGAGTCGCGTCAGCGCGATATCGCCACGCGTCACGGCATCAAATTGAGTAACCACAGCCTTTATCTGTATGGGCACTGTGCTTTGGGCGACTGTCGTGAAGACGAGACCCTACACGACAAGTAATCATGCTTTCAAATGTTAAAACGGTGGCCTCTGTGCCACCGTTTTTTTTCCTGTTACTGGGTATAAGCCGGTAGCCATCCACCGTAGGACAGTATTGAGACCACCGCATTTAAGGCCCCGAACGCCAGTACCAGCACTACAGGTAACACGCCTCCCCTTACCCGCCATGATGCGCTAACAAAACGCTGACGCGCCCGCAGGGCAAGCAGTGCCGGCGTGATCACCGCCCACACGGTTGCCGCCAGCCCGGCATAGCCGATGGCCAGCAGAAAGCCGTTCGGCCAGATCATCGCAGCCGTCAGCGGCAGAATAAACGTCAGAACCGTGGTTTTCAGCCGCCCGCTCGCTGAATTATCCATTCGGAACAGATCGGCAAGATAATCAAAGAAGCCGAGGCTGACGCCAAGAAATGAGCAGGCTACGGCAAAATTAGAAAAAATATCCAGCAGCAGGTTCAGATTGCGGCTCTGTAACACGCCTGACAGCGCTGAGACCAGCACATCAATATTGCCACCCTGCGCGGCGATCGCCTTAAATTCAGCACGCGGAATATTGCCCATCGTGCCAATGATCCAGACAAAGTAAATCACCAGTGCCAGCAGCGTTCCGTAGATCAGGCAGCGGCTAATACGGCCAGCATCCTTGCCATAGTAGCCAATCAGCCCGGCAATATTGCCGTGATAGCCAAAAGAGGCAAGGCAAAATGGCACCACTATCCACAGGTAGCGCAGATAGTGACTCTCACCCGCGCCGCTGTCCAACAGATTGGCGGGTTGGATATGCCATAGCAAACCGCCGAAGATGGTCAGAAAAGTGATCACCTTCGCGCCAAGAAAAATAAGCGCCATGCGGCTCACTACCGCGGTTCCCAGCCAGATAAATAGCGCAACAAGCAGCGTGAATAACAGCCCCGCTACGCGTGCCGATATTCCCACATTGAGCTGATTCAGGCTGTGCTGAATTATCGCACCGCTGGCAGAGATATAAGCATAGGTCAGGATGCTAAGGACAAATACCACCGAAAGCCCGTTGAAGGCATTCCAGCCGCGTCCCAACAGATCGCGGGTGACGGTATTAAAACTGGCTCCGGCAGGATAGTGCAGGCTGGCTTCAAGATAGAGCAGCCCGGATAGCAACATGCAGAACCAGGTGACGATTAACATCACGGATGACCAGGCAAACCAGGCTCCGGACATCACCACCGGTAGAGAAAACATGCCGGCACCAATAATGGTGCCGCCGATGATCAGGGTTCCCCACAGCGTGGAGGGTAGAGCAGCAGAAGCAGGCGCGTCCATAGCAAATCCTTAGCGAAAAACAGAATAAAAACGCCTTCGCCGGGATATTCCACTGGCTAAACGGCATTAACGCCGCATAGTTTACCTGCAATAACACTATTGAACTAGTACAGTAATTAACTTACAACCATCGTTTCTTGTAAATAGTGCCAGCGCGGCGGATTGCAGGCGCAATCAATCACCGCGAGTGCAATACGATCGGTGCAGCGGTTCCCCTGCTGCTGTCGCTCGTGATACTGAATGACCGCCCGCTGGCCGAACCGGGCGATAAGCTGGCAGCGCTCAATGGTGATAGCAACGCCCTTTCGTCCCCCGGTCAGTTGCGCAAAAAGCGCGCCAACCTCATCCAGCGAAAGCATTTTTCCGGTCGGCGTCACCATAGTGAACTCTGGCGAAAAATGACCAAGCAGCTGCGGAATTTTGCTGCCGTCACCATTGAATACGTCCGCGATAATCTGATGCAGCACGATGACGCTGTTACTGGCCTGGTCAATTAATTCCGACATGTCATACCCTCAGTCCAATGTGTTGAAAAAAAGACAATAACGATAAAGAAATCATCAGAAACGGCTGAAAAAAAAGGGCGAATCATCGCCCTTTTCATTTATAAAATCCGGCCTACTCGCCGTTTTTAGCCCAGGTATCGCGCAGCCCCACGGTGCGGTTAAACACCAGCTTATTCGAGGTGGAATAAACGCTGTCAGCGCAGAAGTAACCTTCACGCTCAAACTGATAAGGCGCAGACGCCAAAGCCTGCTGCATGCCCGGTTCAACAAAGCCCTGGCGGATAACCAACGATTCCGGGTTGATGGTCGTGAGGAAATCCTCCGCCGCCGCCGGGTTGGGCACGCTGAACAGACGATCGTACAGACGAAATTCTGCCAGCAACGCGTGCTCTGCTGACACCCAGTGGATGACGCCCTTCACTTTGCGCCCGTCGGCCGGATCTTTGCTCAGGGTATCAATATCGCAGGAGCAGAACAGGCAGGTGATATTCCCCTCTTCGTCCTTCGCTATGCGCTCGGCTTTGATCACGTAAGCGTTACGTAACCGCACCTCTTTACCCAGAACCAGACGCTTATAATGCTTGTTCGCCTCTTCGCGGAAGTCGGCACGATCGATGTAAATCTCGCGGCTAAACGGCACCTGACGCGTGCCCATCTCCGGCCTGTTTGGGTGATTCGGCATGCAGATCGTTTGCTCATGATGAGCAGGCAGATTTTCAATCACCACTTTGACCGCATCCAGTACCGCCATCGCGCGCGGTGCGTTTTCGTTCAGATCGTCACGGATGCAGCTTTCAAGCGCCGCCATTTCCACGATGTTGTCCTGTTTTGTCACGCCGATGCGGCGGCAGAACTCACGAATAGACCCCGCGCTGTAGCCACGACGGCGCAGGCCGGACACGGTCAGCATGCGCGGATCGTCCCACCCTTCAACCACCTTTTCCGTCACCAGCAGGTTCAGCTTGCGCTTGGACATGATGGCGTATTCAAGGTTCAGGCGTGAAAACTCATACTGGCGCGGATGCACCGGGATGGTGATGTTATCCAGCACCCAGTCATACAGGCGGCGGTTATCCTGGAATTCCAGAGTACACAGCGAGTGCGTGATCCCCTCAAGCGCATCGGATATGCAGTGGGTAAAGTCATACATTGGGTAGATGCACCACCTGTTGCCGGTCTGGTGGTGATCTGCAAACTTGATACGGTAGATAACCGGATCGCGCAGCACGATAAAGTTGGAAGCCATATCGATTTTGGCACGCAGGCAGGCGGTGCCTTCGGCAAACTCACCGTTACGCATTTTCGCGAACAGTTCAAGATTCTCCGCCACGCTACGGTCGCGGTAAGGGCTATTTTTACCCGCTGACGTCAGGCTGCCTCGATATTCGCGGATCTGCTCCGGCGACAGTTCGTCAACGTAGGCCAGGCCTTTACCGATCAGTTCTACCGCATAGTTGTGCAACTGCTCGAAATAGTCAGATGAGTATCGTACTTCACCGCTCCACTGGAAACCGAGCCACTGCACATCACGCTTGATAGACTCAACAAACTCCAGATCTTCTTTCACCGGATTGGTATCGTCAAAACGCAGATTACACTGTCCCTTGTAGTCCTGCGCAATACCGAAATTCAGGCAGATCGACTTCGCATGGCCGATATGCAGGTAGCCGTTTGGCTCCGGCGGGAAGCGAGTGTGCACCATGCTGTGCTTACCGTTCTCCAGGTCTTCGTCGATAATCTGACGAATAAAGTTAGTTGGGCGGGCTTCAGCCTCACTCATCTCAATTTTCCTCAATGATACATGGCGTAAATTAGCAATAAATAGCTGGGTATGATCCACAAAGCGGGGAGGTGAAACAACCGTTTGTTGCGGGGATCCCATAAAAAAAGGGCGGGGATTGTGATCCCCGCCCTGCAACATTAACCTTGCCCGCGCGGCTTATCCATTAATTTCATATAAACGGGTTTCTCCGGCGATCGTTGTTTCACCGGCAAGCAGCGTTAATCCGGTAAAATCATCAATGTTGCTGACCACGATCGGACTGATCATCGAGCGCGCATGCTCGTTAAGAAACGCCAGGTCCATTTCCAATATCGGCTGCCCGGCCACAACCTCTGCGCCCTCTTCCGCCAGACGAGTAAAACCTTGCCCCTTCAGCGCCACGGTATCCAGGCCCATGTGCACCACCACCTCAACGCCGTTCTCCGTTTCCAGGCAGAAAGCATGGTTGGTATTAAAGATCTTCACCAGGGTGCCGGATGCCGGCGCAACAACGGTGCTGCTGGTTGGCTGAATTGCCAACCCATCGCCGACGGCCCTGCTGGCAAAAGCTTCATCCGGCACCCGATCGATAGCCACAACCGTTCCGCTGACCGGAGCCACCAGCACCCCAACAATACCTTTGGTGCTATTCGGCACCGCCTGTGGCGTGCTCCGTGCGGACACGTCACCACCGGTCGCCGCCACCGCCCCCTGGGCGATCTGCTTTTTCATCTCTTCGGCTATCGATTCAGCCTTCGCGCCAACGATGACCTGAATCGTCTGCTTGTTCAGCTTCACCACGCCCGAAGCCCCCAACTTTTTGCAGGCGGCATCATCCACGCGTGCCGCATCTTTTACAGACAGGCGCAGACGGGTAATACAGGCATCGATGACGTTGAGGTTATCTGAACCGCCGATCGCACCAATATACTGGCGTGAAAGCTGGCTCAGTCCTTCTTCGGTATTACTGTTGGCCCCTTTTTGATTCACCTGCTGTTCAGAAGCATCGTCGCGCCCCGGCGTTTTCAGGTTAAAGATGCGAATAACCGTACTGAACAGGACAAAGTAGACGGCGAAAGCAATCAGGCCCATGACCAGCAGCAGCCAGACATTATGGCTCGCTGCAGGCAGTTTATACATTAACGCGTAATCAATGGCGCCCGCCGAGAAGGAGAACCCGGCATGAATGCCCAGCGCGGTTGCCACAAACAGACTGACGCCGGTTAACAGGGCATGGAGCAGGTATAGCACCGGAGCCAGGAACATAAACAGGAATTCCAGCGGTTCGGTTACCCCCGTCAAAAACGCCGTCACCGCTACGGAAAGCAGCATGCCGCCGACCATCGGGCGGCGGGCCTTAGGCGCCGCAAGGTACATCGCCAGCGCTGCGCCCGGCAGGCCAAACATCATGATAGGGAAGAAGCCGGACATAAACATTCCCGCCGTGCCGTCACCGGCATAGAAGCGGTTGATATCGCCGTGGAATACCGCACCGGCGGCATTGGTAAACTCACCAATCTGGAACCAGGCGATAGTATTCAGCACCTGGTGCAAACCGGTTGGGATCAGAAGACGGTTCACCAGGCCGAAAATACCGGCACCCAACGCGCCCTCTGACACAATCCACTCACCGCCGGCATGGATAGCCGCCTGAACCGGAGGCCAGACGTAGCCAAATACCGCAGCCAGCACCAGACAGAAGAAGCCGGTAGCGATCGGCACAAAGCGTTTGCCGCCGAAGAAGCTAAGAAAATCAGGGAGTTTAATGTCAGCCCAGCGGTTGTAAGTCATACCGGCAATCAGGCCGGTGATAATTCCCGCTAAAACGCCCATATTAACGGTCGGGCTGATCGTCACCATCGCTTTCGTCATAATGAAGTAGCCCACGGCCCCCGCCAGCGCGGCGGCTCCGGCGTTATCTTTAGACCAGGTTGAGGCCACGCCGATGGCAAAGATAAGCGGAAGATTATCGAAAATCGCCCCGCCGCCCTGGGCGATAAATGACATATTGAGTAAGTCAGGTTGACCAAAACGTAACATCAGCGCGGCCACTGGCAGCACCGCTATCGGCAGCTGTAGTGACCGCCCCAATCGTTGAAAGAATCCCAGAATATTCACTTTTCCCCCCGGTTGCCTGCTTGATTCAGGCGACAAAAAAACGCATTGATTGCTGTGTGTTTAAATAACCATTTTTGCTATACAAAAAACAAAGCTGAGTCTAAAAACAATAAATTTGTATCGCAAATTAAATCGCTGCATATGTGATTATGGTCACCTTAAAAGCCAATTAAAGCCGGAATAAACTGGCAAATAAGACCCGCTTATTTTATGATTCGAAAAATCAAAACCCACGCTCATCGCTTTTCAAAGCGCAAAGCGTAACGCTCGTTCAACAACAGTTTGAGCATCGTTTTTTACTATGACTATCCTATTCTCACAATGAGGTGCAAAATGAGACTGATCCCTCTGTTAACACCAGACCAGGTAGGCAAATGGGCCGCGCGCCATATTGTCAACCGCATCAATGCGTTCAAGCCCACCGCCGACCGCCCGTTTGTACTTGGTCTCCCTACCGGCGGTACGCCGCTGGAGGCCTACAAGCACCTTATCGACATGCACAAAGCGGGCCAGGTCAGCTTTAAGCATGTTGTGACGTTCAACATGGATGAGTATGTTGGGCTGCCCACGGAACACCCGGAAAGTTATCATAGCTTTATGCATCGAAACTTTTTCGATCATGTTGATATTTCAAGTGAAAACATCAATCTTCTCAATGGCAATGCGGCTGATATTGACGCAGAATGTCACCAGTATGAGGAGAAGATCCGCGCCTATGGAAAAATTCACCTGTTTATGGGGGGAGTCGGTAACGATGGCCATATTGCGTTTAACGAACCGGCGTCATCGCTGGCCTCCCGCACACGTATAAAAACGCTGACTCACGATACGCGCATTGCCAATTCGCGCTTCTTTGGCGGTGATGTCAATCAGGTACCTAAGTACGCCCTCACCGTGGGTGTGGGAACCTTGCTGGATGCCGAAGAAGTCATGATTCTGGTTACCGGCCATCTGAAAGCGCAGGCGCTGCAGGCGGCGGTTGAGGGCAACGTCAATCATATGTGGACCATCAGCTGTCTCCAGCTGCATGCCAAAGGCATCGTGGTCTGTGACGAACCCGCAACGATGGAACTGAAGATGAAAACCGTGAAGTATTTCCGTGAAATGGAAGCGGAAAATATCAAACATTTGTAGCGGGTGTCGGACAGCATCCCTTTAACAGACCCACTCCTGCCGTGACACTACGCTCCCCGGCAGGAAAGGAATATGAGTAGAGTCAGGAGAATAATCATGTATGCGTTAACCCAGGGTCGACTTTTTACCGGCCATCACATTCTTGAGCGGCATGCGGTAGTGATTGCTAATGGCCTGATTGAACGTATTTGCCCGCTGGAGGATCTCCCTGACGGGATTGAAATACGTGAAGTGGGTGATGCGATTATTGCGCCTGGCTTTATCGACCTGCAGCTTAACGGCTGTGGCGGCGTACAGTTCAATGATGATATGGCGGCGATCAGCGTTGAAACGCTGGACATCATGCAGAAGGCCAACGAAAAATCTGGCTGCACCAGCTTTCTGCCAACCCTGATCACCAGCAGTGACGCGTTAATGGTGCGTGCGGTAGAGGTGATGCGATGCTGGCTGGCGCAGAACGTTAACCAGGCGCTTGGCCTGCATCTTGAGGGGCCCTGGCTCAACCCGTTGAAAAAAGGCACCCATAACCCGGATTTGATCCGCCTCCCCAGCGATGAGCTGGTTGATTTCCTGTGTGCTAACGCCGATGTGATTAGCAAAATCACCCTGGCGCCGGAAAAAGTTGAGGCTGCTATCATCCGCCGCTTACGCGATGCGGGCATTGTCATTTCGGCAGGTCACTCAAACGGCACCTATGAAGAGGCCATGAACGGCATTGACGCCGGCGTGACTTTCTCCACGCATCTTTATAATGCCATGCCCACTATCAGCGGCCGCGCGCCCGGTTTGATTGGTGCGCTATTTGATTCGCCTGACGTATGGTGTGGCATTATCGCTGACGGTTTACACGTTCATTACGCCAATATTCGTAATGCTAAACGCATTAAAGGCGACAGACTGATACTGGTCACGGATGCTACCGCTCCCGCAGGAGCCTGCATTGATCGGTTCATTTTTGCTGGTAAAACAATATACTACCGTGACGGGTTATGTGTTGATGAAAATGGCACCCTCAGTGGTTCTGCACTGACAATGATAGAAGCTGTGGCTAACAGCGTCGAACATGTCGGCATTCCCCTTGATGAGGCGCTGCGCATGGCAACACTATACCCGGCGCGTGCCATTGGCGTGGATAAAACGCTGGGAACGATTGAAGCCGGAAAAGTGGCCAATCTGACCGTGTTTACCCGCGACTACAAAATCACCCGGACCATCGTTAATGGTAACGAGGTCTTAAGCGAGTAGATATTTAATGACCACCGGCGGCCAGGCTCAAATTGGAAATATTGATCTTGTTAAACAGCTTAATAGTGCGGCCG
The DNA here is from genome assembly GCF_000026185.1 of Erwinia tasmaniensis Et1/99. NCBI lineage: Bacteria > Pseudomonadati > Pseudomonadota > Gammaproteobacteria > Enterobacterales > Erwiniaceae > Erwinia > Erwinia tasmaniensis. Next base: position 2,635,557 of record NC_010694.1, read on the forward strand.
TCTATCGGCTCATCGACCGGCAGGGCCCCATATCACGGATTCAAATCTCTGATCTGAGCCAGCTTGCGCCCGCCAGCGTCACCAAAATCACCCGCCAGCTTATCGAGCGTGGGCTGATCCGTGAAGTCGACCAGCAGGCTTCAACAGGAGGACGCCGGGCCATATCAATCATCACTGAAACTCGCGCCTTTAATACGATAGGCGTTCGTCTTGGGCGAAGTGATGCCACGATAATGCTTTTCGACCTCAGCGGTAAATCTTTGGCAGAGGAGCTGTACCCCCTGCCGCAGCGCACCCAGGAAACGCTGGAAGATGCGCTGTTTGAGGCGATTGCCGACTTCTGCGAACGATACCAACGTAAGCTGCGCGAGCTGATTGCTATCTCGGTGACATTACCAGGTTTGGTCGATCCCTTTAACGGTATGATCCGCTGCATGCCTCATATCAGCGTCAACGACTGGCCGCTGGTGGCGCGTTTAGAGGAGCGCTTCGGCTTAACCAGTTTTGTCGGCCACGATATCCGTAGTCTGGCGCTGGCCGAGCACTACTTTGGTGCATCGCGCGACTGCTCGGACTCCATTCTGGTGCGTGTACATCGTGGCACCGGTGCCGGCATCATCGCCAATGGCGCTATCTTCCTCGGCAGCAATGGCAATGTCGGTGAAATTGGGCATATTCAGGTTGACCCTTTAGGTGAACGCTGTCACTGCGGTAACTTTGGCTGTCTGGAAACTATCGCGGCGAACCACGCTATTGAAAACCGCGTGCGCCATCTTCTCACCCAGGGTTACCCAAGTAGCCTCACGCTTGACCGCTGTCAGATGCAGCAGATTTGCCAGGCGGCAAACGGCGGGGATGCGCTGGCCAGTGAGGTGATCGAGCACGTTGGTCGCCACCTCGGCAAAGCCATTGCGATCGCTATTAACCTGTTCAACCCACAAAAAATCGTTATTGCTGGCGAAATTACCGCGGCGGATAAAGTGCTGCTGCCGGCAATTCAAGGCTGCATTAATACGCAGGCTCTTAAAGCCTTCCGCATAAACCTTCCGGTAGTGCGCTCTCAGGTTGATCATCGCTCGGCAATTGGCGCTTTTGCTCTGGCAAAACGCGCGATGCTGAACGGTATTTTACTGCAACGCCTGTTGGAAGGTTAATTGATAGATGGACTCTGAACGCATGAAGATAAAGAACGTAATCTGCGATATAGACGGCGTGCTGATGCACGACAATACCGCTGTACCCGGCGCCCGCGAGTTTTTACAACGCATCCTCGGCAATAATATGCCGCTGGTGGTGCTGACGAACTACCCTTCTCAAACCGCAATGGATCTTGCCAACCGCTTCGCCTCCGCTGACATTGATCTTCCTGACAGCGTGTTTTATACCTCAGCAATGGCTACGGCCGACTTTCTGAAACGTCAGGAAGGTAAGAAAGCCTTTGTTATCGGTGAGGGGGCGTTGATCCACGAACTGTACAAAGCGGGCTTCACGATCACCGATATCAACCCAGATTTCGTTATCGTCGGAGAAACGCGCTCCTTCAACTGGGATATGATGCACAAAGCAGCCAGATTTGTCGCCAACGGGGCGCGTTTTATTGCCACCAATCCCGACAGTCACGGCCACGGTTATTCCCCCGCCTGCGGCGCGCTGTGTGCCGGCATCGAAAAAATTTCCGGCCGCCAGCCGTTCTATGTTGGCAAGCCCAGCCCGTGGATAATGCGTGCGGCACTGAACAAGATGCAGGCACATTCCGAAGAAACGGTGATCGTGGGCGATAATCTGCGCACCGATATTCTTGCCGGATTTCAGGCCGGGCTGGAAACGGTTCTGGTGCTGTCTGGCGTTTCCACGCTCAGTGATATTGACGACATGCCTTACCGCCCAACCTGGGTTTACCCTTCCGTTGCTGACATCGACATTTTCTAGCTTACTGCCCGGTTCGCCGGGCATCGCAATGCTCCTGCGTACAGTTTTTGTGCGCACCCAGCCAAAAATTGAAGATTCATCAATAAAACCCTAAAAAAAATGCATATCCACTAATAATTCAGGCGGGTCAACAGGCTAATTTTCATCAATTAGTTAAAATACTTGCATCACCTGCCGCGTTAGCGCATTTTCATAGACATCACGCGATAACCATCGCTTAAACCCCATATTTTTACCGCAAGTAAAGTCGTTAGGGAGCTGCATATGTGTTCTATTTTTGGTGTACTCGATCTGAAAAGCGATCCTGCTGAACTTCGTAAGAAAGCGCTGGAGCTATCACGCCTGATGCGTCATCGCGGCCCGGACTGGTCCGGCGTTTACGCTGACGACCATGCGATCCTCGCACACGAACGTCTGTCTATCGTCGACGTTAACAACGGCGCACAGCCGCTTTACAACGCAGCACATACCCACGTTCTTGCGGTGAACGGTGAAATCTACAACCATCAGGCGCTGCGCGCTGAGCTTAGCGACCGCTATGAGTTCCAGACTGACTCTGACTGTGAAGTGATACTGGCTTTGTACCAGGAGAAAGGCGTCGACTTCCTGGACGATCTTCAGGGGATGTTTGCCTTTATCCTGTATGACAGCGTCAAAAACTCCTATCTGATTGGTCGCGACCATATTGGCATCATCCCCCTGTATATGGGCAATGATGAGCACGGTAACCTGTTTGTTGCTTCAGAAATGAAGGCGCTGGTTCCGGTATGCTGTAGCATCAAAGAGTTCCCGGCGGGCAGCTATCTGTCCAGCACCGACGGCGAGATCAAACGCTATTGGCAGCGTGACTGGTTTGACTACTCGGCTGTAGAAGACAACACCACGGATGCCCATGCGCTGAAAAATGCGCTGGAAGAGTCGGTGAAAAGTCATCTGATGTCCGACGTGCCTTACGGCGTATTGCTTTCCGGCGGGCTGGACTCTTCTATTATCTCTGCAATCACTAAACGTTATGCGGCGAAGCGGGTAGAAGATGAGGATAAAAGCGAAGCCTGGTGGCCACAGCTGCACTCATTTGCCGTGGGCCTGGAAGGATCGCCGGACCTTAAGGCGGCGAAAGCGGTGGCAGAACATCTGGGCACGGTACACCACGAAATACATTTCACCGTGCAGGAAGGCCTGGACGCCATCCGTGATGTGATCTACCACATCGAAACCTATGACGTGACCACCATTCGCGCCTCCACGCCGATGTATTTGATGTCACGTAAAATCAAAGCCATGGGCATTAAGATGGTGCTGTCAGGCGAAGGCGCTGACGAAGTCTTTGGTGGCTACCTTTACTTCCACAAGGCCCCGAACGCCCGCGAATTCCACGAAGAGAACGTACGCAAGCTTCACGCTCTGCATATGTTTGACTGTGCTCGTGCTAACAAAGCCATGTCGGCATGGGGTGTTGAGGCTCGTGTTCCCTTCCTTGATAAAAAGTTCCTTGATGTGGCGATGCGCATCAACCCTCAGGATAAAATGTGCGGCAGCAATGGCAAAATGGAAAAACATATCCTGCGTGAGTGTTTTGCCCCTTATCTGCCGGAAAGCGTAGCATGGCGTCAGAAAGAGCAGTTCTCTGACGGCGTTGGCTACAGCTGGATTGATACCCTGAAAGAGATGGCTGCAGCCCAGGTTACCGATCGGCAGCTGGAAACCGCGCACTTCCGTTTCCCTTACAACACGCCAACGTCGAAAGAGGCGTACCTGTACCGCGAAATTTTTGCCGAGCTGTTCCCTGTTCCGAGCGCGGCAGAATGCGTGCCCGGTGGTCCATCGGTGGCCTGCTCATCGGCGAAAGCCATTGAGTGGGATGAAGCCTTCAAAAACATGGACGATCCGTCAGGACGCGCCGTGGGCGTACATCAGTCGGCATATTAATAAGCCGTCGCTTATCAAACCGATACGGGCGTTATCGCCCGTTTTTATTTCGCTTTGCCCTGTTCAACCCCATAATCCGTTGCTTTTATGTTCATGATGGTTACTAGGCAGTCAATCAACACGGATATGGAAAAAAACGGGAAAAAACTAGTTGACGCACCAGGGCCAACTTAGCATAATGCGCCCCGCAACGCCGATGAAGGTGGCGCGAAAAAAGAAGGCTACTTAGCTCAGCTGGTTAGAGCACAGCACTCATAATGCTGGGGTCACAGGTTCGATTCCCGTAGTAGCCACCATCTTTTTTCAGCGCGGGAGTGGCGAAATTGGTAGACGCACCAGATTTAGGTTCTGGCGCCGCAAGGTGTGCGAGTTCAAGTCTCGCCTCCCGCACCATTTCAGAAGCTTGCACGGATGGGGTATCGCCAAGCGGTAAGGCACCGGCTTTTGATGCCGGCATTCCCTGGTTCGAATCCAGGTACCCCAGCCATTTTTTTAGATTGATTTGTAGTACGCAGTAAAATTCAGGCTACTTAGCTCAGCTGGTTAGAGCACAGCACTCATAATGCTGGGGTCACAGGTTCGATTCCCGTAGTAGCCACCAATTTTATTGGGGTGTCGCCAAGTGGTAAGGCTCTGGTTTCTGATACCAGCATTCCGGGGTTCGAATCCCTGCACCCCAGCCATATTTAGACGGCTGATTTTACGAGTCGCACAAAAAAAGACGCCTGGTACGCCAGTCGCATAAAAATTGGGGTGTCGCCAAGTGGTAAGGCTCTGGTTTCTGATACCAGCATTCCGGGGTTCGAATCCCTGCACCCCAGCCACTAAGTAAAAAAGCCCGCTTGCGCGGGCTTTTTTACGTCTGCATTCCGGGTAAACACGGTCAGAAAGATAGCCCCGCTGTTTCACAGGGCCGGGTGGAAAATTTACAGCCCCAACGCGTAGCGTAAAGCCTGACGCTTCAACACGCCGGAATGCTCCGCCACGATCAGCCCCAGATTACGCACCACTCTCAGCGGCGCGAGCCGATTGCTAAAAGTAAAATAAAACAGATCCATCCCGCTCTGCATCAGCAGATTGTCTTTGAGACGTTTACGTTGATAACGCATCAAAACTGCGGCAGATGACCAGTCCTCCGCGCGCAGACGCGATTCGCTCAGCACGGCGATAAGCGCATCCACGTCACGATACCCCAGATTTACCCCCTGCCCGGCTAATGGATTAATGGTATGAGCCGCATCGCCCACCAGCGCCAGCCCCGGCAAGGTGTAGCGTATCGCATGACGACGCACCAGCGGGAACGATCCCGCTACCAACGGCGTTACTTTGCCAATACGCGCTGGAAAATGTGCCTGAATCTCTTTTTGTAGCTGCGGCATACTCATCGCCTGAAGCTGGCGAATACGTGCTGGTGAGTCATACCACACCAGCGAAGCCCAGCGGTCAAACAACGGCAGAAAGGCGCGTGGCCCCTGTGGCGTAAACTGCTGCCAGGTGGTATCTCCTGCAGGATGCTCACAGCGCACGCTGATAAGCATGCACGATTGCGCATAGTTCCAGCCGTGTATGCCGATACCCGCCAACTGGCGCACCTGTGAATTAGCCCCATCAGCCCCCACGACCAGCCGCGCCTGCAACGCCTCACCATTATCCAGCGTCATCTGCCAGCCGCCGTTAACCTGCTGCAAATGCTGCAAGCGCGCCGGACAAAGCAGGCTCACCTGCTGCTGCTGCAAACGTTGCCACAGCGCACGCTGTAACACGCTGTTCTCGACCATAAACCCCAATTCGGGTAAGCCCAGCGACTCTGCGTCAAAGCTCACCTGTGCCGTTTGCCACTCCCAGGTTTCCAGCTTACGATAGGCAGCGCAGCGCATATCAAGCACCTGCGGCCAGACTTCCAGCTGCCGTAGCAGCGCGACGGAAGCGGCACCGATGGCAGAGATACGCACGTCAGGATCGGCGGATGAATCAAATTCAGGTGGCACCTCCTGTTCCAGCACCGCCACCTGGAAGCCATGTTGCGCCAGGCCACTCGCCAACGCCGCCCCGACCATGCCGCCGCCAACTATCGCGACATCCACCTTTTGCTTTATTTCCATCATTTTTCCCTCACCGGCTGCATCAGACGCACTCTGCAGCTACACCTCACCGGTCGAATTCTGTTATCCTGATTGTTATTAAGTGTACCGGATTTTTCAGTAATATTCTGAACCCCGCTACATCGGTTTAACAGGCTGCGCCATGACTACAATACGCGCCCTGCACTTCGTTCTGCATGACAAATGGCAAGTCAATGACAAAAAAACTGCATATCAAAACCTGGGGCTGTCAGATGAATGAGTATGACTCATCCAAAATGGCTGACCTGTTAAACAGCACTCATGGTTACACTCTGACTGAACAGGCTGAAGACGCCGATGTGCTGCTGCTCAACACCTGCTCGATTCGTGAAAAGGCGCAGGAAAAAGTCTTCGCTCTGCTCGGACGCTGGAAAAAGCTGAAAGAGTCGAATCCCGATATGATCATTGGCGTTGGGGGCTGCGTGGCATCGCAGGAAGGTGCTCAGATCCGCCAACGGGCCAGCTGCGTGGATATTGTATTTGGTCCGCAAACTTTGCACCGCCTGCCGGAAATGATTAATAGCGTGCGCGGCACCAGAAGTCCGGTGGTTGACGTTAGCTTCCCTGAAATCGAAAAGTTTGATCGCATGCCAGAGCCTCGCGCCGATGGGCCAACGGCTTTCGTTTCTATTATGGAAGGCTGTAACAAATACTGCACCTTCTGCGTGGTGCCCTATACCCGAGGAGAAGAAGTCAGTCGTCCTTCGGACGACATTCTGTTCGAGGTCGCCCAGCTGGCTGCACAGGGCGTACGTGAGGTCAATCTGCTGGGGCAGAACGTTAACGCATATCGCGGAGAAACCTTCGACGGCGGCATTTGCTCATTTGCCGAGCTGCTGCGCCTGGTGGCGGCAATCGACGGTATTGACCGCATTCGCTTTACCACCAGCCATCCTATTGAATTCAATGACGATATTATTGATGTATATCGTGATACGCCGGAGCTGGTCAGTTTCCTGCACCTTCCGGTACAAAGTGGTGCCGACCGTATTCTGACGCTGATGAAACGTGCACATACCGCACTGGAATATAAAGCCATTATCCGAAAGCTGTTGGCAGCGCGCCCAAATATCCAAATCAGTTCAGACTTTATTATTGGTTTTCCTGGTGAAACTCAGGCGGACTTTGAGCAGACGATGAAACTGATAGGCGAAATCAACTTTGATATCAGCTACAGCTTTATCTACTCAGCCCGCCCGGGAACCCCGGCAGCCGATCTGCCGGACGACGTGTCGGAAGATGAGAAAAAGCAGCGTCTGTATATCCTGCAGGACCGCATCAACCAGCAGACCACGGCCTGGAGCCGCCGTAAACTGGGCACCGTTCAACGTATTCTGGTCGAAGGCACCTCACGAAAGAACGTGATGGAACTCTCCGGTCGTACCGAATGTAACCGCGTGGTCAACTTTGAAGGGTCCCCGGAACACATTGGTAAATTCGTCGATGTGGAGATTACCGACGTCTACGCCAACTCGTTACGCGGTATGTTACTGCGTGGCGAACATCAGATGGCTCTGCGCACCCTTGAAACGCCTGCTTCTGTGATTGAACGCACCCGCAAAGAGAATGAGCTGGGCGTTGCCACCTGGCTTCCCTGAATAATCTAGCTGGCAGTATAACGGCGAGTGAGTCGGAAAATGCGGCGAGAGTTCAACTCTCGCCGCATGATTTCATTACACGGCACTTGCTTTCTGAAAGCCGCGCCCAAATAGTTATCCAAACCATTGCAGCTTTACACCGCCTGCTTTAATTTCCTCATGGCTCTGGCATTAAGCCTGGACTGACATTTTTTTCTCAACCTGGCCCTGTGTGACCCAAAGGATTAGTTTGAATATTGAAACGCGTGAAATAACCCTGGAACCTGTCGACAACATGCGGTTGTTGAGCCTGTGCGGTCCGTTTGATGACAACATCAAACAGCTTGAGCGCCGCCTGGGTATAGAGATAAACCGCCGTGATAACACCTTTAAACTGGTGGGGCGTGCGCTGTGCGTCCATGCCGCCGTTGATATTCTGCGCCACCTTTATGTTGATACTGCCCCGGTACGCGGCAACATCCCTGATATTGACCCGGAACAGATCCACCTGGCGATCAAAGAGAGCCGGGTGCTGGAGCAGACTGCCGAAAGCGTACCGGACTATGGTAAAGCGATACATATCAAAACCAAACGTGGGGTCATTAAGCCGCGCACGCCTAATCAGGCACAATACCTGGCTAATATCCTTGACCATGACATCACCTTTGGCATTGGGCCAGCGGGGACGGGTAAAACCTATCTCGCCGTGGCGGCTGCGGTTGACGCACTGGAGCGCCAGGAGATCCGGCGCATTCTGCTGACCCGCCCGGCCGTTGAAGCCGGTGAAAAGCTCGGCTTCCTGCCCGGCGATCTCAGTCAGAAAGTGGACCCTTATTTGCGCCCGCTGTATGACGCGCTGTTTGAAATGCTCGGTTTTGAGCGGGTTGAAAAGCTGATGGAGCGTAACGTCATCGAAGTTGCTCCCCTCGCCTACATGCGCGGCCGCACGCTAAACGATGCTTTTGTTATTCTTGATGAAAGTCAGAATACGACCATTGAACAGATGAAAATGTTTCTGACGCGTATTGGTTTTAACTCCAAAGCGGTGATCACCGGTGACGTCACGCAAATTGACCTGCCACGCAATATGAAATCCGGGCTGCGCCAGGCGGTTGAAGTGCTGTCCGACGTGCCGGATCTCAGCTTTAATTTCCTTCACAGTGAAGACGTGGTGCGGCATCCGGTGGTGGCAAAAATTGTTGTTGCCTATGAAGCCTGGGAGGCCGCAGACCAAAAACGGCGTGACGCCCTGGCAGAAGAACGTAAACGTGAAGCTCTGGCTACACAGGAGAATAAATGAGTGGCGTAATTCTCGACCTGCAGCTCGCCTGCGAAAACGAGCAGGGTCTGCCTGCTGAAACCGACTTCCAGCGCTGGCTGGAAGCGGTACTGCCCCAGTTCCAACCGGAAAGTGAAGTGACGATTCGGCTGGTGGATGAGGCGGAAAGCCGCGAGCTAAACCACACCTATCGCAGCAAAGATAAACCGACCAACGTACTGTCGTTTCCTTTTGAAGCGCCACCGGGCATTGAGCTGCCGCTGCTGGGCGATTTGATTATCTGTCGTCAGGTTGTTGAGCAGGAAGCCGTTGAGCAGGGAAAAACGCGGGAAGCCCACTGGGCGCATATGGTTATCCACGGCAGCCTGCATTTGCTGGGCTATGATCATATCGAAGATGATGAAGCCGAAGAGATGGAGTCGCTGGAGACAGAGATAATGCTTGCTCTTGGTTATCCCGATCCGTACATTTCGGAGAAAGAATAAGTTACCTTTTACGGCGACTGACATCGCGCTCCCTGCCATAATGGCAGGGATAAGCGATACCGGGCTGGTTCTCCAGCCATTACGCCTGACCTGGCTTATGCCGCGTCAGCCGATCCCATTTGAAGAGAGACAAACTCAAAAACGCCATGAGCGATGACCATTCACAAAACAACGACAGTCCCGCGAGTAAAAAGGGATTTTTCACTTTGCTACTCAACCAGCTGTTTCACGGTGAGCCTAAAAACCGCGACGACCTGCTGGAGCTGATACGCGACTCGGAACAGAATGATCTGATAGACCCGGATACCAGGGACATGCTTGAGGGGGTGATGGACATTGCCGACCAGCGTGTACGTGACATTATGATCCCCCGCTCCCAAATGGTAACGCTTAAGCGTAACCAGACCCTGGAAGAGTGCCTGGGGGTGATTATTGAATCGGCCCACTCGCGCTTCCCGGTTATCAGTGAAGACAAGGATCATGTTGAAGGCATCCTGATGGCTAAAGACCTGCTGCCGTTTATGAGCAGTGGGTCAGAACCTTTCAGTATCGAAAAGGTGCTCCGTGCGGCCGTGGTAGTGCCCGAAAGCAAACGCGTCGACCGCATGCTGAAAGAGTTCCGCTCACAGCGCTACCATATGGCCATTGTGATTGATGAATTTGGCGGCGTATCCGGGCTGGTCACTATTGAAGATATTCTTGAGCTGATCGTCGGTGAGATTGAAGATGAATATGATGATGTAGAAGATCGCGATATCCGTCAGCTGAGCCGCCACACTTACACCATTCGCGCACTCACGCCAATTGAAGATTTCAATGATGTTTTCGGCACACAGTTCAGCGATGATGAGGTGGATACTATCGGCGGGCTGGTGATGCAGGGCTTCGGCCATCTGCCTGCGCGCGGTGAAAGCGTTGAGATTGATGGCTACCAGTTTAAGGTGGCAATGGCAGACAGTCGGCGCATTATACAGGTTCACGTCAGAATACCAGAAAACTCGCTACAACCGACCCTGGAAGAATAATATACGCTATGGCAATCGCCTCTCTCTACCGGCGTCAGTGGGTTCGCCTGCTTTGCGCGTTGATTACGGGTGCCATAGGCACCCTCAGTTTTTCCCCCTACAACGTCTGGCCCGCCGCTCTTGTTTCGCTGTTTGGCCTACAGGCGCTTACGCTTAACCGCAAAACTCGTCAGGCATGCGCCATCGGCTTCGCCTGGGGTTTTGGGCTGTTCGGCAGTGGCGTTAATTGGGTCTATGTCAGTATCGCTACTTTTGGCGGCATGCCGGGCGCAGTCAATATCTTTCTTGTCATACTGCTGGCAGCCTACCTGTCGCTGTACCCCCTCCTGTTTGCCGGGTTACTCAACCGCCTGTGCCCGAAGGCTTCGCTGCTGCGTCTGGCGCTTGCTGCCCCCGTGCTCTGGCAACTTACGGAGTTTTTACGAGGCTGGATACTGACCGGATTCCCGTGGTTGCAGTTTGGCTACGGCCAAATCAACGGCCCGCTAAAGGGCCTGGCACCGTTACTGGGTGTGGAAGGGATCACTTTTCTGCTGATGGTCATCGTCGGACTGGCCGTCTATGCCGCTGTTCAGCCCCGTCTTTCCGCTGCTGTGGCCGCGCTGGCATTACTGTTGCTGCCGTGGCCACTACGCAACATCATTTGGTTCCAGCCGCTGCCACAGCGTGCGGTCGAGGTAGCGCTGGTGCAGGGCAACATTGAGCAATCGTTGAAGTGGGATCCTAATCAGCTGGTGAACACCCTGAAAACCTACACCAGACTCAGCCGTCCATATGTAGGTAAAACGCCAATTATTATCTGGCCGGAATCAGCCATTCCCGATCTGGAGAGCAACCAGCAACCCTTCCTGAAAACGATTGATGAACAGCTACGCACGTCCGGCAGTAGCCTGGTGACCGGCATTGTCGACTCCCGCCTTGAGAACAATCGTTACCACGATTACAACTCGATCGTCGTATTAGGGGGTGAGAAGCCGTACAACTACTTCAGCGGCAACCGCTATCAAAAAAACCACCTTGTACCTTTTGGCGAGTTCGTGCCCTTAGAATCGCTGCTGCGTCCGCTGGCACCTTTTTTCGACCTGCCTATGTCGTCATTCAGCCGCGGGGCTTATATCCAGCCTCAGCTTCTGGTCGCGGGTTATAACCTGACGGCAGCTATCTGCTATGAGATTGTGTTAGGCCAACAGCTTCGTGATAACTTCCGCCCGGATACCAACTTCCTGCTGACGATATCGAATGATGCATGGTTCGGTCACTCGATTGGCCCGTGGCAACATCTGCAAATGGCGCAGATGCGCGCGCTGGAGTTGGGGCGCCCACTGTTGCGCAGCACTAACAACGGTGTGACGGCGGTGGTTGATGCTGGTGGAAATATAACGCAGACCATCCCACAGTTTGAATCTGGGGTGTTGGCAACAAAAGTCACGCCAACTACCGGCCTTACGCCCTATGCACGCGTCGGCAACTGGGGCATCTGGATGATTTCACTGTTGTTTACCGTTACGGGTCTGCTCTGCGCCAGGTTCTCACGCCGAACCTTATAATCCTCACAAAGTGCGCTTACTACGGCCTCCGCCGTATTAAGCGCATGCATATCCCCAGATAACCTTACGCCCCCCTCCTCTTGCCAACTCAATGTATCCGACTGTTACAAAGTTTAAGCTGGCATGCTTTTTGCTGACAAATAATGTGAAAGCTGGCGCTGTGCGGGATGAAACGGCGGAAAAAGGGCCATCGCACCATTAAGGCGCATCTGTCGCACCGTGACGAAACATTACCAGCAACGGCGCGCAAAATTGGTGCGGCTTAGCTCTCAAAAAGCATACATTTTTGTTTCATAACATTAACATTCAGTTATGTTGGTTGAGATCACAGCGCTTCAGGTTCGAATTAAAAACAGACAATCGAACACTATAAACTTATCTGTCGGCGTCGATTTATTCAGCGCCCTAACTGCAAGGAGTTGGAATATGAAATTTCGGAAATTGGGGCTCTGCCTGGCACTGGCAAGTGCCGCCTCCGGTATTGCACATGCTGATGACACCAAAGTACAAGCCGTCGCCGATGCGCAGCAGCAAAATTCTACTCTGGAGAAAATTGCTAAAACTGGCGTGATTGTCGTTGGTCATCGTGAATCGTCCGTACCCTTCTCCTATTACGACAATCAGCAGAAAGTGGTGGGGTACTCTCAAGATTATTCCAACGCGATCGTCGCAGCCATTAAGACAAAGCTAAACAAACCCGATCTACAGGTAAAAATGCTGCCTGTTACCTCACAAAACCGTATTCCTTTATTACAAAATGGAACCTACGACTTCGAGTGCGGCTCCACCACTAACAATCTGGAGCGGCAGAAGCAGGCAAGTTTCTCAAACAGCATCTTTGTGGTCGGTACACGACTTCTGGTTAAAAAAGGCGGCGCAATTAAAGACTTTGCAGACCTGAAAGGAAAAACCGTTGTCGTCACCTCTGGCACGACCTCTGAAATTCTGCTCAACAAGCTGAATGACGAACAAAAGATGAACATGCGCATCATCAGCGCTAAAGATCACGGTGATTCTTTCCGCACGCTGGAAAGTGGCCGTGCGGTGGCGTTTATGATGGATGATGCTCTGTTGGCTGGCGAACGCGCTAAAGCGAAAAAACCTTCCGATTGGGAAATACTCGGTACACCTCAGTCTCATGAAGCCTACGGCTGCATGCTGCGTAAAGGCGATAACGAATTTAAAAAGCTGATGGATGACACCATCGTTCAGGCGCAAACCTCGGGTGAAGCAGCAAAATGGTTTGATAAATGGTTCAAACAGCCGATCCCACCAAAAAATATGACCATGAACTTCGACCTGTCAGATGACATGAAAGCGCTTTTCAAAACGCCTAACGATAAGGCAATGAATTAATAAAAAATCGCCCAACATGACCGCCGTGGCAACGGATATCAGGCCCTTCCACCCTGCCTTTTCGGCGATGGGTTGGCGGGAAATGATGCCCTTTTCACGTTGCGTGTCGCGGGTTAAGGGGCGGTCATACGCTCTACGATTGTTGAACTCAGGCTCGGACAGACACAGTTCGGCTGATATCGCTTAAGCCATACGGCCGGGCGAAGATGCAAACCGGTCGTTCCCCGGTGCGCATAGGTACCCAAAGCAGCAGGGTACATGAGCCTCTCATCAATCTTCAGGGTAGCAACCGCTACCCTTTTTTTACCGGAGTGTTTTATGTCTATCGATTGGAACTGGGGAATATTTCTTCAAGAAGCCCCGTTCGGAAATACGACTTATCTTGGGTGGCTTTGGTCAGGTTTTCAGGTGACCATCGCTGTTTCAGTCTGTGCCTGGGTCATCGCCCTGTGCGTTGGCTCATTGTTCGGCATTTTACGTACCGTGCCCGGTCGCCTGCTCTCGTCTCTCGGCGCCTGTTACGTTGAGCTGTTCCGCAACGTGCCGCTTATCGTTCAATTCTTTATCTGGTATCTGGTGGTGCCGGAACTGTTGCCGGAAAACATCGGCATGTGGTTTAAATCGGAAATCGATCCGAATATTCAGTTTTTTACCTGTTCGGTACTCTGCCTTGGCCTGTTTACTGCCGCCCGCGTTTGCGAACAGGTACGTGCGGCCATCCAGTCCCTGCCCAGTGGGCAGAAAAATGCCGGTCTGGCGATGGGGTTAACCCTGCCACAAACCTACCGTTACGTCCTGCTACCTAATGCTTATCGGGTCATCGTACCGCCGATGACTTCGGAAATGCTTAACCTGGTAAAAAACTCGGCGATAGCCTCCACTATCGGCCTGGTCGACATGGCCGCTCAGGCGGGCAAGCTGCTCGACTACTCTGCCCATGCCTATGAATCATTTACTGCGATTACCCTGGCTTATATCGCCATCAACGCGGTAATTATGCTGCTGATGGGCCTGGTGGAGCGTAAAGTGCGCCTGCCGGGCACGGGAGGTAAGTAATGTATCAATTCGACTGGAGTACTATCGTTCCTAACCTGCCGTGGCTGTGGAACGGTATGGTCATAACGCTGCAAATTACTTTTACAGCGATAGTTTTCGGCATCATATGGGGCACTATGCTGGCGGTTATGCGCCTGTCTTCGTTTAAGCCGATAAGCTGGTTTGCCAAGATCTACGTCAATCTGTTCCGCTCGGTGCCGCTGGTGATGGTGCTGCTGTGGTTCTATCTGGTAGTACCGAGCTTCCTGCAACAGGTGCTGGGGCTGTCGCCCAAAACCGATATTCGTCTTATCTCGGCTATGGTTGCCTTCTCACTGTTTGAAGCCGCCTATTACTCCGAAATTATTCGTGCCGGCATCCTTAGTATCGCTCGCGGCCAGGGTAATGCGGCCCTCGCGCTTGGCATGACCCGCTGGCAGTCAATGCAGCTGATTATCCTGCCACAGGCGTTCCGGGCTATGGTTCCGCTCCTTCTGACCCAGGGTATCGTGCTGTTTCAGGATACGTCACTGGTATATGTCTTAAGCCTCGCCGACTTTTTCCGCACGGCCGATACCATCGGCGTCAATAATGGCACTGAGATTGAAATGGTGCTGTTTGCCGGTGCGGTTTACTTTGTTATCAGCCTTAGCGCATCGCTGTTGGTCAGCTACTTAAAGAAAAAAAGGACTGTTTAAAATGATTACCCTGAAAAACGTTTCTAAGTGGTATGGTCACTTTCAGGTACTGACCGACTGCACAACCGAAGTAAAAAAAGGTGAAGTTGTCGTAGTCTGCGGCCCTTCTGGCTCCGGCAAATCAACGCTGATTAAAACCGTCAACGGGCTGGAGCCGGTTCAGCAAGGGACGATCGAAGTCAACGGTACGGTGGTTAACGATAAAAAAACCAATCTGGCGCAGCTGCGTTCGAAAGTTGGTATGGTGTTTCAGCATTTTGAACTGTTCCCTCATTTGTCTATCGTCGATAATTTAACGCTGGCGCAGGTGAAGGTACTGAGACGTGACAAGCAGGAAGCGCGCAGCAAAGGACTAAAACTGCTGGAGCGCGTCGGTCTTGCCGCCCACGCCAATAAGTTCCCCGGTCAGCTGTCTGGAGGCCAACAGCAACGCGTGGCCATTGCCCGCGCGCTCTGTATGGATCCTATCGCCATGTTGTTCGACGAGCCAACGTCCGCTCTCGACCCAGAAATGATCAACGAAGTGCTGGACGTTATGGTTGAACTGGCCAACGAGGGTATGACCATGATGGTGGTAACGCACGAAATGGGCTTTGCGCGTAAGGTTGCTAACCGCGTTATCTTTATGGACGAAGGTAAAATCGTTGAGGATTCCCCAAAGGATAACTTCTTTAATCATCCGCAGTCAGAGCGCGCAAAGGACTTCCTGGCGAAAATCCTGCATTAACGTTGCCAGCAACAGCGTCAGCAGACAGCGACAAAAGAGTGGCCTGTACGAGGGATGTTCTCCGCACAGGCCACACGAGATGTTGATCATCGCTGGGATGCATCGCGCAAAACTAAGGTTCAAACGGCTGGCGTGCAAAACGGTCGTGTCCGCATTGCGCGCACCGCGTCAGAACCTCCGGCGTATAAATGGCCCGAATAAAATGGCACTGTTCGCAGACCAGATTCCCCAGCCCCACCACCTCTCCACTGTGATACACCCCGTGGTGGTTCAAATCCTGAAACACTTCGCGCCACTCGAGCTGACTTTTGTCTGTAATATCCGCCAGCTCTTTCCACAAACTTTGGCGGATGACTCGCATAAATACACTTTCCCCGAGCTCATGCTGCTGCTCCGCATAGCTGCGGGCGAACTCTTCCAGGTCGCGTTTCACCGCACGCGTGACGTCATTAATTTCGCTTTGGGTTAGCTCCCCGCGGTTATTCATACGCTGACGCGCACTTTCTACCAGAGCATCAATATCACGCTCTCCGCGCTCAAGACGCGCCGTGAGCGAAGACACCAGCTCATGATAAGACTGAGCGACCTTGTTCATAGACACTCCTTTAATTAATAACGAAAGCGTTTCACTTATTGTAGCGCCTGCAAAAAAGTTTCGTCATTTTGCAGCAATAATTGCCAGCGTGCTTCCAGCTTACAGAGAAATGCCTTCAAGCTGGCTGCTTCCTGTTGTTGCGCCGGGGACGGATCGGCTATGCTATGTGGATCTGAATGAACATAAAGAATTTATACAAAGGACCACTGGCTACCATGCAAGAGCAATATCGCCCGGAAGAGATAGAATCCAACGTCCAGCAGCACTGGGATGAGAAGCAAACGTTCAAAGTGACCGAGGACGAAGGCAAAGAGAAGTACTACTGCCTCTCGATGCTGCCCTATCCTTCTGGCCGTCTACATATGGGCCATGTGCGCAACTACACCATTGGCGATGTGATCTCTCGTTACCAGCGTATGCTGGGTAAAAATGTCCTGCAACCCATCGGTTGGGATGCCTTCGGTCTGCCAGCTGAAGGTGCAGCGGTAAAAAACAATACCGCGCCCGCTCCCTGGACCTACGCCAATATCGACTACATGAAAAACCAGCTGAAGCTGCTGGGCTTTGGCTATGACTGGAACCGCGAGCTGGCAACCTGCCAACCGGAGTATTATCGTTGGGAACAGTGGTTCTTTACCAAGCTGTATGAAAAAGGCCTGGTTTATAAAAAGACTTCTGCGGTGAACTGGTGCCCGCATGATATGACGGTACTGGCTAACGAGCAGGTCATTGACGGCTGCTGCTGGCGCTGCGATTCCAAAGTTGAGCGTAAAGAAATCCCACAGTGGTTTGTTAAAATCACCGACTACGCTGACGAATTGCTGAATGACCTCGACAAGCTGGAAAGCTGGCCGGAGCAGGTTAAAACGATGCAGCGGAACTGGATTGGCCGCTCAGAAGGCGTTGAAATTGAGTTCACGGTTCTCAACAGCGAAGAGAAGCTGAGCGTTTACACCACTCGTCCCGACACCTTTATGGGCGTTACCTATCTGGCGGTAGCAGCAGGGCATCCGCTGGCAGCCCAGGCAGCGCTGAACAATCCGGCGCTGGCGGACTTCATTGCAGAATGCCGTAATACCAAAGTTGCTGAGGCAGATATGGCAACGATGGAGAAAAAAGGCATGGCCACCGGCCTGTTTGCCGCACATCCGCTGACCGGCGAAAAGGTGCCGGTCTGGGTGGCAAACTTTGTGCTGATGGAATACGGCACCGGCGCCGTGATGGCCGTGCCTGGACACGACCAGCGCGACTGGGAGTTTGCCAGCAAATATAGCCTGCCGATTAAACCGGTTATTCTGGCGGCTGACGGCAGCGAGCCGGATCTTAGCGGTTCCGCAATGACCGAAAAAGGCACGCTGTTTAACTCCGGCGAATTCGACGGTTTGTCGCACGAAGCGGGCTTTGACGCCATTGCGGCTAAGCTGGCAGATAAAGGTGTTGGTGAGCGTAAGGTGAATTATCGCCTGCGCGACTGGGGCGTA
Organism: Erwinia tasmaniensis Et1/99; assembly: GCF_000026185.1. Classification (NCBI taxonomy): domain Bacteria; kingdom Pseudomonadati; phylum Pseudomonadota; class Gammaproteobacteria; order Enterobacterales; family Erwiniaceae; genus Erwinia; species Erwinia tasmaniensis. Next base: position 2,653,343 of record NC_010694.1, read on the forward strand.
TCACGCCAGCGCTACTGGGGCGCGCCAATCCCTATGGTCACGCTGGAAGATGGCACCGTGATGCCGACGCCGGAAGATCAGCTGCCGGTTATTCTGCCGGAAGATGTGGTAATGGACGGCATCACCAGCCCGATTAAAGCCGATGCAGAGTGGGCAAAAACTACCGTTAACGGCCAGCCTGCGCTGCGCGAAACCGACACCTTTGATACCTTTATGGAATCATCCTGGTACTACGCACGTTACACCTGCCCGAATTATGATAAAGGCATGCTGGATCCGGCTGCGGCTAACTACTGGCTGCCGGTCGATCAATACGTGGGCGGTATTGAACACGCTATCATGCACCTGCTCTATTTCCGCTTCTTCCACAAACTGCTGCGTGATACGGGCCTGGTCAACTCTGATGAACCGGCTAAACGTCTGCTGTGCCAGGGCATGGTATTGGCTGACGCGTTCTATTTCACCGGTAGTAATGGCGAGCGTAACTGGGTATCCCCGACTGACGTCTCCGTTGAGCGCGATGAGAAAGGGCGTATAACCAAAGCCACTGATAATGACGGCAATGAACTGATTTACGCCGGCATGAGCAAAATGTCGAAGTCGAAAAACAACGGCATCGATCCGCAGGTCATGGTCGAACGCTACGGTGCCGATACCGTGCGTCTGTTTATGATGTTCGCCTCCCCGGCAGAAATGACCCTTGAGTGGCAGGAATCCGGCGTTGAGGGGGCGAATCGCTTCCTGAAACGCGTGTGGAGACTGGCCTTTGAGCATACTGAAAAAGGGCCGACGGTCGCCCTCGACCTGGATGCGCTGAACGATGAGCAGAAGGCTCTGCGCCGCGATCTGCATAAAACCATCAGCAAAGTTTCTGACGATATCGGTCGCCGTCAGACCTTTAACACCGCAATTGCCGCAATTATGGAGCTGATGAACAAGCTGGCGCGCGCGCCACAGGAAACAGAGCAGGACCGTGCGTTGATGCAGGAGGCGTTGCTGGCGGTAGTTCGTATGCTTAACCCGTTTACCCCACACGCCAGTTTTGTCCTTTGGCAGGCTCTGGGCGGCGCGGGAGAAATCGATAATGCACCGTGGCCGCAGGCGGAAGAGGCCGCGATGGTGGAAGATTCCCTGCTGGTAGTGGTTCAGGTTAACGGCAAAGTGCGCGGGAAAATTACCGTTGCCGCTGACGCGACTCAGGAACAGGTGCAGGCTCGTGCTGCGCAGGAACATCTGGTGGCCAAATATCTTGATGGCGTCACCATTCGTAAAGTGATTTTTGTACCGGGCAAGCTGCTTAACCTGGTTGTTGGTTGATGTCAGGAGGAATTGTGCGACATCCGATAGTCTCTCTGTTACTTAGTATGGCGGTGCTGATCACCGCCGGATGTGGTTATCATCTGCGCGGCACCACTTCGGTGCCGCCCGAAATGAAAACGCTGATTGTAGATACATCAGACCCCTATGGCCCGCTCAATCGCGCGGTGCGTGAGCAGTTACGGCTGAATAACGTGACGATCCTCGACAAACCGGGAATCCGTCAGGACGTGCCTTCGCTGCGCCTGCAGGGGGAAACCGTGAGCCGTGATACCGCCTCTATTTTCCAGGACGGTAAGACGGCGGAATACTCCATGATGATGGTTGTGCGTGCTCAGGTGCTGGTGCCAAATAAAGGTATCTATCCAATCGGTGCCACGGTATATCGTTCCTTCTTCGACAACTCGCAGGCTGCGCTGGCGAAAGATTCCGAACAGGATATTATCGTCAAAGAAATGCGTACGCAGGCCGTAGAGAAGCTGGTGCGTCAGCTGTTAACGGTCCACGTTGCTGAAGCAAACCCGGCAATCAATACGCTTGACCACACACCGTCAGCCGTCGATCGCCTGCCCGCAGATGCGAATACGATCTCGGACAGCTCCTACAAACGATGATCAGGATTTACCCTGAACAACTCGGCGCACAACTTCGTGAGGGGTTGCGCGCCTGTTATTTATTGAGCGGTAATGAACCGTTACTGCTGCAGGAAACGCACGATGCCATCCGCACTGCCGCCCAGCAGCAGGGATTTACCGAACACTTCAGCGTGGCGCTGGAAGCCGGAACAGACTGGCAGGAGATATTCTCGACCTGTCAGGCATTGAGCCTGTTCTCCAGCCGCCAGACGCTATTGCTCATTTTGCCCGAAAATGGCCCAAACGCGGCGATGAGCGAGCAGCTGCTCACCCTTTCCACCCTGTTACACAGCGATATTCTGCTGATCCTGCGCGCAACCCGACTGACCAAAGCGCAGGAAAACAGCACCTGGTACAAAGCATTCAGCACCAACGCAGTCATGGTTCCGTGCCAAACCCCGGAACACGCACAGCTTCCGCGCTGGGTCACTAACCGGGCTAAAAAGCTCAACCTGACGCTGGATGATGCGGCAAATCAGCTGCTGTGTTACTGCTACGAGGGTAATTTGCTGGCGCTCTCCCAGGCGCTCGAACGGCTTTCTCTGCTGTGGCCAGATGGCAAACTGACGTTGCCACGGGTTGAGCAGGCGGTCAACGACGCGGCTCATTTCACTCCCTTCCACTGGGTGGATGCTTTGCTGGCGGGCAAAAGCAAGCGTGCGCTGCACATTCTCCGCCAAATGCGTTCTGAAGACGGTGAGCCGGTGATCCTGCTGCGCACGCTGCAACGCGACCTGCTACTGCTGCTGACTTTACAGCGTCAGATGACTCAGATTCCGCTGCGTGCCCTGTTCGATCAGCATCGGGTTTGGCAAAACCGCAGGGCGCTATTTGGCGATGCCCTGCAACGTATCAGCGCCCCACAGCTGGCACAGGCGTTACGCCTGCTGACTCAGACAGAACTGACGTTGAAGCAGGACTACGGTCAGTCGGTCTGGGCAGAACTGGAGACGCTGACGCTCATATTATGTCTTCCCTCTTTTCCGGCGAGTTTTTGTGATGTGTGACCACAATGCACTGCATGCGCTGTTTGGCGGCACGTTTGACCCCATTCATTACGGTCATCTGCGTCCGGTGGAAGCTATGGCTGCCATGGCTGGACTGCAAAAGGTCACTCTGCTGCCGAACAACGTGCCACCACACCGTCCACAGCCGGAAGCAACGCCGGCTCAAAGGGCTGATATGATCGGGCTGGCTATTGCCGATAATCCGCTTTTTGATCTCGACCTGCGTGAAATGCAGCGTGACACGCCCTCCTACACTATCGACACGCTGGCAGCCGTGCGCGCCGAGCGAGGGGCCCGGCAACCGCTCGCCTTTATTATTGGTCAGGACTCACTGTTGAACCTACATAAATGGCATCGTTGGCAGGATATTCTGTCGCTGTGTCACCTGCTGGTTTGCCAGAGACCTGGATATAGCAGCGCGATGGAAACCGCAGAGTTGCAAAGCTGGCTGAGCAGTCATCAGACGGACTCCCCTGATGAACTGCGGCATGTTCCCGCAGGTAGGGTGTTTATGGCACCCACCCCGCTGGTGGCGATTTCCGCCACGGAGATCCGCGCGCGGCGTCATCGGGGAGAATCCGATGCCGATCTGCTGCCACCGTCGGTCAGTGCATATATCGATCGCGAGGGTTTATATCGCAACCCTGAACGGCATGATATACTGCGCCGCTGATTTTTCCGGGGCATCTTCAGCCCCTAAACACACAATGTTACGGTTATCATTTCATCTCGCGATGCGAATATGAGATAACCCCGCAGACTTAAATCCCAAGGGGGAACCTTTTGCAAGGTCAAGCACTCCAAGACTTCGTTGTTGATAAAATTGACGATTTAAAAGGCCAGGATATCGTGACTATCGATGTTCATGGTAAATCCAGCATCACCGACTGTATGGTGATCTGCACCGGCACCTCTACCCGCCACGTGGTATCCATTGCCGAACATGTGGTTCAGGAAGCTCGCCTCGCCGGTTTACGCCCGTTCGGCGTTGATGGCCGCGCCGCCGCTGACTGGGTGGTCGTGGACCTGGGCGAAGTGATCGTTCATGTGATGCAGGAAGAGAGCCGTCAGCTGTACGAACTGGAAAAGCTCTGGAGTTAAGCCGTGAAGCTGCAACTGGTTGCCGTTGGCACCAAAATGCCTGACTGGGTACAAACTGGCTTTATGGAGTATCTGCGGCGCTTTCCGAAAGATATGCCTTTTGAACTCACGGAAGTGCCCGCTGGAAAGCGTGGAAAGAATGCAGATATCAAGCGCATCCTGGAGAAAGAAGGCGAAATGATGCTGGCTGCCACCGGTAAAGGCAATCGCATCGTCACGCTGGATATACCCGGCCAGCCGTGGGAAACGCCACAGCTTGCCAGCCAGCTGGAGCGCTGGAAACAGGATGGCCGTGACGTCAGTCTGTTGATCGGCGGCCCGGAAGGTTTGTCACCCGCCTGCAAGGCAGCGGCGGAGCAAAGCTGGTCACTCTCAGCGCTAACCCTGCCCCATCCGCTGGTACGCGTGTTGGTTGCAGAGAGTTTGTATCGTGCATGGAGCATTACTGCGAATCATCCTTATCATAGAGAATAGCGGATAAGGTCAACCGGACCGACACAGACAGCGGATGAAATTACAACGTAACTCCTTTCGTGACTACACTGCCGAGCAGACGCTGTTTGTTCGCCGGGCGCTTGTCGCCTTTTTTGGCATTTTACTGCTCTCCGGTATCCTGGTGGCCAATCTTTACCACCTGCAAATTATCCGCTTTAACGACTACAGCACGCGCTCTAACGCCAACCGGATTAAACTGGTACCGGTGGCCCCAAGCAGGGGTATCATCTACGATCGCAGCGGCGTTCCACTGGCGCAAAACCGCACCATCTATCAGCTTGAGCTGGTGCCAGAAAAGGTCGACAGCCTGCAAGACACCCTGCAACAGCTTAAGTCCGTTGTCGACCTGACCGATGATGACCTTGATGCGTTTCAAAAAGAACGTAAGCGCTCACGCCGCTTCACCTCTATTGCGCTAAAAACCAGTCTGACCGAAGTTCAGGTTGCGCGCTTTGCGGTCAATCAATATCGCTTCCCCGGCGTGGAGGTGAAAGGCTATCAGCGTCGTTACTATCCCTACGGTTCTGCGCTGACCCACGTTTTGGGTTATGTGTCGAAAATTAACGACCGTGACGTCGAACGCCTTGATAAAGAAGGTAAGTGGCCAAATTACGCGGCAACCCATGATATTGGCAAGCTGGGTATCGAGCGATACTACGAAGATGTACTGCATGGCAAAACGGGTTATGAAGAGGTTGAGGTTAACAACCGTGGCCGCGTTATCCGCCAGTTGCATGAGCAAGCACCCCAGGCCGGGCGTGATATTCACCTGACTATCGACCTTCAACTGCAACAGTACATTGAAACCCTGCTGGCAGGCAGTCGTGCTGCGGTGGTAGTGACCGATCCGCGTAATGGCGAAATCCTCGCGATGGTCTCTATGCCTAGCTACGATCCCAACCCATTCGTTGGCGGCATCTCAAGCAAGCAGTATAACCTTTTGATTAACGATGAAAACCGCCCGCTGATTAACCGTACGACCCAGGGGGCCTACCCTCCGGCGTCAACGGTGAAACCCTATATTGCCGTTTCCGCCCTGACCGCCGGGGTGATCACGCGTAATACCAGCCTTTTCGATCCCGGATGGTGGCAGCTTCCCGGTTCTGAAAAACGCTTCCGCGACTGGAAACACTGGGGCCACGGTCGCCTCAACGTGACGAAATCACTCGAAGAGTCCGCTGACACCTTCTTCTACCAGGTCGCATTTGACATGGGGATCGATCGTTTAAGTGAGTGGATGGGCAAGTTTGGTTATGGGCAGCTGTCCGGCATCGATTTGACGGAAGAAACGCCCGGTATCATGCCCACCCGCGAATGGAAAATGAAGCGCTTCAAGAAACCCTGGTATCAGGGTGACACCATTCCGGTTGGGATCGGACAAGGCTACTGGACCGCTACCCCCGTGCAGATGAACAAGGCGCTGATGACCCTGATCAATGACGGCATCGTCAAAACCCCGCATCTGATGATGGATACCATGCGGGGTGAAAATAAAGTCCCCTGGCGTCAGCCTGAGATCGCCCCGGTTGCAGACGTGCATAGCGGTTACTGGGAGATGGCTAAAGACGGGATGTATGGCGTGGCAAACCGCCCTAACGGCACCGCACGTAAGAGCTTTGCGGATGCACCGTATAAAATTGCCGCCAAGTCAGGTACGGCGCAGGTGTTTGGTTTAAAAGCGAATGAAACCTATAACGCCCATAAACTGACCGAGCGCCTGCGTGACCATAAGCTAATGACCGCGTATGCCCCTTACGATCAGCCGCGTGTGGCGGTAGCCATAATCCTTGAGAACGGCGGAGCGGGCCCTGCTGTCGGCACCATTATGCGCCAGATCCTCGACCATATTATTCTTGGCGATAATAATACCAACCTACCTGTCGCGCCGCCAACGCCGCCAGGCTACGAGGGTGAATAACCGGTTATGAATAGTAGCCATCAGAAAAAAACAATCTGGACCCGCATCCACATTGATCCCCTGTTTTGTCTTATTATCGCCGCGCTGCTTGTCTACAGTGCGCTGGTGATGTGGAGTGCCAGCGGGCAGGACCCGGGCATGATGGAACGTAAGCTGGTTCAGATTTGTATGGGTATTGTCGTCATGCTGGTGATGGCGCAGATCCCCCCCCGGGTTTATGAAGGCTGGGCCCCCTATCTGTACATCGTGTGTGTTGTCCTGCTGATTGCGGTTGATACCTTTGGCCATATAAGTAAGGGCGCCCAGCGCTGGCTGGATCTTGGCGTGGTACGTTTTCAGCCTTCGGAAATTGCAAAAATTGCCGTACCGCTGATGGTGGCGCGCTTCATCAACCGTGATGTATGCCCGCCAACGCTAAAAAATACCGCTATCGCCCTGATACTGATCTTTATGCCGACCCTGCTGGTTGCGGCGCAGCCTGATTTGGGAACCTCTATTCTTATTGCAGCTTCAGGCCTGTTTGTACTTTTCCTCTCGGGAATGAGCTGGAAACTGATTGCGGTGGCGGTGCTGCTGGTCGCGGCGTTTATCCCTATTTTGTGGTTCTTCCTGATGCACGACTATCAGCGTGACCGCGTGATGATGCTGCTGGATCCGGAAAGCGACCCGCTTGGAGCCGGTTATCATATTATCCAGTCAAAGATTGCTATCGGTTCTGGCGGATTGCGCGGTAAAGGTTGGCTGCACGGCACCCAATCCCAGCTGGAATTTCTACCGGAGCGCCATACCGACTTTATCTTTGCCGTACTGGCGGAAGAATTAGGATTGGTCGGCGTGCTGGTCCTGCTAATACTGTACGTCCTGCTAATTTTACGCGGGCTGGTCATGGCGGCACGCGCGCAGACCACTTTTGGTCGCGTGATGGCCGGTGGTATGATGCTGATCTTCTTCGTCTATGTTTTTGTTAACATCGGCATGGTGAGCGGCATTTTACCGGTGGTCGGAGTACCGCTGCCGCTAGTCAGTTACGGGGGATCGGCGCTTATCGTCCTGATGGCCGGGTTTGGCATCATCATGTCGATTCACACCCATCGAAAACTGTTGTCAAAGAGCGTTTAAGAGGCATAAATATGCGTAAGGATTGGCTTTGCATTGCGCTGGCATCAGCTTTGCTGACGGCCTGTACGACGACCGACAACGATCGGCAGGCGCCCGTCACACGGCAGCAGCCGGCTTATAATGGCCCGGTGGTAGAGATCGGCGGTGCGGAACCGCGCTATGAACCGTATAATCCGGCGACGTCGCAGGATTATACGGTCAAAGGCACAACCTGGAAGATTGTTAAAGACCCGTCAAACTTTAGCCAGACAGGCCTCGCCACCACCTACGGTGAAGAGATGGGCAGCAACCAGACCGCCACGGGTGAGCTGTTTGATGCCAATGCGTTGACGGCGGCGCATCCAACGCTGCCGTTACCAAGCTACGTGCGCGTCACCAATCTGGCCAACGGCCGTATGATCGTTGTGCGCGTCAACGACCGTGGCCCTTATACACCGGGACGTATTATCGATCTGTCGCGTGCCGCAGCGGACCGCCTCAATACCTCTAATAATACCCGGGTGCGCGTCGACTATATCAACGTTGCGCCGGACGGTACGCTCTCCGGCCCCGGCACTATCGGTACTACCGTGGCGAAACAGACCTATGCCTTGCCACCGCGCCCGGATATTGGTGGCGGCATGACGGCCATGGGCAGCAGCGCGGCGGTATCTGTACCCGCGTCACAACCGCAGCAGGATGCGGGCTTGCAGCCGGTAGCGTCGCGCCCGGTTGACAACTCAACCCTAAATGGTGGCGATGACACAATGGGGGCACCGGTGCGCAGCAGCGGTTTCCTCGGTGCGCAGCAGCCGCTAAAAAGCGGCGTGCTTGAGAGCAGCAAGCCAGAAATCCCTGCGCCAGCGCCCAACGTGCCAGCAGCGAGCGCAGCCCCTGCTGCGGCGGCGGCGTCAGGCGGAAACTATGTGGTTCAGGTTGGCGCCCTTAGCAATGCCGACAAGGCTCATGAGCTGGCAACCCGTTTAGGCAAGCGGTTTAGTGTTCAGGGTGCGGTAGATGGCCATGGCAACATTTATCGCGTACAGCTCGGGCGTTTCAGCTCACGTCAGCAGGCTGCCGCCCTACAGCAGCGGCTGGCGAATGAGGCACAGCAACAATCGTTTATCACCGTCGCACCTGCCGCAATGTAATTCTCCCGGCCTGCACGATTTAGGCAGGTCGGAAATGGATGATTTTGCTATAGTGAGTCACTTTTATTAACCTGGCCAATGGATGTTATCGTCCTCAACATGAACACTTTAAATCCGTCCCGACTGCTTAAATGCCTGACCCTAGGCTCGCTGATTGCTCTCAGCCTCAACGTTGTCGCCTATGCCGACGATGTCAACATCAAAACCATGATCCCAGGCGTACCGGAAATTGACGCTGAAGCCTATGTTCTGATCGATTATAACTCGGGAAAAGTGCTGGCAGAGAAGAATGCCGATGCGCGCCGCGACCCGGCGAGCCTGACGAAAATGATGACCAGCTATGTCATCGGCCAGGCTATCAAGGCGGGTAAAATCCATCAGGACGATATTGTTACCGTGGGTAAAGATGCCTGGGCTACCGGTAATCCGGTATTTAAAGGATCTTCACTGATGTTCCTTAAGCCGGGTGACCGGGTGCCGGTTTCTCAGCTGACACGCGGCATCGTGCTGCAATCAGGTAACGATGCCTGCGTGGCAATGGCCGATTATGTTGCCGGCAGCCAGGACACCTTTGTTGGCCTGATGAATAACTATGTTAAGGCGCTGGGCCTGCAAAATACGCATTTCCAGACGGTACATGGCCTAGATGCTGAAGGTCAGTACAGCTCTGCGCGCGACATGGCGCTGATCGGCCGTGCGCTCATTCGTGACGTGCCGGATGAATACGCCGTGTATCACGAGAAAGAGTTCACCTTTAACAACATCCGCCAGATGAACCGTAACGGTCTGTTATGGGACACCAGCCTGAACGTTGATGGCATCAAAACGGGCCATACCGAGTCAGCAGGCTATAACCTCGTTGCTTCCGCGACCGAAGGCCAGCAGATGCGCCTGATATCGGCCGTTATGGGTGGCCATACTTATAAAGGCCGCGAAACCGAAAGCAAAAAACTGCTGACCTGGGGCTTCCGTTTCTTTGAAACCGTGGCTCCGCTGAAGGCGGGCAAAGAGTTTGCTTCTGAGCCTGTCTGGTTCGGCAACAGCGATCGTGTTCAGCTTGGCGTGGAGAACGATGTTTATCTGACCATTCCGCGTGGCCGGATGAAAGATTTGAAGGCCAGTTACACGCTGAGCAACACAGAGCTGCATGCTCCGCTACAGAAAAATCAGGTCGTCGGCACGATTAACTTCCAGCTGGATGGCAAAAACATTGAACAGCATCCGCTTGTGGTGCTGAACGATATGCCGGAAGGCGGCTTCTTTGGCCGCATCGTTGACTACATCAAATTAATGTTCCACCACTGGTTTGGTTAATCGACTTGCTTAAACAGGGGCCAACCGGCCCCTGTTTAAGCATCCGCGTTATCTCTTGAAATGAATTGCCACCGTCCCCATATTACATGTTATCGATCCCAATTTATTATCTGCAACTCCCGCTAAAGCGGGGGGCTAAGTGGTGTTACCGGAGTCTAAATGAAAACCAATCTTAAAGAACTGCTCGAATTCCCTACGTCTTTTACCTACAAAGTAATGGGTCTGGCACAGCCTGAGCTGGTCGATCAGGTGGTTGAAGTCGTGCAGCGCCATGCCCCTGGTGACTATTCGCCAGAGGTCAAACCCAGCAGTAAAGGCAACTATCATTCGGTTTCCATCACCATTAACGCAACGCATATCGAACAGGTGGAAACCCTGTATGAAGAATTGGGTAACATCGAAATTGTTCGCATGGTGCTGTAACCGATAATAGGGGGCAAGCTGGTTCTTGCCCCGTACCAACGTTATACTGCCCCCCTCTTTATCCAACCGGATCGCCCGTTTTGTCTCCAGATACTCTGATTATCCGCCAGCTTGGCCTGCAGCCATGGGCCCCCGTATCGCTCGCTATGCACCAGTTTACCGACCAGCGTAATGATGAAACGCCGGATGAAATCTGGCTGGTTGAACATCTACCGGTGTTTACCCAGGGACAAGCGGGAAAAAGCGAGCACCTGCTAATGCCCGGCGATATCCCCGTGATGCAGAGCGACCGTGGCGGTCAGGTCACCTACCATGGCCCCGGGCAGCAGGTCATGTATGTCATGATCAACCTGAAACGGCGCAGGGTTGGCGTGCGTCAGCTGGTTACCGCGATTGAACAGACGGTGGTTGATACGCTGGCTGCTTTTTCCGTCAGCGCCAATGCACGCAGCGATGCGCCAGGCGTGTATGTGGATGGAAAAAAAATCTGTTCGCTCGGCCTGCGCATTCGTCAGGGCTGTTCATTTCATGGCCTGGCGCTCAACGTGGACATGGATCTTTCTCCGTTTCAGCGTATCAACCCCTGTGGTTACGCCGGGTTGGAGATGACGCAGCTCACGCAACAGCATCCGGGAGCAACGCTGGCCGCGGTGCAGCCGCTGTTAATTGCCCATTTTGCCCATCACCTGGCCATTACCGACATTGACTGGCGCGAAGATCCGTCGCTTCCGTTCTCATCGCTACGGCATTGAAGCTGTTTTACAATTCTGTAACCCTTTCTCGCAAGGGCAGGCTGAATCTGCCGCGAGGAGATGATATAATTTGCGCGCTTTACCAAAAGAAGTTGAAAATTACCAACTCATTGAGTGTCATGCGGCTGCATCTTTTTAAAGCGAGCGACGACCGCATTCCAACCTGGAACTAACAAGAATATGAGTAAACCTATCGTGATGGAACGCGGTGTTAAATACCGCGATGCAGACAAAATGGCATTGATCCCGGTGAAAACCGTGGTCACCGAGCGTACGGAAGTATTACGTAAGCCGGAGTGGATGAAGATCAAGCTGCCTGCCGACTCCAGCCGTATCCAGGGTATTAAAGCTGCGATGCGTAAAAACGGTCTGCACTCCGTTTGCGAAGAGGCCTCCTGCCCTAACCTTGCTGAGTGTTTCAACCACGGTACGGCTACTTTTATGATCCTCGGTGCCATTTGCACCCGCCGTTGCCCATTCTGCGACGTGGCACACGGCCGCCCGACGACGCCGGACGCCAATGAGCCGGGTAAACTGGCACAAACCATCGCCGATATGGCGTTGCGTTACGTGGTCATTACCTCGGTAGATCGTGATGACCTGCGTGATGGTGGTGCCCAGCACTTTGCTGACTGTATCAGCGCCATTCGTGAAAAAAGCCCGACGATCAAAATTGAAACCCTGGTTCCAGATTTCCGTGGGCGAATGGATCGTGCGCTTGAAATACTCAATGCCACGCCGCCAGACGTGTTTAACCACAACCTGGAAAACGTGCCGCGCGTTTATCGCCAGGTGCGCCCGGGCGCAAACTACGACTGGTCTTTGAAGCTGCTGGAGCGGTTTAAAGAAGCCCATCCGGAAATTCCAACCAAATCGGGTCTGATGGTTGGCCTGGGTGAAACTAATGCTGAAATTGTAGAAGTGATGCGCGATTTGCGTCGTCATGGCGTCACCATGCTGACACTCGGCCAGTATTTGCAGCCAAGCCGCCATCATTTGCCGGTTCAGCGCTACGTCAGCCCGGCGGAATTTGATGAAATGAAAGCTGCGGCCATGGACATGGGCTTTACTCACGCCGCCTGCGGACCGTTTGTACGCTCCTCATACCACGCCGATATGCAGGCGAAAGGGCTGGAAGTCAAATAGCCCGCGCCATAAAAAAAAACGGATGACCCAGTCATCCGTTTTTTCTTGTCCACTACTCTTTATGAACAGCCTGCCCGGCATTTTTATCTTCTGACGCGGTTTTACTCGTAGCGTCGCTGTCGTCATTCATCGCCTTTTTGAAGCCTTTAATCGCCGATCCCAGATCTCCACCAAGACTACGCAATTTTTTGGTTCCAAAGAGAAGCACGATAAGTGCACCCACAATCAGCAATTTAGCGAGACTGATACCTTCCATCTTTACCTTCTGTCATCAACCTGACCGCAATGCGATCTTCAAACGTACTGTATTAACGCCCGCTTCAGGGTGCAATTCAAGCGCATGCTGTAACAAAACATGTTGATTAAAGCTGTGGTGGGGCAAAACGCCGGTTGGCCAGAACAGGCAGGGCGCGACGAGCTTCGGCAATACGTTCGACATCAATTTCAGCCAGCAACAATGCCGGCCCCTCCGCAGCGTTGGCAATAACCACGCCCAACGGATCAACCACCATGCTGTTACCGATGTTGCGCGGCCCGCACTCCCCTACTGCCACCACATAACAGGTATTTTCCAGCGCGCGTGCGGTAACCAACACCTGCCAGTGCATCTCTTTAAGCGGCCCTCTGACCCAGGCAGAAGGCAGCACCAGCAAATCGGCTCCGTCCAACGCCAGGCGGCGCGCCAACTCCGGGAAACGGACGTCATAACAGGTCATCAGACCAACCTTCATCCCGTCGACATCCACCAGCGGGGGGATGCTATCGCCCGCAGTAACATGAAGCGATTCCTGAACGGTAAAAGCATCATACAGATGCAGCTTATCGTAGCGGGCGATAATTTCACCCTGACGAATGACAACAAGCGCATTGCAAACGCGCCCCCGATCGTCCGGCACATGAAGAGTGAATACCGTTGTCAGGGTATTATGCAGGCTGGCGGTCAGGAGCAAACTAAGAAAAAGCCCATCCAGTGGCTGAGCGGCCTTTATTCCCCATTCAGGGTCGGCGATATCACGAGCTAAAACCGCCTCCGGCAATACCAGTAAGCGCGCCCCCTGTCGGCAGGCGCGATCCATCAGGTCGATACAAGTATCGGCATTTTTCTGCCACTCGCGATTAACCGCGAACTGTCCTAGGGCCACTTTCATCACTCATCTCCCCTGCCGTGCTTATTGGATTGAGTCGCCCGCCGCCCTGTCCCATGCACTGAAAAGCACCCAGCCGGCTCATATATCACTTTAATGTTTCCTTAATCTTGTCGCCGTAAGCTGATTGCCATTTGACGCAAAAAGGACAAGAAAGATGACCTGGCTTCCCCGTGGACTTAACGAATTTCTCGCGGTGATCATAACGTGTGCTGCAACGGTTAGCTGGCTGGTGCTCTTCTTTAGCCGCTAACGTAAGGTGACGGACAGGCTGACGCTGGCAGACACCGTTTGACGAATTTCAGATAAAAAAAACCCGCCACAAGGCGGGTTTTAAGAATTCTGTCTGATAACTTAAATAGCGGCAACGTTAGCAGCAGATGGGCCTTTGGCACCGTTAGTGATTTCGAACTCTACGCGCTGACCTTCAGCCAGAGTTTTGAAACCGTTGCTCTGGATGGCAGAGAAGTGTACGAACACATCTTTGCTACCATCTTCAGGAGTAATGAAACCGAAACCTTTGGACTCATTAAACCACTTAACGCTACCTTTGATCTTAGACATCTATATTACCTTTACATGAAAAATGGACACTAAACTGTGTCGAGGGTTAGTACAGCAATTGCGAAGGCTTTTGTCCAGTCGCCAGGGGCGAAAAAGTGATAAATATCGTTTTTTTTTGTCAGACATTAACTTCACGCCACTTCGTGACGTCAGAACTGCCAGCGTAGCCAGGCGAAATAAACGTTACCGTTATTATACGTTCCTGGAATGTAAGTCATCTGGAATGTTGCTGAACCATAACCTATTGAAGCCAGGGGTAAAAGCACCGGAATAGGAATATAGTTCCAGTTGTCGCGCATCGTTACTCCGGCCGTGTAGCCTAGCCCGAGGTGGAAATCAGGATCAGCCAACGGCCGCCACGTTTTTTCCCAACCGTAACCCCCTATCGGCTCCCACTTGTTAAAGGAATCCTTAAAGGCCATCAGATAGATGCCGTTCCAGTTTCCCTTTTCATCGTAGTGTGAAATGCCGCCGCCAGCCCCCCAAGGGCGTTCATTATATTTATCGATTTTATCTGAATCGTATGTCCAGCGGTTATGCCAGGTAACGGCAGGAACGTACAGGTCGAACGTTTGCGGGTCATTCCACGTCTGACTAACGTTATCGCTGAAGCTGTTCCAGGTGTTGGCAACGCCATGCATCAAAGTGGCCGCACGCGCACTTCCTATTCCCAAATAGCAAGACAAAATTAGAAAATACAAGATGAGTTTAAGTCTCATGGTCGGTTTCACAGCTCCCTGATTAACGTGCGGCATACCGCAACTGAAATGGTCAGCCCATTACGGTGGGCTAAAGAATCAATTATAAAAGTTTTACTTAAACAGCCGTTAAATAGTCTTTTTTGAGACTGTTTTAAACGTGCCGCTTGGTGATAAATCTATCAAGTTTTCGTTAACAGCATGTAAAACCTAACAAACATTAAAAATACGATATCGTTATAATCTTAAACCATCAGAAAAAAGATTCAAATTATTGACATATTTATCTTCTTAAAATGGCCCTTTTTTGCGCTAACCACCTGTACATTTCGATTGATCCCGATCATGAAACCCCACGCTTTTCATGCTAAACATTACCAATATTAAGCATTAATATTCCTTTCCTTTTGAAAACCATTTTATAAACATGGAATTAGGGTGGACCTAAAGGAATTTATTTGGTTAACGTTATTTATGGATATCCATGCAATTTTTGTTAAGATAATTCTAACGAAATAGTTCTCAGGATGAGGAGGGTGATAAAATGCTTAGGTGTAGCAGATGTGGGTGTCGCAGGTTTGTTTTCACGATACGCGGTGATAAATATGGTGAACATCACGGTGCCGTCTGTGCAGCCTGCCATAAACGACTGAAGACCTGTGACCTTTCTGTTTTCGCCAGGGGAACGACGGCAAACGACTGCAATAAAGAAACCGTGCTCATCAGAAACGCCTGCGGCACAACTAAGTCACAGCACCCACGGTGACGCCATGCACCGCTGCGAGCTCATTCCTGGCTCAGTTTTGAAAAAACGGACGTTTTGCAGCAGCGAAAATGCGGGTTAGGCCTGGTTACGGCATAACGGGCCACCCGCATCAGCATTAGAAAATAAGTTTAAATACGCCAGTAATTGTCAGCAAGCCTACAATAAAAATAATCGCAATAATCCACAGGAAGATCTTCATTTCATAACCCCAATTAAATAAAAGCCACCACGGTGTTGTCACCTAAGTGTAGAAGAAGAATAGCATTTTGCTCAATTGCTTTTTTCTGCCGCCACTGGCTCTACGTGAGCAAAGATAATAGCCACACTAGCGCGAATCCGCTCAGTGCCATCATCGTGGTCAGCACGGTCCAGGTTTTGAGCCCATCGGCAACGGACAGGCCGAGATAGCGCGTCACCACCCAAAACCCCGCATCATTAACGTGTGACAGCCCCAGACCGCCAAAACAGGTTGAAAGCGTGACCAGCACCAGCTGCCATTCACTGATACCGCTCACCGCCTCGGCCAGCAGGCCGCTGGTCGTCAGTATCGCCACGGTAGCAGACCCCTGTGAAGCGCGTAACGCCAGAGACAAAAGAAACGCGGCCGGGATAAGCGGTAGATGAATATTTTCCAGCGACAAAACCAACGCTTTTCCCACGCCCGACTCGACCAGCACTTTACCAAATGCGCCCCCCGCGCCGGCGACCAGAATAACGCCGGCTGAACCGGGTATGGCGCGATCCAACAATTCACTCAGCTTGTCTTTGCTCCACCCACGGCGCAGCCCCAGCAACCAGGCAGACAGCGCCAGGGCGAGCAATAAGGCAATGGCCGGCGTGCCGATCAGCGTGAGCAGCTGGCGCAGAGCATTGGACTGTGGCAAGACGCTGTGAGCCAGCGTGCCGAGCACGATAAGGACGATCGGCACCACGATAAGCGATGAGATCAGCCACGCAGATGGAGGTTGCCGCCGCTGGCAAACGTCGTCTGGTTTTGCGAGCTGCAGCTGTTCCAACACGGCGACCGACAGCTGATAATGGCGGCGATTCATGACCTGCGCGATGGCATAGCCCCCCACACCAACCGGGATGGAAATCGCTATCCCTGACAACATGAGCCAGCCCATATCGCTGTGCAGCAACCCTGCCGCCGCCGCCGCTCCCGGATGAGTGGGGAGAGCAACGTGTACGATCAGCATGACGCCCGCCATAGGAAGCCCATATTTGAGGGGGGAAACGCGTGCCACTTTGGCAAAACCATAAATGAGCGGAACCACAATGATAAACCCGACTTCGAAAAAGACGGGAATTCCCAAAATAAATGCGGCTATCGTTAGCGCCGCAACGCCACGTTGCTCACCAAGATGCTGATTCAGGCGTTGTGCCAGCGATTCTGCGCCGCCGGAAGACTCGATGATGGCTCCCAGCATTGCGCCCAACACAATAATAATGGTGATAGAACCCAGCAGACCGCCCATACCGGCAACGATGGTCGACATGATTTTATCAGTCGGGATACCGGTTGCCAGGGCAACCAGCAGGCTAACCACCAGCAGAGCAACGAAAGGATGAACTTTGGCCTTGATCACCAGCAGCAGCAATATCAGCACGCTGGCTACGGCGATAGTTAACAACAGGGCGGTAGACATAGTATTTATCCTCTTCGGATTTTATTGTTTTCGCGCCTGGGGCGCATTGATTGAGGGCCCGTTTCCCGGTGTGGTGGCCTGATTCAGGCCGCAAAAATCCGCGCCACGAGCCAAAGCCCGTCACGTCACATCACGTCATCGTCTTTTTAATTAAATGCGGATAACCACCCTAATCCCGCCTGCGTGGTGGTACGCGGAAGATACTCGCAGCCAATCCAGCCTTGATATCCGCTGCGATCGATCAGCTCAAAGAGCCACGGATAGTTAATTTCACCTTCATCCGGCTCGTGGCGAGCGGGCACAGAAGCGATTTGGATATGTCGATACTGCCCAATATAATCAGCGATCAGGTGAGTCAGATTACCGTCCACCAGCTGTGCGTGGTACAAATCGAGCTGGCTGAAAACGCCCGGACGATCGATACGTCTTATCATTTCCAACACCTGATACTGACTGGAGTAAAGATAGTCTGGTTTGGTTGCGGGATTGAGCGCCTCAAGCAAAATGCCGATACCGTGTCGGGCAAAGCGCTCTGCCGCATAGCGTACGTTGTCGATCAAGGTTCGGCAGTACGCTTCTCGATCTGCGGCTACCGGAATCACACCTGCCATGATATGTACCTGACGGCAGTCGAGCGCAAGGGCATATTCCAGCGCGCGGTCAATATCACGTCGCGCATCGGCTTCACGACCGGGGATAGCGGCAACCCCCCATTCTCCCGCATCGCTGTCGCCGGGGGCGGTATTAAACAACACCAGTTCAAGTTGATTACGGGTTAACGCCTGCTTAATGTCTGCCGGCTCATGTTCATAGGGAAACAGGAATTCTACCGCGCGAAACCCGGCTTTCGCCGCGGCATCGAAACGTTGCAGAAACGGCACTTCATTAAACAGGGTTGATAGATTGGCAGCAAACTTAGGCATATTCAGCTCCGTAATTCGGCCACTTCGTTATGGTTAAGGTAGCGTATTGGGCGATCGCCCAAGGTAAATATCAGTCTGGCCGTCTCTTCCAGCTCTTCGGCATTATCCGCCGCTTCACGCAGCGTTCTTCCCGTCACCACCGGGCCATGATTGGCCAGCAGAAAAGCCTTATGATGAGGGGCCAATTGCGCAAGATCGTCGGCAAGACGTTTATCGCCCGGACGGTAATAGGGCACAACGGGCACTGCGCCAACGCGCATCACCACGTAGGGCGTGAACGGGCGAATACAGTTTTCACGATCCACCCCCTGAAGACAGGAGAGCGCGGTTAAATAGTGACAGTGCAAATGGACGATTGCCCCGCACGCGGGATTATTCATATAGATGGCGCGATGGAAGCTCATCTCTTTTGACGGTTTATCACCAGAGAGGCACTCCCCCTGCTCAGTCACCTTTGACAACCGCTGCGCCACCAGCTCACCGAGACAAGATCCGGTTGGCGTTGCCAACAACGTGCCGTCAGAAAGGCGCATTGAGAGATTGCCGGCCGAGCCGGTGGCGTACCCGCGCTGGAAAAAAGAGACGCCCAGCCTGACCATCTCTTCGCGTGCCTGCTGTTCAGTCATACGGAGAACTCCCTTTGTGCACGAGCAAAGAAATCTT
Source organism: Erwinia tasmaniensis Et1/99 (assembly GCF_000026185.1). NCBI lineage: Bacteria > Pseudomonadati > Pseudomonadota > Gammaproteobacteria > Enterobacterales > Erwiniaceae > Erwinia > Erwinia tasmaniensis. Next base: position 2,672,108 of record NC_010694.1, read on the forward strand.
CATCACCAAAGTTTCCAGACTTCAGCGCCAGTGATATTGGCTGCTGCACCGCACGCACCCAGGGTACGCCGGGTGAGATAGCCGGGCCGATATGAAAAGCATCAATGCCGAGCGCCTGCGCCACCACGCCTGAGGTTTCTCCCCCGGCCACGATAAAACGCTGCCAGCCACGCCGCTGTAACTCGCACGCAACGGCGGCAAACAGCCGTTCGACCGCGTCACTGCTGCATTGGGCACCGTGACGCTGCTGGACGGACTGCAGCCTGTCCGGCGCGGCGGTGGCATACAGCAGGGGCGCTAACGCATCCTGTTCATGCTGCGCAACCCAGTCACAAAGTTCGTGCACATAGCACTCGTGCTGGTAAAGGGCGCGTTCAACGTCGATACTTTGCGCTGCCGCCTGCTGACAATAGCGATCGACCTGGCGCTGCGTCATCTCCGAGCACGAGCCAGACAGGACCACGGCATATTGCCCCTGAGGCGCACCTGCGGCCTGCGTAACATCCCCCTCTTGCCCAGCCTTCGCCCACTGACGGGCCAGCCCGATCGCCAGGCCCGATCCCCCGGTGACCAGCCGCATATCTTTCAGCGCTTCGCCCTGGATTAACAGATGCTGTTCATGAAGTGCATCAAGAACCACATAGTTTATGCCCTGCTTTGCCTGCTCCTTCAGGGCCGCTCGGACCGCCGTCGCTCCCCGCTCGATCGTCTGAAAACCAATCGATCCCGCCTTGCCGCTGGCCTGGCCTTCCATCAGGCGTATCAGACTGCTATCCGTCATAGGCGTTACCGGATGATGGCGCATACCCGAATCACACAGCAGCCTGTCCATCACAAACAGGTGCCCCTGGTAAACCGTTCGCCCATTAACCGGTAATGCGGGAGAGATAACGGTCTGTGATTCGCCGAGCGCTTTCAGCAGGGCATCGGTTACCGGCCCAATATTGCCCTCAGAGGTGCTGTCAAATGTCGAGCAGTACTTAAAATAGAAGCGATCGCACCCCTGCTGTTGCAGCCAGCTTAGCGCCAGAAGCGAGTCGGCTATCGCCATTTCCGGCGGGCAGGAGCGTGATTTCAGGCTGACGACCAAAGCGTCCGCACTCAGCGGACGAGTTTCAGCAGGCACGCCATTAAGCTGCACCGTGGACATCCCGTTTTGCACAAGGAAGCTGGCAATATCAGTCGCTCCGGTAAAATCATCGGCTATTACACCCAAACGCATTATTCACGCTCCTGTTTACATGGCAGGGCGATCCCACTGAAAATTTTGATGACCGCACTGTCATCTTCACGTCCGTAGCCGGCATTGCTGGCCGCGGTAAACATGTTTAAAGCCGTTGATGCCAGCGGCAGAGGAAAACGCAGATCCTTAGCCGTGTCGGCCACAAGCCCAAGATCCTTCACAAAAATATCCACCGCAGAGGTGGGCGAATAGTCGCCATCGACGACATGACGCATACGATTTTCAAACATCCAGGAATTGCCGGCCGCATTCGTCACCACTTCATACAGGGTCTCAAGCGGAATACCGGCACGGGCAGCGAGCGCCATCGCTTCCGCGCCGGCCGCGATATGGACACCGGCCAGCAGCTGGTGAATAATCTTCACCGTCGAGCCCTGTCCGATTTCATCGCCGATACGGTAGACCTTAGCCGCCACCGCATTCAGCACCGGCTGTAACAGTGCAAAGGCCCGATCGCTGCCTGATGCCATCACCGTCATTTCGCCCCTTGCCGCTTTCGCGGCCCCACCGGATACCGGGGCATCCAACATAATCAACCGATAGGCACTGAGCTGTTTTTCAATATTTTTTGCGTCAAGGGAAGAGAGAGTCGAAGAAACCATCACCGCCGTTCCTGGGGTTAATCGCGCTGCCAGACCGTTTTCTGCAAACAGGATCTGTTTAACCTGGTCTGCATTCACGACCAGCAGCAGCACCGCATCAAGTTCGGCGGCAAATTCATCGGCGCACGTATCCGCAGCCTGCGCCCCACTGTCGCGTAGCGTCTGCAAAGCCTGCTGGTTAAGATCCACGCCCCAGGTTTTCAGGCCAGCGTGAATACAGGATTGCGCCGCCCCCATTCCCATTGATCCAAGCCCAATCACACAGACTGACATTGATGTTGACATAGACCCTCGCGTTAAATTTAGTGAATATTTGTTTTGTATTGTTAACTATAGCCGCATAATAAGCCGATATTGGTGACGCTAATCACAATAATGGATGAGTAACAGAATTTTTCACAATTAATAACAAGGCCAAACGTTGCACAATGACATTGTCTTCTGGTGAGATCCCACGCGAGTGAACCTGTACCGCTGTAGCAGCTAATCGTTTTCTGCACGGAGGCGCGACAATTAGCTAAAAATTGTGATGCGCCACGCAGGATGGCTCTTTACACTTTGACTCTGTTTCCCTGCCGAATTTTCAGGAGTTGTCATGATCCCGATTGAACGTCATCAACAAATCGTCGCGCTGGTGCAGCTTCGTGGCGTGGTAAGTATTGCCGAATTGTCCGATCGGCTGGCCGTATCTCATATGACGATCCGTCGCGATCTGCAAAAACTGGAAGAACAGGGGATCGTGCAGCTGGTCTCCGGCGGAGTACGCTCTACCGAACGGCTCTCAAGCGAGCCTTCGCATCAGGACAAAACCAGCATGTGTGGCCTGGAAAAACAGGCAATTGGCCGCGCCGCCGCGCTCAATATTCCGCTCAATAGCTGTATTTATCTTGATGCCGGGACCACCACTCTGGCGCTGGCACGTGAGCTGGGAATGCGTGACGACCTGCTGATCGTCACCAATGACTTTGTCATTGCCCATTTCCTGCTTGATCATAGTCAGTGCCAAATGATCCATACCGGGGGCAAAGTATGTCGGGACAATCGTTCCTGCATCGGGGAGGCAGCGGCGCAAACATTACGTGGGCTGTCGCTGGATATTGCGTTTATCTCCGCCTCCTGCTGGAGCCCACGAGGTATATTTACGCCCGATGAAGATAAGGTAGCCATCAAGCGCACGGCGAGTGATATCAGCAGCAAACGCGTGCTGCTGGCCGACAGTTCAAAATATAATAAAATAGCCACGTTCCTCGCCCTGCCGTTGGCGAATTTCGATCACGTCATCACCGATTTCCATCTGCCTGACAGCGCGCAACAGGAGCTGAAAAAACATAAATTTGAGGTCACGCTTGCCGGATAATTTATCCAGGCCGCGCAATAAAAAATATTTATGCGACAGCGGTCAAAATCCTCTCTTTTTTTACCGCGCATAATGAAAGAAATGTGAGCTAAGGAGCTTAATTTAACAGGGGGATGGTGGACCCCATTTGCAGTGTGTTGCGACTTTGACGGAAACGTCATCAGGACATTCTATGAACACGATCAATACCAGTATGGGGCGTTACTGTATCAAAGCGGATAATGTCGGCGACCATATTCAGGGATCGATAGCCATCAATGACGAAGGAGGTACTCAGCTGACGCGCCAGGAGTTCAGTGAGTACGACCTGGACGACGTTATCAATAACGTCATCTTTCCGGTGACCGGCGGTAATAGCCTCATTGCCAACGCGATACGGGAAAAAATGATCGATGCGGGATTCACACAACCGCATTGATAATGGTTAGCAATAACGGGTGCCGGGCGCTATTTTCCTCCTGGACGGGCGGTTCACTCTCCCCGGCACCGATGTAACCGCCAGTCGACGGCAATGAACAAAAACGTCGAGCGCAAAACCTTCCCAGGCTGACAATTCACAGCCGTTGCTTAGGCAATGTCTTTTGGCGGCGTCGTCGATCCCGTTGAGGCATCCTGCTCTGGCTCTACATCCCGGCTAGCTGAAGGGGTTGCTATGCGGAATATCGGGGCGACCAGCAGCAGCAGCAGACTGCCTGATACCGCACACACCAGCAGACTTAACAACCCTGCCCAGCCCTCTCCCGCCATCAATCCGCCAGCCACCAGCGAAAGCAGAAAAAAGAACATCAACGTGATTTTCACCACGCCGAGATTGATAATATTCATATCAGCTATTGCCATTCTGGCCGGCTTCGCTGCCAGCCTGGCCGCCTGCTGTTCGGCAGAAATCTTCTGCCGCAGCGCATCTAAATCAATGCAGGGCATCATGAAATCCTTCACAGGCTGCGGGTTATGCAGCTCGGCAAAAATGAGGTCAGTGGCAGGGAATATCAGCGGCCAGCTGGTGCTGTGAACGCCATAGCGGGCGAGTGCAGGCAGAGTGATACGCGGCCATTGAACCACCTGCAGATAACGATCGTTCAGCACCACCCAACTTTGTCGCGTGGCGCCTTTCGATACGTGATAAAGCTTAAAACGATCGGCCGGGGGATAAGGCAGCTCTGTGACTCTGGCGGTGATAAAGGGGATATCACGCTGTCGGCAGTAATTTACCCGCCCCTGCCCCTGCGCCGCCAGCAGCAGCCCAAGCGCTGAAATAAAATAATAACAGGTGCCCTCGGCCGCGCTGCCAGAGGAGAGATAATCCCGCAACTTCTCTTCGCTACTGGCAGAGAGATGCTCCGGCCACCAGCGCCAGCTGCGGCCAATAACCCGTTCAGTGGGCACCTGCCAGACGCCCACAGGGGCAGCTTCTGCGGGCAGAGAAACAAAAGGGAAAATTTTGCTAAAGAAGGTGAGCGCATCGTCCGGGCCATTCCACTCACCGCTGGCCTCAAGGCCGTGCAGATTGCCGGTCAGCTCTCCCCAGCCCTTTTTCCCCAGCAGGTCGATCTGAAATTTCGTGTCTGCCAGCCGCCTGCCAAGCAGCAGCATATCATCCGGAATGGCGGTTAAATCCAGTAATGGAGCCGGCGTACTTGTGTTTTCTTCACTTTCCATACTGCTTTTTTATCCTGGCAGCGCGTCTTTTAACCAGGTTAAAATTTGACTTTAGTCAAAAAACGCAATAATTTCAATAAGATAATATACATATTATTGACCAGAATTAGCAATATCCCTGCAATAAAAGGCCCATTGATTATTTACTGCGCATCATATGCAGCACATGTGTATTAAGTGGACGTCTTCAGCACGCCATACAGCTCGGCAGCAGCGGAGCAGCTTCAATCTGGCCGTGGTACGTAACGGCTAAACACACGCAACGCCGGCATGGCGAACCACTGGTGACCTGGCGGGAAGTCGCCGCGCCACAGGATAATGCCAGATGATAATTTTTGATTTCCAACAGGAAAAGCTTGAATAGCTTCGATTAATTTGTAACAAAGTGATTCTAATTACACATTTTGATTTATTACAACCTTAACATTTTAAGGCTCATTCCTGGTAAAACCGGCGTATTAATGAATTTTGATCAGAAGGGAGAGGTAAAAATGAAAATGCTATTTCTTATCGCCGTAAATTAACAACTACGCTACACGATTGCCATAAAAAAGTATAAATCACCGGGCAAATATATCATTCTGGCGCTAGCATTCGGTTTTAATAACTTACAGACTCAAAAGAGAATAAGCTTCACGGAAAAGACTTAGAAATCATCAGCGCTGCATAGGATGAAAAGAGTTTAATTGATGATGCAATTTCCAGTTTAAACACGCTGACCACACAAATTCATTACATTTAGCCATCAAAAAAGAAAATTGCGTTAACACGACCGAGCGCAGATTTAACCTGTAAGCGAAACAATTATCTGTATTAATCACTACTGTTATACCTAAAATCAATATTATTGTAGCTACTTCTCCACCGTCTTTAGTTTTAGGATCGGAACTTCGATGAGAAGCCCCCGGTTAATAACCCTGCTTGTGCTGAATATGTCATATATTTGTTAATCGTGGGTAAAAAAAATAAAAGGCTGTTTATGTTAGAACGAGGTAAGCAATGTTCGGATTAGATGCGTTTCATCTCGCCAGGATACAGTTCGGTTTCACTGTGGCCTTCCACATTCTCTTCCCGGCCATCACCATCGGCCTTGCCAGCTTTCTGGCCGTGCTGGAAGGTCTTTGGCTGAAATCGAAAAATGAGGTTTATCGCGACCTCTATCATTTCTGGTCGAAAATCTTTGCCGTCAACTTCGGCATGGGGGTGGTTTCAGGGCTGGTGATGGCCTATCAGTTCGGCACCAACTGGGCCGGTTTCTCACAGTTTGCCGGGAGCATTACCGGGCCGCTGCTGACCTACGAAGTGCTTACCGCGTTCTTCCTTGAAGCCGGCTTCCTCGGCGTTATGCTGTTCGGCTGGAACCGTGTCAGCCGTGGCCTGCACTTCTTTGCTACCTGCATGGTGGCACTCGGCACCATTATCTCTACCTTCTGGATACTTGCATCGAACAGCTGGATGCAAACTCCCCAGGGTTATGCCCTGCAAAACGGCATCGTGGTACCGACTGATTGGCTGGCCATTGTCTTCAACCCTTCCTTCCCGTATCGCCTGTTCCATATGTCGATTGCGGCATTCCTGGTCACCGCTTTCTTTGTCGGAGCCTCTGCCGCATGGCATCTGCTGCGCAAAAACGATACGCCGGCAGTGCGTAAGATGCTGTCAATGTCTTTATGGATGGCGCTGATCGTCGCCCCCATTCAGGCGATGGTGGGCGATGCTCACGGCCTGAACACGCTTGAACATCAGCCGGCGAAAATCGCGGCAATCGAAGGCCACTGGGAGAACCCACCGGGTGAACCCACTCCGCTGATCCTGTTTGGCGTGCCGGATATGAAGGAAGAGCGCACCAAGTACGCGCTGGAGATCCCGTATCTGGGCAGTCTGATCCTGACCCACAGCCTGGATAAGCAGGTTCCGGCATTGAAAAGCTTCCCGCCAGAAGATCGTCCCAACTCTACCGTGGTGTTCTGGTCGTTTCGCATCATGGTCGGCCTGGGAATGTTGATGATCCTGGTCGGGGTACTTAGCCTGTGGATGCGCCGTGGTCAACGCATTTATACATCGCGTCCTTTCCTTTGGTTCGTGCTGCTGATGGGGCCATCGGGTCTGATTGCACTGGTAGCAGGCTGGATAACGACCGAGATAGGCCGTCAGCCGTGGGTCATTTATGGCCTGCTGCGCACCCGGGATGCCGTATCCCTGCACAGCGATCTGCAAATGGCCATCAGCCTGATCGTATTCCTGGTGGTCTACTTCTGCGTATTCGGTGTCGGCTACACCTACCTGGCTAACCTGATCAAAAAAGGGCCGCAGGCAGGCGAAGGTGAGCACACGCCAGAAGGTGGTCCAGGTACTTCCCATACCCCTTCACGCCCGCTATCTGCGGTGCAGGAAAAATTAAATTCGCCGCAGGAGGATAAGTAAAGTGGGCATCGATCTCTCAGTTATCTGGTTTACTATCATCATCTTCGCCACCCTGATGTATATCATCATGGATGGCTTCGATCTCGGGATCGGTATTCTGTTTCCATTCAACAAAGATCCGGTCGAGCGCGATATGATGGTGAATACCGTTGCTCCGGTATGGGACGGTAACGAAACCTGGCTCATCCTCGGCGGTGCAGCGCTGTTTGGCGCTTTCCCGCTGGCCTACGCGGTGATCACCGACGCGCTGGCCGTCCCACTGACGATGATGCTGATAGGCCTGATATTCCGTGGCGTGGCATTTGAGTTTCGTTTTAAGGCCACCGAAGAGCACCGTCCCTTCTGGGATAAAGCCTTTATTGGCGGGTCTTTTGTTGCCACTTTCAGCCAGGGTATCGTATTAGGTGCCGTCATTAATGGTCTGGAAGTCACGGACCGCACCTACAGCGGCCCGGAGCTGGTGTGGCTGACGCCGTTTAACCTGTTCTGCGGCGTGGGCCTGGTACTGGCGTATGCCCTGCTGGGTAGTACCTGGCTGATCATGAAAACGGAAAATGAGCTGCACCGTAAAATGACCGCGCTCACCAAACCCCTGCTGATCGCTCTGCTGGTGGTGATTGCCGTCGTCAGTATCTGGACGCCGCTGGCGCACGCGGAGATTATGCAGCGCTGGTTTAGCCGCCCCAACCTGTTCTGGTTTATGCCGGTGCCGGTACTGGTACTGGCGGCAGCATGGGGGCTGTGGCGCGCGCTCGAGCGCCACGCGCACTATACGCCGTTCCTGCTGACGCTGGCGCTGGTATTTCTCGGCTTTACCGGGCTGGGCATCAGCATCTGGCCGTTTATCATTCCACCGGTCATCACCATCTGGGATGCCGCGTCCCCGCCGCAGAGTCAGGGCTTTATGCTGGTGGGTGGGCTGCTGATCATTCCGGTTATCCTGGTGTACACCTTCTGGAGCTACTACGTGTTCCGGGGCAAAATTAAGCCTGACGAAGGCTATCACTGATTGTTATGGGGCAGGCCGCAAGGTCTGCCTTTTTTCTGCCACGATATTTCCCTGCAACAACTCGCCCGACCACCGAAGTTTTCCTATCTATTCATATTTTTACACAAAACCGCGCGGCAAAATTCCTTCAGTGGTCTACGCTTATAGTTCTGAATTGAAGAAGTCATGCCATTTAAGGAGAGACCATGAGTTTGTTTGATAAAGCTAACGATAAAGCACAAGAAGCCGTCGGCAAAGGTCAGGAAGAGTTGGGTAAAGCCGTAGACTCGCCAGAGCATGAACTTAAAGGCAAAGTACGCCAGCACGCGGCGAAAGCCTCCTATGCCGTTGATGACGCGCTGGACTGTGTTAAGAGTAAAACTCAGAACGCACCGCTGGTTTCGCTGGCTATCGCCGCAGGCGTAGGTTTCCTGGCAGCTAAACTGCTTGGTCGCCGTTAAGCTTAAAACGTTATGACACCAAACGCCCTCTTACGGGCGTTTTTTTTTGCCTTTTTTACCCGACATCCGGCGGGGATCGTTTTCCTCATTTTCTTTATAACGCTCGGCTAGCGCTGTTGAAGCTGCGCCCGCAAATTGAAAAAACGCTTAATCGCCATATAGCCGGCAATCATGGTCGACAGGCTGGCGGTGCCCAGCAGCATGAAAGTCACCATAATTTGATATTTAATGGCTTTAACCGGGTCGATACCGGCGAAAATAAGTCCGGACATCATGCCCGGTAAGCTCACCAGACCAACGGTTTTGGCCGCATCGACGGTTGGGATCAGGGCGGCACGAATACTGTCACGCACGATCGCTGCCGATGCACGCCGGGGGCTGGCTCCAAGACTTAGCATCTCCTCAATTCTCTGGCGATTATCGCTGACGCGCTGATTGAGATGCGTGAAACATAAACCAACCGCCACCATGGCATTACCCGCTATCATTCCTGAAATCGGGATCACCTGCATCGGTATGAAGGCAATGGAGCCAGTCAGCAGCAGGATTGTCAGTGTCAGGGTCGTGCCCAGAGTGATAGCAATAAAGGCAATAAGGAAGCCCTTGTCGATGGCCCTGCTGTGCTTTTTCGCATTCAGCGCCGCATTCACGCAGATAAACAGCACCATCAGCAGCGTTAGCCAGCGGTTATCGAGGTCAAAAACAGACTTCAGCACGTAGCCGACGATGACCAGCTGAACGACCGCCCGCAGCACACCCCAGACGATATCTTTTTCCAGCCCCAGACGCTCACGGTTGCTGAGCACCAGCGCAATCAGCACCAGCGCCAGCGCCATCCCAAGAGACTGATTACTGATATTATGCTGATCCATCATCCCTCCTGTTAGCAACGGGGGCCAGAGTCAGCACGCGATGCCTGCTGCTGATCTGATGGCCATCATGACTTATCCAGATAGCAGCAACCCCCTGTTGCAACTGTTGTTCAATAAGCTGCTGCACCGCCTGTTTATTCGCGTCGTCCAGGGCGCTGGTCACTTCATCCAGCAGCAAAATCTGCGGCGAGAACTGAACATTACGCAGCAGCGCCACGCGCTGTTTTTCACCGCCCGAAAGCTGGTCAACCGGCTTGTCGAGCATCTCTGCCGACAGATTGAGCTTTTCCAGCCAGTCATATAATTTCCGTCGCTCGACAGGCTGCTGACGGATCTCATAGGGAAACGCCAGGTTGTCAAAGACCGTGCGGCCAAACAGCTGTGGCGTCTGAAATACATAGGATACGCTCTGACGCCAGATTTCTGCCTTTATTCCGGACGCGCGCTGCCCGTTCAAGCAAACGTCACCGGATGAAGGGTTGAGTAGGGAAGCGATAATCTTCAACAACGTGCTTTTTCCTGCACCGGAAGGCCCGGTCAGCCAGAGAAGTTCGCCTTTGTTCAGAGTTAACGAGACGGGTGCCAACAGGCGCTTTCCCTGTTGGATAAAAGAGGCCTCTCTGACCTGCAGGAGAGGGAAAGGAGCATTCATTTGTTGCCACTTAATCCTGGTGGTTGAAGGTAGGATAGTACCATTTTCAGCGCGTTTTTGCCGCAGGCCAGCATATCAGCAGCAGCCCGCTGACGATCAAACCCGCTCCCGCCAACTTTCCCCAGCGAAAGACTTCGTTCAGGCCAGGCAGCCAAAGCGCGGCCAGCCACACCAGCAGATAGCTCAGGCTGAGTAACGGGTAAGCCCGACTTAGCGGTAAGCGCTTAAGCGCCAGCAGCCAGCAAAGCATCGACAGCGCATAGGCCAGCAACCCCAGGAACAGGGCCGCCGTCGGTAGAGGAAACTGGCTTAATGATGAAAGAAACTGCGGCAGCTGGCTGATATCCGGCAGCTGGATCATCGCCCATTTGAGTAACAGCTGTGCGGCGCTCACCAGCACGACGCTGCCTAACGCAAACAATAGCCCCATCAGGTATAGCTCCCCATGATGGCTACGCCAGCGACGATCAGTATCACCCCCAACGCGTGGCGCAGTGACAGGGTTTCACGCCATAACCAGCGTGCGGCGAGAGTCACGAAGATAAAATTGAGGCTCAGCATCGGATAGGCTACGCCAACCGGCACCGTCTGTAATACCCGCAGCCACACCAGCATGGCCATTCCCAGCAGCAGCACGCTGCCCCCCAACCACAGCAGCAGAGGGCGGCGACCACCGCTTACGGTGGTCGCCTGCTTTTGGCACAATTGCCCGGCGCAGCTGAACAGACTGGCGAGAATAATCAGCAGGATGTTCATGGCTGCTGCGAATAGTACCAGAGCACCAGCCGACCGCGATGATACTTCTGATCGGGCACCGGTATACGCTCATCAATATACTGGTCATCATCAGACAGCTTCATCACCAGAGAAACGCTGCCTTCGCGGCGATGCTCACTCAACCAGCGGCTAAAATCATTGAGGTTGATAAACCGCCCTTTCGCATCAGGATAACTGAGCCCATATTCCAGTTCGCCATGACGATCGAAAAGCTGGATATCACTGCGTTTCAGCTCCCATGCCAGAGTTGAAGCCAGGCCAACTTCATTGGCCAACACAAAGCGGCTGTGCTTAAGAGTGTTATCGACAGCGCTAATAAACGACTGTGGTTGCTTTGAGTCGATAACCTTATCAGGAATAACCGCGCCAGCTAACAATGCCAGTCCCAGTGGACACAGCGCCGCCAGCCGCCAATGCTTTGCGCCAGCGACCAGACAGGCCAGACCGACCGCCGCCCAGAACAGAAACGCGCTCGCCCCCAACAGGACCTTAGAGATTTCCGACTTGGCATACAGCGGATGATGGACCAATCCCCACGGCGCAAGCACCAGTATCACCGCCAGTGCCGCTATCACGCCGAAAGCAACGTTGATTAGCGCATTAGCTTTTAACGCTTTACTTCCGGTGCCCGCGATTTTAATGCCGTGATGTGCCAGCAATATCGCTAACGGCGCAAAGCAGGGCAGGATATAGGTCGGCAGCTTGCCTTTTGCCAGGCTGAAAAACAGTAGCGGCATGACCGTCCAGCAGAGCAAATAGAGCGAACCGCTGTTTTCGCTACGCTCGCGCCAGGCGCGCTGAAGGGCCCCCGGCAAAAGACCGACCCAGGGCAGCGCCCCGGCCAGCAGCATCGGCAGGTAGTACCAGAAAGGCGCCTTATGCTGTGCATCGCTCTGCGCAAAGCGCTGAATATGCTCCACCCAGAAGAAGTAATGCCAGAAATCGGGCTCCTGACGAGCGATACTGATTGCCCATGGTGCAGTGATCAACGCCGCGCTAACCAGCGCCAGCGGCCCGAACAGCAGCAGCTCTTTAAAGCGCCGTTGCCAAATCATCCACGGCACAATAGCCACCACGGGCACAGCCAGCGCCAGGAAGCCCTTGGTCATCAACCCCATGCCACAGGCCAGCCCAAGCAACAGCCAGCCCGATACCTTCTGAAGCCTGCTGGCACTTTGCGCCGCAAGCCAGAAGCTACACATTGCCGCCACCAGCCACAGCGTGACCATCGGATCGAGCACGGCATAACTGCCCACGCCATAGACCAGCAGACAGGTCAGAAACACCACCGCTGACAGCAGTGCGGTGCTGCGCTGTTGCCAAAGACGCAGCGCCAGCCAGTAAACCAACAGCGCGCTCAACGTGATAGAAAATACCGAGCCGATACGCACGGCAAAGTTGTTACTGCCAAACAACCACTGCCCAATATTGTTAATCCAGTAGCCGGCTATCGGCTTTTCGAAATAACGCAGGTCAAGAAAGTGCGGTACGACCCAGTTACCGTTGACCAACATTTCACGGCTGATCTCGGCATAGCGAACTTCATCTGGCTGCCACAGCGCACGCAATTCCAGCGGAATTAAGTAATACAGCGCATAGAAAAGTGAAAATAAAAGAGCATAGCGGGTGTATTTCATTCTCAATTACTCAGGATAGTTGCTGGCATCCAAGCCAACCTTCTCGACCAGGGTTATGACCCCGTACAATTTTACCCACCGGCAGCTGCGTAACGTCCTGCGGCAATAATTCGCCCAGCGGGCAAAAGCGAATGCCCCGCCGTCCAGCCTCGACCAGCAAACGCTCAAACATCTCGCTGAGCACAATGCCTTCCACCTCTGCATGTATGGTGTAGACCGGCACGCCCTGATGTTGAGTGATTTGATCAAGAATGAAATCGTTGTAACCCTCGCGCGTCACGCTGCTGCCGATCACCTCATCCCATGTCGGCAAAGTCACCGGGATTTGTACCGTACCCAGACTGCCATCCGGCAACTGCGGCCGAAACGGCCGAACGCCGCGACAGTCGCTGTTGTAGGTAAAATCAAACGGCTGCTTGGCTGCAACCACCTGACCATCGGCACGCCAGCCCGCTACCGCCGAACAATCAACCGGCTGACCCACGATGTCGGCCAATGCCTCCACGCCGCGCCGAATCTCTGCGCTAAGGCGTTCAGCGGGCCAAACCCCTGCCCAGGTTTGCCAGGCGAAATGATCCCAGGCATGCAATCCAATCTCATGCTGCCGTGCGGTTGCACGGATCACCTCAGCCTGCCCCTGGCCAATACGCCGTCCGGGCCAGGCCGTGCCGGCCAGCAGAATATCCCAGCCGTACAGCGAGGCGGCGTTTGAACGCAGCATCTTCCACAGAAATCGCGGTTTTAACAGCCGCCATAAATGGCGGCCCATATTATCCGGCCCGACGCTAAAGAAAAAGCTGCCGCGCGTCTGCTGACGTTGCAGTATTGAAAGCAGGTTTGGCACCCCGTCACGCGTACCGCGCCAGGTATCGACATCGATACGCAGGCCAACATCGATCATTCTTCAGCGTCCCCTGGTTCAACGCTTTGCAAAAAGAAGTCAAGCGTATCGTCAATGGTCTTATCCATCGCGATAGTCGGCTGCCAGTTCAGCAGTTGCTTCGCATTGCGGATTGAAGGCTTACGATGTTCGACATCCTGGTAACCCTTACCATAGTAAGTGCTGCTTTCCACTTCGCGGAAACCGGCAAACGGTGGGAAACGATCGCGTAGCGGATGGCGTTCAAAACTTTCCAACAGCTGTTCAGCCAGTTGCTTGATGCTGGCTTCATTTTCAGGATTACCAATGTTGATAATCTGCCCATCACAGTTTTTCTGCTTGTTCTCGATAATCAGGAACAAGGCTTCAATACCGTCGTGGATATCGGTAAAGCATCGCTTCTGACGCCCTCCGTCGATCAGTTTGATCGGCGAGCCTTCCACCAGATTGAGGATCAGCTGGGTAATCGCGCGCGAACTGCCGATACGAGCCGCATTCAGGTTATCCAGACGTGGCCCCATCCAGTTAAATGGACGGAACAGGGTAAAGCGCAGCCCTTCTTTATCGCCATAAGCCCAGATAACCCGGTCAAGCAGCTGTTTGGATACCGAGTAGATCCAGCGCTGTTTGTTGATCGGCCCGACCACCAGATTAGAGCTATCCTCATCGAAGCTGGCGTCGGTGCACATACCGTAAACTTCAGACGTGGAAGGGAAAATAATACGCTTTTTATATTTCACGCAGTCGCGAATGATTTTCAGGTTTTCTTCGAAATCCAGTTCAAACACACGCAGTGGGTTACGGGTATATTCTATTGGCGTGGCAATCGCCACCAGCGGCAGCACAACGTCACATTTCTTAATGTGATATTCGATCCACTCCGAGTGGATGCTGATATCCCCCTCGACGAAATGGAAACGTTCATGGCCGATAAAGCGCCCGATAGCATCTGAACCAATATCCAGGCCAAACACTTCAAAGTTATCGTCGACCAGAAGGCGCTCGGTCAGATGGTTGCCGATAAAACCGTTCACGCCGAGGATCAAAACACGGGTACGGCGTTTCGCCACGGCGGCAGGATGATTGTACAGTCGGGCACCAGCAACCAGACCCAGCGTCTGCGCCAGCTGACTGCCCTGCATATATACGCCGCTTTCGCTTTGTCCGGTAACGATTTCCAGCGCACCTTCAGCGCAAGCTACCACGAATGGCGCAACGGAGAGCACCGTCCCCGGCTTCGCGGCCGCACGGTCGTAGTGAATTTTCGACTGCCAGACAATAAATTTGCCGGTTCCCACGTAGCCAAAAGCGCCCGGCCACGGATCGGTCACCGCCCGCACCAGGTTGTAGACGCGCTGGGCAGGAAGATGCCAGTCAATACGCCCATCCTCCGGGGTACGGCGACCCACATAGCTGGCCTGGCTCTCGTCCTGCTGATGCTCGCTAAACTCGCCGATCTTAATGGCCGGCAGCGCTTCGGCTAGCAGTTCGCCCGCCGCGGCACAGACTTTGCGATGCAGCGTCAGGGCGTCGTCACGATCGGCGATGGCCACCGTATTCTGGGCAATAATGGCCCCCGCATCGGCACGCTTCACCATGCGATGCAGCGTCACGCCGGTTTCCTGCTCGCCGTTGACCAGGACCCAGTTCAGCGGTGCCCTGCCGCGATACTTAGGCAGCAGTGAGGCATGCAGATTGAAGGCACCGAGGCTGGCGCTGTTGATGATGTCGTCATTCAGCATATGCCTGTAGTGGAACGAGAAGATCGCATCCGGCTTCATCCCTCGAATACGGTCAACCCACAACGGATGGTTAGCGTCTTCAGGCGCATAAACAGGCACGCCCAACTCGGCAGCAGTACGTGCTACCGAAGCAAAAAAGTGGTTTTCTGCGGCATTGTCCGCATGGGTGAAAATAGCAGCGATCTCATAACCGGCTTCGGCCAGCGCACGGATCCCGGTGCAACCAATGTCATGGTAGGCAAATACCACAGCTTTCATGATTTCTTATCCTTTGTGGAGTCTGCGTCGCGACTAACAACGCGTTGAATAAAATAGCGGGGGCGAGCGCGGACATCGTTATAGATGCGTCCGATATACTCGCCAAGCAGCCCCATTCCGACGAACTGCGCACCGATAAAAATAAACAGCACGGCAAACAGCATAAACACGCCGTCTCCCGCCCACTCCGCGCCGAGAAACAGGCGCAGGGCAATCAGCAACAGGGAAAAAGCAAAGCCCATCAGGGCGATGACGCTACCAATGACGCTAAGCAGGCGCAGCGGCGTGGTGGTCAGACAGGTGATCAGGTCGTACATCAGATTGATCAGGCTCATCAGGCTGTATTTCGAGTCGCCAAATTCGCGCTCTGCGTGCAGTACCGGAATTTCCGTGGCCTGACGGGCAAAGGTGTTTGCCAAAATAGGAATAAAGGTGCTGCGCTCGTGACAGTTCAACATGGCATCCACAATATGGCGTCTGTAGGCGCGCAGCATGCAGCCGTAGTCGCCCATCGCTTTGCCGGTAGCACGCTGAATAAGATGGTTGATCGCCCGCGAGGCAATTTTACGGAATCCGCTATCCTGACGGTTCTGGCGCACGGTGCCCACGACGTCATAGCCCTGTTGCGCCGTTTCCACCAGGCGCGGGATCTCTTCCGGCGGATTTTGTAAATCCGCGTCCAGGGTAATCACCAGATCGCCGCTCACATGACTGAAGCCAGCCATGATCGCCGAGTGCTGACCATAGTTGCGGTTGAGCAACACGGCCACAATATGGCTGTCGGGGGCTTCAGCAGCGGCCACCAGCATGGCGGCAGAATCATCGCTGCTACCGTCATCAACCAGCAGAATCTCATAGTCAAGCGCCAGCTGGGCACACGCAGCATCGGTGCGGCGCATCAGTTCGGGCAAACTTTGCTGCTCGTTATAAACCGGGATCACTACCGAAACTTTTTTAATCGATTGTTCTGTCATATCAGCGTTCCGCCAGCGTGCGTAAGGCGGCAATAACACGATCGCAGTCGCCATCGCTCATGCCGGGAAAGAGCGGAATCGAGCAGATCCGCTCGGAGTTCCATTCCGTTTCCGGCAGTGATAGCTGCGGGAAACGGTCTCGATAATATTTCTGAGTATGTGCTGCCCGGAAGTGCAAACCGGTGCCGATGCCCTGCTCTTTCAGTTGCTGCATCAGCTCATCGCGGCTCAGGCCGCAAGACTCGCGATCGACGCGCAGAATAAACAGATGCCAGGCATGCTGATGCGGCCAGGCGGGGCGTGCCAGCGGTAGAAACGGCGTATCGGCCAGTTCGCTCAGATAACGCTGGGCGATCTGCTCACGGCGGGCATTGTGTGCAGCCAGCTTATCCAGCTGCACCAGCGCAATTGCCGCATTGATATCGGCCAGGTTGTATTTGTACCCCGGCGTCAGGACTTCGGCCTGCGGCGCACGACCGTGCGTCTGGCGGTCGAACGCATCCACGCCGAGCCCGTGGAATTTCAGGCTACGCATGCGGTCCGCCAGCGCATCATCATCGGTGACTATCATGCCGCCCTCGGCACAGCTCATGTTTTTGATCGCATGGAAGGAGAAGATTGCAGTGCCACTTTCACCAACATGACGGCCACGGTAATACGTTCCCGCCGCGTGTGCCGCATCGTCGATTACCGCGATACCGTGCCTTTTACCCAACGCATGGACAGCGTCAATATCCGCCGGAGCCCCCGCATAATGCACCGGTACAATCGCACGCGTGCGCTCGGTGATCGCCGCCTCGATGAGTTCTGGAGTGACCATCAGCGTGTCGCGGTCAACATCGATCATCACCGGGGTCGCCCCCAATAATGCAATCATATTCAGGGTTGATACCCAGGTCAGTGACGGCGTAATCACCTCATCGCCTGGACCAATCCCCAGGGCCATCAGCGCCACATGCATACCGGCCGTTGCCGAGCAAACGGCAATCGCGTGGCGATTTCCGGTAAGGCGACAAAACGCCTGTTCAAGCTGTTGATTTTTAGGACCTGTAGTAATCCAGCCCGACCGCAGTACCTCTTCGACTGCGGCCAGCTCTTCTGAACCCATCGCCGGGCGCGAGAAAGGCAAAAATTCCGACATTAATTAACCTTTTTAAAGATTTAAAAGCATTTACGGAGAGTGGTTTTCTGCTGCTCTCAATTGTTCGTGCTGAAAAAGACAACAACAATTCCGTTAGGAGGAAATTCTCCCCCCTGCCTCATGCTGCGCATAAAAAGAGCATCCCTCCAGCATAAGAGCCAAATTTAACCCATTCAGGTTAGCAATATTCTGTTATATGTAGCCTAAATGAAATTGCTTAGGGAAAAATTAAGATTTTGGGTTCGGCAAATAAAAACTACGAAATCGTTTAATAGCTGTTTAACTATACTGAAGATACACAGGCAGTCGAGCGCGGACAATCTTAAATTATAAAAAAAATTTAACATTAATTTTATGCGGGCAGACCTCGGCTTCTCGCGGTCCTTACCCTTGATTGAACTTGCATTTTCTGCTGATTATTGGGTTCGGTGCCCGCCGGACATTGCCCATAAGTGCAGCAGTCAAAGACGGATATAGCGAATGCTCGATCGGGTCAATCAATGATGCGAAGTCACTTCATCACAGGATAAACTGGTCACCTCATTGCGCAAGGAACGATATATGACCGATAACAACATTCTGCCTGCCAGACTGATGGAACTGCTCGACGGTTCGCTGCCCGACAGCCACCTGTATCAGGCTATCCGTCTTTCAAGCGTGGGTGAAAACGGCTGGCCCTATGCGGCACAACTCAGCCTGGGCGAGATCATCGCCCAATCCCCTCGCCAATTGCTGTTTGCCATCTGGCCAGACTCAACCACAACCTACAATCTGAAGCGCGACGGTAAAATCACCCTGGCACTGGTGCTGGACGGTGCCGTGCTGGAGATCCAGGCATTGGCGACTTTGCGTGCGGAAGCCCTGACGGCGTTAAGGCTGGCGGTATTCCAGGCCGATGTTAAACGGGTTCGTTTCCATCGCGCTCCCTATGCCACGGTGGTCAACGGCTTAACTTTTTGTCTGCAGGATGAAGCCGCCGCCAGGGCGCGCTGGCGCGAGCAGATCGACGCGCTCAAAGCGCTGGCATAAAAAAAGGGCGACCCCTGCGGGTCGCCCTTTATCATCCGTCAGCGTTTACTTGCTGTCCGGCAGTGCATAGGCCTTCACATAGTCGCCCAGCTTGGTGCCAAACGAGCCATGTCCACCCGCAAAAATCAGCACGTACTGCTTGCCGTTAACTTCATACGTCATTGGCGTTGCCTGACCACCCGCGGGCAGGCGCGCTTCCCACAGCTGTTTGCCGTTAGTCACGTTAAACGCACGCAGGTAGTTATCTGCCGTTGCCGCAATAAAGAACAGGTTGCCCGCGGTGGCAACTGGCCCACCCAGCATTGGCATGCCCATTTTAAACGGAAGCGGAAGCGGTGAGCTGTCGCGCACGGTGCCAATACGCTTTTTCCACACGATTTCGTTGGTCTTCAGATCAACCGCAGAAATATAGCCCCATGAAGGCTGCTTACAAGGTAAGCCGATCGGAGAGAGGAATGGGTTCAGCGTCACGCCGTACGGCAAACCGTACTGCGGCTGAATACCTTTCTCGCTACCGGTGCCGCCCTTATCATTTTCATCCGGCTCAATGGGATTGCCCGGCCCGCGTGGGATCAGGCGGGAAACGAACGGCAGCGCCATTGGGTTAGTGATGGCAACCTGACGATCGCCATCCACCGCGATACCGCCCCACTCAAACATACCGAGGTTGCCTGGGAATACCAATGTACCCTGCTCGGATGGCGGAGTGAACGGACCTTCATAGCGCAGCTGGTGGAACATAACGCGGCAGACCAGCTGATCGTAGATGGTTGCACCCCACATGTCTTTACCCGCCAGATGGGCTTTTGGACGGAAGCTCAGTTCAGAGTATGGCTGGGTCGGCGAAAGACGATCGCCCTTAGCAGGGCCACCCGGCACCACCATTTCCGGCGCTGGCACCACGGGCTGGCCGTTGGTGCGGTTCAGCACAAAGATATCGCCGGTTTTGGTCGGGATATAAATCACCGGCACCTTGTGTCCGTCTTTGTCGTCGATATCGGCCAGAGTCGGCTGTGCAGGTACGTCCATATCCCACAGGTCGTGATGCACGGTCTGATAGAACCATGCCAGTTTACCGGTGGTGGCATTCAGCGCCAGCACGCCGTTGGCGAAACGCTCCATTTCCGGGGTACGATGACCGCCCCAGATATCCGGCGTTGACACACCCATCGGCAGATAGACCAGGTCCAGCTTGTCATCATAGGCTGCCGGTGCCCACGAGTTAGGTGAGTTCGGCGTATACTTCTGATCGTCATGCGGCAGCAGATTCGGATCTTTCGCTCCGCTGTCGAATGCCCACAGCAGTTTGCCGGTGTTCACGTCAAAACCACGCACCACGCCAGACGGCTGTTTAGTGGAGTAGTTATCGGTAACCGCGCCCGCCATTACAATGCTGGTGGCCGTGACGATCGGCGGTGAAGTCGGCTCGTAAGAACCCACTTTTGCATACGGCATGTTGCTCTGCAGGTTCAGTCTGCCTTTGTCACCAAACTGTTCGCACAGCGCGCCGGTTTCTGCGTCCAGCGCATACATGCTGCCGTCATTGACCGGCAGCAGAATACGACGTGAGCAGAGAGCCGGTTCGGTTCCGGCCGGCGTCGCAGCCGCCTGCGGGGTCTGATAATAAGAAACGCCGCGACAGGTGACGTGCTGGAAGGTTGGATTCGGCTTCAGCTTCGGATCGAACATCCACTTCTTCTTACCGGTGGCCGCATCCAGCGCGAACAGCTGCTGATGCGCGGTGCACAGGTAGAGCGCATTGCCGATTTTGATCGGCGTGGCCTCATTGGTGATCTCACCCGGATCGCTTGGGGATTTCAGGTCACCGGTCTGGAAAGTCCAGGCTTCCTGCAGTTCACCCACGTTTTTATCATTTATCTGCTTCAGAGGAGAGTAGCGCGTCCCGCCCTGGGTACGGCCATAGGCCGGCCAGTCGCCCGGTGCGACGCCATCTTCAGCCGGCACCGCTTCCGCCTGTTCAGCATTCAGTGACCCGTTGATTTCCTGCGGATCGTTAAATATTGAATAGGCGAGGACCGCGACGACAAAGACCAGCACGGCAGAAAGGGCCACGCGGGAGAATGACCCTGTGCCGTTCAGCTCACGCCAGATAAATGGCAATACCAACCACAGTCCGAGGAAGAAGGTGATATCCAGACGCGGAGTCAGCGCCCAGAAGTCAGAGCCCACTTCCCACAGCGACCAGACGGTCGTACCCAGCAGGAACAGCGCGTACAGCAGCAGCGCTGAACCGCGACGGCGGTGCAGCAGGAATGCGGTGACCAACAGAACCACACCAGCGATGATGTAGTAGAGAGAACCGCCAAGTTTAGCCAACCAGATACCGCCGATTAACAGATATAAGCCGCTTAGCGCGGCGAATATAACCGTTAGCAGGATCAGTATTCTTGATGCTTTACTATGCATAGTGTGAACCTTATCCAAATTGAAAGTCGTCGTTGAAGCGTAAAGCGCAGGTGAAAAACGCGCATGTATGCTTACTTATCCATCCAGTATTGTAATTACGGTACTGAAGCAGGCGTCCCTGGCAGGCACCTGCTGGATTTGTTGCCGGGCTGCCCCGGCGAAAATTTAAAACTGATAGCTTATGTTGGCACCGCCGCCCCAGTTACGCCCCGGTGCCGGTTCGTAGTAGCGCTTATTGCCTTCATTAACGATCACAGAGCCGATGTACTGGCGGTCGAACAGGTTATCGACGCGACTGAACAGATCCAGCGACCAGTGCTGCCAGTTAAAGCGGTAGCCGCCATTGAGGCTGGCTACAGCATAAGACGGGGCCTGAGCGTCATTGGCGTCGTTGGCCTGAATGTTGCTCATATAGCGAATATCCGCCCCGGCGTGCCAGCCGCTTTCCGGCGCATATTGCAGTGAAGCATAGCCCATATTGCGCGCAATACCCGGCAGGCGGTTACCCGCTGGGGTACACACGTTTTTCGCATTACAGGTTTCGTTGCGATAGGTGGCGTCCAGCAGCGTCCAGGCCAGCTTCACACGCCAGTCCGTGGCAAACTGCTGGTCAAAGCCCAGTTCCAGGCCACGACGGCGCGTTTCCCCGGCGTTTTTGTATACGCTGCGGCCGAACTGACTCTGGTCCACCACCAGCTCGTTATCGGTATCGGTCTGGAACACGGCAGCGGTAAGCAGGCCATAGCCAATGCGGGTTTTGCTGCCCAGTTCTATCGTATCGCTGGTGGCCGGTTTCAATCCGAGGTTCAGTCCGGTAACGCTGCCGTTAATTGAACGATAGGACAGTTCGTTGATCGTTGGCGTTTCGAAGCCGCGACCGGCGGAGAGATAAACATTCCACGCGTCGCTGACCGCATAACTTAGTGAGCCCATCGGCAGCAGCTTGTGGTAGCGCGCGCTGCCGCTGTCGTCGCCGTTGCCCGTCGTGATGTAGTAGTCGGTGGAATCAAAACTGACGGTGCTGTAGCGCAGCCCGGCGTCCAGCGTCCATTGCGGCGTTAACCGCCAGCTGGTCTGCACATAAGGGTCCAGATTCCACATGGTATTTTTTTCATTGCGCCGCTGTGCCCCTTTCTCACCGAACGCCGGAACGCCGCCCACCAGATTGTAGTTCTGGAAACCCTGGCGGCGCTCGGTCATGGTTTCATAGTCAACCCCGCCGATCAGCGTCACAGGTACTGCGCCCAGCTGGCCATCATGCTGCCAGCGGGTATCAATGCCCTGATATTTGCGCTCCAGTACAATAACGCCCCCCGGATAGGCCGGGTTGAGCTGCGGCCCCTGCGGAATCGACTGATACTGGGTAGTGTGGCGCTCGCCGTGCCAGGTGGTCAGCGTCAGCCGATCGCTGTCGCTGAACTCGCGCTGATAGCGCAAACCCAGCTGCGTTTGATCGAGGCTTTTACGCGTATTAAACGCATCGCCACGCGGTGACTGGCGAGGATTGGCCCGGTACTCTTCTGCTGTCAGTCCGCCGGGATCGTTGGCATCGACCGATACGCTGTTAAACATCAGCGTCAGGGTACTGACATCATCCAGCCTTACGCCAAGTTTGCCATTACCGAGGCTTTTCTGGGTGCCGCTGTGGTCGCGATAGCCGTGGGTGGTAAAACGCGATCCGGACAGGGTGTAATTAACGTCTCCGGCCTGGCTGCCGTCGCCGGTTGCACCGCTGGCTTTTATGCTGTTACGCCACGAACCGTAGCTGCCAAAATACGTCCCCGCTTCCAGCGTGGTGGGCTGGCTGCCAGAAAGGGTATCAATATTGACCACGCCGCCGGAGGCATTGCCGTATAGCGCGGAATAAGGCCCACGCAGTACTTCCACCCTACCCAGCGAATTGATATCAATATTTGACGTCTGCCCCTGACCGTCCGGCATCGTCGCGGGGATGCCATCAACATACAGCCGCACGCCGCGTACCCCGTACATCGCACGACTGCCAAAACCGCGCACCGACAGCTGCAGATCCTGCGCGTAGTTCTGGCGATCCTGAATTTGCAGCCCCGGAACGCTGCCCAGATTTTCAGAGAGATTCACCTGCGCGCTGGCACGGCGCAGCTCGTCGCCGTCCACCACGCTGACCGCAGCAGGCGTGTCCAGCTCGGACAATCCGTCACGTTGTTTTATCACCATCAGGGACGGTTCCTGACCGCTGGCCGAATGGGCTTGTGCATGGCTGACAGCAGCAGGTGCTAGCGAAAAAAACGTCAGAAATAAACTTAAGATTTTATTATTCACAGAGATGATTCGATAAGTCTGATTAGCACCCCAAAAAAGCTTATCCGGCATCGCCTAAATAAGCTCCCCTCTTTCCCTGAGATCCACCGGCAAAGCTGCAAAAAAGTATATAACCAATGCAACATCTTGCACAAAAAAACACCATATTTATATTTCTTGTTACAAGCGGCAGCTCCCCAGAAAGTGCGTCACGCCGGGGATCTCCTGCTTAAATTGTGTAATGGAGATCTCAATATGCTGGCGATTGTAGCACTCATTAATGAGCTTGCGAACTCGTGTTAACGATTTTGCTGAATTGATTCAGTTACTGTTATATCCATGAAAACATTGGGGACAGGTATTCACACGCGGTCACCAAATGGCATGATGACAATACGCTATACTCGATGGAATTAAATCTAACAGGACGTTCTATGCGCTGCTCAGGACATCGGCCAATGCTATATGGCCTCTCTCATGCCGTCGTTCAGCGGCTACTCTTGGCCGTTCTGACGTTAGTCCTTAACGGCTGTTCCTCCGAACAACGGGGGGAAAAATGTATCGGCGAGGTTAAGACATTGAGTGGCCAGCCCCTGGGAACACTACAGGGAAGTGTGATTGACCGCTTCAGTTCCTTTACCGTTTTCATGCCGCCACTGAAACTCGACAGCGGCCCCTTACATTCTAACGACCCCCAGCGATATGTCCCTTCGGCGGTCACCCGCGATGGCTGGCTGGCACAACGTATTTCCAGTCGCCGTTTCAGCATCATTAACGCACCCGGCGACCAGGCTATTACTTTCCTCTGCCCCGTACTTTCAGCAAGCGGCTCTGACCAGCACCGGTTACTTTCCCCTTTGAGATAATCCGCAGTCAGATCCTGTCTACACTTATCCTGCTCAAGTCAAAACAGGAGAAAAAAATGCAGATCGATCTTCATGGCAAAACGGCCATCGTAACTGGATCAACCAAAGGTATCGGTAAAGGCATCGCACAGGGGCTGGCCGCAGCCGGTGCAACGGTGATAATAACCGGGCGTAGCCAGCAGCAGGTTGATGGGCTAATTACAGAACTCGGTGGCGATGCGCGCGGTTACGCATTTGACCTGGCAACGGATGCCGGTTGTAAAGCCTTGCTGAAAGCAGAGCCGCAGTGCGATATCCTGGTGAATAACGTGGGTATCTTTCCCGGCGGCGACTTCTTTGAAACGGATGATGAGCTGTGGCAAAAAATCTGGGACGTCAATGTGATGTCTGGAGTGCGGCTCAGCCGCGCGTATATGCCGCAGATGATCAAATCCGCCTGGGGGCGCGTGGTGTTTCTCTCTTCCGAATCTGCCATCAATATTCCGGCAGATATGATCCATTACGGCGTGAGTAAAACCGCCCTGCTGGCGCTATCACGCGGCCTGGCGAAAGCCGCAGCGGGAACCGGCGTAACGGTGAATGCCGTACTACCGGGACCAACACTCTCTGACGGCTTTGCCGATACCCACAAACAGCAGCTTGCGGAAGGAGCTAAGCTGGAAGATCTCGGGGTTGAGTTTGTCAAAGCCAACCGCCCCACCTCGGTGATCCAACGCGCCGCCAGCGTTGAGGAAGTCAGTAACATGGTGATCTACGTCTGCTCTCCGCTCTCTTCTGCCACCTCTGGCGCGGCGCTACGCGTAGACGGCGGTGTGGTAGAAACGCCATTCTGATCGTCGGGCACCGCCGCTCGCGGTGCCAAGATCCTCTTTCTAATAATCGTATTTCATGGCAGAGACATCTATTTGATAAAATATAAAATGAAAAATTAACTCGTTATGAATAGAGTATGATGAGTTAATTTAAATACATCCATTACTCCAATCACCTTGCCTCTTATATTTTTAACGGAAGGAAAACTCACATCTCATTCAAGAAATGAATACATCATAATAGATAAAGAACTTTTCATTTCAGACTATACTAAAAACGCTGCTTACCTTTTAAACCTAGAATAGAATATCGAATTCAATGATAAACATCATGGAGCTATCATCAAGGAGAAATTAAATTTAGGAAACAATGAAAAAGTGACTAATGGAGATATACTGGAATTGACGATTCTCCGGGCCGAGAGGAAAGACATGACCGACCTATCTGGCCTGGGGTATACCAGTAACCTGTAAATCCTGACATTGCCTGAGAATAACAGTTCGTCTTTGGAGCCGTTGAAAGTCTCGACAATTTCTATCGCCCTGGCTTTTCTCTAATCCTGATATTCATATGGAGGAGATGATTAAGCTGAGTGACTTATCCTCACTCCAGTAGCTTTTCCTGGGCTCAAGCTATTCACTCACCTTTTTCAGTAAAACAACTAACCTTCCCAACCTGGCCGTATTAATTGATCTTACTGCGAGGCATTGACGAATATTGAAGGCGTTAATACAGCTCCAAACCTGAAACAAACAGGGCTGACAAATTGCTCTAAAATTACTCATTTCTCGCCTTTATCATCATGCAAGAAAATCATTAGTTTGATCTGCAATTATACCGGCATAACTAATGAACAGATGAAAAGCATGGGATCCCAGAGTGAATTGACCAAGCTGGCAGCAACCATCCTACTGATATTAGTCAACTAAGTGATAATGCCTCCCGGTTGAGTCTCATCCGCCAGCCAATCGATCTTGTCGATGTTGTGCTGGGTGAAAAAACGGAAATTCAGCTGAAGGATAGAAATTCACAACGCGTTGACATTATTGAGTGGCTGACAGAGGGCAGTATTACCTGGAAGGGGACAGGCAAAACCTGGCCTGGCCGCATAGCGGCGAAAATACGCTGACTTGCTCATGGCAGGGGGAAGACGGTACATCCCCGGTACGCTGACTCAAAGAGCTAATAAATAAAACTGAATGTTTGCCAACGGTGGCAGCTATTTTGACGCTGTGGTACAAATCATGACGTTGGTGAACAGCCGTATTTCAGACAGTTTGCATTAAACCCGTCGGGTAACATTATTTCATCCGACTCCCCCCTTGATAAAGGGGCTTAAAGCGGCAGCTTTATCTCACTCCTACAGCAGGTCGAAAAAAAATAAAACTGAGTGAAGATACTTTACCCTAAGGCCCAGCCTACCCCACTCCCTCTAAGCTACCCCAAACAGTCCGTCAAATGCCATACGGCAAGGGGAAGCCCAAAAGGAGTTTGATTCATGGCCCCAGGATGGTCATCAGATGTAGAAACTAAGGTTTATCAGTCTGTTAAAGCCTCCGAGGAACTTTATTTTCATATATCGTCAGCACTGACTTCCTGTAGCCAACCGGGGCGCATTTGCGGCACCGATTTCAGTAGCCGGGCGGTGTAATCATCAAGCGGAGCGCTGAACACCTGCTCCAGCCCCCCCTGCCGCACCACGTTGCCATGACGCAATACCATAACTTCGTCCGCAACGGCCTTCACAACATGCAGATCGTGGGTGATAAACAGCAGGGAAACGCCGGTTTCCTGCTGTATTTTTTTCAGCAGGATAAGCACCTCACGCCCAACCAGCGGATCGAGCGCCGAGGTTGGCTCATCACAAACGATCAGTTCCGGCTCCACCGCCAGCGCGCGGGCAATGCAGACGCGCTGCTTCTGGCCGCCAGACAGCGCGTGAGGATAGCGGTCAGCGAGCAAAGGTGAAAGCCCCACTTTCACCAGCAGTTCATCAACACGCGTCTGCCGCCGTGACGCGGAGAGTTCGGTCAGGCACACCATCGCCCGCTCAATTTGCAGACGGATGGTTAAACGCGGATTGAGCGCGGTATCGGGATGCTGATGGATCATCTGCACTCTTTGCAGCTGCTGGCGCGTGCGCTGACGCAGCACGGGGGGGAGCTGCCGATCGTTAAAATGAATTTCTCCATGAGACGGGGCAACCAGACCACACACCGCTCGCCCAAGCGTTGATTTTCCCGCGCCGGACTCCCCGATCAACGCCAGCGTACGCCCGCGCCCAATGGCCAGAGAAACCGTATGCAGCACCGTATCGCCATGATACTCAACGCTGACCTGTTGGGCTTTCAGTATCGGCGGCGTAACGCTACGCGGCTGATGGGGTTCGCCGTGGCTGTGCAGCAGTTCGCGGGTGTATTCCTGCTGCGGCTGGGCCAACAGCGCCTTCGTTGCGCCCGTTTCCACCTGTCGCCCACGGCGCAGCACCATAATACGTTGACTGAGCTGGGCAACAACCGCCAGATCGTGGCTGATATAAAGCGCGGCCACGCCGGTTTGTTGGATAACCTGCTGGATGGCCTTCAACACCTCCAGCTGGGTGGTCACGTCAAGGGCGGTGGTGGGCTCATCGAAAATGATCAGCTCTGGCCCGGCGCAAATCGCCATAGCAATCATGGCGCGCTGTAGCTGACCGCCGGAAACCTGATGCGGATAACGGTGGAAGAAGCTCTCCGGCTGCGGTAGCCGTAGCTGGGAGAAAATCTCAATGGCGCGACGGATTGCCTCACGGCGTCCCAGCAATCGGTGACGAACGGCGCTTTCAATCACCTGCTCACCGATTTTTTTCGCCGGGTTAAACGCCGCGCTGGCTGACTGCGCCACGTAGGCAATTTTTGCCCCACGAACCTTGCGCCACTGCCGCTCTGACAGCGCGGTCAGCTCGCCGCCGGAAAAGAGGATCTGCCCTCCGCTCAACGTCATGCCGTGTCGGCAGTGACCGAGGATGGCCTGACCTATGGTGGATTTCCCCGCGCCGGACTCGCCTATCAGTCCCAGCACCTCACCTTTACGCAGAGCAAAAGAGACATCATCGACCAGCACTGCGCTCCCTGCGGTCACCCGCAGATTTTTCACGCTTAACAACGGTTGCTCGCTCATATTCTACTCCTGCCAGCTACGGGTATGCTGGCTCAACAGCCAGTCGGCCACGCTGTTTAACGCCAGCGCCAGCAGGGCAATTGCCGCGCCCGGGATGAGAGATGCCCATACGCCAAACAGGATGCCGTCTTTGTTATCCCGCGCCAGCCCCCCCCAGTCGGCGGTAGGCGGCTGGATCCCCAGCCCCAGGAACGAAAGCGCCGACAGAAACAGCAGAATGAAGATAAAACGTAAGGCGAACTCCACGACCAGCGTGGTGAACGCATTCGGCAGGATCTCCCGCCACAAAACCCAGCCCAGCCGTTCACCGCGCAGGCGAGCCACTTCAATAAACTCCTGGGCCGAAATATCCAGCGCCAGAGAACGCGCAACGCGCAGCACGCGGGTTGACTCCAGAATCCCCAGTACAGCAATAATCACCGGCATGGTTTTCGGCAGCATTGCCAAAATCACTAAAGCGAGGATGAGGGTCGGAATGGCCATCAGAATATCGTTGATGCGTGAAATCAGCGTGTCCACCCATCCACCGGCGTAGCCGGCCAAAAAACCCAGGAAAATACCGATGACAAAAGCCAGTAGCGTTGCCAGTGCGCTGACGCACAGCGAGGTACGCGTCCCCCAAATCAGCCGGGAAAGCAGGTCGCGGCCAAGATTATCCGTTCCCAGCCAGTTTTGCGGCGTCATCTCGCTCCAGGCGCTGCCGACCACCTGGTCAGGTGCCCAGGGGGCCAGCCACGGGGCAAACAGCGCCACTAAAATAAACAGACTCAGCCCGATAATGCCGGGGAGTACGGCAAGTTTTACTCTCAACATCCACAACAATTCCTGGTAACATCCCGGCGCCCCGTGTCAGGCCCCAAGATAAAAAAACACGCCGCTGGTTAGCGGCCGTGACGCAAACGCGGGTTAGCCAACAGGGCGACCACATCTGCCAGAAGGTTCAGCAGAATATAGATACCTGCCAGCAGTAGCGCGCAGTCCTGGATCACCGGGACATCGCGTTTACTGATGCTGTCCACCATATATTGGCCCAGACCGGGATAAACGAAGACGTTTTCGACAATGACTACGCCCACCATCAGCCATGCCAGGTTGAGCACAATCACATTGATAATCGGCCCCCAGGCATTAGGCAACACATGTCGGAACAGGATCGCGGAAGGCGACAGCCCTTTCATCAAGGCCGTATCGACCCAGGCGGCGTTCTGCGCGCTGACCAGTGCCGCGCGCGTCATATTGCTCATGTGCCCAAGAATAGCCAGAATCAGCGTCATACAAGGCAGGGCAACGGCCTGGAGTCGGTCGCCGAGCGGCATATCGTCAGAAATACTGCTGTTGCTGGGCAGCCAGAATAGCGTGATGGAGAAAATCAGGATCAGCAGATAGCCGGAGAAGAATTCCGGTAAAGAAACGGCGGCGCGCGTAAACAGGTTAAGCAGCCGGTCGATCCAGCTGCCGTGGTAACGTGCGGAGATAAACCCAATTACCAGCGCCAGCGGCACCGCGACAATCGCGGTAAAGAAGGCCAGTGACAGTGTGTTGGCCAGCCGGTCGAGCAGTACCGGAGCAATCGCTTCACGGCTGGTGAAACTTTGCCCGAAATCGCCCTGTAATACGCCAGTCAGCCAGGCAATATAACGGCTTAGCGCTGGCTGATCTAATCCCAGCTGTTGATTTAACGCCGCCACAGCCTGCGGCGTGGCCGTTTGCCCCAAAATTGCGGTTGCTGCATTGCCCGGCAACAGCTGAATGCCGATGAAAATCAGCATTGAGACCACCAGCAGCATAGCCAGCCCAGCCAGCAGACGCAGACCGATCAGTTTAAGCAGGGGAAAGTGCCCTTTTATTCCAGGTGCATAAAATAGACTCATGGGAGATTATGCAAACCACACTTTTTCCGCCGCGCGGTTGCCGCTCATTGTAAAGCCCGGAATGGCAACGAAACCACGGATTTTACTGCTGGCTGCATCCAGCGCATCGGCATACAGCGGGATGATTTCGCTACCTTTTTCCACCAGCATTACCTGAATATCATGGTAAATCTGTTGGCGCTTCTGCTCATCCTGTTCAGCGCGCGCCGCTTTGACCAGCAGATCGAAGGCGGGCTCTTTCCACTGTGACTCATTCCACGGGGCGTTACTGGTAAATACCAGCGACAGCAGCGCATCCGCCGTTGGGCGCAGCGCCCAGTTGGAGGAGACAAAGGGCTTCTTCATCCAGACGTTATCCCAAAAAGCATCGTCCGGCACGCGCTCGACCTTCAGCGGAATACCGGCACGGGCGGCGGAGTTTTGGTATAGCTGCCCGGCATCAACCGCTCCAGGGAAACCGGCTTCGGCCACCGACAGCACCAGAGGCCCATCAAAGCCACTTTTCTTCCAGTGATACCTGGCTTTCTCCGGGTCATAGGGCCGCTGCGGAATGTCTTTAGCAAAGTACGGGCTCGATGGGAAAATCGGATTGTCATTGGCCACGGTGCCGTAGCCGCTGAGGACGGTGCTGATAATCTGCTGACGATCAATAGCGTATTTTAGCGCCAGGCGTCCATCCAGCGTATTAAAGGGGGCCGCGTTGGCCAGGCCTGGGAAGGTAAAGATCTGACTGTCGCGTGAACGCAGCAGCTGAACGGTCGGCATCTTTTTCAGACGATCGACAATACGCGGGTTGACGCGGTTAATCAGGTGCGCGGAACCGCTGGCCAGAGCAGCAACGCGGGCAGTGGAATCATTCATCGCCAACGTTTCAACAGAATCAACATGACCACGAGCCGGGTTCCAGTGGTTAGGATTACGCTTCACCAGCGTACGCACGCCGGGCTTAAAGTTTTCAAGAATAAAAGCACCAGTGCCAATGCCTTTATCAAAGCTCTCATTTTCGGCCGTAATGGCGAAATGAACGTCACTGAGTAGCGCGATAAACTCTACATTTGGCTCTTTCAGCTTGATGACCACCTGATTTGCCGTGGCGGCTTCAAGAGATATCACCGGCTCCAGGTAGCCTTTGACAGAAGAACTGGATTTTTCGTCGCGATGATGATTAAGCGAATAAACCACATCTTTCGCACTTAAGGTGCGGCCATCATGAAACTGTACGCCCTGACGGATATTCACAATCCAGGTTTTACTGCCGTCATGAGCTTCCCAGCTTTCCGCCAGTGAGGGGATAATTTTTCCCTGCTCATCAACCTCGACCAGACAGTTAAACAGCTGCGAACCAACGAAATACATATAGGATTCAAACCAGAACGCCGGGTCCAGGCGGTCGGTACTGGACGCATTATCGATGCCAACGATCAGGTGACCGCCCTTTTTAGCGGTCTCCGGTGCAGCTTCAGCTGCCCAGAGCGAGGATAAAGGCCAGCCGCCGCAGGCAGCAGCAACCGAAAAGGCACCGGTAGTTTTGATAAAGTTGCGACGATTCATGATGTTGTGTTTCCTGGTTTTTATTTTTTTTCCGCGGCGCGGTTGAGTAAAGGATATTTATTTCAGCGCGCTTGCCAGACGCTGGATATGTTCGGGGCCAATGCCACAACAGCCGCCTATCAGAGTGGCTCCTGCCGCCACCCACTCCTGCGCCCAGCCTAAATACCCTTCTGGATGGGTATCCTGACGGATACCGCTCAGCCCTTCGTTGGCCCCCCCCTCGTTGCTGCCTTGCTCAAAGGCATTGGCGTAAACGCCAATGCCAGCACTGGAGCCCAGGCGACCCAAGGTGGCCGCAGCCTGCTGCACCGCTGAGAGCATCACTTCCGGACTGCTACAGTTAAACAGAATAGTGGCCGCGCCTTTCTCCACCGCCAGCGCAACGGCATCAGAAACACTTTCACCCGAACGCAGGGTGCTGTTTTGTCGCGTCTGGTCAGGATCATCATGCAGGCTGAACGACAGCCATAAAGGATGAGGCTGGTTTACTACCGCCTGGTGGATTGCCTGCACTTCAGCCAGGGAGCTGATCGTTTCCCCGAGCCAAATATCAACGTAAGGAGCCAGCGCCGCCACCTGAATCTGATAGATTTTCAGCGCCTCTCTGGCATCAAACAGATCTGGTCGATACGAGCCCAAAGCCGGTGGCAAACTGCCCGCCACCTGCACCGGATGTGCGGCAGCTTCAGCAGCCTGACGCGCCAACTGACCTGCCAGAGTAGACAGGCGCTCAGCATCCGCTTTAAAACGCGCTTCACCGATATGGAAGGGAACGATGGCATAGCTGTTGGTGGTAATGATGTCGGCCCCGGCGGAAATAAAGCTATCGTGAACTTCCCGTACCCGTTGTGGAGCCTCATACAGAGCCAGTGCAGACCACTCAGGCTGGCGGAAGGGGGCCCCCACTCTGGCCAGTTCACGCCCCATTCCCCCATCCAGGATCTTAATCTGCTGCGTCATTGGTCTGCTCCCGTAAAGAAAAGTCTGATGTCGCCATGCTACATAAGTTGATGGCTACATGTCCAGACGTCCATAAGGATTAATGCAGGATAGTTTGGCACGCCGGTTTTCAGAAAAGGAGTTTCGCCAGCCCAAGACCCAGCGCAAGCAGCCCGAGCTGCGAAGTGGCAAACCACTTGGTTTGTGCGGCCAAAGACTGGTGAAGCTCGCTACGCAGGCTCTCCATTTTACCTTCAAGCCGGAAGAAATCCTCTTTGGTCGCATAGTTAGACTTGATTACCCCCAGATCAATCTTCAGGATGCCGACATCATCCTTCAGCTTACCCACGTCGTCTTTCAACGTGCCGACATCGTCTTTCAAGCGGTCAACATCAATTTTGAGCCCCCCTACGTCCGTTTTTAACATGCCGACATCGGTCTGTAACAGGCCAAGATGCCCTTCCAGTTTATCCATGCGACTTTCCATGTTCCGTCCTTAGTCAGGTTTACGTTTGCACACTAATTATGCGATCCGACGTGGGTAATCATAATTGAGAGGATGAGGAATGAACAAGCCAGACACAGGCGAAATTCTTCGGCCTGTGCCGAAGAAATGGAATGTAACGACGTGAAAACTAACTCGCTGAAAGTAATGATAATTGAACGAGTAAGTCGAGCTACTCGGCGTGATTCTGGGATTGAGGAAAATAAAAAAACGCCGGCAGCGGAAGCCACCGGCGGGAGAGAGTTTAGTGCTGACCTAACAGGTTGCCGATGATGATAGCGGTGATCACTCCGGTGGCCGCCGCTATCAGCACATAGTTGCCGTCAACGTAAGCCCAGTGCGCACCGCGGGGAGGCATGTCCAGCCCGCGTTCGCGCCAGTCGTAAACACGGTAGTCGTTGCCGCGATAGCGCGGGGGAGCCGGATGCCCACGGCGAAAATCATCGCCTCGCCAGGTGAAATGATTACGCTCACCGCGGTCTCCCCGATCATCATGCCCGTGACCGTGGAAGTGGCGATCGCCACCACGGTCATCCTGTCTGTCCTGCTGCTGGTGCCTCGACCAGTCCGGGCCATCACCGGGGCCTTGCGCATAAGACAGGTTAATAAACAAACTGCTTACTGTGAAAACGCCAATCATGGCTGCCCGCATTATTTTTTTCATCGTGAAATCCTCATTTAGCCCACGGCCTTCTGGCTGCCGCAAGACCACTATCGGGGATAGCACAATCATTCCCTATCTCTTCAAGTCCGAAAGCAGGGAAATTAACGCGTTTTTTTCACAGTCTTAACGGTTTGCTTACCCGATACGTTGCCTCATCTCCCCGGACGAGGATTAGTTTTCCAGCTGGTAGTCGAGGGTAATTTCGGTATTAAGCAGTTTAGATATTGGGCACCCCGCTTTTGCCTGCTGGATGATGCCATCAAAGGTGGATGTATCAATCCCCGGCAGCTTCACCTTGCTTTGCAGCGCGACGTTAGTAATGGCAAAACCACCGTCCACCTTATCCAGTGAGACATCGGCCGTGGTATCGATACTTTCCGGCGTATATCCGGCATCGCCCAACATAAGTGAAAGCGCCATCGAGAAACAGGAGGCGTGTGCGGCGCCAATGAGTTCTTCAGGATTGGTACCCGGCTTGCCTTCGAAACGGGTATTAAATCCATAGGGCTGCTGGCTGAGCGCACCGCTTTCGGTGGAAACCGTGCCTTTACCCTGCTTAATATTGCCTTCCCAGTGTGCCTGTCCTTTCTTATGAATGGTCATTGTTGTTCTCCGGTTGTTTTACATCAGCTGCAAGTATAGACGCTGTGACGGAGCGCGCCTTTTAAGTCATCGAAAAAAGCCCGGCACCAATGAAATCCACCCGGTGTAGCGAGCGGAATATGCCTATCGCCATCAGGGAGCCCTGTCGATAAATGTTTGCGCTATTATTTTCCACGATACGTTGCCTGAGCACTCTGTCACCTGTCAGGCAATCGGCAGTGTATGTTACACTTCGCGCTTCCGGTTTATTGTAATGACAAGGTATATAGTGTGAATAAAAGAGCGATTGCTCCAGTGGTGATTTTTCTGGCTGCGATGACGTTTTTGATCTGGTTTATCGCCTCTGGCGCGGCGATGCCCGGTGGCTGAGAGAGTGGTACTGGCGGAGGGCGGATAACTACCATCGGCATTGGCCGACGGCAATGGATTATCAGCTGGCAAAGGCCTTATAGCTAACCATCATTTGGGCTTTACAGAAAATGCAGTTGGCACCGTGAGGATTTTTGGCAGTGATGTTGAAGACTGAAAAGCGGTACTGGCATCCGTTACAAGACGGACACTGATATTTGATATTTTGGATAATAAACCTGCTTACTTTTTATAATTCGAAAAATCAAGTTAACACGATTTTCACATTCTGTCAGAATTATTCACGCTGAGCTACTCGCGCCGCACAGCGTGGCTTACGGTCATGACGGTAGCCGGATGTTCTCTGCCCTGCCTGTGACCTCGTAAAGCCGCCCGGAACGGGCCACCAACCTCTTTCCTGTCTGAGCGGGTTGCACCAGGCAAGCATTTAGCATATCGGGAAAGTAGTGCGGTAGCGAAGCTACCGTGCCCTGGTCAAAAATAATTGCGGGCGGTATGGGCGAATTAGCGCTAGCAAAGTCCAATCATTTTTATTAACTGTGTTACACTGCGCCACGCAATGCGGCCATCGTATAATGGTATTACCTCAGCTTCCCAAGCTGATGACGCGGGTTCGATTCCCGCTGGCCGCTCCAACAAGACTGAAGCCCTCCCTCCAAACGATCCGCTCAGCTTTGACTTGCCGCGTAACTTTTTACCTTGCCATTATGTAGCCTGATGGTCAGCGTTCTTCCCTTTGTGGTACTCATCGTTTTCGCCTGGCTCCATGTCCACATCATAATACTTTGCCCCTGCGGAAAAGGCGTTTCAGAAGACGGCTGACCGAATAAGGCGATCAGATCCTGCTTTGTCGTGACGTCACTTTTTATCTGGGCCAGCTTGGCGTCATCAAAATTCTGCCCCACCGATGCCGTACACGCGCTTAACATCGCCCATGCCAGCCACGTTAACACTATTCTTCTCATAGTAAACTTCTCTGCCGTTTCGTCGATCCGAAGCTGACTAAACTACCTTATAAACCACTCAAATAGCGATTATCCTGGCGCTATCGGTGATGACTTTAACTATGCCACCACGTTCACCGGCCGGACATGATTACCCGTGCGGGCGGAATGGACAGCATTAGCTATAATAACCGCTTATCATACTGATGACAGGTGGTCTATGTTGTGGCTCGAGCAGGGTTTATATCTGAAAGTGCATGAAATGGAAAATGGCCCGCGTCCACTTCCTTTACAGAGTGGTTTCAGTATTCACACGGCCTACCGCGTATTAGGTTGCTTCAATCCATCAGAAACATCTGATGCCTACTATATTCTTTCTAACGACCGTGATGAAATTTGGTTCATCTGTAACCGCCATTTACGCACCGTAGGTTTGATTAACGAGGGGAGCGATTTCAGACTCCCTTTGACTGCCCATCAATAAATATAGAGCGATGAACGGAATGGCCCCTTCCTTTAGTTGAACATGTCCACTAAAAGGAAGGGGCTAAATATTGAGGTAACGCGCGCTATGGCTCGCCTCTGCGGGGGATTAAACCGGTCATCCGCCATCTCACTCTCAATATTCAGGGCGCTAATGATTTTCCGTTTCGTTCATGATTTCTACCAGAACTAGCGGGCATTTTTTTACCTTACAGGCCTGTGAGTAGGCCAGACTGCATACGGAACAGAGATCCTTCGCCTCCGTTTCATAATGATACTCCATAAAATAACGGAATTTTCCGCCGCAAGGATCTGTCCGACAGAAATGTTGCGGCTCAAAAATCTCATTAAGCTGCTTGAATGTCAGGGCTGAAGGGTTATGAAACCCGACTCTTACGCGATATGTTGTCATGCTACGATTATTTTCTAGCGGCCCCCCAGATACAAAACGTTGTTAATACTCACTGGGATAGGAGAAACCTTTACTAAAGCCTGGCGTATATCGTGACGAGTGAGCTTGTATAACACGGAGAGAGAAAAATAAGCCAATAACGGAAGTAATTGACGTCATCGATTATATGTTTAGCAAGCTCCCCCCGCCATGATAAAGTTTAAAAAATAAGGCGCGTCTGCGAGATACGAATGGCGGGCCAACGTCAACTGGACTAGCGGGCGACATCTCTGCCCGATAAATATCCAGCTTCACTTGAATCAACCGCTATCCCGGCTGCCAGTAAACAGGCCTACGGCACAATACAGAAACGCTCTCTATGATAAGTGAGGGTCATACCTGTATCCTCCCACCGCCAAGCTGCTGGCCGCAAGGAGTCGGTTCAGAAGGGGCAGATCGTCTGCACAACCGTTTTGAAACAGGATGAAAACTGCCTCGCGTCGGTCACGCTTTCGATTTTTTACTCCCTTTTTTACGGGGACCGTTTTCGGATGAAGGAGATATCGCTGACTTCGAGCACGGCCTGTTTCCTTAGGTCAGAACACGACTAATGAATACCGCTCATAGTCCCTATTCCCCTCCTGTCATTATCAACAAGCTCGGATCCGTTAGCATAGGCCTATCTCACTATATCCAGACGGATCGCTATGCTTAACCTACAGGGTCGAACGCAGTCAGTTACGGCTAAACAAACCGGTCTCACATTTGTACTTATTCTCAGTGCGTTAATGGCCGTCACTTCCTTATCAACCGATATCTATCTTCCGTCCATGCCCGTTATGGCGAAAGATTTACATGGCGATGCAGAACTCACAATCACCGGTTTCTTACTCGGCTTTTGTATTGCACAGCTGATATGGGGACCGATTAGCGATCGCGTCGGGCGACGTCTGCCGCTGTTCATCGGAATGGGTTTATTCGTGACAGGCTCAGTCGGTTGTGCGCTATCAACGGATATCGTGCAAATCGTCTTCTGGCGCGTTTTTCAGGCTTTGGGTGCCTGTACCGGCCCAATGGTGGCACGTGCGATGATCCGCGATTTGTTTAGCCGTACTCGTGCAACGCAGATGTTTTCGACACTGATCATCATCATGGCAATCGCACCGATAGCGGGGCCGCTGATTGGCGGGCAAATGATCAAAGTCACCTCGTGGCACGCCATTTTCTGGCTTTTGGCGATTATCGGTTCACTCATGCTGATGTCGTTATTCTGGCTACCGGAAACATTAGATGTTAACAAACGTTCGCAAGCCCCTATATCCAGCGCCTTTAGTCACTATTACGCATTACTGACCAACGTTAAATACATGCGTTTTACGCTCTGCCTGACCTTTTACTACGTTGCCGCCTATGCCTTTATCACCGGCTCACCGGCTGTGTACATCACGTATTTTGGTGTTGACCCGCAGCATTACGGTTGGCTGTTTGCAGTAAACATTGTGGGATTGATGGCTGTAAGCATGGTCAACAAGCGTCTGGTTCATCGCTATCCTTTAGAAGCATTATTGAAGGTTGCAGTTTTCATCGCTGCCCTTGCCGCAATCGTACTGGCTGTGACAACCGGACTGGGCGTTGGTGGAATTGGCGTCATTGTGGGGGCCGTTTTTGTTTTCTTCTCTATGAATGGCATCATCGCGGCAACTTCCACAGCGTGCGCGCTAGACGCAGTACCGAACGCTGCAGGCTCAGCATCGGCGTTAATGGGAGCATTGCAATACGGTAGCGGCATCATTTCATCGTTGCTCCTGGCACTATTTGGTGACGGTACGCCATGGACAATGAGTTGGATTATTATGGCGTTTACGGCAGCCAGCGCCGTGATAGCACTTACCATTCAGGTTGAAAAATAACGATCGCATGCTCCTGTTAATATTTATGAATTCCATTCATAAAGGCTATTTCATAGGCGTGATGATCTTTCTTCGCGACGTCGTTAGTCTTAGATGTGCAACCGAATAAGTTCTGTTCAGGTTTTTGACCTAACGCAGCCGGCTCCGCGCTACGCAAGGCAAACGTCGGCTGGCGTCGATACGAGACTGATTGTTCTTATTCGTGAACCTGGCAAATAAGGTCAGTCATGGAGGCTATACAATTCTCTCTGACAACTCAGATATTATTGACCTGCAAACATCACAAAGGACGCAATTTTGACGACGATGCGAAAAAGGCTGGCCACCTGCATGATGGCAGGTAGCCTGGTGGCTCAGTCTGTCTATGCCGGGCCATTAGTTATTAAGGAACAAGGAAGCTTTGCCGCAGGTGGCTCTCTCATCACCGCCCCCGGGAAATTTGACGCGAAGAAGCCGCTGGAACCCGCTGGTCAAACTTATCATGGCGATCATGCGTCTGTGTTCTATCAAATCCCTGAGGATCCTCACAAATACTCCATCGTCATGTTGCATGGCGCAGGCCAGTTTTCTCATACCTGGGAAAGTACACCGGATGGTCGCGAAGGATTCCAGAACATATTCCTGCGCCGTGGATTCTCCACTTATCTTGTCGATCAACCCCGTCGTGGCGGTGCCGGGCGCACGACAGTAGAAAGTACCGTTACGCCGAAACCGGATGAGCAGATGTGGTTTAATCAGTTCCGCGTTGGTATCTGGCCGGAGTATTTTAAAGGCGTCCAGTTCTCTCACGATAAAGAAGCATTGAACCAGTATTTCCGCCAGATGACCCCCAACACAGGGCCATTTGATGTCAACGTGATTTCTGATGCCATGTCCGCCGTGTTGGATAAATCCGGCCCGGCTATCCTCTTCACCCACTCTCAGGGCGGCGGACCAGGCTGGTACACCGCGATGAAAAACGACAAGGTCAAAGCCATTGTTGCCTTCGAGCCAGGTAGCAGTTTTGTCTTCCCAAGGGAAGAACTACCGACACCATTGCCCAGCGCATTCGACACATTAAAAGGTGAGCCTGTTCCAATGGAACAGTTTATGTCGCTGACTAAAATTCCGATCCTGATTATCTACGGCGATAACATACCTGATAAGCCAGTAGCCATGCCCGCACAGGACAGCTGGCGAGTCCGCCTGACTATGGCTCGTGAGTGGCGTGACGTGGTAAATAAACATGGCGGGGATGTGACGGTGACGCATTTGCCGGAGGTGGGAATTAAAGGCAATACCCACTTCCCGTTCTCCGATCTGAATAATGTGCAGATTGCAGATTTGGTTAGCCAGTTCCTGCAAGAGAAAAATCTGCAGTAGTGAAGTTAAGCAAAAGCAGAGTTTAGCCAGTATTAATGAGCCCTGCTAATAAACCCTATTTAATTACCCTACCTAATCGAATTAATCACTTTGCGTTATGCTCTCCCTACTCCCCATTAAGGATAACGTCATGCAAACTGTAAAATTGAACAACGGTATTGAAATGCCGCTACTGGGCTTTGGTGTCTTCCAGATGACGGATACCGCCGAATGCGAGCGTGCCGTTATTGATGCCATTGAAACAGGTTATCGCCTGATTGATACCGCTGCGTCTTACCAGAATGAAACCCAGGTCGGAAGCGCACTGAAACAGACCGGTATCGCACGTCATGAACTCTTTGTAACAACCAAACTTTGGCTGCAGGATACTCATTACGCAGGCGCCAAAGCACAGTTTGAGCGCTCACTGAACAGGCTGCAACTGGACTATATTGACCTGTACCTGATTCACCAACCCTACGGTGATGTCCATGGTGCCTGGCGTGCCATGGAAGAACTGCAACAGGCAGGTAAAATTCGCGCCATTGGCGTCAGCAACTTCCATCCTGACAGACTGGCCGATCTTATCGCCTTTAATAAAGTAGCCCCAGCGGTAAACCAGATTGAAGTGAACCCCTTTAATCAGCAACTGCATGCCGTTCCTTGGATGCAAAGCCGTAGCGTTCAGCCGGAAGCCTGGGCACCGTTTGCAGAAGGCAAAAATGGTCTATTCCAGCACCCCGTGTTAACAGCGATCGGCCAGAAGTACGGCAAAAGCGTGGGCCAGGTTGTTTTACGGTGGATCTTCCAGCGTGGCATCGTGTCGCTGGCCAAATCGGTGCGAAAAGAACGTATGTCAGAGAACATCAACATTATCGATTTTGAACTGAGTTCTGAAGATATGCTGCAAATTTCAGCCATTGATACCGCAACCAGCGCATTCTTCTCTCATCGTGATCCCGCGAGGGTGGAGTGGCTGACTGGCCGCAAACTTGACGTTTAACCCGACATCAAAGAGGTATCCATCTAATGCAAAAACGTTATCTCGGTAAATGCGGGCTGGAAGTCTCGTCCCTTGGATTCGGTTGCATGGGGCTTAGCCACGGCTACGGCCCGGCGACAGATACGCGCCAGGCTATCGAACTCATTCGTGCTGCGGTTGAACGTGGCGTGACGTTCTTCGATACTGCCGAAGTGTATGGCCCATTTTTGAATGAAGACGTTGTCGGCGAAGCCCTGAAACCCTTTCGCGATCGCGTCGTCATCGCGACCAAATTTGGTTTCACCTTTGGCAATCATAACAAGCAGCAGATTTTAAACAGTCGTCCGGAGCATATCCGTGAAGCCGTTGAAGGATCATTACGCCGTCTCAAAACAGACGTTATTGACCTGCTGTATCAACACCGTGTCGATCCAGATGTTCCTATTGAAGATGTTGCAGGAACGGTGAAAGACCTGATAGGAGAAGGGAAGGTCAAACATTTTGGCCTGTCCGAAGCGGGTGCGCAAACCATTCGTCGTGCGCATGCTGTACAGCCTGTCACTGCCCTGCAAAGCGAATACTCCATGTGGTGGCGCGAGCCTGAGCAGGAAATTTTGCCATTGTTGGACGATCTGGGCATCGGTTTTGTCCCCTTCAGTCCATTAGGCAAAGGCTTCCTGACGGGAACGATTAAATCAGGAACGACTTTTGGGAAGGAGGATTACCGCAGCACCGTGCCGCGTTTCGCCGCGCAAGCGATTGAAGCCAATGAAAAGCTGGTATCTTTATTAGGTGAGCTGGCAGCCGAAAAAGGCGTGACCTCTGCACAAATCGCGCTGGCATGGTTACTGGCACAAAAACCATGGATTGTTCCTATCCCGGGAACCACCAAACTGCATCGGCTGGAGGAAAATCTGGGGGCTGTGGACATTATTCTTTCGCAGGATGACTCGCTTCAAATAACACAGGCGCTTGAAACGATACAAATCGTCGGCGAGCGTTACTCGCCAGAGCACCAGGCTCGTGTAGGCCGTTAAAACTCATGCGGGTCCACAGCGAATTGCGGACCCGTTATTCCGAGTATCGAAGCGCATCGATCATCAGCGCAAATGCGGGTGGATGCTGCTTGCGGCTGGGGTAGTAAAGATAATAGCCGGAGAAAGGAGGACACCAGTCCTGCAGAACCTGAACAAGCTCTCCCGACTTTATATAATCCTGAACCATATTCTCAGGAACACAGGCGATACCAAAACCTGACAAAACGGCATCAATTCGTTCCGCCAGTAGGTTAAACGTCACCTGACCTTCAACTCTAACGCGTAACGGCTTCCCTTCTCTCTCGAACTCCCAGTGGTAAAGACCACCAGCCGTCGGCAGGCGCATGTTGATGCACCGATGATTTTGCAACTCGTGTGGTGTTGCAGGCACAGGGTTAACGGCAAAATAGGACGGTGCGCCGACCACAGCCATGCGCATGTCCGGCCCAATTCTCACGGCAATCATATCCTTATCCACGCTTTCGCCCAGACGGATCCCAGCGTCAAAACGTCCCTCAACAATATTGACAAAGCCGTTATCGACCACCAGTTCGACATTAATTTCCGGATATTCCCTTAAAAATGGCTTTAGCTTCGGCCATACCAGACTTCGCGCGGCATGTTCCCCTGCAGATAATCGGATATTACCGGAGGCTGGGCCGTTCAGTTGAACAAGTGATTCCAGCTCCTGTTCAAGATCGGCAATACGGGGTTCAAGGCAGGCAATAATTCTCTCACCCGCTTCTGTAGGGGCGACGCTTCGGGTGGTTCGGGTCAGCAGGCGAATATTTAACCGCTCTTCCAGCGCTTTCAGCGCATGGCTAAGGGCTGACTGAGAGACACCGAGTTTGCCAGCCGCCTTGGTAAAACTTCGCTCCCTTGCCACCACAAGAAAGATTTGGAGTTCGTTGAAGTTTTCTTTAAGCATAGGAGATTTCCTTATAGAAGCATTCCCTCCAAAGCGAACTCATGCAGGGTGTTCATAGACACAAACATTTTAGCCCCATTACTGGCAATAATGGTAATTGATATTATAACTTCGTCGAAAATTAGTCTTAATTATCAGGAGGTTTATCATGAAAATACCGTTGTTGGGGCGGCAGGAAGTATTGGTCTTCATGTTGTGAATAGCGTTTTTGCCATGGGCCACCAACCTACCCCCTAAGTTTTCGGTTCTCCTCTCAAGCCAACCAATGCTTTGCCCTGGAGCATTGGCTGACTTATACAACCCATATAATGGAGTGTCGATTTTCTGGCGAGCTTCCATTCCCCGAGCTGATTTCCTGTGTCGGTGTGATGATCATCATTTCACACAGTGACTGGCATACTCTGGCGGCGCTCTCATTTTCTCGCGGGGACTTCCATCGTGCTTTGCAAATGGCGATCTCC
Source organism: Erwinia tasmaniensis Et1/99 (assembly GCF_000026185.1). Taxonomy (NCBI): domain Bacteria; kingdom Pseudomonadati; phylum Pseudomonadota; class Gammaproteobacteria; order Enterobacterales; family Erwiniaceae; genus Erwinia; species Erwinia tasmaniensis. The sequence goes on from NC_010694.1 coordinate 2,715,328, forward strand.
TTCATTGGCAGAATCAGTATGCCGGAAGATCTCTAAAAGTGAATGGGTCGCTTCGAGAGGATACTTACACGCCTGCCTGGATACCCGAGGCATCCAGTTGATGCTCCCGGAAGTCCGTCAGGGCATACGGGGGAGTTATTGGTGGCTGGAAAAAATTTACCGTCATTTTACGACAGTGAAAATGGATATGGCCGCGAATCAACCAGAAATAACATATGGGAAAGAAGATAAGGATTATCACGCACGTCAGTGCATGTGGGCTCAGCACGTTTACAAAAATGAAAACGTATAGAATACAAACCCATATTGTCTGTAGTGCAGCAGAACAAGTAAAAAATGGTCTCCATGATGGCGGTCTTGATGGTTAGGCAACCCAATCGACTTTTTGGGAGTTTCCTGACCATGAACAGGCGTGATGGTTAAGACTTTAATCTCCTTTAAGTGAAAGGAGAGTAAAGATGTGTCAATTTTGGGTACTACGCCGGTATCCTATAAAATTTCATCACCAAAGATAAATATCATCTGATCTGCATGACGCAGAATAAATGACGCGTTATATGACCGATTGTAGCATCAGGATCGTCGTTTTATTCATTGCCATCCAACCGGTCGTTTATGTGGCGGCCCTGCCAACGCGGGTTGCGTAAAATTCCAGTTTCCGGCGCAGAATCTCACACAGATGGGGGGTGATCGCTATCTCATGGTGCCAGAACAAAGCATTGTTTAATAAAATTTTAATTTTTTCTTCCTATCACTTAGCGTACGTTTTCGCACCAATCCCCCCCCCTTAAAACGGTGTAACTTTATGCGCATTATGTGCTGCAGATCCCTTTTTTTTATAAATACCTCGCAGGCGGCATCACGTATAGTTCTCGGACAGCGTCATACCGATAATATAGATATTGAAGCCATGCCATTTATCTCAACACTCATCCCGATACTCTTTTTGCATAACGAAAATGACAATTCATCAATTGGAGTATCAATGAAATAATCAGACAGTTTAATAAAGGAGAACTTATGAATACTCGAAATCTATCTCAAACCCTCTCTGTCAGTTCTGTTGGTTATGGTGCCATGGGACTGAGTGAGTTTTATGGCCAGACTGACGATCAGACCGCCCTGAAGCTATTACATAAACTCGTTGACCTCGATATCACCTTCATCGACACCGCAAACCTGTATGGCCGTGGCCACAATGAACGTCTGATCGGCCATTTTCTTGCCGGTCTTGACAAGACGACTCGTGAGCAGTTCAAAATCGCCACCAAGTGCGGCATCGATCGATCGCCTGATGAATCCTACGCCCGCACCATCAACAACCGGCCTGACTATATTACCCGCTGCTGTAATGAATCTCTCAAAAGACTGGGCGTTGAGCGTATTGATCTTTTTTATCTGCACCGGGTCAGTCAGGCAACGCCCATCGAAGAGAGCATGGAATGCCTGAGCCGTCTTGTTAAAGAAGGCAAGATTAACCACATCGGTCTTTGTGAAGTCTCTGCGGCTACTCTGCACCGGGCGCATGCCGTACACCCGCTCACAGCACTACAGACCGAATATTCACTGTGGACGCGCGATATTGAACAGGAAATCCTGCCGGCAGTGAAAGAGTTGGGTATTGCTCTGGTTCCCTACTCCCCTCTGGGAAGAGGCTTCCTGACCGGTAAATATCGTAGTAATAATGATTTTGCAGAAGGTGACTTCCGCAAAAACAATGAGCGGTTCATCCAGTCGAGCCTGGATCACAATGCTAAGCTGCTTGACGTTATCGCCCCGCTCGCGGAAAAATACGGCTGCACTACGGGTCAGATTGCGCTGGCCTGGTTGCTTGCACAGTATGAAAAGCTTGTGCCTATCCCAGGAACCAAACACATCAGTTACCTGACCGAAAATGCACAGGCGGCCAACATTGTTCTGGAAGAAACCGATATCATCCTGCTGAACAACATTCATCTGCACGTTGAGATAAAAGGTGGCCGCTACTCTGAGGAAGGCATGAAAGGCGTTAACGCCTGAGTACTGAACTCATAAAAAAAACCGGGCAATGTCCGGTTTTTTTATTTCTGGATAAGGCGGCTGCCCCTTAGCTTTTCTGTCGGTAGACGCTCAACGCGACGCCTTCGCCACCGCCAATACAGAGTGCAGCCATGCCGCGCTGACCGTTGGTCCGTATCAGACCGTGTACAAGAGTGACCAGTATACGGCATCCCGACGATCCAATAGCATGACCAAGCGCGATAGCACCACCGTAAGGGTTGATGCGCTCTGGTGAAATGCCTGTCTGAGCGATAACTGCGAGAGCCTGAGCCGCAAACGCTTCATTTGATTCGAGATGTTCAATGTCTTCAGGCTTCCAGCCTGAACGAGTAAGGCAGTCTGTGATTGCCTGTATCGGACCGGCACCCATTAGTGCCGGCTTGATACCCGAGTTGGTGAACTCTCCCAAAGAAGCCAGAACCGGCAGTCCCTGTGCCTCTGCTGTACATCGGGTGCACAGAAGAACAGCGGCGGCACCGTCGTTAAGTGAGGAGGCATTACCCGCAGTGACTGTGCCCCCCTTTCTGAATACAGGTTTGAGTTTCTCGAGCTTTTCGATGCTGGTCTGACGCGGACCTTCATCAGTATCAACCCTCTGAGTTTCACCCTTTCTGTTCTGCCACTCTACAGGAACAATTTCGCGCTCAAACACGTCCTGCTCCTGCGCCCTGATTGCCTTCATATGAGATAAAAGCGCGAATTCGTCCTGCATTTCACGAGTGATACCAAACTTATCCGCCACGTTCTCAGCAGTAACCCCCATGTGGATATCATCAAAAGCATCCCAGAGCCCATCAGATACCAGGCTGTCTTTCATCTCGCTGTTTCCGAGACGTGTCCCAGTACGCGACGATGTCAGGATATGCGGTGCACTGGACATGCTTTCCTGACCGCCAGCAATCACAAACGTTGCTTCTCCGGCGAGCAGTGCCTGCATACCCAGATGAATCGATTTCAGACCCGAACCGCAGACTTTGTTAATGGTCATACACTGTGTTTCGACAGGCAGTCCGGCTTTCAGTGCAGACTGGCGTGCGGGGTTTTGACCGCAGCCGGCGGTCAATACCTGTCCCATAATGACCTGTGAAATCTCACTTGCTTTGACGCCGGACTCTTCAAGAAGCGCACGAATAACATGACTTCCCAGCGCAACGGCGGAGAGCCCGGACAGTCCCCCCATAAATGCACCGGTTGCCGTGCGTCTTGCAGAAACAACCACGACTTCATTCATGCGTTTTTTCCTTTCAGACCGGGTAGTGTATGCCCGGTTGCCGCCATTGCGGCACGATAGGCGGTCAGGCCATTCATACAGGCCGGAACGCCTGCATAAACCGCCATCTGAATCACGATTTCCAGTAACTCCTCAGGCGTGACGCCGGTATTAAGCGCAGCTCTCATATGCAGCTCCAACTGCGGCATAGCATTACCCAGCGTGACAAGCGATGCCACTGTCAGCATTTCACGGGTCTTGAGGTCAAGGCCAGGGCGTCCCACCACAGCACCAAACGCGTAGTCGGTGATCAGGGTCGGTAATGAAGGATCAAGTTCAGCCAGGCGTCCTGTGACTTTATCGGCAAGACCGGGTTCAAGGCGGTCCATAATGTCTTTTCCATAACGGGTCAGATCGCTAGCTTCACTCATAAGATTTCTCCAGGACGTTTTGTGCAGACGCCACGCGCGTCGGGATAGCCGCCACGAGCAGAACTGAGAGTCCGATGGCCACGCCGGCTACGACGTAGAGCATCGGAACAGAGAATTCGGATACCATCCACGCACCGGCAGAGGCGCCGATACCGATAGCAGTGTTGAAAAATGAAACGTAAACCGCAGAAGCAGGGAAGGTTTTATCTCCAGCCAGGCGCAGGACCCACGTCTGGAAGCCCACAAAGATCCCGGAGACAGCCACACCCCAGATACCCATTGCGATGAAGACAGCAATGCCTGAAAGCGCTGCCCCGGATGTTCCCAGGAATACCAGCACCGCGCAAATGAGCAACACTGAAATGGAAACTGTCGCTTTGAGATATTTATCAATCACCACGCCGGTCAGGAAATTGCCGGCAAGTCCCGCAATACCGTACACAAACAGCACAGCAGGAATAACAGATGTGGCCAGTGAATGCTGCGTGTGCAGCCAGGGCTCAATGTACGTAAAGGCAGCAAAGTGCGCGGTGACAGCGAGCAGCGTAGCAGAATAGATTTTCCACAGCGCCGAAGATTTCAGTACGCCTTTAAGCGCCCCAAAGCCAATCGCGCTTTTTTTGGTGATCTCTGGTATCAGCACGCTGATACCGGCAAATGCCACCACGCTGAGTACCGCCATCAGCCAGAATGCCTGTCGCCAGCCGAAGTGAATGCCAATATAGTTTGAAACCGGCACGCCAAACACACTGGCTGCCGATACGCCACCAAATACGATTGAGGTTGCGGCACCAATATACCTTGCCGGCACAATGGAAACGGCCGTTGCTCCAATCATTGCCCAGAATGCACCGTGAGCCAGCGCTCCCAGCACGCGTGCAGCCAGCAGCACCGTGTAAGTGCTCACCGTCGCGGCAAGTACGTTAGACAGGAAAAGGATCACGGTGAGCGTAAGCATCAGCCGCTTCTTGGCCACATTGCCCAAAAATACTGATGCAAAAAGTGCGCTCAGTGCACCTACCCATGCATACAGTGAGACCGTCATACCCACTGCTGATTCAGACGCATTCAGGCCTTTTGCGATTGGCGTCAGCAGGCCAACAGGTGCCAGCTCTGTAGTGACGATCGTAAACGTTGAAAGAGCCAGAATAAAAAGGGCAAGCCACGACCTTATGGTCATATCCTGCTGAGAGCTTTCTGCGTTCATATTTATACCTCTAAAATGATTTAAATAACGGGCCAGTGCTGGTGAATCGCATGGCTGGCAAGCGCTGATTTCTTTCCTACGCAAATCGGGTGGCCGACGGATTCCAGCATGGGAATATCGGAGAGATCGTCCCCATAGGCATAGCAATCTTCAGGACTGATTTCTTTTCCGCGACAGAACGCAATAAGTGCCTCTCGCTTGCCACCACCAATGGTCTGCGGCGTGCCTATTTCACCCGTCAGTGTTCCTGACTCTGTGAGTTCCAGAGGGGCACAGAGAATCTCCGTGACACCCAGGTATCGGGCAACCGGCGCAAGTACAGGACGCATTGACCCTGAAACAAAGATAGTCAGTCTGTTTTCCGCCTGATGCTGCCTAAGGGCTGCGACGGCACTGTTGATAAATAGAGTTTTGACTGACTTTGAACGGAACCATTTTTCACCCGCCTCCTCCAGTTTTTTATAACTGACCCCAGAGAACTGTCGGTAATACTCTCTGTTCAAATACTCGCGACACTTCCCTTTTTTAACTTCTTCCTTAAACTGCGTCATATAACGTTCAAGCGCGCTCATTTCATTATTTTCACGACACCAGAATCCGTAAAAATCAAACATACTTTTCATCGTTATAAGGGTTTCGTCGACATCAAAAAATGCGGCTGATTTCTGCAAAATTCACTCCTCATAACTCTTTCTTCGGCTTTTTACCGGAAAATCTTTGTCATCGCCGGGAATACCTGCATCAGACCAGCGTGAAGGCTGTATTTCAGAAATCACTACAGAAATTTTATCCAGCGGTGCTCCGGTGTTTTTATGCACGGCATAAGTAATGTCTTCATGTAGCCTGAGCATGTCGCCTTCGTCTTTAGCAGGCCAGGTCGTGATATGTACAAATGGCATTTTTTTTCTCACTTTACGGTAATTAATTCATCGAATGAGCGGCTTTTCAATTTCAAATGAGCATGGATATCACCACCCAGCCCATATAATCCAATTGCGCCCCCGTAGCTCTGGCGGGAACTCATATAAAGGACAACCACGTTAATTACCCGATTGCCATTGCGTTCATGTGCCGGGAACGGATCGGGTAATTCCGCCCAATAATTCGCATTGCCATCGTGGTCGGTGATAAATACGTTAGGTATACCCAGCGGACCCGGACGGCTTGGATTGTCCGTTGCCAGATCCTGCTCACGCAGGCTCATTACGGTATAAACACTGTCGGGAACCAAGTTGCGAAATGTGAACCGGAACAGCGCACGTCGACTGTTTTCTGACAGACACACTTCGAGACTGCCTTCAGCGCGCAACCATTTTTCCAGCGTGACAGGCGGGATCTGACGTTTACCGTCACTGCTGCGGTAATCTGCGATGTATCCTTCATGCAAAGGCAGGCTGGGCCGCCTTTCGGTATTAGCTTGTGGCCGCTGCTCTGGTGCGAACAGCATGCCGTAATTATTCAGCGGTACCGGCAGCGGGAGGGTATGCAAGATCACGTCCTTCAGCTCTGCCTGTGACATGCAATCGATATCACGCAATATTTTGTAGGGTGCCGTGTCTCCAAAACCCGGAAGCGGGCTATCTGCCGCCACAATCACTCTGCGCCATGCCAGACCGTTGTCTCCTGGCACCATACCTACCACGACAAAGTTACCATCCTGATCCATTACCTCCGCAGGGGGGTAAAGCGGCCCCTGCGTGGTAGCAGTCAAACGGTATTTCTGACTGCTTAATTCAGGCATGCGTTACCTTAAGGGTCGTGCCCTGATGCTCTACTATCATTGCCTGCATAGCCATCTCAGACAGCGATTTCTCCTTCTCAGAAATCAGCCCTGAAGGGTATACGGTGAAGGAGACGTCCATGCTGGCGCAAAGCGTCTTATGCTGCATTACGCGCACCTGCGCTTTGAAACGACCACGGCGTTCGTTAACGTCCTTCTCAAGGTACTCAAAATGAACCTGCGCTGGTAAAGGAAAAAGGAAGCTCGAAAAGTTTATCGCCATACTGTTAATGACGTAATAACGGCCCGTTTCCTGCTTGTAGGTAAACTCTTCAGTAATGGCGATAAACGCCTGACGGCTAGCTTCTACCAGGAGCATTCCCTGAATATGCTGACCGGTCTGATGATCGGCCATGAGTTCACAGCGCTCATCGATCAACAGCGGCATAGCAAAAAGATTACTGTTCTGCTCAATCTGTTCAGCAGGACCTATCAGAACATTGTGCTCCAGACGTTTATGGCAATATTCATTCTTTTTATCGTTAACAAGCTTTTCAAGAGAACACATTTTTAGTTTATTGCCGTGAATAGTATTTCTCGGCTGATTTGAAATCACTTTCCCGGCAAAATCTTTACGCACGCCCTGCCCGATAATAATTTCATGCTCTTTATCGATGATGTTTGCAGGGATTTGCGTTAACAGCTCCAACTGAGTAATAGTCAGGACATCTTTTCCATTTGCGAATTCATTGAATTTATCGCCGACAACAACCAGTTTCTTACAGTTCATGGCGTACTCCTCAGCAACAACAAGCGCGATATATACGGGTATAGAGGCCTTCGTTACCTCCGGTAATATAGTTATCACCTGCCTGCTGAATGATTTCCTGGTAGCGTGCATTGGTAAACGCTTCTTTATAGGTTTCTTTATCGCCGTTGAAAGCAGAAATGAACATCACACCTGGCACGCCACTGATGAGCGAGTGGAAGGCTTCAAAGCTTTCGATCTTGTCTTTATTGTCTCTTACAACGTTAAAGATCGTTTCATCGCGCCACTGGCGATACTGCTGATAATTGTGTGCAGGAACTTCAACATGGCGCAGCTGAATATATTGTGTCTCAGGGAGATTTTTCTTACTGTCGATAGGTGACTCGACAAATTTCAGCAGCTCTCTGCGAATATCCGCTGAAATAACGTCAGCAAACTGATAGAACATAGATCCTATCTCTTCTTCCACCCATGATAATTCTTTAATGTCGTTAAACGAACGAAGTTCCAGCAATTCATTTACACCCTGCTCTTCACAAAAATAATAGCGCGTGCTTTCAGTACTTTTTAATGACGAAAAAGCATCAACCGAAACAGTATTTTTTAATGGGAATCGAGATACCAGAACATAGTTAGATGACATTATTATCTCCGGAAAAATGTTGGATTAGGTTTCGTATGTAAGTTATCAATCTGTGAATTAGATGGAATTGTTAAATATGTAATATAAATTTTGTATTACTGCAAACGAGCCTTTTTCTGAAATGAGCTTCCGTGTTATATCTGTACGTATAAATAAGATAGAATAGTCTTTCGATTAACAGGGTGAAATTCATGGCAATTGCAGAAAATTTGATCAGCAACAACCTCCCCAGCGTTAAGCAGCTTCAGTGCTTTCTCGCTGTCGCACATGAGCTGAACTTCCGCAGAGCCGCAGAACGGCTCAGGATGACTCAACCTCCCCTGACCCGTCAGATAAAGTGTCTGGAAGCTGTTTTGGAGATACAGCTGTTCAGCCGCAGCACGCACGAGGTCAGTCTGACAGAGGCTGGTCGCGAACTGGTTATCAGGGCAGAGAAGCTCCTTCAGGAGCTTAGCGAAATGAAAATGGTTGCACCTTCCTCCAAGAAAATTCTGCGTATTGGTCTCACCCGTACGCTGAATTTTGAGCTGATAGAATCTATTAATGAGCAGCTTAATAAACTGGATGTCAGCAATGATGTTGAAACACCCAACCTGACATCGGCGCAGCTGCTTCATTGCCTGTCAAAAAACACGCTTGATCTTGTGTTGACCGGCGAAAAAGGCACAGGTCATGAAAATATCGTTCAGTTCCGCTGGGTCTACCGCGAACCGCTGTTAATGGCGATGCCGGCTATGCATCCTGCTAGCCTGAAAGAAAAAGTCTCGCTGGAAGATATCCGTGATTTACCGCTCTTCTGGTTTGCAAGAAGCGCCAATCCCGCCTTCTACGATAAGTGTGAAAGCTATTTCGATCGGCTCAGGTTTCCGCTTAAGCGGGTCAAAGAGCCAGACGACTCATTGGTTATGCTCACTCACATCGCCCGGGGCAAGGGGGTTGCCCTGATGCCGCAATCAAAGTGCACATTCAATCAGGAAGGGCTATGCTACCGGGAACTGACCGATCACGAATCGTCAAAGCTGAATATCGATGTCTACGCGGCTACCCGACTTAATGAAAAGCGAGAAAACATCCTGAATGCTCAGGACGCGTTATGTCGTAACAATTTGTCAGAGTAGAGTTGGGGAAGATCGCGACATATAAAAATCACCTCCATGCGTCTCGTTCAGCCACCCCGGGTGATGGTCCATCCGTTTATTGCTGCGGATGTCATTATTTGCCGTGATGCCATCGCCCGCGTTCAGGTTTCTCTTTACCGAAATGCTCCCCCCGGAGGTGACGTCAGCGCCAGCCGAAAGCGGCCCGGCAAAGGCACCCACCGCCCTATTCCCGTTCCAGATCGCCCCCCGTCCGCGTCTGAAGCTCTCTGACGCAACCTTTCTGACAGTCATTCCGTCACATGCGCGCCTGCCTGTGAATCGGCAAAACGCAACCGGCCGACGTGAAGTCCCCCTGAATTTCGTCTTACCGCCTGATAGGGTTCTCTGATTAAAATACAACAAATAAAGGCTCATCATGAAGAAAGCGCGTTTCACTGAGTCTCAGATCCTGCGGGTTCTTAAGAGGTTGAAAGGGGCAGGTATGTGAAAGACGTCTGCCATGAAACGCTGTTTCAGAAGTCAGCTATTACAACTGGAAAGCAAAATATGGCGGAGCGGTATCCGGCGTATGGTTTTGGCCTGATGTTCAGGAAGTTACCTCAGTCAGGGAGGGGGGGAATGCGAGCGGTTTTAACGGGTGTATCGCCTGCTAAAGCTAAACTTCCGCCGCAAGGGCAAAAACGTTTACCCAATCGACATCCACAGCCTCTTACTGTTCCGGTTAATACGAATCATTGCTGGTCAGTTGATTTTATGAGCGATGCCCTGACGGACGGGCGGAGGTTCCGTCTATTCAACGTAGTGGAGGATTTCAATCGGGAGGCACTGGCAATTGATGTTGATTGAAACATACCAGCTCATCGTGTCGTTCGGGTTCTGGAACGTCTGAGCGAAGAAAGAGCTTATCCGATTGTATTCGCAGCAATAACGGCCCGGAGTTCACAGCGGCGACGTTAACAAAATGGGCAGAACTTAACGGCATAATACTCGATTTTATTCAGTCGGACAGGCCAATGCAGAACGGCTTTATCGAACGGTTTAATAAAATGCTGCGAACAGAAATACTGGATATGTATTTTTCCGCTCTCTGTCAGAATTTCGCTTTTTAACTGAACAGTGGCGTAGTGAATATAACGAAGAACGCCCGCACAGTTCACTGGGTGGGATGTCTCAAGTTATTTACGCGAGGAAAAAGTTGGCCGGAGATCCTAACTGGAAGTGGTACTAAAAAACGGAGGGACTACAGTTTGATGGAGTATTTTGCTCATAAAAAACCTCGCCGGAGCGAGGTGTACTAAGCAAATCAATCAGTAATGTATGATGCCGTTTTGATTGTCAATATTTATAAATAGCTTTTCTTAGCTTCTTCGATCTCTGCGTTGCAGGCGCCTATGTTATTGAAGTCGTACTGTAGGAAAATATAGACCTCACTTGGGCCCTTGGCCCTTGCTTCCATAAATACAGATTTGAGGTTGTTTTTAAAAGGTGCTGTAGGCGCCGCTTTCCATCGAGTAGAGAGGAAGCGCTCATTTTTGTTCAGCCCCATCATCCAGTCTTGAGGTTCTTTCCAGATTGAGCCCGAAAGTAAAAAGTCGGTGTTTTCAGGCTTACCATAGATTGAAGACAGAGAATCTGAGAGCTCATTGTATTTTGATCGAAGAGCGAGACCATGGCTGTCTGTATCAATTCTTTTACCCAACGCTTTAATTTCACAAAGGCCAGATTTAGGAGAAATCATTAGGCCATAAACTTCAAATTCAGCGTTTTTTTTCGGGAGCGATTGTGACATGTAAAGGTTCGGTACGTTTTCAACAGGCTTAAGCTCTTCACCAGTCATATCTTCGATATTCTTTTTTGTTAAGCCTGACTCAAGGCCGAATGGCCCCTCACCCGGTGGGAGTAATGGTCGAGTGTTGCTAGCCTGCGCTGACTTCTCATTTTGCTTTGCTTCCGCAAAGTTGCCTTGCTTTAAATCAGACGGCACTGCGTTAGCAAGTCCATACTTGGCCGACAAATAGCGTTGTTGAAGCATCGCCAACGTTTGCTCCTGAGTTGCGATTGCCGCCAGTTTCATCGCAAGAACCAAGCCTCCGCTGTATTGATTAGCTTCTGCTTTGGCCTGAGAGATCTGAGCATTTAACGAATCCATTTCTCTCTTAATTGCCTCAGATGTCGCCTCATCAGGCTTTGCCCCCGGGACATCCATGGTGATCTTTGCGCCTGACTCAATAGCATCAATCCGCTGCTTAATTAGTGCTTGGTTAGTCTTGAGAATTTCAACTCTGGCGCTTATAAGAGTCTTTACCAACCCGCCAGAGTAGTTCTGATTGGTCACATTTGCAGACGAAATCTCACTTTCTGTTTGTGATAACTCCGCCTTCAGTTGATCCACTTTTTGTTTATCTTCAGAAGAAAGCTCCTTTGGCCCACACCCTGTCAAAAGAAATACAGATACAAAACATGCCAAAATAGTCTTTTTCATTTCCTTGCCTCATAGCAAAAAACCACTCAAAGGTGGCTATCTTTTAACTCGCGTTTTCACAACCAGACTGGCTACGGTCAATGATCTCGGTGCCTTCAATAATGAAGCCAAACTTTCCGAATAGGAAAGAGTGGTTGAATTGAGTCACTACAACATCGGAGAGTGCGACTGAACAGCGATTCTTCTCGATTGCTCTGTCTATAGCTGTTTTAACGTTGGGAATGCCAAGAGGGAAGAGCACTACTGGTGCAGAGTCCTCTGCTTTAACACGCGCCCCTTTAACGAAATTATTAGAGTTCAGATTATAGTTTTTGGTGCTTGCTACGGTCAAATCTGCCACACGTGAACTACATCCTGCTAGCAACATGACTACCGCGGCCAATGCCACTGACTTATTCATATTTTTTCCTTCGATTACAATCGGAAACATCCTATCAATAATTTTTAACATTGCAATTATTGTATTTCGTGCTGTTTGGCGGCTTTGATTTCGGTGGCGGTGAGCTTCGTTTGGGAGGTCTCGCTTTCATTGAACCTGCTAATGCCCCCAAGATGGGTGTAGCTTTCAATAGAAATTAGTAAACGTTACGATAATCCTGAGTCCAGTGAGCATGAGAAAATGAGTAGCGATTTGAGTGATTTACTACCCGAATCGTTATCTAAGTGCCTTTGAAACTCACCCAGATCATTTACTGAAAGATGAGGAAATGTTTTTGTTTTGGTACTTTCAGAACACCTACCAGATCTGATACTGGATTACGCTCCGCCAGAAATGACTGCATAACTGAAGATTTGACGACATGCTTGGCGAGTTTTCTTCAGCTTATCGAGAACACCACGATCTTCCAACTTAGGAAGAACATCGGGCATCTCTTTTAAATTTATTGCAGAAATAGGTCTTTTACCTATGTGTGGGCAAACATCCTTTTTAAGGTATTCCAGCATGTCATCTGCATAACCTTTTGACCGGGAGGTTTCTTATATTCATGGCAATCAGTTCAAAACTGTTACTGACAGCCATAATCTTCGCGGCCTTTATATCCTGTTTCTGCTGGCTTGGGTCACCACCTTCTGACAAGAGTTTCTTAGCTTCAGATCATTTAATCCTTGCTTCAGCGAAGGTAAACAATGGATAGGTGCCAAAGACTACCTGTTTTTCTCTACCTGCAATCCGACACTTAATCCACCAACCTATTGTTTCATCTGGAAAAATCTCAAGACATATCCCACCACCATCGGCAAGCTTGTATGATTTTTCCTTAGGCTTAGCAGAGTCAATTTGTCGAGCTGTCAACTTCATATGGGGGCATCCATTTCATTGAACCTAGCAATGCCCCCTATCCTCCCCCCCCCCAATCGGAACAAGAACGCAATAGGTGACCTTGGACCAGGCTGGACCACAGAGAAGTGTTATATTCTGATTTGAAAGGGAAAAGTAGACTAGAAAGGATGTTACTAGAAGAAAAATTGGTACCCTACAGGATTCAATAATAACAATTAAACCACTGATTTATATACAATAAAAAATTTACATATTTATCACATACCCCCATATGTACCCCCAAATGTTTTCGTGTCACGCTCTTTAGTACGTTTTTTGTTCTTATTATCATAGTTCCACGATAAGGCAGATCCCTACCCTGACCTAACCCTGATTCTACCCGCCTGTTTCTTATTGTATGATAGATGCCTCATACATTAAGGAATGCCGCCAGCCATGAGAATGACAGCGCGTAAAAAAGAGATATTGAGCTACTACCAGCCGGATAACCTCGAATGGGTGACGGGTGAGATTGGGCCGCCGCCGTTTGACGTGTCCGGGCTGGCCTATCTGGTTTGCGGGCTGGACTCCTTCGATACCCGGCACCATCTGGAATCTACCCGGCGCACGCTTGAAACGATGGTGAAAGATGGCCTGTTAGAGAAGGTCACCAGCTTTGAGCGCAGACAGGACACGACACAAAGCGGTGACGGTAAAGGTATCTGGTGTAACTGCTCCCGGTATGGCCTGCCCGGTTCCTGTCTGGTAGTACGCGATGAAGGCGGCAAGGTTGAGGCTATAGACGGGGAAGCGGTGCGGATTGATAACTAACCGCCTGTCTTACGTTGTCTTACGATGGTAAAATAGCCGTTTAACCCTTACCGCTGGTGGTTGTAGTGAATAAATCCCTGTCTGTTACCTTTCGTGTTCCTGCTGAACTGGCTAATGCCTTCACCTCTGCGGTCAGTGAGTCCGGTTCTGATAAAACCGCCTGGCTGATTGACGCCGTTCGCCACAAGCTGAACCAGCCGGACAGTAACGCCGATAGCCGTTTGCTGGCACTGGTGGAACGCATGGAAATAGCAGCGGCTGCGCTGGCAGTGGGTAAGCAGGGCATCCCGCCGCGCCCGTACAATGAGGCTGCGGCGATCCAAGTTGTTGCCGCCACTATCCGGGAAGGCTTCGACAACGGGCGTATCATTGCTGAACGGCTTAACGAGGCTGGATATCAGACTAAGGCGGGTAAGGCGTGGGATAAGGACATTTACAGCGCGTGGAAGCGTCAGGGCGGTAATTTATCCCGGATATCAGCGGCGCTAATTGCCTGAATACTGACCGCGCCCCGTACTTGTCGCAAAACTATAAAACCGGGGATCCCCGGTATTAACATGCGGGATGTTTCCGTATCACCTGCGCGGCGCTGGCTTCTTCCACTGGTAGGCCGGGGCGCTCATTCTCTGGTGATGTCGCTCACTCGCCGCCAGTGCGTTTCTGATACCGTTCCTCACGGTGTAAAGGGTGTACCTGTCCAGCGGTTCCCCGCTCTGACGTGCCATCTGTAATACGGCTAACTCAAGCGTCTGGCGGTCTGTCATGGGGTTACCCTTCGCTGTAGGTTATTTGCAGTAATCTGTTGATATGTAGTGCGCGATATAACCTTTCCACTCCCAAAAAAGGTTTCTAACCTGCGGCTGTGCGAAAAAAGGTAAGGCGGCGGTACTGACGGCGGGAAGCCCTGAACGTTTAACCTGCCCCCGCCGCGCCTGTCCTGCGCTCAACCGCCCCCATTATCTTATCCACTACCGGACTGAATGCCCTGTAGTACGCCTGTTCGCTCCGTTGCAGGTGTAGAACCTTCCGGCTGAACGTTTCCCACCTCATGCCAGCAGGCTTGGGAAAAAGGGCGCAGTCGTTAAACAGGCTGTACGCGGGCGCATAGTCGCCCCATATCGCCGCCCGCTGCTTAAAAAGGCTGCGCCGCATTCTGGCTAACCGGTCTTCGCTCTGGCTGGCGTAGTGAAGCCCCCAGCACTTTCTACAGGCTAAATCACGCTTACCGATAAACAGTACTGCCGCACGGTTATGGCAGTGAGGGCATAAGTACCAGTGCCGCACGCCATAGCCCGCCCGTGTGCTGGTGGTTCGGAGCGGTAATACCCTGCCGCCGATGGTTGCCGTGTAGCTACTGCCGCCCAGGTGAAAGCGCATTTCTCCGGCACGGGTTGCCAGCTGTAGCGCCTTCGCCCCCTTACTGAACCTCTGCCGGATAGCCTTCAGGTGTGCCAGCGTCAGGCGGGGTTGTGCCGTGGTATAGCTTCGGGTTTGTTCGCGCATGGCTTCCACTCCGTCATTTTGAATACGAAATAATATGCGTTTATCGCTGAACGGCTACCCGTGCGCAGTGCGATCCGTGCCTGCGTGGGTAGGGTCTGCGAATGGTTTCGCACATCAATGGCGGTAAAATGTTCACATCACACTTTATCCTCAACATAGATACCCGCTGAAATTATTGCGCCGCCAATGCGGGGCTTACCATATGCAAGCGCTACCGGATAACCCTGCGCTGCCGTGTTGGTAACCCCACCGAACGCGTAAGAAGCCTTGTTATCCGCATCCTGCTTGCTGGCTAGTCCGGCAGTCTGTGGTGATAGCATCTGTATTACACCGCCCGCTGTAAGGGATGCGCCAGCAGCAAACATTAAGTTGCTGGTCGCTATACTAATGCCGGGTGCCCAAATTGACGCAGCGATTAACGCCGCACCCAATATCGTTTGAAGCATTCCGGCTCTTTTGCTACCCATTATGACAGGTACAATTCTGATAACTTCGCCATTAACCGGATAACCTAAATCATCCAGGCCTATGTTTTTCTTTCCTTTGAAAACGGCATAAGTAAGGCCGCGCCTTTTACTGCTTAGCATGTATTTTTCAAAGCCGTCAATAGTTACTGACAGCGCCCGCGCTGCTTCATGAGTGGTGCGTATAAGGCGGTGGTGCGTTTTACCAAATAGCTTACCGAGTGCGCCGCTTAACTCTATTCTGGTCATTACTTCATCGGTGTGTAACTGTGCTTCTGGCTTCGGGTTGGCATGGTTTGGCGTGTTCGGGGTCATTACTTATTATCCTTACTTTTCGTGGTTTTCGTTGACTAATTAAACGATTATCAGTTTTGCTAATGTCGATTTCTTAATGTATGAGGGATGTTTTTTCTCTCTATATAAGCAAAAGGGTGTTGGTTCAGTTGGTTCAGTTGGTTCAGTTGGTTCAGTTTGTAAAGATGTCTGTTTTTAAAGGACTTTTAACCCGATTACTGAACCAACACGGCGCTTTTTTTGTTGGTTCAGCGGGGCGTTTTGTTGGTTCACTGCCAGCCATGAGAAAATTCCTCTTTGTCCGTTGTTGGTTCAAAACAGGCTTTTGTTGGTTCAGTGTTGGTTCAGATTCAGAAATAAAAACCTTATAAAACAACAATCTTTACAAATTGAACCAACTGAACCAACTGAACCAACACCTTAACTACGTATGTGAGAAAAAATTATTCCTCTGGCTGGCTCTCCTCGTCCGGTAAATAGTTGAGCACGTAAACCCGGTACTGCCGTCCGTCGATGCGCGGTGACTTCCTCTGATAACCTCTGTCACTGCTGGGCGGGGTGAGCATCCCGGCGCTTTTCAGCACCTCCGCAAACTGTTTCGCGTTAAAGCCTCTCGCTATCTCCCCCTCAAAGGCGGCGGGGAAGGTATAGAAGGTTATCGGGTCGTGCTCATGCCCGCCTTTTGTCCGGTAGCCTGCAAGGTCGCGGATTGGCAGCGCTGCCGGGTCATACGGGAACGGGGCGTAACGGCTCAGGCCATGGGCGTTAAGAAATGCTTCAGCCTGGGCGATGATCTGCTGGTGCTCCTTGTTCCCGGTTCCGAACTCCCTTACCCATGCGTTATAGCTGTGCTGTACCGCATCCCGGCACGTTTGCGCGTCCCATCCGGTGACCACGCCGCCCAGTATCAGCGCGGCTTCCAGAATGGCGAACCGTGCGGCTACCCTGTGTACCTGCTCCCCGTAGTCAGCCGGGATAAGCGAGCGCCAGCGGCTTTCGGCCTCCCTCACGGCGTCAACGGCCTGCTGCTGGTGGTCTGCCAGCCACTTAACCCACGCCCGGCCTGCCGCGCCGTGGTGACGCATAAAGGCATCTTTCAGCGCGTCGGCGTGCTGCTTGCCGTTCCGGTGTTCGTGGAACTCTGCCGCCTTGCTTAGCGGGATATTCAGCAGGCGCACCAGCTGCCCGGCCTTTATCTTCTGTCCGGTGCTGGCGATAAAGGTTTCCAAGTCCATTTCCCCGGTGCTGATTGCCACGGTGCGCCAGCGCTTTAAATCCCGGTTGCCGCCTTCCTTCGCGCCCTGCAATTTCCCCACGCCGTTAAACAGCGCATAAGCGGACTGCGCCACGCTGCGCGGATCGGCTCCCTGTCCGACTTCATCCAGCGGCATCAGCGCGTCATTGTGGGCGGCGGCCTCGTTTGCCAGCCCCAGCGCCGTGCCGTACCACGTCAGGCGCAGCAGGTCAGGATTACCGTACAGGCTGGCGGCGGCGTTTGCCGTGGTGGTTTTGCCCGCGCTCGACTGCTCGTAAAAGTGAAGGCCGAACCCGTCAGCGCCCGCCAGTCCGATTAGCGGGGCCGCCAGCGCCGCGCCGATCCCCGTCATCATTGACCAGTTGCCGCCCGCCAGCCTTGCCACGCTGTCCCGCCATTCTGCCGCCGTTCCCTTGCAGGTGTAGCCCGCTGCGGCTGAACTCCTGCCGTTAAACAGTACGGGCATATCGGGGGAACCGATAATCTCACCGTCCGGCATAATGTACGCGCCGCACTGCCAGCCCGTAGCCTGTGCCACGCGCCACAGCTCACGGGAACCGCTGCGCTGTAGCCAGTCGGCAAGGGTGGCCCGCATTGCGGGCTTGGTGGTGATGTTCACCCCTCCGGCCTTCAGGACGCGCCAGCCTTCGCGCTCTCCGATATCGGCAAGGGGGATGGCCTGCGTGGTACTGGCGCTGGCTCCCGCCGGGAACCATTTGATGATTAAAAACTGGTCTTTGTCGTCGCGTCCGATGCCGATAACCTCCAGCGGGGAACACAGCCACGACTCATTGTTGATAATCTTGCCGCTCTCATTGTCCACCTTCGGGGTTATCCAGAAAACGCCGTCACTGCGGCTTTCAGTGCGCGGCTTGAGCGGGTCTTTATCGCTATCCACCCCTCCCGGTTTCCTTAGCTTAACCTTAGTGTGGCTGGCTGGATCCCGTGCCGTGTTATTGCCGTCCTCTGCGCCGCTCTGCTCGTCCGTCATGCTTTCCCCCTGCGGCTGGTACAGCGAATCGTTAAAAGCGGCTGTAGCGGCCTCCAGCCCGTTTTGCTGGTGGTGGTCGTTCCAGTCTGCCTTATGGTCTGTCGGGGGGATTGATACCCATCCCGCCACGGACAGGGCGGCTTTCTCCGCTGCCTCTTTCCCGGTGTTGGAGACTCCAGTTTCGGAGCCTCCTTGCTGGTGGTCGTTATCGGCGGCAATAATGATTTTCGCCTGCGGGTGCTGCTGGCGCATTGCCTCCGCTACGGGCAGCAGGTTGCCCGCATCCACCGCCGCCACCGCCAGCGCGTCAGGGCGTATCAGGTGCGCCGTTAATGCGGTTGCCAGCCCTTCGGCAATCACTATGCTCTGCGGTGCTTCTGGTGCGTTGACGGCGTGATATGCGCCACGCTTTTCCGAACCCGCCACCAGCTTTTTTGCGCCAGCGGCGGTAATGGTCTGCGCGGCGGTGACCGTGCCGGACAGGTTCGCCAGCGCCAGCAACAGCCGCCCGTCAGAAAGCATCGGGAAGGTGAAGCCATTCAGCCCTTTTGTTATCAGGTATTCGCTTTCGCCCGGCTGCGCCTGCTCTGCCAGCGTCTGATAGTGACGGGCAAAGTTTGCCCGCCGTGCCGCCTCGTCTGCCGCGGCCTGCCGCTGGCGCTCCTGCTCCCGCTGCTGGCGTTCTGTTGCCGCCTGCGCCCGCCTCTGGCTGGCTGCTTCGCTGTCGGTTTCTGCCGCCCGGTAATCAATACCCAGCGCATCAGCCACCAGCCGCGCCGCTTCGGTGGTGTCGCAGTCGTTCACCTTTGCCACAAGGTCAAGCCCGTCACCCGCCCCGCACTGATTGCAGATATGGGAACCGCGCCCGCCATCGTCAAAGCGAAAGCGATCCGTACCGCCGCACGCCGGGCATTCGGAATGCTGCCGGGGTGAGCGGGGAACGGTGATACCCGTCATAGCCAGCACGCCGGGCCAGCGCCCTGCGGCGGCGGCGGTCACTTCGCGGATTAAGTCAATATTTCGCATCATTCCCCCTCAGTGCGCCACGGGTGCGGGCGGTAAGCCTTCATCCCGCAACATGCGGATAAAGCCATCATGCAAATCAGCCAGCAGCTCCCGCCCCATATCGGACAGCCCGCCGCCCTCAAGCATGGCCTGATACATCAGCACGGCATTTCGCGTGCCCTGTTCCCTGCCGTAGCGTTCTATCAATGCGCTCTCAATGTTGTTTGCCATAGCGAAACGCTCAGGGGCGGGGTAGACCGCCATACAGCCGTATTGCCCGCAGTAGATAACGCCGCAGTCCGTGCCTCCCCGTTCGTTTTCCACCTCCACCGCGCCATTTTTCCGCAGCTGCTCGTTGATGAAGGCCAGCGCCACACAGTGCCGCCAGACAATAAGCTCCTGCTCTGCCGTGGGCGTGTGGTAGCCCAGCGCCGCGCCGTCAGCCATTGCGCGGAGTATGTCCGGCATATCGCGCACGCCGTCAAAGTCTCCGGCCTCCAGCTTGCGCAGCATGTCGGGGTAGTCGATAAGCGCCATATGCTCATACTGTCCGGCCTCGTTGCGCCGGGTGATACTGACCCCGTGCGGGGTGGCTTCAGTGCGGTAAACGCCCGTTGCGGTCAGTGATGCGGCTTTGTTCATGCTTTGCCCTCCCGGTTCATGTAATCGACCAACTCGCTATTGGTAGCGTTCATTGCCTCCGGCACGCCTTCCAACAGGGTAATCAGTGCGCCAACCATGCGCGGTGATAGTGTGCGATTAAATATCCCCATCTCCATCCAGACGGATAACACTCCCTGCGCCTGTTCTACCCGGCAAATAGCGTCACACAACGGCATAGTTTTCATCGGCTGGCCTCCAGTACGCGAATTGCCAAATCATTAATAACGCCGATAAGTTCGCTTTGGGCATCCCTTCCGGTGTCGTTGTGTGTCAGAAAAAGCGCGGCCTCTGTCAGGATTTTGATTTTTTCCAGTGCGTCTATAGCGTCATTTTTGGCATGGGTATCAGTGCGGATCATTGGGGTATCTCCAGTCCGGGAATGGTTAGCTGTATCAGGGCGGCAATACGGGCAAGGGCGGGGCGTAGCGTCTTTAACTCACGTTTCCGCTGGCTCATTTCTGCGCTACCGTGTTTGCCGTGCCGCCAGTGTGATTTATGGTCTGCTGCTGCAAGAATGTTCTGCGCCCTCTGCGGTGGCATGGCCTCCAGTTCGTCCAGTGAGGGAATGAGTACCGGGCGAATATCAGAGAAGTGGGGGTTGTGGCGGAAATAGCCATCAACCAACTGGCGCTGTACCTGCCATGCTAAATCATCGGTAAATGGCTTTGTCAGTAGCAGATAGCCAAACTCTGTAAAAACGGTGACTTTCCCACGAACAGGGCTGGTTATTTTTTTGCCAGGGCGTTTAATGCCCCTGGCTAAACCGTCAACACTTCCCGCGCTCACTACAAAGTAATCTTTCCCCTCAATGAAGTGGCGGCGGTTACGCTGAAATGCGTTTTTGGCTGTGTCTTTCGGGCGCTGGTGAACCGTGTCAATCATGGCGAACGTCACCACGCGCTGGCCCTGATACTCCACCAGCGGCATTTTTGCATCATGCAGGGTTATGGCTTTCATGCTGCCACCTCCTGAGCACGGGTGATGCGGATATGAGACAATCCGGCGTGTTGCGCCTGTAGCATGGCGGCTGCTTTGGCGCTCTCTGCGCTGCCTGATCGGGTTTTGTGGTTAATGCCAATGGTCAGTCCGCGCTTGTTGGTTCCGTAGCCGTACACGGTGAAATAATTAAGCATGACGCACCTCCTTCACAGGCAGCCGTCCGGCAAAAAAGCAGACGTTATCTTTTGCCAGAGTGCGGCGGGCTTCGCGCTCGTTTTCGGCGGCGATATGGTGGATGACAGGTGACAATGCCGGGTTATCACGGCGAACGGCGGCGATAATCCAGACAAAATGGCGGTGCTGGTGGCCTGAATTCAGGCCGAACGGCTCCCGCCCTTGTGGGTGTGTGGTAATATCCATTACAGCGACCTCGTTAGGTGTATTAACGGTGGTGGTTAGATGCCCTGTTAGTGTTGACGCACTGCGGGGCATTGTTTTTTGTGGCATGTGATAGTAATGTGTCATCACACATATATACATTACTATTGGTGTAGCTAACGTGTCAACACACAAGAATGAACGTAGAGGTAATCCCCCCTTCCAATTCAGGCTTGGTCCTGAATTACGGGAATCGATGGAAGCGGCACAACAAAATGACGGTGACGAGTCTTTGGCTGCATGGATTAAGCGGATCATCCGTAAAGAGCTACAATCTCGCGGCATAGAGCCTAAAGCCTGATTATTTCCGGCATCGTGGCAAAGGGTGGCATTCGCAGTGCTGCCCTTTTTTATGGACTCGCAAAACTCAAGGCTTCCCTTGTGCGCAGTGGTCGCAAAATGTCGTAACGTGTCCTTAAATTCGCCTCGCGTACTGGTCACGAAACTCTCTAACGTGCCCGAAAACTCCCCTTGCACACCAGCTAAGCAATTAATCCCCCGCTTCATTTCAATGGTAGAAAAACTTTCCACTACGTGAGGTTTTGTGAGGTTTTCACTTCCGGTGATCGGGCGTGAAATTACGGTTTCTTTCAGGCTCTGAACCATAACATTTACTAACAGGCCAGCCAGTGGGAAGGCTTCTTTCTGGACGGCGGCTTGAGTCACTCGCATGGCGTCACCTCGATAAACTCCGCTTTAAACTTCTCTAACGGCTGTTGGCACGGGTGCGGGTAGCCGGGGCGCATAAAAACCACGTTCCCGCCGCTCATGCCGCGCAGTGTGACGGTGCGCCCGTGTGAGTCCTTAAACTGGCGCTGTTGGGTGCGGGTGGTCATTAGTGAACCTCCAGACGTTTAGCTAGCCAGCGCTGTGACAGGCGCACCAGCTCCGCTTTGCGCTGGTCATAAGACATACCCATATCTATAAGTGTGATATCGGTGCTTTCCAGATAGGTGAGGTGTTCCAGCTGCCCGGCGCTCATGCTGTCGCGTGGCTCCGTGGTAATGCCGCTGGACTGCGCCCACTGCTTAGCCGTCAGGCCACCCAGCACAATGCGGGCGATCATGTTGCTTTCGTTGGTGTAGTGGCGCTGTTGGGTCTGCTTCCCCAGCTCGGCGCGGGCAGCATCCAGCGCGGCGCACATTGGCTTAAACATGCTGGCGGCACTGATACGTGCCTTTAGCTGGCGGCGGTACTGTACGGCTATTTCCGGCGCACTTATCTGTAAGGCTTCTTCACACTGGGTGAAGTAACGACGAACGGCGCGGCCTTGCTCGTTGCGCTCTACCATCGCCAGCTCTTTTGCCATATTCAAACACAGGCCATAATCTTTACTGCGCCGATCCCCCCCGCGCCTTGAAGTCCATTTGGTAACGGGGTGGTTAAAGTCTGTACTTTGATTCCTGAAATTTGAGGGATCAAAAACGACATAATCCGCACCCAATGAAAACCCGTACTCCTCAATGCGGCCTTTAACCCATGTAGAAAAGTCGTTACCTACTCCCAGCGCTGCGTGTAAAGCCTTCGCGCTCACAATGCTGGTTTGACGCCCGCCAATTTGACCGGGAATAACCGGAACAATTTCAGCGAAGCTATTTGCGTTGATATCGCTGCGGCGGTGCTCAAAGTGAGGGGCGGCCCCAGAAATTAATCTGCTATTTTCGATTTTCATTTTTCAGGCTCCGATTAGGCGGCGGTGAATAAGTCCGGGTATAAGGTCAGAATGTCGTTAATTTCCTGCTGTGACAGCCCACGATAGCCACCAGCGGCGGCGTTGTGGTTTACCAGCTGAATAACGCGCATGACGTCAGCGCGGCATGTGAAGCGATAGCGGAAATGTGATCCGATGCCGTCAGGGTTTTTCTCGTCGATACGCTCAAGGTGAATATCAAGGCTGCGTTCTAATTCGCTGGCATAATTTCTGCCAGACGATAAGCGGCAATAGCGTAATATTTCATTTTCGGTAAAGCCGTTAACCCCGGTGCGCATCATGTATATGCGGGCGCGGTGCTTTTTCGGTGCTGGCTTGATGGTGGCGGTAGGGGTATCATCGTTGGCGCTAACCTGTTCGACAATGCCCGCCACGCTGCGGGTTTTCTGCATTATGCCGCCTCCCCGTCACGCTCTGCGATACGCTGATTAATCCATGCGTCTATTTCACTTTCAACGAAAGCGATAGAGCGTGATCCAATTTTTACTGGTTTTGGGAATATCCCTTGAGAAATAAGTTTATATACCCAAGCCTTACCAAGACCTATGCGCCGGAGAACTTCCGGCATGCGGATGAGATTTTGTGACATATATACCTCTATTTACCAATTCATTCGTAAATGGACATCTGTAGATAGAGGGATTATATGAATGACTTGCAAATTATATAATGACTAAAGCACTAACTTACTAATACAAGATTGTCATGAAAGAGAAAGGCCGTTAAACAACATTTTTTGTCATGACAAAGAAAGCAAGATTTCGACACAACTTTGTCACTTGCCTTGAAGTCCAACTTTTTGAATAAATGCATAGCTAAAAGATTTTAGAGATTCGATACGCTCAGTAACTGAGTCTGAATAAACATATTTATATGATGTTGTACTTTTTGCCGACCTCCCAGCCCCATAATATTTATCCAGCTTAACCTGACTTTGGTTAAATGACTTCCACAATCTAAAAATAGTTCTGTTATCGACAAATTCTTTGATAAACCCGCACCCCATCAACATACTCACAATCGAAGGGATTTGTCTTGCATTAAATCGATGTAGAGTATCTATGAAATCTATTGCCAATTGTCTTTCTAAAATCGTTGAATCTTTTCTTTTGGTAATAATCCTTGCTCTTAAATTATCTATTCTCAACTGGATCGCATCAAGGCTAAATGCTCCCTGCCCTACAATAACTCGTCCTTCACGGGAATTCGATATAAATTCCCTGAAAGCTGAATTTGCATGATAAGCATATAATTCCTCAAGTTTCTTCTTGTATTCTTCCAGTGTGTTTATCTCATCTTTTATTGTAGCACTTGTGTCCTCACCACTAAGATACCTACATATACATGCTAATATTTGCACGGGGATTTTGAATCTTGAATAAGAACAGGGAGGATTAAACCCTTCAAACATATCATACAACTCTTTCCATTCTTTTTTATCCAACCCATCAATAGAATGTGATTTGTAAATGAAAATCTTATGCGCAATAATCGCTTGATAGGGTATATCAAAGCCAGTAACAACACCTGATTTTTTTAAGGCACGGCTAATTCCATTATCATCCATGAATTCATTTACTTTATCAAAAACACAGGACATCTCTAGATCGTTTTCAATATCCTGAAGGGCTGCGCTTGCTTTTTTAGTTATATCAATAGCCTCACTAATAGTAGTTATTTTTGATGAATTAATCTCTAACAAACAATAAGTCATGCAACTATCAAAAAAATCCAACTTTCTGTACAGATCATAAATATATTCATAGGAACTGTTTTTTTTCACAACGCCACCTCGCGCCCTCTAATTTAGGAACCGTGCCAGCTCGTAGAGGTGTACGAATTTTCGGGGATCAGCCTAGACACGGTTTATTCTATTGTCGTCTATTATAGTCTACTGCTGTTTATATATCCAGCTATGCGAGCTTTCCGAACGCACCATGTACCACATTATCCCCGCTTTCCAGCGCGTCCATATAATCGGCATACCATTGGAGCATTTCCCGTCTTCCGTCCAGGTACTGCGCGTGGTTATACGTTCCTCTAATACTGTTCTTATCGACGTGAGCTAACTGGGTTTCAACCCATGCGGAGTTATAACCCTGCTCATGTAGGATTGTGCTCATCGTGTGACGGAACCCATGCCCGGTGGCCTTGCCGTCATAGCCAATACGTTTAATGACCTGATTGATACTGGCCTCACTCATTGGCTTACCCGCATCATTACGACCGGGGAAAACGTACTTACCCCGTCCGGTTAGCTGGTGGATTGCTTCAAGTAACGATTTAGCCTGGCTGGAAATGGGTACTATGTGGGGGCGGCGCATCTTCATACGTTCGGCGGGGATCTGCCAGATACCCTTATCAAAATCGATATCTGACCATTCAGAGGCGCGGAGTTCGATAGTCCTTAACCCGGTAATCATCAGTAGCTGGGTAGCGTAGCGGGTGATCATACTGCCACTGTAATTGCTCAGGTCATTAAGGAATGGGGGTATCTGGTCAACATTCAGGTGTGGGAAATGTTTTTGCTTGGGTGCTTTCAGTGCGCCAGCCAGATCGGTGACCGGGTTATTCTCTGCCCTGCCCGTTATCACCGCATGGGTAAAAATCTGCCTGCAAGCCTGCCGGGTCTTTTTCAGCTTATCCAGCACGCCGCGCTGCTCCATTTTACGCAACACTGCCAGCATTTCGGCGGGTTTAATCTCATTGATAGCCCGTTTACCGACAAACGGAAAAATATCCTTACTAAGATATTCCAGTATGTCGGTAGCATAGCCTTCTGACCAGTTTGTTTTTTTGTGCTCGTGCCACTCAAGCGCGATAGCTTCAAAGCTGTTTTGTACGGCTAATATTTTGGACTGTTTCTCTGCCTGCTTTTCCTGCCCCGGATCGCCACCCGCCGCCAGTATCTTTTTTGCCTCATCGCGCCGCCTTCTGGCATCGGACAGTGACACATCAGGATATACCCCCACCGCTAACAGCTTTTCTTTTCCTGCGGCACGGTACTTTAAGCGCCAGTATCTTGCACCATTGGGATTAACCAACAGGTACAGGCCGCCGCCGTCTGCCAGCTTATAGGGCTTGTCCTTGCCTCTGGCGGTGTCCACCTGGCGGGCGTTTAGCTTCATATTGGGGGTATCTCGTTTCATTGAACAGGAATCTACCCCCAAATGTACCCCCACATGATAGTGGATTACAATAGCCAGTAGTAGACCTTGAGATAACGCGATTAGGGGTTAAAGCCTGATTTGACGGGGTTTTGTAGACTTTGAGAGACGGTAAAAGAGGATAAAATGGTACGCCCTACAGGATTCGAACCTGTGACCTACGGCTTAGAAGGCCGGTGCTCTATCCAACTGAGCTAAGGGCGCATAATGAATGCGTCGGATTATACGGCCAGCTTCGGCTGAGTCAACGATTTTACTGCCGCCCGGCATCTGATGCTGAAGTAATGAACAATAACCTGCCAATCTCTGCCTGACAGCGTCGCCAGCTTCTGACAAAATAGGGGCAATTCCCGATTTAACTTAACGCAGATGGATACCCTCTCTGATGGTAGCAAAAATTATTGATGGTAAAACGATTGCGCAGCAGGTGCGCAATGAGGTTGCCGGGTTAGTTCAGCAGCGTCTGGCCGCCGGTAAACGTGCGCCTGGCCTGGCGGTGGTTTTAGTGGGTGAAAATCCGGCTTCACAGATATATGTCAGCAGTAAACGCCGTGCCTGTGAAGAAGTTGGGTTTCTTTCACGCTCGTACGATTTGCCTGCCTCTACCAGCGAAGCGCAGCTGCTGGAGCTGATTACTCAGCTGAATGATGACGCAGAAATAGACGGTATCCTGGTGCAGCTGCCGCTTCCTGCCGGCATCGATAATACCAAAGTGCTGGAGCATATCTCCCCGGCAAAAGATGTCGACGGCTTCCATCCTTATAACGTTGGCCGCCTGTGCCAGCGCGCCCCCACCCTGCGCCCGTGCACGCCACGCGGCATCGTGACGCTGCTGGAGCGTTACCAGATTGATACCTTCGGGCTGAATGCCGTGGTGGTAGGTGCTTCCAACATAGTTGGCCGCCCGATGAGCATGGAGCTGCTGCTGGCCGGGTGCACCACTACCGTGACTCACCGCTTTACCAAAAACCTGCGTCAGCATATTGAAAATGCCGATCTGCTGGTCGTCGCCGTTGGCAAGCCCGGCTTTATTCCCGGCGACTGGATAAAGCCGGGCGCGATCGTGATTGATGTCGGGATTAACCGTCTTGAAAGCGGCAAAGTGGTCGGCGACGTCGATTTTGACCTGGCCTCAACGCGAGCGTCCTGGATCACCCCGGTCCCGGGCGGCGTGGGTCCAATGACCGTTGCCACCCTGATCCAGAACACCCTGCAAGCCTGCGAAAATAATGACAATGGAGTATCAGCATAATGGCCACTTTCTCTCTGGGCGCTCATCCCCATGTCGATCTCTGTGACCTGATGAAGCTGGAAGGCTGGGTAGAGAGCGGCGCGATGGCAAAATCGTTTATCGCTGACGGTCTCGTTACGGTTAACGGCGCGGTGGAAACCCGCAAGCGCTGCAAGATTGTCGCCGGTCAGAAGGTGGATTTTGACGGCAACAGTGTGACCGTGACTGCCTGATTTAATCTGTTCCGCGCACAAGGCTGTCCTGTTGGGCAGCTTTTTTTATGCCTGCAAGCCTACCCAGCGTTTATCTCTTCATCATCTGACGCCGCATCGCCGTCTATACTGTGCTGGCTTGATGTATATCAATATATGGCTGACCGCTGGCGTTAAGCTGATGCTATACACCTTATAAACTGAAGAGGTTCACGATGAAAGCTGCTGTCGTCACTCACGATCATCAGGTTGATGTGGTAGAGAAAACCCTCCGCGCGTTGCAACATGGCGAAGCCCTGCTCACTATGGAGTGTTGCGGGGTCTGTCACACCGACCTGCACGTCAAAAACGGGGATTTTGGCGATAAGACCGGCGTTATCCTCGGTCACGAAGGGATTGGCGTTGTCAAATCTGTGGGTCCAGGCGTCACCTCCCTTAAGCCAGGCGACCGTGCCAGCGTGGCGTGGTTTTTCAAAGGCTGCGGCCATTGTGAATACTGCAACAGCGGCAATGAAACGCTGTGCCGCGAGGTTGTCAACGCCGGTTATACGGCCGATGGCGGCATGGCCGAAGAGTGTATCGTGGCGGCGGATTATGCCGTGAAGGTGCCTGACGGTCTCGATTCCGCGGTGGCCAGCAGCATCACCTGCGCCGGGGTCACCACCTATAAGGCGGTCAAAATCTCCGGCATCACCCCCGGGAAATGGCTGGTTGTTTATGGCCTTGGTGGCTTAGGTAATCTTGCGCTGCAATACGCAAAAAACGTGTTTAATGCCAGGGTTATCGCCGTTGACGTCAGCGATGCCCAGCTGAAATTTGCCGAAGAGATGGGGGCCGATATGGTGATCAACTCACGCAATGAAGACGCGGCAAAGCTCATTCAGCAACGCACGGGGGGCGCACATGCGGCGGTAGTCACGGCGGTTGCCAAAGCGGCGTTTAACTCTGCGGTGGATGCGATGCGCGCCGGCGGCCGTATTGTGGCAGTCGGACTGCCGTCTGAATCAATGAGCCTGAATATCCCGCGCCTGGTGCTGGACGGCATCCAGGTCGTGGGCTCGCTGGTCGGCACGCGTGAAGATTTAGCTGAAGCCTTCCAGTTCGCGGCTGAAGGCAAGGTGGTACCCAAAGTTACCCGCCGTCCGCTACAGGATATCAACGCGATCTTCCATGAAATGGAGAGCGGCAAAATCGTTGGCCGTATGGTGATTGACTTTAACCGTACTCATTAAACCCGCGCCGTACTGATTAAAAGCCATAGCCCACAAAAAAGCCCTGAAAGTTCAGGGCTTTTCATATACTCACTTCAACTTATTTGCGGCGCCAGCGGGTGCCACCGGCACCGTCTTCCAGCACGATGCCCATCTCGTTCAGACGGTCACGCGCCACGTCGGCCTGCGCCCAGTTTTTCTCGTTGCGTGCATCGATACGCATCTGGATCAGCGCTTCGATCTGCGCCACTTCTTCATCGTTGCTGTTGGCACCGCTTTGCAAGAACTGCTCCGGGTCCTGCTCCAGCAGGCCCAGTACGCCGCCCAGCACGCGCAGGCGCGCCGCCAGGCCATCTGCCGCCGCCGGGGCTTCCGCCTTCATGCGGTTAACTTCACGCGCTAAATCGAACAGCGCCGAATAGGCTTCAGGCGTATTAAAGTCATCATCCATCGCCTCACGGAAGCGCGTCTCAAACTCTTCACCGCCGGCCGGGGTAGCACCGGTATCCGTGTTACGCAGCGCGATATACAGGCGCTCCAGCGCTGAACGCGCCTGGTTGAGGTTATCTTCGCCGTAGTTCAGCTGGCTGCGATAGTGGCCGGACATCAGGAAGTAGCGCACCGTCTCAGCATCGTAATGCTCCAGCACATCGCGCACGGTAAAGAAGTTGTTCAGCGATTTCGACATTTTTTCACGGTCAATCATCACCATGCCGGAATGCATCCAGTAGTTCACATACGGGCCATCGTGAGCGCAGGTGGACTGGGCAATCTCGTTCTCATGGTGCGGGAACATAAGGTCAGAGCCGCCGCCGTGAATATCGAAGTGCTCACCCAGCTGCTTGCAGTTCATCGCCGAGCACTCAATGTGCCAGCCCGGCCGGCCGTTGCCCCACGGAGACGCCCAGCCGGGTTCGTCGGCTTTAGACATTTTCCACAGCACGAAGTCCATCGGGTTGCGCTTCACGTCGGCAGCCACCTCAACGCGCGCGCCGGCCTGTAGCTGATCCAGATCCTGACGCGACAACGAACCGTACTGCGGGTCACTGTCGACGGAGAACATCACATCGCCATTGCTGGCAACATAGGCATGCTCACGGGCAATCAGCTTCTCAACCAGCTCGACGATCTCGGTAATATGGCGCGTGGCGCGTGGCTCAAGGTCCGGCGGCAAAATATTCAGCGCGGCGAAGTCCTTGTGCATTTCGCCAATCATACGGTTGGTCAGCTGCTCAATGGATTCGCCGTTCTCCTGCGCACGTTTGATAATTTTGTCATCGATATCGGTGATGTTACGCACATATTTCAGCTGATAGCCGCTGTAGCGCAGGTAGCGCGCCACCACATCAAAGGCGGCAAAGGTTCTGCCGTGGCCGATATGGCACAGGTCGTAAACGGTAATACCACACACGTACATGCCGATTTTACCGGCATGTATGGGTTTAAATTCCTCTTTTTGACGACTCAGGGTGTTGTAAATCTTTAGCATTGAGACATTCCGTTTTAAGCGTGTGTGGGTTAACGATAAGCAGGTTAATGAGACATTCTGACGTATTTTTTCGTGCAGCGCTACGCAAAGCAGGGTTATCCGCCAGCCCCGTTATGCAGCATTGCTGACGAGCTATCACAATTTGTGATATAAAAGCCGTCTGCCGCCAGGGGAGGACTTTTGTCTGCACTTCCGGCGCCCACTGTTAAATACTGCAACCCTGACAGGATGAGAAAATGGTTACTTTCCAGACTAATCATGGCGATATCGTCATCAAAACTTTTGACGATAAGGCCCCGGCTACCGTAAAAAACTTCCTTGAATACTGCCGCGAAGGCTTTTACGACAACACCATCTTTCACCGTGTGATCAACGGTTTTATGGTCCAGGGCGGTGGTTTTGAGCCAGGCATGAAGCAGAAAGACACCAAAGATGAGATCCGTAACGAAGCCAGCAACGGCCTGAAAAACACCAAAGGCACTTTGGCAATGGCGCGTACCCAGGCACCACACTCGGCGACCGCCCAGTTCTTTATCAACGTGGCCGACAACGACTTCCTGAACTTCCGTGACGAAAGCCTCCAGGGCTGGGGTTACTGCGTGTTCGCTGAAGTGGTTGAAGGGATGGACGTGGTTGAGAAGATCAAAGCCGTCTCTACCGGCCGCAGCGGCATGCATCAGGATGTGCCAAAAGATGACGTGATCATTCAGAAAGTGACCGTCAGCGAATAATGCCGCACACGCTGTTTATCGCAGATCTCCATCTGTGTTCTGAAGAACCGGCAATCACTGCCGGTTTTCTGCATTTTTTGCGACGTGAAGCACAGCACGCCGATGCGCTGTATATTCTGGGCGACCTGTTTGAAGCCTGGATTGGTGACGACGATCCCAACCCGCTGCATGCAGAGATTGCTCTGGCACTGCGCCAGCTCGATATCCCCTGCTACTTTATTCACGGTAATCGCGACTTTCTGCTGGGCAAGCGCTTTGCTCGTGCGTCCGGCATGACGCTGCTGCCGGAAGAACAGGTGCTGGAACTGTATGGAAAACGTCTGCTGATCATGCACGGCGATACGCTGTGCACTGACGATAGCGGCTATCAGCGTTTTCGTCAGAAGGTACAGCAGCGCTGGCTGCAAAAGCTGTTCCTCGCCCTGCCGCTGTTTGTGCGCCAGCGTATCGCGTTAAAAATGCGTGACGGGAGTAAACAGGCAAACAGCAGTAAAGATATGGCGATCATGGACGTTAACCCGCAGACGGTAACGGAGACGATGGTTCGTCACAACACGCCGCTGCTGATCCACGGCCATACGCATCGCCCGGCGGTACACCCGCTTGAAATCAATGACCGGCCGGCACAACGCCTGGTGCTGGGAGCCTGGCACCAGCAAGGCTCTATGATAAGAGTCAGCGCCGATGAAACCCGGCTGATTTCCTTCCCCTTCTGAAGCGCTATTAGCGGCCATTTCGCGCTACGCAACCGTTTTCCTTGCCGCGCAGTCGTGATATTCTCTCTGCCCTTCCCACCCGGTAGCCAGCCTCTGCGCTGCCACGGTGACGTTTTACAATCACAGGAGTCAGACCCGCATGTCATCCAACGCCACACCGGCCCGCATTGCTATTGTTATGGGTTCCAAAAGTGACTGGGCCACCATGCAGTTTGCTGCGGAAGTCCTCACCAGCCTGGACGTTCCGTTTCACTGTGAAGTGGTGTCAGCCCACCGCACGCCGGACAAGCTGTTCAGCTTTGCCGAACAGGCGACGGATAACGGATATCAGGTGATTATTGCGGGTGCAGGCGGCGCGGCGCATCTGCCGGGGATGCTGGCGGCGAAAACGCTGGTGCCGGTACTCGGCGTGCCGGTACAGAGCGCCGCGCTGAGCGGGGTCGACAGCCTGTATTCCATCGTGCAGATGCCGCGCGGCATTCCGGTCGGCACGCTGGCGATTGGTAAAGCCGGGGCCGCCAACGCCGCCCTGCTGGCGGCGCAAATTCTCGCCCTGCATGACGGTGGCCTGGCGCTGCGCCTCGCGAACTGGCGACAGGCGCAGACGGACGAGGTGCTGAACAACCCGGATCCGCGGGAGGAAGCATGAAGCCGGTCTGCGTATTAGGCAACGGTCAGCTCGGGCGCATGCTGCGCCAGGCCGCTGAACCGTTGGGGATCACCGTTTATCCGGTCGGCCTGGATGCCGAACCACAGGCGCTGCCGATTGCGCAAAGCGTCATCACCGCCGAGATTGAACGTTGGCCGGAAACCGCGCTGACACGGGAACTGGCCGATCATCGCGCCTTTGTTAACCGCGATATCTTCCCGCTGCTGGCAGATCGCCTGACGCAGAAGCAGCTGCTCGACCGTCTGGGCCTGGCAACGGCCCCCTGGCAGCTGCTCTCCTCGTCCGACCAATGGCCGCAGGTGTTTTCTGACCTCGGTGAACTGGCGATCGTCAAACGCCGCACCGGCGGCTACGACGGCCGTGGCCAGTGGCGTCTGCGCGTCCACGAAACCGCTACGCTGCCGGGTGAATGTTACGGCGACTGTATCGTCGAACGGGGTATCAATTTTTCAGGTGAAATGTCGCTGGTCGGCGCGCGCGGCCATGACGGCAGCACGGTGTTCTACCCGCTGACTCATAACCTGCATCAGGACGGTATTCTGCGCACCAGCGTTGTGCTGCCAGCCGTCGATGCACAGCACCAACAGCAGGCTGAGCGCATGCTGTCGGCGATTATGAATGAGCTGAACTACGTTGGCGTCATGGCGATGGAGTGCTTTGTGGTGCCGGAAGGCCTGCTGATCAATGAGCTGGCACCCCGCGTGCATAACAGCGGTCACTGGACGCAAAACGGCGCGTCCATCAGCCAGTTTGAACTGCATCTGCGCGCCATTCTCAACCTGCCGCTGCCTGCCCCGGTGGTCAATACCCCGGCAGTCATGGTCAACCTGATCGGCACCGATCTCAATACGGCATGGCTCAGCGAGCCGCTGGTGCACCTGCACTGGTATGAGAAAGAGGTGCGTGCCGGGCGTAAAGTCGGCCATCTTAACCTGGCTGATGCCAGCCCACGGGCACTGAGCAGCGCGCTCACTGCTCTGGTGCCCATGCTGCCTGCGGAATATGCCAGCGGTATCGCCTGGGCCGTGGATAAACTCGCCTAAGCCAGTAACCCGGCGGGCTGCAAAAATGAAAATTTCACGCCCGCCGCGTCATACGGCTCCCCGTCAGCCCGCTTCATACCTGCGGAACAGCGCCCTGCCCTTCAGCAGGCGCACGCCCAGCCAGCCGCCGCACAGCGACAGCAGCAGCGCGCCGGTTAACGGCAGCGCCAGCCACAGCACAAAGTCCGGCTGCCACGGGAAGTCAAACACCTTGCGCTGCAATCCCCACAGCGCCACCTCAGCCCCGATGGTCGCCGCCACGCCCGATACCACGCCAAGCAGCGCAAACTCGCACCACAGCGTGGTACGCAGCAGCTTCTTGCTGGCGCCCAGCGTACGGTAGACCACCAGCTCCTGACGCCGCTGATGCATTCCGACCTGGATCTGTGCCAACAGCAGCAGCACGCCACAGGCGGTCACCAGCACCACCATGATCTCCAGCGCCTGACTCACCTGCGCCAGCACCTGTCCTATCTGGCGTAAGATCGTGCCAATATCCAGCAGGCTTAAGGTTGGAAACTGGCGGTTGAGCTGCGCCAGCAGCGCGTTATTGTCATTGACGCGGAAGCTGGTCAGCCAGCTCTGCGGCTGATTGTCGAGCGCGCCGGGCGGGAAAATGATAAAGAAGTTGGGCTTCAGGCTTTCCCAGTCCACCTTACGCAGACTGCTGATTTTAGCGCTGAACTGCTGGGTATCCCCGGTAAAGGTTAACGTATCGCCCAGCTTCACTCCCAGCCGTTCGGCCAGCCCCTGTTCTATCGAGACTTCGCCTTTCTGCGGCGGCCAGCTGCCTGCGGTCAACGGGTTGTGCCCCGGCAGGTCTTTTAGCCAGGTCAGATTCAGTTCACGGTTGAGCGATTCATCCCGTGCCGGATCTGCCGGCTGCTGATTAATGCCGGTTAGTCGTGCGCGCACCACCGGGTAGAAGGTTTCCGGCTGCACCTGATGCCGTTGCAGGAAAGACGTCACCTGCGGCACCTGTTGCGCGGTGATATTGAGCAGGAAGTAGTTCGGGCTGTCCGGCGGCAGCTGCTGCTGCCACCGGTCCAGCAGATCGCCACGCATCACCAGCAGCAGCGCCAGCAGCATAAACGACAGCGAAAATGCCGCCAGCTGGCTAAGGGTGGTCCAGGGCTGGCGCAGCAGGCGGTTAACCGCCAGGCGAAACGCCAGATTGCGCAGCGTCAGGCGCCTAAGCAGCAGCAGGCCGCCCCAGCCAATGGCCCCCAGCAGCAATGACAGCAGCACAATCCCCGCCACCAGCGCCCACAGCAGCTTGCTTCCCCCCACCAACAGCGCCAGCAGGCCGATCACCACCAGCAACATGGCTGGCAGGTAGAACTTCAGCGGCCAGATATTCGCCACCGCGTCACGGCGCAGCACGCGCAGCGGCTGGGTGGCCAGCAGCAGGCGATACGGCCGGAGTCCTACCAGCAGCGAAATAGTAAACAACGACCCCAGCGCCCACAGCCACGGCCAGCCGCTGGCGGCCGGTAACTCTCCCGGTAACACCGGGCGCAGCATGCGCAGCAGCAGGGTTTCAAAACCGAGGCCGATTGCGCTACCGACCACTCCAGCCAATAGCAGTACCGCCAGCCACTGGCCGACGATCAGCTTACGCAGGGCGTAGCGGTTTGCGCCCAGCGTTTTCAACACCGCCACCAGATCGTAACGGCTGCGGCAATAGTGGTTCATCGCCACCGTCACTGCGGCAATCGCCAGCATCAGCGTCAGCAGGGCCGACAGCAGCAGAAACTGCTGGGCGCGCTGCATCGATTTACCCAACGCGTCATCGGAGTTTTCAACGCTGACCCAGCGCTGTTCAGGGGTCAGTCGTGTGGCAATGTAGCTGTCATATCGCGCCAGCTGTGCCGGCGTACCGGAAAATTTATAGCGCCAGGTCACCCGACTGCCGGGCTGTACGGCGCCGGTTTTCTCCACATCGGCGAGGTTCATCAGCAGCCGTGGCGCGGTCTGAAACGGATTAAAGCCGGCGTCCGGCTCCTGAATCACCTCTCCGCCGATCCGCAGCGTGGTATCACCCACGTCGAGGTTATCTCCGGCTTTACGATCCAGCAGATCCAGCAGGCGCGGCGCGGCCAGCACCGTACCTACCGCCGGTTTTAGCCCGGCGGGGGCGGTCGACAGCAGGCCAAACATCGGGTAGAGGTCGTCCACCGCCTTGACCGAAGCCAGTTGCGGGGTATCGCCGGCAAAGGCCATGGTCATAAAGGTCAGCTGCCGCCCAATTTGCAGCCCTTCGGCCCGCGCCTGCTCCAGCCACTGCCCAGGCACCTCGTTGGCGCTGCTCAACGTGCGGTCACCGGCCATAAAATCACGGCTCTGCTGCGTCAACCCTTTTTCCATGCGGTCGCTCAGGGAGCCGAGCGCCAGCACGCAGGCCACCGCCAGCGTCAGCGCCAGCCAGACGATCAGCAGCGAGGGGGATTTCCACTCGCGCCAGAACCAGCGCCAGATCATACTTCCTCCCACAGCTTGCCGTCACGCAGACGCAGACGCCGATCGCAGCGCGCGGCCAGCTGCTCATCGTGGGTAACAAGGATCAGGGTAGTGGCGTGATCCCGGTTCATGCTGAATAACAGGTCCACAATACGCTCGCCGGTTTTACGATCGAGATTGCCGGTGGGCTCATCGGCAAACAGCAGCGCCGAGCGACCGTTAAAGGCGCGGGCAAGCGCCACACGCTGCTGTTCACCGCCGGAAAGCTGGGCAGGTAAATGGTCAAGGCGCTCGCCGAGGCCAAGCTGGGCCAGCAGCGCGGCCGCCTGTTCACGGCTCTGCCTGTCGTTCTCACCGCGCAACAGCGCCGGTAGCTGCACGTTCTCACGGGCGTTGAGGGTAGGCACCAG
Source organism: Erwinia tasmaniensis Et1/99 (assembly GCF_000026185.1). Taxonomy (NCBI): domain Bacteria; kingdom Pseudomonadati; phylum Pseudomonadota; class Gammaproteobacteria; order Enterobacterales; family Erwiniaceae; genus Erwinia; species Erwinia tasmaniensis. Next base: position 2,751,625 of record NC_010694.1, read on the forward strand.
CATAAACGACTGGAAGACGAAACCGACATTTTGCGCGCGCAGCTCCGCCCGCTGTTCCTCATTCATTTTATGCAGCGGCTGGCCGAGCATCATGACTTCTCCCGCACTGCCGTCATCCAACCCGGCCAGGATCCCCAGCAGCGTCGACTTGCCCGATCCCGACTCGCCGATCAGGGCAATGGTTTCAGCCGGTTTGACAACCAGCTCAACACCGGTAAGGATTGAAAGCTGATGCTCACCCTGACCCACGGACTTACTAAGATGATGAACTTCAAGAATGTTTTCCGCTGGCATTACCCGTTCCTGTTTTTAATGGCTTTTATGACGCTGCGCGCGGCGGCGGCGGATACGCTGCTGGTGCTGGGCGACAGTCTGAGCGCCGGTTACCGCATGTCCGCCAGCGCCGCGTGGCCCGCGTTACTCAATGAGAAATGGCAAAAATCCCCTGCTATCATTAACGGTAGCATAAGCGGCGATACGACGGCACAGGGACTGGCCCGACTTTCGGCGCTGCTGGAGCAACATCAGCCGCGCTGGGTGCTGATTGAACTGGGTGGCAACGACGGTTTACGTGGGTTTCCTCCGCAGCAGGTTGAGCAGGATCTGAATCAGGCCATTGCTCAAATCCAGGCGGCAAAGGCGCAGCCGCTGCTGATGCAGGTGCGGCTACCGGCCAACTACGGCAAGCGCTACACCGATTCATTTGCCGCCATTTATCCCAGACTGGCCAGTCAGCATGCGATCCCGCTGGTGCCGTTTTTTATGGAGCAGGTCTATCTGAAGCCGGAATGGATGCAGGACGACGGCATCCACCCTAATCCATCGGCCCAGCCTTTTATTGCCGATCTGATGGCAAAACAGCTGGCTCCCTTAGTTAAGCATGAGGCATCGCGTAGCGTGGGGAATGACGGGTAAAGTTATGAAAAAAAGATCAAGTTAGATTAGTCGGGGGGAGTCATTTTATAACCTGTAGCGATGTAGTGATTTTATCACTACATCGTTTTCGATATACCATGGAAATTTGTTGCTATACTATCCGCCTGACTTAGTTTTTTATCCAATCGGAATAGATTAAGAAATGAAAGATAAATTTAAAGGTTTTTATAGCCCCAAAGATGATGATATTCAAAAAATCTGGAACTCTGATAAAACACTGTTTATTTTTGACGCAAACTGCTTATTAAATCTCTACAAATGTGAACCACAAACGCGAGATGACATATTCAACGTTATGGAAAATATCTCTGATAGATCAGGGTTCCCATTTCAAACATGTTTTGAATATCAGCGTGGCAGAATAACTGTTATAAATGAAAGTATCAAAAAGCTCAACGATATCAAAGGTAGCTTAAAGAAAATAGGGACTAATACAGAAAATGCCCTTTCTGATAATGGGGTGAAAATTCATCTTTATACACGTCTTGCAGAGGAACTTAGTAAATTTCAGGAAGAAATTAATAAACCCCTGACGGATTTTATTAAAAATCATATTGAGCCTAGATTGCAATCTGCTATTTCAATATCAGAGAAAGACTTCATTAGAGAAAAAATTGATAGCATTGTGCTGGATAAATGTGGGGAAGCTCCTGACCAAGAGCAGATTAATAAAATAAATTCCGAGGGTGAAGATCGTTATCGTAACTTTACTCCTCCGGGTTTCAATGACGAAAAAAAATCTTCAAGATCATATTACTCAGGCGTCTTCTTTGAAGATAAATTCGGCGATTTATATTTATGGAAGGAGGTCATTGAAAAATCTAAGTCAGAAAATGTGAAAAATGTAGTTTTGATTTCAGATGACAGAAAATCAGATTGGTGGTATATACCGGAAAAAAATAAACCCAAGGGCCCTCTTGAAGCCTTGCAAACTGAAATATATAAAAACTCACATATTGAAAACTTTAAACTGCTAAATCAATCAAGTTTTTTATACGAAGCAAAAAAGTACCGCAAAGGCATAAATATACATGAGGAATCTGTTAAAGAAATTCAAGCTATACAGTCTGAAAATCACGATGAATTTATAAAAAAATACGAAGCCAGTGATTTAAGTAGACATCAAAAAAATAAAATTATGAAACTTTTTTATGGTGAAAACGAATACAATACAGTCAAGTATAATCCCAAGTTCATTGACCGGGAAATCCCTTTAGTAAGTTTTACTGAAAGCTCTAGCCATATTCCATCACAAGATAGAAAATTAACTTATGCAAGCAATGTTCTGGAGCACGAAATAAATGAATTCTCTAATAGATTATCAGAACTTACATCTCAATTTTCAGAATTAAACTACAAGAAGAAAAATTACCATGATGATGAATTTGAAGAAGTCGACTATCAACTGCAGTATGAAATTAAAAAACTCCTATCCCGCATCCAGATAAATATAAAAATATTGAAAAATCATAAACATCAATTAGAATTTTTTAACACGAATACAACAACGACATTAACCTCTGACCTTTATTCTGACCTCAGAGAATGTGCAGAAAAGATTGATATACTGAGTAGCTTTCGCATGTGATGTTTACATAGGAAAGCTTTTTAGCTCACTTTCATTAAAAATTCCAATTTTCATCATCACAATCAAGCCACTGATTTTAAGTGGCAAACTAATTAAAAATATTATTTTCGAACACCCTATAATTCTTGAATCAGCACAAGAAAACAGACAAGCTGAATTAACCAAAAATGTAAGCTTTACTAATACACATCAAGAATTTCTGGGAATGTCTTTTCAAAATGAATTGATGTACATCTCCTAACCTCCACTTAAATGACACACATATATCAGAAATACACTTTGTAAAAAATATAAAATCTTGATGTTTTCCAAACTCAGCATGCCGATAAAAAATTGGCATAGTAATACCACGCCTTAACCTTGCCAAAGGTAAAAAATTTCCTAATAGGATTTTACCTACCCCTTCCAATAGCCCGCTTTGGCCGAATCAATCAACAGCTGAATAGTCAGAGGATCGTGCGGTTTTCTAAAATCCTCTGGGAATACTGTTCAAATTTTATATCAGTCGGATCTATATTGAAACGTTCCACATATTTCTCCAGCAGTTCGTAGGCATCAATAGGATCCATACGGAAGTCTTCATTCAAGTCCGTTTCATATGTCAGTTTAAAGCGCTTAAAAGTAAGCAGGCTTCGACCATTGTATTGTTCGATAAGCTCAAACACGGCCCTCTCGATATCGGTGATTACCATATTTGATCGTCCTTGCTGACAATCCGATGATAAATTACCATAGATTTATATCCTATCTGCGCAGCATCAGCCCCTAGCCCCCCCCCAGCCAACGACGGGTATTGTTCGCCCGACCAATGTCGCCAACTTATAGGTCATGACCCTTTCAATTGCGGAGGAATCGTACAAATTTCGTTTTAAGTGATGATAACGATGCAGTGGCGCATCTCCTACAAAAAGCATATTAAAATCAGCTAAACTATCCATTAGTAATGATTTTCCTGATTGTTCAAGAGCACACAAAGTTATGCAAAAAAGTATCGTGATCACCGGCAGTTCCAGCGGTATCGGCCTGGTGGCCGCTAACGACCTGCTGCGCCGTGGCTACCATGTGATTGCCGCCTGCCGTAAACCGCAGGACGTGGAGCGGATGAACCAGCTGGGGTTCAGCGGCGTGCTGCTGGATCTTGATGATGCCGCCAGCGTGGCGCACGCCGCGGATGAAATCATAACGCTTTGCGATGGCCGTCTGTTCGGCCTGTTTAACAACGGGGGATTCGGTCTGTACGGCCCGCTGCAATTGATATCGCGCCAGCAGCTGGAACAGCAGTTCGCCACTAATCTGTTCGGCACCCACCAGCTTACCATGCTGTTGCTGCCAGCCCTGCTGGCTTCGGGCTGCGGGCGCATTATCAACACCAGTTCGGTAATGGGGCTGATCTCTACGCCCAAACGCGGTGCCTACGCCGCCAGCAAATATGCGCTGGAAGCCTGGTCCGACGCCTTGCGTATGGAGCTGCACGGCAGCGGGGTGCGCGTCAGCCTGATTGAGCCAGGGCCAATCAGCACCGGTTTCAGCAATAATGTTCAGCAGGCGCAGCAGGACAAGCCGGTAAAGAACCCGGGCATTGCCGCACGCTTTACCCTGCCTCCGGAGGCAATTTTACCCAAGCTGCGCCATGCGCTGGAAAGCCGCCATCCACGTCTGCGCTACCCTGTGACCCTGGTCACACACAGCATCAGTCTGTTACGGCGTTTGCTGCCGGGCTGGATGATGGATCGGATTTTACGCCAGAATTAAGCGCCGGGCCTTGAAGCACCGCCGCTCGCCCCAATACAGTACTAAACTTACGTAAAAAGAGACGAATTGATGTCATCACAAGCGCAGATTGTCGAGATTAATGAAACTAACCTGCAACAGACTCTGGAACAGTCGATGCAGATCCCCGTCCTGTTCTATTTCTGGTCAGAGCGCAGCCAGCACTGCCAGCAGCTGACGCCGCTACTGGGCCGTCTGGCGCAGGAGTATGCAGGTCAGTTTATTCTGGCAAGGCTGGATTGTGATGCCGAACCGGCCGTAGCACAGCAGTTTGGCCTGCGTTCAATTCCAACCGTTTACCTGTTCCAGAACGGCCAGCCGGTCGACGGTTTCCAAGGGCCGCAGCCGGAAGAAGCGGTACGCGCCCTGCTGGAAAAGGTGCTGCCAAAGGAAGAAGAGCTGAAGGCGCAACAGGCCATGCAGCTGATGGATGAAGGTAAAGCTATCGAGGCCCTGCCGCTGCTGAAAGATGCCTGGGCTCTGAGCAAACAGCGCAGCGATATCGGTTTTCTGCTGGCGGAAGTGCTGATCGGCCTTAACCGCAGTGAAGAGGCAGAAGCGGTGCTTAAGGTGGTGCCGTTGCAGGATCAGGACACGCGCTATCAGGGGCTGGTGGCACAGATTGACCTGCTGAAACAGGCAGCGGATACCCCGGAGATCCAGCAGTTACAGCAGCAAATTGAGGCCGAACCGGACAATGCGGAGCTTGCAACCCAACTGGCGTTACAGTTTCATCAGGTTGGACGTAATGAAGAGGCGCTGGAACTGCTGTTCAGCCATCTGAAAAAAGATCTTTCCGCCGCCGATGGGCAGGCGCGCAAAATGCTGCAAGAGATCCTCGCGGCGCTGGGTACGGGTGACGCGCTGGCCGCAAAATATCGCCGCCAGCTTTACTCGCTACTCTACTAATCGTGGATTTTTAACAGAAGGTTTTTCAGGACTTTATCGGGGCGAACCGCCGTTCAGGTTCGCCCGTCAACGCAGTCGCAGGGGAAAGCGACCGCTCCCACACGTTGAATAACAATCTGGAGGTTATCTCTATGCTGGCTGCTATCCCCGTCCTTATCGTACTGGCCCTGATCGTCGTCTGGTCAGGCGTTAAAATCGTTCCTCAGGGTTTTCAGTGGACGGTCGAACGTTTTGGCCGCTACACCAATACCCTGCAACCGGGCCTGAACCTGGTCGTGCCATTTATGGACCGTATTGGCCGCAAAATCAATATGATGGAGCAGGTACTGGATATCCCTTCACAGGAGATCATCTCGAAGGATAATGCCAGCGTGACCATCGACGCCGTCTGCTTTATTCAGGTGATCGATCCGGCGCGTGCCGCCTATGAGGTCAGTAATCTGCAGGTGGCGATCATCAACCTGACCATGACCAATATGCGCACCGTATTAGGGTCGATGGAGCTGGATGAAATGCTGTCGCAGCGCGACAACATCAACACCCGCCTACTGCAAATCGTCGATGAGGCCACCAACCCGTGGGGCATTAAAATTACCCGTATTGAGATCCGTGACGTACGCCCCCCTGCCGAGCTGATTGCTTCGATGAATGCGCAAATGAAAGCCGAACGAACCAAACGCGCCGATATTCTCGAAGCCGAAGGCGTACGCCAGGCGGCAATTCTGCGCGCCCAGGGCGAGAAACAGTCGCAGATCTTGAAAGCTGAAGGCGAACGCCAGTCGGCGTTCCTGGCAGCCGAGGCGCGTGAACGTAGTGCGGAAGCGGAGGCACAGGCAACCAAAATGGTCTCTGAAGCCATTGCCGCCGGCGATATTCAGGCCATTAACTATTTTGTGGCGCAAAAATATACCGACGCGCTGCAACATATAGGCTCTTCAACCAACAGCAAAGTGGTGATGATGCCGCTGGAGGCCAGCAGTCTGATGGGGTCGATTGCCGGTATCAGCGAACTGTTAGGTGAAAGCAAACAGGAGCGTAAACGCTGATGCTCGACGCGCTGTTAGCAAATCCGTGGTGGTTATGGCTGACGCTCGGCGGCCTGCTGCTGGCTGCCGAAATGCTCGGCGCCAGCGGCTATCTGCTGTGGAGCGGCGTGGCTGCCGTTCTGGTCAGCCTGCTGGTGTGGCTGGTGCCCTTGCCGTGGGAATGGCAGGGCCTAAGCTTCGCTGCGTTAACTATCCTTGCGGCCCTGTGGTGGCACCGCTGGCTTAAGAGCCGTGAGCAGCGGCAACCTCCCTCCACGCTCAATCAGCGCGGCCAGCAGCTTATTGGTCGCCAGCTAACGCTGGACGCCGCGCTGGTAAACGGGTTCGGCCATGTGCGCATTGGTGACGGCAACTGGCGCGTGCAGGCCGAGGACGATCTTCCCGCCGGCACACGGGTAGTTGTCGTGGCGGTGGAAGGAATTACGCTGCGCGTGGCGGTAAGCCGCGTTTAACCCGCCTTGATCGCGTGGCGGCAGCCGGACAGATGATCCATTATCGGACACTCCGCGCCGTCGTCGCCAGGACAGCTGGCGGCCAGGTCGAGCAGCTTTTGGCGCATGAGCTGCAGCTCGCTGATATGAGCCTCGATTTCTGCCGCTTTCTCCAGCGTGCGTGCTTTCACGTCCGCGCTGTGTCGCGCCGGGTCATTAAACAAGCCGATCATTTCCCGACACTGCTCCAGATTAAACCCCACCTGGCGGGCCTGACGCAGCAGCGTGAGCTCCTCCAGGTGCTTCGCGCTGTAGCTACGGTAGCCATTTTCAGTGCGCAACGGGGGGGTAACCAGACCTTTCTCTTCATAAAAGCGGATTGCTTTACTGGTGAGTCCGGTCTTTTTTGCCACATTGCTAATGTTCATGGTTGCTCCTTGACCTTCCCCTTGATGGAAGGTTTAACCTCCATCATTAATGTAAAACCGCCCTGGGTCAATCAGGAACAACAGGAGAAGTACTATGCCGCAAACCACCCTACTGACGCTGGACGGATTGTCCTGCGGGCACTGCGTAAAGCGGGTAAAAGAGGCGCTGGAGCAGCGCGCGGACGTGGAGCAGGCGGAAGTCAGTATCGCCGAAGCGCGCGTGATAGGAAGCGCCAGCGCCGAGGCGCTGATCGCCACGGTTGCCGAAGCAGGCTATCACGCCAGCCTGGTTGAGGCAGCAACGCCCCCAAAGCCTGACCCGTTGACAGACTCAGACATTCAGCCGGAAGCGCTGACAGCGGCAAAAACCGAGCTTCCGGCACAACGCCATGACAGCTATCAGCTGCTGATCGACGGCATGAGCTGCGCCAGCTGCGTGAGCCGGGTAGAGAATGCGCTGCAACATGTTCCCGGCGTCAGCCAGGCGCGGGTCAATCTGGCCGAGCGTAGCGCGCTGGTCATGGGTTCCGCGTTGCCGTCCGCCTTGCTCGACGCGGTCAGTCGCGCTGGATATAGCGCAGAAATCATCGAAGACGAGACGGAACGTCGGGAAAAACAGCAGCAAAGCGCGCTGGCCGCGGTAAAGCGCTTCCGCTGGAAGGCGGCGCTGGCATTAACGTTGGGTGTTCCTTTGATGATTTGGGGAATGCTCGGCGACAATATGATGCTCACCGCAGACAATCGCGCCAGCTGGCTGGTTGCAGGAATACTGACCCTGCTGGTAATGATCGTTGCCGGCGGCCATTTCTACCGTAGCGCATGGAAGAGCTTGTTAAATCGCCGTGCGACGATGGATACGCTGGTCGCACTGGGCACCGCCGCCGCCTGGCTCTACTCTGTCACCGTTACTCTCTGGCCTGACCTGTTTCCGATGGCGGCACGCCACCTCTATTATGAAGCCAGCGCGATGATTATCGGCCTGATTAACCTCGGCCACATGCTTGAACAGCGTGCGCGCCAGCGTTCGTCACAGGCGCTGGAAAAGTTACTCGACCTCACGCCACCCACCGCGCGCGTAGTGACTGAAACAGGCGAACAGACTCTGCCACTGGGTGAAGTCCAGCTGGCGATGACGCTACGCGTCGTGACCGGCGACCGCATACCGGTAGACGGCACCATTATTCAGGGTGAGGCCTGGCTGGACGAAGCGATGCTCACCGGCGAAGCGATCCCGCAGCAAAAATCAGTGGGAGACACCCTGCATGCCGGAACCCTGTTGCAGGACGGTAGCGTGCTGTTGCGAGCGGGCGCTATCGGCAAAAATACAACCCTGGCGCGTATCATTCAGCTGGTGCGTCAGGCACAAAGCAGCAAGCCGGAGATCGGCAAACTGGCGGATAAAATCTCTGCGGTATTTGTTCCGGTGGTGGTGGCGATAGCGCTGCTAAGCGCCGCCGTCTGGTATCTGTTCGGCCCAGCACCTCAGCTGGTGTACACGCTGGTCATTGCGACTACCGTGCTGATTATTGCCTGCCCCTGCGCGCTGGGTCTTGCCACGCCGATGTCGATTATTGCCGGCGTAGGGCATGCCGCCGAGTTCGGCGTGCTGGTGCGCGATGCCGATGCGCTGCAACGCGCCAGCACCCTGGATACGCTGGTTTTTGATAAAACCGGCACGCTGACCGAGGGTTCGCCGCGCGTGGTCGAGATTGTGCTGTTGAGTGATGCCAAACGCCCGACGGTGCTGCGACAGGCCGCCGCGCTGGAACAGGGCGCAAGCCATCCGCTGGCCCGTGCCATCGTTGAGCATGCCGGGCTGACAGCGCTGCCGGAGGTGGCACAATTTCGCACCATAGCGGGTAAAGGCGTAAGCGGTGTTGTCGACGGCACCGCCCTGCTGCTGGGTAATGCCGCGCTGATGGCACAGCAGCACATTGCTACCGATAGCGTCGCGCCAACGATCGCAGAACTGGCAGCACAAGGCGTCACGCCGGTTCTTCTGGCGGCGGACGGCGAAATAGTGGCGCTGTTTGCCATTCGCGATGCGCTTCGTAAGGAGAGCGTCAGCGCGCTACAGCGCCTGCACAGGCTGGGCTATCGCCTTGTGATGCTCACCGGCGACAATGAAATAACCGCCAATGCCATTGCGCGCGAAGCGGGTATCGAGCGCGTCATTGCCGGCGTGCTGCCGGACGGCAAAGCGGCGGCCATCAGCGCTCTGCAGCAGCAGGGGCGGCAGGTTGCTATGATTGGCGATGGGATAAATGATGCTCCGGCGCTGGCCCAGGCGGATGTGGGTATTGCCATGGGCAGCGGCAGCGACGTGGCGATTGAGACGGCGGCGATCACGCTGATGCGCCAGGATCTGAATGCGTTGGTGGATGGGCTGGCCATTGCTAAGGCTACGCTGCGCAATATGAAGCAGAATCTGTTAGGGGCCTTTATTTATAATGCCTGTGGTATTCCGCTTGCCGCCGGGGTGCTTTACCCGTTCACCGGAACCTTGCTTAGCCCGGTCGTGGCCGGGGCAGCAATGGCGCTTTCGTCAATTACCGTAGTGAGTAATGCCAATCGCCTGATCCGCTATCGTCCGCCGAAATGACCCACGGTGGCGCGTTTATGGCTGTCGAACCACGGCCGTTCGCGTTAGCATGGTGGCAATAAGCGAAAGAGGTGAAACATATGGGAACACTGGTGCACAGGCTGCTGCGGCTGTGGCGCGGGCTTCGCACGGCAGACTATCGCTACCCTGCTGTGGACATCACCCTGGGAACACGCCAGCTGCACCTGGTGGGAAGTATTCATATGGGAACGGGCAATATGAAGCCGCTCCCGGCACTGCTGACAGACAGGTTACGGCACGCCGATGCGTTGATTGTCGAAGCGGATATCTCCACCGGCGCTTCCCCCTTTAACGACAGTGAAATATGCCCGCCGCTGGCGCAACGTCTCTCTGAGCAGCAGCTGCACCAGCTGCAACGCCGCTGTGAAGAGTTGGATATCGATCCTCTGCGGATAGATACGCTGCCAGCCTGGCAAATTGCGCTAATGTTGCAGGCCCAGCAGGCACAACGGCTCGGCCTGCGTGCCGACTGTGGCATTGACTATCAGCTGCTACAGGCCGCACATGCGCAACAAATAAAGGTTGTCGAGCTTGAGGGGGCGTTAACCCAGCTGGCGCTGCTGAACTCACTGGCGGATAACGGCCTGACGCTGCTGGAAGACACCCTGAAACACTGGCAGACCAACGCCCGTCTGCTGCAAACGATGATAAGCTGGTGGCTGGAAGCGCCGCCGGGTCGCGCGGGCAAGCCTGATCTGCCCAGTACGTTTAGCAGCAGCCTGAATGATTTGCTGATGACCCAGCGCAATCTGCGATGGAGCCAGTTTATGCAAGGGCTGCCGCCGGGCCGTTACGTGGTCGCCGTTGGCGCACTGCATCTGTATGGCGAGGGTAATCTGCCTGACCTGTTAAACGGCGGCTAAAAAAAGGGCCGATATTGCTATCGACCCGTCAAATAAGGACATCATTATGATTTTAGTTATCGTTCCTGCATTTAGCCGAAACGGGTGCTGATTGTCGCTCAAAGTGTAGCCATGTACCAGCGTTTTTATTTATCAATCGTTCATACGGTTCGCAGCACACAACGGAAGGTCTGTAATTATGACACCTGCGGTCAAACTCCTCGAAAAACAAAACATTGCTTTTATGCTGCATTTTTACGAACACGAAGACAGCGAAACCCACTTCGGCGATGAGGCGGTGCGCAAGTTAAATCTTGATGCAAACCAGGTCTATAAAACCCTGCTGGTGGCGCTGAATGGTGATAATAAAACTCTGGCTGTCGCGGTGACTCCGGTTGCCGGGCAGCTGGACTTAAAGCAGGTAGCCAAAGCTCTGGGGGCCAAAAAGGTAGAGATGGCCGACCCGCAGTTCGCCCAACGCAGCAGCGGCTATTTGCTGGGCGGTATCAGCCCCATCGGCCAGAAAAAGCGCCTGCCGACGATAATTGACGGCAGCGCACGGCAGTTTGCAACCATTTACGTGTCCGGCGGCAAACGTGGGCTGGATATCGAAATGGCACCACAGGATCTGGTACTGCTGCTCAGCGCCCGTTTTGCCGATATCGCCTTACCCAAAAAATAATATCCCGTTTACAGACAACCCCACTGCTGGCGCAGAAGGATAAAAGAGACCAGAGGGCTAATCTGGCCGCTGGGCGATAAGCCGATCGATCATCCACTGCCCTGCCGGGCCGGGAGGTGAGCGGCGCGAGCTGACCACATCAACCTGTATATTCTGCGGCCAGCCCACCAACGGCAGTTCACGCAACAGCTGGTGACCAAACTGCCTGGTGAGCCAGCGCGGTAATATACTCCAGCCGAAACCCTGCTCGGCCATCTCCAGCAACAGCAGATAGGAGGATGCCAACCAGACTTTTCCGGCAGGTATCGGCATCCGCTCCACCCAGTTATTCAGCCGCAGTTCGCGCACCTTGCTCAATTCTGCCTCCGTTATCTGTGCCTGGCGCGCCAGCGGATGATCCTGATGCAGATAAATCGCCATTTCCGCTCCGACCTGCAGACGCTGTACGTTCACGTCGGGCGGATAGTGCTGTTGCGCGCGCAGTACGCCGATATGCGCCCGGCCACTTTGTAGCAGATCGATCACATCTTCGTTTTCCGCAATCATGCACTCAAACTCAATATCGGGGTAGCGGCTGGCAAAACGTTGCAGCAGCAGTGCATGGTAGTCTGCCTGCCAGAAATCGGTGGTCGCCAGCCGCAAACAGGGTTCCACCTCCCCCGCCAGACGCACCGCCAGACTGTCCAGCTGCGCCGAAGCGCCAAGGATCTCCTTCACCTGCACCAGCGCACGCTGACCGTTTTCGGTCAGTACCGGGCTTCGGGCAGTGCGGTCAAACAGCATAAACCCCAGATCGCTTTCAAGGTTTGCAACAGCGGTGCTGATGGTCGACTGGCTTTTGCGCAGCGCGCGCGCCGCAGCGGAAAATGAACCACTTTCCACGGTCTGCACAAAGGCCTCCAGTGATTCCGGTGAATAACGCACTGATATATCGCTTTTGTCGATGGGTTATCATTTTATCTTAGCAAATAAAACGAGGAGAGTAGCGCTCATCATTGATTAAGGAGGACATATGTCTGGTCGTACGCTGAAAGAGCGGTTTTATCATGCCGCCGGCTTTGAATTGATGGCTATTCTGCTGGTATCACCGCTGGCGGCCTGGGCAATGGATAAACCGCTGTTCCAGATGGGCGCACTGGCGATTGTACTGTCGACGGTCGCGATGATCTGGAACATGGTTTATAACGCGGGTTTTGATCGACTTTGGCCTCGTGGCAAGGTGAAACGCGGTGTGATGTTGCGTGTACTGCATGCGCTGGGTTTTGAGGGGGGCTTTATTGCTATCGGTCTGCCGATCGCGGCGTGGATGCTGGGCGTCACTCTGTGGCAGGCGTTTCTGGTGGAGGTGGTCTTCTTCCTGTTTTTCCTACCGTATACGATTTTTTATAACTGGATATATGACAAGGTTCGTGATCGCCTGATGCCGTCATCCCGCAAACCCGCGCTGAACAGGCTGGATTAACGCGCGCGGTGGAGATAACCCACAATCAATCACATTTCCCTGAGGCGGCCTGCTTAACGGCCAGGCCGCCCTTTCAGGGACGGAACTAAGGCTTTACCGCCTCCGCACTATCGCCTGCCGCTGCATTGAGAGCCTTCTTCAGATAAACAATTTCCCCGTCAGGCTGATAGCTGGCCGCATCAAGGGGAGAATGGCTCTGAATGTACTGTTTCAATACTTCAGCATCGACAAATCCGCTGTTCACGTAGCTGGGCAGGTTATCCACCTGCGGATAGCCGTCGCCGCCCGTGGCGTTGAAACTCAACATCGCGATACGGTAGGTTTTATCCGCTGACAGCGGCTTACCGTCGATCTTGATATCACTCACCCCGGAACCATCGGCGACCAGGCTAATGCCGGAGAACTGTGCGTAGGCACCGGAATCCACCTGCTTGTTGGCGACGACCGCAAGATATTTCTCGACCTCACTGCCCTTCATGTCAACCCAGGCCAGGGTATTACCAAATGGCTGCACCTTCAATACGTCTTTATAGGTGATAGTACCGGCTTCAATCGAATCACGTACCCCACCACCGCTCATCAGCGCAAAATCAGCCCCAGCACGTTCTTTCAGGCCGGCAAGGATCAGGCGGGACATATTCGTCTGCACAAAACGGACCTTGTTGCGGTCGCCTTCAAGATGACCGTTGACGCTGCCAATTTTCACTCCCAGCTGGGCCTGCCCCTTTTGCTGGAACGGCGTCAGTAGCTTCTGCACCCCTGGGTGTTTAGGTATTTCCGCCGTGTAGTTCACCCAACTGGTGCTACCGTCAGCATTTTTTACTTTGTGCTTCAGATTGATCGGCACCAGCTGATAGTTAACCAGCGTCAGTTTGCCATTACGGAAGGTAAAGTCAGCCCGGCCAATATATTTGCCCCACTCATGGGCCTGTACGATCCAGGTGCCGTTCTGGCGATCCGGCGTGCAGGGGCTACCCGGCACATAATCTGCCTGTTTCAGGTTTTCTTTGGCCATACAAACCGGGTCCTGTGAATGACCTCCGACGATCATATCCAGATAGCCTGCGGGCAGTTCCCGTGCCATCTCGACATCGCCCGGTGCGTTAGATCCGTGCTGCCCGTTGTCATAGTGCCCCATATGCGTTGCCGCGATGATCACGTCGGGTTTTTCATTTGCACGCAGCTCTTCGACTACCGCTTTGGCTTCCGTTGCGGGTTTATGGAACTGGATATCGGTGAAGTATTCCGGGTTACCGATCCGTGCCGTATCGTCGGTGGTCAGGCCGATAACGGCAATCTTCAGGCCCACACGGTTAAACAACGCGTAGGGCTGGAACAGACGTTTTCCGGTGCTTTTCTGGTAGATGTTGGCCGAAAGCAGGGGGAACTTTGCCCATTTTTGCTGCTGGCGCAGCACCGGAAGCGGGTTATCAAACTCATGATTGCCGATCGCCATCGCATCGTAGCCAATCATATTCATTGCGCGAAAATCCGGTTCAGCATCCTGCAAATCGGACTCCGGTACGCCGGTATTGATATCGCCACCGGAGAGGATCAGCGTTGCGCCGCCGTGGGCCTGCACCTCGTAACGGATCTGGTCCATCATGGTTTTCTGTGCTGCCAGGCCATATTCATCATGCTCGTTTGGCCAGAAGCGTCCGTGGTGATCGTTGGTATGCAGCACGGTAAATTTGTAGGTTCGGTCTTTTTCCCAAGCCTGAGCCATCAGCGGTACGCTTAATAATGCGACCGTCATGACGCCGGCAAGACTTCTTTTGAAAATTGCCACTCGCTTCTCCTTGTTAAATCCCCAGAATGTGAAAATTGAGTTGTTTTTTATGATGCCCGGCAGATTATGCCGCAGGAACACTACTAAAAGGTCATCGCTCTGACTTATATTGTTGTAAACGGGTGGATCACTGGCGCTCAACAACGATAATTCAATGACAGGATACGATAATGACAGGCGTCAATACGGCCCTCCGACCCGATCTTCCGGTGAAACGTACCGCTTTTGGCGTGCTCAGCGCAATAAGTGTGGCTCACCTGCTAAACGATATGATTCAGTCGCTTATTCTCGCAATTTACCCCCTGCTGAGGGAAGATTTTTCACTTAGCTTCGTGCAGATTGGCCTGATCACCCTGACTTATCAACTCACGGCCTCACTCCTTCAGCCGCTGATCGGTCATTTTACCGACAAACACCCGCAGCCGTGGTCGCTGCCCGTTGGGATGGGCTTTACGCTCTGCGGCGTGATACTGATGGCCCTCGCCAGCCATTATGCGATGATTTTGCTGGCGGCCGCCCTTGTTGGAACGGGTTCCTCGGTGTTCCACCCGGAATCCTCGCGGGTTGCTCGTATGGCCTCCGGCGGGCGTCATGGCCTGGCGCAATCCCTGTTTCAGGTTGGCGGCAATCTGGGCAGCTCCTTCGGGCCCCTGCTGGCGGCGCTGATTATCGCGCCGTACGGTCGCGGTAACCTTGCCTGGTTCTCACTGGCGGCGCTGCTGGCTATTGTGGTGCTACTGCAAATTGGTCGCTGGTATCAAACGCAGCATGTGACGGCCAAACACCGTGCGCCGGCAGTCAGCCACGCGCTACCACGCCGTCAGGTGGTGTGCGCGATGACTCTTTTGCTGGTGCTGGTTTTCTCAAAATACTTTTATCTCACCAGCCTGAGCAGCTTCTACACCTTCTATTTGATGCATAAATTTGGCCTTTCGGTGCAAAATGCCCAGCTGCATTTGTTTGTCTTTCTGTTTGCCGTGGCGGCCGGAACCATCATTGGCGGCCCGGTTGGCGATAAAATAGGTCGTAAACGGGTGATTTGGGTATCCATTCTCGGCGTGGCACCCTTTACCCTGCTGCTGCCTTACGCCAATTTGTGGTGGACGGGCGTTCTGTCGGTAGTGATTGGCGTTGTGCTGGCCTCCGCTTTTTCCGCCATATTGGTCTATGCACAGGAGCTGATGCCAGGTCGTATCGGTTTGGTTTCCGGCCTGTTTTTCGGTTTTTCTTTCGGAATGGGGGGGTTAGGCGCTGCCCTACTCGGCATAGTGGCCGATCGCTACAGTATTGAGCTTGTCTATCAAATCTGTGCTTACCTCCCTCTTCTTGGCATACTCGCGGCTTTCCTGCCCGATAACCGTCATAAATAGCATTATCCAGGGGCTGATGAATGAAATTAGTATGGGGAATTCCTCTTGAGGCATCTGCCCTTACTAATGATAAGTGGTTAAAATCACACTCTGTGATGACTTTATCTGAATAATTAATGTTTTTTGCGCTTATCACCAATAATGACAAGCGCCGTATTGCAATATGCCATACACTTATAAGAGACCATCAGGCTTATTTTACCTTTCGTCTGACTCGGGGCGCAGGGAAACGGCAGCCCTTGCCTGACGCACCCGAAGTATGACGAGTATGCAGATAAAGGAGACAAGCATGCACCACACCACACCGCTTATCACCACCATTGTGGGAGGCTTAGTTCTTGCCTTCCTTTTTGGTATGCTGGCAAACCGCCTGCGCATCTCTCCTCTGGTCGGCTATCTGCTGGCCGGCGTGCTGGCCGGGCCGTTTACTCCCGGCTTTGTTGCTGATACCAATCTGGCACCCGAACTGGCCGAGCTGGGCGTGATCCTGCTGATGTTCGGGGTCGGTCTGCACTTCTCGCTGAAAGATCTGATGGCCGTTAAATCGATCGCTATCCCCGGAGCCGTGGTGCAGATCGCCGCCGCTACGCTGCTTGGGATGGGGCTGTCGTGGGCGCTGGGATGGCCTCCCATGACTGGCCTGGTGTTCGGGCTCTGCCTCTCAACCGCCAGTACCGTGGTGCTACTGCGTGCGTTAGAAGAGCGACAGCTAATAGACAGCAAACGTGGGCAGATCGCTATCGGCTGGCTGATTGTTGAAGATTTGGTGATGGTGCTGGCGCTGGTACTGCTGCCTGCCGTGGCCGGGCTGTTTGAAGAGGGAAATGCCAGCGTAACGATGGTCCTGTTCGACCTGCTGATCACTATCGGTAAAGTGGTGGCCTTTATGGTGCTGATGATGGTCGTGGGCCGACGCGTCGTACCGTGGATCCTCGCCCGAAGCGCGGCGACCGGCTCTCGCGAGCTGTTTACTCTGTCGGTGCTGGCGCTGGCGCTGGGCATTGCCTTTGGCGCGGTCGAGTTCTTTGACGTTTCCTTCGCGCTGGGCGCTTTCTTTGCCGGCATGGTGCTCAACGAGTCGGAGTTAAGTCATCGTGCCGCACACGATACGCTTCCGCTACGTGACGCCTTCGCGGTGCTGTTCTTTGTGTCGGTGGGAATGCTGTTTGACCCGATGATCCTTATCCAACAGCCGCTGGCGGTGCTGGGCGCGCTGGCAATCATCGTGCTGGGTAAATCGCTGGTTGCACTGCTGCTGGTGCGCTTGTGCGGGCACTCTAACCGCACCGCGCTGACCATCTCCGTCAGTCTGGCGCAGATCGGCGAATTTGCTTTTATCCTCGCCGGGCTGGGAATTTCGCTGAACCTTCTGCCAGAGAGTGGGCGTAATCTGGTGCTGGCCGGGGCCATTCTGTCGATTATGCTTAATCCTATTCTTTTTGCCCTGCTGGAACGCTACCTGGTTAAAACGGAAAGCCTCGAAGAGCAGACCACGAAAGAGACAGAAGAAGATGAGAAACAAATCCCCGTCGATCTCTGTAATCATGCGATTATCGTCGGCTTTGGCCGTGTTGGCAGCCTGCTGGGCAGCCGCCTGATGGCAGCCGGCATTCCTGTGGTGGTGGTGGAGAACAGCCGTGCGCGGGTAGAAGCCTTGCGCGAACGCGGTATCCCGGCGGTACTTGGTAACGCGGTGCTCGGCGATATCATGGACCTGGCGCGTCTTGATTGCGCCCGCTGGCTGCTGATGACCATCCCCAACGGCTACGAATCCGGTGAAATCGTCACCGCCGCGCGTGAAAAACGGCCCAATATTGAAATCATTGCCCGTGCCCATTATGACGATGAGGTGACCTACATCGAGGAACGCGGTGCGGATCGCGTGGTGATGGGTGAACGCGAGATTGCCAACAGCATGCTGAATATAATGCTGCCGCTACCGGACGAAAAACCGGATACCTGTCCAGTCTAATCTGGCCTGATGCGATAAGGGGCTGAATGCTAAACCGACCAGCCCCATTCAATACCGTTCAGATTTAACGTGATCACGCCTTTCCTCCTTCTTTTTTTCACGAAAAAAGGACGAGTTCTTTTCCGGCTAAAAGGGTGATGCACAGGAAACGGTTAATTATCCTGTACATCCAGATAAAATTTAGCGTTCCCAGTACGACTCTTCGAGGCTATCTTCACGCTCAGGCAGGCCACGCGTCAGACGCGGAGAGTGCTGGTTCAGCACCTGATAACTGACGCGGTTTGCGTACTTGCATACCTGTGCCAGTGAAGAATAGGTCAGATAACTCCGCGCATGTTTACTGGAATTAGGGACGTTGGCACGATGGAAGTTATTGGCGGTAATATCGTGTAACAGCGCCGCCAGCGCACCATCGCCAGCCCCATTGGTGTTCATGATCTTTTCCGGCCCGCCCATATAGGGGGCAATGTGGGAAAAAATCCGCAGCGGCTGGCTACAGTCCTGATAGCGCATAGCCCGACTAAATTCATATTGGTTAAATTCAGGGATCGCACCGGGTAACAGCGGGTGCTGGGTAACGCGCTTACCGGACTCTTCGGTAAACGCAGCCATATACAGTCCGTTGGGCCCGGCGGTACACAACACCAGGTCAACCCAGTCGAGCGCCACGTTCGCCGCCCGTAGCGGATCGCGTTCGCCGGTCAGCTCATAGGCTTCCTCTTCATTCATCGCCACGACTGAGACATGATCGCGGATAAAATCACGCCAGAACTGCGGATTATCCGCAATCACGTGTTTAGTACCCAGCGTCAGCACGACCGGTACATTGTGCTTTTTCGCCCATTCAATCGCCCGCATGGTGGCCAGCGGCATCGGTTCGCCGGGGCTGCAACGGACCAGATAAGAGGTGAGTACCAGCGCCGAAGCACCGGCAATCACCTCTTCCGGGATGCTTTCCGGCCGCAGCTGATTCATCATGCCCGGGCTGATGGCAAAGGTGCGTTCACCTTTTTCACTTATCAGCGTAAAGCAGCGGCCAATCGCCCCTTCAACCCCCTGTAAGTAGTTAAGGTCGGTACGGCTGGAGGTATTGCACAGATAGCGATAAGCATATCCCCCGATCTGCACGTTATTGCACATGACGCCGAGCAGCACCGAGCGGTCATCCGCCAGTACCGAGTAGTTATGCAGGGTATTACCAATGGTGCCACCGGCAAACTGATGGGTAATAAGATTGTCACGCTGCAGTTCGCCGTATAGCGCTTCGGCGACATCATCGGTGATGACCAATGAATGCCCGATACTCAGCCCATAGCGGTGAACAAATTCGTCATCGACCTTTGCTTCGATATCGACCAGGATCTGATCGATGCCGACGATCCAGCTTCTGGCAGCTTCATTTTCCGGCTGTACCGGTTGCAGTAGCGGGTCGCGCGCGCTGACGGGGAAATAATGTTTGGATTTACGTTGACCGGGGAATTTCATGATTGCGGATTGCTGGCAGAGAAACAGGGCGCAATGATAACACAATTGCACCCTGTCAGGATTGTCTCGAAGCGGGAATGGCTCTGGGTGGATCAGCGGTACTGATTCACCAGCTCAAGCATCATCGTGATGTGGGCTTCGTCGTCATTCAGCGCCGGAATATATTCAAAGCGCGTACCGCCTGCGTGCAGGAAGATTTCGCGGTTCTCTCCATCGATCTCTTCCAGAGTCTCCAGGCAGTCGGAGGCAAAACCCGGACTCATGATCTGCACATGTTTTACGCCTTTGCCCGGCAGTGATTCCATCGTTTTATCGGTGTAGGGCATCAGCCAGGGCTCACGGCCAAAGCGTGACTGGAAAGTCAACATCGCTTCATCATCACCCAGCCCCAGAGACGCTTTCAACGCTTCAAAGGTTTCATAGCAGCGCTGTGGATAATCGTCGCCTTCATCCGCAAAACGCTGCGGAATGCCGTGGAATGAGGTGACTAACAGGTCAGGCTTACCGTGCTGCGCAAATGAGCGCTCTACAGAGGCTTTTAACGCCGCGATATAGGCCGGATGCTGCGCGTAGTCACGGATAAAATGGACCGATGGCAGGCTGCGGTAGCCGGCGAAAACCTGGGTAATGCCATCCCAAACCGCTGCGACGGTCGAGCAGGAAAATTGCGGATAGAGCGGCAGTACGATCAGCCGGGTGACCCCTTCGGCCATCAGACTATCGATAGCGCTCTTAAGGCTGGGGTTACCGTAGCTCATCCCCAGCGCAACGGGCATATCCAGCCGCGCGGCCAGAGCATTGCGCTGCCGCTGGCTGTAGACCATCAGCGGGGATCCCTCGTCCATCCACACCGAGGCGTACAGTTTTGACACGCGCGGCGAACGAATGGGCAAAATGCCGAAATTCAGCAACGGCCACCACAGCCAGCGTGGTGCATCGACCACTCGTTTGTCGCTGAGGAACTGTTTCAGATAACGTTTTACGGCTGAAGTGGTGGGGGCATCAGGCGTGCCTAAGTTCACCAGCAGCACGCCAGGTTTATCTTGCCTCATTGCTATTCCTTGATTGAGTGACAGGGTCAGTGATGTAAACCTGAACTATTTTAGCGGAAAAAGGCGTGGGCGGAACCAATTGCTGCAATTGAGCCAGGGTCGTCCTGGCTCACCGCATTAACCGAGAATAGTAGCCAGCTCTGCGCTCACTTCGGTCACTTTACGCGTACCATCAATTTTATGGTAAGCCGTGTTACCCGCCGCCGCCTCTTTGCTGTAATAAGCAATCAGCGGAGCCGTCATCTGATGATATTCAACCAGACGTTTGCGTACGGTTTCTTCCTGGTCATCTTTACGCGTGGTCAGCTCTTCGCCGGTCATGTCGTCTTTCCCCTCCACTCGCGGTGGGTTGAAGGTAACATGATAAACCCGGCCCGATGGTGCGTGCACCCGGCGTCCAACGATACGCTCGACGATCAGCTCATCCGGCACATCAAATTCCAGCACGTTGTCGACCTTAATGCCGGCTTCCTTCATGGCATCAGCCTGCGGGATAGTGCGCGGGAAACCGTCCAGCAGGAAACCATTGCGGCAGTCTTCCGCAGTGATACGTTCCTTGACCAGCGCGATAACCAGCTCGTCGGTAACCAGCTTACCGGCGTCCATAATCTCTTTGGCTTTCAGACCCAGCTCCGACCCGGCTTTCACCGCGGCGCGCAGCATGTCACCCGTAGAGATTTGCGGAATACCGTATTTCTCCATAATGAACTGAGCCTGAGTCCCCTTTCCTGCACCCGGAGCTCCGAGCAGAATAATACGCATTGCGTAAATCCCCTTGCGAATTGCTTTATTAAGCACATTAATTTGAGGGCACGAACATACCATTATGCCCCGTTTTCCACAAGGAAGGGCAAGGTTATGCCATGGGAGGACAGTGCGATACAGACTGCTGACGACCGGCGTAAATCGACTGTGAAATTACCGTGATGATGATAATTGAACCACCAATCACTGATTGAACCGTAGGCATTTCACCGAGGAAAAGATACATCCAGAGAGGCGCTAACGCCGTTTCCAGCAGTAAAAAAAGCCCGGCATGAGTCGGTGAGACAAAGCGGGTTGATAAGGTGATTAGCCCCATAGCCAATGGCATAATCAGAGCGCCTTCGGCAATGACCCATCCCATTTGCTCAGCCGACAGCATTTGCACGCCGCTGACCACATCGGAGCCGGTTCCCAGCACGATCAGCACCGAGGCCAGTAGTGCACCGAGAGAAGGCAGCCCAACCGTTCCGCCACTCACGCGAGCGCTAAAGATAAACGCCAGCGCCATGGATATTGCCGTAGCCAGCGCATAAAGGTTAGCCACGCCGTTGTGGCCCATGCCGCGCCCGGACATGACGATAGCCACACCGATAATGCCTGCCAACGCCGCCAGCATCACGCTACGATCGACGCTCACCTTAAAGAACACACGGGTGATCACGGCCGAAATAAACGGCGTACCGGAGATGATCACCAGTACCGTTGCGACGTTACCCCGGTTCAACGCATTGACGAAACAGGCAGAGGCGATGCAGAAAAACAGTGTCGAAAGCAGATTATCTTTGGTGAACCACGGCCGGCCGATCGCGGAGCGACTTTGACGCCAGCAGGCCCATATCAGCAGGCAAACGGCCCACATGCAGATCCCTCGCAGGGTGACGATCAACCATGAGTTGTCGATCCCCATCATACGAATAAATACCGAATCGGTGCTGAGGATTATGCCGCCCAACATCCCCATGATATTGCCAGTTACGGCCGGAGACGCCTTCATTTTTCCTCCCACAGCGCAATCAGCTTGCGTTTTACCTGCTCGGTCATATCCACCTGCTGACTGCCGTCGCCACGTACCCAGCATGACAAACGCACCGTGTTGGTATGGGGAAAATAACTGCCTCCGGCTTCCTTGACCTGCTGTTGTCGTGCGGCGCTCATTGCCGGCATGGGGAAACAGCAAAAGGGCAGATCGGGCGCGCTGACAGAACAGAGGTCCATCCCGGCCACGTCCTTTACCTCAAGCTGACGGATCTGAGCAACGTTAAACGGCTGCCAGCTCCCGCTGCGCACATTTTCCAGCGCCTCTTGCAACGGTTTATCTGAAGAGGTGGACTCTTCAAACAGGCGCAGTTCGCTGCGCATCAGCGTGCTGAAGTGTTCAGCGCGCAAAGCAATAATTGCCAATCCCACGGTCAGCGAAGCGTGTTTGTGTAAGGGGGCGACAAACACCGAACTTTTTGCGATCAGCTCCCGATGGCGATTAGTGGCAAAACTGTGAGAGGCATCAACCACGCCTTTGCCCTTGCAGTCTTGCAGGCTGTTAACTTCCCCCGTGTATGGATTAACGTGGGTAATTATCGGCACGCTGCCCGGCGCGCTGGTATGCGCTAAAGATGAGTTAAACAGCTCCGAAACGGGTTGATAATGAGCATGTTTCGCCAGACATAATGAGGTTTCCTGCTTATAAAACAGATGTGAAAGGATCACCAGGCCAACCCGTACCGACTGGACGAAGAACAGGTCGTAATCTTGCAGTTGGTATATGCGGGTAAGCTCATCACGAAGTTCGCTCTTTAGCATATTCACTCGCTTATAATACCGGTCGCCATGCACCTGCTGCAGCTGCGGGGAAAGTGAGGAAGCATCCATCAGTTGATTAGCTCCTGTTGAAATAACAGTGGCATAACGTTGTTGCGGAAAATCGATCCGACCGCAACCTCGCAGGGGGGGTGACGATAGTTCACCCATGCAATCTCTTCTATTTCATTACCTGCACGCGGCTGGCCAATAATCTCAACAAAATAGACGTGATTCTCTATTGCCTGTGCCTCAAATTCGGCGCGGCCATGAAACAGACCAAAAGGCCGGAAGCTTTTGATTTCTACACCCAGCTCCTCATCTAGCTCGCGCTTCAGACAGCTTAGATGATCCTCTCCCGGTAGGGGTTTGCCGCCTGGGGAAATAAAAATCTGGGTTCCACGCTTACGGGTCAGTAACAGCGAACGCTCACAAATGATGATCGCGGCACATTTAACGATTGTTTTCATCTCAACTCCGGGTGACATAATTCGCCGATTACGTCACGACTGTTCTATCAAACTTATGCTGCGGTGCTGTTCACTAATTCAGGGAGATGGAGAGCTTCGCCAGCAAGGAAATTCACAATATTGTGTGCCAACGGGGCTTTTTCGCGTAGATAAGCAAGGACGACCTCATCCGATGGAGTGGTGAAGCTATCGGCAAAGATGCTGATCCCTTCCAGGGACTTCGTTGAGATCCCCAGCTGCAACAGGCGATATTTCACATCATCCGCCGACTGCGCAAACTCATAAACCGGCGACTGATAGTTAATGTCGTATTGCTCCATCATCTCCATCAGGAAGGTTTTCGCTACCGGCCGCTGCTCCGGGAATTCCATTTGATAATGGGTGATACCGTCATTGATGGTATTAATATCGTTGCGACGACAGAAATCGACCAGATGCGCATGGATGGCCAGTTTTTCACCCAGCAGTACCAAATTTTTGCGATATTTAAGAATATCGTTTTCTAGCGACTCGATGGCGATGGTACGAAAAGCGCCGCTGATATCGGCAACGGTATGCCCCACCACTAAATCGCCAAATCGATTTTTCAGTTCATCGATACGGTGCGACAAAATACCGCGATGCAGTGAACATCCGCTATTACCCGACCACAGGTGAACGGGAATACCCTGTAACATAAGATAACAGGCCGCCAGAGTGCTATCCCGGCCCCCGGTGAACATAACGAGTTGTGGTTTTACGGAATCTTGATGTGTCATTTCACTTCCTTCACGTAGCAATTGTGGATTATCAAGGGCTGACAAGGCGAAAATTCGTCTTGATAGAATACGACAATAGGTTCAGGCTGTTTGATATCTGTACAGATCCCACAGCCTGCGCCAGAGTAGAGAATTTGGGCTGGATTTAAAAATGATATAAACAGACACTGTCTGTGAGTTTTTATAACAGGTAACTTATGTCTCATCTTCCTTCGCTCCGTGCCCTGTACTATTTTCATCAGGCTGCGCTGCACCAAAGTTTTAGCCGTGCCGCACAATCGCTTAACGTCACGCACAGTGCCGTCAGTCATCAAATAAAGCTGCTGGAAGAGTGGCTGGGCAAGCCCGTATTTCTGCGTATAAATGGTCGCGTGCAGTTAACGGCAGACGGTGAGCGCCTGAAGGCATGCTGCACGCAAAGTTTTCGCAGCATTGAAGCGACCTGTGACAAAATCCGCGCGCGCGATCTTTATACCCTGTCGATATCCTGTGCTCCGAGTTTTCTGGCTCAATGGCTAATCCCGCGGATCAACCGCTTTACGTCGCGCCATAGCGACATTGCCCTGACGTTCCAGACCCATATCGATCTGGAGCGGGTGCGCGGTGAGCACACCGACATTCTGATTGTCAGCCATGAACAGCCGGTGCAGCAGGACATTACGGCCACGCTGATCGCCGTCGACTATATCGGCCCGGTATGCTCTCCTGAATTCAGCCACCGCTTTCACTATGAAACTGATTTTTCCACCTTACCGCTGCTCCATGCCGACACTAAACTTAATGCCTGGTCTGAATGGGCGAAAAAAACCGGCGCAAGGGGTGATTTTTGGGCAGGAAGTCATTTTGACAATCTGACCCTGGCTATCCAGGCCGCGCGCAGCGGTATGGGGATCATCATGACGCCGCAGATCCTGGTAAAAAAAGAGATCTTAGACGGTTCACTGATTGCACCGCTGGGTTTTACCGAGGTGGATCGCGCCACCTGGATGATGATCAAAGCTTCGCGTCAGGCGGAAAAGGGAATTGAGCTGTTTCGCCGCTGGCTACTTGAAGAGGCGTCGATGGTGGGTTAAGCAGGGGGAAAGGAAGAATGTACGATGAGAAAGTGGTCGCTTTACGGCGACCAGCTTAAATTTAGCGATCGGGTGGCTGAAACACCCGATCGTTCCGGCAATTAGCCCAGCAGCAGCTGGTTCATTCGGCGGATAAACTGATTCGGATCTTCCAGCGTGCCTTTTTCGGCAAACAGCGCCTGGTCCAGCAGCAGCTCGACCCACTCGGCGAAGCGGGCTTCATCCTGAGTGTCGGCCGCGCGTTTTACCAGCGCATGATCCGGGTTCAGCTCAAACAGATATTTCACCTCCGGCACGTCCTGACCCGCAGCGGCAAACAGTTTTGCCATCTGGGTGGTCATTTCATTGGCTTCGGTGGTGACGATCGCCGGCGTATCGGTCAGGCGGTGCGTTAAACGCACTTCTTTTACGCGCTCACCCAGCAACGTTTTCACGCGCTCGACAAACGGCTCCAGCGCCTTCTCGGCTTCTTTCTGCTCTTCGGTCTCTTCGTCGGCCAGCTTGCTTAGCGCGTCATCCGCCTTGCTGACTGACTGGAAGGATTTACCGTCGAACTCCGTAAGGTAGCTCATCATCCATTCGTCAATGCGGTCGGAAAGCAGCAATACCTCGATGCCTTTCTTACGGAACAGCTCCAGATGCGGGCTGCTTTTTGCTGCGGCGTAACTATCGGCAGTGATGTAATAAATCTTCTCCTGCCCTTCCACCATGTGGCTGACGTAGTCTTCCAGTGAAACGGTCTGCGCCGCCCCTTCGAAGCTGGTGGTGGCAAAGCGCAACAGTTTAGCGATGGTTTCTGCATTGCTGCTGTCTTCCGCCGGGCCTTCTTTCAGCACCAGGCCGAACTGCTGCCAGAATTTCTGATATTTCTCTTCATCATCCTTCGCCACTTTTTCCAGCATTTGCAGTGAGCGCTTGGTCAGCGCCCCACGCAGCGTCTGGGTAATACGGCTGTCCTGGAGGATTTCACGCGACACGTTCAGCGGCAGATCGTTGGAGTCAATCAGCCCTTTCACAAAGCGCAGATAGTTCGGCATAAACTGTTCGGCATCGTCCATGATAAACACACGCTGCACGTAAAGTTTCAGGCCGTGTTTGTGATCACGGTTCCACATATCCCACGGGGCCTGGGCGGGAATATACAGCAGGCTGGTGTACTCCTGCTTGCCTTCTACCCGGTTATGGCTCCAGGTTAGCGGATCGGTAAAGTCGTGGGCAACGTGCTTGTAGAACTCTTTGTATTCTTCTTCGCTGATATCAGACTTGTTACGCGTCCACAGCGCCTGCGCTTTATTGATCTTTTCCCATGTGGTGGTGTCATCTTCTTCGTTATGGGTTTCGATCTCTACCGGCAGGGCGATATGGTCGGAATATTTACTGATAATGCTGCGAACGCGCCAGGCATCGAGGAACTCATCTTCGCCTTCGCGCAGATGCAGGGTGATTTCGGTCCCGCGATCGCTTTTCTCAATATCAGCGATGGTATAGTCACCTTCGCCGGCGGACTCCCAGAAAACACCTTCATCTGCAGCAGCGCCTGCGGCACGGGTGCGCACGGAAACCTTGTCCGCCACGATAAATGCAGAGTAAAAACCCACGCCGAACTGACCGATTAGCTGGCTGTCTTTAGCCTGGTCAGATCCCAGTGATTCGAGGAAGGATTTGGTGCCGGATTTGGCAATAGTGCCCAAATTTTCAATAACTTCGTCGCGGCGCATGCCGATACCGTTATCACTGAGCGTCAGGGTACGTTTTTCCTTGTCGACCGCCACGCGCACGCGCAGATCGCCGTCTCCCTCATACAGTTCCGCGGAGGATAACGCTTTGAAGCGCAGCTTATCAGCGGCATCGGAGGCATTTGAGATCAGCTCGCGCAGGAAGATTTCTTTGTTTGAATAAAGAGAGTGAATCATTAGATGCAGAAGCTGTTTCACCTCTGACTGGAAGCCACGCGTCTCTTGTCCTTTCATGGTCATTACTACCTCAATAAAAACAGGTTGATGAACGTTGAGGTAATAAATGGGGATGTAAAAAGTAATTTCAAGACGGCACGAAGGATCCGTGCCGTTTAACTGCTCAGAATTTAAACTTCTGACGACCGGCCAGCGAATGCGACAGCGTGGTGCCATCGACCATCTCCAGCTCTCCCCCCACCGGAACGCCATGAGCAATACGGCTGGCGTCCACGCCGTACTGTTCACACAGGCTGGCGATGTAGTTCGCGGTCGCCTCACCTTCCACCGTCGGATTGGTCGCGAGGATAACTTCCTGGATAGACTCTGTTTCCAGCCGTTGCTCCAGTCGGTCAAGGCCAATATCACCCGGCCCTATACCATCCAGCGGCGACAGATGCCCCATCAGCACAAAGTATCGGCCAGAAAACTGCCCGGTTTGTTCAATGGCATGAATATCTGCCGGGCTTTCAACCACGCAAATCAGCCCATTATGCTGACGCCGTGGGTTGGCGCAGATGGTACAGATTTCCTGCTCGGTGAAAGTACGGCAGTCGGCGCAGTGCCCGATTTCTGACATCGCCCGCGTTAACGCCTGAGCCAGACGCATTCCACCGCTGCGGTCGCGCTGTAACAGCTGAAAAGCCATGCGCTGGGCCGACTTTGGCCCAACGCCCGGCAGGCAACGCAGCGACTCCATGAGTGTTTCGAGGAGTGGGCTGGTTTGCATCAGAACGGCATCTTAAAGCCAGGTGGCAGAGACATCCCGTTTGAGACCGATGCCATTTTATCTTTTTGTGCTTCTGAAATACGGCGGGCCGCATCATTGAAGGCCGCCGCCACCAAATCTTCCAGCATATCTTTGTCATCTTCCAGCAGGCTCGGGTCGACTTCAACCCGGCGACAGCTGTGCGCACCGTTGATGGTCACTTTCACCAGGCCTGCACCAGATTCACCGGTGACTTCCATCTCGGCGATTTCTTCCTGCACCTGCGCCATTTTTTCCTGCATTTGCTGGGCCTGTTTCATCAGGTTTCCCAATCCGGCTTTACCAAACATACGCTCTCTCTCTATTAGTTCTGGCCACATCATCCTCGTTAGTCGGATGTGGCGGGTTAAACAGGGCGGATACTATCATCATCTATTTCAGCATCGAAGAACTTGCGTAGCGTCTGAATATGTACGTCCGAGTTTATCGACTGACGCGCCTGCACAAGTTTCTCTTGATAAATTTTCTGCCGCCATTCCAGTGGCGTTAATACTGCCGGATCGTCATCCACCACCACCGTTAGTTCAATGGGGCATCCGGCGACTATATTCAAGGCATCCTGCAGCGCTTTTTGTGCTGAAGGGGAGTTCAGGTGACTCTGCGCAGAGCGCAAATGCAGGCAAATGCCTTTTTCGGTCGTCTGTTTCCACGCATTTAACGCCAGCTGCTGAACCAACTTCGGTATGGTAAGCGCGGAGATTTCAGCCGCCCAGGCATCGCGTTCCAGTGATTCTGCCACCAGTTTAGCCACCAGCTCCGGGTGCTTTTCATATTCAAGCGCATTGCGCAAGGCTTTAGGCGTTGCGCAAGGCTCCGCCTTCACCTCGATCGGGTTTTGCGCCTTCCAACGATAGGCTTCTGGTTTTACCGGAGTGGCCTCTGTTGCCGACGGCTGCTGACGCCGCTGCCCGCGTTCGCTGGCCGCAGCCAGACGCTCAAGTGCCGAACCTGCCGGCCGCGCACTCTGCGCCGCCGGCTCACTCTTTTTTGGCTTACTCGCCCCCTGATGGCGCATCAGCTGCGTTCGCGCCTGCAAAAGCTGGCTGGTGGCATCCGGTAGTCCTTGCGAGACTGGTTCCTGCGGTGGTGACGGCGGCGCTTCGTTGCGCGTGACGCTTTGCGCTGGCGCTGGCGCTGGCGCTGGAACAGCCTGCTGCGACATCGTCGGGCGCGCAACCGGTTCGGCGATCGCCGCTTTAGGGTGGAAAGCCAGCGCGCGCAATAGCGTCATTTCAACGCCCATGCGGCGATCGGGCGCCAGCGAAAGCTCTTTGCGCCCCACCAACAGCGTCTGGTAATAAAGTTGCACGTCCGCGGGCGGCAATACCCGTGCCAGTTCACGTAGCCGCTGGGCAATCGCCGCCATGTCATCACTTAACGCGGAGGGCAGCAGCTGTATCATCGCCACACGATGCAACAAGGTGGTCATTTCTACCAGCAGCGCTTCCCACTCGACTCCACGCGCGGCCGCCTGATTGAGCAACGCCATCACCTGCGTCCCGTCGGCGTGAACCAACGCCTCGATCAGCGCCAGCGGCTGTTCATCATCAAGTGTGCCGAGCATATCGTTGACGGTAGCCGTCGTCACCTGTCCCTGCCCCATCGCGATAGCCTGGTCGGTCAGGCTCAAGGCATCGCGCATGCTGCCGTCCGCAGCGCGTGCCAACAGCTGTAGCGCGCGCGTTTCCGCGTCAATTTTCTCTGCCTGAAGAACATGCTCCAGCTGACCGCGGATCTGGTCCTGATCCAGCGCCTTCAGATGAAATTGCAGACAGCGCGACAGGATAGTCACCGGCAGCTTTTGTGGATCGGTGGTTGCCAGCAGGAACTTAACATGTTCCGGCGGCTCTTCCAGGGTCTTTAGCAACGCATTGAAGCTGTGACGCGAAAGCATATGTACTTCATCGATCAGATAGACCTTAAAGCGTCCACGTGCCGGCGCGTATTGTACGTTATCCAGGAGATCACGGGTGTCTTCCACCTTTGTGCGTGAAGCCGCGTCGATTTCAATCAGATCGACAAAGCGGCCCTGTTCGATTTCACGGCAGTTATCGCACTGCCCACAGGGGGTAGCCGTGATACCGGTTTCACAGTTCAGCCCCTTCGCCAGAAGGCGGGCGATGGTAGTTTTCCCAACGCCACGGGTGCCGGAAAACAGATAAGCATGATGGATGCGGCCAAGGGACAAACCATTAGCCAGCGCGGTCAGCACATGCTGCTGTCCGACAACATCGGTAAACGCTTGTGGACGCCACTTGCGGGCCAGTACCTGATAGCTCATTAAGACTTCATCATCGAGTGGAAAGATTGTATTAAGGTTTTAGTAAACCAGACCGGGCAACTATAACAGTTAATCGCCGCTCTCGTCTTACTCCCGTCACTTTATCACGCCTGGCGCATCGGTTGGCAGGCAGAGGTCAGCATCATGACAGAGAAGATAAGGAAGGATGAAAGGAAGAACAACCGACAATGAAAAACGGGGCAGGCCAGGCTGCCCCATTGCAATCAGTGGCCTGGGAAGCTCACCAGGCTGTAGCTTTCAACGCCCAGTGCTTTCAGGCGCGCTTCGCCGCTCAGATCGAACAGATTAATGATAAAGGCGGCATCTTTTACGCTGCCACCTGCACGCCGGATCAGATTCACCGTGGCTTCGATGGTTCCACCTGTTGCCAGCAAATCATCAACCACCAGCACAACGTCACCCGGCTGAATTGCATCACAATGCAGCTCGAGGGTATCGGTGCCGTACTCCAGCGCGTAATCTTCAGCAAAGGTTTTACGCGGCAGCTTGCCCGGTTTGCGTACCGGCACAAAGCCAACGCCCAGTCCCAGAGCGACCGGAGCGCCGAACAGGAAACCACGAGCCTCGGTGCCCACCACTTTGGTGATACCCGCATGACGATAGCGTTCAACCAACAGTTCAATGCTCAACGCATACGCTTTCGGATCTTCCAGCAGGCTGGTGACATCACGAAAGAGAATGCCCGGTTTAGGATAATCCGGGATGCTTTGGATACTGTTTTTAAGAAATTCTAGCTGCTGCGCAGTCGCGGTCATAATGTTATGCCTGATAAATACAAATCTGACTCGCGCAGCTTCATCCCACGCGGCAATGAATGCTGCGTGAAATTCAAACGTCGAAGGGAAGCCGCGCACGAAAACGACCAAATCTATGCAAATCGCCGGACAATTGCAACCGTATTCAGCGAATCAGGGATTTTGTTGCCCTTCATCGACCACCGGTAACCGGATAATAAAAATGAGCAGGATGCAGAGAATTGCCAGCAGAAGGAGCCGAAGCCACAAAATGCTGACCATCCATAGCGAAAAAGCAAAGGTCAACAGGGTAAACAACACCGCCCTGCCCTTAGCTCCCGGCGGCATGGCGCGGTGCTGCTGCCAGTAACGCAGATAGCGGCCAAACACCGAACGGTGCAACAGCCAGTGATGGAAGCGCGGCGAAGAGCGCGCAAAACACCACGCTGCCAGCAGTAAAAAAGGCGTGGTCGGTAATAGCGGCAGGACAACGCCGACGGTAGCTAATATCACGGCTAACCAGCCCAGGGTCATCAGGAGGTAACGTTGCATGGCGCACCCGCATAAAAAAAGTCAGATTCAGGTATCATACCGGGATTCACGCCTGGGAGAAGCCAATGAAAAGCGCAGTTCTATTGCAACAGCTGGAAATACAGGTTGAAAAGCTGGCGCAGGCCGTAGAGCCTCATGCCAATAAGCGTACGACACAGGCGCGCTTTGACCACCAGTTATTTCATTGCCACAGCACCCGACTTGGCGATTATTTACTGGAAATTCGTCAAAATCTGGCACGGCTTACGCAGAGCGTGAGTGATAACCGCACCGTGAGCGTTGCATGGATGTCCGAACGAGTCGTGTTGCAGATCGGCGCGCTGCAACGAGAAATCGCCACGCAAAAAATGCGTAGCGGTGAGGCCCGGCCGGTTGCGCTCAAAGAGAATTTGTACGAAAAGCTGGCAGAGCACCAGGACTTTGAGCGCCGTCTGCGCGCCATGATAGGCGACCGCGAGAGTCTGTTGGCACAGCAGGAAACGCTGATACAGCAGCAGCAGTTACAGCGCGAACTGGCAGCGCTAGAGGGGCGTTTACAGCGCTGCCTTCAGGCGCTGAAACGGATTGAGCGTGCCATTGAAAACCGTGAACGCGGGTTATAAGATAGCCAAATCGTTTTAGCCGGTGGGCCTTTTGGCCTGCGGTCTTTTCCCCATCGCGCCAGCACGCGGCTACCGTTCACCGTTTGAACGTCAATCGACGCTGATATCAGCAGTGGCTGAAGGGTTAATAATGGCGGCAGGGTGACAATTTTGCCGATCTTGAACGGGCAGCCTGTGCTTTTCACCTCATAAGGAAATGCTATGTCGCTGGAAAACGCGCCAGAAGAAGTCAAACTTGCCGTCGATTTGATTATGCTACTCGAAGAAAATCACATTGCCCCTGAAACCGTGCTGGCCGCGTTGGCGATCGTTCAGCGCGATTTTGAACAAAAGGCACATAGGCAGTCATAACAGATCATCAGCCCGGTTTGCGCAGGGAAGTGCTGTGAGTCAACATATCGATCAGGGTTTCCACCAGCTGCGGAGCATCGGCGGCGAGGTCAAAACTATCGGGCATAAACAGCCAATTTTCCATGATACCGCTTACATAACCCCGCATGACTACCGCTGCGCGTCGGGTGTCCAGGTTTTCAGGAAGTTGTTGTGCATCAATGCACCCGACCAGCAAAAGTTCTATCTTTTCATAACATTCGAGGTAGAGGTTCTGCTGCATCAGTTGGAGGGTGGCCATTTCGCCCACAAACTCGCATTTATGGTAAATGATCTCCATAAGAGCGCGTCTTTTTTGGTCGGTTGCCGTTGCTTCGAACACATATCGTAGCATCGACCGCATCACAGAAAGTGGATCGGCAGGGTATTTTGATTGATACTCAATTTCGAGGGCCGCAAGACCCGATTCGGATTGAGCCCAGATTTCGTTGAGTAAATCGGTTTTATTTTTAAAGTGCCAATAAATTGCACCTCGCGTCACGCCAGCGCCTGCGGCAATGTCTGCCAGTGACGTTTTGGCCACGCCATGTTCAGAAAAACGCTTTATAGCAGCATCTAAGATGTGATTGCGCGTTTCCTGTGCTTGTTGTTTGGTATTTCGTGCCATGGAGGTATGATTTACAACGCGTTAGACTTACATACATTTGCGAATGTATGTACCATAGCATGACTATAATTTAAACGCAGCAATGGGTTTATGGGTTTGTTATCCATTGAACAATCGATATCGGACACTCGAGGTTTATTTATGAAAAAAAACAGAGGGTTTACGCCTCTGACGGCCGTTCTTATGCTTTCAGGCAGCCTGGTGCTGACTGCATGCGATAACAAATCATCGCAGCAGGCTGGTCAGCAGCACGCGCCAGAAGTAGGCATTACGACGTTAAAAAGCGCCCCGCTTAAGATTACTACCGATTTGCCAGGTCGTACCTCGTCGTTCCGTGTCGCTGAAGTTCGCCCACAGGTTTCTGGCATTATTTTGAAACGCAACTTCGTTGAGGGCAGCGATATCAAGGCCGGCGAGTCTTTATATCAAATAGATCCGGCCACCTATCAGGCGGCATACGATAGCGCTAAAGGCGATTTAGCACAGGCACAGGCCAACGCGCAGATCGCCGCCACCACCGTGAAACGCTATAAACCGTTGCTGGGTACCAAATATATCAGCCAGCAGGAATACGATACGGCTGCCGCGACGCAAAGCCAGACGGCTGCTGCCGTTGTTGCGGCACGGGCCGCGGTGGAAACAGCACGCATTAATCTTGCTTATACCAAAGTGACCTCGCCTATCAGCGGACGCATCGGTAAGTCTTCAGTGACGGAAGGGGCGCTGGTGACCAGTGCGCAAACGACCGCACTGGCCAGCGTACAGCAGCTTGACCCCATTTACGTTGACGTGACCCAGCCCAGTGAAGATTTTATGCGCCTGCGCGATGAGCTGACTTCCGGCAAGCTACAGCAGGCCAATGGAAAAGCTGAAGTTAAGCTGCTTTTACAGAACGGTAGCGAATACCCCCAGAGCGGAACATTAGAATTTTCCGATGTTACCGTTGATGAGACAACCGGTTCGATTACTCTGCGCGCCATCTTCCCAAATCCAGATCATAACCTGCTACCGGGCATGTTTGTTCGCGCACGCCTGGAAGAAGGTACTAACCCGAACGCACTGCTGGTTCCTCAGCAGGGTGTAACGCGCACGCCAACAGGCCAGGCGACTGCGCTGGTGGTTGGCACGGATAACAAGGTTGAGGTGCGTAACCTGACGGCCGATCGGGCGATGGGCGATAAGTGGCTGGTCACTGGCGGTCTCAAAGCTGGCGATCGCGTCATTGTCACTGGCCTGCAGCGGGTGAAACCCGGTGCCACGGTGACGCCACAGGAAGTCAGCGACGATAGCGACAAAGCAGCGTCCCAGGCGCAGTCTGAACAACCGAAGTCTTAACAGGAGCCGTTGACACATGGCTAAGTTCTTTATCGATCGCCCCATCTTTGCCTGGGTTATCGCCATCATTATTATGCTGGCGGGCGCGCTGTCGATCCTGAAACTGCCGATTGAGCAATATCCTAACGTTGCTCCACCGGCAATTGAGATCACTGCGGCTTATCCGGGTGCCGATGCGAAAACCCTGCAGGACTCCGTCACGCAGGTTATCGAACAAAACATGAACGGCATCGACGGCCTGATGTATATGAGCTCCAGCAGCGACTCATCTGGCGCGTTACAGCTGACTCTGACATTTGAGTCCGGTACTAATGCCGATATCGCTCAGGTGCAGGTGCAGAACAAACTGCAGCTGGCAACACCACTGCTGCCGCAGGAAGTGCAACAACAGGGGATAAAGGTTCAAAAATCCTCCAGTAGCTTCCTGATGGTTGCCGGTTTCATTAATGATAATGACACCATGACGCAGAACGACATCGCCGACTACGTTGGGTCTAACATCAAAGATCCGATCAGTCGTGTTACCGGTGTGGGCGATACCCAGCTGTTCGGGGCGCAGTATGCGATGCGTATCTGGATGGATCCCCATAAGCTGAATAATTATCAGTTGACCCCGGTGGATGTTATCAGCGCCATCAACACGCAGAACGCCCAGGTCGCGGCGGGTCAGCTGGGCGGTTCACCGCCGGTTAAAGGCCAGCAGCTGAATGCTTCAATCATTGCACAAACGCGTCTGACGTCGCCGGAAGAGTTCGGTAAGATCCTGCTGAAGGTCAATACCGATGGTTCTCGCGTACGGTTAAGCGATGTAGCGCATATTGAGCTGGGCGGTGAGAACTACGAGATTATTGCCCGCTTCAACGGTAAACCGGCCTCCGGCCTGGGGATCAAGCTGGCGACCGGCGCTAATGCGCTGGATACCGCATCGGCGGTGAAAGCGGAACTCAGCAAACTGGAACCGTTCTTCCCGTCAGGGCTGAAAGTCGTGTATCCGTACGACACCACACCCTTCGTTAAAATTTCAATTAACGAAGTGGTTAAAACGCTCGT
The DNA here is from genome assembly GCF_000026185.1 of Erwinia tasmaniensis Et1/99. Lineage (NCBI taxonomy): Bacteria > Pseudomonadati > Pseudomonadota > Gammaproteobacteria > Enterobacterales > Erwiniaceae > Erwinia > Erwinia tasmaniensis. Next base: position 2,787,163 of record NC_010694.1, read on the forward strand.
CGAAGCCATCGTGCTGGTGTTCCTGGTGATGTACCTGTTCCTGCAGAACTTCCGCGCCACGCTGATCCCAACGATTGCGGTGCCGGTGGTCTTGCTGGGTACTTTTGCCATTATCAACACCTTTGGCTATTCGATAAACACCCTGACGATGTTCGGTATGGTTCTGGCCATCGGGCTGCTGGTGGATGACGCCATCGTGGTGGTGGAAAACGTCGAGCGCGTGATGGCCGAAGAGGGTCTGCCGCCGAAAGAAGCCACGCGCAAATCGATGGATCAGATTCAGGGCGCGCTGGTCGGCATCGCGCTGGTGCTGTCAGCGGTATTTATTCCGATGGCCTTCTTCGGAGGCTCCACCGGCGTCATCTATCGTCAGTTCTCAATTACCATTGTTTCTGCGATGGTGCTTTCGGTCATCGTTGCGCTGGTTCTCACCCCGGCACTTTGTGCCACCATGCTGAAGCCGATTGCTAAAGGCGAACATGGTAAAACCACCGGCTTCTTCGGCTGGTTTAACCGTATGTTTGACAAGAGCACCCACCATTATACCGACAGCGTGGGCCACATCGTGCGCAGCACCGGTCGTTATCTGCTGATTTATCTGCTGATCGTGGTGGGCATGGCCTTCCTGTTCCTGCGTCTGCCCAGCTCATTCTTACCGGAAGAGGACCAGGGCGTATTCCTGACCATGGCACAGCTGCCCGCTGGCGCGACCCAGGAACGTACTGAAAAAGTGCTGGACCAGGTCACCGATTACTACCTGAATAATGAGAAGGCGAACGTTAATTCGGTATTTACCGTTAACGGCTTCGGCTTTGCAGGTCGTGGTCAGAATACCGGTATCGCCTTTATCAGCCTTAAACCGTGGGATGAACGTCCGGGCGCAGAGAATAAAGTTCCGGCGATTGCCGGACGCGCCATGACCGCACTTTCTGCGATTAAAGATGCGATGGTCATCCCGTTCAACCTGCCGGCTATCGTCGAGTTGGGTACCGCTACCGGCTTCGACTTCCAGCTTGTCGACCAGGGCGGCCTGGGGCATGAAAAACTCACCGCTGCCCGTAACCAACTGCTGGGCATGATTGCTCAACATCCGGATACGCTGGTCGGCGTGCGTCCGAACGGTCTGGAAGATACCCCACAGTTCAAACTGTCTATCGATCAGGAAAAAGCTCAGGCGCTGGGGGTATCGTTATCTAATATCAATACCACGCTGGCTGCAGCCTGGGGTGGCTCTTACGTTAATGACTTCATTGACCGTGGCCGCGTTAAGAAAGTGTACGTGATGGCGGCAGCGCCATACCGCATGCTGCCGGATGATATTGGTAACTGGTATGTTCGTGCTACCAATGGCGAAATGGTGTCGTTTAATGCCTTTTCTTCCGCACAGTGGGTTTATGGCTCGCCACGACTTGAGCGCTACAACGGCCTGCCTTCAATGGAACTGTTGGGGCAGCCGGCTGCGGGTAAGAGCTCTGGTGAAGCGATGAACCTGATGCAGGAGCTGGCAGGTAAGTTGCCAACCGGTATCGGCTATGACTGGACCGGTATGTCATACCAGGAGCGTTTATCGGGCAATCAGGCTCCGGCACTCTATGCCATTTCGCTGATTGTGGTATTCCTCTGTCTGGCGGCACTCTATGAAAGCTGGTCGATCCCGTTCTCCGTCATGCTGGTGGTACCGCTAGGGGTTATCGGTGCGCTGATATTCACGACCCTGCGCGGACTGAGCAATGACGTTTACTTTGTGGTCGGATTGCTCACCACCATAGGGCTATCGGCGAAGAATGCCATCCTGATCGTCGAGTTTGCTAAAGACCTGATGGATAAAGAAGGTAAGGGTCTGATCGAGGCAACGCTGGAAGCGGTACGTATGCGTTTACGCCCAATCCTGATGACCTCGCTGGCGTTTATCCTTGGGGTTCTACCTCTGGCTATCAGCAGCGGTGCCGGTTCCGGCGCGCAAAACGCCGTAGGTACTGGCGTAATGGGCGGTATGGTCACCGCCACCGTGCTGGCGATATTCTTCGTGCCGGTGTTCTTCGTGGTGGTGCGTCGCCGCTTCGGTAAGAACAAAGAAGATGGCGAACGCAGCCATGCTGTAGACAATCACTAAGCGACATCTGTCGTGATGAAACAAGAGGCCGCCACCCGCGGCCTCTTTTTTTTGCCCTGAACAAGGCCTTTCTACGGTTGCAATTTAAGTATCGGCGGAGCATACTTATGTTATATTATAACATAACACTAGAGGCTATAATGAAATCGGACATCCATCCAGCTTACCGCCAGGTTGCGTTTCATGACACAACGGCTGATGCTTACTTTATCGTAGGCTCCACCATCAAAACTGACCGCACCGTCCAGTATGAGGGCAAGGAACTGCCCTATGTGCCGCTGGATGTTTCTTCCGCTTCGCACGTTTATTACACCGGCAAACAAAAAGATTTTGCCAAAGAAGGCAGTGCTGCACGCTTCAATCAGAGATTTGGCAGCTTTCTTGGCGCGATGAAAAAATAAGGAGATATGATGCAGGTACTTAGCTCACTGGCTTCGGCCAAAAAACGCCACAAAGATTGCAAAATTGTTCGCCGCCACGGCCGCGTGTTTGTGATCTGCAAAAGTAACCCGCGCTTCAAAGCCGTTCAGGGCAGAGGCGGTAAAAAGCGCTGATCGACACCGTTACGGCGCACCAACGCTGCGCCGCTTCACGCTGAAACGAGGGATAGCGCAAGCTATCCCTTTTTGAGTTCCTAAGTACGACCGCAGCATGCTTCTTACTGCATGCTGGCGACCATCGCTTTGACATTATGCTGAAACGCGCCAATGTAACTGTCCGCCTCTCCGCCTTTAACCGTCAGCGCTTCAGGATAGAGCTCCCCGCCCGCTTTCGCTCCACTGGATGCAGCAATTTGCTTCACCAGGCGAGGATCGGTTTGATTCTCGATAAACCAGGCATGGATATGCTCACGCTTCAGCTGAGAGATCAGTGCAGCAACCTCGGAAGCACTGGCTTCAGACTCTGTTGAAAAGCCTACGGGGGACAAGAACTTCACCCCATAGCGCTGGCCGAAGTAACCAAAGGCATCATGGCTGGTGAGAACTTTGCGTTTGTTCTGCGGAATAGCGCTAAATGCCTGCTGTGCCCAGCTGTCCAGCTGCTTTAACCGTTCAATATAGGCACTCCCGTGGCGGCGGAAGTAGTCTGCATCTTGAGCATCGGCGGCAATCAACGCATTCATCACGTTCGTGGCATAGATAACACCGTTGTGCATGCTGTTCCAGGCATGGGGATCGGCGATTGTCTTACCATCTTCTTCCATCTTCATGGTTTCAATACCCGAGGATGCGACTACGATTTCCCCCTTATAGCCGGATGCGGCGATCAGACGGTCCATCCACCCTTCCATTCCCAGCCCGCTGACAAACACCACGTCCGCCTGCGCCAATGCCTGGCTGTCTTTTGGCGTTGGTTCAAAACTATGCGGATCGCCGTTAGCCCCCACCAGACTTTTCACCACAACATGTTCTCCCCCCACATTCTTTACTATATCTGCCAGCACGGTAAAACTGGCCACGGCATGTACCGTTTGCGCCATGGCTGCCGGGGCATTGATCAATGCCGACATGGCTATCGCTATCATTACCTTTTTCATATGTACTCCTTTGCCTTAAAAAAAATTTTGCTGACGGCAAAGATGCCGCCACAAGGGCCGATCAAAATGGAAATAAAGAACAGGATTGCTGCCCCGAGTACCACAGCAGGTCCGGCAGGAAGCGAAAGATAAAATGAGGCAATCAGCCCGCCAAAACTGGCCATGCTGGCAACGATCATCGCCGCAAACAACGTGCCTGAAAGCTGGCGACTCCAGAGCCGGGCGCTGGCGGCGGGTAACATCATTAACCCAACGCTCATCAGGGTACCCAGCACCTGAAATCCGGCGACCAGATTGATGACAACCAGCACCAAAAAAACGGCGTGCACCAGCGGCGATGCCCAGCGGCTTTGCGCACGCAAAAAGTTTGCGTCGAAGGCGTCAATTACCAGCGGGCGATAGATTAGCGCTAAAACCAGCAGCGTGCAGCCGCTGACGCCGCTTACTAAGACGATGGATGGGTTGTCCACCGCCAACAGTGAACCAAACAGCACGTGCAGCAGATCCACGCTGGAACCGCGCAGTGAGACCAGCGTGACGCCAAGTGCCAACGAGCCGAGATAGAAACCAGCAAAGCTGGCATCCTCGCGAAGTGGCGTATAGCGACTGACGGCAGCTGACATCAGCGCGACCGTCAGACCGGCAATCGCGCCACCTATCCCCATCGCCACCAGCGACAGGCCGGATAGCAGGTAGCCAATCGCTGCACCCGGCAGCACCGCATGTGACAATGCGTCGCCGACCAGACTCATGCGGCGTAACAGTAGGAAAACCCCGAGAGGCGTTGCGCTAAGCGAAAGAGCGACACATGCCACAAGCGCACGCCGCATAAATGCAAATTCGATAAATGGCTGGATCAACGTCATATGCTACGCCCCATAGCACGAATGGGATCAGCATCGCTAACGCCGTGCACGGGGCAGTACCACTCGCCGCACTGCGGCGTGATATGCAACACCTGCGGAAAATGTTGAGCCACTTTCGCCATATCGTGCAGCACGACGATGAGGGTATTTCCCGCACGCTGTCGCTCTGCCAGCAAGACCAGGAGCAGCTCAACGGTATCGCTGTCCACGCCGGTAAAAGGTTCATCTAACAGTAAAAGCTCGGCCTCCTGCACCAGCAGGCGAGCAAAGAGAACGCGCTGTAATTGCCCACCGGATAACGTACCGGGAGCCGAAGTGGCAAAAGGCAGCATGTTGACGCGCTCAAGTGCCGACATCACCTGCAGCCGCTGCGGCCGACTGATGCCACGTAACCAGCCACAGCGCCGCCACAACCCCATCGCCACCAGGTCAAATACGGTAATGGGAAAGCCTCTTTCAATCTCAGAGTGCTGCGGTAGCCAGCCTATGGACGGAGATGGAACCGAAAGGCTTACCGAACCACTTACCGGAGGTAATATGCCGCATAAGGTTTTAAGCAGGGTTGATTTTCCGCAGCCATTGGAACCCACCAGAGCCGTCATACTGCCAGGTGAAAGCTCACCGGTCAGAGGGGGGGTGACACCACGCCGCTGGTAACCAGCAACCAGTTGATTCAGCATCATCATCCGCTGATCGCCCACCCTGTCAGTAAAACGAGCAGCATAACGGGAAGAAAAATTAAGATGAGTCGCTGCCAGGCCGGGCAGCTAAGCAGTGTCCCGAAGCGTAAAAAGCACGAAGAGGTCGTCACGATAGCCCTGATAGGTATGTTATAACATAACTTTAAGATAACTCAGGAATGATAGCGCCGATAAAAGTAAAATGTATCTAATTATGACTCCAGTTATGCCGCGCCCCCTCAAGTAATGTGTTGAGGGAGCCTGACGATCGTTTATACAGTATGCAGAAGAGGGGCTAATGGTCGATATTCGGCCGAAAAACCATTGCGATAGGCTATACTGTAGTGACCTGGTTACCATTTTCACGGCGCATAGCCGTTATCCTGGTTAAGAAAAAGTAACCCTGTGAGGAAGAAATGCACAAAACTTTATCCGTAAAGTACAGTCAAATTAATGTAGACCCGCTGGAATTAATGTCAGCTATAGAACAGATAATTCCCAAAATAGCGGATGACCTGGTAGGTTCTCTTGATTGGTATTCATCTAATGCGCGATATGTTCCCGACACTATCAGAATTATTTCCCTGGAACATTTAGGGCAATCGCGTTATAAAATGAACTACAGCTTTCGCTGGAACTTGTTCAATGCCTGTTTGGATATAGATGCCTATGAGACATCCAACCAGTCGGTCAACTTTAGCTATAATCCTAATCAATTGGTGTTCGAGTTTGTGGATAACACCCGTCAAACAACATCAGACGAATTGTAATATTTAGTCACTTCTACACAGATATTTTATAACAGGTTATATTTTGTCAACGTTCATAGCCGCATCGTAATTATCAATTCCTGGCACAATAAGTTTAAAAGTGCAGCTTAACGGTATGTTTAGCGAGCTATGGAGGGAAAAAGATGGACGAATACTCACCGAGAAGGCATGATATTGCGCAACTGAAATTCTTATGTGAAAACCTCTATGACGAAGGTTTGGCTACGCTGGGCGACAGCCACCACGGCTGGGTTAATGACCCGACATCTACGTTCAACCTACAGCTTAATGAACTGATAGAGCATATTGCAGCCTTCACAATGAATTACAAAATAAAGCACGTCGAAGACGCCGATCTGATTAGTCAGATTGATGAGTACATGGACGACACTTTTATGCTTTTCAGCAATTACGGTATTAACATTCAGGACTTACAACGCTGGCAAAAATCAGCGAAACTTTTATTTAACATCTTTGCTAAAGAATGCGTAATGAGCCAAAATCAGGCAAGCCATTCATTTTAGCAGCCCATAACTCTTTCTACGGTTTAATAATGACTGAAAAACTTCTCACGAAAACTGATTATCTAATGCGCCTCAGACGTTGTCGTTCAATCGACACGCTGGAGCGCGTGATTGAAAAGAACAAGTACGAATTATCTGATGATGAACTCGCTGTATTTTATTCGGCTGCAGATCACCGCCTTGCCGAACTGACTATGAATAAACTGTACGATAAAGTCCCAGTCGCCGTGTGGAAGTTTGTCCGTTAGCGCAAAAGGGATTAAGAAGAAGAGATTGAAAGGTCATTAGCTGGCAACTGCAGAATTGGGTGGGGGCCCTGCCAGCTACATCCCGGCACACGCGTCATCTGTTACGGCTGCTTCCTTCCGGACCTGACCGAGTTCACAAATTAGCATTGCGGGAGAACCAACAGGGCCCCCATTGAGTGCTCTGGATAACCAGAACGCACGCATTATCAATGATGCCCCTGCCAATTGCAAGCCGCCTAAGGGTGACCGCTGTTTTCTTGCACGATCCCCCCTTTATTCCCCCGTCACGGAGCATCCATGGGTCCAGAAGCGGACAGCTTTCAACAACGAATCTGGCACATTATCGCCGCTATCCCTTATGGTTCGGTCGCAACCTACGGCGATATAGCCCGTCAGGCAGGATCACCGCGTGCTGCTCGTCAGGTCGGCGGGGTTCTGAAACGGTTGCCCCACGGTAGCCAACTTCCCTGGCATCGGGTGATTAATCGTAAAGGTGAGATATCGCTGGTCGGTGACGATTTTGCCAGACAGCGCGGCGCACTGCTAAGCGAGGGTATTGACGTTTCTCAAGAGGGGAAAGTCTGCCTGCAACGCTATCGCTGGCAAGGGTGATAGCGCCCCGCAAGGGGCGCCAGCATTATATCGACGTCGCTGCAGGCACGCTCGATGAAGTGCTCACTTGACTTGGAGACGTCGGAGGCACGGCCGTTGCTGCCCCACTCTGGGTAGGGATGGCGACTGAAGGAACCGGAACCAGCGTCAAATCCTGACGCGTCTCCCCGTTGGTGACAACCTGCTTCACCGTATCGGTAACAAACAGTAATTTACCCTCTACCGTGACTGCCGCACTTAACAGAATGCGGGCGTGAGGCTTAACGTCAGCGGGATTGAACGGCAGGATAAAGCGGAAAGGTGCCTGTGCGCCTTCGGTGCGCACAACATGCTGCGCCACGACTTTGGACGGTGCATCCGCCAGTGAGGCATCAGAAAGGGTCACCGTCAATACGGCATTCGGTGGCAAAGCCACTTTCTGCCGGATCCATGCCGTACCACTCACGTTAGGCATACGCAGCGTTGATGACTGCCCGGCAACCTGAGATCCCAGCGTAGGAGTTGGCACCTTAGTGCTTTCATCGGCACAACCCGAAATGGCTACGGCCAGCGCTGCGCCACTTAATACTTGCCAGATTTTCATTAATCATTTCTCCTTAAACTCGGTGCATTCGGCAAAACATTGCCATCGAATGGCCAACCTTTACGACTTTGGTGAGTTTAATACTGGCACAGGTTACTGATTTTTTCCTGCAAGAGGCTATTTTCATGCTCGGGTTGCGTTAGAGCGGGCGGCATAAACAGGCATTGACGCTAACTGGTCAGATCTCGCAAACTGCATGAGTGGCAATATTGAGGAAGCGGATATGAGTCAGGCATTGCATAACCTGTTAAACCTGCTGGATCTGGAAAAGCTGGAGGAGGGCCTGTTTCGCGGTCAGAGTGAAGATCTCGGCCTGCGTCAGGTGTTTGGCGGTCAGGTTGTCGGACAGGCACTGTATGCCGCCAAGCAGACGGTGCCACAGGATCGCGTTATCCATTCATTTCACAGCTATTTTCTGCGCCCGGGCGACAGTCAGAAAACCATTATTTATGATGTCGAAAACCTGCGTGACGGGCAGAGCTTCAGCGCCCGCCGGGTCAAGGCGGTGCAGAACGGTCAACCTATTTTTTATATGACCGCCTCATTTCAGGGGCATGAAAAGGGTTTTGAGCACCAAAAAAACATGCCGCAGGTGCCAAGACCCGACGCGCTGCCATCCGAAACGGACATTGCGCGCCAGCTGGCTCATCTTCTTCCCGAAAAGGTGCGTAACAAGTTCTTGGCCGAAAGACCTTTTGAAATCCGCCCGATTGAGTTCCATAACCCGCTGCAAGGGCACGTCAGTGAACCGGTTCGCTATAGCTGGCTGCGTGCCAACGGCCCCCTGCCCCACGACAGGCGGACTCATCAATATCTGCTGGGCTACGCCTCTGATTACAACCTGCTACCGGTTGCGTTGCAGCCACACGGTAAGGGTTTTCTTGAACAGGGGATGCAGGTCGCCACTATCGACCATTCCATGTGGTTTCACCGCCCGTTCGATTTAAACGAATGGCTGCTCTACAGCGCTGAAAGCACCTCCGCATCCGGTGCCAGGGGCTTTGTGCGCGGTGAGTTCTACAATCAGCAGGGGATTTTAGTGGCTTCTACCGTACAAGAAGGCGTCATTCGTCAAAACTCATGAAGCTGCGGCAGCATAAAAAAGCGGGCCTTGAATGGCCCGCTTGATTTTGTACTTGCGCCCTTTTTTGCCCAACCTTAATGGTTGTAGGCGTTCTCACCGTGGCTGTTCACATCCAGACCTTCACGCTCCTGCTCTTCAGGAACGCGCAGACCCACAACCATATCCGCCACTTTAAACCCGATAAAGGCAACAACGGCAGTCCAGACAATAGTCAGGCCCACGCTGAACAGCTGTACCCAGACCTGATGGCCCATGGTGATGCCTGGGGCATAACCTACACCGCCCAATGAAGATGATGCAAATACCCCGGTCAGGATACATCCAACAATCCCACACACGCCGTGCACGCCGAACACATCGCAAGGATCATCAACACGCAGCCATTTTTTCAGCGTGGTCACACCCCACAGACCAGCCAGTCCACCCACCACGCCAATGATCAGAGCACCGCCAACGCCAACGTAGCCACATGCGGGAGTAATTGCTACCAGCCCAGCTATCACACCGGAGCTGACGCCGAGAAGTGAGGGCTTACCGCGTAGCGCCCACTCGCCAAAGGTCCAGCTTAGCATCGCACCGGCGGTTGCAATGACCGTATTCAGGAACGCCAGGCCCGCAATTTCGTTAGCCGAGCTGGCAGAACCGGCGTTGAAACCAAACCAGCCAAAGTACAGGATCGCCGTTCCGGTAAAGACCATCGGCAGATTATGGGGTTTGAAGGCTTCTTTGCCAAAACCGGCGCGTTTCCCGACAAGATAGGCCCCGACCAGGCCAGCAACGGCGGCGTTGATATGAACCACAGTCCCCCCGGCGAAGTCCAGCGCGCCATCCTGAGCGAGGAAACCACCGGCCCACACCATATGGGCAATCGGAAGATAGGCGAAGGTCAGCCAGATCACGACGAAGATCAGTACCGCCGAGAAACGGATACGTTCGGCTATAGCGCCGACGATCAGCCCAACGGTGATACAGGCGAATGAAGCCTGGAAAGCCACATGAATATACTGATAGAAAGATCCCATCAACGTCGTGGGTGCAATATTTTTCAGCATGGCCCAGTTAAAGCTGCCAAAGAAAGCGTTGCCTTCGCTGAAGGCCAGAGAATAACCGTAGACCATCCACAGCACGCAAACCAAAGCGAAAGTGACGGCCACCTGAGTGAGCATTGACAGCACATTTTTGGCACGAATTAAACCGCCATAAAAGAGTGCTATGCCGGGAAGGGTCATAAAGAGCACGAGGGCGGTACAGATCATCATAAAAGCGTTATCGGCTTTGTCAGCAACTGCTGGTGCAGCCGCCATTGCCAGCGTCGGTAAAAAAGCCGCACCGGTGAGGAAAAAAGTAGCAATTTTTTTCATTTTATCCCATCCCATTTTTAGTCCCGGATTACAGTGCAGCTTCGTCGGTTTCGCCGGTACGAATACGAATGACGCGCTGCAGCTCTGCAACGAAAATCTTCCCGTCACCAATTTTTCCGGTATAAGCCGCTTTGCTAATCACATCCACGACTTCATCAAGCTGATCGTCTGCGATGGCAATATCGATTTTGACTTTTGGCAGGAAATTTACGCTGTATTCCGCACCGCGATATAACTCCGCATGCCCTTTCTGACGGCCGAAGCCTTTGACTTCAGCGACGGTGAGTCCCTGAATACCGATAGACGACAGTGCTTCACGCACGTCTTCCAGTTTGAACGGTTTGATTACCACAGTAACCAGCTTCATACGATCCCCCAGGGTTTAAATATGGCTGTTTCAACAACACGAAAGGTATAAAGCAAAGGCTGTGCCATTGTTGAAAAGCTGAATATTTCATACCCCTGGTCCGTTCCGTGCGGATTACAGCCTGAAACGCCGTCGGAAGGCAGGCGCGCGGTCTTGCAGCAGGAGTGAAGACGCACCAGAACGGTGCGTCATGCGTTAAGTCGGTGCATTCGTGCCACGGCAGGCCGTTAGCTCGCCTGCATCTGGTGCAGGGAGCCTTATGTGGCTGCCAGCTCTGCACCTGCCAGCTGTAACTGATACATCTGCCAGTAACGTCCGCGCGCAGCCAGTAGCTGTTGATGACTGCCACGCTCCACCACCCGCCCACGATGCAAGACCAAAATAGTGTCTGCATCAATAACCGTAGACAGGCGATGGGCAATTACCACCAGCGTAGAGCGCTGGCGTACCGCAACCAGGGCCTGCTGGATCGCCTGTTCCGTTCCTGAGTCGATATTCGCGGTAGCTTCATCAAGTATCAGTACCTGGGGGGTTAGCACCAGCACTCGCGCCAGCGCCAGTAGCTGTTTCTGCCCAACGGAAAGCGAGTTGCCCTGTTCACCTAAGCGGGTATGGATACCTTCAGGCATTGAGCGGGCCAGATCTGCCAGGCGCACGGCTTCCAGCGCGGCCCAAACCCTGTCCTCACCCACCTCTCTTCCTAAGGTCACATTGGCGAAAAAGGAATCGGCCAGCACGACAGGATCCTGCTGAACCATCGCCACGCTATCGCGTAATGCGGCATGACTCAGCGAGGAAAGCGGCCGGTCATCGAGCAGGATCTCACCTTCGCTTAAGGGATAATAGCCCATCAGCAAATTGGCGAGCGTACTCTTACCGCTGCCGGTATGCCCTACCAGCGCAACAAAATGGCGCGATGGGACTGACAGGTTGATATCAGTTAGTACCGGCCGGCCGGGGCGATACGCAAACGTCAGATCCTGTATGTCTATCCTGCCACTGCCGAGCGGCTGGATATCTTCACCATAAGGCTGGCGGGGTGCATCCATCAGTTGGAAAATGCGCTCACCGGCCACTACGGCCTGTTGCAGCATTGACTGCTGCGTGGTCAGTTCGATCAGCGGCTCATTGAGCCGACCAAGATAGTTAATAAAAGCATACAGCACGCCAACTTCAACCGTTCCCACTGATGAAAAACCATAAAGCATCATCAGCCCGCAGAGTATCAGTGCGGAAAACAGGCTAAGCAGCGGGCGCAGCAGGAAGCCATCAAGGCGTAACGTCTGCATGCGCGCCAGATAGTGTGAACGGCTGACCTCCCCCATACGCTCACCAAAACGGGCCTGCTGGCGAAATTGCTGTATCACGCTCATACCGTTGATGACTTCGTTGAAACCATTATTAATCTCTGCCAGATAACCGCGCACCCGCCGCACAATGGGGGTACTGAAACGCTGATATATCAACATCACGATTAACACCGCCGGGAAGATCGCGATTGCCACCCATGCCATGCGCCAGTCGAGACTGAACATTGCCACGAGCATCGCCCCGACCAGCGCAGCACTGCGCAATACGGTCGCGACTACGGTCACATAGAGATCGCGCACGACTTCGGTATCATTGGTTACCCGTGAGATAATCTGCCCCACCGGCTGGGTGTCAAAGGCGCTCAACGGCTGACGCAAAGCCGCATCCATCACATCGGTGCGCAAACGCTGCACTACGCCTACCGCGGCCTGATTAAAGCGCAACGCCTGCAAGTAATGCAGCAAAGCGGCCAACAGCTGTAACAGCAGGTAGCTGGTTATCAGTCCTGCAGCCAGCGCGACGGGCATATGATGTTGTGCCACCATTTGGTCGATAAAATAGCTGATCAACACCGGGCCGAGCACTTCTGCCGCTGCGGCGAGCCACAGCATCAGTACGGCAAGGCCGAGAGATTTTCGCCACGGCTTACCGTAGGAAAGCAGCCGTCCGATCGTCGGCCATAGTCGGGTAGTCTTAGCCATGTGGCACTTCCTGTACGGTATCATCATCTAACGCCGCTTCAAGCTGCTGATAGCGGTACATTTCTCGATACCAGCCGTCATGAGCGAGAAGCTGTTCATGGTTACCACGCTGGGCAATGGCACCATGTTGTAATACCAGAATTTCGTTGGCTTCAGACAATGCGGAAAGACGATGAGCGCTAATGATTATCGTGCGTTCTTCACCCCAGCGTCGCAAATTATGCAGGATCTGATGCTCGGTTCTGCCGTCTACCGCAGACAGGGCATCATCAAGCACCAGAATTTCAGCATTGAGCAGCAGCGCGCGCGCAATAGAAATGCGCTGTTTCTGCCCACCCGACAGCATGACCCCACGCTCGCCGACTTCCGTTTCATAGCCCTGCGGTAATCGCAGTATGTCCTCGTGTACGTTAGCAAGCTGCGCCGCATGCTCAATCTCGCTCTGGGTCGCGGCTGGACGGCCTAAGGCAATATTTTTCGCCACGCTGTCGGAGAACAAAAATGGAGTCTGACTCACCACCGCCAGCCTGCTCCGCCAGGCATCGAGGCGCAGCTGCGGCAGAGGGAGGTTATGAAAACGGATCCCTCCCTGATCGATATCAAAATGGCGTTGGATCAGGCTCAATAAGGTACTTTTCCCTGAACCGGTAGGGCCACAAAGCCCCAGCATCTGACCGGGCTTGATATTGACGTTAACGTTACGTAACGCAGGCCGATGCGCGCCCGGATAACAGAATTCCCGGATAGCAATTTGCAGCAGTCCGCGTTGTTCGGGCAGTACTTTATTACCATCAGCAACGACCGGGGCTTCGGCCAGCAGCGCACGGATACGACTCCAGGCCGCGCTGCCGCGTTCAACAATATTAAACATCCATGCCAGCGCCAGCATTGGCCAAATCATCAGGCCAAGATACATCACAAAACTGGTTAGCTGCCCAAGCGTCATAGAGCCATGCCAGACCATCCAACTTCCCCCTCCAATGGCCAGCAGGTTCGACAGGGCGATAGCAATGTAGATCGTGGGGTCAAACCGGGCATCAACGCGCGCCACGCGCAGGTTTTTTTCCCCGGTATCTTTGGCAATGGCAGCAAACTGCGCGGACTGGCTGTCTTCCAAACCAAACGCTTTGATCATGCGAATGCTGCTCAGGCTTTCCTGGGTTTGGTCGTTTAATGATGAGAAGGCGGCCTGTGCGCTTTTAAAACGATGATGCAGCCGATCGCCGTAACGTTTAATCATCAGCGCCATAACCGGCATCGGCAGCAGGGCCAGCAGCGTTAGCTGCCAGCTTATTTGTGTGCTCATTACCACCAGCACCGCCATCCCCATCACCAGTGAATCCACCAGCGTCAGGACGCCTTCTCCGGCAGCAAATACCACACGGTCGACATCGTTGGTCGCCCGTGCAATCAGGTCGCCGGTACGATGGCGCAGGTAAAATGCTGGGTGTTGACGGCTTAGCTGGCGATAAAAGTCTTCACGCAGTTCAACGGCCAGGTGATACGAGGCACCAAATAGCAGTACGCGCCAAACATAGCGCAGTAAATAGACGATTATCGCCGTCATCAGCATCGCGCCGATCCACATCATCAGCCGATCGTTGCCCATACCGTTGCGACTCACGCCGTCAACAATTTTACCGACGGCCAACGGTGGCAGCAGCTGTAGCAAAGCAATAACAATCAGCAGCAGCACCGCCCCAAGATAGCGGCGCCATTCGCGTTTAAAATACCAGCTCAGTTGGCTAAAAAGTCGCACTGGAACATCCTGATTATCGGCCAAATAGATTGGCGGCAGCCCATTTCAGGGGGCAACCGGTAAAGCAGTAGTATATTTTATCTCTTCCATCGCAAAGCTCGATGTCACATCAAGCAGGCCAGGAACGCTATTGACCAACTTTTTATAAAACCCATCGTAGCTTTTCATATCGGCGACCTGTACCCGCAGAAGATAGTCGTATTCACCCGCCATGCGATAGAAGCCCATCACTTCAGGCATTGCCTGTACCACGCTGACAAATTGATGGAACCAGTCACTGCTGTGCTGATGGGTTTTGATGAGGACAAAGGCGGTGAGATCTAAACCAAGCTTTTCGCCATCCAGCAGCGCTACCCGGCCGCGAATATAGCCTTCATCCTCAAGTCTTTTCAAGCGTTTCCAACATGGAGTTGTCGTCAGGCTGACAGCATCCGCCAGCACCTGCAGGGATAAAGTACAGTCCTGTTGAAGCAGGTGCAAAAGCGTCCTGTCTTTTTTATCTAGCGCCGTTAGTAGCAAGATTTTCTCCCAAGGCAGATATATGCAGCAATATTATAGCAACCTTTTCTCCCATCGATGAACTAATCTGGATCCCTATCTTTTGGCATTCAAGGATGACCGGCATGAACAGTAAAATTTCCCGTAACCTTATGATAATTGGGTTATTCATCGCAGTATCCCTTACCTGGGGAACCACCTGGATGGCGATGAAAATTGCCGTTGCCAGCGTGCCACCCATTTTCGCGACCGGGCTTCGCTTTCTTTGTGCTGCGCCACTGCTGCTGCTGCTGGCGCGCTATAAAAAAGCCCCACTGCTGTTCCCTGCTGGTCAGCGCGGTTTCCAGCTATGCGTTACGCTGTTCTACTTTGCCATCCCTTTTACCCTGATGATCTACGGCGAACGCTATACCTCCTCCAGCCTGGCATCCATTATCTTTGCCACCATGCCCGCAGCCGTTCTTGCGGCATCTCTGCTGTTTTTGCGTGAAAGAACAACGCCACAGCAGCTTCTTGGCCTCGGCATCAGTATCGGCGCGCTGTGCACCATTCTGTGGCATGAGACCCAGTCCAGCGCAGAAAGTCAGCTGCGGGGAATCCTGGCACTGGTCGCAGCGGTACTCATCCATGCGCTTATGTATGTGCAGTGCAAAAAACGTTGTGCGGGTATCTCGGTACTAAGCTATAACGCACTACCCTGCCTGGGCGCCGGGATAATTCTCACGCTTGTCGGGCTAGGTGAAGCACCGGATTACCAGGCATTCACTCATCAGGCACTGTTAGCGATAGCCTATCTTGGCGTTGTGGCGGGCGTGGGAGGTATTCTGGCCTACTTTGCGCTGCAGCAGGCGGCTAAACCCTTCCAGGCATCGCTGGTATTTCTGGTGTTCCCGCTGATTGCCGTGGCGTTGGAAAGCGTATTAAACGGCAGCAGTATTAGCCACCAGTCGCTGATCCTGCTACTCCCGTTCCTGCTGGGAATTATGCTGACTCTGTATCGTGGCACCCGTAAATCTGCCGTGGTTTAACCAGAACGGGCCATTCAGCGTTAAGCATCCCTGAAAACCGGGGATACCTTTATCTGTCCCCAGGCATTACCATAGACCCGGAAAATAATTGGGAAGGTAAATTATGAAGCGTGCAGTGGTCGTATTCAGCGGTGGACAGGACTCAACAACCTGCCTGATCCAGGCTTTAGAGCAGTATGACGAGGTGCACTGCGTCACCTTTGATTATGGCCAGCGTCATCGTGCTGAAATAGATGTTGCTCAACAGCTGTCGGCATCGCTGGGTGTCAGGGCGCATAAAGTGCTTGATGTCACCATGCTCAATGAGCTGGCCGCCAGCAGCCTGACGCGGGATAATATCCCGGTTCCGGCTTACGATCCCTCTGCCAGCGGTCTGCCCAGCACTTTTGTCCCCGGGCGCAATATTGTGTTTTTCACCTTTGCTTCAATCTACGCCTTTCAAATTGAAGCAGAGGCGATCATTACCGGTGCCTGTGAGACTGACTTTTCCGGTTACCCTGACTGCCGCGATGAATTTGTCAAAGCGCTCAACCGGGCAGTTAACCTCGGGATGGCGCGTGAGTTGCGCATTGAAACCCCGCTAATGTGGCTTAACAAAGCAGAGACCTGGGCACTGGCCGACTACTGGCAGCAGCTGCCGCTGATACGTCATCAGACGCTCACCTGCTACAACGGCATTATCGGTGACGGCTGCGGGGATTGTGCAGCCTGCCACCTGCGCGCACGCGGTCTTGACCAATATCAGCAAAACCCCACGTCGGTCATGCTGGAGATGGAGCGCAAAACCGGGCTGGCGTAACAAGCCGGAAAAGAGAACACTGGTTAAAGTGATCTAGGGCTGCAACCCTGCCAGATGTGCTTTTAATTCTCCTTCCAGCGGCTGTGCTTTCTGCGTTTTGATATCGATGCAGACAAAAGTCAATAAGGCATCTGCGATTTCAGCGCCATCAGACGCTAATGAAACCTGCTGGGCGATAGTGCCGCTCTTGTTGCTTAACGTTACCAGCTGACAGTCTATATTCAGCACGTCGCCCAGAATTGCCGGGCGACGATAGTTGATATTGATATTCACCACCACCAGCGCCAGCCCTCTCTCACTCATCCAGCGAAAGAGTTCTCCCTTATCCAGCCAGGCCCAACGTGCTTCTTCAAGAAATTCCAGGTAGCGAGCATTATTAACGTGCTGCCAGACATCCAAATGATAGCCACGCACTTTTATGAGGGTTTGCATAACGACGTTCTCCAGGCTGAAAGGTCATACAGACTGGTATGACCTTTCAGAGGTTAGCAGTACGAAATGCCACTTACAGAACAAATTAAGAACTCTGGATGCCGATCACAATTTAAGGTTGTCCAGGTTTCTCTCCACCAGTGCGTTGCCCAGTCCTGGAACCTCCTTCAACTGCTCTATTCCCGTAAAAGGGCCATATTTCTCGCGGTAACTGACTATCGATTCTGCTTTTTTCAAACCGACACCGTTCATCACCGCAGCCAACTCCTGTGCGCTGGCGTTATTAATACTGACCTGCTCGTGGCCCGACTCCTTTTTCGTCTGCATGGTTTTGACCATCGCGCGGCCGTTTTCTGGCGCAGCGTTAGTCGCTAAAACGGGCGTGACCAATCCGAGGGCGAGGACAAATGCCAACCGCTGTAATCGATAATTCCTCATGCTGTTTTCCTCCATGTGTTTGACAGCACGGCTACCGTACGCCTGTTATGCCTGCACAACAAACGGCCTGTTACAGAAATGGAAAAGGCCGCATAAGCGGCCTTTGAGAGTTGCAAGCAGTTGCAAAAATTTACGAGGATTACTGCGCCTGAGCAGCAGCTCCGTATTTAATTTTTGCTTCCTTGCGCAGGTTGCTGAGCATAGCGGCAAAAGCAAGCTGGGCGTTATTCTGAGTAATGCCCTGCACCAAAGATTGTTTTTGCGCTTCCGGTATCTCACCTTTCTGCACTTTGTCTAACGCAATCAGCACGACATTGCCCTTATCATCTTCACTGACGCCATAAGACGGCTTACCTTCTGATGGCAGTGGCAGTGAGAATGCCGCCTGGGATAACGCATCCTGCCCCATACGCGTTAACGTCTGCTGAGCGGCGAACTTGAGATCGGCCGCCTTCAGCGCATCGTCACCCTTCCCTGCTTTCAGCTCGGCTAACAGTTTGTCAGCCTGCGTTTTCGCCTGCTGCAACGCTTTCTGCTGCTTCAGCGTGGCGGTGATTTGAGCCGTCACATCCTTCAGTGGCTTCACCGCTTCCGGTTTGTGCTCATGAATGCGCAGTACGAAAGCACGATCGCCATCAACGCTGATAACGTCGGAGTTGCTCCCCGGCGCACCATTTTCACCTAACAGCGCGCCATTGAAGATAGCGTCCTGTACCGCTTTAAACTTCAGGTCGGCCGGCAGATTATCGCGATCGAACCAGTCCGTATCGACGGCTTTCACACCGGCGACCTGCTCTGCACTCGCCAGAGATTCGTTATCATTACTGGCTGCATCGCTAACCTTCTGTTGCAGTTTATAGAAAGCAGCTACCGCTTTTTCCTGCTTCAGTTTAGCCGCGATATCATCATGAACTTCGCTAAGCGGCTTCACTTTTTCTGGCTGAGTTTCATCAAGACGCGCAATGATAAAGCCCGGAGAAGAAGTAATCACACCAGAAAGCTGGCCTTTCTCTTTCAAGGAGGCGCCTTTTAGCTCGTCCGGCGTAGTCTGCGGCTCCAGCCAGCCCATATCACCACCGTTGCGGGCAGAGATAGGATCAACGGATTTCTCTTTCGCCAGTTTGGCAAAGTCATCGCCTTTCTTCAGAGAGTCCAGCACAGACCGGGCTTCCGCTTCCGTATTGGTCTGGATGATGCTGTAGCGGTTGCGCTGTGGCTGGGTGTAATCATCCTGATGCTTTTCATACCAGCTCTGGATGTCACTTTCGCTCACCGCCTGCTCCATAGCAGCCGCATCCATTTTAATGTAGCTGACACGGAACTGTTCAGAAGACATCAGGCTGCTCTGATGCTGCTGATAGTAGTTACTAATCTCTTCCTGCGTGACGTCCTGCTTAGCGGCAAGGGCATTCACATCAATTGTGACCTCACGCACAAGGCGCTGCTGCGACACCAGAGCCGCCAGCGAATCGGCTTCGTTGCCGAGAACAAAATCAGTTTTGGTGACGGCGTTAATAAGCTGCTGGGTGGTGAGCTGTTTACGCAGCGCTTCTGCATATTGGTCCGCACTGAAACCTATATTATTGATAATACTCAAATACTTAGCATTATCAAATTGGCCAGCCGTCTGGAATGCAGGCTGCGTAAAGATTGCCTGCTTGATCTGATCGTCGCCGATAGTCAGGCCGATATCTTTTGCATACTGTGTGAGCAACACTTCGTCGATCAGCTGGGAAAGTGTCTGCTGACGCATCTGCTGCATATAGCCTTCGTTACTCGCCAGAACAGAAAATTGTTCGCCCAACATCTGTTGCTGGCGAGCACGCTCGCTGCTGAAGGCACGCTCAAGCTGCGCCCGGCTGATTTCCTGTCCGTTTACCTTTGCAGCATAATCGCCGCTTCCACCGGTGAGATAGCCACCAACGCCGGTAAGGACAAAGGATAGGATGATCAGGCCCAATATAATTTTGAGCGCGACATGGTTCGACGCCGCGCGTAAATTGTCCATCATGGTGTGACAACACTCCGCTGTAGTGTGAATGTAAACCTTGCGCTGTCGTCCCGCATTCACGAGAACGTGCTTAGCCTGTAAGACAACCGCTTACGCGTTTGTCATTGAAACATAAAAAAAGCACATCAGTCTGCTGATGTGCTCAGTATGTTACATGAGAACGCATTGGCGATCCTCAAAACACCGCAGAAATCTGCTGCTGCGATGCGCCAACACACTTAATTTACAGCGTCTTTCAAAGTTTTACCGGCACGGAAGCCCGGAACTTTTCCCGCTGCAATAGTAATTTCTTTACCCGTTTGCGGGTTGCGGCCAACACGTTCAGCCCGTTCACGCACCGAGAAGGTGCCAAATCCCACCAGTGCAACCTCATCACCCGCCTGCAGAGATTCCGTTACAGAACCGATAAACGCATCCAGTACACGCCCTGCAGCAGCCTTAGAAATATCAGCATCTGTGGCAATTTTGTCGATCAACTCTGACTTATTCACTCACTCATCCCCTATTTTGTTGTTTGCACCCGGTACAGCCGTTCGCGATACCTGCACATACAGCTGTTTTTTTATGGCCACCGTGCTTTGGCAATCCGTGACCGCTGCCACCCATAGCCTGACCGCATCCTAACGTTAGCCGTAGCCCAAAAGGCTGGCAAGCACCAATTCACTTACCAGCCTTAGTTTAGGGTGAGTTTGCCTTAAATCACTATTTGGCAGTCACAACCTGCATACCATTAGGCGCATTTTGCAGCGCCAGGGCTAACACTTCTTCGATACGTTTCACCGGGTGGATTTCCAGGTCGGCAATGACGTTTTCCGGGATTTCCTCAAGATCGCGCTTGTTTTCATCCGGGATCAGCACCGTTTTAATGCCACCGCGGTGGGCTGCCAGCAGTTTCTCTTTCAATCCACCAATAGGCAGAACCTGACCACGTAGCGTGATCTCACCAGTCATGGCAACATCAGCACGCACCGGATTACCGGTAAGGCAGGATACCAGCGCGGTACACATGGCGATACCTGCGCTTGGACCATCCTTAGGCGTTGCCCCTTCAGGCACGTGTACGTGAATGTCACGTTTTTCGTAGAAATCACCGTTGATACCCAGTTTCTCTGCACGAGCACGCACGACCGTCAGCGCCGCCTGAATCGATTCTTGCATCACTTCACCCAACGAACCGGTGTAGGTCAGTTTGCCTTTGCCAGGAACGCAGGCGGTTTCGATGGTTAACAGATCGCCACCGACTTCAGTCCACGCCAGACCGGTAACCTGCCCTACACGGTTTTCGCTGTCGGCACGGCCGTAGTCATAACGCTGCACGCCGAGATAATCTTTCAGGTTATCCGCGTTAATTTCAATATGCTTAACAGACTTGTCCATCAGCAGCGTTTTTACCGCTTTGCGGCACAGCTTGGACAGTTCACGCTCCAGGCTACGCACACCCGCCTCACGCGTGTAGTAACGAATAATGCCAACGATAGCGCTATCGTCAACGGTCAGCTCGTGTTCTTTCAACGCGTTGCGTTCGATTTGCTTCGACAGCAGGTGCTGTTTGGCGATATTGAGCTTTTCGTCTTCGGTGTAGCCGGAAAGACGGATCACTTCCATACGGTCCAGTAGCGGAGCCGGAATATTCATCGAGTTAGACGTCGCAACAAACATCACGTCAGAAAGATCGTAATCGACTTCCAGATAGTGATCGTTGAAGGCGATGTTTTGTTCCGGATCGAGCACTTCCAGCAGTGCGGAGGCGGGGTCGCCACGCATATCCGACGACATTTTGTCAATTTCATCCAGCAGGAACAGCGGGTTTTTTACCCCTACTTTCGCCATTTTCTGGATTAGCTTGCCCGGCATCGAACCAATATAGGTACGACGATGCCCGCGGATCTCGGCTTCATCACGCACACCACCCAGCGCCATACGCACGTATTTGCGCCCGGTCGCTTTGGCTATGGACTGTCCGAGGGATGTTTTACCCACGCCAGGAGGTCCAACGAGGCACAGGATAGGGCCTTTAATTTTGCTGACGCGACTCTGCACAGCCAAATATTCGAGGATGCGATCTTTGACACGTTCCAGGCCGAAGTGGTCAGTATCCAGCGTTTCCTGCGCTTTCTGCAGGTCTTTTTTCACCTTGCTGCGCGCATTCCACGGTACCTGCACCATCCAGTCAATGTAACCACGAACCACGGTCGCTTCTGCCGACATCGGCGACATCATTTTTAGCTTTTGCAGTTCGGCTTCGGTTTTTTCACGCGCTTCTTTCGGCATTTTGGCCGCATCGATTTTGCGTTTCAGCGCTTCATTTTCGTCCGGCGCATCGTCCATCTCGCCAAGCTCTTTCTGAATCGCCTTCATTTGCTCATTCAGATAGTATTCACGCTGACTTTTTTCCATCTGCTTTTTAACGCGATTGCGGATACGTTTCTCAACCTGCAGCAGGTCGATTTCCGATTCCATCATCGCCATCAGATATTCCAGACGCTCATTGACGTCTGACATTTCCAGCACCGACTGTTTATCCGCCAGCTTCAAAGGCATATGGGCGGCAACGGTATCAGCAAGGCGCACCGCGTCTTCAATGCTGTTAAGTGAAGTCAGGACTTCCGGCGGGATCTTTTTGTTCAGTTTGATATAGCCTTCAAACTGATTAATCGCCGTACGCACCAGCACTTCCTGCTCGCGTTCTTCAATTTCCGGTGACGTCAGATACTCCGCCTGGGCGCTAAAATGATCGCCGTTATCGGATAAGGTCGTGATGCGCGCGCGCTGTAATCCTTCCACCAGCACTTTAACCGTGCCATCCGGCAGCTTTAGCATCTGCAAAATGGAGGCAACGGTTCCGACTGAGAAGAGGTCGTTAATACCAGGCTCATCCGTTGAAGCTTCTTTCTGAGCGACCAGCATGATCTTTTTGTCATGATCCATGGCGGCTTCAAGGCAGCGAATTGATTTTTCACGACCGACAAACAACGGAATGACCATGTGCGGATAAACCACTACGTCACGCAACGGCAACACAGGGATTTCAATGCGTTCAGAACGCTCAGGATTCATAGAGCTCTCTCTTAGTTTAATTTCCGCCAGGGTAAGGGGACCGCATCATCCAGGATAAGGTGCGGTACAACCCACAGGTACCTGAGTATATGGGGATGAATGGAATAGATTCAATGTCGAGGTTATGAGAAAAGTAAAAGGGGGGAATATTTCCCCCCTGAGCCTTAACTCACTGGAATGATTTGGTTATTTATTCACCAGATACATGCTGAACGTCCGGTTTGCCGTAAATCAGCAACGGCTCGCTTTCTCCGGCAATAACCGATTCGTCAATGACCACTTTTTCCACGTCATCCACCGACGGCAAATCGTACATGGTGTTCAGCAGCGCGGCCTCAACGATTGAACGCAGCCCGCGCGCGCCGGTTTTGCGCAGCATCGCCTTGTTGGCGATGGCCTTCAGCGCCTCTTCCCGGAACTCCAGCTCCACGCCTTCCAGATTAAACAGCGCCTGGTACTGCTTGGTCAGCGCATTTTTCGGCTCGCGCAGGATCTGGATCAGTGCTTCTTCGCTCAGCTCGGTCAGCGTCGCCACCACCGGAAGACGTCCGATAAATTCCGGGATCAGGCCGAATTTAATCAGGTCTTCAGGCTCCACCTGCGCCAGCAGCTCGCCTTCCGTTGCCTTCTCTGACTTGCCCTTCACCGATGCACCAAAGCCGATGCCGCTGCCGCTGTCCACGCGCTGCGAAACCACCTTGTCCAGTCCGGCAAACGCGCCGCCGCAGATAAACAGGATTTTCGAGGTGTCCACCTGCAGAAACTCCTGCTGCGGATGCTTACGCCCGCCCTGCGGGGGAACCGCGGCCACCGTTCCTTCAATCAGCTTCAGCAGCGCCTGCTGAACGCCCTCGCCCGACACGTCGCGGGTAATCGACGGGTTGTCCGACTTGCGCGAAATCTTGTCGATTTCATCGATGTAGACGATGCCACGCTGCGCCTTCTGCACGTCATAATCGCACTTCTGCAGCAGCTTCTGAATGATGTTTTCCACGTCTTCACCCACGTAGCCCGCTTCGGTCAGCGTGGTGGCATCCGCCATGGTGAACGGCACGTCAAGCAGCCGTGCCATCGTCTCGGCGAGCAGGGTTTTACCGCTTCCCGTTGGGCCTATCAGCAGAATGTTGCTTTTACCCAGCTCGATACCGTTGCTGGTGTCGCCGTTACGCAGACGCTTATAGTGGTTGTAGACCGCGACCGACAGCACCTTCTTGGCGCGCTCCTGACCGATAACGTAATCGTCAAGATGGTGGCGGATCTCATGCGGCGTGGGCAGCGAACTGCGCTCGCGGTGCGGTGCAATCTCTTTGATCTCTTCGCGAATGATGTCGTTGCATAAGTCAACGCACTCATCGCAGATGTATACTGACGGGCCGGCAATCAGCTTACGCACTTCATGCTGGCTTTTGCCGCAAAAAGAGCAGTACAGCAGCTTCCCTGAACCGTCCTTGCGTTTGTCTGTCATCGGTTAGCCTCATACCTGGTTCACAACGGAACTGAAATGTTCTGTCGCAATTAACTCCTGCTGAATCTTAATATAGTTCATTTTCCCGTTAAACTGGGACAACAGCACAATATTCCACCATGTGCAGTGCTCAGAAAGGCCATTTTGCATGTTATTTGGCGACATTGCGCTAAAGCAGAAAAATTAGAGGTGAACTTCGCTTAACATGCTGTTTTAAATAATAAATAAGCGGAAACATTCGACTTGATTTAGCTGCTAACTGGATTATGCTAAACTCTGGTCACTTTAAATGAATCCGACGGAGTCTAAGCATGTCTGAAGAGCCAGAGAAAAAAGAAGAAAACGGCCAGGAAGAGAAGAGCTCTGCGCTGGCAGTGAATAAACTGTTGCAGTCACGCTCTATTATCATTTCAGGTGAGATTAACCAGGCGCTCGCCGAGAAAGTGACGGCTCAACTGCTGATCCTCCAGGAAATGGGCGATGAACCCATCAAGCTGTTTATCAACAGCCAGGGGGGCCATGTTGAAGCCGGCGACACCATCCATGACATGATTAGGTTTGTCAGACCTGAAGTGCTGGTTATCGGTACGGGTTGGGTGGCCAGCGCCGGTATCACTATTTTCCTCGCGGCCAACAAAGAAAACCGTTATACGCTGCCAAATACCCGCTTTATGATCCACCAACCGCTGGGCGGCGTACGCGGTAAGGTTTCAGATATTGAGATTGAGGCGAAAGAGCTGCTGCGCGCGCGCGCGCGTATCAATCAGCTTATCAGTAATGCGACAGGCCAACCGCTGGAGAAGGTGGAAAAGGATACGGACAGTAACTACTGGATGAGTCCGGAACAGGCGATTGATTACGGGATCGCCACCCACGTCATCACTTCGTGGAACGAGCTGAAGGCGTAATGCGCTTTAGCCTGATATAAAAACGGCCCGCTTCTGACTGGCGGGCCGTTTTTATTTGCATAACAAATGGATTATTCTCCAGATGCCTGCTGCGTGTCTGCCTTACGATAAATCAGCTGCGGATCGCTTTCTCCGGCAATAACCGATTCGTCAATGACCACTTTTTCCACGTCATCCACCGACGGCAAATCGTACATGGTGTTCAGCAGCGCGGCCTCGACGATCGAACGCAGCCCGCGCGCGCCGGTTTTGCGCAACATCGCCTTGTTGGCGATGGCCTTCAGCGCCTCTTCCCGGAACTCCAGCTCCACGCCTTCCAGATTAAACAGCGCCTGGTACTGCTTGGTCAGCGCATTTTTCGGCTCGCGCAGGATCTGGATCAGCGCTTCTTCGCTCAGCTCGGTCAGCGTCGCCACCACCGGAAGACGTCCGATAAATTCCGGGATCAGGCCGAATTTAATCAGGTCTTCAGGCTCCACCTGCGCCAGCAGCTCGCCTTCCGTTGCCTTCTCGGACTTGCCCTTCACCGATGCACCAAAGCCGATGCCGCTGCCGCTGTCCACGCGCTGCGAAACCACCTTGTCCAGTCCGGCAAACGCGCCGCCGCAGATAAACAGGATTTTCGAGGTGTCCACCTGCAGAAACTCCTGCTGCGGATGCTTACGCCCGCCCTGCGGGGGAACCGCGGCCACCGTTCCTTCAATCAGCTTCAGCAGCGCCTGCTGAACGCCCTCGCCCGACACGTCGCGGGTAATCGACGGGTTGTCCGACTTGCGCGAAATCTTGTCGATTTCATCGATGTAGACGATGCCACGCTGCGCCTTCTGCACGTCATAGTCGCACTTCTGCAGCAGCTTCTGAATGATGTTTTCCACGTCTTCACCCACGTAGCCCGCTTCGGTCAGCGTGGTGGCATCCGCCATGGTGAACGGCACGTCAAGCAGCCGTGCCATCGTCTCGGCGAGCAGGGTTTTACCGCTTCCCGTTGGGCCTATCAGCAGAATGTTGCTTTTACCCAGCTCGATACCGTTGCTGGTGTCGCCGTTACGCAGACGCTTATAGTGGTTGTAGACCGCGACCGACAGCACCTTCTTGGCGCGCTCCTGACCGATAACGTAATCGTCAAGATGGTGGCGGATCTCATGCGGCGTGGGCAGCGAACTGCGCTCGCGGTGCGGTGCAATCTCTTTGATCTCTTCGCGAATGATGTCGTTGCATAAGTCAACGCACTCATCGCAGACATATACTGACGGGCCGGCAATCAGCTTACGCACTTCATGCTGGCTTTTGCCGCAAAAAGAGCAGTACAGCAGCTTCCCTGAACCGTCTTTGCGTTTATCTGTCATTTACTTCCCTCTCATTGTCGCGCTTATCTTCCCACCGGGGGAGTACAAGCAGACCGCGGCCGGCGAAGGCAACGGTTATCTGTCAGCACAGACTTAATCAATTACGCTGGGCTAAGACTGAATCCACTAAACCATATTCCACGGACTCACTGGCCGACAGGAAGCGATCGCGATTGGTATCGCGCTCAATGGTTTCAATCGTCTGGCCGGTATGTTTTGCCATCAGCTCATTCATCATCTGTTTGGTTTTGATGATTTCGCGCGCATGAATATCAATATCTGAAGCCTGGCCCTGGAAGCCGCCCAAAGGCTGGTGGATCATGACGCGTGAATTAGGCAGGCAGTAACGCTTACCTTTTGCGCCAGCAGTCAGTAGGAAGGCTCCCATAGAACAGGCCTGCCCCATACAGATAGTGCTGACGTCAGGTTTAATGAACTGCATAGTATCGTAAATTGACATACCTGCGGTAATCACGCCACCGGGAGAATTGATATAAAGATGGATATCTTTTTCTGGATTCTCCGCTTCCAGGAACAGCATCTGCGCGACGATCAGGTTAGCCATATGGTCTTCAACCTGACCGGTCAGGAAAATAATGCGCTCTTTAAGTAGGCGCGAGTAGATGTCGTATGAACGCTCTCCGCGAGAGGTTTGTTCGACCACCATTGGCACCAAGGCCATATGAGGTGCTGTTAGTTCACGTTCGCCACTGTATGACATTACCGTCTCCTGGATATATTTCATTAGGCAACACTCTGTCGCGATTCTACTTGAGAGCGTTCAGGAACACTACGATTCCTGGCCTGACTACCCGATGCCATCCGGACAATGATCGGGCCCGATGACTTCATTGTAACCATTTGGGGATCTTCCCCTGCTATTTCAAGCATAACAACGTTTTTATCAACTGCTAACCTGGAAAACAGCTTAACGGGTAATTTGCGGATTAAATGCGCAAATAACTGGCAAAAGTACCAGTTTGTCACACCATAAAAAGTAAAAGCCCGCAACCAAAAGGTTGCGGGCTTAAGTGACTGCCGGAAAAATTTAAATCAGGCCGTAGCGGTCTGGTTCATCAGTTCCTGGAAGTTTGTTGCTTTTTCCGTCACTTTTGCTTTTTCCAGCACGGCTTCAACAGCCTGCTCTTCCAACGCAACGTTACGCATATTGTTCATCAGCTCGTTGTTTTTGCTGTAGAACTCGATCACTTCTGATGGATCTTCGTAAGCTGAAGCCATCTCTTCGATCAATGCGTTAACGCGGGTTTCGTCAGCTTTTAACTCGTGAGTGCGAATAACTTCACCCAGCAGAAGACCCACCACTACGCGGCGTTTTGCCTGCTCTTCAAACAGTTCACGAGGAAGTTCAAGAGCCTGCTTCTCATCGCCACCGAAGCGCTGTGCTGCCTGGCGCTTAAGAACGTCAATCTCACCGTCAACCAGCGCGGCAGGAACGTCGATATCGTTAGCTTTTACCAGACCGTCAATTGCCTGAGTCTTCACGCGGTTACGCACGGCACCTTTCAGTTCACGCTGCATGTTCTTACGAACTTCTGCACGCAGACCGTCCAGAGAACCCGCTTCAACGCCGAAACGTTTAATGAATTCTTCAGTTAGCTCTGGCAGTTCACGTTCTTCAACTTTCTTCAGCACGATGTCAAACTTCGCTGCTTTACCTTTCAGGTTTTCAGCGTGGTAGTCTTCCGGGAAGTTGACGTCGATAGTGAAAGTTTCGCCCGCTTTGTGGCCAACAACGCCCTCTTCGAAGCCTGGGATCATACGACCCTGGCCCATCGCCAGTACGAAATCGGACGCTTTGCCGCCTTCAAACTCTTCACCGTCTACAGAACCGCTGAAATCGATGGTTGCGCGATCTTCGGCTGTCGCTGCGGCATCGGTTTCTTTCCAGGTGGCCTGCTGCTTGCGCAGAGTTTCCAGCATGGTATCAACGTCAGCTTCTGTGACTTCAACAACCGGTTTTTCAACTTCGATTGCATCCAGCCCCTGCAGCTCAACTTCTGGGTAAACTTCAAACTCGGCAGAGAAGGTAAAGTCTTCACCGATTTTGTACTCGCCCGGCACGTACTGAGGCGAGCCAGCCGGGTTAATTTTTTCTTTGATGATCGCATCAACAAAGTTACGCTGCATCAGATCGCCCAGCACGTCCTGGCGAACGGAAGCACCGTAACGCTGTGCCACTACGGTCATCGGCACTTTGCCTTTACGGAAACCATCGATGCGTACTTTCTTAGCTACGCTGACCAGCTCACTTTTCACCGCGTTTTCGATCACATCTTTATCAACGGTAATCGTTACGCGACGGCCCAGGCCCTGAGTTGTTTCTACTGAAACTTGCATCTTATTACCTCAAAAAATCACGTGCTCGGTCAACTTCAGACGCATCCCGTATTTCATTGACAGGATGAATCTAACAACCGGGACGGCTTCTGATGCCAGAATCTCATTCCCTGTTAACAAAAGCGTCCCGAAGACATAGCTGAAAAATAGACGCAGCATTATAGCGGCAACATCTTGACGAGTCGAGGCTCCACTATGAGTGGAACCGCGCAACTTCTTACATTTTTGTCATTTAAGCGCAATATTTTACCGCCAGCCGCTATTTTTTTGCTTAAGCGCGAAGGGAACACCTTAAAATCCGCGGGCGAATGGACAATAACGCCGTAACGTGCGGCGGCTGAACCGTTCACGAATCTGTCAGGCAAGCGTCCCGGCACCTCGGCAGTTGGGCGATGGCGGAACGCGACCCGGCAACTCGGCCCACTCCTTCGGCGTATAGCTGTGCAGCGCCAATGCGTGCACGCTGCCTGCCAGTTCATCGGCCAGCACGGCATAAATAGCGCGGTGTCGGGCGAGCGAGCGCTGGTCATTGAAGCTTTCACTAACGATAACCACTTTAAAATGGCTCTCCGCCCCCGCGGGCACGTTGTGACGATGGCTTTCATCCTGCACCTCGAGTTGCAGCGGAGAAAAAGCGGTACGTAACTTTTCTTCTATTTGTTCACGGATCATTCCAAGACTCCTTTGATGCAGAAGGTCAGGCTTTATCCCCTGGCCATGGTCATATTTCAGATAAAACCGACTACGCATAACCCGCGTTATCTATACACAGTAAAAGGTGAGCCAACGCGGCGCCACGATGTATGGGTGCTAAGGTTCAACCGCCGGTGACAGGGGGGCCAATTTACCCGCGACAAGGGGTTCCTCTACAGGCAGGCAATGATATGATGGCGAAAGTTTTGTCAGCAATACTTTTCACGTAATAGAGAAAAAAGCATGTTAAAAAAAGTTATCTTCCCCCTGCTGGCCGTATTTATTCTGGCCGGCTGTGCAAATAATAGCAGCACGCTTGATGTTGCTCCGAAAATTGAGTTACCCCAGCGCGACCCAGGCCTGATGGCTACCACTGTCAGCATCACGGGTGCCGACAGGCGCAGCGATCAGGCGCTGGCGAAAGTGAATCGTGACGGCCAGTTGGTCACGCTTACGCCTTCGCGCGATCTGCGTTTCCTTTTGCAGGAAACGTTGGAAAAACAGATGACCGCACGCGGCTACATGGTCGGACCCAGTGGTGCAGTCGATCTGCAGATCGTCGTCAATAACCTGTATGCCGATGTCACCCAGGGCAATGTCCGTTACAGCATTACCACCAAAGCGGATATTTCCGTCATCGCCACCGCCAAAAACGGCAGTAAGCAGGTGAAAAACTACCGTCAGACCAACAGCGTAGAAGGGGCATTCTCGGCAACCAACGAGAAAATCACCAATGTTGTTAACGCGGCCTTAGGCGATGTTATTGCCGACATGGCGCAGGACACCAGCGTTACCGAGTTTATTAAACACAACGCGCGCTAACTCTCCCCGGCCCGGCAGGACGCCGGGCCTGATTTAAGGTTCGTATGCCCAATCAATATCTGCAGATTTTCACGCGCCGTAATAGCGCCCTTCTTTTATTACTCGGCTTCGCTTCCGGCCTTCCGCTGGCGCTGACGTCGGGTACGCTGCAAGCCTGGATGGCGGTTGAGAATGTCGATATCAAAACTATCGGCTTCTTTTCCCTGGTCGGCCAGGCCTACGTGTTCAAGTTTCTCTGGTCACCACTGATGGACCGCTATACGCCGCCGTTTCTTGGCCGCAGGCGTGGCTGGCTGCTTGTTACGCAAATATTACTGACGGTCGGCATTGCGTTAATGGGGTTTATGCAGCCCTCTCACGACCTGACGCTTTTGGCCGCGCTGGCAGTGCTGATTGCCTTCTGTTCGGCATCCCAGGACATCGTATTTGACGCGTGGAAAACAGACGTACTGTCGGTGGCCGAACGCGGCGGTGGTGCGGCAATCAGCGTTCTGGGATACCGGCTTGCGATGCTGGTTTCCGGCGGTCTGGCGCTCTGGCTGGCGGACCGTTATCTTGGCTGGCAAGCTATCTGGTGGCTGATGGCTGCCATGATGCTGCCTGGGATCATAGCCACCCTTTTGGCAAAAGAGCCGGACGGTACGGTGGGGCGCCCGCGCTCGCTGGAAGAAGCCGTGGTTGCCCCGCTACGCGATTTTTTTAGTCGTAACAATGCCTGGCTGATCTTGTCATTGATCGTCCTCTATAAGCTGGGCGATGCCTTTGCGGCCAGCCTGACCACCTTCTTTCTGATACGCGGCGTCGGGTTTGATGCGGGGGATGTTGGACTGGTCAATAAAACGCTCGGCCTGGTGGCGACCATTGTCGGTGCTCTGGCCGGCGGCGTATTGATGCAGCGTCTGAGCCTGTTCCGGGCTTTAATGCTGTTCGGCATTTTGCAGGCGGTCTCCAATCTTGGCTACTGGGTACTGTCGGTCACTGATAAAAATCTTTATAACATGGCCGCAGCGGTCACCGTCGAAAACCTGTGCGGCGGCATGGGTACGGCCGCCTTCGTGGCGCTGCTGATGACCCTGTGCAACCGGTCGTTTTCCGCCACCCAGTTTGCCCTGCTCTCTGCGCTCTCTGCGGTGGGTCGCGTTTACGTTGGGCCAGTCGCGGGCTGGTTTGTTGAAAGCTGGGGTTGGCCAACCTTTTACGCGTTCACCGTAGTGGCCGCCCTACCGGGTCTGCTGCTGCTGGCGGGCTGCAAATCGACGCTGGAATATGCGCAGGATCACAGTGATTTTCCGCCGCGTAGCACCCGGCTTTCAGGCTATCGTTGGGCGCTGCGCGCGCTGATTTTAGGTTTCGCGCTGCTGGCAGTCTGGTTACTGTTACTGATGCTGGAGGCGCTGGGATGGCTGGCCGTTAGCGGGTTGAGCACCCTGCTGTTTGAGAGCGGTATCATATTGCTGCTGGCTGCCATTGTGCTCGGAACCTCGCTCGACTATCTCGCGGCGCGTAAAAGCAACCAGCCAGGTCAATAAGGTCGCGTAATTTTCGCCAGGAGGATCCGGGGTTAAGTTAGCCACAACGCGCTGGCTGACTTAGCCCATTCAGGCTGGTGACGCCCCGTTAATGTGAGCCAGGACGGAGACCATCGTCCGACCAATGTTAAATTTACCAGAAGAATTTTTTTTCCGTTTTAGGGGGCAATTGACTAAGTAAAACTTATCAATTGTCACCCAGCCCTGCTTTATTAATAACCGGTGCGTAACTAGCGTAAGTTAAAATCAACGGTCATTATGATAATTTTATGTTAAATAATTGGGGCAATATCGACTGGTTATAGCAATTACACTTTCTGTAAGGTTATTTAAATCAGATTTTGTTATATTAGCGCCAACCCTTTGCCAGCATTCACATTTTGTCACCTTCGGCAACAGATGTGACAGCGTTTGCAAAAGGTGTCAACACCCTGCTGACACAACCTGTTGCAGGTTTACAGTACAGAAACCTTCCCGTAAAATGCAGCCACACTTAAACGACAATAGAGCCCTTGTCATTGAGGTCGTTAAATGAGACTCAGTAAATACAATAAAAGTTTGGGGATTCTGTCATTAATCGCAAGCATGGTTTTATTAAGTGGTTGTGATAGTGCGTTATTGAATCCCAAAGGACAGATTGCGATGGAGCAACGTTCGCTGATTTTGACGGCTTTCGGCCTGATGATGATCGTCGTTATCCCAGCAGTCTTGATGGCCGTGGTGTTCGCCTGGAAGTATCGGGCATCCAACACTAACGCAAAATACAGCCCAAACTGGTCACACTCTAACAAAGTGGAAGCCGTGGTATGGACTGTTCCCATCTTGATCATTGTTTTTCTTGGCATCCTGACGTGGAAATCCACTCACGCTCTGGAACCAAGTAAACCACTGGAATCTGATGCTAAGCCTGTTGTGATCGAAGTCGTATCGCTTGACTGGAAATGGCTGTTCATCTATCCGGAACAGGGTATTGCTACCGTTAACCAGATTGCTTTCCCGGCTAACCGTCCTGTGAGCTTCAAGATCACCTCTAATACCGTCATGAACTCCTTCTTTATTCCTACCCTCGGTAGCCAGATTTACGCTATGGCGGGAATGCAGACTAAGCTGCATTTGATTGCGAATGAAGCCGGCACCTTTAACGGTATCTCTTCCAACTTCAGCGGTCGTGGATTCTCTGGTATGAAGTTCAAAGCGATTGCGACACCTGACGAAGCTACCTTCGACCAGTGGGTTGCAAAAGCAAAAGAATCTCCAGAAACCCTCATGACAATGGATGATTTTAACAAGCTGGCTGCGCCTAGCGAAAATCACCCGGTGGAATTCTTCTCAAGTGTGAAACCTGAACTGTTCAAAGATGTTATTGGCCAGTTCCAGATGAACCACGGCGGAAGCATGGAAATGTCTCACGGTGCAGGCCATGAAGGCATGGATATGAGCAATACCGCTCACGCGGGAGCCGAGGAATAATACGATGTTAGGAAAATTAACCCTGGATGCCGTTCCTTACCACGAACCGATTATCGTGGTAACGATCGCCGCCATTATTCTTGGCGGTCTTGCCATTGCCGGAGCACTGACCTACTTCGGTAAATGGAAATATCTCTGGACCGAGTGGCTGACGTCTGTTGACCACAAAAGACTCGGCATCATGTACATCATCATGGCATTTGTCATGATGCTGCGCGGCTTTGCCGATGCGGTAATGATGCGTAGCCAGCAGGTGCTCGCCTCTGCGGGTGAAGCCGGATTCCTGCCACCGCACCACTACGATCAGATTTTCACCGCCCACGGCGTGATTATGATCTTCTTCGTAGCGATGCCGTTTGTTGTGGGTCTGATGAACATCGCTGTTCCTCTACAGATCGGCGCACGCGACGTGGCCTTCCCGTTCCTGAACAACCTCAGCTTCTGGTTCACCGCTGTGGGTGTGGTGCTGGTTAACCTGTCACTGGGTGTGGGCGAGTTCGCGCAAACGGGCTGGCTGGCTTACCCTCCACTCTCGGGGGCGGAATACAGTCCGGGAGTCGGCGTTGACTACTGGATATGGAGTCTGCAGCTTTCCGGTATTGGTACAACCCTGACAGGTATCAACTTCTTCGTGACCATCATGAAGATGCGCGCGCCCGGCATGACCATGTTTAAAATGCCGGTGTTCACCTGGGCTTCCCTGTGCACCAACGTGCTGATCATCGCCGCGTTCCCGGTTCTGACCGTGACCCTGGCCCTGCTGACCCTCGACCGTTATCTTGGTTTCCATTTCTTTACCAATGATATGGGCGGCAACATGATGATGTACGTCAACCTGATCTGGGTTTGGGGTCATCCGGAAGTTTATATTCTGGTTCTGCCGGTCTTCGGTGTGTTCTCGGAAGTGGTTGCTACCTTCTCCAAAAAACGTCTGTTTGGTTACACCTCACTGGTATGGGCAACGGTAGTCATTACCATCCTGTCCTTTATCGTGTGGCTGCACCACTTCTTCACCATGGGCGCGGGTGCCAACGTTAACGCCTTCTTCGGTATTATGACGATGATTATCGCCATTCCGACCGGTGTTAAGATCTTTAACTGGCTGTTCACCATGTACCAGGGCCGCATTCAGATGCACTCTGCGATGCTGTGGACCGTAGGCTTCCTGGTCACCTTCTCTGTAGGTGGTATGACCGGGGTTCTGCTGGCCGTGCCGGGTGCGGACTTCGTGCTGCACAACAGCCTGTTCCTGATTGCTCACTTCCATAACGTGATTATCGGTGGTGTGGTGTTTGGCTGCTTCGCGGGTGTGACTTACTGGTTCCCGAAAGCATTCGGCTTTACGCTGAATGAAACTTGGGGTATCCGGGCATTCTGGTTCTGGATAATCGGCTTCTTCGTCGCCTTTATGCCGCTGTATGTACTGGGCTTTATGGGTATGACGCGCCGTCTCAGCCAGGATATCGACCCGCAGTTCCACCCAATGCTGGTTATTGCCGCGTGCGGTGCTGCGCTCATCGCCTGTGGCGTTGCCTGTCAGCTGATTCAGTTCTACGTCTCGGTACGTGACCGTGAGCAGAATCGTGACCTGACCGGTGACCCGTGGGGCGCGCGTACTCTGGAGTGGGCAACCTCTTCTCCACCGCCGTTCTATAACTTTGCTATTGTTCCTGAAGTTCACGAACGTGATGCGTTCTGGGAAATGAAGGAAAAAGGTGAAGCCTACAAGCGTCCGGCCCACTATGCTGAAATTCACATGCCGAAGAACAGCGGTGCGGGTGTGGTTATCGGTTTCTTCAGCCTGATCTTCGGTTTTGCTGCCATCTGGCACATCTGGTGGCTGGTAGGCCTGTCATTCCTGGGCATGATCGTGTCCTGGATCGTCAAGAGCTTTGACGAAGACGTGGATTACTATGTTCCTGTTGCCGAGATCGAAAAAATCGAGAATCAGCACTTTGACGAAATTAGCAAAGCAGGTCTGAAAAATGTCGACTGAAACTCTCACTAAACACCACGACGCCCATGCGGAGCATGGGCATCACGATGCGGGAGCCAACAAAGTCTTTGGCTTCTGGATCTACCTGATGAGCGACTGCATCATTTTCGCAACCCTGTTTGCGACTTATGGTGTCATGGTTAACAACACCGCAGGCGGCCCGGCAGGAAAAGATATCTTTGAACTGCCGTTCGTACTGGTGGAAACCGCCCTGCTTCTGTTGAGCTCCATTACCTATGGTTTTGCCGTCATCAACATGAACAAGGGTCAGAAAGGTGCGGTCATTGGTTGGCTGGCGATGACCTTCCTGTTTGGTCTGGGCTTCATCGGCATGGAAATCTATGAATTCCATCACCTGATTGCCGAAGGCTTCGGTCCTGACCGCAGCGGCTTCCTGTCAGCCTTCTTTACGCTGGTAGGTACGCACGGTCTGCACGTGACTTCCGGGTTGATCTGGATGCTGGTGTTGATGTATCAGGTCGCTAAACGCGGTCTGAGCGACAGCAACCGTACGCGTATTATGTGTCTGAGCCTGTTCTGGCACTTCCTGGACGTTGTGTGGATCTGCGTATTCACCATTGTTTACCTGATGGGGGTGATGTAATGAGCCATCCTGCAACTGAACATGGCGCTTCTCATGGTAGCGTGAAGTCTTATATGATCGGCTTTATCCTGTCGATCATTCTGACCGGTATCCCATTCTGGATGGTGATGGACGGTGGCGCTTCTAAAGCGACCATCCTCGCCGTGGTTCTGGTGTGTGCAGTTGTCCAGGTGCTGGTGCACCTGGTGTACTTCCTGCACCTGGACAGTAAGTCCGAGGGGGGCTGGAACCTGATTGCTATCGTGTTTGCAGCACTTATCATCCTGATTGTTGTTGTCGGCTCGCTGTGGATCATGTGGAACCTCAACTACAACATGATGAGCCATTAACCGAGCTACTGTGATGATTAAGCAATACCTGCAAGTGACAAAACCAGGAATTATTTTCGGGAATTTAATTTCTGTTATCGGGGGATTCCTGCTGGCTTCTAAAGGCAGCATCGACTATTCCCTGTTTCTCGCCACTTTAGTCGGTGTCTCGCTGGTGGTCGCATCGGGTTGTGTTTATAACAACTTTATCGACCGTGACATCGACAAAAAAATGGAGAGAACCAAGAATCGGGTGCTGGTTAAAGGCCTCATCTCTCCGAAATTAAGCCTGGTTTATGCAACCGTGTTAGGTATTGCTGGCTTCGCGCTGTTGTATTTCGGAGCAAACCCGCTGGCGATGTGGCTGGCGGTGATGGGGTTTGTGGTTTATGTCGGCGTTTACAGCCTGTACATGAAACGCAACTCCGTCTACGGCACGCTGATTGGCAGCCTGTCAGGAGCCGCACCGCCGGTCATCGGCTACTGTGCGGTTTCCGGACAGTTTGATGCAGGTGCCCTGATCCTGCTGGCTATCTTTAGCCTGTGGCAGATGCCGCATTCTTATGCGATTGCCATCTTCCGCTTTAAAGATTACCAGGCCGCCAACATTCCGGTTCTGCCGGTGGTAAAAGGGATTTCGGTAGCCAAAAACCATATCACGGTGTATATCATCGCGTTTATGGTTGCCACGCTGATGTTGACCCTGGTGGGCTACGCTGGCTACAAGTACCTGGTGGTGGCGTCCGCCGTTAGCGTCTGGTGGTTGGGAATGGCGCTTTCAGGTTACAAAACCCAGAACGATCGTGTCTGGGCGCGTAAACTGTTCGTGTTCTCGATTGTGGCTATCACCGCGCTGAGCGTGATGATGTCCATCGACTTTATGACTCCAGCCTCGAAAGACCTGCTTACCTATATCGGTTAACCGCAGGCCACATCTCTGCACAGGGCGCGATTTCGCGCCCTTTCTTCTTGTCATAAATGCTTAAAAAGTAATATTTTACCCGCCCTGCCCTGACGCATAAAATAGAGCAACTAAGAGCATTGAGGTAGTCATGAACGATAATAAAATGACTCCGGTTGAGCTGCGTGCAACCTGGGGTTTAGGGACGGTTTTTTCCCTGCGTATGCTGGGAATGTTTATGGTACTTCCCGTTCTTACCACCTATGGCATGGCATTACAGGGAGCCAGTGAAACGCTTATTGGGCTAGCCATCGGCATATACGGTTTAGCGCAGGCCGTTTTTCAAATTCCTTTCGGGCTTCTCTCCGACCGCATTGGCCGTAAACCGTTAATTATCGGTGGACTGCTGATCTTCGCCATCGGTAGCGTTATCGCTGCCATGACAACGTCTATTTGGGGAGTGATCCTCGGCCGCGCGCTACAGGGTTCCGGCGCGATTGCCGCCGCCGTTATGGCTCTGCTGTCAGACCTGACGCGTGAACAGAACCGCACCAAGGCGATGGCGTTTATCGGTATCAGTTTTGGCATTACCTTCGCCATTGCTATGGTGCTGGGGCCGATAATCACCCATGCGCTGGGCCTGCACGCACTGTTCTGGATGATTGCCCTTCTGGCCGTATGCGGCATTGCTATCACCCTGCTGGTGGTACCTTCGGCGTCAAGCCACGTGCTCAATCGTGAATCGGGCATCGTCAAGGGCAGCATTCGTGATGTTCTCGCCAACCGCCGTCTTGTTAAGCTCAATATCGGTATTCTCTGCCTGCATATTTTGCTGATGTCGAGCTTTGTTGCCCTGCCCGGCCAGTTTGAACAAGCAGGGTTCCCCGCCAGCGAACACTGGAAAGTTTATCTTTTTACCATGCTGATCGCGTTCGCTGCCGTACTGCCCTTCATTATCTACGCCGAAGTAAAACGCAGGATGAAGCGTGTGTTTGTCTGCTGTGTGGCGCTAATGCTGG
Source organism: Erwinia tasmaniensis Et1/99 (assembly GCF_000026185.1). NCBI lineage: Bacteria > Pseudomonadati > Pseudomonadota > Gammaproteobacteria > Enterobacterales > Erwiniaceae > Erwinia > Erwinia tasmaniensis. The sequence goes on from NC_010694.1 coordinate 2,825,361, forward strand.
TGGCTGAAATCGTCTTGTGGGGATCGGGTAATCATTTCTGGACGCTGGTTCTCGGCGTTCAGCTGTTCTTTATTGGTTTTAATCTGATGGAAGCGATACTGCCATCGCTGGTCAGTAAAGAGTCCCCGCCAGGTTATAAAGGCACCGCGATGGGTCTCTATTCCACCAGCCAGTTCATTGGCGTGGCGATTGGCGGTAGTATGGGCGGTTGGGTATTTGGCCATATTGATGCGCAGAGCGTATTCCTGCTCGGCGCGCTGATTGCGGTCGCCTGGCTGTTACTGAGCCTGAGCATGAAGGAACCGCCCTATGTCAGCAGCCTGCGGATCACTCTTGAGCATTGTGGTCTGGATAAACTGAGCCTGGAACAGAAATTAAAATCACATAATGGCGTGTCAGACGTGTTTATCGTGCCCGAAGAGCAGAGCGCCTACGTCAAAATTGACAGCAAGGTTACCAACCGCGCCGAGTTGGAGAAACTGATTGCGGGATAACCGCCACCGGGTTTGAGTTCCCTGTCAGTAAAATCCTGACATACGCACAGTATGTCAGGATAAGCACAGCACCAACCGAAAACGTCAGCTAGTCGCGGAAGTTCTTAAACTGGAACGGCTGCCCCAATTCACCCTTGCGTACCAGCGCCATCGCGCCCTGCAGATCGTCGCGTGATTTACCGGTCACACGGACTTCATCGCCCTGAATCTGCGACTGTACTTTCAGCTTGCTGTCTTTAATCAGCTTAACCAGCTTTTTGGCGATATCGGTTTCGATGCCTTTCTTCATTTTCGCATCGACGATCCAGCTTTTACCGCTGTGCTCAATCTGCTCCGGAACCTCAAGCGCCCCGCCCTCTATCCCGCGTTTTAACAGTTTTTCGCGCAGGATATCAACCAGCTGTTTTACCTGGAAATCAGATTCGCTAGAGACTTTGATCGACTCACTTTTTTCATTCAGCTCGAAACTGGCCTGAACGCCGCGAAAATCAAAGCGTGTGGATATCTCACGGTTAGCATTGTCTACCGCGTTACGCACTTCCTGCATATCAATTTCAGAAACGATATCGAAAGATGGCATGATCTATTCTCCTGATACTAAAGTGACAGGCATAATACCCGCTTGCAGCGGGTAAATAAAACCACCGAAGCTGAAAGCTAAAATAATAAGCAGGTATGCTTCAAGCTGGTCAAGCAACCCGCATGCGGGGAGGAACAATGAAAATTACCGTACTGGGATGTGGAGCCTTAGGGCAAATCTGGCTAGCCGCGCTTGAACGGCAGGGGCACGAGGTCCAGGGCTGGCTACGGGTTCCGCAACCCTATTGTTCGGTGAATGTGATCGATCTGCAAGGTGCGACGATTAATAAGACCTTTATCGCCAATGACCCGGTTTTTCTAGCCGAGAGCCAACTCCTGATCGTCACACTGAAAGCCTGGCAGGTCTCCGAGTCCGTGAGAAGTCTGCAATTTACTCTCCCCGAACGCTGCCCGATACTGCTGTTGCATAACGGTATGGGAACCCTGGAGGAGTTGAAAAACCTGCATCAGCCACTCTTACGCGGCGTGACGACCCACGCCGCAAAGCGTGACGGCACGGTAATTATTCATGTCGCCTCCGGCATTACCCACATCGGCCCCACCACTGCGGCGGGAGCCGAGTTAAGCGATTTAGCCGAGGTGCTGCACTGCGCTCTGCCGGATGTTGCCTGGCACAATAATGTGGCTTCCGCCGCGTGGCAAAAACTGGCGGTTAATTGCGTGATTAACCCCCTGACGGTTTTTTATGACTGCACCAATGGTGAACTGGCTGAACATCGTCAGGAGATTGAGTCCCTGAGCGATGAGGTAGCCGCCGTTATGGAGCGTGAAGGCCAGCATATATCGCGCGAATGGCTTATCGACTATGTGCTGGAGGTGATTCGTACCACCGCCGCCAATACTTCCTCTATGCTCCAGGACATTCGCGCCCAGCGCCGCACCGAAATCGACTATATCAACGGCTACGTCATTCGTCGCGCACGCGCTCAGGGTTTGAATACCCCTCATAACACCCGCCTTTATGAATTTATTAAGCGAAAGGAACAAAATTATGATCGAGAAACCATCGGTTCTGGTCTGCCTGGCACCTGGGAGTGAAGAAACCGAGGCGGTCACCACCATCGATTTGCTGGTGCGCGCCGGGCTGAAAGTGGTCACTGCCAGCGTTGCTGATGACGGCAACTGTGAAATCATTTGCTCACGCGGGGTCAGGCTGTTGGCCGATGCGCCGCTGGTGGAAGTCGCCGATGAAGATTTTGCCGCCATCGTTTTGCCGGGCGGCCTTAAAGGGGCTGAATGCTTTCGGGACAGCCCCCTTCTGGTGGAAACTCTCCGTCACTTCAATCAGTCAGGGCGCATCGTTGCCGCAATCTGTGCCGCCGCCGCAACCGTGCTGGTCCCGCACAATCTGTTCCCGGTAGGGAATATGACTGGCTACCCGGGGCTGAAGGATAACATCCCATCAGAGAAATGGATGGACAAACGCGTGGTGTGGGATCGGCGGGTCAATCTGCTGACCAGCCAGGGGCCAGGCACCGCCATTGATTTTGCCCTGAAGCTCATTGATTTGCTGGTAGGTAAAGAAACGGCGCGTGAAGTCGCCGCGCAGCTGGTTGTGGCTGCCGGGATCTATGATTACCGCGATTAAAATTTATCGTTTTGCCAGTGCGCGCATCAGGCATCGACGATGCGGTGAGTTTTGCGTCCGGCCAGCGCACCATCACCCAATATAGCAATCGGGTAAGGATGACAGGTCTGGCCGGGTACGCGGTACGGCTAAGCCCGGAGGGAGCTGGCCGAACTAAGGGCGATAAACCTTCACGTTTTTAAAGCCCTGTTCGTGCAGGTAGAGCGCCTGTAAACGGCTCATCACGCCGCGTTCGCAGTACAGCAGCCAGCTTTTGCTCTGGTCGAGATCGCCAAACTGCGTTGCCAGCTTGTAGAACGGCAGCGATTTCACGACCACACCCTCCACTTCCAGCGGACGCGCCTCCTGCTCATCGTTGGAACGAATATCCAGTATCACGTCATTATGAGAAAACGAGGCTACGGTCTCGACTTCAGCCACTTCCTCTTGCGCCTTCTCGGCGATTTCACGAATATCTACGTTCGTTGCTTCCTCAACCATCCGCTCAAGAATGGCAAAGTCGAAGTTCTGCTCTTCGTGCTCGATCTTCGCCTTAACCGCTTTGACCGTTGGGCTTTTTGAGATAACGCCGCAATATTCCGGCATAGTCCGTGCAAAATCTTCGGTGCCAATTTCACGCGCCAGTTTGATGATGTGTTCTTTGTCGTGCGAAATAAGGGGGCGTAGGATCAACGTGTCGCTGGCATTATCGATCAGTCGCAGGTTGGTCAACGTCTGGCTGGAAACCTGCCCCAGCGCTTCACCGGTCACCAGCGCCTGCACGCCGTAGCGCTCGGCAATTTTGGAGGCGGCACGGACCATCATACGCTTCAGCACGACGCCCATCTGGCCATCATCCACTTTTTCCAGGATCTCGCCGACCACCGGCTCAAAGTTAATCGCCACAAAGCGGACGCGGTGTGTGCTGCCGTAGCGCTTCCACAGATAGTGGGCAACCTGACGCACGCCGATCTCATGCGCTGCACCACCGAGATTAAAGAAACAATAGTGCACACGGCAGCCACGGCGCATCAGCATGTAGCTGGAGACGCCTGAGTCAAAACCACCGGAAATCAGTGACAGCACATCTTCCTGGGTGCCGATAGGATAACCGCCGATACCTTCGTAACGGGCGGTGACCAGGATCAGGCGTTCGTCTTCAATTTCCAGATTGACCGTCACCTGCGGGCGATTAAGCTGCACCTGAGCGCTGGCCACGTGCTGATTCAGGCCGCCGCCAACGTAGCGCTCAACGTCCTGTGAACTGAATTCGTGCTTACCGCGACGCTTCACGCGCACGCAGAAGGTCTTGCCTTCAATGCGTTCACGGTTCATTTCAAGAGTTTGCTCAAAAATGTGGTGCACGTCGGTATAGGGGCGATCTTCCACCGCCAGTATATGATGGATGCCCGGAATGCGCGTCAGTTCTGCAACAATAGCCGCACGCTTGCTTTCATCTTTGGCGCGAACTTCGATATTGTCCCAATGGCGAACCACGGCAAGGGTTTCATCGTAAGGTTTCAGAACATTGCGAATATTTCCGGTAAGGATTTTAATAAAACGCAGGCGTACCGACTGGCTTTTAATTGTAATTTCAGGGAATAACTTAATGATAAACTTCATGGCGGCATTTATTCGTTAGGCAATTAAGTGCTGATGGGGGGGCACTTAACTGTTAAAATCAAAGTCTCGCAAATTGGCCTGCGCCCTTTGCATCCGCCATGAGTATACCATCTTTGTCTGACGGCTGCTGATCCATCTGCCGCCGGCAGGGCCGTCCCCGATAACACAAAATTTGCAGGGGATATTTTGCTAATCATTTAGAGTCGGCTACCATGAGCATTCTCTGATGAAAATGCACAGTCAGGATTAGAAATGCCAAAAAAAACTCAACAGTCTGTCAGTTTCGAAGCCTCCCTGCAGCAGCTGGAGCAGATTGTCAGCCGCCTGGAAAGCGGCGATCTTGCGCTGGAAGAAGCGCTGAATGAATTTGAGCGCGGCGTGCAGCTAGCGCGTGCCGGGCAGCAGGTGCTTCAACAGGCCGAGCAGCGGGTACAAATCTTGCTGAGCGATGATAAAAATGCTGAGCTGACGCCCTTCACGCCGGAAAAAGAGTAATGGATTTTAACGTCTTACTCACCAGCCACTATCAGCGAGTCAACGCAGCGATCCAGGGATTTGTTTCACAACTGCCTTTTCAGAGTACTCCTCTGGTTAACGCGATAGAATATGGCGCATTATTGGGCGGCAAGCGTTTACGCCCCTTCCTGGTCTACGCGACGGGCAACATGCTGCACGCAGACGATGCCGCGCTGGATGCGCCGGCGGCAGCGGTCGAATGTATTCATGCGTATTCACTTATTCATGACGATCTGCCCGCGATGGATAATGACAGCCTGCGCCGCGGCCAGCCTACCTGTCATATCAAGTTTGGTGAGGATGCGGCGATTCTGGCAGGCGATGCGCTCCAGACGCTCGCCTTTTCGATACTTGCTGACGCCCCGATGCCGGGAGTCACGGCGGAAAGTCGTGTTGCCATGCTGTCTGAACTGGCCCAGGCCAGCGGCGTAGCCGGAATGTGCGGCGGTCAGGCGCTGGATCTCGCGGCCGAAGGCAAACGGGTCACGCTAGACGAACTTGAGCAGATCCACAGGCATAAGACCGGCGCGCTGATCCGTTCGGCCGTTCGACTCGGCGCCCTTTCCGCAGGTGCCCCTGGTCGTGCCGCTCTGCCCGCTCTTGACCGTTTTGCCGATGCGATTGGCCTGGCCTTTCAGGTTCAGGATGACATCCTTGATGTTATCGGTGATACCGTGGTGCTTGGAAAGCAGCAGGGTGCCGACCAGCAATTGGGCAAAAGTACTTACCCGGCACTAATGGGGCTTGAAAATGCGCGGCTGAAAGCATGGGATCTTTATCAAGAATCCCTCAACGCGTTAGAGACACTTGCCGCACAGTCTTACAACACGACCGCGTTACGCGCGCTGGCAAGCTTTATAATCGAACGCGATAAATAACCTCTAAATGAGTCACTGATGAGTTTTGAAACTGCAAAATACCCGACGCTTGCTCTGGCAAGTACGGTGCAAGAATTACGTTTGCTACCGAAAGAGAGCCTGCCAACACTCTGTGACGAGCTGCGGCAGTATCTGCTCGACAGCGTAAGCCGCTCCAGCGGTCATTTTGCTTCCGGGCTGGGCGTGGTGGAATTGACCGTCGCTCTGCATTACGTTTACAACACGCCGTTTGACCATCTGATATGGGACGTAGGACATCAGGCTTATCCCCACAAGATCCTCACCGGGCGTCGCGATCGGATAGGCACTATCCGTCAGAAAAACGGGCTGCACCCCTTCCCGTGGCGTGATGAAAGTGAATACGATGTGCTCAATGTGGGTCACTCATCAACCTCTATCAGTGCAGGGTTAGGTATGGCGGTTGCCGCCGGTAAAGAAGCGCAAGGCCGTCGAACGGCCTGTGTTATCGGCGATGGCGCGATCACCGCCGGGATGGCGTTTGAAGCGATGAATCATGCCGGAGACTGTAAGGCCGACCTGCTGGTGGTGCTGAACGACAATGAAATGTCGATCTCTGAAAACGTGGGCGCGCTTAATAACCGGCTGGCACAAATTCTGTCCGGAAAAACCTACTCACGTCTGCGTGAGAGCGGCAAAAAAGTCCTCGACGGCCTGCCTCCCATCAAGGAGCTGGTGAAACGTACCGAAGAACACCTGAAGGGAATGGTGGTGCCGGGCACCCTTTTTGAAGAGCTGGGCTTTAATTATATCGGCCCGGTAGATGGCCACGACGTGCTGGCTTTGGTGCACACGCTGCGTAATATGCGCGCGCTGAAAGGCCCGCAGTTCCTGCACGTCATGACCAAAAAGGGGAAAGGCTATGCCCCGGCGGAAAAAGATCCGATCAGCTGGCATGCCGTACCTAAGTTCGATCCGGCCAGCGGGCTGCTGCCAAAAAGTGCTGAAGGTCTGCCGAGCTATTCAAAAATTTTCGGACAGTGGTTGAGTGAAACCGCCGCCGCTGATGACAGGCTGATGGCCGTCACCCCGGCGATGCGCGAAGGCTCCGGAATGGTCAGCTTCTCGCGCGATTATCCCCAGCAATATTTCGATGTGGCGATTGCCGAGCAGCACGCGGTTACATTTGCAGCAGGACTGGCTATCGGCGGCTATAAGCCGGTGGTGGCGATCTACTCCACTTTCCTGCAGCGCGCCTACGATCAGCTGATCCATGATGTCGCCATTCAAAAACTGCCGGTGCTGTTTGCCATCGACCGTGGCGGCATCGTCGGTGCTGACGGGCAGACTCACCAGGGGGCCTTTGATATTGCCTTCCTGCGCTGTATCCCTGATATGGTGATTATGACGCCAAGCGATGAGAATGAATGCCGCCAAATGCTGTATACCGGTTATCACCACCAGGGTGGCCCAAGCGCGGTGCGCTATCCGCGTGGCAATGGCACCGGCGCACCGCTTGAAGCGCTGGCTTCGCTGCCGCTAGGCAAAGGCGTGGTCAAACGCCGCGGAGAGAAAATGGCCATTCTTAACTTTGGTACGCTGCTCCCGCAGGCGGCCGAGGTGGCGGAAGCCATCAATGCCACGCTGGTGGATATGCGTTTTGTCAAACCGCTGGACGAAGCGCTGGTGCTGGAGCTGGCGGCACAGCACCAGTCACTGATCACGCTTGAGGAAGGATCAATCAAAGGCGGTGCCGGAAGCGGCGTGAATGAGCTTTTGATGGCTAAACGCCGGGCGATCCCGGTGCTGAATATTGGCCTACCCGATGAATTTATTCCTCCGGGCACGCAGGATGAGATCCGTAGCGATTATCAGCTGGATGCCGACGGTATCCAACGGCAGATCGCCGACTGGCTGGCACAATAACCTTTCACCTACTCCCTGCGGGGAGTAGGTGAGCGCAGCCTGGCATTAAATCAGCCAGTAATGCCCGGCACAGTAGAGAATAGCCGCTGATATCACCCCGGCGATAATATCATCCACCATAATTCCCATCCCGCCGTGCACGTTGCGGTCAAACCAGCGGATGGGCCAGGGTTTCCAGATATCCAGCACGCGGAACAGCAAAAATCCTGCCAGCACCCACCTCCAGTCGTTAACCGGAATGGCCATCAGCGTGATCCACATACCGATAAACTCATCCCAGACGATGCTGCCGTGATCGTGCACGCCCATATCCTTCGCCGTACGATGGCAAAGATACACGCCAATACTGATACCCAGCAGCACCGCTAGCGAGTAGAGATCCTGCGGCAGAAAGCTCATCAGATACCAGAATGGGATCGCCGCCAGCGACCCCATGGTGCCCGGCATCCAGGGGCTTAAACCGCTGCCGAATCCGGTGGCCAGTAAATGCCACGGATTGCTCATTTTCAGACGGCTTTTAGCCATATCCTTAGCGCGAGCCAAAATGATCGAATCCTTTCAGGTTAATTTCAACGGGCCGATCGTTTTGCAGCAACGTTAGCCCATCTGACTGCGGAGCAATCTGCCCGATGCAGGTATAAGGAACGCCGTGATACCCCAGCGCTACGTCAAGCGCGCCACGGTTAATTTCCGGTACGGTAAAGCAGAGTTCATAATCTTCACCGCCGCTCAACGCCCAGTGCAGCGTCTGCTGCGCGGGAAAGTTTTGCTTCACGACCTCTGAAAGGGGTAAGGCGTCAAGATTAAGCCGGGCACCACAGGCGCTGGCCTGTAGGATGTGGCCGAGATCGGAGATGAGCCCATCGGACAGATCGATGGCGGAGCTGGCCAGATCGCGCAATGCCTGCCCCTGCAGAACGCGGGGCATCGGCCGCAGATGACGCTTAATCAGCGCTTCGTGGGCGACCGGATCGTCGATTTTCACATGATGCTGTAGCAGCGCAAGGCCGGCAGCGCTGTCGCCTAACGTCCCCGTGACGTAGATCCAGTCGCCGATACGTGCACCGCTGCGCTTTAATGCTCTTCCCTGCGGCACCAGTCCATGAATGCCTAACGTCATGCTGAGCGGCCCACGCGTGGTATCGCCGCCGACCAGCTGCATATTGTAGTAATCCAGCAATTCAAACAGACTGTCGCTAAATGCTTTTAACCAGCTTTCGTTGACCTGCGGCAGCGTCAGTGCCAGCGTCAGCCATGCGGGATCTGCGCCCATTGCCGCCAGGTCGCTAAGATTAACCGCCAGCGCTTTGTATGCAAGATCGGCAGGATGAATATCACGCAGGAAGTGCACGCCGCATACCAGCGTGTCGGTACTGATAGCCAGAGTCTGTTTTTCCGGTACGCTGAGTAGCGCACAGTCGTCACCGATGCCTTTTTCCACATCGCGACGGGAGCATGTCGCGCGATCAAAATAGCGCGCAATCAGTTCAAATTCGCCACATGACATATTGCATTCCGGGGGTAAAAGAAGAGGCCGGATTGCACGGCCTCTGAGGATTATTTGCGGTTAGGGCGGATCTGCGGAGCGGCTTTGTCCAACACGCCGTTGACAAACTTATGACTGTCTTCAGCACCGAACACTTTTGCCAGCTCGATCCCCTCATTAATGGCAACCTTGTAGGGCACGTCTGAACGCTTACTCAGTTCAAACAGCGAGATACGCAGGATCGCCTTTTCCACCTGGCCCAGCTCTTCAAGCTGACGCGACAGGTATGGTTTCATCAGGCCGTCGAGGTATGCACTGTTAGTTGCAACGCCGCCGACCAGCTCACGGAAATAAGTAATATCGACGTCTTTAACGTCCTGTTCCGCCAGAAACTGGTATTCAACATCCGCGATGTCATTTTTGGATATCTGCCAGGAGTAGAGTGCCTGAACAGCACATTCACGGGCGCGGCGACGAGCAGCAGGTTTCACAAAATTCCCCTTAAATCAGGCATTAATGGCTTTCAATACGTTAATCATTTCCAGAGCGGTCAGGGCTGCTTCAGCACCTTTATTGCCCGCTTTGGTTCCGGCGCGTTCAATGGCCTGCTCGATATTTTCAGTCGTTAGCACGCCAAAGGCAACCGGGATATCGCTGTGCATGGCAACGCTGGCAAGACCAGAACTGGCCTCACCTGCCACGAATTCAAAATGGGCAGTACCGCCACGGATCACGGTGCCAAGAGCCACAACCGCGTCATGCTTGCCGGTTTTGGCCAGCGCACGCGCCGTCACGGGCAGTTCATAAGCACCAGGAACCCATACCACGGTGATATTCTCATCTTTGACCTGACCAATTCGTTTCAGGGCATCGAGAGCACCGCTCAGCAGGCTGTCGTTGATAAAGTTGTTGAAACGCGCAATCACCAGGGCAACGCGCGCGTCAGGAGTAGCAACAGCAGCTTCGATAACGTTCATAATCTTCCTTCCAGGGTTCTGTTTGGCCCCGCAGGGGGGCGGATTCTATCACACTCTTTGACGACCTGCTCGTTTTTGCGCAAGCCGTCATAACGGGGTCAACGTGAGCCTGAGATCAGGCCCCACCTGACGAATATCACTAAAGGTAAACGCCGGTGCGGCGGCCAGCGTTTCCAGTCCCGGCAGCTGGCACAGGGCGCGCCCGGCATCGCCAAGTAGTTTAGGAGCCATGTAGACGATCAGCTCATCGACAACGCCTGCCTGGAGTAATGCACCGGCAAATTGCGCTCCGGCCTCCACCCACAGGCTGTTAATCTGTTTTTTGCCCAGCAGCATCAGCATCGAGACCAGATCGAGGCGATCCTGATGGCGTGGTACGATCAGCTGACTGACGTTTTCCGGCCACTGCTGCGGACAGCTGGAGGTGCGCGCCAGCCAGGTTTCGCCCGGCTGGGCAATAAGCCGATGCTGTGGGGTAATGCGGTTCTGTCCGTCAACGATAACGCGTATCGGCTGGCGCAGTAGGTTGACCGGGTAGTCCGCCAGGCTGGCGCTATCCAGTTCATCATGACGGACGGTGAGCGCCGGATTATCGGCCAGCACGGTGCCGCTGGTGCTGAGAATAGCCGAGCTTTGCGCGCGCAGTCTTTGCACATCGCGTCTTGCTTCGGGGGACGTTATCCACTGACTTTCCCCACTGGCCATCGCCGTGCGCCCATCCAGCGAGGCGCCAAGTTTAAGCTGCACCCAAGGGAAGCCGGTGCGCATACGTTTGAGAAACCCACGGTTTAACGCTTCCGCTTCCTGCATCATCAGCCCGTGGCTGACCTCGATGCCCGCCTGCTGCAGACGATACAGGCCACGACCTGCCACCTGCGGATTCGGGTCCTGCATCGCGGTAACAACCCGCTTAACGCCAGCCGCAATCAGCGCATCGCAGCACGGCGGCGTACGGCCATGATGGCTACACGGCTCCAGCGTCACATAGACGGTAGCGCCACGCGATTTTTCACCCGCCATACGCAGCGCGTGAACTTCCGCGTGCGGCTCACCGGCACGCAGATGATAGCCTTCTCCCACGATCTGGTCATCACGTACCAGCACGCATCCTACATTGGGATTCGGCGTGGTGGTAAATCGGCCACGGCGCGCCAGTTCCAGCGCCCGGGCCATATAAACTTCATCGCGCATCCTGTCAGTCCTGTAAGCGGGCGATCTCTTCGCCGAATTCGCGGATATCTTCAAAGCTGCGATATACCGATGCAAAACGGATATAGGCCACTTTATCCAGTTTTTTTAGCTCGTCCATGACCAGGCTACCGATCGATTTACTGGCCACTTCGCGTTCACCGGTGGCACGCAGCTTACTTTTGATGTGGCTGATGGCATTTTCCACCGCATCCGAGCTAACCGGGCGCTTCTCCAGCGCCTTCATCAATCCACTGCGCAGCTTGTCTTCATTAAAGGGTTCACGCACGTCGTTGCTCTTAACCACCCGTGGCATCACCAGCTCTGCGACTTCAAACGTAGTGAAGCGTTCGTGACAAACCACACACTGGCGTCGGCGGCGCACGGAGGAGCCTTCCCCAACCAGGCGGGAGTCGATCACTTTAGTATCCACGGCGCAACAAAATGGGCAATGCATAAGTCTGTCCTGATTATTCAGCAGAGGGCTATCAGTGTACCCTGGAGTGGATAACAACTGAATCATTCACACGGACTTGCATTCGCTGATCTAGATGCCCGCCCCACAAAAGTGAAAAACAGGTCTATGCTTTGTGTACCCCCCATTCCGGGGTTTCACCAAAAAGGAGTCAAAAATGGGACTGTTTGATTTTGTTAAAGATGCAGGTGAGAAGATCCTGGATGCGTTCGCCGGAAATGCACACGCTCAGGGCACGGCCATTGAAGATAGTCTGAAAAAGCAGGGTATTCCGGGCGCTGACAAAGTGAAGGTCGAGGTTAACGGTGACAAAGCCGTTGTCACCGGCGAAGGCCTGACCCAGGAAGAGAAAGAGAAGATCTTGGTCGCCGCAGGCAATATCAAGGGCATCAGCAGCGTAGATGACAAGGTCGTTACTGATGCGCCCGCTGCCAATGAATCTGATTATTACACGGTGAAATCAGGCGATACGCTGAGCGCCATTTCCAAATCCGTTTACGGCGACGCCAATCAGTACAACAAAATCTTCGAGGCAAATAAGCCAATGCTTAGCCACCCGGATAAAATTTATCCAGGTCAGAAGCTGCGCATCCCTCAGTAACGGATCGATCGGGGAGAGGACGTGATCACACTGCGCGTAGGGGCAATGTCAGCCGCCCTGCTCCTGTCAGGATGTCTGTCCTCTCCGCCCGACCGTCAGACGCAACGGCTCCACCATCAGGTGAGCCGGTTGAGTCAGGAATTGGGCCATCTTACGCTTCAGGCAACCGCGATTGAGCGCCAAAGCCTGCTTAACCAGAACTCGCTTCAGGGTGCCTGGTTAGTCCCCGCCGCCAAAACCCCAGTGCTATTGCAGAGTCAGGCAGGCCAACTGCGCCTGTGGTTAAGCAATATCACCAGGCAAGATGGCGGGACGTGCGCGTTGCTGCATCTGAGTGTTGCCGATGCTGCGCGGCTGGCCGCACTCACCGGCCGGGTCGAATGGGGTAGCCTTGACGAGAGCAGCGGCAGACCGCTAAGCGCGCAAAGCCGCAGTGAAACCTTCCGGCTTGAACCCGCTTTACCGCCGCCTCGTGAAGCGGGGGTTATGCTGTATCTGCAGGGTTTCCCACCGGAGAAACTCGGCTATGTTCGCGTTCATGGCCTGATGCTGATCGGCTCATCAGCTTTTGCACCATAAAAAAACGGCCACCCTGGGGTGGCCGCCATTCTGACCGCATCGCGTTAAGGAAGAATCGAAGGCTGGTCCGCGCCCTCTTTTTCCACTTTCTGCTGGATCATATGCTCACGTTTCATGCCCAGCTTCAGCGCCAGGGCTGAAGAGACATAAATCGACGAGATAGTACCAATGGTAATCCCGATCAGCATCGTCAGCGAGAAGCCTTTCAACAATGCGCCGCCAAAGATAAACAGGATCACGACCATCGCCAACGTGGTTACCGAGGTGATGATGGTTCGGCTTAACGTCTGCGTCAGTGAGATATTGGTAATATCGTAAGAAGAACCGCGACGGATTTTGCGGAAGTTCTCACGGATACGGTCCGATACCACGATCTTATCGTTGAGCGAGTAGCCAATAACCGACATTAACGAGGCGATAATAGTCAGGTCTATCTCAATCTTGAACATAGAGAGCAGCCCCATCGTAATGACCACATCGTGTGCCAGCGCCAGTACGGTGCCTAGCGCCAAACGCCACTCAAAGCGAAAGCCAATATAGAACAGAATGGCAATCAGCGCCGAAAGCAGCGCCATCCCACCCGCCTGAGCCAGATCGCTCCCCACGCTGGGGCCGACAAACTCGATACGTTTGACGGTCGCATTCTGTCCGGTTGCTTCGTTGATGACGCCCAGCACCTTACTGCCCAGCGCTTCACCCGCATTGCCTTCAGCCGGCGGCATACGCACCAACACATCACGGCTGCTGCCAAAGTTTTGCACCTGCGGCTCGGCAAAACCGGCTTTTTGCAGGCTTTCACGCATCATATCCAGATCGGCCGGCTGTTCAAGATTGATCTCAATGACCGTACCGCCGGTGAAATCGAGTCCCCAGTTGAAGCCCCGAACACCAATGATGGCTACTGCTACTATTAGCAATATTCCAGAAATGATGAACGCCAGTTTATCCCAGCGCATAAAGTCGATGACTTTACGCCCGTGATTCATTTGTTCAACACTATGTTCCTGTGCCACAACGCACTCCTCAGATAGACAACTTGTTAATGCGTTTGCCGCCATACATCAGATTGACGATGGCACGGGTGCCGATAATCGCGGTAAACATGGAAGTTGCCACACCAATCGCAGTTGTGATAGCAAACCCTTTAATCGAGCCGGTACCCACTGCGTACAGAATGATAACTTTAATCAGCGTGGTCACGTTGGCATCCACGATACTGGAAAACGCGCCTTTATAACCCTCATGGATCGCCTGCTGTACGGAACGTCCGTTACGCAGCTCCTCCTTGATACGCTCGTTAATCAGTACGTTAGCATCGACTGCTACCGCCAGCGTTAACACAATACCGGCAATACCCGGCATTGTTAGCGTAGCGCCAGGAAGCAGCGACATAATGCCGACGATCAGCACCAGGTTAGCCAGCAGTGCGCTGGTGGCTACCAGGCCGAATTTCTTGTACCACACCACCATAAAGACGATAGAAGCAATCAGCCCCCACAGGCAGGCTTCCAGCCCCTGGGTGATGTTCTGCGCACCCATCGTTGGACCAATGGTACGCTCTTCCACAATCTGAATTGGCGCAATCAACGCACCGGCACGCAGCAGCAGCGAAAGCTGACGAGCTTCGTTCGGGTTATTGATACCGGTAATACGGAAGCTGTTACCCAGTCGTGACTGGATATTGGCAACGTTAATCACCTCTTCATGCTTTTCCAGAATCGCACGGCCATTGGCGTCTTTCTTACCACTGTCTTTGTATTCAACAAACAGGGTCGCCATCGCTTTACCTACGCTGTCTTTGGTAAAGTTGGACATGATATTGCCGCCAGCGCTGTCCAGAGAAATATTCACCTGTGGCTGATTGTATTCATCGGTGCTGGATGTGGAGTCGGTAATGTGGTCACCGGTAAGGATCACCCGCTTGTACAGCACAACCGGCTGCCCTTCGCGCGTATCTTTTACTTCCGAATCGCCCGGTATACGGCCGTTTGCGGCTGATGTTGCGTCCACGCTGGTATTGACCAGTCGGAACTCCAGCGTTGCCGTTGCTCCCAGGATCTCTTTGGCGCGCGCCGTATCCTGAATACCCGGCAGTTCAACTACGATACGATCCGATCCCTGGCGCTGCACCAGAGGTTCCGCCACGCCCAGCTGATTAACACGGTTGCGCAGAATATTGATGTTCTGCTGAACGGCATATTCACGCGCTTCACGCATGCGCTCGTCGCTCATTACCGCCGTCAGGGCATTACTGCCGCTGCTGTTGATCACCATATCGCGGTGACGAGTGGTCAGATAACTAATGGCGGCATCACGCGCTTTATCGTCACGGAAGCGAATTTCCAGACCATAATTAGCGGTTTTACGCACGTTAATGTAGGGAATACTTTTCTCGCGCAGGTCGCTACGTAGATTGTCGATGTTCTGATCCTGAAGCTTGCCCAGCGCGGTATCCATATCAACTTCCATCAGGAAGTGGACACCACCACGCAGATCGAGACCGAGTTTCATCGGCTCTGCGGACAACATTGCTAACCAGGCTGGCGTTGCAGGAGCGAGGTTAAGCGCCACCACATAATCTTCGCCGAGAACTTTTATTATCGCCTCACGCGCGCGCAGCTGCACGTCGGTGTTAGCGAAACGCGCCAGAATAGCGCCATTTTCCAGAGCAACGGATTTACTTGGAATATTGTCTTGTTTTAAAGCGCTTTGGATCTGGACCAGCGTTTGCTCACTGGCGGCGCTTCCGCGCGCACCAGTGATCTGAACAGCCGGATCCTCACCATAAAGGTTAGGGAGTGCATACAGCAGACCGACGAGTAACACGACGATCAGCATGATGTACTTCCATAAAGGATAACGATTTAACACGGCAGTTCCCTTAGGGAAATCAAAAAATTAAAGCGCCTTCATCGTACCTTTCGGCAAAACGGCAGCAACAAAGTCACGCTTGACGACAACTTCAGTCGTATCGTTAAGGGCAATAGCCACATAGCCCGTTTCAGCTACTTTGGTTACGCGTCCGACTAAACCACCCGTGGTCAGAACTTCATCGCCTTTAGCAATTGAGTCCATCAGTTTTTTGTGCTCTTTCGCACGTTTTTGCTGAGGGCGTAAGATCATAAAGTAGAAAATCAGACCAAACACCACCAGCATTATCACCAGAGAATACGGACTACTCTGAGAAGGTGCTGCGGCTGCCACGGCATCAGAAGTGAAAAAGCTCATTAAAATTCCCTCATCGTTTAATTATCAGACGTGATTGGCGGAACCGCCGCTCCCGTCCGTTGGTAGAATTCACTAACAAAGTGCTCTAATTTACCCTCTTCAATAGCCTGGCGTAAACCCGCCATTAAGCGCTGATAATAGCGCAGGTTATGAATGGTATTCAGACGTGCACCCAAAATTTCATTACAGCGGTCAAGATGATACAGATAGGCACGGCTATAATTGCGGCAGGTATAGCAATCACACTCGGCATCGAGCGGCGAGATGTCGTCTTTGTACTTCGCATTGCGGATTTTTACCACGCCGTCGCTGACAAAGAGATGCCCATTACGTGCATTGCGGGTCGGCATAACGCAGTCGAACATATCCACACCGCGTCGTACACCTTCCACCAGATCCTGAGGCTTACCGACGCCCATCAGGTAGCGTGGCTTGTCCTGCGGAAGCTGCGGACAGACATGCTCCAGGATGCGGTGCATATCTTCCTTAGGCTCACCGACCGCCAGGCCGCCCACAGCGTACCCATCAAAGCCGATATCTACCAATCCTTTAACCGACACATCTCGTAAATCTTCGTAAACACTGCCCTGAATAATGCCAAATAACGCGTTTTTATTACCCAGGGAGTCAAAACGGTCGCGGCTGCGTTGCGCCCAGCGCAGCGACATTTCCATTGAACGCTTGGCATAATCCCAATCGGCCGGGTACGGCGTACATTCATCAAAGATCATTACAATGTCAGAGCCGAGGTCGTACTGAATTTCCATCGATTTTTCCGGATCGAGGAAAATCGCGTCACCGTTAATCGGATTACGGAAATGCACCCCTTTCTCAGTAATTTTGCGGATATCACCCAGGCTAAATACCTGGAAACCGCCGGAGTCCGTAAGAATAGGCCCTTTCCACTGCATAAAATCATGCAGATCGCCGTGCAGCTTCATGATCTCCTGCCCAGGGCGTAACCATAAATGGAAAGTATTGCCGAGAATGATCTGAGCGCCAGTGTCCTGCACTTCTTCCGGCGTCATGCCTTTTACCGTGCCGTAGGTGCCTACCGGCATAAATGCCGGAGTTTCTACTACCCCACGCTCAAAAACCAGACGGCCACGGCGCGCGCGCCCGTCTGTCGTGTCTAATTCAAACTTCACATTGCCTCCACCAGAAATACAGTCTGATGTAAATGGTTGCTGGGAGCGGGAATGCCCCGCCCACGGGGGAATTCACTAACCCGGTATCTCGGCAAACGCCTGTGGATTACGGGTAATAAACATCGCATCGCCGTAGCTGAAGAAGCGGTACTGTTCAGCAACAGCCTGCTGGTAAGCGCGCATAGTATGCTTATAACCGGCAAAAGCGGAAACCAGCATAATTAGCGTCGACTCTGGCAGGTGGAAATTGGTCACCAGCGCATCAATCACCTGGTAGTGATAACCAGGATAAATAAAGATTTTCGTATCGCCGAAAAATGGTGCAATTAGCGTATTTTCCGCGGCCTGCGCCGCGCTCTCTAATGAACGCACTGAAGTCGTCCCAACCGCTATGACCCGATTGCCACGCGCCTTACAGGCCAGCACCGCATCAACCACATCCTGCGGCACCTCGGCATACTCGGCATGCATAATATGGTCTTCAATGGTATCGACACGCACCGGCTGGAACGTACCTGCACCGACGTGCAGAGTAACGAAAGCCGTTTCAATCCCTTTTTCACGTAACGCTACCAGCAACGGCTCGTCGAAATGCAGGCCCGCCGTTGGGGCCGCCACCGCGCCAGGCTTCTGGCTGTACACGGTCTGATAAAGCTCACGGTCGGCATCTTCGTCGGGGCGGTCGATATAAGGAGGCAGCGGCATATGGCCGATACTGTTTAAAATATCCAGCACCGGGCGCGCATCGTTAAATTCAATTTCAAACAGCGTATCGTGTCGTGCCAGCATAGTGGCCTGCACGCTTTCATCATCCCCCAACAGCAGGTCGCTGCCGGGCTTGGGTGCTTTAGATGAACGCACATGGGCCAGTACCCGCGTGTCATCCAGCATGCGCTCCACCAGCACCTCAATCTTTCCGCCGCTGGCCTTACGACCGAAAATGCGCGCCGGGATCACCCGCGTGTTGTTGAACACCAGCAGATCGCCAGGATTGAGCTTGTGCAACAAATCGGTAAATACACCATGCGTTAACGCGCCATCAGAACCATTTAACGACAGCAAGCGGCATCCGCTACGCTCGGCCTGCGGATAGTGGGCAATCAAGGATTCGGGTAACTCAAAAGTAAAATCAGCAACGCGCATGGTCATTCACAGTCTGGGAATTCAGGGCGCATAGTCTAGCTTAAAACGGGCCGTAGCTAAACAAGGTGCGTTATATCGCCCGCATATGAGGTAGAATAACGTCATGAACTATCTTGCCCACCTTCACCTGGCCCAACTTGCCGACAGTTCACTGCTCGGCAATCTGATGGCCGATTACGTGCGCGGCAATCCTTATCAACAGTGGCCCATCCCCATTGCTGATGGCATCAGCCTGCACCGCCGTATTGATGCTTTGACGGATGCGTTGCCGCAAGTCCGCCAGGCTCGCCAGCTTTTCCGGAGTGAAACCCGCCGGGTGGCACCGATTACGCTTGATGTTGTCTGGGACCACTTTTTGTCACATCACTGGAATAGGCTGGTGCCGGATATCTCCCTGCCGGCCTTCCTGGCGCAGGCTCGCAGTGTGATTGAACCACAGCTGACAAACACGCCGACTCGCTTTCAGACTCTTAACGCCTGGTTATGGCGCGAACGCTGGATAGAGCGTTATGCCGATCCGGCTTTCTTATTGAAGGTATTAGAGGGTATGGCCAGCCGCCGACCGAAGCTGGCCGCTCTGGCAGACAGTTATCAGGACTTCATCGATAACTATCAACAGCTTGAAGAACTGTTCTGGCAACTGTACCCGCAAATGATGGCACAGGCCGGGCGGCGCGAGTTGTAAGAAAAAGTCGTAGCGCTTTATTCTTTGCCCTTTGACTAAAACAGGTTATCGTATGGCCTCGCTTTATACTTAACCGTAATTTTGATAGGTATCCCCTATCTCAATAATCGGCGTGTCTCGCTGGTTCATGGCTGGACGCGCCTCGTATAATGCCGACATCTTTTATCCCCCTAATTTAATGACTTCAACAGGAGTGAATAATGGTCCTGGTTACTCGTCCAGCCCCTGATTTTACTGCCGCAGCTGTGCTGGGCAACGGTGAAATTGTAGAAAACTTTAACTTTAAAAAACACACCGCTGGTAAAGCCACCGTTGTGTTCTTTTGGCCAATGGACTTCACCTTCGTGTGCCCTTCTGAACTGATCGCGTTCGATAAGCGCTATGCAGAGTTCCAGAAACGCGGTGTGGAAGTGATCGGCGTTTCCTTCGACTCGGAGTTCGTGCATAACGCATGGCGTAAAACGCCGGTCGACAAAGGCGGCATCGGCGAAGTTCAGTACGCAATGGTTGCGGACATCAAACGTGAAATCCAGAAAGCCTGGGGTATCGAACACCCGGAAGCGGGCGTTGCTCTGCGTGGCTCTTTCCTGATCGACCAGGCGGGCGTGGTTCGTCACCAGGTGGTGAACGATCTGCCGCTGGGCCGTAACGTTGATGAAATGCTGCGTATGGTTGACGCGCTGCAGTTCCACGAAGAGCATGGCGAAGTGTGCCCTGCACAGTGGGAAAAAGGCAAAAAAGGTATGGGCGCATCTCCGGATGGCGTCGCTAAGTACCTGTCAGAAAACGCTTCTAAGCTGTAACAGCTCGGTTGTTGTTTGAATAAAGCTCGCTGCGGCGGGCTTTTTTTTATGCCAAATTTCCACCCAAGCCTCTCCAGTCATTGCTGCTAAAGGCCGTCCAATCATAGTTATGCCATATTATCCCAGCGGCCAGGACACGACGCCAGCAATGGCGGAGGCACTGGGTCTGTGGTGGGGCGACAACAAACCCATCAGCGAGATGGGCATGGCAGGATGCCATCAGATCGTCGTCGGAACGCTCTCTCCTTATGACCGCATGCTGCAAACGCAGCAAACATGATATCGACAAGTCGTTACTTATTCCGCCCGGTTATTGACAAAAAAAGGGGCGAACCATCGGTTCGCCCCTGCTCTTTTACGCCATATTAACCTGCTCTGCGTTTAACCCACTGCCAGCTCACCAGCAGCAGCACTATCCAGGCAAAACCAGCATAAAGTGATACGCGGGTATCAGGGAAATAGCCGATCAGGCCGATAATAAAGGCAAGGAAAGCAATGCCGATAGCCGCGGTCAGGGAACCTCCCGGCAGCGGAAACTTTAGCTCTTTTTGCTGCTCTGGCGTCAAAGTACGACGAAACGCAATCTGTGAGAACAGGATCATTATCCATACCCAGACGGTTGCGAAGGTCGCCAGCGAAGCAATCACCAGAAACACTTTTTCCGGCATCAGGTAGTTGAGATACACGGCAACCAGCATCGCCAGCATCATTGCCAGCACCGTCACCCAGGGAACACCTCTCTCCGACACGTTGGTGAACATTTTTGGCGCGTGGCCCTGCTCTGCCATACCGTAAAGCATACGTCCAACGCCGAACACATCGCTGTTGATCGCCGACAGTGAGGCGGTGATCACCACGAAGTTAAGCACTGCCGCCGCTGCGGCAATCCCCAGATGCTGGAAAGTGAGGACAAACGGGCTGCCGCTCGTGCCGACCTGATTCCAGGGATAGATCGACATGATGACAAACAGCGTACCCACGTAGAATACCAGGATGCGCAGTGGCACGGTATTAATGGCGCGCGGGATCGATACCGCCGGGTCTTTCGCTTCCCCGGCGGTAATGCCAATGATCTCTATCCCACCAAAGGCAAACATGACCATTTGCAGTGAAAGCACCACGCCAATCCAGCCGTTGGGTACAAAGCCACCGTGGGTCCACAGATTGCTGATACCGGTCGCCTGGCCACCGTTACCGATGCCCCAAAAGATAATGCCGATACCTGCAACAATCATCACAATAATGGTGGCAACTTTGAACAGCGACAACCAGAACTCCACCTCGCCGAACACCTTCACCGTGGCGAGGTTGATCGCGCCAATCACCAGTACCACGCTCAAAACCCAGATCCAGTGCGGCACATCGGGGAACCAGACGCTCATATAAATACCGAATGCGGTCACATCGGCAATGGCAACAATCAGGATTTCAAAACAGTAGGTCCAGCCGGTGATATAGCCCGCCAGCGGACCAAGATAGTCCTGTGCATAGCGCGAGAAGGAACTTGCCTGAGGGTTGTTAACGGACATTTCGCCGAGCGCGCGCATAATGATATATGCCGCCAGGCCCCCGACCAGATAGGCAAGCAGCACGCCGGGACCGGCTATTCTAATGGCATCGGCCGATCCGTAAAACAGACCGGTACCAATGGCTGAACCCAACGCCATAAAGCGAATATGGCGCGTACTCAATCCCTTTTTTAGAGTCATTTTTGTCATTTTTCCACCTGTCGACCCCTCACCGCTGGGGTAAGGGGAGGTTTTACAACGCTATTGTTGATGCGCAGTAACCGACTGGCGGCCTGAAACGCGATCGTAGACGGCCACCAATACCAGCATCACCAGTGAAGGCGGCAACCATGCTAAACCCTGATCCGCCAGCGGCATGTTTTGGGTAAATTCTGGAAGCATCGCCTTTAAATTAGTGGTTTTGATTGCGTCAACGATACCAAACAGCAGGCTGACCAGCATGACTGGCGCAACAATCCTTGTGCTTTTCTTCCACCAGCTCAGGGTAAAGCTTAACAGCACCAGCACGATACACGGCGGGTAGATCGCGGTTAAAACTGGAATTGAGATCTGGATAAGATGGCTAAGACCAAGATTGGAAACCACCATCGAAAACGCGCCAATAATAAACACCAGTTGGCGGTAGCTGAAAGGCAAATAGTGCTCAAAGAATTCAGCACAGGCACAGGTCAGACCAACGGCAGTCACAATACAGGCGACAAAAATTAGTGAAGCAAGGAAGAAGCTGCCCATCGCACCGAAGGTATGCTGCACATAAGCATGCAAAATGGCCGCGCCGTTAGCGCTCTGATCGACAATGCTTGCGCTATCGGCACCCAGTTTAAACAGAGCCAGATAAACCAGCGTCAGGCCGACACCGGCAATCAATCCAGCGATCACGGTATAGCGAGTCAGTAATTTTGCTTCGCTGATGCCGCGCGACCGGGCGGCATTAACTATCACAATACCGAATACCAGCGCACCGAGGGTATCCATCGTCAGATAACCGTTCACAAAGCCGTTGGAGAACGCCGCACGCTGATATTCAACGCTGGCAGGCGCAATCCCTCCTGCTGGCCACAGCAGTGCAGCCAGGCCTAATACGGCCAGGGCAAAAATTTTCAGCGGAGCCAGAATATGGCCAACGGTATCTAACAGTTTTCCCGGATAAAGCGAGATGCCAATCACCAGGATAAAATAGACCAGGCTGTAGATAAACAGCGGCAGTGCGCCATCGCCGGTCAGTGGTGCAATACCCACCTCAAACGAAACGGTGGCGGTACGCGGTGCTGCAAACAGCGGTCCGACGGCCAGATAGCAGACGGTCGCCAGCACCACGCCAGCCACTTTACCGATGGGCGAGCTGAGGGCATCAATCCCTCCCCCCACGCGCGCCAGGGCAATGACCGAAATAACCGGCAGGCCAACAGCAGTGATTAAGAAGCCCAGGGCGGCATGCCAGACATGCTCTCCGGCCTGGATACCTACCATCGGCGGGAAGATAATGTTCCCGGCGCCGACAAACAGGGCAAAAGTCATAAAGCCCAGTGCCAGAATATCTTTTGAAGTTAAACGATGCGTCATAAGAAACGTGCTGCCTGTGGTGGTGTTAAAAGTCGTGATGTCAGTGCCGCTCGTCAAACTTCAGCAGCAGGGGCAATCCCTGCTCACTGAATAATTTTACGGCCAATCACCCCGCATGCTCTTAATAGGTCACAAAATCAGAAGGATGCAGTCGAAAATACTGATTACATCGCGACAGAGAGTGAATATAAGATGATTATTTTCTATATTCAGGGGAATGACGAGAAACGGGCCTAAGTAGAACGTTTATAGCGGGGAAAGGCAATACGGGATCGGCAAAGTAGATGAATATAGCGCAAAAAACTGCATAACCAGTGCATATAATTAGATCACGCCCAAAAATCGTTACATGATTTGTATTTTTTTTACACTATGTGGCGTCAAATTTCTCAATAAGACGTTCAGGGAAGCGCGAAAGGCGCATAAATACGCGCCTTGTGCACAAAGTGATGCCATTTTTACCAAACGCGGTTTACCACCTCCACCACCAGGCGCAGCTTGGCCCATTGCTGCTCTTCCGTCAGGCTGTTCCCTTCTTCGGTGGAGGCAAAGCCGCACTGTGGGCTGAGGCAAATTTGATCCAGGCTAACGAACTGCGCGGCCTCGCGCAGACGTTTTTCAACCGTATCCGCCGCCTCCAGCTCCCCGCTTTTAGTGGTGATAAGCCCCAGCACCACCTGCTGCCTGCCTTTTTTGATAAAGCGCAAAGGCTCGAAACCGCCCGAACGCTCATTATCATATTCAAGGAAGAAGGCATCAATGTTAACCCCGCCAAACAGAATTTCCGCCACCGGCTCGTAGCCCCCTTCGGATATCCAGGTTGAGCGAAAATTGCCCCGGCAAACGTGCAGGCCGATTTTCAAATCATCCGGCTTACCCTCAATGGCTTTATTCAGCACGCGGGCGTAGGTTCGGGCCAGCTCTTGCGGGTTATCACCGCGTTCGCGGATCTGCTGTTGCTGATCGTCAGAACAGAGATAGGCCCAAACGGTATCGTCCAGCTGTAAATAGCGACAGCCTGCATCGTAGAAAGCCTGGATCGCGTCGTGCCAGGTTTGCGCAAGGTCGTCGAAATAGACCGCCAGATCGGGATAAACCTGCGCATCAATCACCTGACGTCCGCCACGAAAATGCAGCACGCTGGGGCTGGGGAGGGTCATTTTGGCCACGGCATCCCCGCTGATGCTTTGCAAAAAGCGGAAATCTTCTAACATCGGATGATCGCTGAAGCCCAGCTTACCGGTCACTTTCACGCCACGCGCTTTAGTCTGCACGCCGTTGAACTGAATGCCCTGCTCTGCTTCATAGCGCTCTACTCCATCCAGACCGTCAAAAAAGTCAAAGTGCCACCAGGCACGGCGGAATTCGCCGTCGGTGACGACCTGCAGGCCGCTGGAACGCTGGCTGGCGACCACGTTGCGGATCGCTTCATCTTCAATGCTGCGTAGTTCAGCCGCGTCAATATTACCGGCGGCAAACTGCTCACGCGCCTGTTTAATCGCCGCCGGGCGCAGAAAACTGCCCACCACTTCGGCACGATAAGGTACGGATGTTGTCATGATAGCGACTCCTGGCCTGCACATGGGCGCATCATTGCGTTGCGCAACTGTCACCGTTAGTTATATTTAGACTTCTGGACGTCTAAATCCATGCCGGTAACAGTGTCATGAGAATGCCAACGCCGCAAACGAGGAAAATTCATGGTTCGTGAGGAATATTCATGATGTGGGAAACGCACACGTTCGAGGGAGTACTCACGGCTTTTCATTGGCGAAAGGCCGGTCAATGACGACCCAACCTTTGCATCTCTGATTTGTCTTCCCGAAGTTATTGCGCAATCATCGCCAGCGCCTGTTGTCTTTGCGCTTCTGATAACGGCAGGTAGCCAGCCTGACTGACCACCCCCTGACCCGCGCCGGATAACGCCAGACGAAGAAACGCGGCGGTAAGCGGCTCCAGCGGTTTTCCCGGTGCCTTGTTGACATAGATATAGAGAGGACGCGCGTAGGGATAGCGGCCGCTGCGGATATTTTCGGCCGTGGGCGCTATCCAGTTATGATCGTCCCGCGCCACCGGCAGCACCTTAACGCCGCTAAGATGAAACCCGGCGCTGGCATAGCCAATCCCGTTTAGCGAACCGGCAACCGCCTGTATCACCGCAGCGGAGCCGGGATATTCCCCGACATCCTGGCGTAAATCACCGTTGCACAACGCCTGCTGTTTGAAAAAACCCCAGGTTCCGGAAGCGGAATTGCGGCCAAAGCGCTGTATGCCACGCTGCGTCCAGCCTGGCTGCTTAAGTTGCAGATCGCCCCAGGTTTTTGGCGTGAACAGTGCGCCGCACAGGCGGGTCACCGAGAAAATCGCATCCAGCTGTTGTGCGTTCACTCCGGCTAACGGATTATCCTGATTCACTACCACCACCAGCGCATCAATCGCTACCGGTACGGCCAGCGGGGGATAACCGTATCTGTCCTCCAGCAGCTGTCGCTCTGCCGTCTGCATCGGTCTGCTCATCGCGCCCAGCTGTGCTGCCCCGGCGGCCAGCGCGGTCGGAGCCGTTGACGAACCCGCCGCCTGGATCTGCACATTAACCCCCGGATACTGGCGGCTAAAATTGTCTCCCCACAGCGCCATCAGATTACCAAGCGTGTCAGACCCAACGCTGTTCAGATTGCCCGCCAGCATGCCCTCTTTGGCATGAGCCAGCACGCTGACCAGCAGCAGCGTCAGTGCGATAAAATTTTTCATGCTCCGGGTTCCCTGTGACTAACGCCCTGCGGTTGCGCCCGCTGTTGCATCAACAATTAACCTGGGGGCCAGCTGAAAGCTGAAGCAGGTTTCTCCTTCGCCGGGGGCGCTACTGATATTCAGCCGCGCGTTATGGTGGCTTAGCGCATGTTTGACGATAGCCAGACCTAAACCGCTTCCCCCGGTCTGGCGGGATCGCGCCTTGTCCACGCGATAGAAGCGCTCCGTCAGGCGCGGTAAATGCTCTGGCGCAATGCCCGGGCCGTTATCTTCCACCCTGAACTCTGCCCCCTGTACGGTGCGTTGCCAGCTGATGGTGATGCGGGTGCCGTCCGGGGTGTGATTCACCGCATTGTACACCAGGTTAGACATCGCGCTGCGCAGCTGTTCGTCATTGCCAAACACGCGTAGGTTCGGATCGCTGACAAACTGAATGTGATGACGCCCGTGGCTTAACGTTTCCGCTTCACGCTGCAATAGCCGCAACATCATGGGCACGTCGACGATTTCCTGCAGGTCGGTTGCCGGAGCCGCCTCGATGCGTGACAGCGTCAGCAGCTGCGCCACCAGGCTATCCATACGCTTTGCCTGCTCCTGCATGGTTTGCACCGCTTTGTCACGCAGGCCACCTTCCAGCGCCGAATCACTCATCATCTCCAGATAACCCTTCAACACCGTTAGCGGCGTGCGCAGCTCGTGACTGACGTTGGCAAAAAAGTTGCGGCGCGCGCCTTCAAGCTGGTGCATTTGCGTCACGTCACGCGCCACCAGCAGCCACTGCCCTTCACTGTAGGGCATGATGCGAAATTCAAGATGGCGCTGGTTGTTCAGTACCAGCGTCAGCGGATGCGCGAAATCGCGCTGGCGCAGATAGCGGGTAAACTCCGGGTAGCGCAGCAGGTTAAGGATATTCTGGCCATTATCTTCCGGCCAGCGCAGCCCCAAAATCTGCTGGGCCAGTCCGTTACACCAGAAAATCGTGCCCTCTTCAGTGGTCAGCACCACCGCATCCGGCAGCGTTTCTGCCCCGCTGCGAAAGCGCTTAATCAGATGGCCAAGCTCACGGCGTCGGCGTCGGTTGCGCGCCTGCATCTGGTACAGGCCGTAAAAAAGAGGTTCCCAGCTGCCGCGCCCGCTGGGGGGCGTCATGCTACGGTCGACCCACAGCCAGTGCGAAAGCCGCAGCAGGTTGTTGAAATGAAAGCCCAGCACGCAAAGCACCGCCACCAGCAACAGCCAGGGCAATCCGCCCGCCAGCAGTCCTACGATCAGCGCGGGCAGGCAGGCGAGCAGCAGCTCAAACAATAATCTCTTCCAGGAGAGGCGTTCCAACACGATTCAGACTCCGTGCGAGCGATCAATAACGTGCAGAGAAACGATAACCTGTTCCGCGAACCGTCTGCACCATACGATCGTGCCCACTCACCTCCAGCGCCTTGCGCAGACGGCGAATATGAACATCGACGGTACGGTCTTCGACATACACGTTAGTCCCCCAGACATGGTTTAGCAACTGCTCACGGCTGTAGACGCGCTCTGGATGAGTCATGAAGAAGTGCAGGAGCTTGTATTCGGTTGGCCCCATTTCCAACGGCTGGGTAGCCGACATAACGCGGTGTGACGACGGGTCGAGCGTCAGCCCCTGCATCTCAATCACCTCTTCCACCGCCATAGGCGAAATGCGCCGCATCACGGCCTTTATGCGCGCCACCAGCTCTTTCGGCGAGAACGGTTTGGTAATGTAATCATCGGCACCGACTTCCAGCCCGCGTACGCGATCTTCCTCTTCGCCGCGTGCGGTCAGCATCATGACCGGGATATCGCGCGTCATCGCTTCACGCTTCAGGTGCTTAATAAACTGAATGCCCGATCCCCCCGGCAGCATCCAGTCCAGCAGGATCAGATCCGGCCAGGGTTCAATCAGCAAACTGACCGCGCTGTCATAATCCGCGGCTTCTATCGGATGATAGTCATTTTGTTCCAGAACGAAACACAACATCTCACGGATTGGGGCTTCATCTTCAACCACCAGAATGCGCTTTGCCATTATTGCTCCTGCTGCTGTGACAGATTGTCACGGGATATGCGGCATCATTATGCGTCAGTTTTATGACAGTTTTATGAAAAAAGCACGCCCGGCAAGGACGGACGAAACGAATTAAATATCTGCACGGCAATATGTTTATAATCACCGCTTCGCGTTTCTGCCATGAAGGGAGCACCATGCGCATCATTCATACTGCCGACTGGCATCTTGGCCAGTTTTTCTATACCAAAAGCCGTGCGGCAGAGCATCAGGCATTTCTTGACTGGCTGCTGGAACAGGCAGAAACGCAGCAGGTCGATGCCATCATCGTCGCCGGTGATATTTTCGATACCGGTTCCCCACCGAGTTACGCACGCGAGATCTACAACCGCTTTGTGGTAAAGCTACAGCCAACCGGCTGTCAGCTGGTGGTGCTGGGCGGCAATCACGATTCGGTCACTATGCTTAATGAATCGCGTGAACTGCTGGCCTGCCTGAATACCCGGGTGATCGCCGCCGCCGCTGAGGATATCCGTCAGCAGGTGCTGGTGCTGAACCGCCGCGACGGGCAGCCGGGCGCTCTGCTGTGCGCCATTCCCTTCTTACGTCCGCGTGATATTTTGCGCAGCCAGAGCGGGCAGTCAGGGCGCGA
This sequence comes from Erwinia tasmaniensis Et1/99, assembly GCF_000026185.1. Taxonomy (NCBI): domain Bacteria; kingdom Pseudomonadati; phylum Pseudomonadota; class Gammaproteobacteria; order Enterobacterales; family Erwiniaceae; genus Erwinia; species Erwinia tasmaniensis. The sequence continues at coordinate 2,853,757 of NC_010694.1, forward strand.
AAAACAGCAAAGTCTGCTGGAAGCCATCAGCGAGCATTATCAGCGCTGCTGGCAGGAAGCACTGGCACAGCGCAATGCGCTCGGCCTGGCGCTACCGATTATCGCCACCGGCCATCTGACGACCATGGGCGTCACCAAAAGCGATGCGGTACGCGATATCTATATCGGCACGCTGGACGCTTTTCCGGCTGACCTCTTCCCTCCGGCGGATTACATCGCCCTCGGCCATATTCACCGCGCCCAGCGCATTGCCGACAGCGACCACATCCGCTACAGCGGCTCGCCGATCCCGCTGAGTTTTGACGAGCTGGGCACAGCGAAAAGCGTGATGCTGGTTGATTTTACTGAAGGCCAGCTTAGCCAGGTCCGCGCGCTGCCGATCCCGCTATTCCAGCCGATGCAGATGATCAAAGGCTCCCTGGCGCAGATAGAACGGCAGCTGGCGCAGCTAGAGCCGGATGCACAGGGCAAAACCGTCTGGCTGGACATTGAAATCGTCACCGACGCTTACCTCAGCGAACTACAGCGCCGCATCCAGGAACTGACCACCGCGCTGCCGGTGGAGGTGGTGCTGCTGCGCCGCAGCCGCGAACAGCGTGAACAGGTGATATCGCGCCAGAACAATGAAACGCTCAGTGAACTCAGCGTTGAGGAGGTGTTTGCACGGCGGCTGGAGTCAGAACCCGAGCAGCCTGAGCGGCTGGCACGCGCCAGCGCGCTGTTTGCCCAGACGCTGGAAGCGGTGCGCCATGAGGAGCCAACATTATGAAAATTCTCACCCTGCGCTTTAAAAACCTCAACTCGCTGAAGGGCGAATGGAAAATCGACTTCACGGCGGAACCCTTTGCCAGCAACGGCCTGTTTGCCATTACCGGGCCGACCGGCGCGGGGAAAACCACCCTGCTTGACGCTATCTGCCTTGCGCTCTATCACGAAACCCCGCGCCTGAAAAACATCACCCAGTCACAGAACGACCTGATGACGCGCGATACCGCAGAATGTCTCGCAGAGGTGGAATTTGAAGTAAAAGGCGTTGCCTGGCGCGCCTTCTGGAGTCAAAACCGCGCGCGCGGTGCCGTTGATGGCAACCTGCAGGCACCGCGCGTTGAACTGGCGCGCTGCGAGGACAATCACATCGTCGCCGACAAGGTGAAAGACAAGCTGGAAAATATCGCCAGCCTGACCGGGCTGGATTTCGAGCGTTTTACCAAGTCGATGATGCTGTCGCAGGGCCAGTTTGCCGCCTTCCTCAATGCCGATGCCAACAAGCGCGCCGAGCTGCTGGAAGAACTGACCGGCACCGAGATTTATGGCCGTCTGTCGTCAGCGGTATTTGAGCGCCACAAAGAGGCAAAGACGGCGCTGGACGCGCTGCGCGCGCAGGCTGGCGCGATGGATCTGCTGGATGCGGAACAGCAGCAGAGCCTGACCAGCCAGTTAGCACAGCTGTTAGACGATGAGCGGGTACTCACTTCACAACAGCAAGGCCAGCAGCAGGCGTTACAGCAGCTGCAACAGCTGGAAAGGTTACAGCAGGAGCAGCAGCAGCTTTCCCATCAGCGGCAGCAGCTGGATGAGCAGATAGAGCAGGCAAAGCGGCAGCTTGGCGCGGCAGATCTTGAGCAGCAGCAGGCGCTGAAGGCTTATGACGATCATCAGCAGCATCGCCAGCAGCAGGAAACCCTGATCGCCGAACAGGTTATCCCTCTGGATCACCAGCTCGCCACGCTGCAAGAACAGTCTGAGCAGCTGGCCAGAGAGCAAAGTGAGCACCAACAATTGCTAACAGCGCGGCTGACGGAGAGCGCTAAAAACCAGCAGATCCAGCAGGATAAGCAGGCGCAGCAGCAGCTGCTGAACCAGTGGCGCGAAGCGCATCCCCATTTTTCCCACTACGGCGAGCATCTACCGCTGTGGCGTGAACGCTTCAATCAGCAGCAGCAAAGTGAGCAATCACTTTTAGCGCTAAGCCAACGGCTAAAGCTCCAACAGCAAACGGTGCAGCAGCAGGAACAGGCTCTACAACAGCTTAGTCAACAGGCAGCCCCGCTTCAGCAACAGCTTGATGCCGCGCAGCACAGCCTGAATCAGGCGCAGCAGGCGCTGGCCCCGTTACAACAGCAGCACCCGCAGGAGAGCCTGCGCAACGCGCTGGAGCAGTTTAGCCGTCTGCGCCCGCACCGCCAGCTGCTGGCTACGCTGCTGCCGCAATGGCGGCAGCTCGGTGAACGCCGCAGCCGGCTAAAGCAGGAGCAGCAGGCGTTAGCACAGCAGATACAGCAATGCAGTGAGCAGTTACTAACCCTGCGCACCCGCTGGGCAGAGAAACGCCAGCATGAGCAGGATCTCGACAAACGTTGCAGGCTGGAGCAGCGCATTGCCGACCTGGAGCAGCAGCGCGCGCTGCTGGAATCGGGGCAACCCTGCCCACTGTGCGGGTCAGAAAATCATCCGGCGATTGCCGAATATCGGGCGCTGGAGCCATCGGAAAATCAGCAACGGCTCAACGGCCTGAAAGAAGAAGTGCGGGTGCTCGGCGAACAGGGCAGCGCCTGTAAAGCACAGCTAAAACAGCAGCAGGAGCTGGCGCAGCGCCAGCAGCAGGATGATGACGATCTTGCCCGTCAGGCAACGGAGCTGGAACAGCAGTGGCACGGCGCAGCCGCACTGCTGGCGCTGGCGTTCTCCCCGGATCAACATCAGCAGGCCCACGACTGGCTGGCGCAGCAGGAGCAGCAGGAAAGCGAACTTCAGCAACAGCTCAACCGGCTGGAGCAGGCGCTGCGCCACTGCCAGCAGCAGCAGGAGTCGCTGTATCAGCAGCAGCAGGCCTGGCAGCAGCTTGAACGACAGACTGCCCTGCACCAGCAGGAGATGACGACAACTCGTCACAGTCTGAGCGAGCTGGAGCAACAGCTGGAGCAGGATCGGCAGCGCGCACGCCAGCTGCGTGGCGATTTGGCCGCCAGCCTCGCGCCGCTGGAGCTTCAGCTACCGGAAGACGGTGACTATCAGGGCTGGCTACAGATCCGTGAGCAGCAGTGGCAACAGTGGCAGCAGAACGCCGCCGAGCTGGCCACGCTGGCACCGGAACTGGCGGCGCTCGGCAGCCGTCAGCAGGCGCTGGAGGAGGAGCGGAGGCAGCAGCAGTCGCGTCTTGAGGCGCTGGATGCGCGCAGTCGGCAACAGCAGCAAACTCTGAGCGAATGCCAGCAGCAGCGCCAGCGGCTGTTTGGCAATGCACTGGTCACCAGCGTCAGGCAGCAGCTCAACGGCGAGTCAGAAAAGCATCAGCACAATCTGCATCAGCAGCAGCAACAGTGGCAACGGCTGCAAGACCGGATAAATACTCTGACCGGACAGCATAAATCACTAAATGAACAGTTGGTTAATCTGCATTCACGGCTGGATGAGGCAGTAAAACGCGTTGAGCAACCGGAAAACCTGACTGCGCAGCAGCAGATCCTACAGGCCAGCCTGGAGGCGCTTAGTCAGCAACTGCGCGAACTGGCCAGTCGGCAGGGGCAACTGCGCCAGCAGCTCGACCACGATGCAGCACGCCGCTTACAGCAACAGTCGCTGCTGGCGCAGGTGGCCGCCAACGAGCAGCAGCTGGAAGACTGGAGCTATCTCCACGATCTGATTGGCTCCAAAGACGGCAGTAAGTTCCGCCGCTTTGCCCAGGGGTTAACCCTCGACCATCTGGTGTGGCTGGCGAACAATCAGCTAAGCCGCCTGCACGGTCGATACCTGCTCCAGCGCAAGTCGCAGGAGGCGCTGGAATTAGAGGTGGTCGACACCTGGCAGGGCGAAACCCGGCGCGATACGCGCACGCTGTCCGGCGGCGAGAGCTTCCTCGTCAGCCTGGCGCTGGCGCTGGCGCTCTCTGATTTGGTCAGTCATAAAACGCGCATTGAATCGCTGTTCCTTGATGAAGGCTTCGGCACGCTGGATGCCCAAACGCTCGACAGCGCGCTGGATGCGCTGGATGCGCTTAACGCCAGCGGTAAAACCATCGGGGTGATCAGCCACGTTGAGGCAATGAAAGAGCGCATTCCGGTGCAGATCAGAGTGAGGAAGATTAACGGGCTAGGTTACAGCAGGCTGGACCTGCCCGGCGGTTAATCAGGGCCCTGCTGACGGCCATGATTCGAGTGTCAGGCGGCAGTGTTTGCCGGTGAGGTTACCGCCAAACACCGCCGCCAATAAAAGATGATGTTGCGTCTTAATATTATCTTTAATGGTTTTTCATATCAGTGTGGTATCCGACCTGGCCGCCAGCACAGCCTCGAGAGAATAATATCGACATCCAGACTCTCAACGTTTCTTTTGGATAAATGAATACCAATGAATAAACGTATCGCTTATCTTGAATCATTCGCACACCAAAATTTTAGCGTATTTTGAAAGAAAGAAGCCCGTCTTTACTCTAAGTTAAAGGCATCCTTGAGTTAAAAAAGAATCACTACAATGACCGTAGCAAAAACAAGAAACATAACTACTGACAGGTTATTATCAATAATCTGTCAGCTTAATGCGGGTTTAAAAAAAGAAATTCTGAATTCCCTTAGCTCTGTGGCACCTTCCCCTGCCCTATTAAACAGACATGGAAATGCGTTTCACGGTGAGATTCGTAAAGCAACGACCAAGCCAGGAATAATAAAAAACATCCGTAGTCCTTATATAGAAAAAAAGGTTTCTAAAAAGCCACCAATATATAACCCACTGAACAGGCATGGCAATACGTTTCAGGGTCTTCCTCGTGGAGCCAGCACCGTGCCGGGAACAATCAAAAATATCCATAAGCCTGCTATAGAAAAAGAAAGTTTTGCAAAGATGCCCGCGTACATTACAACGAATAAACATGGCACTCAATTTCAGGGCATTCCCTTCAACAAAAGTAGAGAAGATTTCCCTCCCACTACGCCTGTTACAACACAGCCGAGACCGGCCCAAAATGGGGACCGGATCGAGAACACAGAAATAATGCCTGAATACCCAAAGTTAGAAATACCGGCTTTGTCCAAAAAACAATGGGATGCTTATTATACTACGGTGTATGTTTCCGACTGCGACATATCATGAGAGTTAGTCATAGCATGAATTTTTAGAACATCTGAATTCAGACGCTACTAAGATAATTGCGGTGTCGGGCCAACTGATAGATCATTTCAATATTATCGATAGCGCTAACCCGGGACACGTTCCGGGTTCTGATGACCGTGCGCCTGCCTGACTGGCGACCATGCCGCAGCGGATACAGGATAATGTTGACCATATAGAGAATTATCACGGTCAACGTTGTGACTTCAGCATGAAATATGGCGGTAATCAGCGCGCCCTGGTGCTGCGTACCGAGGGGATGAGCCGCTCTTCCTGACGCCACTGGCGCGGGCTGATGCCAAACCAGCGGCGGAAAGCGCGGGAAAACGCGCTGACTTCCGAGTAGCCCAGCAGCAGCGCCATTTCGGATATAGGCAGCTGGTGCTGCAGCAAATAGTGCTTCGCCAACTCGCAGCGCACGTTGTCGACCAGCGCGGTGAAACTGATCCCCTCCTCCCGCAGACGGCGCTGCAGCGACCAGCTTGATAGTCCCATTTTATCCGCCGCCTCTTCCAGCACCGGCTCCCCCTGTAACAGCGCCTGATGAACCTGTACCCGCGCCCGTTCGACAATATTTTGCTGCACGGAACGGTTATTCAGACGACGTATCGCATCCTGCATCACGCCCAATAAAAGCGGGTCGCTGTCGGGCATCGGGCGCGTCACATCGCGCTTGGCAATTACCAGCGAGTTGAAGGGTTGATCGAAAAAGACCGGGGCATCAAACACCTTGCAGTGCTCGTGCCATTGGGCCGGTCGGGGATGTTCAAAATGCACCTCACGCGGCGCCCAGTTTTTTCCCGCAACGTGGCGGATCAGATTCAGAAACATCCCCAGCGTCAGTTCGGCATCCTGGCGGCGGCACAGGATAGCACCGTGGCGCACCTGGTAGTCCAGACGCCAGCTGTCACCCTTATCGACCAGGCGCGTCAGGGTATCGTGCTGGTGCCAGGGGAAAGCGCTGGTGACATTATGCAGCGCCTGTTCCAGCGTCGGGCTGCACAAACCGATATAGCCGATCAGACCTAATGACTGCGGTTTAAACTGCTTGCCGTAGTGTAAACCGAAGTTATCACAATCCGAGTAGCGCGCCGCTTCTTCCATCACCCGGCAATAGTTAACCAGACCGAGGCTCAGCGTTGGCTGCGCCAGCAGCTCCGGATCGATACCGCTTACGCCAAAAATACGGTCTGCATCGCCACCGTTATCACAGATAAAGTCACTCAACCCGCTGGCGGCGGCGGCCAGCACGCCACGGTTACAGGCGCTTCCGCCGTTCAGAACATGGCTGACTTCCGTTCTGGCCAGATTACTTTGCATCATGGTGATTGCCTCATACTGCGGTGGATAGGCTAATCACAGCAATTTCCGTACCAGCCGCCATATCAAGGAAAATCATCGCTTTCCGGCGGCCTGAACGGACGATCGGCACCGCCGGAGCGCAGGGCTGCTCATCAACGGTGCAGCGGCTACGCGCCGACCGGCAGCCGTTGCGCCTCAAGGTAGCGACGGCACAAACGCACGGAATGATCCGCCCACTGCGGGCCGAGGCTCTGCGCCATTTCGGTTTCTGCATGCGAGCCGGCCCACGCCAGCAGCTGAATGCGGCGCTGGATAAGCAGCGTTGGCACCCTCGCCATTTCGGCATCGCTAATATGGGCAACCTGCTCATAGCCGCGCACCCAGTGGTCAATCCACTCGGCGGCGCGCGGATGATGTTCAACGAAGCTGATTGCCGCCGCCAGATCGTGCAGATACCAGCCGAAACCACAATCATCAAAGTCGATCACTCGGGTTTCCCCCTTGTGCAACAGCAGATTAGTGAGGCGTAGATCGGCATGGATAAGACCGTAATTGCGTGCATCCTTGCCGAATTCAGCCAGCGACGATCCCACCCGCTCCAGGGTCTCTTCCACAATCCCACGATCCGCTACGCGCAGATTGGGCGCATCACGCCAGTCTCCCCAGTGGCTCTGCGGGCTCACCATCGTTTGATGATCCCAGATTATGCGCTGAAAGCCAGCCGGACGCTGCCAGCTGCGGCTGTGCTGATGCAGGCGGGCGGTGATATGGCCCAGCTGCTGAAACGCACGAGGATCGACATCCGTTCCCGGCATCTCGCCCTCGATCCAGTGAAACAGCACCGCGTGCCGCACCGATCCATCTTTCATCATCAGGGTTTGCACCGTTTCCCCCTCACTGTCTGTCACCGCCTGTGGCACGTCAATGCCACCTGTGCGCAGGGCGTCCAGCCAGTGCAGTTCGCTTTCAATATCAGCGCGCTGGTGGTAATCCGCCCGATGCAGGCGCAGCGCGTAGCGCTTACCCCGCGCCTGAAGCAGAAAGGTGGCATTTTCCGAGCGGCACAGCAGGCTGAGGCTACCCTGTAAGGCCGCCGGATAGCGTGCCAGTGCCTGTTCAGCCAGACGCAACAGCGCGGCGTTACTCAGGGTGTCATATTGTTTAGCGGTCATAGTCTGACTCCGGGGTCGGTATTGGGCTGAAGTCACAGCATCCGATCGTCGTTCTTTTTCAGCTTGACCGCAGACGACCCAATTTTGACCGCAGCGTACAGCTGACGCTTTTTTTACCGCTCAGTTGACCGCAGAGCGCAAAATCATCGCGCCGGCGTCAAGTTTCCCCCGGCGGGCGGCTGCATTATCAGCAGACAAACACTAGGGGGATACGATATGACAACCACATTAAAGCCAACGCTGGGCACCCTGCATTTATGGGGCATTGCGGTAGGTCTGGTGATTTCCGGGGAGTATTTTGGCTGGAGCTACGGCTGGGGCGTGGCGGGAACGCTGGGATTTCTGCTGACAACGCTGATGATCGCCACCATGTATACCTGCTTTATCTTTAGCTTTACCGAGCTGACCACCGCCATCCCACATGCAGGCGGCCCGTTTGCCTACAGTCGCCGTGCGTTCGGTGAAACCGGCGGACTGATTGCCGGTATGGCAACCCTGATTGAATTCGTCTTTGCTCCCCCGGCCATCGCGATGGCAATCGGCGCCTATCTCAACGTGCAGTATCCTGAACTCAACCCCAAATATGCCGCAGTGGGGGCCTACGTGGTGTTTATGACGCTGAATATTCTCGGCGTAAAGCTGGCCGCGATGTTTGAACTGGTGGTGACCATTCTGGCGGTGCTGGAACTGCTGGTGTTTATGGGCGTAGTGGCTCCGGGCTTCAGTATGGCGAACTTTGCTGCCAACGGTTGGGCGGGCGGAGAGCACTTCGGCATGCCGGCGCTTTCCGGTATTTTTGCCGCCATCCCGTTTGCCATCTGGTTCTTCCTCGCGATTGAGGGCGCGGCGATGGCGGCCGAAGAGGCGAAAGATCCGAAACGCACCATCCCACGCGCGTACATTGCCGGTATCCTGACGCTGGTGGTACTGGCGATTGGCGTGATGCTGATGGCCGGCGGTGCCGGCGACTGGCGGGCGCTGTCCAATATCAACGATCCGCTGCCGCAGGCGATGAAAATGATTGTCGGCGAGCACTCCAACTGGATGCATATGCTGGTGTGGATCGGGCTGTTTGGTCTGATTGCCAGCTTCCACGGCATTATTCTCGGCTATTCACGCCAGTTCTTTGCTCTGTCTCGTGCCGGTTATCTGCCCGCCGGTCTGGCGAAACTGTCACGCTTTCAGACGCCGCATCGCGCCATTATCGCCGGTGGGGTGATTGGCATCGCGGCAATCTTCAGCGACGGCTGGATTAACCTACAGGGGATGACGCTGACGGCGGCAATGATCACCATGGCGGTGTTTGGTGCCATCGTGATGTACATCATGAGTATGCTAAGCCTTTTCCGCCTGCGCCGCACCGCACCGCGGCTGGAGCGAACTTTCCGCGCGCCGGGATACCCGATTGTTCCGGCGGTTGCCCTGCTGCTGGCAGGCGTTTGCATGGTGGCCATGCTGTGGTTTAACCCTCTGATCGGTCTGGTCTTTGCCGCCCTGATGCTGGCGGGCTATCTGTGGTTCCTGATGACCAAAAATCAGCGCGATAACGCCCCGCATGATGCGATGCTACAGGGAGAATAAGCGTTGCGGTGCGGGCCGATCCGCGCCGACCTTTCCAGCCAGCCCCTCGCGAATGGGGCTACTGCGGCCGCCAGATGCGGAAAGGCAATGAAACGCCGCCGCCGATTCGCTATCATGCGCGCTGACTTTGAACTCGCGCGCCCGGTGCGCGCCCGGAGAGGGAATACAGCATGCTGTGGTTTAAAAATTTGATGGTTTATCGCCTTAATCGCGATATCCCGCTGGTAGCAGACGAAATGGAAAAACAGCTCGATGCTTTCTCCTTCACGCCCTGCGGCAGTCAGGATATGGCCAAAACCGGCTGGGTGTCACCGCTGGGTGCGCACGGCGAAGACCTGACCCACGTCACCAACGGACAAATCCTGATTTGCGCACGCAAAGAGGAGAAAATGCTGCCTTCACCGGTAATCAAGCAGGCGCTGGAGGCTAAAATCAGCAAGCTGGAAGCCGAACAGTCTCGCAAGCTGAAGAAAACCGAAAAAGACTCGCTTAAAGACGAAGTGTTACACAGCCTGCTGCCGCGTGCTTTTAGTCGTTTCAGCCAGACCTGTGTCTGGATCGATACCGTGAATAACCTGATTATGGTCGACTGCGCCAGCGCGAAAAAAGCGGAGGATACCCTTGCCCTGCTGCGTAAGAGCCTCGGTTCACTGCCGGTGGTGCCGCTGACGCTGGAAAGCCCGATAGAGCTGACGCTGACCGAATGGGTGCGCTCCGGGGAGCTACCGGCCGGTTTCGCTCTGATGGATGAAGCCGAACTGAAGGCAATTCTGGAAGATGGTGGCGTGATCCGCTGTAAAAAGCAGGACCTGGTGTGCGACGAGATAGCGAACCATATTGAGGCCGGCAAACTGGTGACCAAGCTGGCGCTTGACTGGCAGGAGCGTATCCAGATGATCCTGTCTGACGATGGCTCAATTAAACGCCTGAAATTTTCCGATATTCTCCGCGAACAGAATGATGATATTGACAGGGAAGACGTGACCGGACGTTTTGACGCTGATTTTATCCTGATGACCGGTGAACTGGCCGCGTTGATCAGCAATACCGTGGAGGCGTTGGGCGGAGAAGCACAGCGTTAAAAGCGAGAAGCTTGAACCCACGGCATCCCTGGTGCGTAAATAGGACGCAGACGGCAGGGATGCCGCTCATTTTTCAGCCCAGAGGCTGTAATATCAGTCTTTCAGATAGCGGCACAGGTATGCCGTCGGTTCTGCCACCTGCAGGTAAAACTCGCTATGGCCCGGTACGTTAAACGCCTCACCTGCCTGATACCATTTCCAGTCGGTTTCACCCGTCAGTAGTACCTTCAGCGAACCGCTAACAACGGTCATCTCCTCCGCCTGAGCGGTGGCAAAAGTGTATTCGCCTTCGGCCATCACTCCTACGCTGGCACGACCGGCGCTGGCACTTTCAAAACCTATCGACTTCACTTTACCATCGAAATACTCACTCACATTGAGCATATAATATCCTTGTAATCACAGACAAAGGTAGACTGGCAGTGTAGAACCAATATCAAACGGCTGTCACGTATAATTGCGCATCCTGTTCAGCGCACCTGCACCAGCACTTCTGCTGCCAGCTTAACAACGAGGGTATTCGGCAGCAGTACCGGTATGCCCAATATCTTTTGTAGCCTGTCCCGATGCCGCTGCTGATAGCCGATGCAGTCGAGAACCACCACTTCCGCTCCCTGCTCCTGCAATGACAGCGCCGCGTCCAACAACGATCCATCGCCGGCCTGATAGGGGCTGGCAACGGCGTAACAGGGAGGATGGGACAGTACCTTCCACTTGCTGGCCTGCTCTGCCGTTTGTTCCACCACCGGCACCACCACCCCGACCTGCAAATCGCCAACGATCGTTGCGATCAGTGGTGGAACGATGCGATCCGGCTTTAGCAGCATGGCCCGGTTGGTGTGCAGACGATCGAATACGCCGGTACACAACAGTAGGATAGTCTCAAAACCCTGCTCCTCAAGCTGCAAAATACACTTTTGCAGGCCGCGCTCCACTTTATGTGATGCCAGCAAAACCTGACTGCCGTCGTTAAGCCTGGATACCAGAGTCCGATCGCCATCCTGCTTACCGAATTCTTGTTCAATTTGCTGGCGGCTAAGGCCATCCAAAAGCCCGGCGTGGGCTATCTGTGCTTCTGGTAAATACGTTAATAGCATCGGCAGAATGTCGATGCGCGGCGATTGTCCGATGGTTAAGGTGACCAGGTTTGTCTTCATCACATTGATTTCCGTGTCGTCAAATGCCCAAGACTTCCGTACAGGCTCAGCAGGCGCGCGTACTCCTCACCGTTGTAGAAGGCGCAGCCGCCTGCTCCAAACTCCTTTGCCACTTCCAGCGCAAACTTCACGGCCACGGCAATATCGATCTCATGGCTCGCGCCAGTACCGCAGCCGGGGACCACCGACTCGCTACAGATTGCCAGCCCCACCACCGGCACATCCGTTGCCGTGGCTGGCTGCATAATACTGTTCAGGTGATACACGCCGTTGCCATACGGCGTAATATCTTGAGTGGTGACAGGGAAGGTGACGGCCGGGCGGCCGGTTGTCATCTCCATGATCCGCAGCAGATCTTCCGACACGCGCAGAATGTACCCTTGCTTAACCGTTGGCGACAGCGCACAGCCCTTATGGTTAAGGATGCGATTACCTTTCGTGGTGTCGATAGAAAGGATAGCGTCCACGCCCGGCATCGCTTCATGCTGATGGATAATGGCGTCATCCACGGGCGAGTCCATAAAATCCACAGGATGATGGGCGCGTGTTGGGGCATGGGGGCAAATATGGGTAGAGATAATCACGTCTCCGGGCAGGATATCGCCCTGACGCTGCATCTTTGCTAACTTCAGCGCACAGCTGACGGCTGCGATCGCACCATCGGCATCGGAAACCAACCCGATACGCGCGGGGCGGGCACCTATGCCGCCCAACCGTCCGATGATGCCCAAAGTTGCGGCACTTCCCCCCTGGATTTTTCCCTGTCTGCCGGGCAGGGTGATACGAATAAAGTCGGTAAAACCCTTGGGCCCGCTTACGCGCCAGGTTTTCACATCGACCGCGGGATAATCGGCAAACAGTTCGACCACGTCGGCACCGGTGACGCTGGCACTATCAAACAGTTCGAAAACCTGCAAAGTCTGCTGCAAACTCATCCGTCTCTGCTCCCGTCGGTCATTATTTTTTAACGCTGCTGATGAGAAGGGAACTGAAGAAACTGTAGAGCGCGTCACCGGCAATAAATCCTGCCGCCATCACCTCCATCGGCGTACGCCCATGCCCAGCCCAGATACGCGAAATAATCAGTCGCAAAATGATGCCCACCACGACGGCCCAGCCTGCCATCGCATTGAAAATGAGTAGTCCTGTCGCTAACAGTACGCCGATCTGACGCTGAGGCCCGCCGATAAGTTGGAGCAGCGCCCCTGGGATCGCCCATAAAAGCAGGCGGTATGCAATCCCCGGATCGACGCCGGCCTAGATAGTCTTGGCGTAGACGCGTGCCACCGGCGGGATCAGTTCCTGGCTGAAAAAACTGGCGTGGGCGTACCACACCACAGGAATGGACACCACAAAGGCGATCAGCGCAGTAAACAGCTGGACCCGTCGCCCCCAAAGCTCCTGGCACAGATCCTGACCATAACCGCGCAACACAAAACCGCCTTTGAGATCGTAACCCATATCGGCGAATGCAGGACCGGTAGCGGCGGTAAAGCCTGTCAGTACGCAGAGTGCGAGTGGCGGGAAGCCCATCAGGATACCAATAATCAGGGTAATCAACGCCACGGCAAACGCAGGAAACCAGCCGGAGTGCATGGCCGCAATGCCCACCAACAGTTCGTGAACAAATGCAGCAAAGGCGGCGTAAACCACAAAGGCCAGCAGCGCAGGGAATGACATTTCGGCCCAAAGCCCAGCGCCCAGCGCCAGCAGCCCGGCGATAAGCAAGTAACTTACCGACCCTAAGCGAAGCGCTGTGCGCACTTCGCTATCCGGGCTGGAAAAACGCGCGCTGTCGTTCTTCTTAACGAGAACAACCCGTACCACCTGGATGAGAGCCACCAGCCCTGCCCCCATCATCACGCCATGAGGGATATAGTTCGCATTAATATCCACGCCAGCAACCGGCTGCGCATAGGCGCGCAGTAGCAGGCCAATGCCAAACATGCCGAGCGCCCAGATATTGCCGATGAATGCGGTACCCAGCGCCGCCATCGGAACTTTCAGCACCGAGCCAACAATGCCGCCCGCCACACCAACCAGCAGCAGCCGGGTATGGCTGCCGCCCTTATCCCCCGCCTTAATCGCCTCCGCGGCAGCGACCCCCGGCGGCCAGGCATTGCTGGCAGGAAATACACGGGTATCAAACAGACAGTATAACAGATAAGCATCCAGCAACATGGCCGCACTGACACCGACAAACATAGGCAAAATCAGCTGCGGCTGGCCCATTACCCAGGGTACGGCAATCGGCATCAGCAGGCTGTTGGCCGCACCGAAGGTGGCGGAAGAAATGGCCGTTTGAGCCAGGTTTTGCGTATGGACGGAACGATAACGTTGGAAGGCCTGAAAAGGTATTCGCGCCAGTAGCATCGCTAACAGTGCGCCAATGATAGATGTGTTCGGCGTCATGCCCAGGGTTGTTAATAGCTGTATGCCAATAATGGCACCCAGCACTGAAAGCAGGATCAGCATCACCACAATGCTAAAGTCTTTTAACGGATTTTCCTTTTTCATATTTTCTCCTTTGGATATCCTTATCAAAAACGTTTAATTTATACCTATAATAGAAATATCCCCCCGAACCTTTCAGGGGGATATTTTTTATTTAGCCTCTTTTGGGCTTTTAAAATAGTAATATTGAAAACAGCACTACAATTGCCCTGGTGAGGCGTTCCTCATATCATTTAAGAATATAAGGCCATTATTGCTCGATGGAAGAAACAGCAGTTCCGGGCCAGCCGTGGTCACTATATTGACCAGACAGTTTGCGTGTGACGACTTGGAGCGCGTCCAGCGTGGCGGGTAAATAAGGCTGTTCCTAGGTTAATGAAGGAAACGACAGGCACAGCGCCACGGTTTCCCCCAGGATTTTATTCGTCACGGTGGTCGACAGTGAGCTGATACCGTGCAACGTTTCATTTCGTGCCAGCGACCATCCCCGTTGACGAATACGGTCCAGCTCTGTCAGCAGCTGCTCAACCGTCTGAGGGGAGTTTGGCGAACTCACCTGCCAGTCATCCCGATACAAGTTACGCACGAAGTCATCGCCGTGCCGTGCCAGCAACGCCCGACCTACGGACGTATGGGCTGCAGGCATACGGCTACCGGGGGGCGTCACTAACTGAATAAACATTCGCCCCTGAAAAAGGCGCATAACCATAATTTCGCGCCCGTCCAGCACCGAAATATATCCCGTACAACTTGTTTCCGCCGCCAGTCTCACCATCATTGGCGAAGCACAATCCACCAGCGGTGTGGAAAGATAACGGCTGGTCAGAGACAACAACATACGACCGAGGCGAAAACAGCGGCTTTGGGGATCGCGCTCCAGCAAGCCTTCACTTTCCATCGTCGACAGCAGGCGGGAAACGGTGCTTTTAGGGAGACTCAACGCTTCAGCAATATCAGTAAAAGTCAGGCCAGGCTGTTCCTGTGTCAGATCGATATGCTTAAATAATTTGAGAATTGCAACAGAATTTTCCAATGTGGTCATATCGACAAGTTCCATTATAAGGAAATCGTGTTCCCGTTTAATTTATTTAAAAATAAAGACAGGCCACATTAAGGTCAAGAGATAATTTTTCGTCAGCTCACGAAATTAATTAAAAACGAAGTAGCAAACCAGAGGGAAAACACAATTTCAGAATTAAAAACCCTTATCCATTAAATTAATAAAAAACGTTTAGTGGAAAAGAGATCCGCCTACAGTTAATTATTCTGTAGAAGAAAACATGAAATAATGCATGATTTATTTGTTAGTCATTAAAAATGGCCTCCCTGCCATCGCGTTATCCTTTGGATTCATCCTCGTACCGCTCTTTCGCATCCAGAGCTTCCTGCTCGCTTTCATGTTCGCTAATCAGCGAGTTGGGTTTGGGATGGTCGGCACGTAACTCATACCATGTGACGGCTTTCTCAGGTGTTCCCTTTTCAACCGGTACAATATAGGCTTGGCGTGGATATGGCGGTCTGCCTGGCATAATGGTTCCCTCTTCAGTGTCAGTGTCTTTCATGGCCCGTGGCCAAACAGGTCAAGTATAGACAATCACAGCGTTTTATCTTGCTGAAAGGCACAAATGTAGCCGGGCACCCGGTAAAACCGGGCGCAGGCAGAGACAGGATTTAGCTGGCGCGGGCGAGAGAAAGAGAGCTAACGATTTGATTAACAACCGCATCTGGCGTTTGCATCGCATCAATAATATGGTGTGCTGCCAGCTGATACAGGGCATCGCGGGCCGCCAGCACTTCAACCATCTCTTCGGCAACGGGTCGGCCTGTCAGGGTTGGGCGCTGATCTGCCAGCGGATAGGCCTCAAGGCGAGCCGCCAACACCAGGGCGTTGGCATTCAGATAAATGACCCTGCCGTGTTCGCGCATATACAGTCGGTTTTCTTCTGCCAGGACCATGCCGCCACCGGTGGCAATCACTTTACTGGCCGCGGTCACCGCCTTTAAGGATTCGGCTTCGCGTGCACGAAATCCCGCCCAGCCTTCGATAGCCACAATATCAGCAACGGTCTGCTGACGGGCCTGCTGTAAGTAATGATCGGTATCACAAAAGTCGTACCCTAATGCCAGAGCCAGTGCCTGGCCAACGGTGGTTTTCCCGCAGCCGCGTGCGCCGATTAGATAAATGGGTAATGACATATCAGGCGCTTCCTTAAGCGAATGCTGCTAACGCCAATCGCATAGCAGAGGGGAGAAAAATAATCCAGCAGATAACATACTACCGGACATTTTCTATCAGAACCAGCAGTAAGGATTTATTTACAGGTGGATAGGATCTGATAGCGATTAAAATTAGATTTAACTGCTAAAGTTTGGTGGCAATCATTTGTTTACGCTGATTAACATCATTCAGTATTGCCGCAACATTTCCTTACTCCAGGATTATTTACTTTCCTGACGGTATTGACACTATGGTGTCCATCGCACGTTTTCGGAGAAATCTTTATGCAGAGCCAGGAACAACAATTAATTGAAAACCTGTTTAGCCGACTGAAACAGGCTGAATCTCAGTCCGCCGCGCGTGACGCCGCGGCAGAAAAATTAATTCAACAACAGGTGCAGCAACAGCCCGGCGCGCCCTACTACATGGCACAAACAATCCTGATCCAGGAAGCGGCGCTGAAGCAGCTGAACAGCCGCATCAGCGAGCTGGAGGCCCGACTTAATCAGCCTCAGCAGCCGCAACAAAGCAGCGGCGGCTTTCTTTCCGGGCTGTTCGGCGGCGGCAGTCGTTCTCAGCCACAGCAGCAGGCACCCGCGCCCTCTTCTGGCTGGGGCTCTCAACCTGCACAGACGCCTCAACAGCAGCCTGCGGCGGCGGCGCCTTCCGCCGGACGAGGTTTCCTCGGCGGCGCGCTGCAAACCGCTGCGGGCGTAGCGGGTGGCGTGGTATTGGCAGACATGCTGACCAGCATGTTCCACCATTCTCAGCCGGAAGAAATCGTCAATATCATTAATGAACCTGCAATGCCCGAAACGGATTTCAGTAACAATCTGGATACCTTCAACGGCAGCGACAACGCCTCTTTCCTGGATCAGGACAGCGGACAGCAGGATTACGCTAACGACAACGGTAACGACGGTTTTAACGACAACGACTTCGACGACGACAGTTTCGTATAACGCCGACCGCTCCTCTCCCACCCGGCGGGAGGGGAGTCTGTTATCACTATTTGCGCTGCTGCTGTAGCCACTTATCAAGCTCATTAGCAAACTGCTGACGATCGCGCTGATTCAACGCCGGCGGCCCGCCGGTCTGCACCCCACTGGCCCGCATGGTGTCCATAAAGTCACGCATCGTCAGCCTCTCGCGTATGGTTGCCACACTGTAGCGCTCACCGCGTGGATTAAGCGCTATCGCCCCTTTTTCCATGACTTCTGCCGCCAGGGGAATATCGGCGGTGATCACCAAATCACCGCTTTGCGCCCGCTGGACAATTTCGTTATCCGCCACGTCAAAACCGGCCGCCACGCGCAGGGTTCGCAGAAACTTCGACGGCGGAACGCTAAGAGACTGGTTAGCCACCAGCGTCACCATCATCTGCTCGCGGTCCGCAGCACGGTACAGCACCTCTTTGATCACTTTCGGGCACGCATCGGCATCCACCCAGATTGGCATCAGTATTTCCTTTTTTAAAGTCGGGGATCGGACCGATCTTCCCATTCTTTAGCAGAATGGCAAACTTAATCTGATCGCGATCCCACAAAGTGCTCCCCGACCCGCTAAGCTGCTCAAGGGATAGACGATCGCTTTTAGGCTTTAAGCATCCCGGCGGCTGGGTTAAGGTGACGTTATGGCATCCGTTAGCTATTCACGACAATGTTAAGCAGGGAGAATGATATGGAAAAGAAAATTGGTTTTATTGGCTGTGGCAACATGTCCAAAGCCATTATTGCCGGCATGATCAAGGCCGGGCAGATTAAGGCAGAAAATATCTGGGTGTTTGACCACAAGCCGACGACGAATCAGGCGATGCAGCAGCAGTACGGCATCACCCCGGCAGACAGCGCACGCCAGGTGGCAGAACAGGCCGATATTCTGTTTGGTGCGGTAAAGCCTAATATGCTGCTGTCAGTACTCAAGGATATTGTCGGCAGCCTGAATAAAGAGACGGTAGTGGTTTCTATCGCGGCGGGGATCACATTAGATTCGCTGGCTTCCGTTCTTGGACATGACCGTAAAATCGTGCGCGTTATGCCAAATACCCCGGCTCTGGTAAATGCGGGGATGACCTCGGTTACCCCGAATGTGCTGGTGACCCAGGAAGAAGCGGATGAGGTGGTTCAAATCTTTAGCGGTTTTGGCCAGGCGGCGCTGGTGCCTGAATATTTGATCCACGCGGTCGTTGGCGTCAGCGGCTCCGCTCCGGCTTACGTCTTTATGTTTATCGAAGCGATGGCCGATGCGGCAGTGCTAGGCGGAATGCCCCGCGCCCAGGCCTATCAGTTTGCTGCCCAGACGGTAAAAGGTGCCGCACAAATGGTGCTGGAAACCGGTAAGCATCCGGGTGAACTCAAGGATATGGTGTGCTCGCCGGGCGGAACGACCATTGAAGCGGTCAAAGTGCTGGAGCAAAAAGGGTTACGTTCTGCGGTGATTGAAGCCATGCAGCAATGTATGGCTAAGTCAGAACGGATGAGCAAGCCGTAAATCCGGAGAACCCTGCCCGGCCCGTCGGCGTATGCCGTAGCGGCACGATAATCAGTACCAGATTCAGCTAAGTCCGGATAACCCGTTGACGGCGGGATAAATGAGTGGGTCGTTTGACCCACATTATTTTAGCTTTTTTTCAGGCAGCTGCTCATAAAGGTTTTACGTGCGTCGCCTTTCAACATTTTTTCACCGGCCTGAGAATTACAGGTTTTCATCTTGAGCTGCTGTGGCGTCATGCCATCAGCCTTGCTGTCTTTTTTCAAACAGCTGCTCATAAAGCTCTTGCGGTCACCGCCTTTCAGCGACTTCTCTCCCGCCTGTTGATTACATACGGTCATCTTTTGCTGTTGGGCGGTTTTCTCTGCGGCTCCTGCATAGCCCGCAACCGTCATTGACAGCAAAGCTGTCGCCATTAATAGCTGAAGTTTCATTTTTATCCCTTTCCACAATGGTTATAAGTCCATAATTGAGTGTGGCATAAATTTTCTTTTCGGCGAGTAGAAAGATGGGGTTTGACCGATTCGCAATGAAATAACGAAATAACACCGAGATATGAACGGATTGTCCCGTTCATCGCGCGCTGAGTAAGTCGGCACCGGGGGATGGAGGACCACTTGGTATCTGGATGTTGCGCTGCGTGTTCATCGTGCGGACGGCGTTTTCAGGGCCAGCGGCTGGCCCTGGCAGACATCGTCTAGCGCCCCTGCTGCATAAATCCACCGCGTGGGCCTCCCCCGCCCCAGCCTCCACCACCACCGCCGCCACCACCACCCGGAGGCGGAAACAGACATCCGCTTAAGGTCGCTACCAGTGCAATCACGCTCACTGCTTTAATCATACTCGCCATAATAAACCTCGTAACAACATGAATGACATTTCGCGCTGATACTAAGCGCGCTGCGTGCCGCTCACAATGCAGAATTATCCGCTTTCAGGCGCTATTTACTTTTAGTGAACATGCTTAACGCTTTTCTGCTAATTTCCCAGGAAAAACCTGTGTTAACACCCTGTTTTACAGATTATCTTTATCCTCAATGTTGCGATAGCCATCACATCCTGATCCCTTTTGCCTTTCTATCAAACGGTTCCAGCCTCAATCTGGTCGCATAACTTTGATGAGGCGTAAACGATGGCAAAAACCGATCCCCTGACCTTGCAGCAGTTATTAGCCCAGCGTCACTGGGAAAACCCGGCACTCACCCAGCTTAACCGTCTGCCAGCCCACACACCGCTTGCCAGCTGGCGCAATGCGGATGCGGCGCGCGGCGACCTGGCCAGCCCAAGTCAACGTTTGCTGGACGGGGAGTGGGGCTTTAGCTATTTCGACCGCCCGCAGGCTGTTCCGGACGCCTGGATTAACGGCGACCTGCCGCAGGTTGGCCGCTTAAGCGTACCCTCTAACTGGCAGCTGTCAGGTTACGACGCCCCGATTTATACCAACGTGCAGTACCCTATACCGACAGATCCGCCACGGGTTCCTGACGACAATCCGACCGGCTGTTATTCACTCACCTTTCATTGCCAGCCCGCATGGCTTCAGAGTGGCCAAACGCGAATTATCTTTGACGGGGTTAATTCGGCTTTCTACCTGTGGTGCAACGGCGAGTTTATCGGTTACTCGCAGGACAGTCGGCTGCCGGCCGAATTCGACCTCAGTCAACGCCTGCTCGAGGGGGAAAATCGCATTGCCGTGATGGTGCTCCGCTGGTGTGATGGCAGCTATCTGGAGGACCAGGACATGTGGCGCATGAGCGGGATTTTCCGCAGCGTCAGCCTGCTGCATAAACCGCACGTCAGGCTGGACGATATTCACATTGATACTCGTCTCAGTCCTGAATACCGCAGCGCACAGCTCCGGGTGCTGGCACTCTGCTCCCTGACTGATGCCAGCGCTTATCAACTCAAGGTGACGCTGTGGCGCGACGATACGCTCATTGCGCAGCATCAGCAGCCGTTTGGTACGCCGGTGGTTGACGAACGTGGGCGCTATCTCGACCGCACGCGCCTGTCCCTGCAAATTGATCAGCCCCTGCTGTGGAACGCCGAAACCCCGCATCTCTACCGGGCGGTGATCGCGCTGCTGGATGCCGACGGTACCTTGATTGAAGCAGAAGCCTGCGACGTTGGCTTTCGTCAGGTAGAGGTGAGCGGCGGTCTGCTTAAGCTCAACGGCAAAGCGCTATTGATCCGCGGCACCAACCGTCACGAACATCATCCGGATCGCGGTCAGGTCATGGATGAGCCAGCAATGATCGCCGATATTCTGCTGATGAAGCAGCATAACTTCAACGCGGTGCGCTGCTCCCATTACCCGAACCATCCGCTGTGGTATCGCCTGTGCGACCGCTACGGACTGTACGTGGTTGATGAAGCGAATATTGAAACGCACGGAATGCAACCGATGAACCGGCTTGCGGACGATCCCAGCTGGTTTTCTGCTTTCAGCGAGCGGGTAACCCGCATGGTGCAACGCGACCGCAACCATGCCTGCATTATTATCTGGTCGCTGGGCAACGAGTCTGGTCACGGCAGCACCCACGATGCCCTTTATGGTTGGATAAAGAGTGACGATCCCAGCAGGCCGGTACAGTATGAAGGCGGCGGAGCCGACACTGCCGCCAGCGATATCATCTGTCCGATGTATGCGAGGGTCGATCGGGATCAACCTTTTGAAGCCGTGCCAAAATGGTCGATTAAAAAATGGATCGCCCTGCCGGAAGAGACTCGCCCACTGATCCTCTGTGAGTATGCCCATGCTATGGGTAACAGTCTGGGCGGTTTCAGCCGCTACTGGCAGGCTTTTCGCCAGTATCCTCCCCTACAGGGCGGGTTTGTCTGGGACTGGGCCGATCAGAACCTCACGCGCCAAGCCGCCGATGGCAGCAGCTGGCAGGCCTACGGCGGTGACTTTGGCGACATGCCGAATGACCGACAGTTCTGCATGAATGGGCTGGTCTTCGCCGACCGCAGCCCACATCCCGCCCTGTTTGAGGCTAAGCGCGCCCAGCAGTTTTTCCAGTTTCAGCTGGAAAACACCTCTCCGATAACTCTGGGCATCACCAGCGAGTATCTGTTCCGTCACAGCGACAACGAGCGGCTATGCTGGCGCATTGAGCATCATGGGGAACAGGTTGCCGGGGGGCAGATAACATTGAACCTTCCCCCGGAAGGCACCGTCAGCCTGATGCTGGGTGAACTTCCATCGCTGGCAGGAGAACTGTGGCTGCGGGTCGAAGTGATCCAGCCCGCGGCCACCGCGTGGTCACCGGCCAACCATCGCGTGGCGTGGGATGGCTGGCAACTCCCTGCGGCACTATCACTGCCGAAGCCTGACGTACCGGGTGAGCAACCTCGTTTGCACCCGCAGTCACAGCTGATTGAGGTGGTACAAGCCGGGCAACGCTGGCAATTCTGCCGTCAGAGCGGTGAACTTATCCAGTGGCTACAGGCGGACAAACCGCAGTTGCTATCCCCGCTGCGCGATCTGTTCGTGCGTGCGCCGCTGGACAATGATATCGGCATCAGTGAAGCCAACCGCATCGACCCACATGCGTGGGCAGAACGCTGGCAGCGGGCGGGTTATTACCGGCTTGAAAGTCAGCTGTTGCGGCTACAGACAGACATCCTGAACGATGGCGTACAGATCCGCAGCGAGCAGGCCTGGCTGGCTGATGGCGAGCCACGCTTCCTCAGCCGCAAATGTTATCGGATAAATCGACAGGGTGAGATGCTGCTGGAAGTCGAGGTGGATATTGCGGCCGGACTGCCCGAGCCGGCGCGTATCGGCCTGCACTGCCAGCTGGCGGAGGTAGCGGAAGAGGTGTGCTGGCTGGGCCTCGGCCCGCATGAAAACTACCCGGATCGTCGACTGGCGGCAGAATTCTCACGCTGGCAGCTGCCGCTGGGGGCGTTGAGCACACCTTATGTCTTCCCCTGTGAAAACGGGCTGCGCGGGGGAACCAGGGAACTGACGTTTGGGCACTGGCATATCCGCGGGGATTTCCACTTCTCGCTAAGTCGCCATAGCGTGGAGCAGTTGCGCAAGACTTCGCATCGTCATTTGCTGCGCGACGAGGCAGGCTGCTGGCTGACGCTTGACGGTTTCCATATGGGCGTGGGCGGCGATGACTCCTGGAGCCCGAGCGTTGACGAGGAATTTTTACTCCGCGCCCGCCAGTATCGTTACCGACTGATCCTGACGCGCGGCTAAACGATTTCGCCCTGACGCCTGGACCGCGGAAGCGGGGATGGGATTGCCCCGTATCAGAAACGCAAAAAGCCCGCCATAAGGCGGGCTTTTCGTTTTCGTATCATACCGTCAGAGATTAACTCATGACGGTAACAACGAAGGAGTTTCTATCTTACAGCGCAGTTACGTTAGCTGCTGCTGGGCCTTTCTGGCCGTTTTCGATAGTGAACTCAACTTTCTGGCCTTCTTCCAGCGTCTTGAAGCCGCCGTTCTGAATTGCAGAGAAGTGTACGAAAACGTCTTTGCTACCGTCGGTTGGGGAGATGAAGCCGAAACCTTTCTCAGCGTTGAACCATTTTACCAAACCAGTCATTTTGTTAGACATAAGTCTTTCCTTCAATATTGTAGTAAGCCACGGGGGCACAGGGTTCGTCAACAGGGATTACTATGAGGCACTCAAGAAGGAAGTCAGGAAGAAGCTTAGGCTAACGCTTGAACTGAAGACTGCTTTACTAAAATTGCTCGCATACGTGGGTCTGTATCAAAACCGACAGGCACATTTACTCATAACTTGGCTTTCAGTACAAGGGGGGATTGAATAAAATGCAGGAATATATATTAACCCCATGATTAATTTGATTAAATAATTTCACCGCCGTTTCTCCTGCGCCCTAAATCCTGCCATTAGCGGCGGACAAACGGCAACAGCCAGACCTGAGAGGTCACAATGTGTCCAGATAATCGATCACCGTCCGCCGACGGCATATAAAAATATATTTCTATTGGTAACTGGCATTCCCGTGTACGGCACCTAGAGTAATAAAAATGCCCCTACGGATTGTTCAGAGATCCCGCTTGTCATGCTATCGGCCTGAATCGATGTTGTGGCTTTACGACCGTAAACGGCGCGTCTAATAAGGAGGTTTGTCATGGATCATCATTTGCAGGGCGCCGGGCGCGCCATCACCGACTATTTTAACAGCCCCTCTTTTCACGCAGTAAAAGAGAGCGGGCTACTGGAGGCGATTATGGTGGAACTGATGCAGTCAGGCACGCCGGTCAGTAATTCAGCGATTATCGCCAACGTTATGACAAGGCTGGGTCAGGAACAGGAGCCGTCGGTACTGCTCGACTGCCGTAGGCTGCTGGCAGAGGTACTGAAAGTTCAGGAATAGATGAGGCTGACCGCAGCGCGGTGATAAACCGGCTGCGATCGGATGGAGTTCTCGCCATGCCTGAAAGCCCGAACGGCAGGTCACTGACCGTTTCAGGCAGAGCATTTACCCGCAGTAAACCAGGCTGATATTGCCCTGCTTATCGCCCATAAAGTTGATGCGATTCAGATTGAAATCCATCGTCACGGCGGAGTGGTAAGGTATGGCACGCACCGCATGGTCAAAACGAAGAGATTCAATGGCCGTCAGCGGTTTACCGACGTACTGCTGATATTCCGATGCGCCGCAGCGGTCCATTTCCGGGTCGACCGCCGCAGACGACAGGCTTTTTTTATCCGCTGACTGGCAGCCCGCTAAGGCCATTAACGCCAGCATCGCGGCAACTTTCCCATAAAATTTCACTTTTACTGCTCCTCTCTGGCTTGATAAACGCTAATGCGTGCAAAGGTTAGCAGATTCCCCCCCTCTTGCGCAGCCCGCATGCCCTGCAATTTGCCGGAGGGGCCGATAGCTTGTTAACATCGCCGTCTTTCTGCTGCTTAAGATCCTTGCCATGACATCAGCCTCTGACAACGTTAGCCAAACCCTGTTTTGCAGCGGCGCGTTTATCATATGGTATTCGATTGCGGTCCTGGTCAATCACCTTCCCTATATCGATACGTTAAAGAGCCAGGGATTGCTGATGCCGTTGACCTGCCTGCTGGAGTTTATTGCCCTGGTGGCGTTTTATCGCGGGTACAGTCTGCGCTTTACGGATATCGCTTTGGGCACATTGCGCACGCGCCAGGTACTGCTGTTCAGCGTGCTGCTGCTGGCGACCATCGGTAGCCAGTCGTGGTATTTACGCCCGGAAAGCTGGACACTCAGCCAGACAGGCTACTCGCAGCTAGGGCTGATTAGCTTCTGTCTGGCGGTGGTGATACTGGCACCGGTCTTTGAAGAAATCCTCTTCCGGGGTTTTATCCTGCACGCTTTTCTGCTGTGGGCACCGGCCCAGCGCCTGACCTGCTCAATAGTCACTTCACTCTTTTTTGCCCTGCTCCATACTCAGTATGCGCACCTGCAAACCCTGATTTCGCTTACCGTCTTGTCACTGTTGCTGTGTGCCGCCCGTTTGATATCTGGCGGCCTGAAACTCCCGATTTACCTGCATATGCTGAACAATTTTTTCGGCGTTGCCCCGCTTCTTTGGCAAAACGTTGTCCGCTAGCCATGCTGCCCCGGCGTTCACTTTATAACGACTTCGCCAGGCTTATAACCTTTGCGCATAACGATAGCGAATAATCTACTATTATTCTTATTGGCTGTTCACTTACACTCGCGAAAAATCCTAAGGCAAGGAAACGTCATGAAAAATACAATCCCCTCTGTTTTCGCTCTGACTTTGGCGGCACCTTTTATTGCCTCTGCCGCAACGCCTGCGGATACGCTGGTCATTGCCCAGTCAATCGATGACGCGAACAGTTTCGACCCGGCAGACGGCTTTGAACTGACCTCGGTTCAGGCTTTCACCAACCTTTATCAGCGCCTGGTTCAGTCCGATCCGCAAAATCCGACCGACCTGCAACCCACGCTGGCGACCCAATGGCAGCCGGGCAGCGACAACCGCAGCATGACCTTTACCCTGCGCGAAGGGGCAAAATTCGCCTCCGGCAACCCGCTGCGCCCTGAAGATGTGATCTTCTCACTCTCACGCGTGATTAAACTGAACCTCGATCCCTCGTTTATCCTGTCCCAGCTCGGCTGGACAAAAGATAACGTCGATGCCCAGCTGAAAAAAATCGACGACCAGCATGTGCAAATTAGCTGGAGCGCCAACGTCAGCCCGACTTATGTTCTCAGCCTGTTGGCCGCCCCCGTTTCATCCATCGTCGATGAAAAAACGGTGATGGCAAATGAAAAACAGGGCGATTTTGGCAATAAGTGGCTGGCCCAGCACTCGGCAGGCAGCGGCCCTTATCAGATCCGCAAATATATTCCGCATGAGGTGGTGCTGTTCAGCGCTAACCCCAGCTCTCCGGGCGGCGCACCAAAACTGAAAAATGTGTTGATCAAAAATGTGCCGGAACCTGCCGCGCGCCGTCTGCTGCTGGAGCAGGGCGATGCTGATATCGCGCGTAACCTGGGGGCTGACCAGATGGCCTCGCTGAAGGATAAAGCCGGAGTGAAAACGCTGGCGGTCCCGATGGCCTCGCTCTATTACATCCAGTTTAATATCGACGCCAATCCGGAGCTGAAAAACCCGGCGTTGTGGGAGGCTTCGCGCTACCTGTTTGACTACAAAGGCATCGCCAATGACCTGTTGAAGGGGCAGTTCCAGGTCCATCAGTCGTTCCTGCCGGAGGGCTTCCTCGGCGCGCTGAACGACAATCCGTTCACCTACGATCCGGAAAAAGCCAAGGCAATCCTGAAGAAGGCGGGCCTGACTCACGTCAGCTTTAAGCTGTCCACCAGCAACCAGCCCCCCTACCTGGATATTGCTCAGGCCCTGCAGGCCAGCTTCGCTAAAGGCGGCATCAAAGTCGAGGTTGAGCCGGGTATCAGTTCCGAAGTGGCAACGCGGGTGAAAGCACACCAATACCAGGCCACCCTGAATGCCTGGGGGGCGGATTACTTCGACCCGAATACCAATGCCGCAGCCTTTGCCTATAACCCGGAAGATGGCAGTAAAACCCTGGCGTGGCGCTCCAACTGGCATATTCCTGAACTGAACAAGCAGACGCTGGCCGCCACGGCAGAAAGCGACAAAGCGAAGCGCGTTGAGCTATACCAGAAAATGCAGCGCGAAGTGCTGCAAAGCTCACCGTACGTGATCGGTATGCAGGCGCGTAATCTGGTGGCGCTGCGCGACAATCTGAAGGGCTACGTGCAGGGCATTAACCCGGACATGGTCTATTACAGCCAGGTCACCAAGTAATGGCCGCATCTTTACGCCATGCCGGGCCATCCGCCCGGCTCTTCTGGCGCCGAAGCGGCGGGGTACTGAGCGCGCTGCTCTCTCTGCTGGTCACCCTGCTGGGGCTACTGCTCTTTACCTTCGCGCTTTCTCGTCTTTCACCAATTGACCCGGCGCTGCAAATTGCCGGCGATCACGCCAGTGAATCGACCTATGCCCAGGCGCGCGCCAGTCTTGGACTGGACCAGCCGCTACCGCTACAGTTTTTGCACTATGTGCAGAACCTTATTCACGGCGATCTCGGCACTTCAAGTATCACTAGTCAACCGGTCGTCAGCGACCTGGCACGCACCTTCCCTGCCACCATTGAGCTGGCCACCTGCGCCATGATCTTCGGCGCGCTGTTTGGTATTTTGCTGGCGTTAGTGGCGGCGTGGAAGCCGGGCAGCCTGCTGGATAATTTGGCCAGGATAATCTCACTGCTCGGCTATTCGGTGCCGGTATTCTGGCTTGGACTGCTTGGGCTGTTGCTGTTCTACGCCGTATTGCACTGGTCCGCCGGGCCGGGGCGGCTGGACGATATCTGGATCTATACGCTGGAGCCGAAAACCGGACTGGTGCTGATCGACAGCTGGCTGTCCGGCGACAAGGAAATGTTGCGTAACGCCATCGCCCATCTGTGGCTACCGGTGATGGTGCTGGGACTGCTGTCCATGGCGACCATCACCAGGCTACTGCGCGCAGCATTACTGGAGGAAAGCGGTAAAGAGTATGTCACGCTTGCCCGCGCCAAAGGGGCCAGCCGAGGGCGTATCCTGCTGCTACACATCTTCCCTAACGTGCGCGGCACGCTGATCACCGTGCTGGCGCTCTCCTACGCCACGCTGCTGGAAGGCTCGGTGCTGACGGAAACCGTGTTCGCCTGGCCGGGCGTAGGCCGTTATATGACCACCGCGCTGTTCGCCTCGGACACCCCGGCTATCCTCGGCTCCACCCTGCTGATTGGCGGCTGTTTTATTGCCATCAACGCGCTGGCGGATGCGTTAACCTACCTGACTGACCCGAGAACCCGATGACGCCCTCTCTCCCCAATGCGGAAAGTGTTAAACCGCGCGTACGCCGTAACCTCACGCTGACTATTGGCCTGGGCCTGGTTGGACTGCTGATTTTCGCCGCCCTGTTTGCCCCCCTGCTGGCACCAGCCGATCCGAACGCGCAGCAGATGGCGGTGCGGCTGATGCCCCCTTCCGCCGATCACTGGCTGGGAACCGATGGCTTTGGCCGCGATCTGCTCTCCAGAGTGATTTACGGCGCGCGGCCCACGCTGCTGCTGGTGTCGTTGATCCTGGTACTGACCATACCGGTAGGCATGCTGATTGGCATCAGCGCTGGCTATCTCGGCGGCTGGGCCGAGCGCGTCCTGATGCGCATAACCGATATTTTCCTGTCTCTGCCCAATCTGGTGATTGCGCTGGCGCTGGTGGCAATGATGGGGCCGGGGCTGATGAATGGCGCGCTGGCGCTGGCGCTAACCAGCTGGCCGCCGTTTGCCCGCCAGGCGCGCGCTGAAACTCTCGCCCTACGCCGCAGCGACTATCTCGCCGCCGCCCGCATGCAGGGTATCAACGGTCTGCGCCTGATGTTCGGCCATATTTTGCCGCTCTGTCTGCCGACGGCGGTCGTCCGTGCCGCCCTCAGCCTTGGCGGAATTATCCTCTCTGCCGCGGGTCTGGGCTTCCTCGGCATGGGGATCCAACCGCCGACCGCCGAATGGGGATCCATGGTGGCGGAAGGCAGCAAGGTCATATTCGACCAATGGTGGGTGGCGGCCGTTCCCGGCGGCGCGATCCTGTTTGCCAGCCTGGCATTTAATCTCACGGGCGATGGCCTGCGTGACCGACTGGACACCCGAAATGACAACTGATCCTTCTGCAAAAATAGTGGCGGATGGCCTGACTATCCACACGGCCGACGGCACGCCGCTGGTGAAAAATATCAGCTTTACGCTCGGTCGTGAACGCGTCGCGCTGGTCGGCGAATCCGGTTCCGGTAAGTCACTTACCGCACGCACCTTGATGGGCCTGCTGGCCCCTTCGCTGCGGGTAGAGGCCAATACGCTGGATATCGCCGGAGAAAATGCGCTAACGCTCAGCGAGCGCCGCTGGAGCCAGCTGCGCGGCGGCCAGCTCGGCATGGTCATGCAGGACCCGAAATATGCCCTTAATCCGCTACGCACCATCGGCTGGCAGGTTGCCGAGCCGCTGAAGCTGCACGGCCGTTTTTCCCGCGCTGAAATCAGGGAAAAAGTGTGCGAGATGCTCGACGCGGTCGGATTGCCGCAGCCAGCACGGCTGATGCAGCACTATCCCCACCAGCTTTCTGGCGGGATGGGACAGCGCGTGATGCTGGCAATCGCGCTGATCGCCGAACCGCGCTTTCTGATTGCCGACGAGCCCACTTCGGCCCTGGATCACGCGATGCGCGACCAGGTGCTGGCGCTGATCCGCAATCTGGTGGATCGGCGCAATATGGGCCTGTTGCTGATCAGCCACGACCTGCAACAGGTTTCCGAACACTGTGAACGGGTGATGGTGATGTATCAGGGCGAAGTGCTGGACCGCCTGCCCGCAGATGAGCTACCCCGCGCCACCCATCCTTATACACGTACGCTTTGGTCGTGCCGTCCAGGTAAGGCAACCCACGGCAGGCTGCTGCCGGTGCTGGATCGCGCCGCGCTGGTAAGAGGAGAAGACCGCCATGATTGAACTATCCCAACTGAGCGTGGCCCACAGGCAGGGCTACGAGCTGCGCAGCGTGGTGCATGATGTGACGCTGGCGATCGATCCCGGCGAATGCTTTGGCCTGGTCGGGCCTTCCGGCTGCGGCAAGTCATCGCTGCTGTGGGTGATGGCCGGTCTCAATGCGCACTGGCAGGGCGGCATGCGGCTGGCAGGGCATCAGGCTTTGCCCGGCAAGCCTTTTACCGGGCAGCTGAGGCGCGATGTGCAAATGGTGTTTCAGGATCCTTATGCCTCACTGCACCCGCGCCACCGTCTGCGCCGCACGCTTGCCGAACCGCTGAAGCTTATCGGCCGCGATCGGATCGATGAGCGAATCGATCGCGGTTTCGAACATGCCGGACTGGATCCGGCGCTGGCGGATCGTTATCCACACCAGCTTTCCGGTGGTCAGCGCCAGCGCGTGGCGATCGTGCGTGCCCTGCTGCTGGAGCCAAAAATTCTGCTGCTGGATGAACCGACCTCCGCCCTGGATATGTCGGTGCAGGCCGAGATCCTCAATTTGCTCACCCGGCTGAAACAGCAGGATAACCTGACGATGGTGCTGGTGAGCCACGATCCCGATGTTATCGACCATATGTGCGATCGTGCCGTGCATATGGATGGGGGAAAGCTGGTGAGCTAGCGCGCACAGCCTGAGGGGCGCTTGAGTGAGCTCCCCTTCAGCATAATTTCTCAATCCCGCGGCAGACTATGTTTTAAACAGCTAAGGATAGTCAGATCCGGCATTTTTGATTTCCGCATATCGCTCTTATAGTCCTGATATCTCAACCAGATCGGGGTTTATTATGCGAAAAATTTTTACCTTATTGCTGGGCAGTACCCTGCTATTCTCTGCGGGTGTTCAGGCCGCAACGCCCGCCGATACGCTTATCGTCGCGATTTCCCTCGACGGCATTATCAGCTTCGATCCGGCGGAAAGTTTTGAAACTGTCAGTACCAGCAGCCTGCGCAACGTCTACCAGACGCTGGTCTCCGCAGATATCGACGACCCGCGTCAGCTGGCGCCTGAACTGGCCAGCAGCTGGCAGCCGGGCGATAACGAACACAGCCTGCTGTTTAGCCTGAAACCGGGAGCGAAGTTTGCCAGCGGTAATCCGGTGACCAGTGACGACGTGATTTATTCACTGACGCGTGCGGTAAAGCTGAATAAAACGCCGGTATTTATTCTCGGTGAATTCGGCTGGACGCCAGAAAATATTGATGCCCAGCTGATTAAACACGGCGACAGTCAGATCGAAATTCGCTGGACCTCCAATATTGGGCGCGACCTGGCGCTGCGCCTGCTGACCTCCCCTGTCGCCTCAATTATCGACGGTAAGTTGGCACAACAGCACGCCAGCACGGGCGACTTTGGAAACGGCTGGTTGCGTACTCATTCGGCCGGCAGTGCCGCCTATAAAATTAGCCACTATGTGCCACAGCAGGCGCTGGTCCTTGAACAGAATCCCCAGGCCAGGCCCGCACCGCATCTTAAACGGATTATTCTGAAAAATGTCGCCGATGCCGGTTCACGCCGCCTGCTGTTGCAACAGGGGGATGCCGATGTCGCCTACGCTCTCGGCGCCGATCAGTTCGCCGCGCTGAAAAAACAGCCCAACGTTACCGTTGCCAGCTTCCCCTCCGGCCTGATTTATTACCTCGGCTTTAATACTCAGGACAAGCAGCAGCCCGCGCTGGGCAATCCGGCCTTTTGGCAGGCAGCACGCTGGTTGATTGACTATAACAGTCTTTCTCAACAGCTGTTGAGAGGGCAATATTCGGTACATCAAGCCTTCCTGCCCGACGGCTTCGACGGCGCGCTAAACACGCAACCGTTCCATTACGATGTCGCCAAAGCTAAAGCGATTCTGGCCGGAGCCGGGATTAAGCCGGGCACGCGCTTCGCTCTGACGATCGTCAACCAGCCGCCGTACGGTGAAGTGGCACAGGCACTACAGGCCAGCTTTGCTAAAGCGGATATTCAAATTGACATTCATCCGGTGGCGGAGTCTGAACTCTGGGGTAAAATGCGCGGACGCGATTTCCAGTCGGTATTTATCTACTGGGGAGCGGACTACGTCGATGCCAACAGTAATGCCAGCACCTTTGCCTCGAATGTTGACGGCGGGCCTAAGACCCTCGCCTGGCGCGTTGGCTGGAACATTCCCTCGCTGAGCGCGCAGACCCGCGCCGCCGCTGCCGAAAGCGATGTTAAAAAACGCGGCGCGCTTTATCAGCAGTTGCAGGGCGAGATCCAGCAAAACTCACCGTTTGTGGTGATGCTACAGGGGCAGCAGCAGGTCGCTTTGAGCAATCATGTACAGGGGGCATACGGGGGGATTGGGATCAGCCTGCTGTATTTCGACCGGGTGAGTAAAATTTAGCAAAGCATCAGCTGCGCGCCGGACGTGCAGCTGATGCTTCCAATTAGCAAGTCAGGAAATTGCCGACTCGGAGGCATGCTTATGCTTTTCAGCTTCGAAGTGCGTTTTAAACTGCTCATAGATGGAGATCATATTCGCAGCGTCACCCTGTAGCGGGCTGAGTTTTCCTGCACGAACCAGTTCAATCACCAGCTGTAGGGCGGCCTGCTTCGGGCTGTTAGAAGGATGTGCAATTTCGTTCGACATATCAAATTCCGTTAACGGCTAAAGCCGCACTCTAGCAAGTTTTTCTAGCCGCCGTCACGCTTTTTGCCAACGGACGGTAACCGCCTCAAACCTGTACAAAAAAATATACTTGTACAGTTTTATCAAAGCAGATATAGTCACTGCCGTAACGAATTATGCATTTGCATGGCCTCTGGAAGTGTTGCTGGGTTTCCCACTTCCCGAGGCTATTTTTTATCCACGTCACATCCCTCTCCTGCTACCATTGACTTTTTGTGCTACAGCGCAAATAAATTGTTTTATAATAAGGTAACACGGGAACTTCCAGGTTAGATTTTAAAGCTAAGCTCCAATAAATTGTACAGAGCACAAGACGGTAGCCCGCTGCTTCATCCGCTATCGATCGTGCCGGTTACAATGCTCTGAAGCGTGCAAATTAATCAGCAGCGGTACCTGCTCAACGTCCGATATCTGAACGGCGCTACTTTCACCGTTTGCACTGTCTTGATGGCCGCGCCGTCCGGATGCTGTTTCTACGGGCAGCGCATTAACAGTTATGATGAGCAGCCCCTGTCCGTTTATCTGTTAAAAGCATGCTCACGTAAACGATTTTGTATAAGTAGGGTAAAACAAAGAGCATTCCGATGGAGCAAATCGCCAGTTAGCGTCGATATTGCCCGGCGTTAATCTGGAATACTGGCTGTTAGCCGCGGCTGATGGCCATCAATATTCTCCGTTCCTCGGCGCCAAGTCATTATGGAGTGCACGTTATGTCGCTATCGCAACGCTCTTCAACGCTTTTACCCTGCCTGCTCCTGGTAGGCCTTTTCAGCTTTACCCCTTTTTCGCAGGCAGATACGATTACCGTTCCCCTTTCACAGGAACAGGACGGTGGGGAGGCGGGCCGGGCGTGTATTTATATCTGGCACGGTTCGGCACAATATCGCGTGGTCAAAGTCGATGAATCATGCGCATCCGAGATCACTATCGATAGCGCAAAAAAAAGCAGCACAGACGATAATATTTGACGGTAAAACAGCTGGCAGGCACAGAGATATGTTACTTTATAAGCATTGTATACCTGCAGAACCCTTGCAGTGCTGCCCTAAGGCAAAGGAATCCGTCCTTGAAAACCCTTAATATTAAGTTGTTAATGCCCGTCGCCACCTATCTGGTGATCCTGCTACATACCGCATCAGGGCCGTTTAACACTTTTCACAATGCCTGGTCAGTCGCGGTAATGTATGACGCACTGGGTCGAATTTCGTTTCCACTCTATTTGCTGATTGCTGGCTATATCTCGCTTAATAAAAACGAATCGTTACTCAGTACGCTGAAAACACGCGTGCTAAACCTGCTGATACCGCTGATTGCATGGACGGTGATCTATTTTATTTATAATCGCATGATTCATGGTAGTACCGCCTCATTCAGTCTGCTGGAAACGCTCAGTACCCCTGCTTACCAGCATTTGTGGTTTATTTATACGTTAATCCTGCTGTACCTGGTGACGCCCCTGCTGAATACCTTTATTCAGAACGGTAGCAAGCAGAGGATCAATTACATACTTGCTATCTGGTTCGCTCTGGCCTCAGTTTATATGTTGTTTGATAATTTCAAAGATAGCGTGCTGGAGCACCAGCCCACGTCAACGCCCAGTAATATTGATATGGTGGTTTATCTTTCCGGGTTCTATATCATTGGCGGCATTGCTCGACGCTATAAGCTGGCACCTAAAGTTCCTATTGCCGCTATTATCTTTATATTGAGTGCGGTGCTCACCGCAGTGATGTGCTATTCGCTATCAATCAGCATCAACCAGCCAAATGATATCTTCCTGTTCTATTCGGCTCCGACCATCGTCACGCTCGCGCTGACCTGTTTCTTTATGTTGCTCAATGCGCCGCTGCGCTTAAGCCGTCGCGTTAATTTGGCCATACGCGCACTGTCCAAGCTGAGCACGGGGATTTTCTTTATTCATATGCTGGTATTGGAAACGTTGCTACGGCTGTGGCCGGTGAATTTCGAAAACTACTACGCCATCTTGAGTATTCCGGCGGTGGCGTTGTTAAGTTACGCCGTATCAGCCTTGCTGATCGTGGTGCTGCGCCAGGTTCCGGCGATTAAACGCCTGGTATAATCGTAACGGTCGTTCAGTAATATTCCGAACGACCGTTAACTTCTGCCCGCAGAAACAGGGGTTAAGAGACCGTGGTTCAGAACCTTGCGTCTGCGAATTTGTGCGGTTGACTGATCGCACGGCGGGCAATCCAGTAAAGTAAAATACGTTCGTCATCCTGATCCTGATCGGCCATGGCCAGAAGCTTTAAACCCAGCGTCGCTTTGTTAACCGGCTGCCCGGTAATACTGAGATCAACCACCGCTTTGCCGATAATGCTGCATACCTCTTCATCACTAGAAACCGGAATGTCTGCATAACAACTCATCTTCTCCTCCTCTGTACCCAAAATTTAAGCATAGCAGACCTGTGCCGCTCATCGCGGCAAGAGAGTAACAGCGTATTAACGACCGGTGCTGACCTGGGGTAACTGCGTCAGTGCATTTCCCTGATACACCCATGCCGGAGGCAGATTGGCCAGCACGCGCCTACGGCTCCACGAAAAGTAAGAGGAGAGTAGCGGTTCACTGAGTGAGGTGTACTGGAATTGTACAAAGATGCCGCCCGGAGCAAGCTGCCCAGCGGCACGCTTCAGAATACGATGGCGGAGCATATACGGCATAGACAGCAAGGGGAGACAGGAAAAAATGGCGTCGAACTGGCCGTGCAGCTTTTCGGCTGACCTTGCCATTACCTGCAAACGCGGGTCGCGCTCCTGCATAGCGTTGAGGGAAGAATAAAAACGCGGGTTAGTTTCGAACGTCTGTAAATTCGCGTCCTCGCGCATAAGGCTCAACAGATGGCGGGTTAGCACTCCCTCCCCCGCACCCAATTCGGCAATGTGCAGACAGCGTTGCCAGTCCGCCGCTTCCGACATGGCCCTGCATAGCGCCTTTGACGAAGGGGCGATAGTGCCAGTATTACGCGGATCGGCAATAAACTCCTGGATATAGCCGACTTTGTTTTTTAGATACGACAGTGCTGATAACACAATGCTCATCTCCCGGTTACGACGTCATACCTAATCAGGCCCCGACTCGCTCGACAAGTTCTGTAAATCTGTCCGTAGCAGTAATAACCAGGATTAATCCTGATAATTTCAGTTCACCATCGTCAGCCCTGATACCTGACATGGACCGGGCTGACGGTCAGAACCACCGGACGAGCAAAGCCGGGCACATTGTCACCCGCCCTGTCGCCTATACTGTAAAAAACACCGTTCGACCCAAGGAGTGAATGATGTTAATTGGCTTCGTGCTACTCGTCAGTGCCTGTGGATATGATGCCTGCGACGCACTTCCTGTTTCAGAACATATCTATCCCACCCAGCACGCCTGTGAGCAAATGGCCGAGCGTATCCATCAACGCCGTCCAAAGGCAGTGCTGCTGTGCGGTGAGGTCTACCGTGAAGTTGACGACTCTCCTTAAATACCTCCCGCGGGAGCAGCCTCATCAACATACCGTGTTACCGCCAGCAGACGGTTGACATGGGTAAGCAGTAAATCCACGTCGGTTTGCAGAAAATCCTCGCCCCCGCGCGTGACGGAAAGAATGGCATTCTGGATATTTTCCGCAATGGATGAAGAACCCTCTTTATCAACGGTCAGTAACAGCGCGGCAATCACCAGCGATTGCGCCTCGACCTGGGCCGTCAGCTCTTTTGTGTCGACATCCATCCTGGCGAGCTTCATTAAAATATCGATAACCAGCTGCTTCATATCAAGATTTCCTCATCAAATTATTTTTTGTGAAACTACCATTCCGCCTG
Source organism: Erwinia tasmaniensis Et1/99 (assembly GCF_000026185.1). Taxonomy (NCBI): domain Bacteria; kingdom Pseudomonadati; phylum Pseudomonadota; class Gammaproteobacteria; order Enterobacterales; family Erwiniaceae; genus Erwinia; species Erwinia tasmaniensis. The sequence continues at coordinate 2,889,855 of NC_010694.1, forward strand.
AGGCGGGTAAACAGGGTTTCTTCTTTTGTCTGCTATCCTGCGCTACCGGCAGAGAATACCTGCATCCGTCTGTTTATAAAAACGATTTACCCTGCCCCTCTGCCCCCGACATCCGTCAATGTCCGCCATTTTACGGCTAAAACAGCAACCGTTTTCCTGACGTTCACCCTCACGCCAGACGGCCTGTTTAGCGCCAGTCTGATAGCGGGAACGCCATTTTGCTGCCAGGCTTGGCGCAAACCTATTGAGGACTTACTATGTTTCGGTTTTTTCTTGCTCTGTTTTCAAGTCCTGAATCGCTACTCCAGGTGATGAGTAAGCGCGACATTGCCGAGTCGATAGAGGAAGGCGAGCGCATCCTGATTGATGAAGACGGCAGCGCAAGCGTCAACACTTGCAGCCCGGAAGTTCGGCAAGATTTTGCCCGTCATGTCGCGACACTAAAGAGGGTCTGAGATGGGTACGGCAATTTTTATGGTATTGATGGTCTGTGGCTACTGGTATACCAGCCGCGACCTTTCCACACGATTTAAAATCAAGCGCTCCTTTGGCTGGGACGTCTATTTCCTCGTCGCCCTGTATGGCTGTATTTTCGTCTTACAAGGGGTGTTCGCCACTGCCATTATCTGGCTACTGCTGCTGGCCATATCGGCAATATTTAACGCCATTCCGCAGCTTGCCGATGGTCTGTACCATCAGTGGCAGATTGAATTTATGAACTGGAGTTTCTTGGGCATTCAGGCCCCGGTGGTGATTATGCTGGCGTTTGCCGTAATCTTTTGCCTTTATCGCTCCAGCTGGTCGGGCAGCGCCCGCCTCGACAGCACCGGCAGGAAAAAATTGTATAAAGAGCTGTCCCGATCCAACGGCGTGGAGGGGCTGCTGTTTCAATGTATGGAGGAAGGCGAGCTGGTTATGATCACGCTGGTATCGCGCCATATCTACATCGGGATGGTGCATGCGGCGGCATACGATAACCTGACCACCGCTAACGTCGTACTGATCCCAATGTTGAGCGGCTATCGCGATAGTCAGTCGCAAAATTTAAATATTGAACACAACTATAGCCGCTGGTACGCCGAACATGGCATTACCCTGGTATCGCAACCCACATCGGCCTTAGCCTTCCGTAAAGTGATTATGCTGAGTCAAATTGAGAGCCTGTCACTCTTCGATGCCGCCAGCGCCAGCGCGTTGCCGTTCGGCAGAACAGCCGAAATCGGCTCAGAAAAGCAGTGATACCAGCCAGAAACCGGCAATTGTCATCAGCAGTGAACCTGTCACATGGGTCAGTACCGAGATGACGGCCCACAGATAGTTTCCGGCCTGAAGCAACGTCACTACCTCCAGTGAAAACGTAGAAAAGGTCGTCATCCCGCCACACAGCCCGGTAGTAATGAGCAACTTCCAGTTTGGATCGATGCCCGGATAACGGGCAAACCACGCCACGGTCGCGCCAATAATCAACCCCCCCACCAAATTCACCAGCAGGGTGCCGGGCGGTAAATTTGGAAACCAGGCATTCAGGCGCACGGCCAACAGCCAGCGAATAACACAGCCAGCACAGCCGCCGATCATCACGGCTAATAACGGTTTTATCATAAAATTCTCAGTGGTTATTGAGGAGGCCGTCAGCAGGCAAAAAAATCGCCTGATACCCCGACCTCCGGTTAAAAGAGTCGGTTTTATCAGGCGTCATCAGCCCGAAAAAATCAGGGCGGTTGGGAAAGGTGGAGCACCATCACCTTGTGATACTTAAGATAATCAGCCGACATTGATTTTGCAAGCCGTCACTCAAGGGGTAAGATAATTCAAACGTGGCTACCGCAGGAGCAGGTAAAATGAGCGTTCGCAAAAATCCACCGCCCTCCACCACCCTGCCGACGCGCAAAATAACGAAGCCGGTACGCTATTTATATCAGCTGCTTGCCATCATCAGCCTGGCACTGGCGGTCGCAGGATTTATTCTGCCCGGCCTGCCCTGCACCGAGTTTGTACTGCTGGCGGCCTGGTTCGCTTCGCGTAGCTCACCGTCTTTGCACCGCTGGATTATGTGCCACAGGCTATTTGGGCCGCTGCTGAAAAACTGGCAGCAGGGTATCTTGCCGCGCCGTGCCAAATGGGCTGCCACGCTGGCTATGAGCGTGACCGCGCTGATGATGGTCATCTGCGTCACGCATAAGCCCAGCGTGGTGATTTCAATCTGCTGCATGGCGGCGGTGCTGGTTTGGTTGTGGCGTCGCCCGGAAAAGCTGCCCGCACCGCCTGCATAAAAGAGGAACATTTTTATCTTATCCAGCCGTTTTTAATCGCGTCCATTTGGTACATGCTGGTCTGCCCCCCAATCAGAGAAACCCAGATGACCAAAAATCTTAACAAGGATACCCAGGTCTGCATGTCGCTGGCAGCACGCCCTGGCAATTTCGGCACCCGTTTTCATAACTATTTGTATAACGCCCTCGACCTTGATTATCTGTACAAAGCCTTTACCACGCAGGATCTGACCGCCGCCATCGGTGGCGTACGCGCTCTGGCGATCCGCGGCTGTGCCATTTCAATGCCGTTTAAAGAGGCCTGCATTCCCCTGCTGGATGCGCTGGATGACTCTGCCAAAGCCATCGATTCAGTCAACACCATCGTGAATAGCAACGGCTGGCTGAAGGGATATAACACCGACTATATCGCCATCACAACGCTGCTGAAACAGTACCGGGTCTCAGGCGAACTGACCTTTGCGCTACGCGGCAGCGGCGGCATGGCAAAAGCGGTGGCCTGTGCGTTAAAAGACAGCGGGTTCAACCAGGGCTATATTATTGCACGCAACGAAACCCGTGGACGTGAACTGGCGGCGCTGTATGGACTGACGTGGCGCCCCGATCTCACCGATCTACAGCCGGGGCTGTTGATCAACGCCACGCCAACCGGAATGGCGGGGGGGATCGATGCTGAGACACTCTCTTTCAGCCAGGAAAACATTGCTGCCGCCAGCGTCATCTTTGAAGTCGTGGCATTACCGGAGCTGACGCCGCTGGTACGTATGGCGCACAGCCTCGGGAAAGTCGTCATTACCGGCGCACAGGTATTTGCTATTCAGGCGGTGGAACAGTTTGTGCTGTATACCGGCATGCGCCCGAATGAGTCGCTGTTCAGGGAAGCGGCTGAATATGCACGCGGGTCGAAGGCTTAAGCGGCTACGTTGACCCTCTGCGTCAGGATGCCGGCGATTTATCGTACTAGCCGCCGGCGTCCGCCGCCTCCATGCGTTCAAAAATTGTGCTAATTTTAAAAGTAGCAACATCTCTACATTGGGTGCAGGAGAGGAATATGACCAGCAAAACCTATACCAGCCGTCAGGGGAAAATTCTGCGCCAGTGGTTTGAGGAATATGTGCTAAGTGAATATCAGGGGCGGGTTCTGGCTGTCGACAGACAGGTGGCCCGTCATTGCGCCCGGCTGCACGTGCCGGACAAACGTTCACTTAACGATTCACTGATTGCCGCCACCGCTTTTATCAACGGCATGACGGTCGTCACCCGAAACATTGCAGATTTTACCCATATGGATATCCCTTTGCTCAATCCCTGGGCTGATGTCTGAACAATCCCGGTCACTATCTTTTATCCACCAGCATTTTCAGCGCCAGTCCGGCCAGCACCGTGCCCATCAGCCAGCGTTGAACTTTCTGCCAGCCGGGCCGATTGGCGAGGAAGCTGGCGATGGTGCCGGCGGTAAAAATAATCCCGCCGTTCACCAGCATACTGATAACGATTTGACTGAAGCCGAGCGTCAGAGACTGCCCCAGCACGTTACCCTGCGCCGGATGGATAAACTGCGGCAGTAAGGTCAGATAGATAACGGCCGCTTTCGGGTTGAGCAGATTGGTAAACAGCCCCATGCTGAACAGTTTTCCGGCGCTGTCCGGCGGCAGGTCGCGCAGTTGAAACGGCGATTTACCGCCAAATATCGCCTGCCAGGCCATCCACAGCAGATAAACCGCGCCGGCGAAACGTAGCGCATCGTAAGCCAGTGGTATCGTCATCAGCAGCGCGGTAAGACCCAGCGCCGCGCAGAGCATATAAAACATAAAGCCCAGCGCCACGCCGCATAGCGAGATATACCCGGCCCTGCGCCCCTGGCATATTGAGCGCGAAATAAGGTAGATCATGTTGGGGCCGGGGGTCAGCACCATGCCCAGAGCGATACCGCAAAACGGCAAAAGCTGTGAAAGTGTCACCCTGTCCCCCCCCCTTTTTTTATCCGTTAATCACGCACGGTATCGTCACCGAACGCGACCCATTTGTAGGTCGTCAGCGCTTCCAGACCCATCGGGCCGCGGGCGTGCAGCTTCTGCGTACTGACCGCCACTTCAGCCCCTAAACCGAACTGGCCGCCGTCGGTGAAACGGGTGCTGGCGTTGACGTAAACCGCGGAAGAGTCCACCTCATTGACGAAGCGATCCGCATGCTTAATGGTGCGCGTCAGGATAGCGTCAGAGTGCTGGGTGCCGTATTCGCGGATATGCGCAATCCCCTCGCTAAGATCGTCCACCAGCTTAACGTTCAGATCCAGCGCCAGCCACTCGTCCCGATACTGGGCATCGGTTACCGCACTGACGCAAGCCGGGCCCTGCTGCAACAGCGGCAACGAACGCGCATCGGCGTGCAGGCTAATCCCCTCCTGCGCCATACGCGCGCTGAGCGCAGGCAGGAAGCTGTCGGCTATCGCCGCATCAATCAGCAGAGTTTCTACCGAGTTACAGGCGCTCGGCCGCTGCTTCTTGGCATTGACGATCACCTTCAGCGCCGCTTCCTGTTCAATACTGCGATCGACGTAAATATGGCAAACGCCGATCCCGCCGGTGATCACCGGGATGGTCGACTGCTCGCGGCACAGCTTGTGCAGTCCGGCCCCGCCGCGTGGGATCAGCATATCGACATAACGATCGAGCTTCAGCAGCTGATTGACCAGCTCGCGATCCGGGCTTTCAATCGCCTGCACCGCAGCGGCCGGCACGCCATGCCGTTTCAGCGCATCCTGAATGACGCGCACGGTGGCGGCATTAGTACGGTAAGTCTCTTTGCCGCCGCGCAGGATCACCGCATTACCGGTTTTCAGGCACAGGCTGGCGACATCCACGGTGACGTTCGGGCGCGCTTCATAAATCACCCCGACCACGCCGAGCGGCACGCGACGGCGTTCAATGCGCAGCCCGCTATCGAGCTTACCGCCGTCAATCACTACCCCAACCGGATCGGCCAGGCGGCACACCTGACGCACGTCATCGGCAATCCCTTTCAGGCGTTGCCGATCGAGCATCAGGCGATCCAGCAGCGCCGCGCTCATACCGTTTTGTCGCGCATCGGCAAGATCCTGCTGGTTAGCCGCAAGGATCTCCGCGCTCTGCGCTTCCAGACGATCGGCGATCGTCATCAATAGCTGATTTTTTTCTGCGGTGGAGAGCACCGACAGCTGATAAGAGGCGGCCTTTGCGGCCTGGCCCATTTGTTCAAGCATCAACGTTCCTTAGCTGACAATCATATCGTCGCGATGAATAGCCACCGGACCATATTCATAACCTAAAATTTCGCCGATCTGCTGGGAATGGTGCCCGGCAATCATGCGCATAGCGTCGCTGTTATAGCGCGATACGCCGTGAGCCACATCGCGCCCCTGCAGGCTGCGAATGCGGATCACTTCACCACGTGAGAAGTTACCGCTAATTTCACGGATGCCCTTTGGCAACAGCGAGCTGCCGCGTTCGAGGATCGCCGACAATGCGCCATCGTCCACCACCAGCTCACCGGCAGGAGGCGCGCCGAAAATCCAACGCTTGCGGTTTTCCAGCGGGGTTTCCAGCGCGTGGAAACACGTCCCTACCGGGTGAGACGCAATCACATCCCCGATGACGCCAGGACGACTACCCGCCGCAATAATGGTATCGATCCCGGCGCGGCAGGCAATATCCGCCGCCTGTAATTTCGTCGCCATCCCTCCGGTGCCGAGGCCGGAAACGCTGTCACCGGCCAGCGCACGCAGATCGTCATCAATACCCCTGACATCGCGGATCAGCTCCGCCTGCGGATTATTGCGCGGATCGGCGGTGAATAATCCCTGCTGATCGGTGAGCAACAGCAGCTTATCGGCCCCGGCGAGAATCGCGGCCAGCGCCGAAAGATTATCGTTATCACCCACTTTGATCTCCGCAGTGGCCACCGCGTCATTTTCATTAATCACCGGAACGATATGGTTATCAAGCAGGGCGCGCAACGTATCGCGGGCGTTAAGAAAGCGCTCCCGATCTTCCAAATCGGCGCGTGTCAGCAGCATCTGACCGATATGGATCCCGTAAATGGAGAACATCTGTTCCCAGAGCTGGATCAGACGGCTCTGCCCCACCGCAGCCAGCAGCTGCTTCGAGGCGATGGTGGGTGGCAGTTCAGGGTAGCCAAGATGCTCACGCCCGGCCGCCATTGCGCCTGAAGTGACAATCACAATCCGGTGTCCCGCCGCGTGCTGCTGGGCGCACTGACGCACCAATTCGACGATATGTGCCCGATTGAGCCGACGTGAACCACCGGTCAATACGCTGGTCCCCAGTTTCACCACCAGGGTCTGGCTGCTGCTCATTATTTCCTGCCGTTTCGTAAAAAAGAGTACAAAGAAACGTTTTAGCAGTTGTTGTGGCTGAAGCCAACAGCCAGCAGGGGAAAAGGGTGAAAAAGCCAGACCCTTTACCCATGCAAAAGTTCACAATAACGAAGAAATGTTTGGAATTGTAATAAAACTTTAATAGTAAAAGGGTAAAAAGTCGGTGCTTTGAGAAGAGCCTTCGGGCCAACATCAGCCAGAAATTCAGGTTAGTCGCTCCGGTGACCAGAAATATGGCGGCAATTTATTTTTTTTACTTTTTGGGATTGATAGCAAAATGATGAAGAAACGCACACTGGCAATTTTAACCGCAGCCCTGACCATCACCAGCGCAGCTCAGGCCGCGGAAATTTACAATAAAGACAGTAACAAACTAGATTTCTACGGCAAAATCAAAGCGATGCGCTACTTGAGCGATGCGGATACCAATGCCAGCAACAATGCAGATAAATCTTATACTCGTATCGGCTTCAAGGGACAGACCCAGATCAACGACCAGCTGACCGGCTATGGTCAGTGGGAATACAACTTCAGCCTGAGCAATTCTGAAGGCAGCAGCGATGCGCAGTCGGGTAACAAAACCCGTCTGGGCTTTGCCGGCCTAAAACTGAAAGATTTTGGCTCCATTGACTACGGCCGTAACTATGGCGTGATTTACGACGTTGAAGCCTTCACCGATATGATGCCGGAATTTGGCGGAACCGGTTATACCCGCACTGACACCTACATGCTGACCCGTGGTAACGGCATGCTAACCTACCGTAACAACGATTTCTTTGGTCTGGTTGATGGCCTGAAATTTGCCTTGCAGTATCAGGGTAAAAACGAAGGTTCAGGCTCCCGAGCCACCAACGTGTCAAACGGTGACGGCTACGGCGCTTCGTTGTCTTATAAAATCATTGATGGCCTGACCATTAACGGGGCCGTGTCTTCAGCTAACCGCCTGAATGCCAACAGCGCCACGTCAACCAGTAGCCAGAAATTGGCTGCATACGGGTCAGGCGAAAAGGCCGAAGCCTGGGCAACGGGCTTAAAATATGACAACAACGGCGTCTATCTGGCGGGTACTTACGCCGAAACGCGTAACACCAATCCGCTGAGCGGCGCTTCTTATACCTTTGCCGGTAACAAGAGTCCAACCGCCATTTCCGGCTATGTGAACAAAGTGCAGAATACTGAACTGGTTGCCCAGTATCAGTTTGATTCCGGCCTGCGCCCATCGCTGGCCTATGTACAGACCAAGGCAAAAGACATTGAAAACGGTATTGGTGATGCCGATCTGGTCAAATTCGTTGATATCGGTGCCACCTACTACTTCAACAAAAACATGTCGACCTTTGTAGACTACAAGGTCAACCTGCTGAACAAAAACAATAAGCTGAACCTGAATACTGACGATATCGTTGCGGTCGGCCTGATGTACCAGTTCTGATTGGCCTGATGCACCAGCGGAACGTTGGCACAACGGCGTGAATTGAGTGACACGGCCTGTCTCGGCCTTAACAAAAGATAATCCGGGCTGGAGCAACTCCAGCCCGGATTGTTTACGCTGTCAGGCGGTGAGTTTCACCGGCTGGTCTGCGAAATCGGTTGCCGGGATCAGTTCCAGTTCCAGCTCCGCCAGCAGCGCCTTTAGGCGTACATGGAAGTTGCGTAACGTCTCTTCAAGACGGGCATTATTATCCTTACCCTTCACTGCCGTCGGCTTCCAGTTGCCTTCTTTATCGAACAGGCCAAAGTGATACTCGTAGGTAAAATGGTCCGTGTGGGCTTCAAGCTCCATCCACCATCCCCAGAATTCACGCAGTTCCGGTTGCGGTTTCACATTGACGCAAACTGCCAGACAGTCGAAGAAGAAACGGTCGCCTTCGCACTTACTTTCACGGATGTAAGGGCCTAAAGAGTGAAAGCGCTTAATTATTCGACCCTTAGGATGTCCACTCGGTAACGTCATCGTTTAACCTCCTTTGTTGAGCCTATAGTTGTAGCAAAAACATGAGTTTTAGCAACTTATAGCGTTAGTTTCGCCAGAAGCCAGTCAGACATATCGCGTAAAGCCGTGTCAAAACCGATCCGCGCCGGAGAAGTGGGGATCTTTAACAGACGCCCTGCGCTGGATGAATTAACGATGAGCCGCGACTCCTCTTCCGGGCTGAAGGGGTCATTCGCCCAGCAGGCAGAAAGCATCGGAGTGGGCAAACGGCGGCCCAGCAGGCCCTGCATTTTCAACGAAAAACAACTCAGTTCAGTTCGCAAGGTGCCGTCAGATGTCCCGGACATCCCCAGCCTGCTGGCCAGCATATCCATATACATATCCGGTACTCTGTCCTGTAAATCCGTATCGGTCAGCAAACGATGCACGACCGGGCCGAGGCAGGCCACCGCACGCAGGCGATGCGTCTCCAGCGAGGCGAGCCTGACCGCGATATTCGCGCCGAAGCGGTAGCCAAAGGCCGCCACGCGGGTATGATCGACCCATGCGACGTTTTCCAGCTGGCGCAGCACCTGCTGGTGCAAAAAGCTGGTATCCTGGGTGAGTTTCCACTTGGCAGAAAAGCCCACCGAAGGCATATCCAACGTCAACAACGCAATGCCGCGTGGCGCGAGGTAGTCATGGAAAAGCCGGTAGTGATCGCTTTGCAGCGAGTCTAAGCTGCCGCACATCAACACCGTAGGATAAGGCGGCCGTGCATCAGGCGGCATGTGAAGAAATCCGCTCACCGGGCTGCCGCCAGGAATAGCAAACTCCAACTCTTTCAGTTCACCGGGCAAAAGCAGAGTGGCCTGCTGATAGGCGCGGCTGGCCAGCAACTGGGCCTGTTCAGCCAACGGGTCCTCTTTCAGGTGCGGATAGCTCGCCACGCTGTAGAGGTTAGCGGCCTGAAGCCAGCAGTGACCCGCCTGCTGTTCATCGTGGTTCTGGCTGGCTTTCTGCTGCCACAGTGCTCCCTGCTTTGACCATTCATAAATCCAGTTCCCCCCACGATAACCCATCACCGTATCCAGCAGCCGTTCGTCGGTGTGCTCACTGGTGCTTGCCGCAATACGCGACAAAACCTCAACGATCTCCTGAGGAGAAAGGCCTCGCCAGGCCCAGAGCAGGCGATCGATGGTGCGATACCAGCCGACCGAATGCTCGCCGCCCAACGCAGCATGGATTAAAAACGGATGATGGTGACGCACGCGGCGAACCAGTGAAGAGGTTTCCGGGTGCTTGAAACGCGGCTTGAACAGTTCTTCGCTGAGATTTTTCGGTGGCATAACGGGCGGGTCCTCCGGGGTACAGTCGGCTACTAAGTTTAGCGTAGCCCGCGACTCCACGCGAAGGGTAAAACGGACGCGCCCGGCATAACCGGGCGCGCTTTGATCGATATCAATCAGCTTTTGACCAGTGGGGGGATATAGGCAATTCCCATATCCCAGGGCTGTTCGATCCAGGTATTCTGCGGAATATCGATAATATAATCATCGACCAGTGGACGACCTGCCGGTTTGGCAAAAATGGTGACAAAGTGCGCTTTCGGATACATATCGCGAATAGCCTGTGCAGTACCGCCGGTATCCACCAGATCGTCAATCACGATAAAACCTTCACCGTCCCCTTCAGCACGCTTCAACACGCTCATTTCACGCTGATTATCATGGTCGTAGCTGGAGATACAAACCGTATCAACATGACGGATACACAGCTCGCGCGCCAGCAGCGCAGCCGGCACCAAACCACCGCGGCTGACGGCAATAATCCCTTTCCACTGTTCAGCAGGCAGCAGGCGCGCGGCCAGTTTACGGGCATGGATTTGCAGCATGTCCCAGGTGACGACGTATTTTTCACTCATAAAAGAAATCCCAACCAAGAAAATTGGCTCAAAAAATGTGCAGTAGCAGCGGTTGCGCGGAATTATAGAGATATGGGCCGCTAAACACCAGCCCGCCACGCCCGGCGCCGTTATTTTTCCCTGGGTGAAGGGAGCATGCGCCCACAAACGGTGATATTCTTTGGCAACCGCGCCCGATGCGCTGGCGCAATTTTCTAACCGCTATCCAGGCACGCCCCCTGCCGGTCAGACAGGCCGGTGATGCCGACACAGGAGAGTTAACGTGTCTGAATTGTCTCAATTATCCCCGCAGCCGCTGTGGGACATTTTTGCAAAAATCTGCTCCATTCCCCACCCTTCATATCATGAAGAGCAGCTGGCATCTTATATTACCGCCTGGGCGACGGAACAGGGTTTCTGGAACGAGCGTGATGAAGTCGGCAACATTTTGATCCGTAAACCGGCCACGCCCGGTTATGAAAACCGTAAGCCGGTGGCGTTACAGGCGCATCTGGATATGGTGCCACAGAAAAATAACGATACGCTGCACGACTTTACGCAAGATCCTATCCAACCCTGGGTTGACGGCGAGTGGGTAAAAGCGCGTGGCACCACGCTGGGCGCAGATAATGGTATTGGTATGGCTTCAGCGCTGGCGGTGCTGGCCGATAACAGCCTGCAACACGGCCCGCTGGAAGTGCTGCTCACCATGACCGAAGAAACCGGCATGGCAGGAGCATTCGGCTTACAGCCCGGCTGGCTGCAGGCGGATATTCTGATTAATACCGATTCCGAAGAGGAAGGTGAAATCTACATGGGCTGTGCGGGCGGCGTCGATTTTACCAGCAGCCTTGAACTGAATTATGAAGCGATTCCGTCTGACTACCAGACGATGAAACTGACGCTGAAAGGCCTGAAAGGCGGTCATTCCGGCTGTGATATTCATCTTGGTCTCGGCAACGCCAATAAATTGCTGGCCCGCTTCCTGTTTGCCCATGCGCAACGGCTGGATCTGCGTTTGGTGGACTTCAACGGCGGTACGCTGCGCAATGCTATCCCTCGTGAGGCTTATGCCACGCTGGCGGTCCCCTCACAGCAGGCCGACAGGCTGAAGTCTGTGGCGGCAGATTATCTGCTGACGCTGCAAAACGAGCTGGGCCTGGTAGAAAAAAATATCGCATTCGTGGTGGAAGATATTACCCACGCGCCGCAGGCGCTGGATGTTCGCAGTCGTGATGCCTTTATCGCGCTGCTGAACAGCACCCCAAACGGGGTGATCCGTCATTCGGACGTCATGAAAGGCGTGGTGGAAACCTCGCTGAACGTTGGCGTGGTAAAACTGGAAGATAATCAGGCAAAAATCAACTGCCTGATCCGCTCGCTGCTCGACAGCGGTAAGCAGTCAGTCGTCGAGACGTTGACCGCACTGGGCCAGCTGGCCGGGGCGCATACTCTCGCTAAGGGCAGCTATCCTGGCTGGCAGCCAGACGGCAGTTCGCCGGTGATGGCGTTAGTACGCACAACCTACGAGCAGCTGTTCGACAAAACCCCCAGCATTCAGGTGATCCATGCCGGCCTGGAGTGTGGGCTGTTCAAGGAGCCATATCCGCAGATGGATATGGTCTCCATTGGGCCGACCATTACCGGAGCCCACTCTCCCGATGAGCAGGCGCACATCGCCAGCGTAGGGCTTTACTGGCAGTTACTGACCGCGCTGCTGAAGGCGATCCCGGCGAAATAAACCATCAGGGGTGGCCCGGGACCGACCCGGTCTGCCCTACAATCCTAACAGCAGCTGCCGTTCCAGCTGCGGATCCAGCAGCGTGACGTGCAGCCCCACCAGCCTGACTCCGCGCCCTGCCCGCCGCTCATTCCAGCTTTTACGTGCCACCTCAATCAAGTCCGCCTTATTCAGCTCTGGCCAGACATGTTCCTGCGTGGTCTGCTGAAAATCGGTGAACTTAAGCTTAACCCCCTGGCGAGCAATCAGCCTGTCCGGTTTGATTTTACATAACCGCCTCTCCAGCTCGTCGTACAGCAGATCGATAATCTCCAGGCAGGCTTCCCAGCTGTGGATATCCTGTGACAGCGTGCGCTCCACGCCGAGAGACTTGCGCTCCCGCTCGACGATCACCTCGCGATCGTCAATGCCGTTGCAGCGCTCCCACAGCACGCGGCCAAATTTGCCAAAGCGCTTCAGCAACGTCGCCAGATCGGTTTTCTGCACGTCGGCACAGGTGGTGAGCCCCAGCTCCTCAAGTTTTCGCGCGGTGACCTTTCCCACGCCGGGAATTTTCGCCAGCGGCAGGCGTTGCAGGAAGTCAGGCACTTCCTCTGGGGTGATCACAAACTGGCCGTTGGGCTTATTAATATCAGAGGCAATTTTTGCCAAAAATTTAATCGGTGCCACCCCGGCGGAAGCCGTCAGGTTTAGCTCCCGGCTGATGGTATCGCGGATCTGACGGGCAATTAGCGTGGCAGAGCCCTGGCAGTGTTGACTGTCGGTGACGTCAAGATAGGCTTCATCCAGCGAGAGTGGTTCAATCAGGGGGGTATAACGCGAGAAAATATCGCGAATTTGCGCACTCGCCTCTTTATAGGCTTCATAGCGCCCGCGGATCACCGTCAAATGGGGGCAGAGTTTCAGCGCCATTGCCGTCGACATCGCGCTGCGTACGCCATATTCACGTGCCGGATAGTTGGCGGTACTGATCACGCCGCGCTGGGTTTCGCTGCCGCCAATAGCAACAGGAATGTCGCGCAGGCTGGGATTATCACGCATTTCTACCGCAGCAAAAAAGCAGTCCATATCCACATGAATGATTTTGCGCATATCCCCTCCGACAATACTGGATAAGTATACAGTCAAGTTAACAGAGTTCAACAACCGTGAGAGGAAGCGGCAGAAGCAGATTTTTATGCCAACGATCTTGATAAAAAAATAGACAATGCTAATGTGACGCGGCAACACAAGAATTGTCCGATATTGTCATTTAACAGGCGCTTTTCGGCGCTGATTTTCCCCCCTACCTTCAAGAGAAACAGAATGGGCAAAATCGCACTGCTATTTGCGATGATTTTTCTGCCAGCCGTGGTCTTCGCCAGCGTAACCGAAACGGCTACGCCTCTGGCACCGGTAAGCAAAGAGTTAAGAAAACAGTTAATTGGTGTTCCCGTGTATCTGCAAATCTTTAAGGAAGAGCGTACGCTGGAACTCTACGGCAAAATTGGCAATGAATACCGTTTACTTAACAGTTACCCCATTTGCAAGTTTTCCGGCGGGCTGGGGCCGAAACGCGTGCAGGGCGATTTCAAAAGCCCGGAAGGTTTTTACAACGTGAGTTTGTCCCAGCTGAAGCCGAATAGTCGCTTCTACCGGGCGATAAACGTCGGCTTTCCCAATGAGTACGATCGCCAGCAGGGCTATCAGGGTAACTATCTGATGATCCACGGCAGCTGCGTATCGATCGGCTGCTATGCCATGACCGATGCCTATATGGACGAAATTTATCACTATGTGGAGGCCGCGCTGCGCAATGGTCAGCCACGTATCGACGTCAGTATCTATCCGTTCCGGATGACCGAGAGCAACATGCAGCGCCACCGCTACTCGACCTATATTAACTTCTGGAAGCAGCTACAGCCTGGCTATGCGCAATTTGTGCAGACTAAGCAACCTCCGGCCATGGCCGTGAACGCCGGTAAATATGTGCTGGACCGCCCGCTGACCAACGGCCCGGCAGCGCCGACATCAGCCCTCGCGCTCTCCCAGGTAAAATAGCGCCCATTCCCCTGGCGCAATCTTGTGCCAGGTTTCATTCGCCGTCAGCGGCTGGGTGGCCACCACGGTAACCACGTCATTCGGCGTGGTCTGCCGTTGAAAATCAATTTCTACATCCTGATCCAGCAGCTTGGCCTTACCGAACGGCGCACGCCGGGTTATCCAGAACAGGTTGGTCGAGCAGAAGGCCATCAGGTAGCGGCCGTCCGACAACAGCATATTGAATACGCCTTTTTCACGCATCTCCTGCGCCAGCTCGGCAATATAGCGGAACACCGCCGGCCAGTTGCCGGGCGTGCGCGGATAGCGCGTGGTCAGCTTGTGCAACAGCCAGCAGAATGCCAGCTCGCTGTCGGTTTCCCCCACCGGGCGATACGGGCCGGTATCAAGATTTTTGTACCCTCTCAACTGGCCGTTATGCGCATAGGTCCAGTTGCGCCCCCACAGCTCACGGGTAAACGGGTGGGTATTCTCCAGCGACACCTCACCACGGTTAGCCTGGCGGATATGCGCCACCACCGAGCGTGATTTAATGGGATAGTCCTGTACCAGCCGGGCAATGGGCGACTGGAAACTGGGCTGCGGATCTTTGAACGTGCGACAGCCTTTCCCTTCATAAAAGGTAATGCCCCAGCCATCTTTATGCGGACCGGTTCCGCCACCGCGCTGCACCAGCCCGGTAAAGCTAAAACAGATGTCCGTCGGGACATTGGCGCTCATCCCGAGCAGTTCGCACATAGGAATACCTCATAACCAATACGCCAATAGCGTGAAAAAATGGACTTTTACGGTCGATGTCACCCGATATAAAACGGCGACCCGACCGTATCTATCAGCTTACCTTAGTCTTCACGGCGGTTGGCAATAAATTTGTTGAGGTGAGATTAAAATGCCTTTAAGAACAGGCTTTCGGCCCACGAATGGACCCGTTCGGGAAGCTTCCCCATTGCTGCCTGCCCGCAATGGAAAAAGATTATTTCACCATCTCTTTTTCAATCAGCAGCATCAGGATATGGATCACTTTAATGTGAATTTCCTGAATACGGTCGGCATAGCCGAAGTGCGGCACGCGAATTTCCACATCCGCCAGGCCGTCCATTTTCCCGCCGTCTTTCCCGGTCAGGGCGATTACCTTCATGCCCTGAGCGCGCGCGGCCTCAACCGCCTTGATAATGTTCGCTGAGTTGCCCGAGGTCGACAGCCCCAGCAGAACATCTCCGGCTTTCCCCACCGCTTCAACATAGCGCGAGAAAACATAATCATAGCCAAAGTCATTACTGACGCAGGAGAGATGACTCACGTCAGAGATGGCGATCGCCGGGTAGCCAGGACGGTTTTCACGGTAACGGCCGGTAAGCTCTTCCGCAAAGTGCATGGCGTCGCAATGCGATCCGCCGTTGCCGCAGGAGAGAACTTTGCCGCCGGCCTTGAAAGCATCAGCCAGCAACACCGCCGCACGTTGAATGGCCGCGATATTCGCCTCATCACTGAGAAATTTATTCAGCGTATCTGCCGCTTCGTTCAGTTCGCTACGGATTATGTCCTGGTACATAGGGGGGATGTCCTCTTAAGGAAAAATTCTCGCCAGAGTTTATCAAGTTGGCGCAGAGGCGGAAAGTAATAAGCCTGACGGACGCGGGGATCTCACCGCTTTGTGAGCCAGGTTGTAATTATCAGGTAAACAGATTGCAGCCCGCGAGAGGGTCAACTAAACATGTAACTAACAGGTCAGACCACTTACTACTTACGGAGCACAGGTTATGATGGTTCTCAGCATTATGGCGACGTTTATCGCGCTCGGCTTCCTGTTTTATCATCGCGTCAACCTTTTCGCTGCCAGCGCAATTCTACTGGTTTGGACCGCTGCTCTCGGCTTTGCCGGGCTATGGACGTTATGGCTGTTGCTGCCCCTGGCGGCGGTGCTGCTGGCGCTAAATCTGCCTTCAATACGCCGCCCGCTGCTGACAAAGCCAGCGCTGGCGGCCTTTCAGAAAGTGATGCCGCCGATGTCACGCACTGAAAAAGAAGCGATTGATGCTGGCACCACCTGGTGGGAAGGCGATCTGTTTCGTGGTAAGCCGGACTGGGAAAAGCTGCATAACTATCCGCAGCCGCGCCTGACCACGGAAGAACAGGCATTTATCGATGGCCCGGTGGAAGAAGCCTGCCGCATGGCGAATGATTTCCAGATAACTCACGAAATGGCCGACCTGCCGCCGGAACTGTGGGCGTATCTGAAACAGCAGCGCTTCTTCGCAATGATTATCAAAAAGCAGTACGGCGGGCTGGAGTTCTCCGCTTATGCCCAGGCTCAGGTACTGCAAAAGCTGGCGGGCGTTTCCGGCATTTTGGCCATTACCGTTGGCGTACCCAACTCCCTGGGACCGGGAGAACTGTTACAGCATTACGGCACCGAGGAACAAAAGGATCGCTATCTGCCACGTCTGGCGCGCGGCGAGGAGATCCCCTGCTTTGCGTTGACCAGTCCGGAAGCCGGTTCCGATGCCGGTGCCATTCCGGATACCGGCGTGGTATGTATGGGAGAATGGCAGGGTGAACAGGTTCTTGGCATGCGTCTGACCTGGAACAAGCGCTATATCACCCTGGCCCCGATAGCCACGGTACTCGGCCTGGCGTTTAAACTGTCCGATCCACAACATTTGTTAGGGGAAAATGAAGAGCCCGGCATTACCTGTGCCCTGATCCCCACGCAAACCCCCGGCGTCGAGATCGGCCAGCGCCACTTCCCGCTCAACGTGCCCTTCCAGAACGGGCCGACGCGCGGCAACGATATTTTTGTGCCCATCGATTTTATTATCGGCGGCCCGGCGATGGCCGGTCAGGGCTGGCGCATGCTGGTCGAATGCCTGTCTGTCGGGCGTGGCATCACCCTGCCGTCAAACTCTACCGGCAGTTTGAAAAGTATTGCCCTGGCAACGGGGGCCTACGCCCATATCCGCCGCCAGTTCCGCGTTTCCATTGGCAAAATGGAGGGGATCGAGGAGCCGTTGGCACGCATTGCCGGTAATGCTTACGTCATGGATGCCGCCGCTTCGCTGATCACCAGCGGCATTATGCTCGGTGAGAAGCCCGCCGTGCTGTCAGCTATCGTGAAATACCACTGCACCCATCGCGGCCAGCGGGCGATTATTGACGCGATGGATATCGCCGGCGGCAAAGGCATTATGCTGGGTAACGGGAATTTTCTCGCCCGCGCTTATCAGGGCGCGCCGATTGCCATTACCGTGGAGGGAGCCAATATCCTCACCCGCAGCATGATTATCTTTGGCCAGGGCGCGATCCGCTGCCATCCGTATGTGCTGGATGAGATGGCGGCCGCGCAGAATAACGACGTGGCGGCGTTCGATAAAGCCCTGTTCAGCCATATTGGCCATATCGGCTGCAACAAGATGCGCAGCCTGTGGCTGGGCTTAACCGGCGGGCGCACCAGCGCCACGCCAACCCGTGACGCCACGCGCCGCTACTATCAGCACCTGAACCGCATCAGCGCCAACCTTGCGTTGCTTTCGGATATGTCGATGACGATCCTCGGCGGTAGCCTGAAACGGCGTGAGCGTATTTCAGCCCGGCTGGGGGATGTCCTGAGCCAGCTCTATCTGGCCTCGGCGGCGCTCAAACGCTATGAGGATGAAGGGCGCAATGAGGCGGATCTGCCGCTGCTGCACTGGGGCGTACAGGACGCCCTGCATCAGGCAGAAACGGCGATGGACGATTTGCTACGCAACTTCCCCCATCGCCTGCTTGCAGGGATGATGCGCGTGCTGATTTTCCCGACCGGACTGCGCTGCCCTGCTCCCTCCGACCGCCTCGATCATCAGCTGGCGCAGATCCTGCAAGTGCCGTCGGCGACCCGCAGCCGTCTGGGGCGCGGTCAGTACCTGACGCCGGGCGAGAATAATCCGGCAGGGCAGCTGGAAGCGGCGTTACAGGATGTGATAGCGGCAGAAGCGATCCACGACCGCCTTTGTCAACAGCAGAAAAAGCACCTGCCGTTCACCCGCCTTGATGCGTTAGCGGCCAGAGGGTTGCAGGAACAGTGGATCACCCAGCAGGAGGCCGATATTTTGATTCAGGCTGAAGCCAGCCGCCTGCGTTCGATTAACGTTGATGAGTTTGCGCCGGATGCGCTGGCCACCAGGCCGGTGAAAGAGGCCAGGGCAGCGCCGAAGATTGCCGCAGCATAACCGCACGGGGGGACATATCCCCCCGCGCTTTCCTTAGCCGTTCTGGCGAATACGCGCAATCAGCGCGTCAATATCCGCAACGTGGTCGGCCAGCAGGATCAGGCTGCGGCCCAGCGTTATCGCCTGGCGCACGCACTCAACGCGCATCGCATCATCCTGAATGCCTTTAATATCCGCCACCTGCGACATGCCCACGGTGCGACGAATAAGCTCGGTGCCGCTGTAGCCAACGCTATCGCGCCATATCTTAGCCAGGAAAGTGCTGGCATAACCCGGTACGGCCAGCGCACGGTCGCGGCTTTTCTCTGCTGCCAGCGCCAGGAAACCTTCTGCAAAGCTCTGCCACAGTTGGCGTACGTCGTTCAGGCGTTTCTCACGGGCATCGGCCGCCTCACGCGGAGGCAGCAGCCCCGGTGCGGCGCAGTAGCTAATCAGCAGGTTGCCCAGCGCGCTGCCAATATCAAAGCCTATCGGGCCGTAGAAACCAAATTCGGCATCGATAACCTTCAGGCTGCCCTCTGCGACAAAGATTGATCCGCTGTGCACATCGCCGTGCAGCAGCGCTTCGGCATTGCTATAGAAACGATGTTTTAATCCGGCCACGGCCACGCGCAGCTCGTGGTCTTCACGCAGCGACTCCGCCAGCGGCTCCAGCGCACGCGGGTAGGCATTACGCGCATGGACTTCATAAGGCTCATTAAAGAAAAGCTCTTCGGTAATGTCGCACAGTTCCGGGTTAGTGAAGCGGATGACGTCCGCTTTTTTCTGATGGGGATGCTGGAAGAAATCAGAAGTATGGAACAGCGTCTGCGCCAGATAATCTCCCAGCTGCCCTGCTGCCTGCGGCCAGTCGATGCCTTTTACCAAGTCGGCGCGCCAGATAGCATGATCGGAGAGATCCTCCATCACCGTCACCGCCAGCAGCGGGTCGTAATGCAGAATGTTAACCGTATGCTGCGGGCAGAATTTGCCATGCTCAATCAGCACTTCGGCCTCCAGACGGGCGCGATCGAGGGTCAGCGGCCAGGATTCCCCCACGCAGCGCACCCAGGGCAGCGCCTGCTTCACAATCACCCGACTGACGCCCGCCGTATCGAAAATCCTGAACACCAGATTCAGGTTACCGTCGCCCACTTCCAGCGCGTCGACCAGACTGTTGGGATTATCCACGCCGCCAAACTGGCGAGCATATTCCACGGCATCAGCTGCGGCAAACGTACGGTATTGCGACATAACCTGTTCCTCAAAAATAAACGGTGATTCGTTATAATAAGCCGTTCAGACGTCTATACATCCGTTAGCCATGTTGGCACAATAACCCGCAGGAAATCAACCAGGATTTTATCGATGCAAACACTCAGCACCACCAGCTTACGGATACGTGACAACCAGCTTTGGATCCTCGACCAGCAGGCGCTGCCGCAGCAGAAAATCTGGTGCCCAACGCCCGATGTCAATGAACTGGTCGGCCATATTAAGGCACTGCGCGTGCGCGGAGCGCCGCTGATCGGCCTGTCTGCCAGCCTGCTGCTGGCGCTGCTGGCGGAAAACGGCATGGCAAAAGCCGCGCTGGCCGACGCGCTGGAAGTGCTGCGCGCCGCGCGCCCAACGGCGGTGAATCTGATGAATAACCTTGACCGCATGAAGCTGGCGCTGGCGCAAAACGACGTTGTCAGCGCCATGAGCACAGAGGCGCTGCGCCTGATCGACGAAGATAAGGCGCTGTGTGAGCGCATCGCCGCCGCGGGCAGCGCGCTGATCGCCCCAGGCAGCCGCCTGCTGACCCACTGCAATACCGGAGGGCTCGCCACGGCGGGCGTTGGCACGGCGCTGGGCGTCATTGCACGCGGCTGGCAGCAGGGCAACGTTGCCAGCGTTTGGGTCGATGAAACCCGTCCGCTGTTGCAGGGCGGCCGCCTGACGGCCTGGGAACTGGGCGAACTGGGCGTACCCTACCGGTTAATCTGCGACTCGATGGCCGCCAGCCTGATGGCGCGCGGTGAGGTGGACGCAGTCTGGATGGGCGCGGATCGGATCGCGGCGAACGGCGACGTGGCGAATAAAATCGGCACCTACAGCCTGGCGGTGCTGGCGCATTATCACAACATTCCATTCTATGTGGCGGCCCCGCATACCACGCTGGATCGGGCCTGTCCGAACGGTGACGCCATCCCGATTGAGCAGCGGACAGCCGCTGAGGTGACCGGCGTCAGCGGCAGTTTTGGCAGCGTACACTGGGCACCGGAAAACGCGGCGGTATACAACCCGGCGTTTGACGTTACGCCCGCCTCGCTGATTAGCGGCTGGGTATTGGATAGCGGCGTGGTGACGCCAGAACAGGTGACGGCGGGTGAGTTTTTACCGCTTCATCAGGGGTAATCAACCGGGGCAAGCGTATAGATCGCGGCTGCCCCGCGTTTTATCCCGTTTAAGGCAGGCGCGGATAGCCGTCTGCAATCGGGTCACCGGTAAATTTGGCGATCCAACCCTCCTGATTGTCGAAGATGCGGATGGCGGTGAAGTGCGGTGAGGATCCCATATCAAACCAGTGCGGCGTGCCTGCCGGAACCGAGATCAGGTCATTTTTTTCACACAATACCTGAAAAATATGCCCGTCGAGATGCAGGCAGAACAGCCCTGCCCCTTCAACAAAGAAGCGCACTTCGTCTTCTCCATGAGTATGTTCAGAGAGAAACTTGCTGCGCAGCGCCTCTTTCTGCGGATTGTCGGCACGCATGCTGATCACATCCCAGCTCTGGTAGCCTTTCTCCGCCACCAGACGATCGATAGCATGCTGATAAGCGCCGATCACCGTTTCTGGATCAGGGTTATCCCCCAGGTCGCGGTCGGCCTGCCAGCGTTCAAAGCGCACCCCTTTGCTGCCCAGCTTTTCAGCCATTTCCGCCGCATCCATGCTGTACCACACCGGGGTAGTCGCTTCACTCTCGGTAAAAATAGTCAGTGCACTCATGAGTTCAACAGCTCCTGGTTAATCCGATCAAAATCGGTGACCTGACGATGACGGCTTGCGTTATCCGCCGCGCCGCGTATTAACTGCACGGTATGCCAACCCGCATCGCGTGCGGCGTCCAGCTCCTCGTGGATATCGGACAAAAACAGCAGCTGCTCTGCGGGCAGGCCAATCTGGCTGGCGATATTGCGATAGGCATCCACCTCACGTTTGGCACCCATATGGGTATCAAAGTAGCCGCTGAACAGCCCGGTGATATCACCGGCATCGCTGTAGCCAAACAGTAATTTCTGCGCCGCCACCGAGCCGGAGGAATAAACATACAGCGCCAGCCCCTGCTGCTGCCAGCGCCGTAAGGCGGGCAGCACATCCGGATAAAGATGGCCGGTAAAACTGCCGTTGAGATAGCCGTCACGCCAGACCATCCCTTGTAACGCCTTCAGCGCGGTGGACTTACGATCTTCATCCATAAAGCCAAACAGCACGTCGATAAGCTCCTGCACCGTTGCCTCCGGGCGCTCAACCTCCGCCCGCAGCTGGTCGAGAGCCTGCGCCACCGCGGGCTGCTGCTGGTTACCGATGATAAAGGACGGCAAATTTTCGCGGGCGTAAGGGAACAGCACATTATGTACAAAGCGGATATCGCTGGTGGTGCCTTCAATATCGGTGACGATGGCGCGGATCATAGTTTCTCCAACAGACGGCGTTGTAATTCACACTGGAACAGAAACTCCAGCCCTTCAAGGTGGCGGCGTGCTTCATTCACGTCTTTGCCCCAGCAGGTCAGCCCGTGACCGCGCAGCAGAAAGCCGTAGCGCAGTGGCTGTGCGGCGGCAAACCGCTCAATACGCCGTGCCAGCGCGTCAATATCCTGGTCGTTATCGAACAGGGCTATGGCTACGCGGTCAAGGTGCGAATGTTGCCCGGACAGCGTCTTCTGCATTTCGTAACCCTGTAGAACCAGCGCCGCGCCCTGCTCTACCCGCGACAGCACGGTCGAGTTCACCGTATGGGTATGCAGCACCGCTCCGGCGTCAGGGAACAGACGATAGATTAAGGTATGCAGGCCGGTTTCCGCCGAGGGTTTACGACCGGACGGCACGCGATGAGTGGCAATCTCCACCTGAATAAAGTCATCGGGCGTCAGGCTGCCTTTGTCTTTGCCGGAGGTGCTTAGCAGGCAGGTTTGCTCATCCTGGCGCAGCGACATATTGCCGCCGGTCGCCGGGGCCCAGCCGCGTTCACCAATCCAGTGACAGGCGGCAACCAATTGATCTAGCTGTGCGCATTGCGTCATGCCGTTCCCTTCGATTCAGGCTAAAGCGTTCGCAGCAGCGCGAACCCCAACAGATATAGACGTCTAAGCGTCTTGATTGCCAAATACTATCACCCTGTGGTGGTGAAATGAAGGGAGAATTATTGAGTTGGGATAAGGGAGAGCAGGTAGAACAACGCTTACCGCCAGCGGGGGTTTGTTACAGATAAGAGATAGCCTGGCCCGGAAAGCAAAAATAAACGGCTGGCGAATGACAATTTAAATGTTTTGTAATCTGAATTTTTTAGCCTGCTCTATCCAGGCTAAAATTTGACATCTGTCCTCAATCAGGGCGTGAGCTGCATCCTGACAGTAGTCAATGACATAGAAGTGATGGTCTTTGTCGCGATCAATAAAGTAGGAATAAACCACGTAGCTGTCGCTTGTTGAGGCCCATTGAACCTTGAGTCCATGTTCATCTTCCCAACAGCAGCCCTCCTGCCAGATATGTACATGGTGCAAATCTTCGGCTCTGGCCGTCGGGGGGCGCTCCATAAGCTTGTCGCGACCTATAGTGTCGATATGCGCAGGGTGCTGCAACTGAATATGGATAGGAGGAGCGGGAATATCATAATAATCAAGGCATTCCCGTTTGTACTGCTCAAATTCTTCAATGGGGAGAGCGGTAAAAGCGAACTGACTTATCACTTCTGCCAGCGCTTGCGATCGGCTTATTTTGCATCCCATTGTTGTCGCTTCTCTTCCATTTTGGCTGCAAGAATGGCCGAAGCTGCAGTGAGCCGAGCCTTGTGGTCAGCATTGCGGCGCAGTGTCTGGCGAGGTTTTTCGCCTGTTCCCGCTTCGTGCTTCTGTGTCATACGTTGCTCCTTATCACGTATTGTGATTCACTTGTTCAGTATATAACCACGGTCATATCCATTCAACATCATATTGAGAAGAGCCTGTCTCCCTGGCTCTTGTCTGCATCGGCCTGGTAAATAGTGCAGTATGGGTAAGACCAGAAAATATTTAATCCAGTAATATCCATATACCTCATAGATTTAAGCCTGTTTACTGCCACCGTGTTATATTGCCAGCAACACCGACCTTCCCCCAATTACCGCATTGCACAAGGGTTACTACAGATGAGCCAGACGTCGTTCACCCCAGAGAGCAAACTGCCCGCGCTGGGAACCACTATTTTCAGCCAGATGAGCGCGCTCGCGCAGCAGCATAACGCCATTAACCTGTCGCAGGGCTTTCCGGACTTTGACGGCCCGCACTACCTGCAACAGCGTCTGGCGCATCATGTTGGCCAGGGGGCTAACCAGTACGCGCCGATGACCGGCGTGCCCGCTCTGCGTGAAGCCATAGCGAAAAAAACCGCCGAACTGTATGGCTATAAGCCGGATGCCAACAGCGAGATCACCGTGACCGCCGGGGCAACCGAAGCGCTGTTCGCCGCCATTACCGCGCTGGTTCGCGCGGGCGACGAGGTGATCTGTTTTGACCCGAGCTACGACAGCTATGCGCCAGCCGTGACGCTGGCAGGCGGCGTGCTGAAGCGCATCGCGTTGCAACCGCCGGCATTCCGCGTCGACTGGCAGGCCTTTAAGGCGCTGCTGTCACCGCGCACCCGGCTGGTTATCCTCAATACGCCGCACAATCCTTCGGCCACCGTCTGGCAGCAGAGCGATTTTAACGCCCTGTGGCAGGCGATTGCCGACCAGCAGATCTACGTGCTTAGCGACGAAGTGTATGAACATATCTGCTTTGACGCCAACGGCCACGCCAGCGTACTGGCGCATCAACAGCTGCGCCAGCGCGCTGTCGCCGTTTCCTCTTTCGGCAAAACCTTTCATATGACCGGCTGGAAAGTGGGTTACTGCGTGGCGCCTGCCGCGATAAGCAGCGAAGTGCGTAAGGTGCATCAATACCTGACCTTTTCGGTGAATACCCCGGCACAGCTGGCGATTGCCGATATGCTGGAGCAGGAACCGGCGCACTACCGCCAACTGCCGGAATTCTACCGCGCGCGCCGTGACCGCTTCGTGCAGGCGCTGGCGCGCAGCCGTTTCAAGCTGCTGCCCTGTGAAGGCACCTATTTCCTGTTGGCGGACTACAGCGCCATCTCCAGCCTGGACGACGTGGCGTTCTGCCAGTGGCTGACGAAAGAAGCCGGCGTGGCGGCCATTCCGCTGTCGGTCTTCTGCGCTGACGCCTTCCCGCATAAACTTATCCGCCTGTGCTTCGCCAAACGGGAAGCCACGCTGGATGCCGCCGCGGAGCGCCTGTGTCAACTTTAAAACTGAGCGTATTACAGCAGCCGCTGGTATGGATGGACGGCGCGGCGAATCTGCGCTTTTTCGACGGGCTGCTGGCGGATATCCACCGGCGTGACCTGATCGTGCTGCCGGAGATGTTTACCAGCGGTTTTGCGATGGAAGCCGCTGAACGTTCGCTGCCACAGCCAGAGGTGGTTGCCTGGTTACGGGAAAAGGCACGGGCGGCGGATGCCATGATCGCCGGCAGCGCGGCCATCCGCACAGAACACGGCGCGGTGAACCGTTTCTTTCTGGTGGAGCCTGCGGGTACTGTGCATCACTACGACAAGCGCCACCTGTTCCGCATGGCGGGTGAGCATCAGCACTATCTGGCGGGCAGCCGCCGTGAGATCGTCACCTGGCGCGGCTGGCGAATTTTACCCCAGGTGTGTTACGACCTGCGCTTTCCGGTGTTCTCGCGTAATCAGAATGACTACGACTTAGCGCTGTACGTGGCCAACTGGCCGGCCGCACGCGCGCTGCACTGGCAGGTATTGTTGCAGGCGCGGGCGATTGAGAACCAGGCGTACATCGCCGGATGCAACCGCGTCGGCAGCGACGGTAACGGGCATCAGTACAGCGGCGACAGCCGCATTATCAGCCCACAGGGTGAGATGCTGGCGGCCGGAGAAGCCCATCAGCCCGCGCGCCTCGACGCCGACCTCTCGCTGGACGCGTTGCGCGACTACCGCACGCGCTTCCCGGCATGGCGCGATGCCGACCGCTTTAGCCTGCCGGAGTAATCACCTTTTCGGCATGCGGGGCTTTTACCCGATTAAACAGCAGGTTCAGCGTCACCGACACCAGGCAGGCCGCGCTGATACCGGAATGGAAGATGGTGCGAACCCAGCCGGGGAACTGATCGTAGAACGACGGCATCACGATCGGGATCATGCCGAAAGCAATCGACGTGGCGACAATCACCAGATTCATATTGTCCTTATAGTCGACCTTCGCCAGCGTGCGGATACCGCTGGCCGCCACGGTGCCAAACAGCACCACGCCAGCCCCGCCGAGCACCGGCATCGGGATTGCGGCCACCACGCGTCCGAGTAGCGGGAAAAAGCCGAGCAGCACCAGGATCACGCCCCCCGCCGCCACGACAAAACGGCTTTTTACCCCGGTCATCGCCACCAGCCCGATATTCTGGGCAAACGCACTCTGCGGGAAGGAGTTAAACAACGGGGCCAGCGCGCTGGTCAACATATCGGCACGCAGCCCACGGGTAATGCGCTTGCCGTCCACCTCGCTGCCAATAATGTCGCTAACGGCGAGCAGGCCTGCGGTGGTTTCCGTCAGCAGCACCAGTACGATCAGCGTCATCGACACAATCGCCGCCACGTCAAATACCGGCATGCCAAAGTTCAGCATGCCCGGCAGCGCCAGCCATTGCCCCTGTGCCACCGCACTAAAGTCGGCCTGGCCGGTGAACAGCGCAATCACCGTTCCTACCGCCATCGCCAGCAGTACTGCCAGCCGTTTAATTGCCGCACTGCCCACGCGGTTAAATAGCAGCACCAGCGCCAGCGTCAGCGCCGCCAGGCCAATATGATGAGGCGATCCCCAGCCGGGTAACTGCGGGCTGCCCCCCATCGCCCAGCGTGCCGCGACCGGCATCAGCGACAGGCCGATCACGGCGATCACCGTGCCGGTCACCAGCGGCGGGAAGAAGCGAATAATATGGGCAAACAGCGGCGCGATCAGCAGGCCGATCAGCGACGAGGCGATAATCGCGCCAAACACCACCGGCAAACCGCCGCCGCCGGTCACCAGCGTGACCATGGTGGCCACACCGGCAAAAGAGACGCCCTGCACCAGCGGCAGGCGCGCACCGAATCCCGGCAGGCCCAGCGCCTGGAGCAGCGTGGCGCAGCCGCTGACAAACAGCGCGGCGGTCACCAGCATGCCCAGCTGGCTGGCATTCAGCCCGGCGGCGGCGCCAATAATCAACGGCGGGGCAATAATGCCGCCGTACATAGTCAGTACATGTTGCAAACCCCAGGCAAAAGCTTTGCCTGCCGGATAACGCGTATCTTCTGGCCTGACGCTCATAGGTTGCTGCCTTCTGTTGGTTTATCGCCCGATCAGCTGCCGCGGTAGGTTGACCAGGACCAGGGGGAGATCAAAAAAGGTAAGTGGTAATGGCCGCCGTGTGCCGCGATAGCGAAATCAATTTGCGCCGTGACATACAGTGCATCACGCCCTCCGGCGGCAAAGTAATCGCCAATCGCCGCCGTCAGACGGTAGTGCCCGGCGGCCAGCGCCTGCGGCGTCAGATCGCCCAGACGGCCGTCGGCGTTGGTCACGCCCTGTGCCAGCGGCAGCCAGTCGTCAGCGTTCTTCTGCTCAAGCCGGATGGCGACCCCGGCGGCCGGTTTTCCCAGCGCGGTATCAAGAATATGCGTACTGATGGTGCTCACAGAAAAGTCTCCTTCAGGCGTAATAAGGTGATTTCGCGCAGCTGATGGAGAGCTTCCCGCTGCTCCTGCGGCGCCTCGTTTTGCAGACGACGTTGCAGCTCAGCCAGCATTTGCTCGCCGCTGCGCCCTTTGGCGCGGATCAAAAACACCCGGCCAAAACGCCGTTCGTAGGCGGCATTGCACGCCGCCAGCGCCTGCGTCAGCAATGCATCCGCTTCATTCACCTCGCCCTGTTCCTGGCGAGACAGCTGCGCCTCTTTGCCAGCACCCGCCGCACGTTCGCCAATACGCGGATGCGCGGATAGCGCCCGGGAAAGCGCCACACCGTCCCACCTTTGCGCCAGGCCGTCAGCAACGACCAGCAGCGCATCCAGCGAACGCCAGGGGCGCGCCGCCACCAGCGAGGCGATCCAGTCCGGCAGAGCGACACAGTGGGCAATCGCCTGCTGCGCTTCGGCGGCGCTGGCCTGATTAAACTCGTCCAGATTCATTTTCCCGCCACCTCACTCACCACCTGCACCCAGGCCTGGAGTGCTTTTGCCACATCCGCCACCGCCACCGACTCGGCCGGATGATGGCTGATACCGCGATCGCAGCGCACAAACAGCATGCCCACCGGCCAGCGCTCCGCAATGGCAATCGCATCGTGCCCCGCGCCGCTCGGCAGCGACAGGCTGCGCCCCTGCACCGCCGTCACCGCGCGCGTCAGGGCGCTTTGCAGCGCCTCATCGCAGCGCGTGGCCGGGATCTGGTAGTATTCGTCCGCGCTGAAACTGAGGCCGCGCCGTTGGGCAATGGCCTCAGCGTGGGAAAGCAGCTCGGAAAGCAGTTCCCCCAGCGCCTGATCCTGTGGGCCACGCACGTCGAGGGTCAGAGCGACCTCTCCGGGGATCACGTTGACCGCGCCGGGCTGGCACTGCAACGTGCCGACCGTTGCCACCAGCTGCGGGTCGTGCTGCGGGGTGCGCCGTTCAATAAACATCATCCACTCGGCGGCGGCGGCCAGCGCGTCTTTACGGTGGCTCATCGGTACCGTACCGGCATGCCCGGCCTCGCCGACAAAGCGGCAGTTGAGGCGACGCGCGCCGTTGATCGCCGTCACCACGCCCAGCGCCAGCTGCTCCTGCTCCAGCACCGGGCCCTGCTCAATATGCAGCTCAAGGTAGGCGACAAAATCCTCGACGTCACGCGCCGCCTGCCAGATGCGCCCGGCATTTAGCCCGCAATCCTTCATCGCCTGCGCCACGGTAATGCTGTTACCGTCCGGGTGCGTCACCCAGCTTTCCGGCCAGGTTCCGGTCAGACCCCGGCTGCCGAGCAGGGTAATGCCAAAACGCGTGCCCTCTTCGTCGGCAAAACCGATAATCTCAATCGCCAGCGGCAGCCGTTCACCGCGATCGTGCAGAAACTGCACGGCTTCAATCGCCGCCAGCACGCCAAGCATGCCGTCGTAGCGCCCGGCGTTGCGCACGGTATCGAGATGAGAGCCCAGCAGCAGCGCCTTCGCATCCGGCCGCTGCCCTTCATAGCGGCCACAGATATTGCCCACGCCGTCCTGCCACACCTGCATCCCCGCCGCCTGCATCCACTTAGCGACCAGCGCATTGGCGCGCAGATGCTCCGGCGACAGATAAACGCGGGTCAGGTATTGCGGAGTTTCACTGATTTCTGCCAGCGCATCGCAGCGGGCCATCACGCGATCGGCCGCCGCCGCCGCCATCGGGGCATTCATCAGGCAGTCGCTCATCAGCAGCTCCCGCGATAGTGGTCCCAGGCGGCCTGTAGCGCAGCCCCCTGCATGGTGCGGAAACCAAGATGGGTCAGCACCGACTCCAGCGCGCTTAGCGTCAGCATCACGCAGTCTTTGCGCGCGTTGTAGCCCATGGTGCCAATACGCCAGACCTTGCCAACCAGCGGGCCGAATGAGGTGCCGATTTCAATGCCGAAATCTTCCAGCATCAGCTGGCGCACCTGCTCGCCATCAATACCGGCCGGGATCATCACGCCAAGCACGTTATTCATTTTATGTTTCAGGTCGCCGAAGGTTTCCAGCCCCATGCCCTGTATGCCTTTCAGCATGGCGTCACCGTGCAGCTTATGGCGGGCGATGCCGTTATCCAGCCCTTCTTCCAGGATCAGGCGGGCGCATTCGCGCGCGCCGTACAGCGCGCTGGTGGCTTCGGTATGATGATTAAGGCGTTCCGGCCCCCAGTAATCCATGATCATGCCGAGATCGAAATAGTTGGAGTAGATCATTTCGTCCTCACCGTCCTGGTGAGCCGCAGTGCGGATCCCGGCCTCCACACATTTGCGCTGGCGGATGGCCGCTTCCATTGCCGGGCTGAGCGTGATCGGGGATGTCCCGGACGGGCCGCCGAGGCATTTCTGCATCCCGACCGACACCGCATCCAGCCCCCAGCCATCGGTTTCCAGCACGTTACCGGCCAGCGAGGCGGTGGCATCGGTATAGAACAGCACGCCATATTGGCGACAGATCGCCCCCAGTTCTTCCAGCGGTTGCAGCATGGTCGTGGAGGTGTCGCCCTGCACCGTCAACAGCAGGCGCGGCTTCACGCGCTTAATCGCATCCTCGATGCGGTCCGGGGTAAACACTTCACCCCAGGGCACCTCAATGGTGTGCACCTCGGCACGGCAGCGGCGGGCAATTTCGCACAGCAGATGGCCGAAACGGCCGAATACCGGCACCAGCACCTTATCGCCGGGGCGGATGGCGGAGAGCAGAATAGACTCAATGCCGGCGCGTGAGGTGCCGTCGACAAGCAGCGTCCAGCGGTTTTCAGTGCGGAATACCGCACGATACAGCGCCATCACCTCATTCATATACTGGGTCATCGCCGGATCGTACTGGCCAAGCAGCTGGCTCGACATGGCGCGCAGCACGCGCGGATCGGCGTTAATCGGCCCCGGCCCCATCAGCAGGCGCTGCGGCGGATTGATTGGCGAATAGTTTGATAAGTCCATGCGTTCAGTCCTTCTTGTCAGTCGCGGCGCGCTTAGTTCAGACCGCGCACCGAGGAGATAAATTGTTTCAGTTCAGTGGTTTGAGGCGAAGCAAATACCGTTCGGCTGTCGCCCTGCTCCCATACGCGCCCCTGGTGCATAAACACCACGCGGTCGCCCACTTCGCGCGCGAAATTCATTTCGTGGGTGACGAGGATCAGCGTCATGCCTTCCTGGGCCAGCTGTTCCAGCACCTTCAGCACTTCACCGACCAGCTCCGGGTCAAGAGCGGAGGTGATCTCATCACACAGCAGCACCTTAGGTGACATCGCCAGCGCACGGGCGATGGCCACGCGCTGCTGCTGGCCGCCCGACAGGCTGGCCGGATAGTAGTCGATACGGTCGCCAAGGCCGACCTTTTCCAGCATGGCGATGGCCAGCTCGCGACAGGCCTTCTCGCTTTTTTTCAGCACCCGGCGTGGCGCCAGCATCACGTTTTCCAGCGCGGTCATATGCGGGAACAGATTGAAGTTCTGGAACACCATTCCTACCGAGCGGCTGATTTCCCGCGCCTGGCTGTCGCGGTCGGTAATGGTCATGCCGCCGAGTTTGATGCTGCCTTCCTGATAGCCTTCCAGGCCGTTAATACAGCGCAGCAGGGTACTCTTTCCCGAACCGCTGCGGCCAATGATTGAGATCACCTCACCCATGTCGACATCAAGATCCACGCCCTTCAGTACGTGGTTATCGCCATAGTATTTCTGCACCTGATTAATGGTGATGAGCGGCATTGAATTTCTTCTCCAGATACTGGCTGTAGCGCGACAGCGGATAACACATCAGGAAATAGCCGAGAGCGACTAACCCGAAAACCTTAAATGGCTGGTAGGTCACGTTATTGAGGATGGTGCCCGCTTTCGTCAGTTCAATAAAACCGATAATCGAGGCCAGCGCCGTGCCTTTCACCACCTGTACGGCAAAGCCAACGGTTGGGGCGATGCCAATACGCAGCGCCTGCGGCAGCACCACGCGAAACAGCGTCTGGCCGGTGCTAAGACCGAGACAGCGACAGGCTTCCCACTGCCCTTTTGGCAACGCCCTGATGCTGCCGAACCAGATATCCACCAGAAAAGCGCTGGTGTAGCAGGTTAGCGCCAGCGCGGCGGCGGCCCAGGGCGAGAGATCGATGCCGAACAGCGCCACGCCAAAGAAGGCGAGAAACAGCTGCATCAGCAGCGGCGTCCCCTGAAACAGCTCGACGTAAGCACGGATAATGCGGTTCGGCCACACGCGGCCTGCCAGACGCAGTCTCACCAGCGGCAAGGCCACCAGCGTGCCGCCAAAAAACGCCGTCACGGACAGTGCGACGGTCCAGCGGGCAGCCAACAGCAGGTTGCGCAGAATGTCCCAGTCGGTAAAGGTGTTCATCAGGGCTGCTCTCCAAACCATTTACGGCCTGCCGCCAGCAGCAGCTGGCGCATGGCAATCGACAGCGCCAGATACATCAGCGTGGTCACCAGGTAGACTTCAAAACTCAAAAAGGTGCGAGACTGGATCAGGTTAGCGGCAAAGGTCAGCTCTTCATAAGAGACCTGTGACACCACCGATGAGCCGAGCATCACGATAATGCACTGACTGACCAGCGCCGGATAAATACGTTTCAGCGCCGGAGGCAGCACCACGCGCATAAAGGTCTGTCGGCGCGTCAGTCCGAGCACCCTGCCGGCTTCCCACTGCCCTTTCGGCGTGACCTGAATGCCCGCACGGATAATTTCGGTGCTGTAGGCCCCCAGGTTAATCAGCATCGCCAGCAGCGCCGCCTCCCCCGCCGTCAGCTTCAGCCCCAGATTGGGCAAGCCGAAGACGATAAAGAACAGCTGCACCACAAACGGCGTATTGCGGATCAGCTCGACATAGACGCCCCAGGCGCGACTGAGTAGCGAAGGTCTGCCGCTGCGCAACGCCGCGCCAAGTATCCCCAGCGCCACGCCGCCCGTCGTCACCATCACCGTCAGCTGAATGGTGACCCACAGTCCGGAAACCAGCTCCGGCCAGTAAGGCCACAGCGCCGGAAAATTCAGTTGCCCCATCATCGGTTTACCCCTACGCGCCGAGGTCGTTCGGCAGCGGTGCCTTCAACCACTGTTCGGCAAGGCGGTTCAGGGTTTTGTCTTTTATCGCCCGATCAATCAGCGCGTCCACTTTGGCTTTCAGCGCCGGCTCGCCTTTCTTCAGGCCGATAAAGCACGGCGAATCTTTCAGCGTAAACTGCGACAGCGGCGCTTTAGCCGCGTTCTGGCGCGCCATCGCCGCGACGACCAGGTTACCGGTGGCAATATACTGCACCTGGCCGGAAAGGTAGGCGGAAAGCGTGGTGTTATTGTCTTCGTAACGTTTTACCTGCGCGTCTTTTGGCGCCACGCTGGTCAGTACCATATCTTCCACCGCACCGCGGGTCACGCCGACGGATTTGCCGCTGAGTTCGGCGGCGTTTTTCAGCGTTCCCTGCTGCGGGCCAAACACGCCGAGGAAGAACGGCGCATAGGCCCGGCTGAAATCAATCACTTTCTCGCGCTCCGGGTTCTTGCCGAGGCTGGAGATCACCAGATCGACCTTATCGGTTTGCAGGTAAGGCACGCGGTTGGCGCTGGTAACCGGCACCAGCTGCAATTTTAGTTTCATCTGGCGCGCCAGGTAGTTTGCCATATCAATGTCATAGCCCTGCGGCTGCAAATCGGTACCCACAGAGCCAAACGGCGGGAAGTCCTGCGGCACGGCAACGCGAAGAACGCCGCGTTTTTCAATGTCCTGTAGCTGGTCGGCGTGCACCATCGTCATTTGAGAGAGCAGCAGCGCGGCGGTCAGTAATGCCATTAAGCCTTTTTTCATTTTTCTTCCCCGATAAATAAACCATGAAACGAAAGATTCTTAAAGAACTTAATTGCAACTAATGTGCCATCACGATATGCGCTGCGTTATTTTCATCAGGCGGAACCTAACCTGGTGATTCAATAGCATTCCTGACGATAACAGAAGGAGATAGCACCCGTGACGCGCCGTAATGTCAGCGCTGAAAGCAGGAAAATAGCCCGAAAAAATGCGGACGCTCACGCACCAAAACAATGCAAAGCACCACGCTGGTGCCCCATCAGCGTTGTTCCAGCTCGTCCAGCTGGCCGTAAAGATCGGCGATACGATGAATGCGCTGCCGCCCGTCGCTGAGCAGATGATGCAGTAACGCATTGGCTAACAGGTTAGTCAGGCTGTTAGCGGCGGCATAGCTGTCAAAGGCGGATACGCTGTCGAGCGGCGCACACAGCTGCCAGCGCGCGAGGGCAATCACCGCCCGCGCCTGCGGCTCGCACAGCGCCAGCGTAGGAATGCCCTGCTGTTGCAGCTGTTGCAGCAGCGGGCGGATAATACGCGGACGGCGGCGGAAGGCCATCACCACCACCATGTCCTCCGGCGTCAGATCCACCAGCTCTTCAGACAGCGTTTGCCCCGGCTGTGGTAGCACCTGCACCTGCTGGCGCGCCTGTAACAGCTGCTGCCGCAGATGGAGTGCCACCGGATAGGCATTGCGCATGCCAATGATAAATATGCGTTTGCTGTCTGCCAACGCCTGCACCACCTCAGCAAACTGAGCGCTGTCCAGCCCGTTCACCCACTGCGTGAGGTTAGCCATCTCCTGCTTATAGTGACGCGCCAGCAGGGTATTGCCCTGTACCGCATCGCGGTTATCGGTCAGGGGCATGCCGCTCTGGCGTAGAGTCCGCAACTCGTCACGCATATCCTTATATTTTTCATAGCCTAAGCGTTTAAACAGGCGGCTGACCGTTGCTTTAGAAACCCCGCTCAGACGTGCCAGCTCGGCGCTGTTGTAGCCGATCAAATCGTCAAAATGGTCGAAGGCAAAATCGGCAACGCGCTGCTCCTGTGGCGAAAGCTGTGGGTAATGGCTGCGCAGGCGTTCATCAAGCTGCTTCATCAGGTTTGTCCTGTAACGTTTGTTTCATCATAGCGATGATATACAAATTATGTGCCTGCCTGTATCGGGGAGTTTGGAAAACGTAAATTTTGTCCGCTAAGACCGTTTTGGGGGGCGATGTGCCAATGACAGCAGCTGAATACTGCCTTCTTTTTTATCGTTTTTTGATACAAAAAAAAATACTTTTATCTAAACTTGCCCCCCTCAACAAGGGGAATTGAAATGCAAGTAAATTTTA
This sequence comes from Erwinia tasmaniensis Et1/99, assembly GCF_000026185.1. NCBI lineage: Bacteria > Pseudomonadati > Pseudomonadota > Gammaproteobacteria > Enterobacterales > Erwiniaceae > Erwinia > Erwinia tasmaniensis. The sequence goes on from NC_010694.1 coordinate 2,924,461, forward strand.
TTAATAAAGACATTATTAACATTCACCTCAAAAGTCTCACAAGGGGTAATATTTCAAGTAAAACATTCCATAGTATTCTCGATAAAATAAAAAACGTCGATAACATACCGAAGTCTTTTGAAAAAGTTCTGAGCAAAAAAGCGGAGAAACATCATGAGTTAAAGTCGAAAATTTCATACGCCTACCATAATAGAGCCGATAGCATATACAGCGCCGGGATCGAAAAACAGAATGAAATATTAAAAAAAGAAACAACTAACACAGATGATTCCGAAGAAAAGTTGTATAAACTTTCAAAAGAAATGTTTAGTCATAGCTCACTTGATTTCAGGAAAAAGGTTTTATTTATGTTTGAACGGGGTTTTGACCATTCAACTCCGAATAAAACAAAAGAATTTTTATGTCATGCCAGGAGCGAGTTGTCATCAGCGAAGCGAATGCTCTCCAACAATACATGTGAGCAAAATGGATACAGTCCTAAAAAAATGACGGCCATAATCGAAAGACTCACGCAGAAGGTGTTCGTTCTTGAGAAGAAATATTTAGAAGATAAATACACTTTAACTAAAACCATCATCTCTGCGGCCGAGGCGAATCCACATCTGTTATCAACTAAAATGGGATCCTGCATGACAAAAATAGAAGATGAGATTAACAAGTATCTGGCAACGCCTCACATCAGTAAACAGGTGGAGAATAACATAGAAAAACTGACAAAACTAAAAAGTGAAAACCAGCAACAAATGGAGGAAATTGATGGCTTAATTTTATTAAATGCCGCAAACGCTGTTGTTCGGGATACAAACTCAGTGCTAAAAGAAGTCTATCATCATAATGATAAATTGAATGAGGAAATAAATAAGAAAATGAATGATAAAATAGAACATATAATGAAATCAGAGAATAAAAGAAGGGAGGAGATAGCCGAAAAAATATCAAGTCATCCTGAAGTCAGCAATGGAAATACAGCAGTCGACAATGAGGTTATTAAATTGCCAGATGTACCGACGCATAAACCGATTTCAACCCGCGGCAACCGGGTAAAGTTTAAACCTGTTGAGGGATAGGGACTTACCAGAGCGGTTTTCTTGCAGGCAGCTACCTATATAGCGATGAAAACAGCCCCTATACCTGCTTGTCACTCAACGCTTTTTTATCAAAACGGCAATGAGCTCACCTGTTTATGCCGGTAATGCCCCATCGTACGACAAACTGGAACAACTCTTGCTTGAATAAGCCAATCAGTTATCCGATTGACGAGTAATGGCATGAATCAAAGCAATATGGCTCCGCTGGGGATGGCCGTCACGCCCCACCACCTTGCCAGCGAAACGGCGCTGGGGATTTTACGTGAAGGCGGCAACGCCATTGAAGCGATGGTCGCCGCTGCGGCCAGCATCGCCGTGGTCTATCCGCATATGAACGGGCTGGGCGGGGATGGCTTCTGGCTGATTGTGCCGCCGGGTGCCGATCCCATCGCCATTGATGCCAGCGGCGCGGCGGGCTCCCTGGCTACCCCCGCATTCTACCGGGGCAGTAAAACCATTCCCCACCGCGGCCCACGGGCGGCGCTGACCGTACCCGGCACGGTGAGCGGCTGGTCGCTGGCGCTGGAGATTTCCCGCGAGCTGGGCGGCCCACGGCAACCGCTGCCGCGCCTGCTGGCCGATGCTATCCGCTATGCCGCCGACGGTATTCCGGTCACCGCATCCCAGTCCGCCGCCACCGCCAGCAAATACGCCGAGCTGTGCCAACAGCCCGGTTTTGCCGCCACCTTTCTTCCGCATGGCGGCGTTCCCTCTCCCGGTAGCCGCTTCATCCAGCCCGAACTGGCCAGCACCTTGATCCATCTGGCGGAAGCCGGGCTGGAGAGCTTCTATCGAGGCCCGCTGGCACACAGGCTGGCGGATGAACTATCCCGGCTTGGCATGCCGATAACCCTGCAAGACCTCAACGCACAGCGGGCGAAACGCGTTAAGCCGCTGCACGTTCGCCATCAGCACGGTGATATTTACAATATGCCCCCGCCGACCCAGGGCCTGGTGTCGCTGGCTATACTCGGCATTACCGATCGGCTGGATATGGCCGAGGCCGATGAGGCGCAAACCATTCATCGCATCGTCGAGGCCACCAAGCTGGCGTTTGGTCTGCGCGACCGCTACATCACCGATCCGCGCCATATGCGCGCAGAGATGCAGGATCTGCTCGATGACGAGAGTTTAGCCCGGCTGGCATCCCAGATTAACGTCGAACAGGCCGCCCCGTGGGGCAGCGGCAAGGGGCCGGGCGATACGGTCTGGATGGGGGTGATGGACAGCAGCGGACTGGCGGTTTCCTTTATTCAGAGCATCTATCATGAGTTCGGCAGCGGCGTAGTGGTTCCCGGCAGCGGGATCACCTGGCAAAATCGCGGCGCGGCGTTCAGCCTCGACCCTGACAGCCTGTTAGCGCTGGCTCCGGGCAAACAGCCTTTCCACACGCTCAATCCGGCGGCGGCACGTCTCAACGATGGCCGCACCATGGTGTACGGTTCGATGGGGGGCGACGGTCAGCCGCAAACCCAGGCCGCGCTGTTTACCCGTCACGTTGTGCAGGGCATGCCGTTGCAGCAGGCGGTTAGCGCCCCGCGCTGGCTGCTGGGGCGTACCTGGGGACAGTCCTCGGACTCACTGAAGCTGGAAGGCCGTTTTTCACCCCAAACCGTCGCCGCGCTGCGGGCGCTGGGGCACGAAACGGAGATACTGCCCGACTTCAGCGAGGCGGTTGGCCATGCCGGTGCCATCGTTCGCCATAACAACGGCATGCTCGAAGGCGCTTTCGATCCGCGCAGCAACGGCAGCGCGGCCGGTTTTTAACGGGAGAAGATGATGAAACAAACGAAACCCGACTGGGCAGTGTATGTGGCACAGATGGAGCAGATCCTGGCGCTGGAACTGGATGACACGCGCCGCGCCGAACTGCTGATCCAGTTTAGCCGTATTGCCGCGATGGCCGGGCCGCTGATGGCGTTCCCGCTGGACGCCAGGCTGGAAGTGGCGGGAGTGTATAAAGCATGAATCTGGCATCATTATCGATTAGCGAGCTAAAACGCGCGCTGGCGGCGGGCGAACTGAGCGCACGCGAAATAGCAAGTCAGACGCTGGCCGCCATTGAGCAGGCTAACCCACGGCTTAACGCCTGGACCGGGATCACTGAAGATCGCATGCTGCGCGAGGCCGATCGCCTGGATGAGCGTCAACGTCAAGGCCAGCCGTTACCGGCGCTGGCGGCGGTGCCCTACGCGGTGAAAAATCTGTTTGATGTCGCCGGGCATAGCACCCTGGCGGGGGCCAGCCTGTTCAGCGATCGTCCGGCGGCGGCGCATGATGCCTGGGCAATAGATAAGCTGGCCGCCAGCGGTGGCCTGCTGTCCGGCATGCTGAATATGGATGCCTACGCCTACGGTTTTACCACCGAAAACAGTCATTATGGCGCCACGCGCAACCCGCACGATACGGCACGTATTGCCGGTGGATCATCCGGCGGTTCGGCCGCCGCCGTTGCCGCCGGGCTGGTGCATTTCTCCCTCGGATCGGATACCAACGGCTCGATCCGCGTGCCGGCCTCGCTGTGCGGCATCTTCGGCCTGAAGCCGACCTTTGGCCGCCTGTCGCGCTCCGGCACCCATCCGTTTGTCGCCAGCCTTGACCATATCGGCCCGTTTGCCCGCCGCGTTAGCGATCTTGCTCAGGTTTATGATGTGTTGCAGGGGCGCGATGCCAGCGACAGCTTCCAGGCCGATAAGGCGGTGCAGCCGGTCACGCCGCTGCTGGATGCCGGGCTGGAAGGATTACGCTGCGGGGTGCTCGGCGGCTGGTTTCAGCAGTGGTGCGATGACGATGCCCGCGCGGCGGTGGCCAGCGCGGCACGGGCGCTGGACGCCTGCGAAGAGATCGTGCTGCCGCAGGCGGAGCTGGCACGATCCGCCGCGTTTATTATCACCGCGTCAGAAGGCGGCAACCACTATCTGCCCGAACTGCGTCACGCGGCGGAACGCTTTGAGCCGCTGTCACGTGAGCGCCTGCTGGCCGGAGCGATGATCCCCGCCGCCTGGTACGTGCAGGCACAGCGCTTCCGCCGCCATTTCCAGCAGCAGGTGCTGCCTTTATTTAAGGATGTGGATGTGCTGATCGCCCCGGCCACCCCCACCAGCGCCACGCTGATTGGCCAGGAAACTATGCGCATTAACGGCTGCGACCTGCCGGTACGCGCCAGCATGGGTATGCTGACGCAGCCCATCTCCTTCCTTGGCCTGCCGGTCACTACCGTGCCGCTGCGCACCGCAAGTGGTATGCCCATCGGTTTACAGCTGATCGCCGCGCCGTTTAAAGAAGAAGCCTGTCTTCGCGTGGCGGGCGTACTGGAGCAGCTGGGTATTGCCCAGGCCTTGCCGGTAAACAGGGGAGAATAAAAGATGAAAAATGAAGCCATTAACCAGCCGGCGACCGTGGCCGAGGTCACAGCGGCGTTTTATCGCTATGAACAGGCGCTGGTCAGTAACGATATTGCCGTTCTGGATGAACTGTTCTGGCACGATGAGCGTACCGTGCGCCTCGGGGCCGGAGAAAATCTGTACGGCATTGAGGCAATACGCGCCTTTCGTGCCGCCCGCCCGTCAGCCGGGTTAAACCGCCGTTTACAGAATACGGTCATCACCACCTTCGGCGATGATTTCGCCGTCTGTAGCACCGAGTTTACCCGTGTGGGTAGCGAGAAGATCGGCCGCCAGCAGCAGACCTGGGTCAAACTGCCCGTCGGCTGGCGCATTGTCGCGGCACAGGTGAGCTTGATGGGGTGAGGTTGCGGCGGGCAAAAACGCCCGGATGTCGCACTTTTCGTTACAGGGCGACATCCGGGCGGCAAAGAAACTTATGCGGGTAAATAGGTTCGTTTTAGCGGAACCAGTAGTTTAGTTTCGATATCGACCAGTTCATAGTTTTCCAGTAGAGCACGTACCAGGTCGTCCAGCGTCCACAGCGTTAGCGGGATCGTTGAACGATCGGCTTCATAGCGCGCATCTTTGGAAAAACCGCCGGTGCTGACATACAGCCCGCGATCGTCTTTATGGCGGCCGCCAATAAAGCTGCGGATCTGATGACTGCTCATTTGCTCACGGCGGTGTTTGACTTCAACAATAATTCGGGGATTTTCAAAACCGAATCCATCCGGGGAAGCGATGATATCCTTGCCGCGATCGGCTCCTGCGGGTGAAACCTGGGTTTTGTAGCCCATGCTGCGTAAAACGCCCGCGACCAGGTGCTGCATTTCATCCCAGTCCAGGCGATTGATACGATCCTTAATTCCTTCAAAAGCGACCATTTCCATATCGCGTAACGGATCGGAAATAACCTCTTCATCATCAATCACTTCAGGGGGCTGTGGGGGAATAACCGCCGCGGCCCGATCGCCATATAACAGTTCTTTTACGGCATATTCAGGCAGCTGGAAGACCGTTAGCGTAGAACCAAGCGGGTTTTTCGTCGCGGTGCTTAAGTCGTCGCGATTGATCTCTTCAGTATTCCACTTTACCCGGCGGGTCATGCTCATTCCCCGTTCAAGCCACTCCGAGTGATACTCAAAATCTGAAATGACCTGACCTGACAGATAGGTACGGTTGGCTGGCGAATAGGTGATAACCCAGTCGCCCTGGCGGATTTCATTGATAAAGCGCCAGATTTGCGATCTGCCGGAACGCGCCGTACCCAGTTTAACCTGCGGTTCATGCTCGAGGTAAATGGCCAGCAGCCGATCGCGGGAAAGTCCGGGTTTGACGTAAGGGGCAAGCGGTGACCAGCCAATGGCGACAACGCTTTCGTCACGAAAATGATCATAGAGCCTGCCTGCATCACCACGAACCATCCACATTTTGCTTTCCATAGGTTCCTTATCCCATTAATTATAATGATGTATTTAGGTGATTTTCCGTTAGCCCTACTGTATCAATTCTTGCCCGGATACGATGAACTTATCCCGGATAACCAGCAGGCTGCGGCCTGAAAAAAACCGCTTTTAAGGTATCATGTTACGCAAGTTTAACCGAGGGACAAGATACCGCTATGCCATTTCTGGATTGGGTCAATAGAAATCAGGCTAAAGCCGTCAGTACAGCCGTGCCTTACCCTCTGCTGCAAAAAGAGGCCGGATTGGGTACGCCGTCCAAAGACAATATGATAATACAAGGGGATAACCTGCTGGCGCTGTATGCGGGCCAGGTGAAATGTATTTTTGTCGATCCGCCTTGCAATATCCAGTCCGCTCTTAAGCACTATGATGGCAGTACGCAGATCCATTAATCACGCATTGCCTGCTGACGATCCGGCAGGCACTTTTACTCATGATCACACTTCAGGCGGATGCGTTTCCATCCAGTGCTCGGCAATCTGCTGACGGGTACAGATCCAGACCCGATCGTGCTTCTGGATATGATCGAGGAAACGCTGCAACGCGCGGAAACGCCCTGGACGCCCCAGCAGGCGGCAGTGCATCCCTATTGATAACATCTTCGGCGCATGTTCCCCTTCCTCATACAGCACGTCAAAACTGTCCTTCAGATAGGTATAAAACTGCTCGGCGGTATTGAATCCCTGCGCCGTGGCAAAGCGCATATCGTTGGTTTCCAGGGTGTAGGGGATAATCAAATGCGGCTTAACCGTGCCGTCCTGACAGGTGACCCGCGTCCAGAACGGCAGGTCGTCGCCGTAGTAGTCGCTGTCATAGGTTAAGCCGCCCTGTTCCACCACCAGCCGTCGGGTATTGGGGCTGTCGCGCCCGGTGTACCAGCCGGTCGGCGTTTTGCCAAACAGATCGGTCAGGGTATCCAGCGCCAGCTGCATATGCTGGCGTTCGGTTTTCGCATCCAGCCCCTGATAGTGGATCCAGCGCCAGCCGTGGCTGACCACATCGTAATCCGCTTCTTTGATCGCCGCGACAATCTCCGGGTGACGCGCCAGCGCCATCGCCACGCCAAACACCGTGAGCGGCAGACCGCGCCGCTGAAATTCATTGTGGATGCGCCAGAAACCGGCGCGCGAGCCGTATTCATACAGCGACTCCATCGACATATGCCGCTCAGGGTAGCTGGCCGCGCCGATGATATCTGAGAGGAACTGCTCACTGCCGGCATCGCCGTGCAGCACGCTGTTCTCTGCGCCCTCTTCATAATTCAGAACAAACTGGACCGCAATTTTTGCCTTAGCGGGCCAGGCGGCGTGCGGCGGTTCATTCGCGTAGCCGCGCAGATCGCGCGGGTAGTTTTTATTGAAGCTGTACTCTTTTTTTTCCGGGGAACTACTCATAATAACGGTCCTTAGCGGCGGAAAAGCAAACGGGTACGAACTTTCAGCTCAGAGATTCAAACTGACCCGACAGGTTTTTTTTCAGTGGAAAGGCGAGATCGCCATGCTTGCTGGTGCCGAGGCCTAATGCGACCAGCGACTCCACCATTTTGACCGCGGCCGTGACGCCATCAATCACCGGCAGGCCCAGCTCACGCGTCAGATCCTGCGCCAGGTCGGCCATGCCGCCGCAGCCGAGAACAATAGCCCCGCTGCCGTCTTCACGCATTGCCTGTATACAACGTTGACGCACTTTTTCCTGCGCCAGCCCGCTGCCATCCTCGAGCGCCAGTACCGGCAGGTCGATGGCGTGCAGCGCCGCACAGTGATGTTCAAACCCATACTGTTGCAGCAGGTGGCGCGCGATGATCAGCGTGCGCGGCAAGGTCGTGACGATAGAAAAGCGCGTGGCGACCAGGGTTGCCATGTGCATCGCGGCCTCGGCAATGCCGACCACCGGCCCCTGTGCCAGCTCACGCGCCGCCAGCAGGCCGGGATCGCCGAAACAGGCGATCACATGCCCACAAACTCCCTGCGCACGCCCGGCTTTAACCTGTTCCAACACGCCGATAGCGGCTATCGCTTCATCAAAATGCCCTTCTATGGAGGGCACGCCCTGACCTGGGCATACCGCCAGTATCTCGGTATCTGCCGCCGCCACCGCCCGCGCTGCCGCGCCGATGGTTGCCGTCATCGCCCTGCTGGTGTTCGGGTTGATGACCTGAATGATCCGTTTGTTACCCATCATCTTACTCCTTTGACTGCGAACAGCCGGGCAAAGTCCGGCAGCGTTTCACCCCCGCGCTCAAAACGCAGACTGGCGATGATATGATCGAAATGTTGCCGTAGTGCGTCAGTGAGTTTAGCCAGGGATCTTTCCCGCAGCAGTACCACCAGGCGATCGTGATCGTCACAGCGGCAACCCTGCTGCCAGGGCGCGCCGTAGGCGGCAACCACCAGCGAGGATCGCCGGGTGAGGCGCGTGACGATGTCGGCCAGCACCTGATTACCCGCTATCGCCTGTAGCTGAATATGAAAAGCGGCAGACAGACGAATGGCCGCAGCACCATTATGGTTATCATGCGCCTGCTGCTCCTGCTGGTTAAGCTTCTCCAGCGCGGCCAGGTGCGGACTTTGACAGTGAGCCAACACCTGCGGCAAATTCGCACATTCAATCAGACTGCGCGTGTGAAAAATATCCTGCGCCTCTTCAACCGTTGGCGTGGCAACCTGTGCACCACGTTTGGGCGTCAGGGTGACCATCTGCACCGCCGCAAGGCGCTGTAGCACCTTGCGAATGCCGGTACGACTGACGCCAAATACTTCGCACAACGCCTCTTCCGGCAGTTTGCTGCCCGGCGGCAGCTGATGTTCTACGATAGCCGTCATCAGCGCCTGATAGATGGGTTCATCACTGCCGCCCAGCTCTGAGGCTATTTTCAGCCCGCTTTCACTCTTCATGCCCGACCTCACTCAACCTGATTGACCGCCAGAATCGTACACAGTAATTATTATTTTTGTATACATGAAATTTCGATCTGGCCCGGTTCCTGCAATGTCTCTTTCAAGCCAGTTTACAGATAGCTCAAACAGAGGAGCAGGTTTCATGCCAAACAGTCCACATTCTTCCACACCAGCGGCACCCGGCACCGCTGCTAACTACAGTCCACGCCTGTGTAATGAGGATCTGGCACCGACCCGTGACCAGAACTGGAGTTGGTACAATATTTTCTCTTTCTGGATGTCCGACGTACACAGTATGGGCGGCTATGTGGTTGCCGCCAGCTTCTTTACCCTCGGGCTCGCCAGCTGGCAGGTGCTGCTGTGCCTGCTGGCCGGTATCTGTATTGTTCAGCTGTGCGCTAACCTGGTGGCGAAACCAAGCCAGATGACCGGAGTGCCTTATGCCGTGGTCTGTCGCCAGGCATTCGGCGTGTTTGGTGCGAATATCCCGGCGGTGATCCGTGGCCTGATCGCCTTTGCCTGGTACGGTATTCAGACCTGGCTGGCGTCTAATGCGCTGATGCTGGTTTCCCTGAAGTTCTGGCCGGGGCTGGCTGCACTGACGCACACATCATGGTTTGGATTGTCGCAACTTGGCTGGATCTGCTTCGCAACGATGTGGCTGTTACAGGCGATGGTGTTCTGGCATGGCATGAATGCGATCAAACGCTTTATTGATGTGGCTGGTCCGGCCGTCTACGTGGTGATGGGGGCGCTGGCCGGTTGGATTGTATACAAAACCGGTTTTGACGGCATTTCGTTTACGCTGGCAAGTAAGGCATTGTCCGGCAGTGAGCAGGTATGGCAGATGATTACCGCCACGGCGCTGGTCGTTTCGTACTTCTCCGGCCCGCTGCTGAACTTCGGTGACTTCTCGCGCTACGCTAAAAGTATGGGAGAGGTGCGCCGGGGTAACCGCTGGGGACTGCCGTTTAACTTCCTGCTGTTTGCCATCGTGACCGTGGTTATCGTTTCCGGTACGCAGTCGCTGTTTGGCCGCATGATCACCGATCCGATTGAGACAGCCAGCATGGTCGGCAACGATCTGGCGGTGGCGCTGGGCCTGCTGACGATGATCACCGCGACCATCGGCATCAATATCGTCGCCAACTTCGTTTCTCCGGCGTTTGACTTCTCCAACTGCTCGCCGCAGAAAATTAGCTTCCGTACCGGTGGCATGATCGCCGCGGTGGGTTCTGTGCTGCTGACGCCGTGGAACCTGTTCCAGTCGCCGGAGCTGATCCACTATACGCTGGATGTGCTGGGAGCCTGTATCGGGCCGCTGTTTGGCATCCTGCTGGCGGACTTTTATCTGATCAAACGCAGCCAAATTTCCGTCGACGATCTGTTTAACGATACGCCTCAGGGTAAATACTGGTATCACGGTGGCTTTAATCCGAAAGCCATTGCGGCGCTGTTGCCTGCGGTAGCCGTGGGTCTCGCAATCAGCTTTACCCCTTCCCTGCATATGGTCGCCAACTTCAGCTGGTTTATCGGCGCGGCGCTCGGTGCCGGTATCTACCGCTGGGTGGCGCGTGATGAGGTGGCCAGGCGCGGAACGCAGGGTTATGCCCGCAGCACTGCGTTGCAGGAAGAATAAAACGACGAAAGGCCGATTCGTGAGAATCGGCCTTTCTGGATACTTGGCGGAACGGACGGGGCTCGAACCCGCGACCCCCTGCGTGACAGGCAGGTATTCTAACCAACTGAACTACCGCTCCGCGCTGTGTTCCCCGTCGGGAACGAGGCGGATATTACGGGGCCAGGTGAACTTCGTCAACGATTTTTCGTTTATATACGGTCAACTGTTCTTTTTTTCAACGTAACACGCGGTGAAGCGGGATCAGCCTTCAATTTCCCGTGGACGCCACAGGCAGCTGCCGCCTTTTTTCTCCACCAGATCAAGCCGTGCCTCATGGGCGAACAGTTCCTCTTCGCTGGCGCGCACCACGCGCAGGCCGGAAGACGGACGTGCGATCCGATGAACCGTTTCACCGTCTTGCTGCTTTCCCCGCTCCCCTTCCATTGAGAATGCCAGCGAGGTCTGCCCGCCGGTCATCGTCAGGAAGACTTCCGCCAGAATTTCGGAGTCAAGCAACGCGCCGTGCAGGGTACGTTTGCTGTTATCTATCTCGTAACGTGAGCAGAGCGCATCCAGGCTGTTGCGCTTGCCGGGAAACAGCCTGCGCGCCATCGCCAGGCTGTCGGTGATTTTGCAGAAGGTGTCGGTTTTCGCAATCCCACGCTGTAATTTGGCAAACTCATAATCCATAAAGCCGATATCAAACGAGGCATTATGGATGACCAGCTCCGCACCGTTTATATAGGCGAGGAAGTCATCGGCGATCTGCGCGAAGGTCGGTTTATCCAGCAGGAACTCGTCGGCAATACCGTGTACGCCGAACGCTTCCGGATCGACCAGCCGGTCGGGTTTGAGATAAACATGGAAGTTATTGCCGGTCAGACGGCGGTTGATCACCTCAACAGCACCGATTTCGATAATGCGATGCCCCTCATAGTGGACACCGATCATATTCATACCGGTGGTTTCGGTATCAAGTACGATCTGACGCGTTGTATTTACTGTGCTCATAGGACCCGTTTATGTCAGACTTGGCGTTTTTTCTACAGGGAGTCTACCAGAGATGCTTAAGCAGGTAGAAATTTTCACCGACGGTTCGTGTCTGGGCAATCCGGGTCCCGGTGGTTACGGCGCGATTATGCGTTATGGTAAACATGAAAAAATCTTCAGCGCCGGTTTTCGCCTGACGACCAATAACCGCATGGAAATGATGGCGGCGATCGTGGCGCTGGAAGCGCTGACGCAGCCCTGTGCCGTAGTGCTGAGCACCGACAGCCAGTATGTCCGCCAGGGGATCACCAGCTGGATCCATAACTGGAAAAAACGCGGCTGGAAAACGACCGACAAAAAGCCGGTCAAAAATGTCGACCTGTGGAAACGATTAGATGCCGCGCTCAGCCATCACGATATCACCTGGAAATGGGTAAAAGGACATGCTGGCCATGTTGAAAACGAGCGCTGTGATGAGCTGGCGCGAAACGCAGCTGGGAACCCGACCTTAGATGATGTTGGCTACACGTCTGAGGCATGATTTTTGTGGATCGCAGCCGAACGATATGGCGCGGCGGCAAGGGCGCGCTATTGGCTGGTGACGCCCACGGCGTGCAGCTGCCGTTTTCTCGCCATGTTTTTCGCCGGGTTCTTAGTCAGTGGGAAAGTGCGCTTGCGTGCCACGATCAGATTGATGCAGCCCAGTGCGGGGAGATGCGTGCTGATCATCTTTCCGCCCTGACGACTCCAGGGCAACACTTGCAATCGCGTGCGCTGTATCACCTCATAATTTAGCAGGCTAAGCCAGTCCAGTAGGCGCATCTGACTGTACATTTTGCTATTCCAGGGAACACGACGGTGGAGGCCCGGTATCAGTTTGCCTATCCCCAATACGCTGAAAAGGTTAAAACCGCTGAGAATAATCCAGCCATCATCAACCAACACGCGATCCACCTCGCGCAGAAGACGATGGGGGTCACTGCTCCATGCCAGGGTATGTGCTAACAGGCAGGCATCCACCGATTTTGACTCAAATGGCAGACTTATCGGATCGGCGAGAACCTGCATCGGCTCCCCGGTCATACCCACGTTGACCTGATGGGCTATCGCGCAGCATTCAGTATCAATTTCTGCACTGAGCCCGCCTATCTTCAACAGATGAAAGCCAAAAATCTTGGCAAGACAAGGGCGGAGCTGATGCGAGAGTGCATCTCGGTAATATTCGCCACAGGGGATCTGCGACCAGGATTCAGGCACATGGCGGATTTGGCGTGTTTTAGCAGGCTTCATGCTTTACCATCTTCTTTTCCATCGTGCGCATATAAAGAGGTGAATATGAATCTTACCAGCATTCCAGCCCTGCAGGATAACTACATCTGGACCTTAAATGATGATTCTGGCCGCTGTCTGATTGTCGATCCCGGAGAAGCGGCGCCGGTACTGCGTGCGATAACAGAAAATCAGTGGCAACCGCAGGCGATTTTGCTGACCCATCACCATCATGATCATGTGGGCGGCGTCGCCGAACTCTTGTCTCACTACCCTGATTTAACCGTCTATGGCCCACAGGAAACGAGTCACAAAGGTGCTAATTCACTTGTCGGCGATGGCGATCGTATCCATGTATTGGGCCTCGACTTTACCATCATTGCCACACCTGGCCACACTTTAGGACATATCTCATATTTCAGCCATCCTTACCTTTTTTGTGGGGATACGCTTTTTTCAGCAGGCTGCGGCAGACTTTTCGAAGGCACGGCTAAGCAAATGTTTGAATCATTTCAGAAACTTAATCAGCTTCCTGACGATACGCTGGTCTGCTGTGCGCATGAATATACCTTATCGAACCTGACCTTTTCCCATACTTTTTATCCGCAAGATACTGAGATAGCTCGCTATTACCATGAAATTAAGGAGTTACGCTCGAAAAATGGCATAACATTGCCGACAAAACTGGAGCTCGAACGTAAAATAAATGTTTTTTTACGCACCAAAGATGTTGAATTACAACGGTTAATTAGCACAGAGCCCGATCATCTTGACGAGTGGGAGATTTTTGCGACTCTACGCGAGAAGAAAGACAGTTTTTGAGATTTAAGGTTGTGTTGTCGGGGTCGACCACGTATTATTGCTCGTCTTTTAAGCGAACTATTGACACAAACATGAAGGCTAAAGCGATCTTACTCGCCTCGGTCTTGCTGGTCGGGTGTCAGGCGTCACGGCACGATGCCCATATCCCGGAACAGCATGCACAGAGTTTGTCTTCGGCAAGTCAAAGTGAAAATGGACAGTACACAGATAATATGTTGTCGCCGCGCTGGCAGGATGATGGAACCTCCCTTGCGCAAGACAAAGATTTGTGGAATTTCATTAGCGACGAGCTGAAGATGAAGGTTCCGGATAATTACCGGATACGCGAACAGAAACAGAAGTACCTGAGTAATAAGAGCTATCTCCACGATGTAACATTACGGGCAGAGCCGTATATGTACTGGATAGTCGAGCAGATTAAGCAACGTAAAATGCCGATGGAACTGGTACTACTACCCATAGTGGAGAGCGCTTTTAACCCACATGCGACCTCATCTGCAAATGCCGCCGGCATCTGGCAGATTGTGCCGCAAACGGGACGAAATTATGGCCTGAAGCAGACTCAATGGTACGATGGACGGCGTGACGTCGTTGCATCGACCAAGGTCGCTCTCGACATGATGCAACGCCTTAACGATATGTTTGATGGTGACTGGCTGCTGACCGTTGCCGCCTACAACAGCGGTGAAGGGCGCGTGCTCAAAGCCATGAAGAGCAATAAGGCGAAAGGGCGACCTACGGACTTCTGGTCACTTGCTCTTCCTAAAGAAACGACGGTTTATGTGCCGAAAATGCTGGCGTTGGGGCAGATCCTCAAAAACAGCAAGCGTTACGGTGTGAGTCTGCCAACCCCTAACAGAACGCGTGCTCTGGCGCGAGTTGACGTTGGCCAGCAGATTGAACTGACGCAGGCAGCCGATATGGCGGGTATGTCGTTAAGCAAGCTGCAAAGCTTTAATACCGGCTATCGCCGAGGAACAACGGCACCTAATGGTCCTCACTACATTATGGTTCCGAAGTCTAACGTTGCTAAATTGCGTGATTCGCTGGCAACCGGAGATATCGCCGCAGTGCAGCCAACCTCTCTGGCTAAGAACAGCGTTTCTCCGGCATCTTATAAGGTGCGTAACGGCGATACGCTTTCAGGCATTGCCAAACGCCTTGGCGTTCCGGTCAACCAGTTGCAGCGTACAAATAACTTACGCGGTAGCAATATTAAACCGGGTCAGACTTTAACCTTAGGCAACAATGCCGGTACGCAGCTGGCAGATAACGGCGACAGCATCACCTATCAGGTACGTAAGGGTGATTCTCTGGCCAGTATTGCAAAACGTCACGGCGTAAACATTAAAGATGTTGTGCGCTGGAATGGTGACACCCGTAATGCGCAAAATATCCGGCCCGGAGACAAGCTGACACTGTTCGTTAAGGACAATCCCACGCCTGACAGCTAGTCATTCTGACTCTTGTGTACATATGTTGTTAAAAAGCCCGCTCAAGCGGGCTTTTTTTATGGCCGTGACCCGTCCTGAATACCTGCTTCATAGCCAGATGCAGGCAGCCCGGAAAAGGTGACGCGACAGGCTGTTCAGACTGCTGTCTGAACACCGGACGCAGGTTCCCTGCAAGCGTGCATATCACAAAACAATTCACAGTCATCACCGCTTCCGCAGGCATCCAAACCTGCTAAAAAAGGGGCCAGACCAGGTGGTGATTAGCCGTCCTGAACAGGCGTGGGTTGCAGATATTACTTATCTTCCAACCCGGAGTGATGTGGTTTATCTGAGTCTGATAACTGACGCCTACTCACGTAAAATCATGGGCTACCACGTTTATGAAAGCCTTGGTTATGCGGCGCTTCGCTGTGCCTTACGGCACAGGCGAGGTCAACTGAAACTGATACATCATTCAGACAGGGGGGCTCGACAAAGTATCAGGCTATGCATCAAAAACAGGGAATAACTCGTTCAATGATCGGTGGTGACGATTGTTATCAGAATGCGCTGGCTGAAAGAGTCAACAGGAGACTGAAAACGGAATTCTCCTGCACTGCCCGGCAGATCTGCATGAGACAAATAAAATGGCGGTAGAGTCGATCGCGATTTACAACGGAGAGCATCCGCATCTGGCGCTATAATACAAAACGCCTGATGGCTGGCTGAAGGTGTCAGCTTAAACCAGGACTAGTCACTGGTAAAAACGGCTACCCGCCGACGTTGAGCTCTCGCCACGAAGCGCGTTGCAAATGCAGATATCCAGCACGCCTGCTTCAGGCGCATCGTGCGGCCTGCCCACTTTGCTTTTCGATGCCGCGATGTGCCGAGGTGACAATAGTCGCTTAGCTCAAACTCTTCGATGTATGGACGTCAAATTCAACCAGCAGGGGATTATGGTCGGATGCGCGAGTGACCAGTACAGATGCTTCTGCCACCCCCATTCCGCGATAGAAAATGAAGTCCAGCGGGCGACCAAAAGCTTTACGTCGATGATCGTCAGTAAAGCGTACCTCACGCAATCCCATTTCCCGTGCGAAACGATAAAGCGCATTGATCCGCTGACGGCTCCACGCGTTAAAATCGCCGGCTATGATCACCGGGCCCTTGTGATGAATAATTTGTTCACCTATCGGCCCCAGCTGCTTACTGTACACGTCAATACCCAGACTAAAATTCACCGCATGAATGTTAACCACCATCAATACCTGCTCGTTTGGAAGTGGATAGGCGGTGACAAGCGCTGACTTAGAGAGGCGTAACAGCGGCTCGCGCTCGCGTAAAGGGCAACAGTAAACCGCATGCGCTGAAGCCAGCGTCATCACTCCTGAAGGATGCTGTGGCAGTACATAGGCAGGAACCTGGTCGGCAACCAGATAATGTGTGGTGGCAAAACGCACCAGCTCCGGTGTGGTTTGCGCTTCCTGTAACAGAACGAGATGCGCATCTTTGCCGAAATTTTGTAATACCGACAGCCACTCTGCACGTTGCTGCTTGAAGATATTCCAAACCAATACTTTCAGACGGGAGCCGTGGATTAACGGCACGCACGGCTCTAATTCCGCCCCAACATGCAGCAGCGCCTCAGGAGGAAATATACGCTCCGCTGGCTGACCTGCTACATATCTCATGGCATAGGTTTTTTTCCGCACGTTACCGCCTGCACTGTTGCAACTGAATGGGCTGACTATTCTTCTGTTATAGGGGCTTTATGCCCGGGTTTCAATCAGTGGCTGTCGATTGAGATGGGATAGTACGTAAAGCGGGCAAATTACGGATTTCGAATGTAAAAAAACCCTGACTCTTATGAGTCAGGGTTTCTTTTTTTAGTGGCGGAACGGACGGGGCTCGAACCCGCGACCCCCTGCGTGACAGGCAGGTATTCTAACCAACTGAACTACCGCTCCACCGATTCTGTACTGATATCAGAAAACGTCTGATTTCAGGTGTATCACCTTTACCTTGTCAGGGGTAAAGTCACGACCAGATAACTGGTCTTGATTTGATGCCTGGCAGTTCCCTACTCTCGCATGGGGAGACCCCACACTACCATCGGCGCTACGGCGTTTCACTTCTGAGTTCGGCATGGGGTCAGGTGGGACCACCGCGCTAAAGCCGCCAGGCAAATTCTTTGTGCTCTGTCCTGTGTCTTTTGCGCTGATGCCGCGTTGGCCGCCCTCGCGTCACTCTGTCACATACTGATGTATGCTCCTTCATGCCGTCTCGGTTGCCGCCTTGCCTCAGCGCAAAATCCTTCGGACTCGATTCCGGTGAACAAGCTGAAAATATCTTTACGTCTCTCAACACAACCCAGAACGCTTCTGGCGTTGTAAGGTTAAGCCTCACGGGTCATTAGTACCGGTTAGCTCAACGCATCGCTGCGCTTACACACCCGGCCTATCAACGTCGTAGTCTTCAACGTCCCTTCAGGACTCTCAAGGAGTCAGGGAAGATTCATCTCGAGGCAAGTTTCGCGCTTAGATGCTTTCAGCGCTTATCTTTTCCGCACTTAGCTACCGGGCAATGCCATTGGCATGACAACCCGAACACCAGCGGTGCGTTCACTCCGGTCCTCTCGTACTAGGAGCAACCCCTCTCAATCTTCCAGCGCCCACGGCAGATAGGGACCGAACTGTCTCACGACGTTCTAAACCCAGCTCGCGTACCACTTTAAACGGCGAACAGCCGTACCCTTGGGACCTACTTCAGCCCCAG
Source organism: Erwinia tasmaniensis Et1/99 (assembly GCF_000026185.1). Taxonomy (NCBI): domain Bacteria; kingdom Pseudomonadati; phylum Pseudomonadota; class Gammaproteobacteria; order Enterobacterales; family Erwiniaceae; genus Erwinia; species Erwinia tasmaniensis. The sequence goes on from NC_010694.1 coordinate 2,942,208, forward strand.
GATGTGATGAGCCGACATCGAGGTGCCAAACACCGCCGTCGATATGAACTCTTGGGCGGTATCAGCCTGTTATCCCCGGAGTACCTTTTATCCGTTGAGCGATGGCCCTTCCATTCAGAACCACCGGATCACTATGACCTGCTTTCGCACCTGCTCGAGCCGTCACTCTCGCAGTCAAGCCAGCTTATGCCATTGCACTAACCTCACGATGTCCGACCGTGATTAGCTGACCTTCGTGCTCCTCCGTTACTCTTTAGGAGGAGACCGCCCCAGTCAAACTACCCACCAGACACTGTCCCCACGCCGGATCACGGCGCCAGGTTAGAACATCAAACGTTAAAGGGTGGTATTTCAAGGTTGGCTCCACGCAGACTGGCGTCCACGCTTCGAAGCCTCCCACCTATCCTACACATCAAGGCTCAATGTTCAGTGTCAAGCTGTAGTAAAGGTTCACGGGGTCTTTCCGTCTTGCCGCGGGTACACTGCATCTTCACAGCGAGTTCAATTTCACTGAGTCTCGGGTGGAGACAGCCTGGCCATCATTACGCCATTCGTGCAGGTCGGAACTTACCCGACAAGGAATTTCGCTACCTTAGGACCGTTATAGTTACGGCCGCCGTTTACCGGGGCTTCGATCAAGAGCTTCTCCTTGCGGATAACCCCATCAATTAACCTTCCGGCACCGGGCAGGCGTCACACCGTATACGTCCACTTTCGTGTTTGCACAGTGCTGTGTTTTTAATAAACAGTTGCAGCCAGCTGGTATCTTCGACTGGCTTCGGCTCCACGAGCTTGTCGCTTCACCTACGCGCCAGCGTGCCTTCTCCCGAAGTTACGGCACCATTTTGCCTAGTTCCTTCACCCGAGTTCTCTCAAGCGCCTTGGTATTCTCTACCTGACCACCTGTGTCGGTTTGGGGTACGATTGGTCGTTACCTGATGCTTAGAGGCTTTTCCTGGAAGCAGGGCATTTGTTACTTCAGCACCGTAGTGCCTCGTCATCACGCCTCAGCCTTAAAGAGTTCCGGATTTGCCTGGAACTCAAGCCTACACGCTTAAACCGGGACAACCGTCGCCCGGCTAACATAGCCTTCTCCGTCCCCCCTTCGCAGTAACGCCCAGTACGGGAATATTAACCCGTTTCCCATCGACTACGCCTTTCGGCCTCGCCTTAGGGGTCGACTCACCCTGCCCCGATTAACGTTGGACAGGAACCCTTGGTCTTCCGGCGAGCGGGCTTTTCACCCGCTTTATCGTTACTTATGTCAGCATTCGCACTTCTGATACCTCCAGCATGCCTCACAGCACACCTTCGACGGCTTACAGAACGCTCCCCTACCCAACAACGCATAAGCGTCGCTGCCGCAGCTTCGGTGCATGGTTTAGCCCCGTTACATCTTCCGCGCAGGCCGACTCGACCAGTGAGCTATTACGCTTTCTTTAAATGATGGCTGCTTCTAAGCCAACATCCTGGCTGTCTGTGCCTTCCCACATCGTTTCCCACTTAACCATGACTTTGGGACCTTAGCTGGCGGTCTGGGTTGTTTCCCTCTTCACGACGGACGTTAGCACCCGCCGTGTGTCTCCCGTGATAACATTCTCCGGTATTCGCAGTTTGCATCGGGTTGGTAAGCCGGGATGGCCCCCTAGCCGAAACAGTGCTCTACCCCCGGAGATGAGTTCACGAGGCGCTACCTAAATAGCTTTCGGGGAGAACCAGCTATCTCCCGGTTTGATTGGCCTTTCACCCCCAGCCACAGGTCATCCGCTAATTTTTCAACATTAGTCGGTTCGGTCCTCCAGTTAGTGTTACCCAACCTTCAACCTGCCCATGGCTAGATCACCGGGTTTCGGGTCTATACCCTGCAACTTAACGCCCAGTTAAGACTCGGTTTCCCTGCGGCTCCCCTATACGGTTAACCTTGCTACAGAATATAAGTCGCTGACCCATTATACAAAAGGTACGCAGTCACACCACGAAGGTGCTCCCACTGCTTGTACGTACACGGTTTCAGGTTCTGTTTCACTCCCCTCGCCGGGGTTCTTTTCGCCTTTCCCTCACGGTACTGGTTCACTATCGGTCAGTCAGGAGTATTTAGCCTTGGAGGATGGTCCCCCCATATTCAGACAGGATGTCACGTGTCCCGCCCTACTCATCGAACTCACAGCAAGTGCATTTTTGTGTACGGGGCTGTCACCCTTTACTGCGCGACTTTCCAGACGCTTCCACTAATGCACAAACTGATTCAGGTTCTGGGCTGTTCCCCGTTCGCTCGCCGCTACTGGGGGAATCTCGGTTGATTTCTTTTCCTCGGGGTACTTAGATGTTTCAGTTCCCCCGGTTCGCCTCATGCCACTATGTATTCATGACATGATAGTGCAACGGATTGCACTGGGTTTCCCCATTCGGGTATCGTCGGTTGTTGCGGTTCATATCACCTTACCGACGCTTATCGCAGATTAGCACGCCCTTCATCGCCTCTGACTGCCTAGGCATCCACCGTGTACGCTTAGTCGCTTAACCTCACAACCCACAAGCGTCCCGAAAGACGTGTGTCGGTCGTAAGCATTTGAGAGACTCGAACGTATCGTTGATTTCATTCTTATTACGGAGAATGAATACGACACGTCGTTTCAATTTTCAGCTTGTTCCGGATTATTAAAGAGCATAATACTTCGCAGCATACTGTTAGACAGTATGCTCTGAAGTATTGAAATAGAAAAACCATATGGTGGAGCTAAGCGGGATCGAACCGCTGACCTCCTGCGTGCAAGGCAGGCGCTCTCCCAGCTGAGCTATAGCCCCATACGGTCTTACAGAAACCTTTTTCTACCAGGAGTCACATTGTTTTTCGTTAATAAAAACAATGTAATTCGTGCTCAGGCAAGGCATGTATGAGGGAAGTTTACTTAGAGTAAACGACCGAGTACATAACGCCGCATGAGTGCGAATTTGGTAGGCCTGAGTGGACTTGAACCACCGACCTCACCCTTATCAGGGGTGCGCTCTAACCACCTGAGCTACAAGCCTGTAGAGGTTTTTCTGCTCGTTACTTTTTCATCAGACAATCTGTGTGGACACTGCGCCGGAAGGTATCTTCAGGTAAGGAGGTGATCCAACCGCAGGTTCCCCTACGGTTACCTTGTTACGACTTCACCCCAGTCATGAATCACAAAGTGGTAAGCGCCCTCCCGAAGGTTAAGCTACCTACTTCTTTTGCAACCCACTCCCATGGTGTGACGGGCGGTGTGTACAAGGCCCGGGAACGTATTCACCGTAGCATTCTGATCTACGATTACTAGCGATTCCGACTTCACGGAGTCGAGTTGCAGACTCCGATCCGGACTACGACGCACTTTATGAGGTCCGCTTGCTCTCGCGAGGTCGCTTCTCTTTGTATGCGCCATTGTAGCACGTGTGTAGCCCTGGCCGTAAGGGCCATGATGACTTGACGTCATCCCCACCTTCCTCCGGTTTATCACCGGCAGTCTCCTTTGAGTTCCCGACCGAATCGCTGGCAACAAAGGATAAGGGTTGCGCTCGTTGCGGGACTTAACCCAACATTTCACAACACGAGCTGACGACAGCCATGCAGCACCTGTCTCACGGTTCCCGAAGGCACTAAGGCATCTCTGCCGAATTCCGTGGATGTCAAGGCCAGGTAAGGTTCTTCGCGTTGCATCGAATTAAACCACATGCTCCACCGCTTGTGCGGGCCCCCGTCAATTCATTTGAGTTTTAACCTTGCGGCCGTACTCCCCAGGCGGTCGACTTAACGCGTTAGCTCCGGAAGCCACTCCTCAAGGGAACAGCCTCCAAGTCGACATCGTTTACGGCGTGGACTACCAGGGTATCTAATCCTGTTTGCTCCCCACGCTTTCGCACCTGAGCGTCAGTCTTTGTCCAGGGGGCCGCCTTCGCCACCGGTATTCCTCCAGATCTCTACGCATTTCACCGCTACACCTGGAATTCTACCCCCCTCTACAAGACTCTAGCCTGCCAGTTTCGAATGCAGTTCCCGGGTTGAGCCCGGGGATTTCACATCCGACTTGACAGACCGCCTGCGTGCGCTTTACGCCCAGTAATTCCGATTAACGCTTGCACCCTCCGTATTACCGCGGCTGCTGGCACGGAGTTAGCCGGTGCTTCTTCTGCGGGTAACGTCAATCGACGGGGTTATTAACCCCATCGCCTTCCTCCCCGCTGAAAGTACTTTACAACCCGAAGGCCTTCTTCATACACGCGGCATGGCTGCATCAGGCTTGCGCCCATTGTGCAATATTCCCCACTGCTGCCTCCCGTAGGAGTCTGGACCGTGTCTCAGTTCCAGTGTGGCTGGTCATCCTCTCAGACCAGCTAGGGATCGTCGCCTAGGTGAGCCGTTACCCCACCTACTAGCTAATCCCATCTGGGCACATCCGATGGCGTGAGGCCCGAAGGTCCCCCACTTTGGTCCGTAGACGTTATGCGGTATTAGCTACCGTTTCCAGTAGTTATCCCCCTCCATCGGGCAGTTTCCCAGACATTACTCACCCGTCCGCCACTCGTCACCCAAGAGCAAGCTCTCTGTGCTACCGTTCGACTTGCATGTGTTAGGCCTGCCGCCAGCGTTCAATCTGAGCCATGATCAAACTCTTCAATTAAAAGTTCGATTTGCTGAAACAAGTTCAGCGATGCTCAATCGTAAAACGTCATAATGAATGTCATTATGTGTTCACTCATGAGGCTTGATATTTTTTTGACACCCGGAAGTGTCTGATATCAATCCTGCGAGTGCCCACACAGATTGTCTGATAAATTGTTAAAGAGCGGTGCGAACAGTGCCGGAGCTTCCTGTCGCGAGGTGGCGTATACTACGCTTTCCTCCTTCGGAGTCAACCTCTTTTTGAGAAGTTTTTCCGGCGATTCAGAACTTCCTGAACCTCTCAACACGCTGGCCTGTAAGCCGTTGTTCCGTGTCGATGGAGGCGCATTATAGGGAGTTTCTGAAGGCTGACAAGGGTTAATCGCAAAAAACTTTCCAACCGTTCAAATTCCAGCCAAAAAACCATTATTAGACGTTTTTTTGCCGCTTTAATAAACAAAAATGGGCCTGTGGCCCATTTTTGTTGCTTATCATGATGACTGATGGGCCACGATAACCCCATCCTTCACATCCATTTCGATGATTTTACCAGGCTGTAACGCCCCGGAAAGGATCTGCTGTGCCAACGGGTTTTCAATCTGCTGTTGGATTGCTCGCTTCAAAGGCCTTGCACCATATACTGGGTCGTAGCCGTTTTCTGCCAACTGCTGAAGGGCGGCATCTGAAATATGCAGCGTGTAGCCACGCTCTTCCAGGCGCTGATAAAGTCGTTGCAGCTGAATCCGCGCAATAGAAGCAATATGCTGTTCACCCAGCGGATGAAATACCACCAGCTCATCGATACGGTTAATAAACTCCGGACGGAAGCTGTGGCTAACCACCGACATCACCAGCTCTTTCATTTCGCCATAGCTTAACGCGCCAAAACGTTCCTGAATCAGATCGGAACCCAGGTTAGAGGTCATGATGACCACCGTATTACGGAAGTCGACCGTTCTGCCCTGCCCGTCCGTCAGGCGTCCGTCATCCAGCACCTGCAACAGGATATTGAATACATCGGGGTGTGCCTTCTCAACTTCATCCAGCAGGATCACTGAATACGGGCGGCGGCGTACTGCTTCGGTCAGATAGCCCCCCTCTTCATAGCCAACGTACCCCGGAGGAGCCCCCACCAGGCGCGATACCGAATGTTTTTCCATAAACTCCGACATATCAATACGTACCATGGCATCGTCACTGTCGAACATAAAGTTAGCCAGCGCCTTACACAGCTCAGTTTTACCTACCCCTGTCGGGCCGAGGAACAGAAATGAGCCAATCGGTCGGTTAGGGTCGGCCAGCCCGGCGCGGCTACGACGAATGGCGTTCGATACGGCTTCCACCGCTTCCTGCTGCCCGATAACCCGCGTATGCAGCTCCTGCTCCATACGCAGCAGCTTGTCGCGTTCACCTTCCATCATGCGCGCCACCGGAATACCGGTCCAGCGGGCCAGCACATCGGCAATCTCAACGTCCGTGACACGATTTCGCAGCAAACGCATGGTTTTGCCTTCGGACTGGGTTGCTGCCGCCAGCTGTTTTTCCAGCTCTGGAATTTTGCCGTACTGGAGTTCAGACATCTGGCCCAGATCGCCCTGGCGGCGAGCCTGTTCCATGTTCAGTTTCGCCTGCTCCAGCTCAGCTTTAATATGCTGGGTACCGGAAAGCGATGCTTTTTCTGCCTTCCACTCTTCTTCCAGCTCGGAGTATTCACGTTCTTTCTGGTTCAGTTCGCCTTCGAGCATCTCAAGACGCTTGATACTGGCATCGTCGGATTCTTTCTTCAGCGCCTGCTGCTCCAGCTTAAGCTGGATGATGCGCCGCTCCAGGCGGTCCAACGACTCCGGCTTCGAGTCGATCTGCATGCGGATACTCGATGCCGCTTCGTCAATCAGGTCAATCGCCTTATCCGGCAGCTGACGATCGGCAATATAGCGGTGCGACAGCGTCGCCGCCGCCACGATAGCCGGATCGGTGATCTGCACATGATGATGCAGCTCATAGCGTTCTTTCAGTCCACGCAAAATGGCGATGGTATCTTCCACGCTGGGCTCGGCAACGAAGACTTTCTGGAAACGGCGTTCAAGCGCAGCATCTTTTTCAATATACTGACGGTACTCATCGAGCGTGGTTGCCCCAACGCAATGCAGCTCGCCACGCGCCAGCGCGGGTTTCAGCATATTGCCAGCATCCATTGCGCCATCGGCTTTTCCTGCGCCTACCATGGTATGCAGCTCGTCAATAAACAGTATGACGTTACCTTCCTGCTTGGACAGGTCGTTAAGCACGCCTTTCAACCGTTCTTCAAATTCACCACGGTATTTTGCCCCGGCCACCAGCGCCCCCATATCCAGGGACAGCACCCGGCGCCCCTTCAGTCCTTCAGGAACTTCGCCGTTAATGATCCGCTGGGCAAGGCCTTCAACAATGGCGGTTTTACCTACGCCCGGCTCACCGATCAGCACCGGGTTGTTTTTAGTACGGCGCTGTAGCACCTGAATGGTGCGGCGGATCTCTTCATCGCGACCAATCACCGGGTCGAGCTTGCCCTGTTCGGCACGCTCGGTCAGATCGACCGTATATTTCTTCAATGCCTGACGTTGATCTTCTGAACCCTGATCGTTCACGTTTTCTCCTCCGCGCATCTGGTCAATGGATTTGGACAGCTTATCGCTGGTCGCACCGTGGGATTTCAGCAAATCCGCCAGCGATCCGCGGGAGTCAAGCGCCGCCAGGATGAAAAGCTCTGATGAAATGAAATTATCTTTGCGCTTCTGCGCCAGTTTGTCGCACAGGTTAAGTACCCTGACCAGGTCGGCAGAGGGTTGAACGTCACCACCAGCGCCTTCTACCTGTGGCAGACGGCTGATGGCCTGTTCGATGGCGCGACGCAGTGAAGAAAGATCGATGCCTGCGGCGGTCAGTAAAGGGCCAACGGATCCTCCTTCCTGAGTGAGAAGCGCGCTCATCAGGTGCAGAGGTTCGATGAATTGATTATCGCGACCAAGAGCCAAAGACTGGGCATCGGCAAGGGCCAGTTGGAATTTGTTAGTAAGACGATCCAGACGCATAATTTCCCCCTATCAGGTCAAATTGCTACTGGAGATTAAATGAGGTCAATCCTCAAATTTTCAAGTTAAATGACCGGATATTTTGGAGAAAAAAACACCATTCCAGACCGTCTTATGGCGCTAGGTTATATCAGCCAGATCAAACTTGCCATACGCCCGGTAACACCATCGCGTCTGTAGGAGAAAAATTGCTCACGAAGCGTCAGGGTGCATTGGCCACTATCCCAGACCTGGCGCACTCCGCAGGCTTCCAGACGTTGTTTTGCAAGGAGTCCGAGATCGGCATAAAACTTTTCTCCCTGGGGACGAAAAGCGGCCGTAGCTGCCCGATCCTTAGCCAAAAATGCCTCGCGAACTTCGCGCCCAACCTCAAATGCTCCCGGACCAATCGCCGGGCCTAACCACGCAACAATTTGCGATGGCGGGGCAGAAAACGCACTTATCGTGGCTTCTAACACGCCGTCACACAGGCCGCGCCAGCCGGCATGAGCCGCAGCCACTTCCCGACCATCCAGCGAACAGAACAAGACCGGCAAGCAGTCCGCTGTCATCACCGCACAGACTACGCCAGGCGTGCAGGTATAGGCGGCATCAGCACGCAGTGAGGAAGGAACCTTCCAGTCGAGCGTTAAGACATCGGTGCCGTGTACCTGCTCAAGCCATTGTGGCATTGAGGGCAAATCGGCAAACTCCAACAGGCGCTGACGATTCATCTGCACATGCTGCAACTCATCACCAACATGAGCGCCCAGGTTCAGGCTATCCCAGGGGGCCTGACTGATGCCGCCCCGGCGCGTGCTGTTTACCGCACGGACGTTAGCAGGAGCGGACCACTGCGGTACGATGAGATCCATTACCAGTCCAGCTGCTCTTTAAACATTTCGGTATCCGCTTTCAGGGCATCGATCAGATCGACCATATCCTGCGGCAGCGGCGCATGCCATTCCATCTCAATTCCGGAAATCGGGTGGTAAAGACGCAGCATCGTCGCGTGAAGCGCCTGACGATCGAAAGCCCGCAGGGTGGTAATAAAAGCCTCCGATGCCCCCTTTGGTGGACGAGGACGACCACCGTACAGCGGATCGCCTACCAGCGGATGGCTGATATGCGACATATGAACGCGGATCTGGTGAGTACGACCGGTTTCCAGACGCAGCCGCAGCCGCGTATGTGCACGAAAATGCTCCATGATGCGGTAGTGGGTCGTGGCAGGTTTACCCATTGGGTGCACTGCCATATGCGTACGCTTGGTCGAATGACGGCTGATCGGCTGATCGACCGTGCCGCCTGCCGTCATCCGCCCGATCGCTACCGCTTCATATTCACGGGTGATTTCACGGCGTTGTAAGGCATCGACCAGATGTGTTTGTGCCGGAACGGTTTTCGCTACCACCATCAGACCGGTGGTATCTTTGTCCAGACGGTGCACAATACCTGCACGAGGAACGTCGGCAATGGCGGGGAAATGGTATAACAAGGCGTTAAGCACGGTGCCATCAGGGTTCCCTGCACCGGGATGCACCACCAAATCACGCGGTTTATTGATCACCAGAATATCGTCGTCTTCATAAACGATGTTCAGAGGGATATCCTGTGCTTCCCAGCGGGCCTCTTCTTCGATTTCTGCATCGATGCTAATTTGCTCGCCGCCGAGGACTTTTTCCTTCGGTTTATCGATTATTGTATCGTTGACGGTAATGCGCCGGTCGAGAATCCACTCTTTTATGCGAGAACGTGAATAATCAGGGAACAATTCGGCCAAAGCCTGATCTAAGCGTTGTCCGAGTTGCGATTCGGATACCGTTGCATTGAGTTTTACTTGTTGTGCCATAAATAAGCAGCTTCTTTGTTAACGTTGGGTTTTCACGGCGATGCCGTTTAATATAATGTGCTATCGTACCTGGTCACTACATGAAGCTTAACGGACAGCTTCCTGAATAACACTCTGAGGATAAGCAAATCGTCATGACGCGTATGAAATATCTGGTGGCTGCAGCCACGTTGAGCCTGGCATTAGCTGGATGTTCCGGCTCCAAGGATGTGGTGCCTGACAGCCCACCTTCCGAGATTTATGCCACTGCCCAGCAAAAACTGCAGGACGGTAACTTTAAAGGAGCAATAACGCAACTGGAAGCGCTCGATAACCGCTATCCGTTCGGCCCATACTCCCAGCAAGTTCAGCTTGATCTGATCTACGCTTATTACAAAAATGCCGATTTGCCGCTGGCACAGGCCGCTATTGACCGCTTTATGCGCCTGAACCCGACCCATCCGAACATTGATTACGTCATTTATATGCGTGGTCTGACGGATATGGCGCTGGACGACAGCGCACTGCAGGGCTTCTTTGGTATCGACCGCTCCGATCGAGACCCGACCCATGCGCGTGATGCTTTCAAAGACTTCTCGCAGCTGCTGCGCGGCTATCCAAACAGTCAGTACGCAACCGATGCACATAAGCGCCTGGTGTTCCTGAAAGACCGCCTGGCAAAATATGAGCTCTCCGTGGTTGAATTCTACACTAAACGCGGGGCTTATGTTGCAGTGGTTAATCGCGTAGAACAGATGCTGAAAGATTACCCGGATACCCAGGCGACTCACAAAGCTCTGCCACTCATGGAAAATGCATACCGCCAACTGCAGCTGAATTCACAAGCCGAGCGTGTAGCTAAAATTATTGCCGCTAATCAAGCCTGAGTCTTACGCCAGACAACGGCTGCGGGTGGGCCGTAAGTATATGGGAGCGATTCGATTGCTCCTATAGCCCAATAAAGGGGTCATGTTGAGTTTAGCGTGGCCCTTTTTGAATGGCTTTTCCGATACATTCTCCGCGTCAACAGACTAACATAACCCTGTTCACCTCATTTCCACTCGCCGCCGCCCTCCTCCTCTCATCTCTGCCGTCGCCATGATTTACCAGCAACACAGTTTTTATTTCCTGACAAAAAGTGACAATAAAATGTGACATACATCACGCATTTTAGATTTTTTCACGCTATGCTTAAGTACCAAGACGGAAATGACAGAGAGGTAAGCACTATGGTTCTGAACATTACCAGTAAGCAAATGGATATTACTGCGGCCATTCGTCAGCATGTTGAAGACCGTCTGGCCAAGCTTGAGAAGTGGCAAACCCACCTGATTAACCCCCACATTGTTCTGTCAAAAGAGCCAAAAGAATTTGTCGCTGATGCCAACATCAATACGCCTAACGGTCCGCTGGTCGCCAGCGCCAAGCATGAAGATATGTATACGGCTATCAACGATCTGATCAACAAACTGGAGCGCCAGCTGAACAAAGTTCAGCACAAGGGAGAAGCGCGCCGCGCCTCCGCTAGCGTGAAAGATCTTAGCGTAGTCGAAGCTGAAGAAGAGTAAGATGTCAAAACGCTGATAACGCGCCTGCGGGCGCGTTTTTTGTTGACAGAATGAAATTGCAGCGGTTACTTTACCGTTACGCAATTTATGGACACCCTGATGAAACCCGTATCGTTTTTCTTCGCATTCTTTTTTACCTTCTTTACCTTCCCCTGATCAGGGAGGCGATTCGTCGTGTAAGAAGTCATGCGAAGACGAACAATAAAGCCTCCCCCCGGGAGGCTTTTTTTTTAGCGACACTGACAGGTAGCAAATATGAACCCCGAAAACCCGTTGCTGGCTCTGCGCGGTAAAATCAGCGCACTGGATGAACAACTGCTAACGCTGCTGGCACAGCGCCGTGCGCTGGCCGTAGAAGTTGCCGAAGCCAAGATGGCCACCCATCGTCCGGTACGCGATATTGACCGTGAACGCGACCTTCTTGAGCATTTGGTCGCATTAGGGAAAAGCCACAAACTCGATGCCCACTATATTACGCGCCTGTTCCAACAGATTATCGAAGATTCAGTGCTCACCCAGCAGGCTCTACTGCAAAAGCATCTGAACAATACCAACGCGCATTCGGCACGTATCGCATTTCTTGGCCCCAAAGGATCTTACTCACACCTGGCCTCACGCCATTATGCCGCACGTCACTTTGATAATTTTATTGAGTGTGGCTGCCTGAAGTTCCACGATATATTTAATCAGGTAGAAACCGGTCAGGCTGACTACGCTGTACTGCCGGTTGAAAACACCACCTCCGGCTCTATTACCGACGTTTACGATCTGCTACAGCAAACCAGCCTGTCTATTGTCGGGGAGATCACCATCCCCATCGATCACTGCGTGCTGGTTTCCGGCAGCACAGACCTACAGCAGGTTGAGACGGTCTACAGTCACCCGCAGCCGTTCCAGCAATGCAGCCAGTTTGTTAACCGCTACCCACATTGGAAAATTGAGTATACGGAAAGCACCGCCGCCGCCATGGAAAAAGTCGCCGCCATGAACTCGCCAAAAGTTGCCGCACTGGGCAGTGAAGCCGGCGGTGCGCTATATGGATTGCAGGTGTTGGAGCGTAATCTTGCCAACCAGCGCCAAAACATCACCCGCTTTATCGTGCTGGCGCGCAAACCGGTGGAAGTATCGCTTCAGGTGCCGGCAAAGACTACGCTGATCATGGCTACCGGTCAGCAGGCCGGTGCGCTGGTAGAAGCCCTGTTGGTGCTGCGTAAACACCATCTGACCATGAGCAAGTTGGAATCACGCCCCATCAACGGCAATCCGTGGCAGGAGATGTTTTACATCGATTTCCAGGGGAATTTGCGTAGCGAAGAGGTGCAGCAGGCGCTGCAAGAACTGACACCGATCACCCGCTCTCTGAAGGTGCTGGGCTGCTACCCGAGTGAGAATATTGTCGCCATCGATCCACAGTAATCGCTAAGCTTGCGCCAGCCTTATCAGGCTGGCGTTTTTTCTTCATCCTGATTATTCAGGCCCACGTTCGCAAGATCGTTAAGCCGGTAACGTCATGCCGCACCTGATGACATCAGCAAAATTACAGGCAGACTGGCTGGCGTCTGCGTTTCTACGGCAGACACTGTCGAGCCGACGGCGGATAAAACGTTGCCGGTATGGGAAAAAGCCAAAGCCTGGTGCAACCTCTTTTAGTATGCTCGCTTAAGCCCGGCTGTCGTTGGCCTGGCGTAACAGCGTGCGGCTTTCCGCCTGAAAACGGCTTGCGTAGTCGCCGAACCACTGCGCCACCTGACGGAAGCTGCCGATAAACGCCTGCTTATCACCCTGTTCCAATAGCTTAATCGCCTCACCAAAACGCTGATAGTAGCGCTTAATCAGCGCCAGGTTGTTTTCCGAGGACATGATGATATCCGCATAGAGCTGCGGATCCTGAGCGAACAGTCGACCAACCATGGCCAACTCCAGACGGTAAATGGGCGATGAGAGCGCCAGCAGCTCCTCCAGATTGACATTTTCTTCAGCCAGGTGCAGACCATAGGCAAAGGTAGCGAAGTGGCGCAGCGCCTGGATAAACTCCATATTCTGATCGTGCTCCACCGCACCAATGCGATGCAGGCGGGCTCCCCAAACCTGAATCTGGTCAAGGAACCAGCGGTAGGCTTCCGGCTGCCGACCATCGCACCACACCACCAGCTGCTTCGCCAGGCTTCCGCTGTCCGGGCCAAACATCGGGTGTAAACCCAATACCGGGCCCGAATGCGCAGCCAGCATAGCCTGCAGCGGTTTATTCTTCACGGAGGCGAGATCAACCAGAATGCAGTCCTGTGCCAGCGGCGGCAGCTCGCCAATCACCTTTTCAGTTAAATGGATAGGCACGCTAATGATCACCATACCGGCGTCAGCAAGCAGGCTTTCTGCATTATCCCAGTCGTCTTTGTCCAGAATTTTCACCCGATAGCCGGACAGGGTTAGCATCTTTTCAAACAGCCGCCCCATCTGCCCTTTCCCGCCAACAATCACCACCGGGCGCAGTTCGGGGCATAACGTTTTAAAGCCTTTATCGTTTTCACTGGTATACGACTCACGCATCACCCGGCGCAGAATGTCCTCGATAAGGTCAGGCGGCACTCCCAAATTTTCAGCTTCTTTGCGACGCGAGGCCAGCATAGTCGCTTCGCGTTCAGGCACGTAAATCGGCAGCCCGTGGCGGCTTTTTACCTCACCGACTTCCGCCACCAGCGACAGCCTTCTGGACAGGAGATCCAGCAGCGCTTTATCCACTTCATCAATTTGATCGCGTAGCGCGCTCAGTTCAGACACCATAACTCGTTAATCCTCTTGCGACAGACGCGCCGCCAGTGCCCCATCCAGATCCTGATAAATGTCCTGCAACAATTTTTCGGTCGTTTCCCAGTTGATGCAGGCATCGGTTACGGAAACGCCATAGCGCATTTCACTACGCGGCTGTTCGGAAGACTGATTGCCTTCATGAATGTTGCTTTCCAGCATCAGGCCGATAATGGAGCGGTTGCCATCTTTGATCTGCGCGACCGCAGACTCGGCGACACCCGACTGGCGACGAAAGTCTTTATTCGAATTTCCATGACTGCAATCTATCATCAAGGAGGGGCGGAGTCCTGCCTGCTGCATCTCTTTTTCACACTGCGCCACATCCTGCGGCCCATAGTTAGGCTGTTTACCCCCGCGAAGGATCACATGCCCGTCCGGGTTGCCCTGGGTTTGCAGCAGGCAGACCTGCCCTGCCTGGTTGATACCGACAAAACGATGCGGCTGTGCCGCTGCGCGCATGGCATTGATCGCCGTTGCGAGACTGCCATCCGTCCCGTTTTTGAATCCAACCGGCATTGACAAGCCCGACGCCATTTCACGGTGTGTTTGCGACTCGGTAGTACGCGCACCGATGGCAGACCAGCTGAACAGATCGCCGAGGTATTGCGGGCTGTTGGGGTCAAGCGCTTCTGTCGCCAGCGGCAGGCCGATCTCTACCAAATTCAGCAGGAGTTTACGGGCAATATGCAGCCCGGTTTCCATGTCGAAGGTGTTATCCATATGCGGATCGTTGATCAGTCCTTTCCAGCCTACGGTAGTACGCGGCTTTTCGAAGTAGACGCGCATCACAATATACAGCCTGTCGTTTACCTTATCGGCCAGCTTTTTGAGATCGCGGGCATAAGCCAGCGCGGCCTCAGGATCGTGTATAGAGCAAGGGCCGCACACCACCAGTAAACGATGATCTTTACCGCTGATAATGTCGGAGATAATCCGGCGTGAAGCGGTAACTTGCCCTTCCAGCGCATTGTTAAGCGGGTACTGATTTTTCAGTAATTCCGGGGTTATCAAAATCTGTTCATCAGCGATATGGACGTTATTGAGCGCATCTTTTTGCATGATCGTTATCCTGGTGATTCGTGTAGTCGGGCCCTTAGAAGATTGAAATAAAATGTACCATAAGACGTACATGTCGCAAAATTATATGTACATTAAATTTAACTCCTGCACAAAAAACTCTATCCATCAGATATAAAATACATAAAAACAGTAAGTTATATAAAATACAACAATGATGATACTGTAATATTATCTTTACACAATACGATTGAACTATTCATAAATTACTGGTTTTTCGTGTCCGCTCAAACCATTAGGGCTGATGTGGTATATCCTCTGTCCACCACCGTGCTCAGCCGCGTTGTCCAACATTTGGAGATCTGATGAACTTAGTGTTACGCCCTTTTGAAGATAGCCATGCCGATGCTTTTGCTCATGCCGTTAATGAGTCACTGGGCACTCTGCTTCCGTGGATGGGCTGGGCGCATGAGAACTATACGCCGGAAGATGCGCTGAAGTGGTTTCACTATACTCATCTTCAACGCCAGCGGGAGCAGGCTGATGAGTCAGGGATCTTCAGCAATGATGGGCAGCTGCTGGGTGGTGTAGGAATACGCTATGCTGACGAGCAGGGTAGCAAGCCTGCACTCGGTTACTGGGTACGCTGCGGCGAACAGCGTAAGGGGATTGCCAGCACGGCGGTGCGCATGCTGGCTGCGAAAGCATTTATGCAGCGAAAAGCGGAGACGATCGAAATTCTTATTGCAGAGAGCAATCACGCCAGCCGCGCGGTGGCGACCCGGGTCGGAGCCAAACTGATTGATGTTCGCTTCGGCCTGATTGTCTTAGCCAGCGGGCCGATCGATACCGCTATCTACCACCTGCATCGACCGCATCAGGTGGCTTAACGCTACCCGCTGCTGTCCCTGCTCATCAATATTTGCTGGCGACAGCCAGTGACGCAAAACCTTATCCAGCACTGGCCACTCGCCATCAATAATCGAGAACCAGTCAGAATCACGCGAACGATTTTTACGTGTCATCATCTGGCGGAAGGTTCCTTCATAGGTAAAGCCCAGACGCAGCGCCGCGTTGCGCGATGGGGCATTCAGTGAATCACACTTCCACTCACAGCGCCGATAGCCCAGCGCAAAGGCGTTCGCTATCATCAGCCATAAGGATTCAGTCCCGATCGCCGTGCGCTTCATCAATGGCGACCAGGTCACTCCGCCAATCTCAAGCGAACCGTTAGCCGGGTCGATACGTAAATAAGATACCAGCCCAAGCGGCTTATTGCGCCGCGCGCAAACAACGGTGAAGGTAATAAAGCTTTTTTCCGCCGCCCGCTGGCGCAGCCAGAGATGAAAAGCCGCCAATGAAGAAGGGCGATCTTCCGTCAGGTACGTCCAGTCACTGTTATCGGGCGCAGCGGCATAAGCCGCAAAAAGATCGTTGCCGTGCCGCACGCAGTCTAACGGCTCCAGCCGGCAGTAGCGTCCGTTCATTGTTGCTGCTGCTGGCAGAGAGGCAGGCTTCCAGTCAGGCAACGCTGCACCAACAGGCTGGCCAAATTCATTCATGCGCTGTGTCATGTTCTTCTCCTGGTAAAAGACGGGTTGCCATCATATGAAGGCCCCGGCCCGCTTGCCAGCACCTGAATCCTCTAATAGGATATTTTTTTACCTGAATGGAACACGCAAATGCCCCCTGTTCGTTTAGCTCTGGTTGGTGATTACCGTGCCGATGCCGTTGCGCATCAGGCCATACCGCAGGCGATAAGGCTTGCCGCACAATTCCTGAACCTTGACGTCAGCCCATGCTGGCTGCCCACTGCCAGCGTCACCGATCGTGGCCAGCTACGTGAGTATGATGCCATCTGGCTGGTACCCGGCAGCCCCTATATCAATGATGACGGCGCTTTTCTGGCTATTACCTGGGCGCGTGAAAACAACGTGCCGTTCCTCGGTTCCTGCGGCGGGTTCCAGTACGCTATCGTGGAATATGCGCGCAACGTCATGGGCTGGAGCGACGCCGGCCATGCCGAAACTGACAGCGGTGGGCGACTGGTGATCGCGCCATTAAGCTGTTCTCTGGTGGAAAAAACCGGGGATATATTGATTGAGCCGGGCACGCTGCTGGCACAGGCATACGGCAAGACGGAGATCACGGAAGGCTATCACTGCAACTTTGGCGTTAATCCTGATTTTGTCGCCGACCTTAAATCCTATCCGCTGCGCCTGAGCGCACACGATCGTGAGGGCGAGGTGCGGGCAATGGAGCTGCCGGGCCACCGCTTTTACGCCGCCACGCTGTTCCAGTCTGAACGTGCCGCGCTGCGTAACGCGCTGTCACCGCTGGTGGTAGCACTGCTGCGCGCGGCCAGCGGAGCGATGGAAGCATCGCCTGCAAAACAACACACCGACACTGAAAGAGGTTAACGATGAAAAAAATGATGTTTGTTTTGTCACTGAGTACTCTGCCAATGGTGGCAAGCGCTGACGGGGTGGGATCTTTATATAGTCAGATTAGCCGACTTTGCCAGACTGACTCACAAAAAAATGGCAACCCGCTTACACAGGTCCCTGCCTTTAAAAATCCCAATATGCTGGATAAGGGCATCAGTGACGCCTTTGAAAAAGCAAAAAAAGCCAACTCTCACCTGCTTGACGATAGCACATCATGTATTGAGGCCGTTTCTAAACGCTATAGGCAAGATAATCCGGGTAAAACTTTACCAGTAAGTTGAGACAAAGTGACTCAAGTTAGTCTGTCCGATGCTCTATTCTAAGTGACTGAGCCGTGTAGAGAGGATGACATCAGACAAAAAAAGGGGCCAACCTTTCGGTCAGCCCCTTGTTTGCTATTAACTAGTCGATGTCGCGTTAGCGATACCTTAGCCCAGACGCTCTTTGATACGTGCAGACTTACCAGTACGCTCACGCAGGTAGTACAGTTTGGCTTGACGCACGGCACCACGACGTTTAACGGTGATGCTGTCGATTACCGGTGAGTGAGTCTGGAAGACACGCTCAACACCTTCGCCGTTGGAAATTTTGCGAACAGTGAATGCAGAGTGCAGACCGCGGTTACGAATAGCGATAACCACGCCCTCGAATGCCTGCAGACGCTTTTTAGCCCCTTCAACGACCCATACTTTCACTTCCACGGAATCACCCGGACGGAATGAAGGTACGTCCTGTTTCAGCTGTTCTTGTTCAATCTGCTTAATAATGTTGCTCATAATAAAATCTCTTATCCTGGGTAAACTGATAGTTAAGGCGGATTAATCCAGCCGTATCATCGTTTTGTTGCCTGGGTGTGTTCGCGTTGGAACTCAGCCAGCAACTTTGCTTGCTCTTCAGTCAGAGCCAGGTTTTCCAGAAGTTCAGGTCTTCTAAGCCAGGTACGGCCCAACGACTGTTTCAGGCGCCATTGGCGAATATCAGCATGGTTGCCCGACAGTAAAACCGGCGGAACCTCCATCTCTTCCAACACTTCAGGGCGGGTATAGTGTGGGCAATCCAGCAAACCGTCAGAAAAAGAGTCTTCCTCGGCCGACGCCTGTTTTCCCAGTACCCCCGGTATAAACCGGGAAACCGAGTCAATCAGCGTCATTGCTGGCAGCTCGCCACCACTGAGTACGTAATCGCCAATCGACCACTCTTCATCGATTTCGGTTTTGATTACGCGCTCGTCAATCCCTTCGTAGCGACCGCAAACCAGAATTAACTTCTGGTTGGTCGCCAGTTCGCAAACCCCGTCCTGATCGAGTTTACGCCCCTGAGGTGACAGATAAATCACCTTAGCGCCTTCCCCTGCCGCCGCTTTTGCTGCGTGAATGGCATCCCGCAAGGGTTGAACCATCATTAGCATTCCCGGTCCGCCGCCGTAAGGACGTTCATCCACGGTACGGTGCCGGTCATGAGTGAAGTCACGTGGACTCCAGCTCTGAATGCTGAGCAGGCCATTTTTTACTGCCCGGCCAGTTACTCCGTAATCGGTAATTGCGCGAAACATCTCTGGGAACAGGCTGATTATGCCAATCCACAGACTCTGCGCCGGAGTATTACCGTTTTGTTCGGAGCTCAAAAACCAGGATCCCAATCTACTTTGATGGTGCGGGTAGTGAGATCGACATTCTTGATAACCTGTTCATCGAGGAACGGGATCAACCGCTCCTGCGCACCAAACGCATCCTTCAGGTTAGCCTTGACGACGAGAACGTCGTTTGAACCGGTTTCCATCATATCGATGACTTTACCCAGCTCATAACCTTCAACAGTGACTACCTGGCAGCCCATCAGGTCTTTCCAGTAATAGTCGCCGTTATCCAGCTCCGGCAGTTGCTCTGAATCCACGACAATTTCGCAATTGGTCAGCAGACCCGCGGCATCACGATCGTCAATGCCTTTGACTTTGATGATCATGTCCTGATTGTGGCGCTTCCAGCCTTCCAGCTCGACAAGCTGCCATTGACCCGCACGCTGAATAAACCACGGCTGATAGTCAAAAATGCTTTCGGCGTCTTCGGTGGAGGAAAACACTTTGAGCCAACCACGAATACCATAGGCAGAGCCCATCTTTCCCAGAATTAACGGGGTAGCGGGAGGCTGCGAGGTGAGTTGCTTGCTCATGTTGACCACCGTGACAGATTAAGCTGCTTTCTTAGCTTGCTTGATCAGCGCGTTAACGCGATCGGACAGAGTAGCGCCCTGGCCAACCCAGTGCTCAATGCGGTCCAGATCCAGACGCAGTGCCTCAGCCTGACCTGAAGCGATCGGGTTGAAGAAACCAACGCGCTCGATGAAGCGGCCGTTACGAGCATTGCGGCTGTCGGTGACGACTACCTGATAAAACGGACGCTTTTTAGCGCCGTGACGTGCCAAACGAATTGTTACCATAACATCCTCTTTAGTTAATAAAACAACCGGGCCCCATTGAGGGAACGGGGCCCGGATGCAATATAAAAAGCCCGAAAATTTTACTCATTTTGGCGCAAAAAGCAATCTAATTCGCCTGCGCCATTTTCCGGACGGCTTAACGGCCTGGGAAACCAGGCGGCATCATACCTTTCATGCCGCGCATCATTTTCGCCATACCGCCCTTCTTCATCTTTTTCATCATGCGCTGCATGTCGTCGAACTGCTTAAGTAAGCGGTTAACGTCCTGCACCTGCATACCCGAACCGGTGGCAATGCGGCGCTTGCGCGAGCCTTTGATGATCTCCGGCTTTTGGCGCTCTTTGCGCGTCATGGAGTTGATCATCGCTTCCATGCGCACCAACACCTTATCGTCCATCTGTGACTTAACGTTATCCGGCAGCTGCCCCATGCCCGGCAGTTTACCCATCAGGCTGGCCATACCGCCCATATTGCGCATCTGCTTGAGCTGGTCGAGGAAGTCGTTCAGGTCAAAACCATCGCCTTTCTTCAGCTTGCTGGCCAGCTTCTCTGCCTGGGCGCGATCGACCTTACTTTCAATATCTTCGATCAGCGACAGCATATCGCCCATGCCCAGAATACGCGAGGCAATACGGTCAGGATAGAAAGGTTCCAGGGCCTCGGTCTTCTCACCGACCCCCATAAACTTAATCGGCTTCCCGGTGATATGGCGAATCGACAGCGCAGCACCGCCACGGGCATCACCATCCACTTTCGTCAGTACCACACCGGTTAACGGCAGCGCTTCGTTGAACGCCTTAGCGGTATTGGCCGCATCCTGACCGGTCATGGCATCGACAACAAACAGCGTTTCGACCGGATTAATCGCGGCGTGAACCTGCTTGATCTCGTCCATCATCGCTTCATCGACGTGCAGACGACCGGCGGTATCCACCAGCAGCACATCGTAGAACTTCAGCCTGGCCTGCTGTAAGGCGTTTTTAACGATGTCTACCGGCTGCTGGCTAAGGTCGGACGGGCAGAAATCTACGCCAACCTGTTCTGCCAGCGTCTCCAGCTGTTTGATTGCCGCCGGGCGGTAGACGTCGGCAGAGACCACCAGCACTTTTTTCTTGTGCTTTTCACGCAGAAATTTACCGAGTTTGCCGACGCTGGTGGTTTTACCCGCCCCCTGCAGACCCGCCATCAGGATCACCGCCGGAGGCTGTGCCGCCAGGTTCAGCGTGTTGTTCTCCTCCCCCATCGCCGCCACCAGCTCGTTTTTCACGATCTTGACGAACTCCTGACCCGGCGTCAGGCTTTTGTTTACTTCCTGACCAACGGCACGTTCTTTAACGCGTCCGATAAAGTCACGCACTACCGGCAGCGCAACGTCTGCTTCCAATAATGCCATGCGCACTTCGCGCAGCGTGTCTTTAATATTGTCTTCTGTCAGCCGTCCACGGCCGCTGATATTGCGCAGGGTCTGCGATAGTCTATCGGTTAAATTATCAAACATCGTCTCTCGCTCAACGTAATGAGAGGCCGCCGTGGCGACACAATTGCGCGGATTATAACATGATCCCGCCGGGATCTCAGCCATATACGATGAGATCGTTTGGAGCCAGCAGCCGCTGGCGCTATACTGAATTTTTCCTTATCCGGCCGGTACCTGACGAAAGCTATGTCCGTAATTGCGATTCTGGCGCTATTCGCCTACTCATTCAGCCTTGCTCTAATCATCCCCAGCCTGCTGCGTAAAAACAGCACATGGCGGCGTCTGGCGGTGCTCTCTGCTATCGTTGCCCTGGTATGCCATGCCGTGGCGCTGGAACAGCGTATCTTTGCCCAAGATGGCGGTCAAAACCTCAGCCTGCTGAACATTGCCTCGCTGGTTAGCCTGCTAATCTGCATCATTATGACCATCGTCGCCTCACGTGACAGGGGCTGGATCCTGCTGCCGATAGTTTACAGCTTTGCGTTGATTAACCTGGCGTTTGCTACCTTTGTTCCCAATGCCTTTATTACTCATCTGGAAACCACGCCGGGCATGATGGTGCACATCGGTCTGGCGCTGTTTGCTTATGCCACGCTGATTATTGCCGCACTGTACGCGCTACAGCTTGCATGGATCGACTGGCTGCTGAAAAATAAGAAGCTGGCTTTTAGCACCGATATCCCCCCGCTGATGACGATCGAACGTAAGATGTTCCATATCACTCAAATCGGCGTTGTGCTGCTGACGCTGGTGTTATGCACCGGATTATTTTTTATGCACGATCTGTTCAGCCGCGAAAATATTGATAAAGCGGTACTGTCTATTGTCGCCTGGTTCCTCTATATCGTGCTGCTGTGGGGCCATTACCATGAAGGCTGGCGCGGTCGCCGCGTGGTGTGGTTCAACTGCGGCGGCGCTTTTTTGCTCACCATGTCCTACTTTGGTAGCCGCATGCTGCAGCACTTTTTAACCTCCTGATTTACCACAAGGACCGCTCGTGGAACACGTTTCAACCACTACCCTGATTATTACGCTGATCGTTATGATCCTGGTTTCAGCGTACTTTTCCGGTTCCGAAACCGGCATGATGACGCTGAATCGCTATAAGCTGCGTCATCAGGCTAAAAACGGCAATCGCGCCGCACGCCGGGTCGAGAAACTTCTGCGCCGTCCTGACCGCCTGATCAGCCTGGTGCTGATTGGCAACAATCTGGTCAATATTCTGGCCTCGGCGCTGGCCACTATTGTTGGTATGCGCCTGTACGGCGATGCCGGCGTTGCGATAGCGACCGGCATACTGACCTTCCTGGTGTTGGTTTTTTCTGAGGTCCTGCCGAAAACCGTTGCGGCGCTCTACCCGGAAAAGGTTGCTTTTCCCAGCAGCGTTCTGCTGGGGCCACTTCAGGTGGTGATGATGCCGCTGGTGTGGCTGCTGAACACCATTACGCGCATACTGATGCGCCTGGTTGGCATCAGCAGTGATGCTGTTATCAGTGGGGCTTTGAGCAAGGAAGAGCTGCGCACCATTGTCTACGAATCACGCTCGTTAATGTCGCGCCGCAATCAGGATATGCTGTTGTCCGTGCTGGATCTGGAGAAGGTCAATGTTGATGACATTATGGTGCCGCGTAATGAAATCGTCGGGATCAACATTAACGACGACTGGAAATCGATCGTGCGCCAGCTGACGCATTCACCACATGGTCGTATCGTGCTGTATCGGGATTCGCTCGACGACACCATCAGTATGTTGCGCGTGCGCGAAGCCTATCGTTTGATGACGGAGAAAAAAGAGTTTACCAAAGAGGTGATGCTGCGCGCGGCGGACGAAATCTATTACGTGCCGGAAGGCACCCCGCTTAATGTCCAGCTGGTGAAATTTCAGCGTAATAAAGAAAAAGTCGGGCTGGTGGTTGATGAATACGGCGATGTCAAAGGGCTGGTCACCATCGAAGATATTCTGGAAGAGATCGTGGGTGACTTTACCACGTCCATGTCGCCTACGCTGGCGGAAGAGGTGATGCCGCAGAACGACGGCTCGGTGCTGATCGAAGGCGGTGCCAACGTCCGTGAAATAAATAAAGTGTTTAACTGGACGCTGCCGGAAGCGGATGCCCGCACAATTAATGGCATGATCCTCGAGGAAATTCAGGATATTCCGTTATCGGGTGCCACCGTGCATATTTCTCATTATGCGGTGGATATTCTTGATGTTCAGGAGAATATGATTAAGCAGGTGCGCATTACGCCACAAAAGCCGCTGAAGGAGTCAATCGGCTCATAGCCCGCTCCCTGCCGAAAAAAAAGGCGACCCCATCAGGTCGCCTTTTCTCTTCTCGCAACTGACTAAATATGGAGCTCTTTCAGCTTCTCTTTTGGCAGCGCAAGTTCATCGTTCCGGTTAACGCGAATGTCGTTCTCAATGATATGGCGAGCGATATCCTGTGCCTCGTCGAGCGAGTGCATTTCAAACGTGCCGCACTGATACTCGTTCAGTTCAGGGATCTGACGCTGGTCAGCGACTTTCAGAACGTCGTTCATCGCCGCTTTCCATGCCTGGGCCACACGCTGCTCGTCCGGAACGCCAATCAGGCTCATATAAAAGCCGGTGCGACATCCCATAGGTGAGATATCGATGATTTCTACGCCGTTACCGTTCAGGTGGTCACGCATAAAGCCCGCGAACAGGTGCTCCAGCGTGTGAATGCCGCGCTCGGGTAACACTTCTTTATTAGGACGGCAGAAACGCAGGTCGAACACCGTAATAGTGTCACCATGCGGGGTCTGCATGGTCTTGGCTACGCGTACGGCAGGTGCCGCCATGATGGTGTGATCGACGGTAAAACTATCCAGCAATGGCATATGGTTACCTCAGCAATTTAATTTATTTTTGATGCGATGAAACTTTCTCGATCGCCAGACGTCTGAATATATGAAAGACGCGTATTCGTTATCATCATCTCATCCCTGACAACAGAGATGTTAATTTAGGCCACATTGATGTGGCCTTTTCTTTTTGCCCCTAGCTTTTACCTTGCAAGAAGGCTTCCAGGCTAAGGGTGTCACTTTCTTCAATCTCGCTCTGGCTCTGCCTTGAACGCTGCGCCTCGTCGTGGAAGCGTTGTTCTGTCAGCACCTGCAGCGGCTCTTCACGCAGCTGGGCACGATACTGCTCTGCCAGCGCCATCCCGGTTTTTTCAATGCCGTTATCCTGGAGAGTCCGCAGGAAACGGGCGGAGTAGGTCAAATCCGGATCGTCGAAAGATGCAGCCAGCCGCTCACACACCTCCTGATATTGGCACTCGCCACCCTGGCTATCGAGCGTTTTCGCAACGCGCAGCAAATCTCTGAACAACGCTTTGCCTACATCCACCAGCGGACGCTCTGTTTTGCCACATCCTATACCGATGGTTTGCCCCGGCTTACGCCCTTCGAGGATCACCCGGTTCCAATTTTTACGTGTGCAGGCCAGCTCAGCACTGTCCATATCCGGGGCATCGGCCAGCGCGCACCAGATAAGGAAAAGATCGAGAAAACGTACCTGATCCGCATCCACGCCGATTGGCGAGAAGGGATTAATATCCAGCGAACGCACCTCGATATATTCGATGCCACCGCGTTGCAACGCGTCGGAGGGCGCTTCCCCCGAGCGCGTCACGCGCTTAGGGCGGATAGGGGCATAAAGTTCGTTTTCAATCTGGAGCACGTTCGTATTGAGCTGCAGCCAGTCGCCGTTTTTATCTTTCACCCCCATCGCCGCAAACTCTTCTGAAGGGGTTTTAATCGCCGCCTTCAGGCCTGAAATATAGTCAGGCAAATTGTTGAAAGCGATACCCAGACTGCTCTGCGATTTATTGGTGTAGCCGAGATCGCTCAGGCGCAGCGAGGTCGCATAGGGCAGCGACAGCATGCCGTTATCGCCGTGCTCGAACGGCAGCTTGCTTTCTTTGCCCTGCAGGAAAGAAGAGCAGATAGCCGGAGATGCCCCGAAAAGATACGGGATCACCCATCCGAAGCGATAATAGTTACGTATTAAGCGCAGATAGCCTGCGGAGATCGCCTCTTTGCCACTTTCCGCATCGTTAACGCCAGCCCATGCCTGCCAGAAGGAGAGCGGCAGCGAGAAGTTGTAGTGTACGCCGGAGATGACCTGCATCAGCGCGCCATATCTGTTTTTCAACCCCTGACGATACAGCGTCTTCATCTGTCCGATGTTGGAAGAACCGTACTGCGCCAGCTCAATATCTCCGTCGCGCTCAACCCTGCACGGCATGCTCATTGGCCACATGCGCTCTTCACCTAGCTCACGGGCAGTATGGCGATGGATGTCACGCAAAAAGGCCAGCAGGCGATCGATATCCCGATCGACCGGCGTAATAAACTCTAGCAGCGCCTCCGCGAAATCCGTAGTAATCCACTTATGCGTTAAGGCCGCTCCAAGAGAAGTCGGGTGGGCGGTGGTAGCCAGATATCCATCGGGCCTGACGCGCAACGTTTCGCGCTCAATACCGCGACCAATACCGTTAAGTGCATCTGGATGAGCTTCCAGCCAGGAAAGCGCCTGTGATACATCCGGGATCAAATTGACCTCCCGCAGAGAGAAAATATATTATTGTTAAGCATAATGTTAATCGCAGCGCCGCCTGAAAGCGAATCAATGCCACCATTCCATGCCCTGAAGTGTTGCGGCTGCCAGCACGATATAACGCAAGGTCTTCCCAACGGCAAGAAAAACCACCATCGGCAGCCAGGGAAAACGTAGCCAGCCGGCAACCACGCACAGCAGATCGCCTATTATCGGCAACCAGCTGAAAAGCAGTGCAGCAGGTCCCAGACGCCTTAGCCATTCCGCCGCCGTACCATGCCATCGCCCCTGATTTTTTAACGGTATAAAACGGCCTATAACAATGTTGGTTAACCCCCCCAGGGTATTTCCCAGCGCGGCAAATACCACCAGTGCACTGACAGAAACTCGTTCTGCCACCACCAACCCGACCAGTAAAGCTTCCGAACTACCGGGCAACAGCGTGGCACTCAGAAAGCTGCTGGTCAACATCGAACCGTAAGACAACCACTCATTCACAGTTCTCTGACATCCACCGCATCCATTCCCGCTGCCCGCGCTGCCTGCAGGCCAAATTCTGCGTCCTCAAATACGACACAGCGTGCTGCGGGTACGCCCATTAATTCGGCGCAGCGCAGAAAGGTATCAGGTTCTGGCTTATGACGTTTAACATCATCTGCTCCAACAACGGCATCGAAATGATGGTACACACCAATATGCTGTAACAGGGCCACCGCCATGGCCCGCTCACTACCGGTTCCTACCGCCATCGGACGGCGTCCTTTATACGCTTTCACCACTTCAATCAGCGGTAACGGCTGCACGACATCAAACAGCATGGTCTTCAGCAGCTGTGTTTTTTCAGCAGCCAGCCGGTAAGGATCGAGATCGCTCTGGTGGGCGCTAACGATTGCCTGCGCAATACGCCAGGTGGGAGAACCATTCAGGCCGGTCAGGATCTTTTCGTCAAAGCTAAGCCCATATTGCAAAAGCACCTGACGCCAGGCTTCACGGTGCGTTGGCTCTGTGTCAAGGATGGTGCCATCCATATCGAAGATCAAACCCTCGTAATCATCGTACATTCTTATGTCCATCCTGAGAGCGGAATGAATACTTTAGCTTAAAAGCAGCGTGAATGTCGCTCTGACCGTGAAGTGGCAAAAATTATGTCAGTGACGAAAAGAATATCATTAGATAGGTGCAGAACAAGAAGTCTGACAAGGAGAACAACATAAAGATAAACGGGGAAAAGGAAACAGGGTTGGTTCAATGAGACTAGCGAGAGCATAAGAAGGAGGATTGTTCGGCTTTACTTTACCCTGACGAGTCGTTGCTAAAGCAACGTTATCATCCTCAGTACTGGCTGTGAACAGTTCACATTCATGCCAACCCAGGGTTGCTTCCTGTCTTGCAAAATATGGTGCATCCAGGAGGATTATTCGGCTGCGCCTCACCCTGACGGGCCGTTGCTAAAGCAACGTTATCACCCTTAGTGCTTGCTGTGAAATATTCACAATTATGCCAACCTAAGGTTACTTCCAATATTACAAAATATGGTGCATCCAGGAGGATTCGAACCTCCGACCGCTCGGTTCGTAGCCGAGTACTCTATCCAGCTGAGCTATGGATGCATTGGGGAATGACAAGTGGGATATAAAGCATAAAACTGATGGAATACTTAAGAATGGTGCATCCAGGAGGATTCGAACCTCCGACCGCTCGGTTCGTAGCCGAGTACTCTATCCAGCTGAGCTATGGATGCATATTAAATTCTTGTATAACGCAGTGTGCTAATAACTCACAAGATGCAGACTATCAGGTCAGCATCTGTTACTACTCAAAATTAAAGCCGCAAAAGCAGCTTTAGCATATAGGGCTACCAAGAAGATTGTTTAGATTTGCTTTACCCTTACGGGAAGTGGCTAAATCTACGTTATTCTCCTCTGCGCTGGCTGTGACAACTTCTCAAAAATGCCAACCCAAGGTTGCTTCCTATCTTGCAGAATATGGTGCATCCAGGAGGATTCGAACCTCCGACCGCTCGGTTCGTAGCCGAGTACTCTATCCAGCTGAGCTATGGATGCAAAATGGCGGTGAGGCGGGGATTCGAACCCCGGATGCAGCTTTTGACCGCATACTCCCTTAGCAGGGGAGCGCCTTCAGCCTCTCGGCCACCTCACCACTAGCACTCTTTCGAGTTGTGCTTCAAAGCTTTCTAACTGCTCATCGGCACTGCGTGGCGCACATATTACTTTCTGGGCGTTGTAAGTCAAACAATTTCTCCCGCTTTTTTCGTTAGCCGCAACTGATTGCACAAATGCCACGCAATATGCCCACTTTCACGGCAAAAAGAGTGATTTATCAACAGAGAATCAAGCGGTCCGCCCGTTGAATAAGCCACACATAAACGTTGAAGTGGGATAAAAAAGAGTCTTAGCTATGAAGCTGGCAGAGGAAAGGGCAAATCAAAAGAGGAGAATAAGATAAAACAAAGGAACGTTAGCGCCTCGCTATGAAAAGCGAGACGCTGGATACGTTAGTAACTCGTTTGCTGCGTCTTTTCGGCCTGAATGCGCTGATAGATCTCTTCGCGATGCACCGAAACTTCTTTAGGGGCGTTCACACCAATACGCACCTGGTTACCTTTGACTCCCAGCACAGTTACAGTCACCTCATCACCGATCATGAGGGTTTCACCAACTCGACGAGTTAGAATAAGCATTCTTTGCTCCTTGAAAGATTAAAAGAGTCGGGTTCGCTGCGTCCCGGCATTATCCATCACATAACGCTAAACGCTGGATAGAGCAAATACACGCAAAGTGCACATGACTACCATTACATTCCGCTGCTACTTAGTTTAGCCGAAAACAACATCATCAACCCGACTTTATGTTGCAGAAGCGCGTCGTCAGGAATAAACACCAGAATTTTTAGCCTCTGGCACACTCATTGCGATACGTTTCTGTACCCTTCTACTTCACCCTGCAGACGTTATGGCCGAGTTACCAGCCATTTCCAGGCCCTGGTCATTCAGGCAGCTGTGGCAGAGCTGTGTTACCCCAATTTGCTGGCTCCAGCCAGCTTATCCTGGTTAACGGCCTTGCCACCTTCCTAAACCCCTAATCATTTGGGATAGCGTATTACAGCTTTGCTGCCACCCATGACTCAACGCCGGCCAGCGCCGCTGGCAAAGCCAGTGCATCCGCGCCACCTGCCTGAGCCATATCGGGACGGCCACCACCTTTACCGCCAACCTGTAGGGCCAGTTCGCCCACCAGCTCTCCTGCTTTGATGCGATCGGTCAAATCTTTAGTCACCCCGGTAATCAGGGAAACTTTTCCATCGACGACAGTCGCCAGCACGATAATTGCAGATCCAAGCTGATTTTTCAGATCGTCTACCATCGTACGTAGCATTTTCGGCTCGACATCACTTAATTCGCTAACCAGCAGTTTGGTTCCTTTTAACGTCACCGCTTTGCTGCTTAGTGATGCACTTTCTTGCGCAGCCTGCTGATCTCTAAGCTGCTGTAGCTGCTTTTCAAGCGCCCGCGTGTGGTCAAGCAGCGCACGCACTTTTTCATTCAGATTGCTGTTATTGGCCTTCACCAGATGAGCGATATCGACCAGCTGCTCGTTCTGGCTATACAACAGCGCCAGCGCACCTTCACCCGTAACGGCTTCGATGCGGCGCACACCCGCTGCGGTCCCCGATTCCGACGTGATACGGAACAGGCCGATGTCACCGGTGCGGTTGGCATGCGTGCCGCCGCACAGTTCGGTCGAAAAGTCGCCCATGCTGAGTACACGCACGTGGTCATCATACTTCTCACCGAACAGCGCCATGGCACCATGCGCTTTCGCCGCTTCCAACTCCATAATGTTGGTTTCAATCGACAGATTGCGGCGCACCTGGGCATTGACGATTTCTTCCACCTGGCGAATTTCTTGTGCCGTCATGGCTTCGAAATGAGAAAAATCGAAACGCAGATATTTATCGTTAACCAATGAACCTTTCTGCGCCACATGATGACCGAGAACCTGACGCAATGCAGCATGCAGCAAATGGGTGGCAGAGTGATTAAGACGAATACGCTCACGGCGCGCCTCGTCAACCTGTGCCGACACAGAGTCGCCCACGCGCAGCTTACCGGCAGCCAGCTTACCGCTATGCCCAATCGCCTGAGCATATTTGTGGGTATCGCTGACCATGAAGCTCGCACTATTGCCTCGCAGTTCCCCGGTGTCGCCAACCTGCCCACCAGACTCGGCGTAGAAAGGCGTGGAATCCAGCACGATAACCCCTTCCTGACCGGCGCTAATCGTATCAGCCGACTCTCCATCAACAAAGATAGCAGTAATTGCAGCGTTGAGTTGCAACTGTTGATAGCCTTTGAATTCTGACGCCTGATCGATGTGGATCACATTATTGTAATCGGCACCGAAGCCACTGGCTTTACGCGCACGCTGGCGCTGTTGCTCCATGGCACGCTCGAAACCTGCCTCATCAATTTTCAGATTACGCTCACGACAAACATCTGCGGTCAGGTCGACAGGGAAACCAAAGGTGTCGTACAGACGGAATACAGTTTCTCCATCCAGCGTATCGCCCTGCAGGTTTTCAAGCTCTTCGTCCAGAAGTGCAAGCCCGCGTTCCAGCGTTTTTGCGAACTGCTCCTCTTCGGTTTTCAGCACCTGCTCAACCTGCGACTGCTGGCGTTTCAAATCTTCACCGGCCGTCCCCATAACGGCAATCAGCGGGGCCACCAGTTTGAAGAAGAAGGTTCCCTCTGCGCCCAGCATATTGCCATGACGCACCGCACGACGAATAATACGGCGCAACACATAGCCACGGTTTTCATTGGATGGAATAACACCATCCGCAATCAGGAATGCACAGGAACGAATATGGTCGGCAATAACACGCAGCGATTTATTGCTAAGGTCCTCCGCCCCCGTCACCTGCGCCACTGATTTAATCAATTGAGCGAACAGATCAATTTCATAGTTAGAATTAACGTGTTGCAGCACGGCAGTGATACGCTCAAGGCCCATCCCGGTATCAACTGAAGGCTTCGGCAGCGGCAGCATGGTCCCGTCAGACTGACGGTTAAACTGCATAAAGACGATATTCCAGATTTCTATATAACGGTCACCATCTTCTTCTGGACTTCCCGGCGGGCCGCCCCAAATATGATCACCGTGGTCAAAGAAAATCTCCGAACACGGGCCGCAGGGACCGGTATCCCCCATTTGCCAGAAATTGTCCGAGGCGTAAGCACTGCCTTTATTGTCACCAATACGAATGATGCGTTCGCGCGGTACACCAATCTCTTTTTCCCAAATTTCAAAGGCTTCGTCGTCAGTCTCGTAGACTGTTACCCAAAGTTTTTCTTTCGGCAGACCAAACCACTGGTCGCTGGTCAGCAGCTCCCAGGCAAAGGCAATGGCCTCCTGCTTGAAGTAATCACCAAAGCTAAAGTTGCCTAGCATCTCGAAGAAGGTGTGATGGCGCGCGGTATAACCGACATTTTCCAGGTCATTGTGTTTCCCACCGGCACGTACGCAACGCTGGGAACTGGTAGCACGGGAATAGCTGCGCTTATCCTGGCCAAGAAAAACGTCTTTGAACTGGTTCATCCCCGCGTTGGTGAATAGCAGCGTCGGGTCGTTATTAGGAACGAGGGAGCTACTGGCTACAACCTGATGTCCCTTGCTCTGGAAAAAGTCGAGAAACGATTGACGGATCTCCGCAGTGCTCTTGCTCATATTTGTCCTGAATCACGCTAACGAATATTTCGTGGGTCTTACTATGCCGCTACTGCTTCGACTGCGGCGACGCACGAACAAAAAGTGAGGGATAAGATAAATTTTCTTCAGGGGGAAGTAAAATCGGATTGATGTTCAATGACCAAAATTCTCGTAAATAGCGCGGATATCTTCCATATAGAAGCCTTTAGTCATCAGATAGCGCTGCACTTTTACTTTCTGCTCCCACGCAGTGGGAAGAGGATGCCCGAATTTACGTTCGGCCAGGTTAAAAGCCTGGCTCTGCCAGTCTATTTCGGCGGCAGACAGCGCCTCATCAATCAAACTTTTTTCCACCCCCTTCTGCCCAAGCTCCTGACGGATGCGCTGCGGCCCGTAGCCTTTGCGGCTGCGCCCAGCCAGATAACGTTCGGCAAAATGCGCATCATCCAGCCAGCCGTGCTGATAACACCAGTCAACGACCTTATCGAGCTCTTCCGCGCTCGGCGGTTCCGGTGGGGTTTCGCTTTTCGCGAATCGCGCGGCACGCTCGCTGGATTGCACCAACTTACGGCGAAACTCTGCCTCACTGTGATCGCGCATCGCAAGGATGCGCGTTGCCCGCTCCAGCAGTTTCGCATGGCGGGTTCGTTCAGTGGTATCTGACATAGCGGCACCCACGAATGTTAATGAAACAGGCTGAAAAGTTCAGGGTAGCGTTTGATGGCGATGCTTGCGAGTAAAAATCGTATTAGGTTGATGACGATAGTCTAATTTATCGATAGTACGAGGGGGGCTGATTTTAACAATGGTAAGAAGGGGCTCTCTGTCAGCCCCCTTTCGACATGGGTCATTCTGTAGTGAATGGCAGGACGGAGCGCCCAAAACTAAGGACGCCCCAGCAGGTATCAGAAGTTTTCTTTAGCTTCGCTGCCTTCATCCACTTCATGCGCAGCCGGGGTGAAATCAGGCTTATCGTCCTGATTGCCCAGCAGCATTTCACGCAGCTTAGCATCAATTTCATTGGCAATAGCCGAGTTTTCCTTGAGGAAGTTACCCGCATTCGCTTTACCCTGACCAATTTTATCGCCGTTGTAGCTATACCAGGCGCCTGCTTTTTCAATCAGCTTATGCTTCACGCCCAGGTCAACAAGTTCACCGAAAATGTTGATCCCTTCGCCATACATAATCTGGAATTCAGCCTGCTTGAATGGGGCTGCAACTTTGTTCTTCACCACTTTAACGCGAGTTTCGCTGCCGACCACTTCATCGCCCTCTTTAATCGCACCGATACGGCGAATATCAAGACGAACGGAAGCGTAGAACTTCAGCGCGTTACCGCCGGTGGTGGTTTCCGGATTGCCGAACATCACGCCGATTTTCATACGGATCTGGTTGATAAAGATCAGCAGAGTACCTGAATTCTTCAAGTTACCGGCCAGCTTACGCATTGCCTGACTCATCATACGTGCCGCAAGGCCCATATGAGAATCGCCAATTTCGCCTTCAATTTCAGCCTTCGGCGTCAGCGCCGCAACGGAGTCAACAATAATGACATCAACGGCACCAGAACGCGCCAACGCATCGCAGATTTCCAGCGCCTGTTCGCCGGTGTCAGGCTGAGAACACAGCAGATTATCGATATCGACGCCCAGTTTTTTAGCATAGACGGGATCCAGCGCGTGCTCGGCATCGATAAACGCACAGGTTTTACCCTTACGTTGCGCAGCGGCGATAACCTGCAGAGTTAGCGTCGTTTTCCCTGAAGATTCCGGCCCGTAGATTTCGACAATGCGCCCCATTGGCAGGCCGCCAGCGCCCAGCGCGATATCCAGTGATAAAGAGCCGGTAGAGATGGTCTCTACGTCCATCGTGCGGTCTTCACCCAGGCGCATGATGGAGCCCTTGCCAAACTGCTTTTCAATCTGGCCCAGCGCTGCTGCCAGTGCTTTTTGCTTGTTGTCGTCAATAGCCATTTCTACTCCTAATCATGCGGGTAAAGCACACGCGAACGTTGCTTGGTCGATAAGATATGCACTGATTATACTGTATAGTCATACAGTATCAAGTTTAATTTCTAAGAAAATGGTCATGCAAAGTTTGAAGAACCCAGCCCGTAGCCTGACGGCGAACCGCTTCACGGTCACCGCTAAAACAGCGTACTAACGTCAGTACTTCACCACTTACAGAGGCGAAGCCAAACCAAACCGTACCAACGGGTTTCTCTTCACTGCCGCCATCCGGCCCGGCAATGCCGCTCACCGACACGGCATACTGACTCCCGGCTTCATGTAGTGCCCCCAAGGCCATTTCACTCACTACCTGACTGCTCACCGCACCGAACTGCGCTAGCGACTGCGCCGTTACGCCGATCATCTGCTGCTTGGCGGTATCGCTATAGGTGACAAAGCCACGCTGGAACCAGGCAGAGCTCCCGGCAATATCCGTCAGCACCTTGGCAACCCAGCCCCCGGTACAAGACTCGGCGGTCGTCACACTCGCGTTACGAGCCAGCAAAAGCTGGCCGATACGCGTGCTTAATTGGGTTAATTCATTATCCGTCATCGCGTTCTGCCCTCCCCATCAATCCAGAACAAGAGAGTAGCACTTTTCAGTTGAACACGACGCGGTCACCACCATTTTTGCGGCGTATCTTCAGAACTGCATAACAGCATTTTTTTGCGCCGAGGGGGAATACGCTGAAGATGTTTTCACATCGAAAACATCTTGTCGTTTCAAAACCCGGGAGTCATATGAACCAGATCGAAAGTACCGATGTGCAGGGTGCCACTGCGGATTAGATTGAAGAATGACAGGAAAGTGCAGCCAGCATAAACATCAGTCTGGCTGCTTTAATGATGAGTAAACGGGGGTCAGAAGCTAGCGCGCATCACGCACCGCCAGCCCCAGTTGCCAAACCGCCATCGCATAGTGGTTGCTGTGATTATAGCGAGTGATGACGTAGAAGTTGGGCAAGCCATACCAGTATTGATAACGTTTACCCATATCAAATTTCAGCAGGCTAACCTGTTGATGATTATCCAGGGGTATCTTTGAAGACAGTCCGGCTGCATTTAGCGAGGAGACCGTATAGCGGGTTTTAAAACCGCTTTCCAGTCCGGGTGCCTGTCCATCAGCTTCAACCGCCACAGTACCGTTCGTCAGCCATCCGTGAGCCTGAAAATAATGCGCCACGCTGCCGATTGCATCGACCGGATCCCACAGGTTGATGTGTCCATCGCCATTAAAATCAACCGCATACTGTTTAAACGCCGACGGCATAAACTGGCCATATCCCATTGCGCCGGCAAAGGAACCCCGCAAATCAAGCGGATCGTCATCTTCTTCACGCGCCATCAGAAGGAAGGTTTCGAGCTCACCGCTAAAATACTGGGCGCGTCGCGGATAGTTAAATGAAAGCGTTGCCAGCGCGTCAAGGATACGCGTTTTGCCCATAACGCGACCCCAGCGGGTTTCTACGCCAATGATCCCGACAATAATTTCTGGCGGAACGCCATATTTTTGCTGGGCGCGCTGTAGTACATCCTGGTATTGATTCCAGAATGCTACGCCGTTTTGAACGTTTGCTGGCGTAACAAATTTACTGCGATAGCGTATCCATGCCCCGTTGGGGCCACTTGGACCCTGAGCCGTGGCAGGTGCCTGGCGATCCATCAGGCGTATGACCCAATCGAGATTTTTGGCCTGAGCCAGTACGTTGTGCAACTGCTCGCGGTCAAAACCGTGCTTACGCACCATATCATCAATAAACGCGTTGGCTGCCTGATTATTGGCAAAGTCGCCACCTAACACCGTGCCACTATGCGAAGGTTCAAGCTGGAAGGTGCTACCTCCCTTAAAGGGGTTACCCCGCTGTTGAGCCGCCGAGTCTTTCGGCTGACTGCTACAGGCGGCCAGTAATGCGACTACGGGGATAAGCGCTGCCAAATAACGCATTAGGTGTCCATTTATCGTTCAGAAGAGGTCGGGCACAGATGGTAAAACATTGTCAGTCAGAAGTTAATGCAGAATTACTCATCGCGATACGTAATCCTGTTCCGTTCCGCCGGTTGCTGTTGGGCGATTGTTGGCACGTCCTATGCTTCAATCGCGGAACCACGGCGCCTGTTGCTGCCCGTCACCAACGTGTGAACAGCGGGGGATCGGGTGAGTAAATATTGAAACCCTGAGTTGATTGCTCAGGGTAAGGGAGTTTACCTGATGACTGGCGCTTCAGATGCTTATCAGAATCAGGATGACGATCGGCAATCAATGCTTGTAATAGATCTCGCCAGACTTCGCCTGGAGGATCTTACCGTCAACATTGGCGATCATCACATAGTTTCCTCCCATATAGGTCCAGTGACTGTCCGCCTGTGGGGTGGGCAGATGCCTGACATTCCATTGGGTAATTTCATATTTCTTGCCGCGATAGAGCTCTGGCACTACGTCACCGAGGGTAAAGCGCTTAAAATCTGCAAAAAAAGTTTTTACATCATAGGGATCGGCGGGGTTGCTCTGGGCCTGCGAGCCTTGCTCGCCCGGCGCCTGCGAGAGCGAATTCTGGCTTTCGGGAGTTTGTACAGCGGGTGCCTGTACCTCAGGAACAACGGCTTCAGCTATAGGATCGTTATCCGCATAAGCCGAAGCTACACTGGACAATGCTATTGCTGAAAACAGCGCGGAGCAAAGTACCACTTTCAAATCACGCATATTATCTCCAAATTAGGCCGTCAGGCAGCATTTAGCCGCACAGTCAAGGCAAGTGTAAGGTCGGTACAACCGGCCACCCCACCCGCCCCCGATAGACATTAGAGAATAAAAAGGCATGATGGTTCCGGCATAGCTGTGCAGGATGATATGCGTTATCAGCGAGATAGTCAGGAGTTAAATCAGGAAAATGATAATGGAGTAGTCAGCCTGCTCCTCTCCCTGATGGTTCCTTGCAGAGTCAGTACCGGCGAAAGGAAGGAGCAGCTAAACAAAAGTACGCTTTACATCACTGATTAAGGTTTTTTATCGAGTAAAAAGCGAATGATATCAGCAAATTCTTTCGCATAATCATCGGGGCTGCTGCTGGTAACAGCCGCATTGTTGACGCGGTATTTACCCTGTACGTAGAACGAAGGTGTTGACGTGACGTTCATCGATTCAACAGCATCATACTGTTTCTTAACCAAAGCCTGGACGGGCAGACTACGCCGCGTATTTTCATATTGTCCAGCCTCAACGCCAACCGAGCTAAACACCTTCATGATATCAGCAACACTTTTGACAGCGTGTTCTTGCTGAATTTTCTCAAACAGCAACGTCTCTACCTTGTTCTCAATGCCCAGAACCATTGCCACTGACCATGCCTCGGTCAGTTCATGTCCTAAAGGCCCCATCAGCCCGACATGATATTTGGTTAACTTTGTACCCGCAGGTAATCTCTTAACGATGGCGTCAGTCACTTTGTAAGTGTGAGAAAACTGAAAACACGGTCCGCAGTAAAAAGAAAAGAACTCCACGACATCAGGCACTGTGGTTACAGGGCTTTTTTGCAGAAAATAGCGGTCATTCTCTTTGTAATCAGCCGCGGTAGTCAGGGAGGAAAACAGAGCAGAAATGCAGAAAAAAAACAGTAACGTGTAACGATTTGCTCGGGTTGACATAGGGCCTCTAAAAATAAAACAGATAGATAAAAGGGTTGTGCGGCTATCAGGGGACTCGAGACAGCCAGTATTTCACCGTGGTTATTCAGCCACGGTGATAATATTTACAAGAAAATTCAACCGTCGCTATTTTTTTTACAGTTCTTTTCCCCCACTTAAAAATAACGTGCGCGACTATTCAATCAAACTTAAGAAATTTTCTCAACAGGAGTTATCGAAACTGTAATTCATTATTTTTACCACAAAGCCAAACGCAACTCTCAAAATTAATTCTTAATCATCTTAGTCATCTTAAATAAAGCTTATGATTAGCCTCACAGACAAATATCTGCTCCCTTGTAATCTTAACAATAGCTGGAAGCGATCCCTCACGGCGTAACGATTGAAGGATAAAAGTTTAATTCGGTGAATGACAACAATGTGCAATTGCAAAACATGTGGTAGAAAAAAATCGGCAGGATGGATGGCACCCTCCGTTTTAACTGAGTAAATGAGTTGAATCAGGCCATGTATGAGATCTGTCGAATCAGTGTAGGCCATACACGACGTTTCAGGGGGCAGTCTAGCCGCGCTTCAGTCGGCCAGCAGCCCCTCGCTGAGAACAGGCGATCTTGGCAACGGCTGGGCTGCTGATATTGGGGGCTTAGGGAGACCGGCGCGCACTGGATCAGGTAGCAAGTGGGTTGGGTCGCCAGTTGAATGTCGATATACCCGAATCACGTTATTGCCGTGCATAGCCAGCTCCAGAATTGATGACCTGGCAAGGATCTTTTTTTGTTTCAGGCTGACCAATACTATGGCAAAACATCCTGCATGTTAGCGGAGATAAAGTTCCGATCTGTAAAAACCGTTCCACTAAAGAGCTGAATCTGCGGATATTATCAATGAATTTGAAGTGACGTACAGTTGAACCAAAAGTGAAAATCCTTACGGCGGCGGCATCCCCACCGCGCATGGATGCCCACCGCGGTGGGGAGATGCCGCGAAGACCGTTAACGCTTCCCCACCCCCTATAACATATCAATAGTTCGCAAAGAACTGCGCCGCTGAAGAGTCACTCGCGCTGTATTCACAGAGACTATCTTTTGACAGATAAAGTCTTTGCTCTTGATATCTGAGATCTCGGGGTGGTCTTTATAGGCGAAGATAAAATCTTTACCATTTTTAGTAAGGGGTTTGTACGTCAGGCGATACCCTAATTTTGGTATAGTCTGAATTTTATTTCTGGCTGAATCACCCAATATTTCTCGCAGAGCGAAAATTATTTGTGTGATACATGGTTTCGAAACGTGCGAATGTGGCCAAATCTTAGCAGATAAATCAGTGTACGTCACAGCGTCCGGGTATGTAGAACATAGCAAGAACAGAACCTCGGACTCTTTTTTTCTGATTGTTTTGATCACTTTGTCACATTTTACACGACGTATATAAGGGTTAAATTCAACCCCGTCGATAATAATATCCTTTTCTAACTCCATATAACTATCTCCCTGAAGAAAAGAAGCGGGTCAGGAAAACCTAACACAACGCTAACTAACCAAGCTGGCCTGTTGGAAGTCCCTGGATGGATGTGTTTTTTTATTCGTCCGACTTTAAGCAGCCGACTGATAACGTTAACAGAAGAATACCGTTTAACTAAACACATATTTGTTGATAATTATATATTCCACATCAAAAAAATCAATCATCAAAAAGAAGTCTCGCATACAGACTGATAAATTAAACTTATTGATTTTCAGTTATCGCACTCGAAGAAAGTCGGTATGGATCTTCTTATTATATGCAATGGAAAAGATTTTTTTCTAAACTTTTTGCTTTAAAGAAAGTGTATTTTTCCTTAGTCCGATAAGTGCTACCTAAACATATTTAGTTACACTTAGGGTGTCAACGATCCTACACAACGGCGTTCTTTACGTGGAGATCTTCCGGCACACTAACATCGTTGCACAGCAGATAAACAGCCAACGCACACAGCAAATGCTTTTATACTTCGGGATGGCAGGGGCATTGCTGGGATCCCAATCAGGTGCACCGGATTGACTGCCAGCTCAAGCTGAATTTTCAACTCAAGAGAAAACCGTTCCTGCTGTTAAGATCCCAGGCGCGAATTGGACAGCACAGTCCCTGTAACAGTTTGCAAAAGACGTAACGCGGATAACATTCAGTTGCCTGCTAAAGTACGCTAATAGCCGGTTCACCGCGCGACTTTTTGCTTTTAATTGTAGCCACTGACTTTTGAAACTCAAGCTTAGCGGCAGACATCTTTGACGGTATGTACTGCTTCGACAGACTTCATAGCGGCAATGGTCTGGCGTTCGGTGAATTGGGCTTTGCGCGTGGTGACCTCCTTCATTGACAGAATCAGTATGCTGGGAGATATCTGAATGTGAATATTACGATGATAGGGATAATTACCGTTAGATAATAAATGATATTTTTCATCCTGATAAATATCATTTATTAAAAGCAGCGCCACAGAAACTCTGTAAAGCTAAAAAGACGCCTTATTTACATATCAGCCTGGCGACTTGACCGACCGTTAATTCACTGGATAATTGTGAGTCCTTAATAACCACTCCCTGTTCTTCAAGTCTTATCATAAAGTCAACCAGCTCCACAGAATCCATCCCAAGATCTTTTATTAAACTGTCCTGTGGGCTGATACTATGCGGAAGCATACCATTCACTTTAAAAATAAGCTCATAAACAATATGTAAAGCGTTTTTATCTACGCTTGAATCACTCATGCTGCAGCTCCTGATTATCTAAGAAAACTTCTCCGAGGTTATTTTCTGCCTTTTTTGATTCCCCTTTATTTATTCCTGTAATTCCTGGACTGAACTGTCGAACATGATTCATCAAAGGGATACTGCGCTGGTTGAAAGGATCGAACGAGCGGTTAGTTGTATGGATCCGAGGTGAATTTCCCGTAATAGCAAATCGGTTATATTTAGTTGTATCCTGCAGATGTGATTTTCTCTCCGCAGAAGATTTAGCTCCCGATTCACTATTGTTACCAAAGATGCTGTTCCCCGAGACAAAAGGAGTAGCTTTAGGACGAAGTCTTATAAACTCTTTTTCAAACCTGTTAACCGTCTGCTGGACGTACGATCCTGAGCCACCATACGCGGGTTGATTATCGGCGAAAATGTCCCTTTCATCAGAGCGACTATCTTTGGAACCAGAGTCGAATGGATTATTCGGGTTTCCCCCTGAGTGTATTCCCGCTCCATCACGCGGATGAGTCCGAGAATCCGAGGGTTGCGTAACTTCAACTGGAATATTGTCTGATAACCCAGATACCTGCTTCGCCGCATGCAAAAGTGGGGTCTCCCGTATAGAGCTTTCATCAACTGCATCAGCTACCAGTGAAGTCAGACCAACCTTATTACCAACTGAATAAGCTACCAGCTCAGTCTGGATAGTTTCGACCCATTTTTCTGGGATTTCACTTTGTTCGGGTTTATTGGTCCTTTCCTTAAGCTCGGGAGCTGTACTGGTGCGTTCTGCACTTCGGTTTAGATCCTGGCGCAGAATTTTGGGGATCATTTCCGAGGGAGTCGCGGTTGAAGATACGGCAACCGCATCAATCTCAGCTATATCATTTGCCAACGGGTGCGGTTGCAGGCGTTTCGCATTCATTATCAGGCTTTCAGAATCAGCACTGTCGGCAGGTTTTTCGGCTGCCGAGGTATCTGGCTGGTGTATGACCTGAGCCAGCCGTTGGTTTGCTGATACCGATTCATAAGAAATAATGTCCTGTACTGGAGTGACATGTTGCAGATTTTGAAGAATACCGTCCGCTCCTCCATTATTTCTATCATGCTCACGAGCCAGATCAAGCGCCTTATTGATAAGTTTCACTTTTGTTTCAGTCAAATCTTCGGGCCGAGCGTAAAGTAATTTTGTCGCGAAATTTATAAGAGCCTGATCGGACTTTGTCGGTGTCGGTGATGAATTGCCATTAATCGTGGCGTTGGCCGTTGCCCCTTCTACGTGGATATTTATAGGCCAGGGGCCATTGTTTGCGCGAGCTGAGACCTGCGGATCTAACATTTTTGACCTGTTTGGCTCAGTCGAGTGTTCTTTAGGACCAATATCTTGATTGTCATGATTTATTAAGGTAAGGGGGATCGACGCACAAGTATCCTTGAAAAAAACGGCTTGTTGAGCTATCAAATTAAAATCCGAACCTGGATTCGAAATTTTTTCAATAACGTCATTTAGCACGTTATGACAACCCAATAAACTCGTCGAGAAAATGCAATTATCATCTATGTTATCAGGAGACCCCGTGACTGTATGGTTATATGCCCACGCCTGACGGCACGCATCTAAACAAGTAGCGACATGGTTATTTAGTGAGTCCTTACCATACTTAACGAGCAGGCGATTCAA
Source organism: Erwinia tasmaniensis Et1/99 (assembly GCF_000026185.1). Classification (NCBI taxonomy): domain Bacteria; kingdom Pseudomonadati; phylum Pseudomonadota; class Gammaproteobacteria; order Enterobacterales; family Erwiniaceae; genus Erwinia; species Erwinia tasmaniensis. The sequence goes on from NC_010694.1 coordinate 2,983,829, forward strand.
GTCTGGCCCAACTTTCGCCTCTTTCTTCGTATCAGCCTTAGCGTCAATCAGCTGACTGTAAATCTTCTCCAGGGTTTTCTTATCCTGCTTGTCTTCAATATTACCTGCGATTAAACCCAACAGGGATTTTACAGATTCACCATTTTGACTCATCGTGGTATTAGCAACTTCAGGCGGAAGATCTTTCATACTCAATGCACCTAGCAATGCAGATACTGTCTCAGCCTGAGAGGGATAGCACGAGAAATCTTTTACTACCCTAACGACAGAGGGATCATTACTTAAAGTAGTAATAGAACCGGCAACTCCACTTTGCCTATTCTCATCGTTGCGGGCACACAGCTTATTCAAATCAATAATCTGACTTCTGTTACTTGATGTTATATTATATGTCATATCTCACCTCCTCTATAATAGGTATTATCTTAAGCAGGGCAGAAGAAAATTCTGGAATAATTTTGGAATCTAAAGTCGGTTTCTATGAATAAATATTATTCAGCCAGTCACTTTTCTTCACCTGCCCAGCTTTCCGCCTGCACATTGATATTGAGTCAACCCTCAGTGCCCCCAATCTATCTGATTTAAATCTATTTCATTGTTTATCTTACATAGCAACAGGGTAACAGAATAATCAGTACAAGAGCTGGAGCGTCTCAACGGATCATGCACGTGAAATGATTTTTCGATATTACTATTGGTTGAAAAAACATGAAACCATGCGTTGAACTGGCTAAACGTCTCACCCTCTGCCTCGGAAAAACCATGATAAAATCCCGGCTGCAGGGTAGATCGTCCCATGTTCATTATTACGCAGCTCCTGTTACTCTTAGGATAATGATTTCAGTACATCTTTAGCAGAGTCTCCAAGCGAGTTGATGACGCCACTTAACATTTTATTGAGTTGATCAAAGGTGCTGTTTGCCTGGGTATAGCGCTGGGAAAATGCCTGCATATTACTCTGAAGAGAACTGCCTGCAGAATTAAAGGTAGCAAGCCACGCCTGATAGCTGGCAGTTGAAATATTTCCAGATGATGTTCCTGGATACGTATTGTTTACAGAAGACATGTATGGCTCAAGGTTAAACTCAATCTTCCCCTTAGTATTAACCTTAAAGGCAGGCTCTAAGGTCATCACCAGACTATTCTTTTCCTCTTGCGACATTTTGTCCCAATTTTTAACGGTTCCTAAGTCAATTTTTTCAATTTCTGCAGAAAATTCTTTATAGCCTTTTTTCATTGTAGGACGATCAAAGGTAACAGAATTACCATCTTCGCCAGATGTAACAGCATCGGAAGAGGCTTTCTGTACGGTTGAATTAAAAGCCTCGTACATATCCGTATATTTTTTCATCAGCTCGGCATAAAAATCGACGTAGTCGCTTTTAATATTACCTATCATTATACTGATCCTTGCCCATAATTCGGCATAACTGGTGCCCGTGGTTATTTCCTCACGAGTATTGTTATCACTATCCTTTTCTTGCCTGGTGAGTTTAACGGCTAAACTGCCATGTGCACTTTTAGTGTTCAGAATATTTTTACTAACTTCCCAATGAATATTTCCAATAGCATCACCTCCTTTCTCGACCAGCAGTTTTTGTTTGGCTATGCTTTGAGAGGCTGTTTCACCGAAAATAGTTTCGTTTTCTTCATACGAGCTTTTTAGAGATTGCAAAGACACCTCTAATACAAACGGTGCATAAGTATAACCACGGCTATCAAGCTGATTGTCGGCGAAAAGCTTAGTGATATTCTCAAGCTTGTTATAGCCGGGTGACAGTAGCAGATAAAATAGCGCACTTATAAATGATTTGGTTGGTTTAACTTCCTCACTTGAAGCCATAAGAGCTATTTCGCCCGATGCCATGTTATTACTGGTTTTTATATTCGCGCGGGCCTGCGTAAGAATATCCTTTTTCTGATCTGATTGTTCAAGCGGCAAATAGGTAGCAGGATTTTGTGGCTGGACTTGAGTAATACAAGACATGAGATTTTTCCTGTGAGATAGAAAGGCGGAGACGAGCTCCGCCCATTTTTATCATTTTTTTAACGCATGCGGTCGGCGATGGCAGATACCGCACTGTTATTGTTGCTCAATATATTCTCTAGCAGCTGCGCTGCCGCAGCCCTGGCTTCGGCAGACTTTTTAGCCGTTTGCTGGTGGGTACTGGAAAGCTCATTGTTGACACTCTGATCGGCGCGAGCCAGCTCTGCCTGCCTGGATTCTTGAGAAGCCTGAACGCCGAAGCCGCCTTCAACCATTCCCTGACCGGAACGTATACCCTGGTTAGCAAACTCTGTAGTCGTTCGTGTCTGCTGGGTCTTGTTCTGGATAACGTTGTGTTTATTGCGTAGTTCTGAAGCTTCTGCCATTTGAGGAGCATGTGATTTCGACATGGCTGCTTCAACCCCGCGATCCAATTTACTGCCTTTGCTTAGCATATTGTCCGCAGCACGCGCGATGCTGTTCTGATTATTGCGCACTCCCGTTTCCAGATTCGTGGCGACTTTCAGATTACTTTTAATAGATGCAGACTCATTACCCAACGCTTTCGTCGCTTTAAAGGTCGTGCCACCCTGAAGGGCTATGCCTAATGCGCCAGATGTGATAGCCCCGGTCAATCGCTGCTTCTCAGCATCAATGCCCTTTTGACCGGCTCGTCCTGCGGCCTCTACCACGCGAATGACCGCTTTAGACGCACTTTTGTTTGATTCCGCCTCGGCCCTATTCAATGCAACAATCAACTTGTTGTTGAGTTCAAGCAGCCTCATGTCACCAAAGACGTTGACATAGCGAGAGCCAGACGCGCCGACAGCCGTGATATCCGTGCCCCCCTCTACGGCCGCCTGAGACCGAACAGGGTTAGTCGAAGAACGGGTCTGAATTGCTGAGTCTGCGGACGTTTTATAACTTTCCGCGGTTCTGTTACCGGTTTGAGTCTGACTCACATGAGAGCTCATAACGGTCGATGTCAATGTCGCCATGCGTTCCAATGTCTTAGCATCATTGCCATCGACATTATCAGCCATTTTTTTGATTTCAGCCGTTTGTTCAACGCTGGTCTTTGCTGCACCCTTAGGCGGTGAGGATAAAACCGGACCTGTATTGTGGTCGATTATTACACTCTGTCCATGCAGAAGACGATGCACGGGAACCGGGCCCGTTGCCAGGGAGACGAAACCTTTTAGCGTTTCCTCGCCTTGAACGGAGTGGGATCTCTCGTCGGTAGAACGGGTATCTATCGTTTCTGATTTATGGATATATCCACGAGCCTGGCTATCAATTATTGTTGTCATGTTTTTTAAACTCCTTTATATATAAAAAACTTAAATTATATTTAACCGGCAACAGAACTCATCCGCCTGGTAATATACTTTCCTGCCTGTATTTGACTTTCAGCCACGGCAGAAATATTTTTGACAATTGAATTTACCGTTTCCATGCGTAGCGTAAAGATGTCAACGGCCCGGCTCATTATCTCGTTGAGCATAGTCTGCATCGCTGCATCGTTCATCATCTGTGCTCTTGCTTCTGAAGCCTTAACCGATATATGAGCAGCAACAATTCCGCCCCCAGCTTGAGCAATTGAGTTGAGAAAAGTACCAACGGTTACGGCGCTCTGAATACGCGTTGCAAATTGGGCTGTCTGAACTGGCCCCATACCTAACGAACGGCCAAATCCCTGTGTGAAGGATTTCGTAATATGACTCACATTTGTCATCATATTTTTAAGGAGTTGTGATGAGATATTTTTTCCGAGAGACTTCATTAAATGACTCACCAAACTTTTTGCCACACTCCCTGCAACAACAAGTGTGCCAATCATGACAATAACAGCCTGGATCGCCCCAAGTATCTTTCCTACCATCTCTGCCTTTTCGTCACTAACGCCGAACTCTTTAAGTACCGCTGTAAATATTTTTGAATATAGGTCGACCAACGGTTGGAGAACTTTTTCCATCACCCACTGCATGCCATCTGACATAAATGACGACCCGGTCATCGCGGTTTGGATCTCTTCTGCGGCAAGCATTGCAACACCAATCCCAGCAACCAAAATTAGCGTAGCTCCGCCGGTAACCAGTGCTGCGGCCGTTAATGCGGCGGTAACAACATAGGCAAAGATCTTACCTACACAGCCCAGGGTATTCTGCAATTCTTCCGCTTTGCGAACTTGTTCCTCGTATTCCGCGGCTTTTTTCTCGGCGTCTTTTGCTGCCGCTTCAGATAATTTCTTCTTCAGTTCGGCCGTTGCATTGAGATCTTCACTCGAACTTTGGTTAATCAACTGCGAGATCAGGGCCATCAGGAAAGTTAAACCCTTAGCATTGGGATTTTCCTGCTTGATCTTTGCTTCTATTACGCGAAAACGTTGCGGTGGAAGGGAGTCCACCAGTTCCCGAGCTTTCTGTTGCGTAATGGCCAGCGCCGCTTTGGAATCACCTTCCGCCTTAATCGCCGGGTTCAGCGTTGCGGTAACATGGTGGTTATATTGTGATGTCGCGGTTGTCAGATTGGTCTGGGCTGATACAACGGCATTTTTAGCCTCATCGATCTGCTTTTGCAGCGCCGGGGATACCGGATCTTGCTGTGCGGCCGTCATCTCCAGCTCACTTAAATGCCCCTGTGCTTTGCCCAGAGAATCCTGGGCGGAGCTGACGTTTTGCTGCAACGCGTTAGCCTGTTGCTGGGCAGCTTGTAGAGCATCAAAATCACTTGCCCACTGCGCTCCCTCTGTTTCAAGAGCCTCGGACAGCTGTAAATATTGTAATCCCTGGCCGTGGAACAGCGCGTTGATGAAACTGACATTTTGCAGAATATTTTGCTGTGAAGCCTGCTCACACAACTGCATGACTTTACCGAGAAGCGCGGTCGCCTTGGCGAAACCGCTCAACTCTTTCTCTGGTGTTTCCGCGGAGCCTTTAACGGACGTTTCTGGTTCTGAACTACGTGGCAACGCCAACTGAGGCCTGTCTTGCTCAATGTTCGTTGTCCCACCCCTTCCGCTCAACGCGCTGCCCGCGTTTTTCAATACTTTCAACAATTGCTCTGGTTCAAGAATGCTAAGCGCACTTCTGATATTACCCAGCTGGGGATGCTCTTTAAAAGCTGGGTTACCAAAACGTTGTGTCTGGTTTCTCTGCTTTTTTATTTCTAATTCACTGACTTCAAGTCCACCATTGAGATTATCCAATGCTCCATAGTTATCTACCTGCATATTCATTCTGATTTCCCATTTGACTTATTCAACAGAACTATCTGCCCCACCGTTATCGACCTCGTCTAACGCCGACAGATAATTCCTGGCTTTTTCTTTTAGCTGCGGCTCCTTGCAGCTACTAGCTACAATTTCAAAACATTTTCTAGCCTGCACGGCTCGACGCAGCATTAAATTGCACTGGCCGGCATAAAACATCGGCCGATAATCATCGGTAGACAATGAGTAAGCCAGGGCGTAAAAGTCGATCGCCTTGGTATAGTTTTTCTTCAGCTGATGTACGGCAGCTAAGCCCATCGCATATTCTGGGTTGTAAAAATCGTAGATGCACAAGAAGCGAAAAAGCGATTCGGCATCCTTCAACTTGCCATTGATATAAAAATCATGAGCCAACTTGTAAACATCATCCATGGTCTCATTGGAAACCTGATGCAGGTCTTTTAGTATGGCACCACTCTGAATAGCATCAAGCAGGGCACCCGAGTATTCCTCCAGTTGACTGTCACTGGTCAAATCTTCTTCATCGTTGAGCATATCATCAACAGTATTCATATTTATTCTTACCTGTTACATAATTAAATTAATCGGATTGGCTTCGTATTAACCTGAATGCAAACAGTAGATAAGATGCGCACATCATACTGTTCAGCCCAGGTGCCTGAAACAATAAAACCGTAAAATGCGGTTAGAGCAATTTGCCCTGCTTCTCTGTGCAGTCCACCGGCACACCATTAACAACGCTGACGTCAGGCTTATCGGGTATATCCATCCCCGCCGCTTCAACGTTGCGTAGCCAAATAAGAATATCCATGACTTCCATCAGCGCATCATCATTGATTGAGATGAAACTGTACTGGCTGTAGTTGTGATATAGCCGACGTGCCAGCGGAATATAACGAACAACCGGAATGCCTATTTTTTCCGCATAGGCAATTGCCGCTCTCGCCTTCATATTCGTACTGCGCAGTGCAATAAAAGGTAATGAAGCGACGTCAGGATTGAAGTAGATAGCAATCGCGATATGGGTAGGGTTTGCCATAACAACTTCAGAATTTCTGATAGCCGCCATTTCCTCTCCGGAGAGAATTTCATGGTGAGCACGGCGCCTGGCGCCTTTTATTTCAGGGTTCCCATCACTCTCTTTACGCTCCTGTTTCACCTCGTGCTTATCCATTTTCATATCTTTGGAATGTAAGAAATACTCGGCGATAAAATCTATAAGCAGCACGAAAACAGACCAGGCGATAAAGATCATCACCGCCTTCATTGTTAGCGCTGTCCAAACGGAAATGAGCACATCGATACTGCCATTATAAATAGAAATAGCCTGTCCCAGGTCGACACGGATCAGGCTATAACAGCTACAGGCAAAGACGATAAGATATAACAGTGACTTCACTAATTCTTTTATCGTGCGCATGCTGAATATTTTTTTAAATCCCTGAACAGGATTAAGCGCTTTGAAATTAAGTTTTATGGCTTCTGTTGCGATTGAAAATCGGGTCTGTAGTAGCGTCAATACAGCGCCAGCGATCGTACAAACAGCGATAAACGGAAGTGATAAAGTGAAAAACACCCGCATGAGTTCCACGAGAAAATCATTCAAACTTATTTTATCCCCTTCACGCAAAACTAAAGAATAAAATGAGATAAAAGGATGGAAGTTGATGGCATACGCAAGATAGCAAACCCCAGCGAGCAACGTCGTCGTAGTAATCAGATCCTTACTTTTAAAGGTCTGACCTTTCTTCGCCGAATCCCTACGCCGTTTATCCGTGGGCTTTTCTGTTTTTTCCGCCATGAAAATAGTCTCCTGTCAGGGGAAAAATTGCTGAAAAAACGTAACAGAGAAAAGCTGTAAGGGTTTTTGCGAAATAGCCTTAAAACCGTAAAAAAGAAAGACAATGAAGGCAATAAAACTTTTTATCGTCAAAGAGAGGGAGAAAGGGTTCAACTGGGGACAAAAGCGTGCAAAAACACCCAGTAATATTTCCGCCACCATCATGACTATCATTACCGGAGCTGCCAGCATGATGCTGCCCTCTGCGAGCACCATCAATAAATGCCCTGCCGCTTCCCAACGGAAGTCGACCAGGTTGTCTCCCGTTGGAAAAACCTGATAGCTCTGCACCAATACTTCCATAAGGGAACTCATGCCGCCACTTGCAAAAAAAATTGCGCCGAAAGCAAAATTTAGAAAACCCGATAATGTCGAGCTTTGCACGCCATTCACTGGATCAATACTGTCACTTAGGGTTGCGCCTCGTTGGTTATCGAGTATTTCCCCAAGATTAATGACAATCCAGAAAGGAACACATAACGTCATAGCCAGAATTAATCCTATGACGCATTCCTTCACAAGTAAGATAAACCACCCCTGTTCCGGATTAAGCACCTGACCGAAACAGGGCCATAAACCGAGTATGACCAGCCCAATAATCGTGTTCTTAACAATTAAATTAGCCAAGACCCGCTCTCCCAGCACGGGCAGCAAATAAAATACAATTGCCACCCTCGCATAAGCCATCGCGAAGATCGGTACGCCGTGCTGGAAATTTAAGTAAAGGGCAACTGACAGCATAAATTTCCCGGATTAACGAAAAGCCATATAGAAAACATGAGTCGCGAAATTCATCATTTCAGCAGAAAACCATTCAATTAAAATAAATATACTGGCGAAAACCGCCAGCATCTTTAAACCAAAGGGTAATGTTTGCTCCTGGATTTGCATTACCGTTTGGAAAAGTCCGACAATAATGCCCACAATGGTGGCACAAGCAATAGGGACCGCCGTTAGTTTTAATACAAGGATAAGAGCAGAGTTGCCAATAAATAAAATATTACTCATGACGTCATCAGATCGGCATATTGTGCGATCATTCCCTTAGTGAGTAGACTCCAGCCATTCATGGAAACAAACAGGATCAGTTTAATGGGAATTGAGATGGTCACCGGGCTCATCATCATCATCCCCAACGCCAGCAAGATGCTGGATACCACCATATCAATGACGACAAATGGAACATAAAGGTAAAAGGCAATTTTAAAGGCGCTTTGAATTTCACTAAGCGCGTATGCGGGCATAAGCGTAATCAGAGAAAGAGAACGTAATTCATGCTCTTCAACTTCGGGGATTGTTTCTCCTGTTTTTTGCTGCTGTACCTGATTGAAAAAACGGATCAGTTCATGGTCGGAATAATGTACAAGGTAATCCCGATAACTTCCCAACCCCTGATCCATCAGCTGATTGATGGAGGCGCTGTTATTGAAATCAATATGATGAGATTCTATATAGCCCGATACCTTCTGACATACTGGCATCATCACAAAAGCGGTTAAGATGAGCGCAATGCCGTTCAGCGTTAATGTTGATGGAACTTGTTGTATCCCTAGGGCATTACGGACCATTACCATTACGATGGAAAACTTAATAAAACAGGTTCCACCTGCGATAAGAAAAGGCAGTAATGTGAAAAAGGAGAGTAGCGCAATTAAAGAAATATCATTGCTCAACATCGGAACAGCCCGTTTCATCCACTGAACCAGGGGTAACCTGATTGATTTCTACGGCAAATGAGCCGTCCTCCAATGCGACAAGCTCACCACAGGCAAATAGTTTTCGATTGAGGTAAATTTTTATTTTCTTTTCTGCTGCGGGTTTCAGCGGTAAAGCAACGCCTGGTGTGATCTCTTCCAACTCTGCCAAAGTGACAGTATATTTATCCAGCACAAACTCTATATCGACAGGCAGCTTGGTCCAGTCAAGCAGCACCTCTTCCTCTTCCCGATAAGTTTCACGATTATTTATCAACTGATTTTCCACGGTAATCTCACTTTCTCCATCGTAAATTAAACTAAATATTTGACGTTGCCCGATGCTCAAATGCGGGGCGTAGTGACTGATACGTAAAAGATCGCCCACGGCAATATTGATAAGGGAGGATAGCGGCAACTGGCTTCGCCCCAGCACATAATGCAATGCAAACGGTATCTGCGACGGTGTCACCACCGTTTTAAGGATGGCTGAAGCGTCGGCAGGCCAATCAAGACACAGCAGCGGGCAAGGCTTAGAGTAAAGCGACAGCAATTTTTCCGGCAGCGTCTTGGCAGGCAAACTGATGTGCTCACTCTCCCACATCACGTCCTCTACCACGAAGCTGAGCTGGATGCTGTTCAACCAGCGAACCAGATAACTCAGTGGAACCTGCAGCCATGGAATACCCGGTAGACGATGATCAATGGCTTGTAGCCAGATATCGATATTTAGATAGGCTTCTGCTTCTCTCCCCTGGCTATCGATAAAGAGCACGTACAGGTAACGCGTATCAGGTAGTACCTCTATTACCTCGCTCCCCGGATGCCGACGCTGTAAAAAGTCCAACTTCCTATCGTCACGCTCTTTCAGGCGTAGATTGCCGTATAAACTCATTCTTGTTCATCTTCCTGGGGTTCACGCTTCCGATTTTGCTGCTCACGTTCCTCCCTGTCCTGGCGGGGTTGAACAATATCAGGCGTATATCCAGCCAGGCTCCCTGCCTGTTTGGTAAGCGCATCGGCCGCTCGTGGATCGGAGGGATGCAGGATAATATTTCCCGCGCCTCTGGTTTCTGGAGATACTGATACCTTAACCGAATGATCCCCAGACCAGCTTTGAAACCGGTATTTGAGATCCATAGACTGGTTTACGGCATCGGCCTTACCGACTGAAATTGTTGATGTTCTTCCTGGCATATGCTTGTGCAATGCTTCAGAGGGAACCTGAACTTTTTCTCCACGCGTAGACGTGTCACTTCGCTGTGAGATTGCAATATCGACAGGTATCATCTCAGCGGTTTTAGCTGACTGACGGCGTTCCTTATCCGATTGCAACGTCAGCGGCGAATTACCGGCCATAACGAGTTCGGCATCGGACAGGATCGCCTTCTCTTTAGCTGCCAGGCCGGTTACATTGGTATCCGGTTCGCCGCTTTGTTTTGGAGAAGCAACCTTGTTGCTATCGGTCAATTTCAGTTCATTAACCCCAGCCTGTTGCCCCCTTTTTTTTATTTCAGCGCTTATGGCCTGTTGCAGCTCGTGCATCGAAGACACGGCGGTACTGGCAGGTGCTAAAATTGATCCCCGACGCGACCGATCGTTAAATACCCATTGATGAAGCTCATTGCTTTGCAGACTCTTCTGCACGCCAACGTTTTTGTTATGCGCCATATCGGTCGAGACGGCTCCTCCACCATAAACGTTACTGGTACTCAACAGATATTGAATATGAGATAAATGCGCTGCCTCACTTTCAATGTCGGCAGGTGACTCTTCTTCTCCTTTGCTTTGAGCAACACGATCTAAAAAATCTTCTTCTACCGGCGAGAGATCAACGTCAGCGACGATATTTATCGATGCTTCAGAAATTTCTTTTACCATAACCGACTATCTCCTGGATCTCATTTTCGGCATTGTTATCTCTACGACGTAGGCGATCACGCCGCAACTGCTGTAAATAAAATGTGAGTTTGCAGTGCCTCTTATCCAGCATATTCTTTGCAATACGCAAATTCTGGACTTCCTGCTGATGAGTCTCTTTATCGCCCTCAAGCTCAGTTATTTTCTGAATAATCGTCTGCAGTTGGGTCAATAAAGTACCTTGCTTTCTTATCCCTTTATAAATATCGCCCCTTTGAAGCAATCCAGAAGGGGTTAATAGCTTTATCTTTTGGTTGATACAGGCATTTTCATTTTGAAGCCGTATGATTTCCGCTCTGATTTTAGTTAGCTGCCCCTCTGTGCGGACAATATCGCCACGGAGGATCTCCTGATTACGCTCAATCATGCGTACAAACTCGCGGCCCTTACGCCAGGCATCCATTCAAACTTTCCAGGCAAGTCTGCATATCAGCTTGCTCGACCATCTGAATAGACCCGGATTTCGTAGACACTTTTTTGCCTCATAATGGAGGCTCAATGAAGGAGTGTTTATGTCAGCCAAAAATTTCACTGAAGAATTCAAAATTGAAGCCGTAAAACAGATTAACGAGCAGGGATACCCTGTTTCTGAGGTTGCGGCACGACTCGGTGTTTCTACCAACAGCCTTTACGCGTGGATTAAGCGTTACCAAAAACCTGAACCACAGCGAAAGCAGGACGATGCCCTTCAGCACGAAGTAAAGCGCCTCAGGCAAGAACTTAAGCGGGTGACTGAGGAGCGAGATATTTTAAAAAAGGCCGCCGCGTACTTTGCAAGAACGTCAGGCTGAAGTACGCCTTCATTAAAAAAATGTCGTCCTTTTATGCTGTACGCCGGTTGTGTCTGGTTCTTGGCCTCCATTACAGCGGTTATTACCAGTGGCTAAAGCGACCTCAATCTTTGCGTGCCAGGCAAGATGATCGCCAAACAGGTCTCATTAAGCAACTGTGGCTTGAAAGTGGTACGGTTTATGGTTATCGAAAAATCTGGCTCGATATGAAAGACTTGGGTGAACGAGCCGGGCGTAACAGGATCGCGCGCCTAATGAGGCTTGCAGAGTTGGCTTCTCAAACCGGATACCGGAAACGACGCTATTGCGGCGGCGGAAAGCCTTCAGTTGCCAGCCCTAATTACCTTGAACGCCAGTTCATTGTTCCTACCCCAAATACTCATTGGGTGAGTGACATGACCTATATAAGAACGCATGAGGGTTGGTTGTATCTGGCCGTTGTTCTCGACCTCTTCTCGCGCCGGGTTATCGGCTGGAGTATGGGGGGACGAATGACAGCAGAGTTGGTGATGGACGCCTTGTTGATGGCGGTGTGGCGACGCAAACCAGCGGCAGAAGTACTAATCCATTCGGATCAGGGGTCTCAATATACGAGCGAAAGATGTCAGCACTTTATGACAGCTCACAATTTAAAAAGCAGCATGAGTCGTCGTGGTAATTGCCATGATAACGCGGTGGCAGAAAGCTTTTTCCAGTTGCTAAAACGAGAACGCATAAAGAAACGGATCTATAAAAATAGAGAAGAAGCAAAGGCTGATATCTTCGATTATGTAGAGATGTTTTATAATGCTAAACGTCGGCATAGCGCCTGTGAAGATCAACCCCCTGCAGTTTATGAAAGTGCCTGGTTCATGAGGCACGGAACCGTCTAGGAAACCCGGGTCTATTCAATCTTTGCGGGTGATTTCCGCTGCAACACGCGCCCCTAGTTTAGCAACGGCATCATTCTCCAGAGTACGGCGTACTTCCTTTTGCCCTTTCTTTTTACGCGCTCCTGGAATGATTTTTCCATCAGTACTTTTACGGTCTTCTATCCGTTCAGTCAGGTACAGCTCAACCAACCCTTCAACTGTCAGCACTGCTGCTTTCGGTTTTTGGCTCTCTTCTAATAATCGTTGCTTCTCATCTTTCAGCTCAGACGCCGGACAGCGCCCTTCACTTCTGATTAGTTTGAGTTCTTGCAACTTCATGCGTGCCATTGCGAGCGAGGTTTGCGGGAAGCTTCCAATTTTTACCTGTGACAGCTTACTGGTCACTGGGCTAGTATAGCGGTAGAAAAAGGTCTTGATACCCGAAGCGCCGCAAGTGACACGTAAGCCCCGGTTTTCGCCAGTATCGGCTTTGTTTTTGTCCGTGGGCTTCATCATTTCGATAGCTTTGGATGACAAAGGTTTTCCTGCTGGTTTATCCGTCATATAAGATCCGTTTTATGGCTAACCACTTGACTTAATTAGGCTAAAATCCAGCCTTTCTTACCAAGTGTAGGTTGTGCGTTTAATGATTAAAATTATACCATAACCTACATAACAACCTACACTTTGACCTACATTTACAAGTGGGATTTAGTGATTATTCGTGAGACAACGTGATACTTAATGAGAACAATAAAAATCACAATTTACTTTAAATTCAATGGAATAAAAAATTTATGTCGCTGAATGACAATACAAACTTGAGTTCACACACCCCAATGATGCAGCAGTACCTGCGCCTTAAGGCAGAACACCCTGAGATCCTCCTATTTTACCGGATGGGTGACTTCTACGAGCTGTTTTATGATGATGCTAAGCGCGCCTCTCAGCTGCTGGAGATCTCCTTAACCAAACGCGGATCTTCAGCTGGCGAACCTATCCCAATGGCAGGGGTGCCCTACCACGCGGTGGAGAACTACCTGGCAAAACTGGTGCATCTGGGTGAATCGGTGGCTATCTGCGAGCAGATTGGTGATCCGGCATTGAGTAAAGGGCCGGTCGAGCGCAAGGTCGTACGTATCGTCACTCCCGGCACGATCAGCGATGAAGCGCTACTGAATGAACGCCAGGATAATCTGCTGGCAGCAATCTGGCAAAGCACGCGCGGCTTTGGCTACGCCACGCTGGATATCAGCTCTGGGCGCTTCCGTCTGGCTGAACCTACCGATCGGGAAACGATGGCTGCCGAACTGCAACGCACCAATCCGGCAGAACTGCTTTATCCGGAAGACTTCGCCGCGATGGATCTGATTGAGAACCGCCGTGGTCTGCGCCGCCGCGCGCTGTGGGAATATGAGCTGGATACCGCCCGCCAGCAGCTGAACCTACAGTTCGCCACGCGCGATCTCAGCGGCTTCGGCGTGGAGCAGGCGCATCATGCCCTGCGTGCCGCTGGCTGTCTGCTGCAGTACGTTAAGGATACGCAACGCACCTCGTTACCCCATATCCGTTCGCTGACCATTGAGCGCCAGCAGGACGGCATCATTATGGATGCCGCCACCCGCCGTAATCTTGAGATTACGCAGAACCTCGCCGGAGGCAGTGACAATACTCTGGCTTCTGTGCTGGACAAAACCGTGACGCCAATGGGCAGCCGTATGCTCAAGCGCTGGCTGCATATGCCGTTGCGTAATGCGCAAACGATCGCCCTGCGCCAGCAAAGTATCCGGACGCTCCAGGATTTGAATGACAGCCTGCCTCCACTGCTGCGCCAGGTCGGCGATTTGGAGCGCATTCTGGCACGTCTTGCGTTGCGCACCGCACGCCCACGCGACCTGGCTCGAATGCGTCACGCCTTCCAGCAGCTGCCGCAGCTGAATAACGAGCTGGCCGACAGCGATAACGCACACCTGCAAACTTTGCGTAGCCAGATGGGGGAATTTACCGAGCTGCGCGAGCTGCTGGAGCACGCCATTGTAGAAACGCCGCCGGTGCTGGTTCGTGACGGAGGCGTGATCGCCCCCGGCTATAACCAGGAGCTGGATGAATGGCGAGCGCTGGCCGACGGGGCCACTGATTATCTCGACCGCCTGGAGATCCGCGAACGAGAAAAACTGGGGCTGGATACGCTAAAAGTGGGCTTTAACGGTGTTCACGGCTACTACATTCAGGTCAGCCGCGGTCAGAGCCACCTGGTCCCCATTCATTACGTGCGCCGTCAGACGCTGAAAAATGCAGAGCGCTACATTATTCCCGAGCTGAAAGAGTACGAAGATAAGGTCCTGACGTCTAAAGGCAAGGCGCTTTCTCTGGAAAAAGCGTTGTACGAACAGCTCTTTGATAGGTTGCTTCCTCATTTGGCCGCGTTGCAGGACAGTGCCGCAGCCCTGGCAGAGTTGGACGTTTTAACTAATCTTGCTGAACGTGCATGGACACTTAACTACAGCTGTCCAACGCTGAGCGATAAACCCGGTATCAAACTCACCGGTGGCCGTCATCCGGTGGTCGAGCAGGTGCTGAAAGATCCGTTTATCGCAAACCCCCTCTCTTTATCACCGCAACGCCGTATGCTGGTGGTCACCGGCCCTAATATGGGCGGAAAAAGCACCTATATGCGTCAGGCCGCCCTGATTACCCTGATGGCCCATATTGGTAGCTTCGTTCCCGCTGAGCAGGCAATTATCGGCCCTATCGACCGGATTTTCACCCGCGTAGGCGCAGCGGACGATCTTGCCTCCGGCCGTTCAACCTTTATGGTGGAAATGACCGAGACCGCCAATATCCTGCACAATGCCACCGAGTACAGCCTGGTGCTGATGGACGAGATTGGCCGTGGCACCTCCACCTATGATGGCCTGTCGCTGGCCTGGGCCTGTGCAGAAAGCCTGGCAAACCGTATCAAAGCCATGACGCTGTTTGCCACCCACTATTTTGAACTCACCACTCTGCCGGAGCAGATTGAAGGCGTGGCCAACGTGCATCTGGATGCCGTTGAGCATGGCGATACCATCGCCTTTATGCACAGCGTGCAGGAGGGGGCCGCCAGTAAGAGCTACGGACTGGCCGTAGCCGCGCTGGCCGGAGTACCAAAAGACGTGATCAAGCGGGCTCGCCAGAAACTGAAAGAGCTGGAAGCCCTGTCCGGTAGTGCGGCCAGCACCAGGGCCGATGGCTCCCAGCTGCCGCTGCTGGTTGAGGAGACATCGCCAGCGGTCGAGGCTCTTGAAGCGTTGGATCCAGATTCTCTGTCTCCCCGCCAGGCGCTGGAGTGGATCTATCGTCTTAAGTCGCTGGTGTGATATGCATTGCGTAGTTCGGTCTAACGATGGGCGAGTAAGGGATCTCGCCCCCTGATATTTTGTAAAAGCTGCTGATAGCGTTGCGGCTGCGACAGTGATAAGCATAAGGCCCCACCCACCAGAGCCCCCCTGCCGGTGTGTCTGTCGCATAACAGAGCGCAAACGGCAGATGACGGGCGTTTCCAGCGGGAAAAAACCATAAAAAAAGCGGTGACCGTAGTCACCGCCTTGCGCATTACTTATCTTGCGGACCGTTATTTTTCCACGCCGTTATTCACGAAAAAGCGCTTCAATACTCAGCCCCTGCCCCTGCAATATTTCTCGCAGACGACGCAGACCTTCGACCTGGATCTGACGAACACGCTCGCGGGTCAGGCCAATTTCACGACCCACATCTTCCAGCGTGGCCGCTTCATAGCCCAACAGGCCGAAACGACGTGCCAGTACTTCGCGCTGCTTGGCGTTCAGTTCGAACAGCCATTTAACGATGCTTTGCTTCATATCATCGTCTTGGGTGGTATCTTCCGGGCCGTTATCTTTTTCGTCGGCCAGGATATCCAACAGCGCTTTTTCAGAATCCCCGCCCAGTGGCGTATCAACCGAGGTAATGCGTTCGTTGAGGCGCAGCATCCGGCTTACGTCATCAACTGGCTTATCAAGCTTTTCAGCAATCTCTTCCGCGCTAGGCTCGTGATCGAGCTTGTGCGAAAGTTCACGCGCGGTACGCAGATAAACATTCAGCTCTTTTACGATATGGATAGGCAAACGGATGGTACGGGTTTGATTCATAATTGCCCGTTCGATCGTCTGACGTATCCACCAGGTGGCGTAGGTAGAGAAACGGAACCCTCTTTCGGGATCAAACTTCTCTACCGCACGGATCAGGCCGAGGTTACCTTCCTCAATCAGATCCAGCAGGGCCAGACCACGATTGCTGTAACGACGGGCGATCTTAACCACAAGGCGTAAGTTGCTTTCGATCATGCGACGACGTGAAGGCACGTCGCCACGTAGTGCACGGCGGGCGAAGAAGACTTCTTCCTCCGCCGTAAGCAGTGGAGAGTAACCAATCTCTCCTAAGTAGAGCTGTGTTGCATCCAGTACGCGCTGCGTTGCGCCCTGAGATAACAGATCTTCTTCAGCTAAATCGTTATCACCGGGTTCATTTCCGACAAGGGCCTTCTCATCAAAAACCTCAGCTCCGTTTTCGTCGAATTCCGCGTCTTCATTTAACTCATTAACTTTCAGCGTATTCTGGCTCATAAGCGGCTCCTACCCGTGATCCCAGGGCAGAACAGCTAAGGTTCTGCCGGATTATCGTTGCGGCAAATAGCGCAACGGGTTTACGGATTTCCCCTTGTAACGAATTTCAAAGTGTAATCTAACAGAACTTGTGCCGGTACTGCCCATCGTGGCGATCTTCTGGCCCGCTTTCACTTCTTGTTGTTCACGGACCAACATTGTGTCGTTATGGGCATAAGCACTCAGATAGTCATCATTATGTTTGATGATAATCAAATTACCGTAACCGCGTAGAGCGTTACCGGCGTAAACCACACGCCCTGAAGCGGTGGAAACAACGGATTGCCCGTGCGATCCTGCGATATCAATACCTTTATTGCCACCTTCGGTAGCAGAGAAGTTATCGATTACCTTACCGTCGGTGGGCCAACGCCAGCTTCCCACTGGGGTAGCGCTGTCAGTTGTGCTACTAACGGTCGGAACGGCAACCGGAACTGTCGTCGTTGCAACAGTTTTACCGGATGAAGGCAGCATTTTGCCTCCACTTGTTGTATCTGAATCTTCAGAATACGTAATTACCGGTTGGTGTGCAACAGTTGCCGTTTTAGTCTGAATTTCAGATGAAGGGGGGGTCACACCGCTGGCCGTTGCGTCAGCTGCCGTCACCGCATTGCCTCCGGTGATAGGCGTACCGGTGCCGTTAGCGACCTGCAACTGCTGGCCCACGTTGAGGCCGTAGGGCGCAGCGACATTATTGCGCTGTGCCAAATCACGGAAATCGTTCCCGGTAATCCAGGCAATGTAGAATAAAGTATCGCCGCGTTTGACGGTATAGGTGTCTCCACCGTAACTACCTTTCGGAATATTCCCATAACTTCGGTTATAAATTATACGACCATTTTCAGTTGCCACGTTCTGCGGCTGGCTGGATACGGGGGAAGTTGTAGCACTCTTCAACGCGGGTGGCCGCGCCGGGCGAATGATATTGCCATTGTTATTGTCCCCGGTATTGCCGACGGTGGCCGGATTACCGCTCATCATACCTGAATCACTTCCGCCAACCGAGCTGATAGGGGCCTGGTTATCGTTACCGCTGGAACAACCTGCCAGCCAGAATCCTACCAGTGAAACAGCCGCCATACGTCGCAGTTTAAAGACCGGGCTTCCCATGCTTATTTACTCCCCCATTTCGGCAATACTTTAATAAATAATGATTAAATTGACCGCAGCGACATGGCCGCGCAACATAACGAGATACTAACAATATCAATAAGCGCGTGCCACGACACAGTTGTGTACAAATAATCCTGAGCGCCGATGTCAGGCAAGATCGCCTTTAACCAGCGGTACAAAACGTACCGGCTCAATCGTATCGACAATAAATTCATCTGCTGTGCGGCGAATACGTTGTAATACCTGCTGATCTTCTCCTACCGGCAAGACCATCACCCCGCCGTCATCAAGCTGTGACATCAGCGCATCAGGAATGTTCGGCGGCGCGGCGGTGACGATAATAGCGTCATATGGCCCGCGTGCCGGCCAGCCAAGCCAACCATCACCATGTCGGGTCGAAACGTTGTGCAGGTCGAGCTGTTTCAACCGGCGTTTGGCCTGCCACTGCAGCCCTTTAATACGCTCAACAGAACAGACATGCCCGACCAGGTGCGCCAGGATCGCCGTTTGATAGCCGGAGCCAGTACCAATTTCCAACACGCGCGATGTTGGCGTCAGTGCCAGTAGCGACGTCATTTTTGCCACCATGTAAGGCTGGGATATGGTTTGCCCGCAGCCGATCGGCAGCGCGGTATTTTCCCAGGCTTTATGCTCAAAGGCTTCATCAATAAAGCGCTCACGTGGCACATCACCAATCGCTTTTAGCAGACGCTCGTCATCAATACCCTGCAGGCGCAACTGCGCCAGCAATGTCTCAATCCGTCCGCTCACCATTCTCTGGTGACCTCTGCGCTCGCCAGCCATGAGGAGACAACCTGCTGCGCGGCATGGGCGGTCAGGTCGACGTGTAGCGCCGTCACCGAGACGTAACCTTCATCAACGGCGGCAAAATCGGTATCGGGCCCGGCATCCAGCTTTTCACCGGGAGGGCCTATCCAGTACAGCGTGTTCCCGCGCGGGTCCTGCTGCGCAATCGCCTGACTGCTGGGATGGCGGCTGCCGCAGCGGGTCACACGGATGCCTTTAATCTGATCCAGCGGCAGATCCGGCACGTTGATATTAAGGATACGGCCGGTGCGTAACGGCTCGCGCAGTAGCGCCTTCAGGATTGAGCAGGTCACTGCCGCCGCAGTGTCATAGTGCTGATATCCATCGAGTGAAACCGCCAGCGCCGGCAGGCCAAGATGTCGACCTTCCATCGCTGCCGCTACGGTTCCGGAGTAGATCACATCGTCACCAAGATTAGGACCGGCGTTAATTCCGGAGACCACGATATCCGGCATCGGGCGCATCAGTGCGTTGACGCCAAGATAAACACAGTCAGTGGGGGTGCCCATCTGCACCGCGATGTCGCCGTTGGGGTAATTGAAGGTACGCAGAGGCGTTTCCAGCGTCAGTGAGTTTGAGGCTCCGCTGCGGTTGCGATCGGGAGCAACAACCTGGACCTCAGCGAATTCTCGCAGTGACTTTGCCAGCGTTTGTATGCCTGGCGCATGAATACCGTCGTCATTACTCAGCAATATGCGCATCTGATACCTGACTTGTTAAATTAAGTACACCACCGTAATAACCACAGGAACGTCCTGACATGATAGATCTCCTGTTTACCCTGTACGGAACGCCTTTATGCGCTCCGTCGCGTGGTCTGATTGGCATATTTTAGCCGGATGATGAGATGAGTGGTAGGTGTAAATATCCGGATGATAGCAAGAAGCCTGGGGCCGGCCTTGCTTACCCGTCATCAGGTTTGCCCGCCTCTACGGGAGGCAAATACAACGGACTTTCCGCAGATACGCCGCGTAACGTAAGCAGGATCCGGCATCAGAACAGACGGGGTTTGACTTTCAAATTGACGTGAAAACGGCGGCAGAGCCTGCTAATGAATCCAGTCTCTGCCGAAAGGCGGCTACTCGTCAGCCTCGTTGGAACTGCTCTGTGTCACTATCAGCTCTCGTACCACGCTGGTGGCAAAACTGCCGGCCGGCAGCCAGAAGCTCATCTCCAGCGTGGCGTCATCCGCCCAGCGCCAGCGCAGCTCACGCGGTATCACCAGCATCGCACGGCGGGCAGCATCAACCCGCTCACGCTCCATCAAGGCGATAAGCGCACCTTCATGCGCCAGGCTTTGCTGCTCGAAGGACAGCGCGTCGTCACGCGTCCCCCATTCGCCGCTGCCGGGCAGCGGCGCGGTGATGCGCAGCTCATTGTTGTCCACCCGCTGTTGCAGGCTGTCCATTTCAGCGGTTTCCGCAACAAACCAGCTGCCGCGCCCGGTGAGCTGTAGCGCATCGCCCGCCAACACCCGGCACAGGGAACCCTGCTGCGCCAGACGATCGCTCACCACCTGATTGAACATCGCGCTACGCGCAGCTGACAGAATAAAACTGCGTTTACTGCGCTCGCGCACGCGAATTTCATCCGCCGCCCAGCGCTGCGCCAGCTTCAGGTTATTGCCATCATGGCCGAAACGCTGGCTGCCAAAATAGTTCGGCACCCCGACAGCGGTAATCAGCTGCAGGCGCTGCTCCACCGCGTCACGATCTGAGACCTGGCGCAAAACCAAAGTAAAGGCATTACCCTGTAGTGCGCCGATGCGTAATTTGCGCCGATGGCGGGCGCTTTCCAGCACCTCAACGCCTTCCAGCTGAAAGGCGTTGAGATCCGGCGTCACTTTGCCCGGCAAACGCAGACAGAACCACTGCTCGGTAACGGCGTGTCTGTCTTTCATGCCGGCAAAGCTGACGTCACGCGCCGGAATACCAGCAAATTTCGCCAGCGCCTCGGCAACAAAACGCGTGTTGCAGCCCTGCTTACGCACGCGCACCAGCAGCTGTTCGCCATCGCCATCCGGGGAGTAGCCGAGATCTTCAATGACCACGAAATCTTCAGGGGTACTTTTGAGTACGCCGCTGGCAGTGGGTTGGCCGTGCAGCCAGCCCTGACGGGTTAGATCCATTCTTCAGGCCTTAATCAATAACGCTACGGCTTCACAGGCGATGCCTTCGCCGCGCCCGGTAAAACCGAGCTTTTCGGTGGTGGTCGCCTTCACGTTGACCTCGTCCATATGAATACCCAGATCTTCGGCGATATTGATGCGCATCTGCGGCGCATGCGGCAGCATTTTCGGTGCCTGTGCGATAATCGTCACGTCAACGTTGCCCACGCGGTAGCCTTTCTGCGCGATCTGGCGCAACGCTTCGCGCAGCAGTTCGCGGCTGTCGGCCCCTTTGTAAGCCTCATCGGTATCCGGGAACAGTTTGCCGATATCGCCCAACGCCGCCGCGCCGAGCAGGGCATCGGTCAGGGCATGCAGCGCCACGTCGCCATCAGAGTGGGCCAGTAAACCTTTTTCATAGGGGATGCGCACGCCGCCAATAATGAGCGGGCCTTCTCCGCCGAAAGCGTGTACATCAAAACCGTGACCAATACGCATTCTGCGCTCCTGATTAACGTTGTCTTTGGGTCAGATAAAATTGTGCCAGCGCCAGATCTTCCGGCCGCGTGACCTTCAGGTTGTCGCTGCGTCCGTTGACCAATTCGGGATGATAGCCGCAGTATTCCAGCGCCGAGGCCTCATCGGTAATGGTTGCACCTTCACTCAGCGCGCGCTGTAGGCAGTGGCGCAGCAGGGCTAACGGAAACAGCTGGGGCGTCAACGCGTGCCACAGGGCCTCACGTTCAACGGTATGATCGATATCGCAGCGTCCGGCATTGGCACGCTTCATGGTATCGCGCACCGGCGCAGCCAGAATGCCGCCGACCTCACTGCTGGCAGTCAAAGCCAGCAGGCGGGCCAGGTCATCAGGATGGAGGCAGGGACGGGCGGCATCATGCACCAACGCCCACCGGGCGGACGGCGCTGCCTGCAGCCCCGCAAGCACCGAGTCGGCACGCTGGGCACCGCCGGTCACCGTGGTGATACGCTTATCCCCGGCTATCGGCAGCTGATGAAAACAGGCGTCTTGTGGGCTAAGGGCCACCACCACCCGCTTAACCGCCGGATGTGCCAGCAGCGCATTCAGACTGTGTTCCAGAATGGTTTTACCGCAGAGAGTGAGATACTGCTTAGGGCAGGCGGACTGCATACGGCTGCCAATGCCCGCTGCGGGCACTACGGCAATCACGTCCGGTAAAGAATTGGCATTATTCATGTGGTGATTACTGGCTGGCTGGCCGTCCCTGCTGCGCGTTGCGCCTGTTTTGATCCGGCACAAGGCGATAGAAAGTCTCTCCGGGTTTAATCATACCCAGCTCGTTGCGCGCGCGCTCTTCGATCGCCTCTGAACCGCCGTTTAAATCATCAATTTCAGCAAACAGCCGATCGTTACGCGCTTTAAGCTTGGCGTTATTGCCCTGCTGCGATGCAACATCTTCGTCAACACGCGTATAGTCATGAATGCCGTTCTTGCCCAGCCAGAGCGAATATTGCAGCCAGCCGAGAAGCACAAGTAACAGCAGCGTAAGTTTTCCCATCCCCGCCCCCTGCAAAACGGCCCAATCATCCCATAACTTTTAACGTTACTCCACTCCGACGATAAAATTGCACGTCAATGAAGAAAAAAGTCGAGATAACGCGTTAAAAAGCAGCATAGCGTCGCCAGTTATGCAGACGGGTACGCAAAGTTTTGTCACTCATCGACGTGTTTGTACATCAGAGAAGAGAGTATTACCAGCCCGTCAACAGGCTGAACAGCAGCCAGAACAGGGATATCGTGAACAGCGTGGTGACCAGCGCAATCCAAATCACATGCCCGTGCAGCAGCGCGCTGGTGATCACACCCACCACGACCGATATGGGTAATAGCGCCAGGAAGAAAGGCCAGGTGTAGAGAAAAAAGAAGAAAAGCGTACCGGAGCCGTACATCATTAGCGGGATCGCCAGCGCTATCCACCAGGCAATAAAGCCCATCACGCCACCGGGGAGAGACCATGAGTTCTCTTTTCGCTGCCGCTCGTTTTTATCGACCTGTACAGGAGTCACGTTTTGCATAGATATCCCGTTGAAACTCAGGCAGGGAACGTTCACGTTGCCCTGCCTGCGCATCGCCCTTTAACGGGCGTTTGCCAAAATTATCTTAGGGTTTGATAATATCCTGCTGACGTAACAGATCTAATAGTTGACGGGTCAAATGTGTTACCAATTGTTCGCCATCAAGGTGAATATCGGCGTGCAAAGGCACCTGATATTCCGCATCAATCCCGGTAAAGTTACGCAGCTCTCCCGCCCGTGCCTTTTTATACAGCCCCTTTGGGTCGCGCGCTTCACAAATGGCCAGCGGCGTATCAACGAACACTTCGATAAAGCGCCCCTCCCCCAGCATATCGCGCACCATCTGACGCTCAGCACGATGGGGGGAGATAAACGCGGTGAGAACCACAAGTCCAGCGTCCACCATCAGGCGCGCCACTTCACCTACCCGGCGGATATTCTCTTTGCGATCGTCATCACTGAAGCCAAGATCGCGGCACAGGCCGTGGCGCACGTTGTCGCCGTCAAGCAGATAGCTGCTGACGCCAAGCTGGTGCAGCGCCTGCTCCAGCGCGCCGGCAACGGTAGACTTACCGGACCCTGACAGCCCGGTAAACCACAGCACGGCCCCCCGATGCCCCTGTAGATGCTCACGCGCTTCGCGGGTTACCGGATGCGCGTGCCACACCACGTTTTCATCATGCTGCGCCATCTTATTTACCGCCCAACAGATCGCGCGCGTTCCAGTGTGGGAAATGACGGCGAACCAGCGCATTCAGCTCCAGTTCAAAAGCACTGAAATCTGTGCTGCCGGCGGCGGTCTCTTCTGCCAGCGGCTGGCGGATCATCCCGGCCCCCACGGTGACGTTACTCAGACGATCGATAAAGATCATCCCGCCGGTGACGGGGTTCTGTTGATAGCTGTCAAGAACCATTGGCTCATCAAAGACGATATCGACCAGACCTATCGCGTTCAGCGGCAGTTCAGCGATGGAATGTTGCGTCAGGCTGTTGATTTCAACCTGATGCTGGATGCCCTTAACCCGCGCACGGGTTTTCTTACCGGCGATTTTCACATCGAAACTCTGCCCCGGTGCCAGCGGTTGTTCCGCCATCCATACCACGTCAACCGTCGCGGCACGAACCGGAGTCAGTTCTGCACTGGCGTCCACCAGCAGGTCACCACGGCTGATATCGATCTCATCTTTCAGCACCAGGGTGATCGCTTCCCCGGCGGCAGCCTGTTGCAGATCGCCGTCAAAGGTGACAATACGCGCAATGCTCGACTCAACGCCAGACGGCAGCACTTTCACCCGCTGCCCAACCTGCACGCTGCCGGATGCCAGCGTTCCCGCATAGCCACGGAAATCCAGGTTGGGGCGGTTAACATATTGTACCGGGAAGCGCATCGGCTGCTGCTCGACCACGCGCTGTACCTCAACGGTTTCCAGCACGTCCAGCAGCGTTGGGCCGCTGTACCAGCCCATATGGCCACTCGGTGCGGCAACGTTTTCGCCTTCCAGCGCCGACAGCGGCACAAAGCGAATATCCAGATTGCCCGGCAGCTGCGTGGCAAAATCGAGATAATCCTGTTTGATCTGCTCAAAGGTCGCCTGGCTGTAGTCCACCAGATCCATTTTGTTGATCGCCACCACCAGGTGTTTTATGCCCAGCAGCGTTGAGATAAAGCTGTGACGACGGGTTTGATCGAGCACGCCTTTGCGCGCATCGATCAGCAGGATCGCCAGGTCGCAGGTTGAGGCCCCGGTGGCCATATTGCGCGTGTACTGCTCGTGTCCGGGCGTGTCGGCGATAATAAATTTGCGCTTTTCGGTAGAGAAATAGCGGTACGCCACGTCGATGGTAATGCCCTGCTCGCGCTCGGCCTGTAAACCGTCGACCAGCAGCGCCAGGTCCAGCTTTTCTCCCTGGGTGCCGTGGCGCTTGCTGTCGTTGTGTAACGAAGAGAGCTGATCTTCATAAATCTGGCGCGTATCGTGCAGCAGTCGGCCAATCAGAGTACTTTTGCCGTCGTCGACGCTGCCACAGGTGAGAAAACGCAGCAGGCTTTTATGCTGCTGGGCGTGCAGCCAGGCTTCAACCCCGCCCTGATCGGCAATCTGTTGTGCAATAATGTTGTTCATGGCGGCTCCTTAGAAATAACCCTGGCGTTTCTTCAGCTCCATCGAGCCGGCCTGATCGCGGTCTATCATTCGCCCCTGGCGCTCGCTGGTGGTGGAGACCAGCATCTCTTCGATAATGCCCGGCAGCGTTTGTGCTTCCGACTCCACCGCACCGGTGAGCGGCCAGCAGCCGAGGGTGCGGAAGCGCACCATGCGTTGTTCAATCACTTCGCCAGGCTGCAGATTGATACGGTCATCATCAATCATCATCAGCATGCCGTCACGCTCCAGCACCGGGCGCGGTGCGGCCAGGTACAGCGGCACGATCTCGATATTTTCAAGGAAAATGTACTGCCAGATATCCAGCTCGGTCCAGTTGGAGAGCGGGAATACGCGGATGCTTTCGCCTTTGTTCACCTGGCCGTTGTAGTTGTGCCACAGCTCCGGGCGCTGGTTTTTCGGGTCCCAGCGGTGGAAACGGTCGCGGAAAGAGTAGATGCGCTCTTTGGCACGGGATTTTTCTTCGTCGCGACGCGCGCCGCCGAAGGCCGCATCAAAGCCGTACTTGTCCAGCGCCTGCTTCAGCCCTTCGGTTTTCATGATGTCGGTATGCTTGGCGCTGCCGTGCACGAAGGGGTTAATCCCCATTGCCAGGCCTTCCGGGTTGCGGTGAACCAACAGCTCTGCGCCAATGTTCTTGACCATGCGGTCGCGGAATTCATACATTTCGCGGAATTTCCAGCCGGTATCAACATGCAGCAGCGGGAAAGGCAACGTGCCCGGATAGAAGGCTTTACGCGCCAGGTGCAGCATCACCGATGAATCTTTGCCAATGGAGTACATCATCACCGGATTGGCGAACTCTGCCGCCACTTCGCGGATAATATGGATACTTTCCGCCTCCAGCTGACGCAGGTGAGTGAGTCGTTGTTGATCCATAATTTTTCCTCAAGCCAAATTCACAACGGGGGACTGTCGTCCGTCCTGCTGCGCTGAATGTTGATACCACGCCAGCTGCTGATGCAGATTGACCACTTCGCCAATCACCAACAGCGCCGGGGTTGGAGCATTTTTTGCCAGTTCTCCCAGCTGTTCGAGCGTGCCGGTCAGTACCTGCTGATCCTGACGCGTGCCGCGTCCGATCACCGCTACGGGGGTGGCCGGATCGCGCCCGTGCGTCATTAACTTATTGGCGATATCACCCGCAGCCATCGCCCCCATGTAAATCGCCAGCGTCTGACGTGCACGCGCCAGCGATGGCCAGTCGGTGCCGTTACCATCAGTACGGCACTGGCCGGTGACAAACAGCACGCTTTGGGCATAGTCGCGATGGGTCAGAGGAATACCGGCGTAAGCACTGGCACCGGCAGCCGCCGTCACGCCGGGCACCACCTGGAAAGGAATGCCCGCCGCCGCCGCCGCCTGTAGCTCTTCACCGCCACGGCCAAAGATAAACGGATCGCCGCCCTTCAGCCGCACCACGCGCTTGCCCTGCTGCGCCAGCTCCACCAGCATGCGGTTAATCTCCTCCTGCGGCACGCTGTGGGCGTTAGCCCGTTTGCCGACGCAGATACGGTCGGCATCGCGCCGCACTAAATCCAGAATTTCATCACTCACCAGATAGTCATACAGCACCACGTCCGCCAGCTGCATCACCTGGAGTCCGCGCAGAGTGAGTAGTCCGCTGTCTCCTGGACCGGCACCGACAAGGATAATTTCTCCCTGGGGCGCTTCCACATCGGTTAGCTGACTGTCGAGCGTGCGTTTGGCTCCATCCACATTGCCTGAGGCCACCTGACTGGCGAACAGTCCGTTAAAGGCTTTGTCCCAGAAGCGGCGGCGATCGGACATCATTGAGAAGCGAGCTTTGACCTTGTCGCGCCACTGCCCGGCGATCTGCGCCATCTGGCCGAGATTTGCAGGCAGCAGCGCCTCCAGCTTTTCGCGCAGCAGGCGCGCCAGCACGGGCGCGGTGCCGCTGGAGGAGATCGCCACCACCAGCGGAGATCGGTCAACAATAGAAGGGAAGATAAACGAGCATTTGGGCTGGTCATCAACCACGTTGGCCAGCAGATGCCGAGCGGTGGCATCCTGAAAAACCTGCCCGTTGAGTTCAGCGTTATCGGTAGCGGCAATCACCAGAAAGACCTGGTCGAGCTGCTCTGGACAGTAAGCGGTGGCCAGCCATTCAACGCTGTGACTCGCGGCCAGAGCGGCGAGCTCTTCGCACAGTTCGCGTGAAACGATCTGTACACGTGCTCCGGCACGGCGCAGGAGTTCGATTTTGCGTGCAGCCACGTCGCCGCCGCCCACCACCAGCACCGGCTTGTGTCTGATATCAGCAAAAAGAGGGAGATAATCCACGCGAACCTTCTTAATCACATAAGCTTGAAAGGGACTATACGTGTCCGGCTAAAGGGTTATGAAATTACTAATTGGAATGAGTAGTTACCGAATGGAATAACGTATTGGTAAAGCAGCGAACAAATTGTGCTTAACAAATGATATTGTTGGCGTTTAGTCGACGGTCAGGCAGGCATAACGCCCCGGAACCAGCGCCGCTGATTGAAAATTTTTCCTGATGGGCCGCAGCCCATGCCCTGGTCGTGTCTGCCGGAGCGTACGATCCCTAGGTGATGACACCGGCGATGACCGCCCGCTACCTGTAAACGTCTGGAGTCGTTATGTATCTTGTTTTTCTGAGCTATACCCGTCCAATGGAAGAGGTTAACGGCCTGTTGGAGCCGCATATCGCGTGGATTGACCGCTATTTCGCCAGCGGAGACTTTATCAGCGCCGGGCGTAAAGATCCGCGCACGGGCGGCATGATCATGGTGAAGGAGATGGATCGCCCAAGGCTGGATGCCATCCTGGCGGAAGACCCTTTTCAGACGGTGGCGGAGTATGACGTCACTAAAGTGAACATCACCCGCTCTGCCGATGCGTTTTCGGCATTGACCGGGATCTAGCCGGTCGTGGGGAAATGGGCAGGCGGGCCGCTATTTCAGCCCCCTGCCGGCGTTGCTTTATTCGTGCAGGCCGCATTCGCGCTTCAGGCCGAAGAAGCGGGTCTCTTCTTCTGCCATGCCCGGCTCCCATTTACGCGTGGTATGGGTATCGCCGACCGACAGATAGCCCTGCTCCCACAGCGGATGGTAGCTCAGACCATGCTGTTGCAAATACTGGTAAACCTGGCGGTTATCCCAGTCAATAATCGGCAGCAGTTTGAAAATGCCTTTTTTAACGGCCAGCACCGGAAGATGCGCGCGGCTACCGGACTGGTCGCGGCGCAAACCGGCAAACCACGTCTGGCCCTGCAACGTTTCCAGCGCGCGGTTCATCGGCTCCACCTTATTGATCTGATTGTAGCGCTCAATCCCTTCCACGCCCTGCTCCCATAGCTTGCCGTAGCGCGCTTCCTGCCACGCCGGGCTTTGTTCAGCGCGGAACACCTGGAGGTTGAGATCGAGCTTTTCCGTCAGCTGGTCGATAAACCGGTACGTTTCCGGGAACAGGTAGCCTGTATCGGTGAGGATCACCGGGATATCTGGCTTCTGGCGCGTTACCAGATGCAGGCTCACCGCCGCCTGAATACCAAAGCTGGAGGTCAATACCGCCTGGCCTGGCAAATTTTCCAGCCCCCAGAGAACCCGATCCTCGGCGGAAAGCTTATCCAGCCTGTTGTTAATTTCGGCGAGCGCCATCACGCGCTCAACCTTAGGGAGTTGATTCAGTTCAGAGAGTTCGAGAAGCGCCATCTTATGCCTCCATCATTGCCAGAAATCACGGGCCGGATCGAGTACCGGTTTCACTACCCCGGCACGGAGGGTGAAATCACCGAAGCCTTCATCCGCATTGCGCTCTTGCGACCAGCGGCCAATCAGCTCATCGAGGGTCGCCAGAATTTGCTCTTCGTTAATGTTTTCCTGATACATGCGCGGAATGCGCGTCCCGATGCGATTACCGCCGAGGTGCAGGTTATAGCGCCCCGGGGCCTTACCCACCAGGCCAATTTCCGCCAGCAGCGCGCGGCCGCAGCCGTTAGGGCAGCCGGTAACGCGCAGAACGATATGCTCATCGCCCACCCCGTGTGCGTTCATAATCGCCTCCACGCGCGTGACGAACTGCGGCAGAAAACGCTCCGCTTCCGCCATCGCCAGCGGGCAGGTGGGGAACGCGACGCAGGCCATGGAGTTTTCACGCTGGTGGCTGACGTTTTCCATCAGGCCATGCGACAGCGCCAGCCGCTCAATGTTCTCTTTTTCTGATTCCGGCACCCCGGCGACAATCAGGTTCTGATTGGCGGTCAGGCGGAAGTCGCCCTGGTGAATTTTGGCAATTTCCGCCAGGCCGGTTTTCAGCGGGCGGTCAGGGTAATCCAGCAGGCGGCCGTTTTCGATAAACAGCGTCAGGTGCCACTTATGATCAATGCCTTTAACCCAGCCAAAGCGATCGCCACGGGTGGTAAATTCATACGGTCGGATCGGCTCGAAGGTCATACCGGCACGGCGCTCTACTTCAGCCTTGAACACTTCTGGCCCTACGCGCTCCAGGGTATATTTGGTTTTAGCGTTTTTACGGTCGGTACGGTTGCCCCAGTCACGCTGGGTGGTCACCACCGCTTCGGCCACGTCGAGGATTTTACTGAGCGGCAGATAGCCGAACTCGCTGGCGGTACGGGCATAAGTGGCCTTATTGCCATGATCGATGGAAAGCCCGCCGCCAACCAGCAGGTTGAAGCCAACCAGCCTGCCGTTTTCAGCAATGGCGACAAAGTTCATGTCGTTAGCATGCAGGTCAACGTCATTGTGCGGCGGAACCACTACCGTAGTTTTGAATTTACGCGGCAGATAGGTTTCACCGAGGATCGGCTCTTCGTCGGTGGTGGCCACTTTTTCCTGGTCAAGCCAGATCTCCGCGTAGGCGCGGGTGCGCGGCAGGAGATGCTCGGAGAGCTTCTTCGCCCATTCGTAGGCTTCCTGGTGCAGTTCTGACTCGATCGGGTTCGAGCTACACAGCACGTTGCGGTTGACGTCGTTGGCGGTAGCCAGCGCGTCCAGCCCGACTTCGTGCAGCATCTGATGGGCCGGTTTGACGTTGCCTTTCAGAATGCCGTGAAACTGGAACGTCTGACGGTTGGTCAGGCGGATACTGCCGTAAATCGTGTTATCAGTGGCAAATTTATCGATGGCCAGCCACTGCCGCGGCGTCATGATGCCGCCCGGCAGGCGGCAGCGCAGCATCATGGCGTGGCGCGCATCCAGCTTCTGTTCGGCGCGTTCGGCGCGGATATCGCGGTCGTCCTGCTGGTACATGCCGTGAAAGCGGATCAGCAAAAAGTTGTCGCCGTTAAAGCCGCCGGTCAGCCCGTCATGCAGATCTTCAGCAATGCCACCGCGCAGGTAGTTGCTCTGTTTTTTCAGGCGTTCGGCGTCGACCAGCTTGCCTTCAACCACCAGTGGACCTGGGTATTTTTCATCGCTCATTAGTACACATCTCGCTGATAACGGCGCTCAATGCGCAGCTCACTTAAAAATTCATCTGCCGCCTCGATGTCCATTGCACCAAATTCGGCTACCACTTCCAATAATGCCTGCTCAACGTCTTTCGCCATGCGGTTGGCATCACCGCAGACATAAATATGCGCGCCTTCTTCAATCCAACGCCACAGCTCCGCGCCTTTGGCGCGAATTTTGTCCTGTACGTAAACCTTATGCTGCTGGTCGCGCGACCAGGCTAAGTCAATGTGGGTCAGCAGGCCGTCTTTCACGTAACGCTGCCACTCAACCTGATAAAGAAAATCTT
Source organism: Erwinia tasmaniensis Et1/99 (assembly GCF_000026185.1). Taxonomy (NCBI): domain Bacteria; kingdom Pseudomonadati; phylum Pseudomonadota; class Gammaproteobacteria; order Enterobacterales; family Erwiniaceae; genus Erwinia; species Erwinia tasmaniensis. The sequence continues at coordinate 3,014,815 of NC_010694.1, forward strand.
CGGTAAAGTGCGGATTGCCGAAGAACAGCCAGTTTTTGCCGCCGGCCCCGTCGCTGTCACGCTGCTGCATAAAGGCGCGGAACGGCGCAATCCCGGTGCCGGGGCCAATCATAATGACCGGCGTCTGCGGATCGGCAGGCAGGCGGAAGTTGTCGTTATGCTCAATGAAAATGCGCACTTCGTCATCTTCATGCAGGCGGTCGGCCAGATAGCTGGAAGCGCCCCCCGTGCGGGCACGGCCTTCAATATCAAAGCGCACGGCGCCTACGGTAATATGGACTTCGCTTTCGTTTTCCGCCTGCGATGAGGCAATAGAATACAGGCGCGGGGTTAACGGACGCAGCAGCCCGGTTAGCTGTTCAGCATTCAACTCGGTCGGGGCATAACGCGCCATATCAACGATTGGCGTGGTCTGTGCGTAATGCTGTAACGCGCTCTTATCACCGATCAGCGACATCAGCGCCTCATTACGTGACAGCCCGGCATACTTTTCGACGATCTGCGGGGTATTGACCGTCAGTTCGTAATGCTTTTGCAACGCCTGCGCCAGCGGCACGGCGTGCTCATCCACCGTCACCGGCTCGTCGCCCTTCAGCCACAGCAGTTCCAGCAGCTCCTGCACCAGCGCCGTATCATTCTCAAACCACACCCCCAGGGCATCGCCAGGCTGATAGCGCAGCCCCGAATCACCCAGATCGATTTCAATATGGCGCACATCTTTATCGGAATCGCGCCCGGTTATTTTTTGACTGACCGCCAGGCTGGCGCTAAGCGGCGCTTCTTTGCTGTAGGGACTGCTGTGGATTTCGTTGACGCTGCCCGTGACGGCCGCCGTCACCTGGGCAGAACCCGCCTGCGGCACGCGCGCCTGCAAAATATCGGTTAACCGTTGACGCCAGGACTGCGCCTCTGCTGCGTATTCAACGTCAGCATCAACGCGATCCAGCAGACGTTCAGCGCCCAGTTCGGCCAGCCGGGCGTCAAAGTCTTTACCGGCCTTGCTGAAGAATTCGTAGGAGGTGTCACCAAGACCAAATACCGCAAAGGCGCTGGCGTCCATTTTTGGCGCTTTCTTCGACATCAGGAATTTATGCAGCGCCACCGCTTCTTCCGGGGGTTCCCCCTCGCCCTGGGTAGAGGTGACGACCACCAGCAGCTTTTCCTGGCCAATCTGTTTGAACTTGTAGTCACCGGCATTCACCAGGTTGACGTTGAGTTTAGCCCCCAGCAGGTCATCGCGTAGCTGTTCAGACAGTCTGCGGGCGTTGCCGGTCTGGGAGGCGGAAAGGATGGTGACCGCAGGCACATCAACGGCGACCGGAGCGCTGGCGACCGGGGCTCCAGGAGCCTGATTGACCATGCCCCAGAAATAACCGGAAAGCCAGGCCAGCTGGGTGGGGGAAAAATCTCCGGTTGCCGCCTGTAAGCGGGCGAGCTGCTCCGGATTGAGCGGGAGCATGTTTGAAGGTGCCTGAGTCGTCATTGCGTCAAAAGTTCCAGAGTCAAAGATCTATAGCAACAGGGTAAAGGTAAGCATAACAACCCTTAAATAAGGGTTGGTACTAATTCATAACCAAAACGACTAAACGGTTTTTCAGGTAAGGATTAGCGACAAAACAGATTGATTATTATCTTATTTTTCAAAACGTTAAAAATTAAACATTTCGCTACGTTTTATGTCACGACCTTAAGGCCGTAAACGGATGCGGAAAAAGCCGTTTTCGGGTATCCTGCAACGTTTTTCAAGACCTTTACAGAGACCGGGACCATGGCCACCACGCTATTTAAAGAATTTCAGTTTGAAGCCGCGCACCTTTTACCGCATGTGCCAGCCGGGCACAAGTGCGGCCGCCTGCACGGACACTCCTTTATGGTCCGGCTGGAAATTACGGGTGAAGTGGATCAGCATACCGGCTGGGTCATGGATTTTTCAGACATTAAGCGCGCATTTAAGCCCATCTACGATCGGCTGGATCACTACTATCTCAACGATATCCCTGGCCTGGAAAATCCGACCAGTGAAGTGCTGGCAGAATGGATCTGGCAGCAGATGAAGCCTGCCCTTCCCCTGCTCAGCGCGGTGATGGTAAAAGAAACCTGCACCGCCGGATGTGTCTATCGCGGCTGATGCCGGACGGGCCTGGCTCACTGCTGGCGATCGGCCGGGCCCGATCGCGTCAGCGCTTTTAACAGCCTGTGTCAGGCCCCCATAGATATTGCCATTAAGAATAATCTATAACTTCACGTTATATAGCCTGCCTGCGCACACATGATAACCTTTCGTAACAAAACGAAGATGCTTAAAAGTCTATTTTAGGGAAGGTGTCAGATGCCCTCATGGTTTAATTTAGCAGTCGAATCATTCTGGCCAATGCTGTATGCCGGTCTGACCTTCACCATTCCCCTCACGCTGATCGCCTTTACGCTGGGATTATCTCTGGGCGCGGTTGTCGCCCTTGCCAGGCTGTATGGCCCACGCCCGTTACAAAGCCTGGTGCGCTTTTACGTCTGGCTTATTCGCGGCACGCCGCTGCTGGTTCAGCTGTTTCTTATCTTTTATGCCCTGCCGGGTGTCGGTATTACCATCGACGCTTTCCCCGCGGCGGTTATTGGCTTTACGCTGAATATTGGGGCTTACACTTCTGAGATTATCCGCGCCACGCTGCTGTCGGTCCCTAAAGGCCAGTGGGAGGCCGCGCATTCCATCGGCATGAGCTGGAGCCAGACGCTGCGCCGCATCATTATGCCTCAGGCGGCACGCGTGGCGGTGCCGCCTTTATCCAATACCTTTATTGCACTGGTCAAGGATACCTCGCTGGCATCGGTGATCACCGTACCCGAGCTGTTTCTTGCCGCGCAGCGCATCGCGGCGGTGACCTACCAGCCGTTGATATTGTATACCGAAGCGGCAATTATTTATTTACTGCTAAGCTCGGTATTATCCGCTTTGCAGGCGCGACTGGAAAAAAAACTGGCCAACAACGATGCAATAAAAGGAAGAGATAATGATTAAATTATCCGCCGTTGAAAAACGTTTTGACGATAGTCCGGTGTTGAAAAATATCAACCTGACCATTGAAGAAGGCACGGTTACCGCATTGATTGGCCCTTCCGGGAGCGGCAAGAGCACCCTGCTGCGCTGTATTAACCTGCTGGAAATACCTCAGGCGGGAGAGCTCACCATTGGTGAAGAGCAGCTTTTATTCACCGGCAGCGCGCGCGTAAGCAAAAAAGACACGCGCCGTATCTGTCAGCAAACCGGAATGGTCTTCCAAAATTTCCAGCTATTTCCCCATTTAACCGTGATTGAAAACATCATGGAAAGCCTGATCGTCGTACAAAAGCAGAACCGACAACAGGCTAAAGAACGCGCCAAAATGCTGCTGGAAAAGGTGGGCATGCTGCACAAACGGGATGCCTGGCCTGCCACGTTGTCCGGCGGCCAACAGCAGCGCGTGGCCATCGCCAGAGCGCTGGCACCTTCCCCTAAAGTTTTGCTGTGCGATGAGCCCACTTCCGCACTGGATCCTGAGCTTTCACAGGAGGTGGTGGCGGTGCTGAAGCAGCTGGCCAGCGAGGGTATGACCATGCTGATGGCCACGCACGACCTGCGCCTCGCCGCGAATATGGCAAATCAGGTGGTGTTTCTTGAAGCGGGAGAGATTGTCGAGAGCGGCAGCTCGCGCAGTATTTTCACCCAGGCCAGTAAGGCCAGGACCAAAGCCTTTATCTCTACGCTGACCGAAACCTTACCCGATTGGGAAATTTAAACCGAAGACCCACACTACCGAATGCATTCAGGAGTCATGACATGAAATCTATCGCAACGCTGTTATTAGCAGGCATGGTACAGTTCGGCTTTTCATCACAGGCACTGGCAGAAACCGAACTGGCTAAAGTCCAGTCGGCGGGCACGCTAAAAATCGGTACTGAAGGCACCTATCCCCCTTTCAGCTACCACGATACCAGCGGCAAACTCACCGGCTTTGATGTCGAAATCGGGCGAGAAGTCGCGAAGCGTCTGAATGTTAAGGCGGAGTTTGTTGAAGCAAAATGGGATGGTCTGATAGCCGGACTGGATGCCCGCCGCTATGACGCGGTGATCAACCAGGTTGCCATCACGGCGCCACGCCAGCAAAAATATGATTTTTCCGTCCCCTATATTTCTTCCAGAGCGGTTCTGATCGTGCGCAGCAATAACGGTGCGATTACGTCGTTTGATGATTTGAAGGGTAAAAAATCAGCCCATACCCTCACCAGCAACTTTGCCCAGCTGGCAACGCGCTACGGTGCACAGGTTGTCGGCACTGACGGCTTTAATCAGTCGGTCGATCTGGTTGCCAGCGGTCGTGCAGATGCCACCATCAACGACAATCTCTCTTATCTCGACTTTAAAAAACATAAGCCGGATGCAGACGTAAAGATTGCCGCCACGCTGCCCGATGCCGAGGATGAAGGTATCCTGCTGCGCAAGAACAATCCTGAACTCAAGGCAGCGATTGATAAGGCCATTGGCGATATCAAAACCGACGGCACTTACCAGCAGATCTCGCAACGCTTTTTCGGCGAAGACGTGTCTAAATAGTACCGCCACGCGGGGCTTCGGCGCCCCGCGCACCTCTTTTTCCGCATCATGAACGGCACTGGCCCCCCCGTTTCGTCCGCTGCCCTCGTGCATTCAGGATATTCCATTTAATCGCCGTTCGGCCTCTTCCCCGACGAACCAGATCACCAGGAAATCGAGCAACGCACGCAGTCTGGGTGACTGATGCTGACGCGAGGTATAAATCGCATAAATGCCAAGATCCTCCGGCTGATATTCCGGCAACAGGGCGATCAGCTGGCCGTTTGCCAGCAGTGGCCCCGCACTGTAAGTCGGCTGCATGGAGATCCCGCTTCCTGTCTGCGTGGCTGCCAGCAGCATCACCGAATCATTGGCGCTCAGATTACCGCTTACCGCCACCGTTTCTTTTTCCTCCCCCCGGGTAAAATGCCACAGGCTTTTGCCGAAGTGTGAATAGGTCAGACAGTTATGCTGCGTCAGCTGTTGCGGAGTCAGCGGCGTTCCCGCGTGCGCAAGATACGGCGGGGCCGCGCAGATCACCGACCTGCAGGTATTCAGGGGCCGGGCGATCAGATTCGGCTCCAGCTGTGAGGTAATACGCAATGCCAGATCGATACGTTCCTCAATCAGATTGACCCGCTGATTACTGATATGCAGATCGATACGCACGTCGGGATGCCGCTGCTGGAAAGCATGTATTGCCGGCATGACCAGGCTCTGCCCAAGCGATAGCGAGCAGGAGACGCGCAGTAATCCCGACAGCGCCTCCCCTTCGGGCTGATTGCTGTGCTCGATTTCCGCCGCCAGCGCCATCATCTGCTGGCAGCGAGTCAGCGCGTGCTCACCTGCTGGCGTCAGGCTAAGACGGCGGGTGCTGCGATGCAGCAAGCGCGCGCCAGACCAGTTTTCCATTTGGGTGAGATAGCGTGTGACCATTGCCCGTGACATATCCAGCGTTTCTGCCGCAGCGGTCAGGCTGCCACGCTGAACAATGGTAATAAAGACGTTGGCTGCGCTCAGGCGATCCATAATTTGTCCGTTTTATGCAACAATCTGTTGAGTAATAGTCGGTTTATCCACTGCATTATGCAACTTACACTGAACGCTTTCCTCACTAACAGGTTGCCATAATGAAACTCCAACTGACCGTACTGCTGGCACTGGCTGCCGGTACTCCGCTGTATGCGGCTGAATCGCTGCACCTTGAAGTCTATAATCCGGCCGAATCCAGCCTCTTTGCCGTTTCCAGCGAGATTATCTCCGGCCCACATGAGGTGGTACTGATTGACGCTCAGTTTCAACGTAATGACGCAGAAGCGCTGGTAAAACGCATCAAAGCGACCGGCAAGCGGTTAACGACGGTATTTATCAGCCAGTCTGACCCGGATTTTTATTTCGGTCTGGACACCATAAAACAAGCCTTTCCTCAGGTGAAAGTTTATGCCACCGCCGCAACGGTCGATCTGATTAAGCAGACCAAAGAGGGCAAGCTGGCCTTCTGGGGACCAAAGATGGGCGCTAACAGCCCCCACTCGCTGATTGTGCCAGAGGTGTTACCGGGCGACAGCTTCCGCGTCGATGGTGGGCCCATCGAGATCAAAGGCCTGAACGGCCCGCAGCCGCAAAATACCTGGTTGTGGGTTCCGGCACTCAAAACCGTGCTGGGGGGCGTTGTGGTAACGGGTGATAATATGCACGTCTGGATGGCGGACGCGCAGACGGCCGCCGAACGTTCTGCATGGCAGCAGAAGCTGGAAGATATTAAAGCGCTGGCACCGTTGCGCGTGGTGCCGGGGCACTTCCTGCCGGGAGCCAGGGAGACGGTTGCCTCAGTGAACTTTACCCTCAATTACTTGAAAACGGCGGAAGCTCAGCTGGCAAAAACCCATCATTCAGACGAGCTGATTAAGGCGATGAACACCCGCTACCCTGCACTTAAAGATCGGTCTGCTCTTGAGCTAAGCGCAAAGGTGCTTAAAGGCGAGATGAAGTGGCCACAGTAAGGTCATATTTCCATGAGGTACGGGCTGCGGCGGTACAGCCCCTTTAATCAACGACGGCGGCAGGCTTTTCGCGAGCCTGTCACATCAGGCAATATTGAGATATTTATGCGTCTGCATTGACAGCCGCCAGTTACGGGCGATGCAGGTATCAATACAAAGTTGGGTTGCATCGGCCTTCTGGCTGATGGGCTGTAGGGCGATAATGCGCGCCTTGTTATCATTCAGCGTGCCCAGCAGTTCATCCAGCGCCTCCACGTCGCGCTGACGCGCTACCGGGTGCTTGACCTCATCGGCACGCACTAATGCCTGGTTAAGCACATCATAACCGCCACGCATATTGACCTTTGGCGAGACCGTGACCCAGGTTTGCGCCGTGCAGCTCACCTCATGGGTGCCGCTGGTTTCTATCTGACAGCTGAAACCGGCGTCCTGTAACGCGGCGGTCAGCGGCACCAGATCGTGAATGCACGGCTCACCGCCGGTGACGACGATATGCTTCGCCGTCCAGCCATGTCGGCGGATCGTTTCCAACAACGCTGGCGCATCGGCGGCTCCCCAGGCATCGGTTTCTACCGTTTTCAGCAGAATATCCCCCAGTGATGTCTCCCGATTGGCCAGCTTATCCCAGGTGTGTTTAGTATCACACCAGCTGCAGCCCACCGGGCATCCCTGCAGGCGGATAAAAATTGCCGGAACGCCGGTATAAACCCCTTCGCCCTGCAACGTCTGAAACATCTCATTTATCGGGTACTGCATTAACTTCTCGACTGGTGGCAAATTACGGGCGCAAATTATGGCAGATTGCGCGGATAAGGCCAAACAAAGCGTGCGGATTGTGCCTGGTCTTACCCGAAATACCCTCATTTTTACTCGTGGCCTCTCTGCATCCGTCACATAAAATTGTCACCGTGCATTTGAGCCACGGCCCGCTGCGCGACATCTTTTGACCCGCTTAAAGTAAAATGCCCGTAATCGTTGGAGAACGGCCGGCCGTCAGAGGCTAAACCGCGACAGAAGCCGCCCGGGCAGACGATTGACCACACCGAAATATAGCGAATTCCCTGTTGGGACATGGCCTCTGCCATCTTCAGATCGGTGTCACGTATTTCTGGCTTAATCGACGACGCGACGAGGTCTTTGCGCCCGTCCGTCTGATAAGCCAGCAGGTTTGGCAGCGCCTCGGTGTACTCGACGGTCGGCCCCATCACAATTATATTGTTCGAACGCAATTTAAGGTGGTCGAGCGTGGCGCGCAGCGGCGCAATATCTTCCGCAGCCCAGCGGGCCGAAATAATAATGCCGTCAATCTTATGCTGCGGGATCCACTCGTCATAAACATAGTCCACCAGTTTTGTACACGGATTGCGCAGCGTCTGGCGGGAAAGGGGTTTGCAACCGGCTGACGTGGCCTGTATCACGTTAATACCCTCACCTGCCGCCAGGCTGATGGCGCGCCACAGGTGAGCCGCATGGCTGTCACCGATCACCACATAATTCTTCGCTGTCGCCGAGGTTTGCAGACAGAAAGCGCGATCGAACGGCTTATCTTCCTCGTTCTTACCGTCAACAAAGCACCGCCCGCGACGGTACTGATAATCAAATTCCGGCATTTTGCTATATTCCGCGTAGTGAGCCAGCGCGAGAGCCTGTTGTGAAAAATGCCCGGAATGGTTGTCAATATGGCCCTTGTAAAGCGTGCCGCTGGCCATCACCACCAGCGCGATAACGGCTGCGCTCACCGTTCTATTTGCGGCCACGAAAGACAGTTTGTAACGAAACGGAATTTCAATCAGATAACGTGACGCTATCGCCAGCCCCAGGGTTAAGGCGGCAATCACCGCTTCACGTACCCCAGGTGCAAAGTTAAAGAACATGCGGGCGTAAACGATAATCGGCCAGTGCCACAGATACAGGCAGTAAGAGATCATGCCGATATACACGACCGGCTTTAGGGCCAGCAGGCGCGAGACCACAGACTGCGGCCCGGCCAGAATAACCAGGAAACTCCCCACGCACGGCCACAGGGCATTCCACGCCGGGAATGGCATATCGGTGTTCAGCCTCAGTAAACCATAAAGGATCAACGCCAGCCCGACGAGACTCATCCCGTGCCGGAAAGCATGACCCAGGCGCGCGGTTTTCGCCTCCAGCCCTGCAATCGCAATAATCCCGCCCAGCGCCAGCTCCCAGGCGCGGGTCGGTAACATATAGAAGGTGAAAGTCGGTTTGCGCGTCACGCCGTAAATACTTAACGCCAGCGATGCGGCAATAATAATCAGCATGACTTGGGTGGTGCGGCGGCGGAAAATCCGCATCACAAACAGCAAGACAATCGGGAAGATTATATAAAACTGCTCTTCTACGGCCAGTGACCAGGTGTGAAGCAGCGGTTTTAGCTCGGCTGGCCCGTCAAAGTAACCGGTCGTTTGCCAGAAAAAAATATTGGAGATGGAAAGCAGCGTTGCCGTTGCGCTGTCGCTCAGATCGCTGAATTGCGCCGGAAGAAGATGGTAATAACCGAAAAGCATCGTTGCCAGCAGAACCACAAACAGCGGCGGCAAAATTCGCAGGCAGCGGCGTTTATAAAAATCGAGATAGGAGAAATGACCCGAAAGCGCACTTTGATGAATGATGCCGCAGATCAGATAGCCCGATATCACAAAGAAGATGTCCACCCCGGTAAATCCCCCGGGAATGCCCCCTATCCCCATATGGTAAGCAATAACAGGCAGCACGGCGAGTGCTCGCAGCCCGTCGATATCAGCACGATATTTCATTTCTCCGGTCCCAATAACAAATAGTTACAGGCAATTTACACAAAAATACGTGGGAAAGGGTCACGCTGGCATGAACCAGGAGTTTTCTCATCCAGAAGGTTAGCAGGGTAATCTGTTGATAATAAAAGAAGAAAAAAAAAGCCCCGTCCGAAGGCGGGGCTTTTCAGAGAAACCTCAGCCACTAAGGACTCAGGATATCAGTATCTTACTGACCTTTTACTTCTTTCAGACCGTTGAATGGCGCACGGTTGCCCAGCGCTTCTTCAATACGGATCAGCTGGTTGTACTTAGCAACACGGTCAGAACGGCTCATAGAACCGGTTTTGATCTGTCCAGCCGCAGTACCCACCGCCAGGTCAGCGATGGTCGCATCTTCGGTTTCACCTGAACGGTGGGAGATAACCGCAGTATAACCCGCATCTTTCGCCATTTTGATCGCAGCCAGGGTTTCGGTCAGAGAACCGATCTGGTTGAATTTGATCAGAATAGAGTTAGCGATACCTTTATCGATACCCTCTTTCAGGATCTTGGTGTTGGTCACGAACAGGTCGTCACCCACCAGCTGGATTTTGTCGCCCAGCACTTTAGTCTGGTAAGCGAAACCATCCCAGTCAGACTCGTCCAGACCGTCTTCGATAGAAACGATTGGGTACTGCTTGGTCAGGTCTTCCAGGAAGTGAGTAAACTCTTCTGAAGTAAAGGCTTTGTTGCCTTCGCCAGCCAGCACGTATTTACCGTCTTTGTAGAACTCAGACGCCGCGCAGTCCATCGCCAGGGTAATATCTTTACCCAGCTCGTAGCCTGCTGCTTTTACCGCTTCAGCGATAACGGCCAGCGCTTCGGCATTAGAACCCAGGTTAGGCGCATAGCCACCTTCGTCACCCACGGCGGTGCTCATGCCTTTTGACTTCAGCACTTTCGCCAGGTTGTGGAAGACTTCAGAACCGATACGCACCGCTTCTTTCAGGGTTTTCGCGCCAACAGGCTGGATCATGAATTCCTGAATGTCGACGTTGTTGTCGGCGTGCTCACCACCGTTGATGATGTTCATCATTGGCAGCGGCATGGAGAATTTGCCCGGAGTCCCGTTCAGTTCAGCGATGTGCTCATACAGCGGCATGCCTTTCGCGGCGGCAGCAGCCTTAGCCGCGGCCAGAGAAACGGCCAGAATGGCGTTAGCACCAAACTTAGATTTGTTCTCGGTTCCGTCCAGATCGATCATGATCTTATCGATGTTAGCCTGGTCTTTCGCATCTTTACCGGTTACCGCTTCAGCGATAGGACCGTTAACCGCGCCAACCGCTTTGGTTACGCCTTTACCCAGGAAACGCGATTTGTCACCGTCACGCAGTTCCAGCGCTTCGCGCGAACCGGTAGAAGCACCTGATGGCGCAGCTGCCAGGCCGACAAAGCCGCCTTCCAGATGAACTTCTGCTTCAACGGTCGGGTTTCCACGGGAGTCGATAATTTCGCGACCGATGACTTTAACGATTTTGGACATTAGTTTTTCCTCAGTACAAGTTAGCTTAAACTTAGACATACCTCCTGAAACCATTCAATTTCAAGAGGTTATGAAAACACTTATTTTGCCAAACGCTTCTGGTACTCGCTGGCGGCCTTAACAAAGCCGCTAAACAACGGGTGACCGTCTCGAGGTGTTGAGGTGAATTCCGGATGGAACTGACATGCAACAAACCAAGGGTGGTTTGGGATCTCAACGATCTCAACCAGCTGGTCATCCCCGGAGCGGCCTGCCACACGTAATCCGGCCGCTTCAATCTGCTTCAATAGCATATTGTTGACTTCATAACGATGACGATGGCGCTCAACGATGGTGTCAGAGCCGTACAGCTGGCGCACCAGGCTGCCATCGGTCAACTGGCACTGTTGGCTACCCAGGCGCATGGTGCCGCCCAAATCGCTCTGCTCGCTACGCTGCTCAACGTTACCCTCTTCGTCACGCCATTCGGTGATCAACGCCACCACCGGGTATTTACAGTCCGGTACGAACTCGGTGGAGTTAGCCCCTTCCATGTGCGCAACGTTACGGGCGAATTCCATCAGCGCCACCTGCATCCCCAGGCAAATGCCCAGATAAGGGATGTTGTTTTCACGGGCGTACTGCGCCGTCATCAGCTTGCCTTCAACGCCACGGTAGCCGAATCCACCGGGGATCAGGATCGCGTCCAGATCCTTCAGCAGTTCCACACCACGGGTTTCGACATCCTGTGAGTCGATAAGTTTAATATTCACCGTCACGCGATTTTTCAGGCCGCCGTGCTTCAGGGCTTCAATCACCGACTTATAGGCATCCGGCAGTTCGACATATTTACCCACCATGCCGATGTTCACTTCGCCGCCAGGATTGGCTTCCTGATAAATCACCTGTTCCCACTCTTGCAGATTGGCTTCAGGTGCGTTCAGGCTGAAGCGCTTGCAGATATAGTCATCAAGACCCTGCGACTTCAGCATTCCTGGGATTTTATAGATGGAGTCGACATCCTTCAGCGAGATCACCGCTTTTTCCGGCACGTTGCAGAACAGCGCGATTTTTGCACGTTCGTTGGCCGGCACCGCACGATCGGAACGGCAGATCAGCACATCCGGCTGAATGCCGATTGACAGCAGCTCTTTCACGGAATGTTGCGTTGGCTTGGTTTTGACCTCGCCCGCTGCCGCCATATACGGCACCAGCGTCAGGTGCATATACATGGTGTGCTCGCGGCCCACGTCAACCGCCATCTGGCGAATAGCTTCAAGGAACGGCAGGGATTCGATATCACCCACGGTTCCGCCGATTTCCACCAGCACCACATCATGGCCTTCGCCGCCTTCGATGATGCGCTCTTTGATTGCGTTGGTAATGTGCGGGATCACCTGAATGGTCGCGCCCAGATAGTCACCGCGACGTTCTTTACGCAGCACTTCGGAGTAGATACGGCCAGTGGTGAAGTTGTTACGGCGGCTCATCCGGGTACGGATAAAGCGCTCATAGTGACCGAGATCAAGATCGGTTTCCGCGCCATCATCGGTGACGAAAACTTCACCGTGCTGCGTCGGGCTCATGGTGCCCGGATCCACGTTGATGTACGGGTCCAGCTTCATGATGGTCACTTTAAGACCGCGTGCTTCAAGGATGGCAGCCAGGGAGGCTGCGGCAATGCCTTTACCCAGAGAGGAAACGACCCCGCCGGTCACAAATATATAGTTCGTTGTCATGCTGAACCTGAGAATGTAGGTTTAAAGACGATGGAATGGATAACCAAGACGGGAAAATAGTATACCCGAAACCCCATGGGCCGACAATTAATCGTTTCCAGTTGTGTTATTCCCACCGTATTTACCGTATGAGATTACCTGAATGTCGGCCGTAAGAGGTTGACGTGCGTCACACTTTTGTTGAATCGTGTCAGCAAACTATTCCTGCGATTTGACGGTTTGCCATGCGGCCTCCATTTGCTCCAGACTCGCCTGCTGCATTTCCAGGCCCTGTGCGGCAATAATGTGCTCTACCTGACGGAAACGGCGCTCAAACTTGACGTTGGCCTTTTGCAGCGCGGTTTCTGCCTTGCTGCCAAGATGACGCGACAGATTGACCGTGGCAAACAGCAGATCGCCAATTTCCTCTTCCAGCTTGTCGCGATCTATCACCGACTGCTGCGCTTCGTGCATCACTTCATCAATCTCTTCGTGCACTTTATCCAGCACCGGCCCGAGGGTGTCCCAGTCAAAACCCACGCTGCTACAGCGCTTCTGGATTTTGTGGGCGCGCATCAGGGCCGGTAGCGCCTGGGGAATATCATCCAGCGCCGAGTGCTGTGCTTTCTCGGCACGCTCGGCGCTTTTGATCTGTTCCCAGTTCATCTGCTCCACATCGCGGCCCTGTGCGCGGGCAAAGAGATGCGGATGGCGGCGCTCCAGCTTATCGCCGATCGCCATGCAGATATCATCAAAGTTGAAATGCCCCTGCTCCTGGGCCATCTGGGCGTAAAACACCACCTGGAAAAGCAGGTCACCCAGTTCGCCGCGCAGATCGTCATAATCGGCACGATTAATGGCATCGAGCACTTCGTAAGCTTCTTCCAGCGTATAGGGCGCAATGGAGGCAAAAGTCTGCCGGCGATCCCACGGGCAGCCGTTTTCCGGATCGCGCAGGGTTTTCATGATGCCCAGCAGGCGATCGAGAGAGTTCATCGTTTTATCCATTTATGTTTTATTGGGTCAGACCGATCAATGCAGACGCCTGGCGTCAATGATATCGGGCACCTGATTCAGACGCGCCAATACCCGGCTCAGTACCTGCTGATTATAAATTTCAATGTCCATATCAATGGTTGCCAGCTGTTTTTTAGTCTCGCTATGGCTGGAAACGCCGAGCACATTCACCTTTTCATTGGCAAGGATAGTGGTGATATCGCGCAGCAGACCGCTGCGGTCGTTTGCAGTCACGCGCACCACCAGGGAATAGCCGCTGGAATAGGTTTCTCCCCACACCGCATCGACGATCCGCTCCGGCGCGTGTGATATCAGGTCGGCCAGCTGGTCACAGTCGGAACGGTGAATGGAAATACCGCGCCCCTGGGTGATAAATCCGGTGATGTCGTCACCGGGTATCGGCTGACAGCAGCGCGCAATATGATGCATCAGGTTGCCAACGCCCTCGACCACCACGCGCCCGCTCTCTTTACTGCGCGGTACGCTGTTGGAGGTTTTCTGCGTTAGCTGGCGCAGCGCCTCGCGATCTTCTTCTTCGGCGCTCAGCTTATGCAGCTTCGACTGTAGGAAGTTACTCATCTGATTCAGACGCACGTCGCCGCCGCCAATCGCCGCCAGCAGTTCGTCCAGCGAATTGTAGTTATAGCGCGGCAGCAGGACCTTTTCTGCCTCTTTGAGGCTGATATCCAGATGACTCAGTTCGTTGTCGAGGATCTGTCGGCCGGCAATAATATTTTTGTCGCGGTCCTGCTTACGGAACCAGGCGTGGATCTTTGAGCGCCCTCGGCTGGTGGTGACATAGCCAAGATTTGGATTCAGCCAGTCGCGGCTAGGATTGGGCTGCTTCTGGGTGATGATGTCGATCTGATCGCCCATTTGCAGCTGATAGGTGAAGGGGACGATACGCCCGCCAATTTTCGCCCCGATGCAGCGGTGACCGATATCACTGTGGATATGGTAGGCGAAGTCCAGCGGCGTCGAACCGGCAGGCAGATCGACCACATCCCCCTTCGGCGTAAAGACATAAACCCGATCGTCAAAGACCTGACTGCGCACTTCGTCAAGCATTTCGCCGGAGTCGGCCATCTCTTCCTGCCAGGTGATCAGCTTACGCAGCCAGGCGATGCGCTCTTCGTGACCGGATGCACCGCGTGCGCTGCCGCCAACGCCCCCTTCCTTATACTTCCAGTGCGCGGCAACGCCCAGCTCCGCATCTTCATGCATCTGGCGCGTGCGGATCTGGATCTCGACGGTTTTGCCTTTCGGCCCCAGCACCACGGTGTGGATAGACTGATAACCGTTGGGTTTGGGATTGGCAACATAGTCATCAAACTCGCTCGGCAAGTGCCGATAAAGCGTATGCACGATACCCAGTGCGCCATAACAGTCCTGCAAACGTTCAGCAACGATGCGTACCGCACGCACGTCAAACAGCTCGTCGAATGCCAGCGACTTTTTCTGCATCTTACGCCAGATGCTGTAGATATGTTTCGGGCGGCCATACACCTCGGCCTTCACCCCTTCCTTAACTATTTCGGTGCGCAGTGACTGAACAAAGGTATCGATATAATCTTCGCGATCGATGCGCCGCTCGTGCAGCAGTTTGGCGATGCGCTTGTACTCTTCCGGGTGCAGGTAGCGGAAACAGAAATCCTCCAGCTCCCATTTAAGCTGGCCAATTCCCAGGCGATTCGCCAGCGGGGCATAGATATTGGTGCACTCTTTCGCCGCCAGCACGCGCTCATCTTCCGGCGCATCTTTCACTTCGCGCAGGTGGGCGATACGCTCCGCCAGCTTGATCACCACACAGCGAAAATCTTCGACCATCGCCAGCAGCATACGGCGCACGTTATCCACCTGCTCGGAGGCCATCGAGTCATTATGCGTGGCTTTTAACTGGCGAATGGCATCCATATCACGCACGCCGTGCACCAGCGAGACGATGGGTTGACCAAACTGCGCTTCAAGCACGTCTTCAGTCACCACGTTGGCATTGGCCAGCGGGAAGAGCAGGGCCGCGCTTAATGTCTCATTATCCATGCTGAGCATGGAGAGGATTTCCACCATCTCCACGCCGCGCCACAGCAGCAGCGGCGCATTGGGATGATTTTTCGTCGCCGTGTCGCAATAGCGCCAGGTATCGGCCAGTCGCTCACATGACTGCGGGTTAGAGATCCCCAGCCCGGCGATCCATTGATCGAGTGCAAACTCGCCAGCCGTATTAAGATGCGCACTTCTTACCGCAACCATATGCTCTCCAGGCATTGTCCCCGTTCAGGAACTTATTTTCGGCTAAACAGCACCATAGATTCCAGGTGCCCGGTATGGGGAAACATATCAAGCATCGTTACCCTTTCCAATTGGTAGCCGGACGTAAGCAGAATCTCACTGTCGCGCGCAAGCGTAGTGGGATTACAGGAAACGTAGACCACTCGCTGCGGCGCAATCTTGATGATATGCGCCATGACTCCCGCGGCACCGGCACGCGCTGGATCGAGTAATACCTTATTGAATCCCTCTACCGCCCACGGCTGACGGCTGACATCTTCTTCAAGATTATGCTGCCAGAACGCCACATTATTAAGACAATTTAATTCTGCATTATACCCAGCCTTGGCGACTAAAGCTGCAACGCCCTCCACTCCCACAACATTTTTAGCAAATTTGCCCATGGGTAGCGTAAAGTTTCCCATTCCACAGAACAGATCCAGCACGCGATCCTCCGGTTGCAGGTCGAGCCACGCCAGCGCACGCGCGACCATTTGCTGGTTAACGTCATCATTGACCTGAATAAAGTCACGCGGGCTGAATGTCAGGGTCAAATCGTGCGACTGATAATGTGGCATCCCACCGCTCACCTGCTCCAGCGTGTCGCTTTCAGCCGCCAGAAAGAGTGACAGCCGGTATTGATGCGAAAACCGTTCCAGTTTTTGCCGATCTTCTGCCGTTAGCGCATCCAGATGACGTAAAACCAGCAGTGACCCGCTATCTGCCTGTACCAGCTCGACGTGGCCAAGGCGGCGCACCGCCTGCAGGCTGCTTAACACGGCATGGAGAGGCTGGAGCAACGCATTAAGTTCGGGCTTTAATATAGGGCATTGCGAAATATTGACCAGTTCACTGGAGGATTTTTCGCGAAACCCCATGTGCAATGTCTGACTTTTAGGCTGGAAGCTAAGCCCAAGGCGCGCACGTCTGCGGTAGCCCCACGGCCGGGAGGCGATGATATCGTCCACCTCTACGGTTTCGCCACGCGGCTTTGACAGCAGTCGACTTAGCGCTTTGGCTTTACTCTCCTGTTGCAGCGTCGGGGAAGCATGCTGCTGCTGGCAGCCGCCACAGCGGCTATAATGAGGGCAGCGCGGCTCGACGCGCTGCGGGCTGGCTGTCACAATGCGCGTTGCCACTCCGCGTGAAAAATGGCGTTTATCTTCAATAATGCTGACTTCGGCCACTTCGTCGGGCAATGCTCCCTGCACGAACAGCGCCTTGCCATTATGGTGCGCCACGCCCTGACCAAAGCTGTCAAGATCATGGACTTTTACGGTAATTGTCTGGCGGGTCGTCACGCGCCTTTTTGCAGAGTAGAATTGCGCCATTATTTTTTTCGTTCTCGAAAAGTAGACATGATGATGGTAAAAAAACGGGCGTAGCCTGGCACAACGTCAGTCATAATTCGACCTCTTCAGGACATAATGCCAAATGGACGGCACCGCGCACTGTCGCATACAGGGAATATGATGACTAAATACAGCCTGCGGGCACGCATGATGATTTTAATCCTGGCACCCACGTTGATGATCGGCCTGCTGCTTTCCACTTTTTTTGTTGTTAACCGCTACAACGAATTACAGAGTCAGCTGACGGATGCCGGGATCAATATTATCGAACCGCTGGCGGTATCCAGCGAGTACGGCATGACGTTTCATAGCCGTGAATCGGTACGCCAGCTGGTCAGCCTGCTGCATCGCCGTCATTCGGATATTGTGCGGGCAATTTCCGTTTTCGACGACCACAATCAGCTGTTCGTGACCTCTAACTACCATCAGTCGCCGGACCTGCTGCGCCTGCCGGACCATATGCCGTTAACAACGCGCTCGATGAAACAGCGTCACGGAAACTCAGTGATCCTGCGCACCCCCATTCTCTCTGAAAGCTACTACCCGGATGAATCACCGGACCAGGATGCCAAACCTACCGGTAACACCCTGGGCTACGTCGCCATTGAGCTGGATCTGCAGTCGGTAAGATTGCAGCAGTATAAAGAGGTGTTTATCTCCACGCTGCTGCTGCTGCTGTGCCTGTGTATTGCCATGCTGTTCGCCTATCGTCTGATGCGTGACGTGACCGGCCCGATCCGCAATATGGTCAGTGCCGTTGACCGTATCCGCCGGGGGCAGCTCGACAGCCGCGTGGAAGGTTACATGCTGGGCGAACTGGACGTGTTGAAAAACGGCATCAACTCGATGGCCATGTCGCTCACCGCCTATCACGAAGAGATGCAGCAGAATATCGACCAGGCCACCTCTGACCTGCGCGAAACCCTGGAACAGATGGAAATTCAGAACGTCGAGCTGGATCTGGCGAAGCGGCGTGCCCAGGAAGCCGCGCGTATCAAATCGGAGTTTCTGGCGAACATGTCTCATGAGTTACGTACCCCGCTCAACGGGGTGATCGGTTTTACCCGCCAGACGCTAAAAACCGCGCTCAACTCAACCCAGCGCGACTATCTGCATACGATTGAACGCTCGGCCAATAACCTGCTGGGAATTATCAATGACGTGCTGGATTTCTCAAAGCTGGAAGCCGGAAAGCTGGTGCTGGAAACCATTCCGTTCCCGCTACGCGCCACGCTGGATGAAGTGGTGGTATTGCTGGCTCAATCCGCGCACGAAAAAGGACTGGAGCTGACGCTAAATATTCAAAGTGACGTGCCGGATAATATCATTGGCGATCCGATGCGCATGCAGCAAATTATCGTTAATCTGCTGGGCAATGCCATTAAGTTTACCGAATCCGGCAATATCGATATTCGTGTGGAAAAACGCGCATCGAGCAATAACCGCATGGAGCTGGAAGTACAGATCCATGATACGGGCATCGGCATATCCGACAAACAACAGTCGCAGCTGTTCCAGGCATTCCGCCAGGCTGATGCCAGCATTTCGCGCCGTCACGGCGGCACCGGGCTGGGGTTGGTGATCACCCAAAAGCTGGTTAATGAGATGGGGGGGGAGATATCATTCCACAGCCGTCTGCACCGCGGTTCAACCTTCTGGTTCCACGTCAACCTGGCGCTTAACCCTAACGCCGCCAGCGATCCGCACATCATGGATTGTCTTGAAAACCAACATCTTGCCTACGTGGAGTCCAATCCAGCGGCCGCGAAAGCGGTGCTGGAGATGCTTAACGCCACCCCAATGAAGGTGAGCTACAGCACCTCACTTGATGAGTTAACGGAAGAGCACTACGATGTGCTGCTAATGGGCCTGCCCGTAATGGAAATGCAGAGTCTTGAAATTGATGAAGAACAGCTTGCGCCCATGTTACAACGTGGCGGCAGCGTGATAATGGCTCTGCCTTTCCAGATGCAGGTATATGCGGAAGACCTGAAAGCGCGTGGCGTAACGGCCTGTCTGATTAAACCGCTTTCCATGACGCGCCTGCTGCCTGTCCTGATCGATCACCATCATCGACGCGACCTGCTGCCACAGGTAGAGCGCACGCTTCTGCCGCTGCGGGTGATGGCGGTAGATGATAATCCGGCGAACCTTAAGCTTATCGGCGCGCTGCTGGAAGAACTGGTGGTCGATATCGTCCTGTGCGACAGCGGCGAGGCGGCGATTGTGCAGGCGCGGCAGCAGCACCTGGACATCATTCTGATGGATATCCAAATGCCTGAAATTGATGGTATTCGCGCCAGTGAGCTGATCCGCAAACTGCCTCAGCACGCAAATACCCCGATTGTTGCCGTCACCGCTCATGCCATGGATGGGGAACGTGAGCAGCTGATGAACGCGGGCATGAAAGACTATCTTGCCAAGCCTATCGATGAGCAGAAGCTCGGCCACCTTCTGGCGCGCTATTCGTCAAACGGGCAGCGCGCGCTGCCGCCCGTGGTGGAGGTTTCGGCCTCTCTCGACTGGGAGATGGCGCTGCGCCAGGCGGCGAATAAGCCCGACCTGGCACGCGATCTCTTGCAAATGCTGGTCGACTTCCTGCCGGAGGTACAAAACCTGGTGGAGCAGTATACGGCAGAGAACAATATCAGCGCCCTGCGCGAAATCATTCATAAACTTCACGGCAGCGCCAGCTATAGCGGCGTACCGCGCATGAAACAGCTATGTCTACAGCTGGAGCAAAATCTACGCCACGGCGACGACATTACGGCGTCAGAGCCTGAGCTGCTGGAACTGTTGGACGAAATGCACAACGTGGCGCGACTGGCGAAGGAACGGCTGCAACGCTAGCATCAGCGGGCTGAACGCTACCGGCTGAGCCACGCCGTGGTAACGCCCGCTGCCCAACGTCGCTGATGACTATATTTGCCGTCCGATATTGAGGGTAGCGGCAACGTTACGCGCCGCCATACGCACATTTTCAGCGGCCTCACGTAGCGCGTCATCCAGGCTACAGATGCGGTAAATCACGCTGAAAACCGCATCCAGCCCGTGCTGATGCACCACGCCCACATCCCTGGAGAGACTGCCGGCAATCGCGATCACCGGCTTGTGATACCGTTTCGCCACCCGCGCCACCCCCACGGGCACTTTACCCTGAACGGTCTGGCTGTCGATGCGCCCTTCTCCGGTGATCACCAGCGTAGCATCCCGCACTAGCGCATCCAGCCCGAGCGCATCGGTAACAATATCAATCCCCGGACGCAGCGTGGCACCGCAGAAGGCATAAAGCCCGGCGCCCATGCCGCCCGCGGCACCGCCACCGGCAAGGGGCAGCACATCATGGTGCAACTCTCGCTGGATCAGCGCCGCAAAGTGTTTCAGCGCGTGGTCCAGCTGCACCACCTGCTCGGGCGTGGCCCCTTTTTGTGGGCCAAACACGGCGGATGCGCCCTGCTCTCCGGTCAACGTATTGGACACGTCGCAGGCAACATCAATCTGGCAATCGGCAATGCGTCGGTCAAAACCGCTAAGATCGATAGAAGCCAGCCGCGCCAGCTCTGCACCGCCGTGGCCAATACATTTGCCCTGCCGATCCAGCAGCTTCGCGCCCAGCGCCTGGATCATCCCCGCCCCGCCGTCATTGGTCGCACTGCCGCCAATGCCGATTATCATCCGTTTGACCCCCTTATCCAGCGCATCGCGCATCAGTTCTCCTGTGCCCCAACTGGTTGCGGTCATCGCATTGCGCCGCGCTAAGGGTACGCCCTCCAGGCCGCTGGCAGCCGCCATTTCGATAATGGCGCACTGCCCGTCGCCGGACAGGCCATAGAATGCATCAACGGGGTTCCCCAACGGCCCGGTAGCGGGCAGAGAGATGATTTTTCCCGCTGTTGCGGCGACCATGGCGTCAACCGTCCCTTCGCCGCCGTCGGCAACCGGCAGTTTGATATATTGCGCATGGGGAAATATTTCGCGGAAGCCCAGTTCAATCTGGGTGGCGACCTGTAAGGCAGAGAGGCTTTCTTTGTAAGAATCAGGCGCGATAACAATTTTCATCGGATGTTTCCTGGCGCAAAGTGGTGGATCGGATGCCCAGGAGTCCCCTTTTTAACCGCGCGCATACCAGGCGGCGAACCGGTAAAAAGTCCGCCCCTGTCGGCCCTTTAGCCTAAAAGTTTAGCCCACTGCTCAACCCACGGCGAGGTCACCTCTTCAGGTTCCGGGTGGTCGCACGCGTCGACCATCAGAACTTCGCCCACACGCACCGCGCTCTGTTCAGACAACAGCGCGTCGAACTTTTTGCCAGCGCCGCAGAAGTTGTCATAGCTGCTGTCGCCAAGAGCGATAATGCCGTAGCGCAGATCGGGCTGATGGCCCAGGTTATCTTTTACAGACTGATACAGCGGTACAATGCAGTCCGGCAGATCGCCATGCCCCGTGGTTGAGGTGACAACCAGCACCACTTTACCGGCATAGCGTTGCCACTCTTCCAGCGTGGGGTCGTCAAAAACCGTGACCTGGTGGCCCGACTGCGCCAGTATAGATTCTGCTTCTTCAGCCACTAACAGCGCGTTTCCATAAACGGTGCCAACAAAAATGCCTACTTCAGCCATCATTTTCTCCATCGATCTTGCTTAATTTTGTGTCACTTCCGTCACCTGCGCGGTGCGCATCACTTCAGGCAAACTCGCCCGCCAGCCAAACTGATTGATTATCTTCTGCCAGACCTCATCCAGCCCGGCGCGCAATATCAGCGGCTCTGAGGTCACGGGATGCGTCAGGCTGAGCTCACTGGCATGCAGCATCAGGCGATCCATGCCGAAGTTTGCTGCCGCAGAGCGGTTCTGCTTTAAGTCGCCGTGAGCACTGTCGCCGATAATGGGATGACGTAAGTGGGTCATATGGCGACGCAGCTGATGTTTTCGTCCGGATTCAGGCAGCATCTCCACCAATGAATAGCGTGACGTTTCGTAACGCCCGACCGGCACCGGCAGTTCAGCGGTCGCGATACCACGCCAGTGTGTCACCGCCGGCTGCGGGGCTTTTTCCGGCTGACTAAATTTATCCGCGATTTTATCCAGCTCTTCCGTCAGTGGATAATCAAGCGTTTCGGCCCCCGCCAGCCAGCCGCGCACCACCGCATGATAGGTTTTTTGCAGCTGATGCAGCTCAAACTGCTGCGAAAGCAGGCGGGCAACGTCGCTGGACAGCGCCATCAGCAGGACGCCGGAAGTCGGACGATCGAGGCGGTGAACGGTAAAGACGTGCTGGCCAATCTGATCGCGCACCGTCTGCATGGCAAACACGGTTTCATGTCGGTCGAGCCAGCTGCGATGTACCAGCATCCCGGACGGTTTATTGACCGCCACCAGCCAACGATCCTGATAGATAATCTCCAGCATTATGGCGACTCAAACAGCTGGTCAAACTCATTGAGCAAGTGCAGCAGCCGTGCGCGTTCAGTGACCTCTCCTTCCAGCGCAACTTCATAGTAGGGAGCAATGGCCATCGACACCGGCAGCGGGGCGCCCGCGTCCAGCAGCGCCTGCATTTTTGGCAAAAGTATCCACTGTAGCCACTGTAAAGGCGTCATGGTATCAAGGCAGAAGGGTTCAGTACTGCTGAAGGCTTCGCTGACAGGGGCGACGTGTTGCCATAATCCGGCCTGTTTGAGTAACGATCCTATCGCCAGCAATCGTTGCTGAACCTGCTGTTCGCGGCTCATGGGCAACCTCATTAAATCAATTGGGGTGAAAAGAGCGCAAAGCATATCATTCGCGCCGGTTTCTGGGAAAAGTATCAACAAAAAAAGGGGCACTGTTTACACAGTGCCCCCGGTTCGTTCGCAGCGGTCCAGCTACCTTTATGCTCCCTGCTCATCCTTGAAAACTATTCCTTTCGCTCTCCTGAGCAAACATCTTCCTGACGGTAATCCTTTGACATCCCTGAACGCCTACAATCCTGTACGGCTCACATTCTCCGTCCTGGAGGTGTCCTTTACCTCTTCCTGAGGTCTCCTGCGCTTCATCCCGAAGCCTGTCCCTGCTCTATCATCCCGATAGTGATCCTGGCATCATCCATAACTGCCGAATATCCTTTCCGGCGCGTCTCCATCCTGGAGGTATCCTTTACCTCTTCCTGAGGGATCCCGTGCTCCATTTTGAAGCCTGTCCCTGATACATCATCCTGATGGGTTCGATGAGCACATCATCCTGATGTTAATCTCATCTCATGCGACTCTTTCGCAACGGGGGTCATTGTGCCTGAATAACATAAGCAAACAAGATGCTTGAGACTGTTATTTAATCAATTTAATCATCTATAGGGGTAAGCAATCTGTTAAGTAAATGATATAAGTCATATTTAATGGTTAATCTCTGCTGATATCTGCACAACAACAAGCGATCTCTTACAGAATTTGTAAGTGATATCGCACAAAGCGCGGGGCTTAATTCGAGCAGTTAATGATAAGAGGCTGTAAAGCAATAAGAAGGTTCTCAATAGATGAAGCGATAACCTGACGTTTTTTTGTGCCTAACTGCTCAAGAATGACTTCCCCACTCACATTACAGACTGAAATCACCTCCAGTTCCGAATCAGTGGTTGCGATAAACAGCGTTGGGGATTGTTTAAGACGACGCTTCATCACCAGGTGACCAATCAGGTTTTCCTGGACGCGGATAAAATCATCTTCACTCCAGACCTGAACCAGAGACAACGGGCGGCCGTCCAACGTTCCCGTCATGTCGCCGGCAAACTGTGAAGTATAGAAAGCGGTGACCGCTGGCTGCAGGCGAATATCCAGCGCCCGCTCAACGGCGTCAAGATTGGGTGCCAGCGTAAACGGCCGTGGCTGCCACCAGACTTCATCTTCGTCTGTGGCCATCACGCAAGGTGACGGAATGCCATAAAGTTCCTGACTGGCAGGTGCATGGCCGCTTTTTTGCTGCCAGAGATCGCAATATCGCTGACTAAAGTCGCGGAGCGCCTGAGACGTTTCATCAATCATTTTTTTGACTCTTAACTGACTGGGTTACACTAATGCTCTATTGTAGCCTGAACTCATCGTGGGCTGACGGATTTGTCACCACGCCTGCCTCGACAGGCACTACAACGTTAGGGAATGCCATGCCTACATATGACAATCACCATGCTCTGAAAGGGCTGACCCTGGGGCAGCCGACAGAATATCACGATACTTACCAGCCGGCTCTGTTACAGGCGGTGCCTCGTCGTCTGAATCGTGAACCTTTGGGCCTTTATCCCGACAGTCTGCCGTTCGGCGGGGCTGATATCTGGACGCTGTACGAACTCTCCTGGCTCAATAGCAAAGGGGTTCCGCAAGTTGCCGTGGGCGAAGTGGTACTGGATGCCAGCAGTATCAATCTAATCGAGTCCAAAAGCTTCAAGCTGTATCTGAACAGTTTTAACCAGACAAAATTTGCCAATTGGGGTGAGGTGCGGCAGATCCTTGAGCGCGATCTGAGCGCCTGCGCAGCAGGTAAGGTGAGCGTTGCGCTGTTCCGTCTGCATGAAATTGAAGGGCAACCGGTGGGCCATTTTGACGGTTACTGTATTGATGAGCAGGATATAGTTATCGACAGCTATGCGTTTGACGCCGGTTATCTGCACAACGCGGTCGGAAATGAAATCGTTGAGGAGCAGTTAGTTAGCCATCTGCTAAAATCCAACTGCCTGATAACCAACCAGCCGGACTGGGGAACGGTGCAAATTAGCTACCGCGGCCCACGCATACAGCGCGAAGCGCTGCTGCGTTACCTGGTCTCTTTCCGTCAGCATAATGAATTTCACGAACAGTGCGTAGAGCGCATTTTCAGCGACATTCTGCGCTATTGCCAGCCGGAAAGCCTGAGCGTCTACGCCCGTTATACGCGACGCGGCGGGCTTGATATCAACCCGTGGCGCAGCAATACGCACTTCACCCCCGGCCGTTCCCGGCTGGTGCGCCAGTAAAGAGGGCTCGGCCAGGTGTTCTTTATCCACCGTAAAAGCTAATCTGAGCACGGGCGGCAACCTGACGCAGTCCGGGGATATATATTATCTTTGTGATAACACAGTCACAGAGTTATAACGCACCCAGACGGGTGTAACGGAGATCGCTTGATTACACAAATCAGCCCACTCGGCTCAATGGATCTGCTTTCCCAACTGGAAGTCGACATGCTGAAACGGACGGCCAGCAGCGACCTTTATCAGCTGTTCCGTAACTGTTCGCTCGCCGTACTGAATTCGGGAAGTCAGACTGACAGTAGCCAGGAGCTTCTGTCACGCTTTGAAAGTTTCGATATCAACGTGCTCCGACGCGAGCGCGGCGTCAAGCTTGAGCTGATCAATCCACCTGAAGAAGCTTTTGTCGACGGGCGCATTATTCGTGCTCTACAGGCTAATCTTTTTGCGGTACTGCGCGATATTTTGTTCGTTAACGGGCAGATTGATCACGCCGGGCGCTTCCAGCATCAGCATGTTGCCGACTCGGTGCATATCACCAACCTGGTGTTCTCCATACTGCGTAATGCGCGTGCGCTGCACATTGGCGAAGAGCCTAATACCGTCGTGTGCTGGGGCGGTCACTCGATTAACGCCGTTGAATACCAGTATTGCCGTAACGTTGGGTCCCAGCTGGGCCTGCGTGAGCTGAACATTTGTACCGGATGCGGGCCGGGCGTGATGGAAGCACCAATGAAAGGGGCGGCGGTGGGCCACGCCCAGCAGCGTTATAAAGAAGGACGCTTTATTGGTCTGACCGAACCCTCGATTATCGCCGCTGAGCCGCCTAACCCGCTGGTTAACGAGCTGATTATCATGCCCGATATTGAAAAACGCCTGGAAGCCTTCGTGCGCATCGCGCACGGTATCATTATCTTCCCCGGCGGCGTAGGTACGGCTGAAGAGCTGCTCTATCTCTTGGGGATCCTGATGAATCCCCATAACCGCGACCAGGTGTTGCCGCTGATCCTGACCGGCCCGAAGGAAAGCGCCGACTACTTCCGCGTACTGGACGAATTTATCGTCGGCACGCTGGGCGATGAAGCACGTCAGCATTACAGCATTATCATCGATGATGCGCCGGAAGTGGCCCGCCTGATGAAAAAAGCGATGCCGGCGGTAAAAGAGTATCGCCGCGAAACGGGCGATGCTTACAGCTTCAACTGGGCGCTGCGTATCGCCCCCGACCTGCAGATGCCGTTTATGCCCAGCCACGAAAATATGGCAAACCTCAACCTGTCACCCGATCAGCCTGCCGAGCAGCTGGCGGCCGCGCTGCGCCGTGCCTTTTCAGGTATTGTCGCAGGTAACGTGAAGGATGTGGGCATTAGAGCCATCAAAGAGAAAGGGCCTTATAAGCTGCATGGTAACCCGGAAATCATGCGCCGTATGGACGATCTACTGCAAGGATTTGTCGCACAGCATCGTATGAAGCTGCCGGGCAGCGCTTATATTCCCTGCTACGAGATCATTAAATAGAGGGGCGGCCCACGGGCCGCCCAGGATTATCTGATGATACATCTGCTGATTATCGATGCGCTAAATCTGATTCGGCGCATTCATGCCGTACAGGGTTCACCCTGTCAGGAAGCCTGCTTACATGCGGTGCAGCAACTGCTGCTGCATACCCGCCCGACCCATGCCGTCGCGGTATTTGACGATGAGCAGCGCAGCGATAGCTGGCGGCATCGCCTGCTGCCGGACTACAAGGCAGGGCGCTCGCCGATGCCGGACGCGCTGTGCGAGGAAATGCCGCTGTTACGCAGCGCCTTTGCCAGTATCGGTGTAAAAAGCTGGCACGCCACGGGTGACGAAGCTGATGACCTGGCCGCCACCATTGCCAGTAAAGTCGCGGCGGCGGGCCATCAGGCGACGATCGTTTCCACGGATAAAGGCTACTGTCAGCTGTTGGCGCCAAGGGTCCAAATCCGCGACTACTTCCAGAAACGCTGGCTGGATATGCCGTTTATCAGCAATACGTTTGGCGTAGAGCCAGCACAGCTCACCGACTACTGGGGGCTTGCGGGTATCAGCAGCAGCAAAATCCCCGGAGTGGGTGGCATCGGCGGCAAAAGTGCCGCGCAGCTGTTGCAACAGTTTGGTAGCCTGGCGGCAATCTATCAGGACCTGGAACAGGTGCCGGAAAAATGGCGAAATAAGCTGAGTGAACATCAGAAGATGGCGGCGATCTGTAAGCAGGTTGCGACATTAAAAACGGATCTGGTGCTGAAAGGGAATTTGAAAGAGTTACGGCTGGAGCAGTGCTGACCTGGAGGTCAGCACTGGCTATTCACGGGGCGTACCCTGACGGAAGTTTGCCCAATCAATCCAGGCTTATCTTTCGTCGCGACGGCCCGGCGTAGCGCTCCAGACACGGCGAATATGTACCGTCACCTCTTCCCGGTCGTGATACAGCTGGCGCGCCTGGATCTGAGCATTAATGCCATTTTGCGCCAGCTTTTCATGGATCATCGCCAGATTCTGCGCCACTTCCTCGTAACGCTTCTTCATTGGCAGCTTGAGGTTAAAAATCGCCTCCCGACACCAGCCGTTTACCAGCCAGTCGGCCATCAGATTCGCCACGCGGACCGGTTTTTCCACCATATCGCAGACCACCCAGTAGTTATTGTTGCGCGTAGGGCGATATTTGAATCCGTCTTCGCGCTGGTGGAACACCTGCCCGGTGTCCATCAGGCTCGGAGCCATCGGACCATTATCCACTGCGTTCACCATCATGCTGCGCTGCACCAGCTGATAGGTCCAGCCGCCGGGGCAGGCACCCAGATCGACCGCCCACATTCCGCTGGCCAGGCGCTCATCCCACTCGTCGGCAGGGATAAATACGTGAAACGCTTCCTCCAGCTTGAGAGTTGAACGGCTGGGGGCATCCGAGGGGAACTTAAGCCGCGGGATGCCCATAAACAGCGGAGAATTGTTGGCAGGCAGTGAATATCCCACGTAGCAGCAGCCGGAGGCGATAAAGAATACGTGTACCACCGGGCGCTTAGCGCTTTCAAAGTTCAGCAGAATACCGTCTTTTCGCAGGCTGGCGCGCAGCGGCACGGTGAATTTGCGACAAAACTTCAGCAGTTCCTTACTGGCATTGGTGTCGGGTACTTCCACGCGCAGATCGCCGCCCTTCTCGACCACGCCGGTGAGCATACCCACCACGGGAGTAATGCGATTGGTGGGTGGTAAATCGCGCAGCAGTTCGCCCACGACAATCATCTGACGCGAGAAGATCAGCTCGCTGAAGGGGAGTTCAGCCAGCAGTTTTTCCGCCTCGCCCTGTTGATAACACTCAAACAGCACGTAGGCGGAATCATCTTTGACACGCGCAAAGCCGAAAATCTCACGCTCGGCGGCCTTTGCGGTAATTTCCGCCGCACACTCTTTTTCAAAACCCTGACGGCAATACAACAAAATTTTATTCATGGCGTTCTGCCCTTTTTTTCAGACGCAGTGCGCCAACCAACATTAAAACCCAGCCGATAAGGAAGCAGGTGCCGCCGATCGGAGTGATATAAACCCATATTTTCAGGTGAGACAACGCCAGACAGTAGAGGCTGCCGCTAAACAGCACCGTGCCGAGCGCAAGCAATGCGCTGCTCCAGTAAAACCAGATATTCGCCCGACACAGCATCGCTGCGGCCATGCCCAATATTGCCAGGGTGTGGAAAGCCTGATACTCCAGCCCGGTTTTGATCCAGGCCATTTCTGCGCTACCCAGCGACTGACTCAAGACATGAGCACCAAAAGCCCCCAGCATGACGTAGAAAAAGCCACTGAGGGAACAAAAAATAAACATCGCACGACTGGACATGTCGCAATCCTCTGTCAGTACAGGGGGATATTTCCCCTGCCGTTGCTCTCTGTTACCGACGGTTTCACCACGCCGGGATCCCTTTAACTTTCGTAGCGAAAGCGAAATTGTTCTTGTTCACTGGCCGCTTTCGCCAGGACCCACTGACGGAAGGCGGCTATTTTACCCAGTTCTGCCTGACTGTCATGACAAACAAGATAAAAAGCATTTTTGCTGGCGAGCACATCGTTAAACGGGCACACCAGCCGACCGGCTTCGATCTCACTCTGCGCCATCACGCTGTTCGCCAGGGCCACGCCCTGGCCGTGGATGGCAGCCTGTAACACCATTGCGCTGTGGCTGAAAATCGGCCCGTGCTGCACGTTTATCGTGTTCAGACCGAGCTGGCGAGTGTATGACTGCCAGTCACGGCGCGAAGCATCATGCAATAAGGTGTGGTGAACCAGCTCGGACGGCGCGATCAGAGGAAAGGCGCCGGCTAACAGCAGGGGTGAGCACACCGGCAGCAGATATTCCGCATACAGTTTTTCTACTCTCAAACCGGGCCAGTTACCGCGACCATAAAAAATAGCCACGTCGACATCGTCCGCCAGCTTCTCCTCATCGCGGTCAACGGCCTGGATGCGCACATCAATCCCCGGATAAGCTGAATTAAAGCTGGTGAGCCTCGGCACCAGCCATTGAATAGCGAAGCTCGGCAGCATACTGACGGTCAATGCCCCTTTTGCACTGCGCGCTTGCAGCTTGCGCGTGGCGTCGTTTATTGCGGTGAAAATCTCTTTAATATCGAGATAATAGCTCTGCCCTTCTTCTGTCAGCAGCAGCGAACGATTGCGGCGACGAAACAGCTTCAGGCCAAGGAAATCCTCCAGCGACTTAATCTGATGACTGACGGCAGCCTGAGTCACATACAGCTCTTCGGCCGCTTTGGTAAAGCTGAGGTGGCGTGCAGCCGCATCAAAAACCCGCAGCGCATTCAGAGGAGGTAAACGTTTAGACATGGCAAATGAGCACTTTTCGTCGCGAAGATAAATGATGCTGAAACCCCGCATCAAGCATTAGTTTTTTTTATCCGAGACATTATAAATTGTCCGTTGAGGAACCGCCAGCAAATACCTATAGTTGCGCCACTTCCAGAGCCGGAACGAAAAGTGCAACGAAGTTGAGTGTTAACTCACGGAATTTTGGGGTGCTTTTGGCTTGTGGTCGTGATGTTGTGTTTGCAATTGACCTGACGGTTTTCGGGTCCGGTGGCTTACGCCGCCATTTTTCCTGTAGATTTACCCTGTCTGTCCATATTGATTTTTACAGCACCGCAAACTGCGGTGCTTTTTTTTGCCTGGATTTTACTCCTGGTCCATTTCGGCCATTTCTTTAACATTAGAGCGGTTGATCTGCTGTTTAGTGCCGTTGGCATCTTTATAGCTAATCATCCCTGTTTCATCATCAACGGTCGGCTTGCCGTTGGCGACGATTGTGCGACCGTCAGTGGTGTGCATAACGTAGTTGCTTGAACAGGCGGCCAGGGTAAATGCCACGGCACAGGCAGCAATTAATGCAGCTAATTTTTTCATTTTTCTCTCTCCTGACTAAAAGGTAAATTTCTGCGCCGCTCTATCCTGG
Source organism: Erwinia tasmaniensis Et1/99 (assembly GCF_000026185.1). Classification (NCBI taxonomy): domain Bacteria; kingdom Pseudomonadati; phylum Pseudomonadota; class Gammaproteobacteria; order Enterobacterales; family Erwiniaceae; genus Erwinia; species Erwinia tasmaniensis. The sequence goes on from NC_010694.1 coordinate 3,045,450, forward strand.
CGACATTAGGCATGCGCTAAAATAGCCTGTAGAGAGGCTGTTATTTGCGCATAATAGCTAAAAGCAGACATAATCCAGCATAACGCGCTTTTCGCGCTTTGCCAGCCACGCAAAGTGATTTCAGCCTGATCCTAATCCGACCCGGAAATGAAACCGCACTACCCGACAGGAACACAACGAAAGCATGACGTCATTTGATCCCATACCGTTTCGCCAACATTTTCCCGCGCTGACTGATGCAGGATGCTACCTGGACAGCGCGGCGACCGCGCTGAAGCCCCTCGCGGTGATTGAGGCAACGGAACAGTTTTATCGCCAGAGCTCCGGCACCGTTCACCGCAGCCAGTTTGCTGCCGCACAGCAGCTGACCGAACGCTATGAAAGCGCACGCGGTCAGGTTGCACGCTGGCTGAATGCCCCGGATGCGCAAAGCATCGTCTGGACCAAAGGCACTACCGAAGCGATTAATCTCGTGGCCCAAAGCTGGCTGCGCCCGCGCCTACAGCCGGGGGATGAGATTGTGGTCAGCGAGGCGGAACATCATGCGAATCTGGTGCCGTGGCTGATGGTGGCCAGGCAAACCGGAGCCACCGTCGTAAAGTGGCCGATTGGCCGCGATCGCCTGCCGGATATCAGCCTGCTACCTTCACTGCTGAACGCCCGTACGCGACTGTTGGCGCTGGGACAGATGTCGAACGTCACCGGCGGTTGTCCTGACCTGCCGGCAGCCGTTGCCCTGGCGCACGCCTGCGGTGCCAAAGTGCTGATCGACGGCGCGCAGGGCGTTGTGCATTGTCCTGTTGACGTACAGGCGCTGGATATTGATTTTTATGCTTTTTCTGCACACAAACTTTATGGCCCAACGGGCACGGGCGTACTGTATGGTAAAGCGGAGAGGCTGGCTGAAATGACGCCGTGGCAAGGCGGCGGAAAAATGTTAACCCAGGTGAACTTCGAAGGATTCACGCCGCAGGCGGTTCCCTGGTGCTTTGAAGCAGGCACGCCGAACGTTGCCGGGGTCATTGGCCTGAGCGCAGCCCTGCTGTGGCTGAAAGATATCGACGGGGTGGCCGCAGAGCGCTGGAGCCGCGATCTCGCCGCCCTGGCTGAAACCCGTCTTGCTGCGGCCCTGCCCGGTTTCGAAAGCTATCGCGCCAGCGGCTCCAGCCTGCTGGCATTTAATGTCGCCGGCGTTCACCACAGTGATATCGTTACCCTGTTGGCTGAAAGTGGCGTTGCCATTCGGGCTGGCCAGCATTGTGCCCAGCCGCTGCTGGCCGCGCTCGGCGTCAATGGCTGCTTGAGAGCCTCGTTTGCGCCCTATAATTCTCTGGATGATGTGGACGCGCTGGTTGCGGCCATGACGGCAGCAATAACAATACTGGCAGATTAATATGCGCTTATCCCCCCTCGCCGCCCACCCGTTTGGTGAGCAAATTACCGCCGACTCGCTGTTAGCCCAATTTTCCCATTTCAGGCAGTGGGAGGAGCGCTATCGCCAGCTGATCCTGCTGGGTAAACGGCTACCGGCGCTGCCTGACGAGCTGAAAAGTGAGGCGACTGAACTGCAGGGCTGTGAAAACCGGGTTTGGCTGGGTCACCAGCTGCTGGAAAATGGCGGACTACATTTTTACGGCGACAGCGAAGGGCGTATCGTGCGCGGGCTGTTGGCGGTACTGTTGACCGCCGTAGAGGGTAAAACCCCGCAGGAACTAAGCCAGCAGGATCCGTTAAGCCTGTTTGCTCAACTGGGTCTGAAAGACCAGCTTAGCGCATCGCGCAGCGCGGGGTTACAGGCGTTGTCCGATGCGGTTTTACGGGCGGCTAACCAGCATCTGGATTAAGATCGGGCGGCTTTTGCCATCATCTTTTTCAAAACGTGCGCAACAGCAACAAAGCCAAAGGTGGCGGTCACCATCGTCACCGCACCAAATCCTGAGGCACAGTCCATCCGTTTGGGGCCTTCGGCGGTGCTGCGGGAGGCGCATACCGATCCATCCGGCTGAGGGTACATCAGCGCTTCGGTCGAGAACACGCAGTCAATCCCCAGCTTACCTTTGCTGTTTTTCACGATATTAAAATCACTTTTCAGCCGCTCTCGTAGTTTCGCCGCCAGCGGATCCTGAATGGTTTTTGCCAGGTCAGCGACCTGAATTTGCGTTGGGTCAATCTGACCGCCCGCGCCGCCGGTGGTGACCAGCGGTATTTTATTACGCCGGCACCATGCCAGCATCGCCGCCTTCGGCCGCATGCTATCGATGGCATCGATCACATAGCTGAACCCCTGGTCGAGCAGTACGGCAGTATTGTCGGTGGTGATAAAGTCGTCGATACAGGTCACCCGGCACTCCGGGTTAATTTCACGGATACGTGCTGCCATCACCTCAGTTTTCGCCTGACCAACGCTGTTTTTCAGCGCATGGATCTGTCGGTTGGTGTTGGTGACACAGACATCATCCATATCGATCAGCGTAATTGCGCCGATCCCACTGCGGGCCAGCGCTTCCGCAGCCCAGGATCCCACGCCACCAATGCCGACAACGCAGATATGTGCGTCAGCAAACAGTTGCAGCGCAGGCTGGCCATATAAACGTGCGATGCCGCCGAAGCGTTGCCGCCAGGCGTCAGAAAGAACCGTCATTCACTTTTCCTCGAAAACAACGGGCCGGAGATACCGGCCCGCGACAGGTTTACTGATTAAGCAGTAAAGCCCCCTGTGATGAGCCGTTTTGTGCCGATGAGAACACGGGCGTTCCGGCTCCGGGAGCCGTTTTCAACACCCAGACCCGGCCATAGTGGTTGAACCAGCCGGCCATATGGCCTGCTTCCGGGCCAATCCCCTGATAAATATCAAAATGCTGGCCTTTAATCGCCCCGCCGACATCCAGAGATACCATCATGCGCATCTCGTATTTCCCGGTAAATTTACCGTTATTGTCCAGCAGGGGGATTTCTGCCAGCAGCGCGGTGCCTGCCGGGATCAGTGCACGATCTGCAGCTACCGAGGCTTTGGCGATCAGCGGCACCGCGCTGGCACCGCGCACCGGGGCAAACTCCTCCGGCTTAAAGAACACGAAGGACGGATTCTGCTCCAGCAGCTCGCGCACTTCTGCCGCGCTGTGCTGGTCTCCCCACTGGCGTATTGCCTGCATCGACATATCTTCCCGCTTCACTTCCCCACGGTCGATCAACACTTTACCAATGCTGCGATAAGGATGCCCGTTTTTACCGCCGTAGCCGAAGAACTTGAGCGGGCGGCCGTCGTCAAAGTCAACGTAGCCGCTACCCTGAACGTCCATAATAAAATTATCCATCAGCGAATTGCTGTAACCGGCGATGTAACTTTCGCTCAATGCTCCGCCGTAGATTTCTGCCCGGCTAGGCAGCTTGCTGCGTTTACTGCGCGGCTTGCGATACAGAGGGTACTGGAACTCTCCCTGACGGCTGTAGCGCGCTTTGACAACCGGCGTGTAGTAGCCGGTAAACTGCACGTTGCCGTAGTTATCGGTGCCTTCCATCTGGAAAGCATCCAGCCCAAACTGGCGCAGCTGACGGGTATCGCCTCCAGCCATGAGCCAGCTCTGGATCGCGCTGTAGGTGGCAGACTGGCGTGAATACATACCTGCCGAGGCAAAGCGTATTTGTGTCACCTGGTCGGCAAAATCTTTACCGTTGACCGGGCGGCCTTTCGCGTTGGGCTGATTGACCAGCGCCAGCGGCTGGATCAGTTTTCCATCTTTATACTGCTGCCCACGATCGGTGGGCTTCGAGCTACACCCTGCCAGCAGCGCCAGCAGCGCGCCGGTCACCAGATACTTCACCCAACCTGCTTTCATGCCTTGCTACCTTTATAAGGAAACCCTGCGCGAAGATAGCAAAGGCTCCGCCATAAGAAAATGTGCCCGGCGTAAAAGACCTCAACTATTTGCACAACTTTTCAGCACTTGGTCAAAAATCAGCTGCTTAAGCGCGCTTTTAGCCACTTAACTGAAAAAAGGGGTTGCAACAAAACGCATCAGGCGTATAGTGCGCTTCCACGGACGCGGGATGGAGCAGCCTGGTAGCTCGTCGGGCTCATAACCCGAAGGTCGTCGGTTCAAATCCGGCTCCCGCAACCAATTCACTGAAGTCAGTTAAGCTTGAGTGAAGCAGTAAAAGACAGTGTCGTGATGGAAGCGACAAACCACGCGGACGCGGGATGGAGCAGCCTGGTAGCTCGTCGGGCTCATAACCCGAAGGTCGTCGGTTCAAATCCGGCTCCCGCAACCAATTTGCCGTCGTGGTGTAAAGTAGTAAAAGCGTCAATCGGACGCGGGATGGAGCAGCCTGGTAGCTCGTCGGGCTCATAACCCGAAGGTCGTCGGTTCAAATCCGGCTCCCGCAACCAATCAAACACCCTTCAGGGTGTTTTTTTTTATCTGAAACTCAACCAGGCGTTTCAGCAGGCAGGATTTTTCTGCCCACCCCCCTCATTTATGTACGACCAGCGCCGTGAGCAAAATAGGCTTTAATCCCTGCCAGAATCGAATCCGCCACCTGATGCTGAAAACGCGTGGTGCGCAGCTTACGTTCTTCTTCCAGATTACTGATAAACGCCGTTTCTACCAGGATGGATGGAATATCTGGCGCTTTTAATACGGCAAATCCCGCCTGATCGACGGAGCGTTTATGCAGATGATTAATTTTGCCCATACGCGCCAGCACTTCCTTGCCAAAGCTCAGGCTGTCATTGATCGTGCGGCTCTGTAACATATCGAACATGGTATGGTCGAGATAGCGATCGCCGCTTATGCTAACGCCGCCAATCAGATCCGACGCATTCTGGGTCTGTGCCAAAAAACGTGCTGCGGTGCTGGTGGCCCCTTTTGTCGATAGCGCGAACACCGACGAACCGCGTGCGGCACGGCTGGTAAACGCATCGGCGTGAATGGAAATAAACAGGTCGGCCCGCTGTTTGCGCGCTTTTGCCACCCGCACCTTCAACGGAATAAACACATCTTCATTACGCGTCATATAAGCACGCATATTCGGCTGCTTGTCGATCAGGGATTTCAGGCGGCGGGCAATTTTCAGCACCACGTCTTTTTCACGGGTTTTATGTTTGCCAACGGCGCCTGAATCTTCACCCCCGTGGCCGGGGTCGAGCATAATCACTATCGGCCTGTCCTTGCCAGCCTTACCGGGCAACGGAGCGTCCTTCGGCTGGCTGCGCCCCAAATCTCCCTGATTGTAATCTTCCAGTAACGCCAGTAGCGGATCGTCGGTGTGCTGCTGCCTGCGCACCGGGTAAAGATCCAGCACCAGACGATTGTTGATCCCGGCCACCGGGTCAAGCGTAAAGATGCGCGGCGTGACGTTCTGCTTGATTTCCAGCACCAGCCGCACGGTGTTTGCATCAAACTGCCCCACGCGAACATTTTTGATCCAGGGATCGTCCTCACGCACCAGTTTACCCGCATCATTTAATACGCGATTAAGCTGAATATTTTCGATATCCACCACGACGCGATCGGGGTTGCTCAGCGCAAACTGCTTATACTTAAGCGGCGTATTGGACTCGATAGTCAGCCGTGAATAGGTGGATGAAGGCCAGATGCGGACCGCGACGACATGTCGACCGGCGGCCATCCCTGTCCGGCTGACGCTTAACAGCCACAGAGCTCCCGCTCCTTGTAAAAACCGTCGGCGGTTAAGCGAAGTTGAATCGGTCATGCCACTCCAAATCCTGTGATCTGTCTATTAAAAAACCAAATGAAAAAATTTGGCAAAACTCTAACGAATCCCTCCGGCAGTGTCACTCAGAAAAATGAATAAATGCATGACGTCAGAAAGGAAAAAATACCCTTGAAAGTGATAAATAAAGATAAATGACGCTTGCACCCGCGACGATAAAAGAATAAAAATACACTTTTAACGAATAATAATGCAAAGAGGGTTTATCGTGAAGGAACGTAGTACCGAGCTGGTTCAGGGATTTCGCCATACCGTTCCCTATATCAACGCCCACCGTGGTAAAACGTTTGTCATTATGCTGGGCGGCGAAGCCATCGGGCATGAAAACTTCTCGAGCATCATCAATGATATTGGCCTGCTGCATAGCCTGGGCATCCGTCTGGTGGTGGTGTACGGCGCGCGTCCACAGATCGATGCCAGCCTTGCCGGGCAAAATCTGGAACCGCTTTACCATAAGCATACCCGTGTAACGGATGCCCCGTCGCTGGAGCTGGTGAAGCAGGCCGCCGGGCGTTTACAGCTGGATATCACCGCCCGCCTTTCAATGAGCCTGAATAACACCCCGCTACAGGGTGCGCATATCAATGTTGTCAGCGGTAACTTTATCATCGCTCAGCCGTTGGGCGTCGACGAAGGCGTGGACTACTGCCACAGCGGCCGTATCCGCCGCATCGATGAAGAGGCGATCCATCGCCAGCTCGACAGCGGGGCCATTGTTCTGATGGGCCCGGTTGCGGTATCGGTCACCGGAGAAAGCTTTAACCTCACCTCTGAAGAGGTTGCCACCCAGCTGGCCATCAGGCTGAAGGCCGAAAAGATGATTGGCTTCTGCTCCGAGCAGGGTGTAACTGACGGTGAAGGCCGTATTATTTCCGAGCTGTTCCCCAATGAGGCACAGCAGCGCATCGAAGAGCTCGAAACACGCGATGATTACCACTCCGGCACGGTTCGCTTTTTGCGCGGTGCGGTAAAAGCCTGCCGCAGCGGCGTGCGGCGTAGCCACCTGATCAGCTATCAGGAGGATGGCGCGCTGCTACAGGAGCTGTTTTCGCGCGACGGTATTGGCACACAGATTGTTATGGAGAGTGCAGAGCAGATCCGACGCGCCACCATTAATGACATCGGCGGCATTCTGGAACTGATCCGCCCGATGGAACAGCAGGGTATCCTGGTGCGCCGTTCGCGCGAGCAGCTTGAGATGGAGATCGACAAATTTACCATCATTGAACGCGATAACCTGACTATCGGCTGTGCCGCCCTTTACCCCTTCCCAGAAGAACAGATAGGTGAAATGGCCTGCGTGGCGGTACATCCCGATTATCGCAGCTCGTCGCGCGGAGAAGCCTTGCTGGAGCGCGTGGCGTTACAGGCACGCCAGATGGGCCTCAAAAAGCTGTTCGTGCTGACGACGCGCAGCATTCACTGGTTCCAGGAACGCGGATTTGTGCCGGTAGATATCGACAGGCTGCCGGAAAGCAAGAAACAGATGTATAACTACCAGCGGCGTTCCAAAGTATTGATGGTTGATCTGCGTGAAGCCAGTGTGCATACCCGACAGAGCTGACCGCTTCCCTTGAGGGATCATAAAGCCCAGACGATGTTACTGCCTTTTTTTGCTAACATAGTGGATGTTGCAGAGAGCGATATTTAACCGTTATCAATAAGGACATAAGACGCCTGGCTCACATAGCGTGCAACAGGAATGTCGTTGTTGAAGACAGCCAGCTGCTGTCTGCTTTTCAAAATGAAGCAAGGAAACGTTGTTATGACATTAAGTAAAATAAATCTAAAAATTATTGTGTGGGGCACCCTGATTGGAGGATTTATCAGCTCCCTGGTGAAATCCGGCACGGAAGCGAATATGCCTCCGCGCATCGCCGGTGAGATATCGCCGCCCGCAGCGCATATTGATGCGTGGCTTGGCCCACTGGGGATCAACGCCCATTCAATGGACTACGTTTATCAAGGCATTACCATCCCCGGCGCGGTGATGCTGTATCACTGGCTGTTTAGCTTTGCATTCGCTTTTGCTTACGTCCTGTTATCCGCATTCTGGCCTAAAGTCAGATTAGGGTACGGCGCGGCCTATGGTCTGATCATTACTCTAGTCATGCACGGCTTTCTTATCCCGGCTCTGGGCTTCCGCCACCCGGCGTACCTGGACGGTCAACCCGGCTGGCTCTGGAACCTGAATGGTTATGAGCTGTGGAGCGAAATCTTGGGCCATATCGCCTGGTCGGTGTCGATTGAAGTGAGCCTGATTGCGGTACTGGCTGCATTTGCCAAACCGATAAAGGGGAAGTGGTTTAGCCAGCCTGAATAATCGTTAATACGGTGCCTGGGCACCGTATTACTCTATATCGCACTCTGCTCTTACTGGGCGGCCGTCTCTTTATGTAGCCGCTCCACCAACCCGCTGCGCCTCTGCGTTCGCATTCTCACCGCGCTGATAAACACCGCGTTCTCGACATAAAGCGTCAGCTGCCGTTTGGCTCGGGTAATTGCGGTATACACCAGTTCTCGGGTTAATACCGGCATCATTTTATTCGGTAACACCAGCAGCGTATGGTCAAACTCCGAACCCTGCGACTTGTGTACCGTCATGGCAAAAGCCGTGTCATGTGGCGGCAGGCGGCTGGGCTGCACCGCCTTGATGCTGCCATCCGGTAACGGGAACCAGACCTTCAGCTGCTGCTCTTCATCCGGCATCGCTATGCCGATATCGCCGTTAAACAGCCCAAGCGCCCGGTCATTACGCGCAATCATCACCGGCCGTCCAACGTACCATTTGCCGTTAAGCGTGATATTGCGTCGGATAAGCCCCATCTGGCGTAGCGTCTGCTCAATACGGTCGTTAAGCCCCGCCACGCCAAACGGCCCCTCGCGCAGCGCGCACAGCAGCTGAAAGCGGCCAAACGCGGCCAGTACTTCACCCGGCGGGGCTCCATCCGCCAGCAACTTCAGGTAGTCGCGGTAACCCACCGCGCAGTCGTTAAGCAGCTGCTGATAATCATCGCTGCTGCTTAACGACCGGTGTCGGAGGTCGCTGAAACCACTGTTTAATACCTGCTCTGACGTTTTGACCGCCCCCGCATTGACCGCCAGCGCCAGCTGCCCGATACCGGACGTAGCGGCAAAGCGGTAGCTCCTGCGCAGCAGGCAGATCGTATCGCGCACTTCAGGCGCGCTGGCATCCTCGTGCCCGTCCACCTCACAGCCGGTTAAACGCGTCAGCTCTGCGGCCCGCTGCGGGCTGTAGCCCTCTTCCGCACAGCGGCAAATATCACCAAGCACGGCTCCGGCCTCGACTGAAGCCAGCTGATCGCGGTCACCGAGGAAGACCACCCGCGCCTGAACGGGTAGTGCGGCAATCAGGTTAGCCAGCATCGGAAGATCCACCATAGAGGCTTCATCCACCACCAGCACGTCCAGGTGCAACGGATTTCCGGCGTGATAGCGCATGCGCTGACTGCCCGGCTGCGCCCCCAGCAGGCGATGCAGCGTGGTGGCTTCCAGCGGGAAACTTTTCAAAATATCGTCTGCCAGATGTAGCTGCTGCAACGTATTGCCCAGCGATTCCGTCAGTCGCGCCGCCGCCTTGCCGGTGGGCGCCGTCAGTTCGATACGCGGAGGGGTCGGCGACAGCTCAATCAGACTGGCAAGCAGCTTGGCCACCGTCGTGGTCTTACCGGTGCCCGGCCCGCCGGAGATCACCGCAACCTGACGCGTCAGCGCCACTGCCGCCGCAATCTTCTGCCAGTCATCCGGCTGATGACCAAAATAACGGTCCAGCGTTTGACGCACCCGGCTCTCTTCCAGGCTCTGGGAAAAGTGCTGGCGCTGTATAAACTGCGCAACCTCTCCTTCGCTCTGCCACATTCGGTGCAGATAAAGACGCTGCCTGTACACCACCAGCGGCGTGGCCTGCTGGCCGTTGCTGACCGCCGTCTGCGCCAGCAGCAACGACTGCCAGTCCTCCGGCGCTCCCGCAGCATGCCACAGTGTCTGCGCCAGCTCCGGATGACGCCCGGCAAAAAAAGATTCGGGGCGCAGCTGTGACAGCGGCAGACAAACGTGACCTTCCCCGGCGTCCCGGCTGACCAGCGCCGCTGCCAGCATCAGCGCGGGCTGCCCTTCGGTTGCCACCATGCGGGCAAACTGCACGTCCAGAGGACGCAGTAAACGCTGGTGCTGTGCCAGCTGTAAGGCTTCTGCCAGCGTCATGCGTCACTCTCCGGTTGGTGGGCAAACAGATGGTCAAGAGCGGAGATAAACTCCGGCTGTGGCCGTGTAAAATAGATGCCGTTACCGCCCGTTGTACCGTCCATGCCGCGCAGGAAAAGGTAGATAACGCCACCAAAATGATGCTGGTAGTCATAGTCCACCAGGCGATGACGCAAGTAACGGTGCAGCGCCAGCGTATAGAGCTGGTACTGCAAATCATAGCGATGCGCCTGCATCGCCTGAGCCATCGCCTGCTGGGTATAGGCGCTGCTGTCCTCACCCAGCCAGTTAGATTTATAGTCCAGCAGGTAATATTTACCCTGCCAGCAGAATACCAGGTCGATAAAACCTTTCAGCATGCCCTGCACCTGATAAAAGTCGAGCGGCGGACAGGCCATTGAAAGCGGGTCCTGGCGTACCACCCGATCCAGCGCCTCTGCCGTCAGCAGACGGGATATCGGCAGATAAAATTGCAGCTCTACCCGCCTTGCCTGGGCCGGCAGCTGGTGGAGACTGACGCCCGTCTCGTTGAGCGGGGTTTGCAGGATGCGGTCAATCCAGTCGCGCATCACCGGCGTCCACTCCTCGCCCAGGCCCTGACCGCTGAGCTGCTGCGACAGCCACTCCTCATCCAGAGGCGCGCTGAATTCCAGCGTTTCAAACAGCCCGTGCAGAAACGTGCCCGGCCCGGCACCACGTGGAAAGGTATGCGGAGTCAGCAGCGGGACCTGCTCACCGCTGGCTTCCCCGGCGGCGTCAACGTCGAGGCGCGGCAACAGTTCCAGCGCGCCCGCACTGCCGTGCTGTTGTAGACCTGAATAGCTGGTCACACGCCAGCTATCACGCGGCGACCGGGGTAACGCCCGGCTGCTAAGAATTTGCCTCTCTGCCTGCGGCCCCTGCCACGGGGCGGCGTCGGCTTCTGCCGCCGTCACTAACGCCGTGGCATCACTGTTCAATGCCTGTAATGCTGCCAGCAGGCCACTGGCATCGGCAGGTTCGCCCTGTTGTACCAGATAACCCAGCGCGCTGCGGTGCAGGTCGCTGTTGCCCTCTTTCTTTCGCGTGCCCTTAATGAGCGGCGCGATGCCCACGCTACAGTGAAAGACAGAACGGGTCAGTGCAACGTAGAGCAGGCGCAGATCTTCCGCCAGCCGCTCCTGTTCTGCCAGCTCGATACTTTCCTCACTCTGCTGTAAATCCAGCAGCGCGGTAAACGTCTGGCGGTCGTGGTAAACGGCGTTATCCGCCTCGCGGAAGTTGGCGACGAACGGCAGCCAGACCAACGGATACTGTAGACCTTTAGATTTATGAATAGTGACGATCTGAACCAGATGGCGATCGCTCTCGAGCCGCAGCTGCTGATTCGCCACCTGGCCATCCGGCTGCTCCACCTGCTGGGCCAGCCAGCGCACCAGCGCGTGTTCGCTGTCGAGAGTCGCCGAGGCCTCCTGCAACAGCTCGCCCAGATGCAGCAGGTCGGTAAGTCGACGTTCGCCGCTGTCGGACGCCAGCAGATTTTCAGCGATCGCTCTTTTCATCATCAGCTCGCGCAGCATCGGCAGCACGCCACGCTTCAGCCAGCGTTGGCGGTAGTCTACAAACTCATCGACCAGCGCATCCCATGCGCGTTCATCCTGGGTGAGCGCATCCAGCGCCAACGCATCAACGCCAAACAGGCTGGTGGCCAGCGCGCTGCGTAAAATACGCTCCTGCTCCGGGGCCAGCACCGCCTGTAACAGCCACAGCATTTCGCGTGCTTCCGGGGTGGTAAACACGCTGTCGCGGTTGGATAGATAAACGGAAGGGATCGTCAGGGCATTGAATGCTTCACGCATCACCGCGGCTTCACTACGGCTACGCACCAGCACGGTAATGTCCGAGGCCTGCACCGGGCGCTGTTTACCGGCTTTTCCTATCAACGCCTCGCCCCGCTGACCCGCACTGAGCCAGCGGCAGATCTCAGCCGCGCACTGTCGCGCCATAAATTGTTGGTAATCGCTTACTCCAACACCATCGCCGGGCTGTAACCAGAATGTCAGAGCGGGCTGAACTTCCCCCTGGACATTAAATTTCAGGCTGTCGTTGGGCGCTGCCGGCTTAATGTGGACAAAGGGGATCTCGCTAAATAGAAAAGGATTTTTTTGTTTTAAAAACAGTTGATTAACCCCATCAACCATAGCAGGTGACGATCGCCAGTTTGTTTCCAATGTATAGTGAGCGCTAACTTCCGATCGCGCTTTCATATAGGTAAAAATATCCGCGCCGCGAAACGCGTAAATCGCCTGTTTCGGGTCACCTATCAGCAGTAGCGCACTTCCAGGCTGTCGACGATAGAGCGTGCGGAAAATACGATACTGCTGAGGGTCGGTATCCTGGAACTCGTCGATCAGCGCCACCGGGTAACGTTGGCGGATAGCCGAGGCCAGCATCTCACCGCCAGGCTGCTGTAGCGCAGCATCGAAGCGGCCCAGCAGATCGTCAAATCCCAGCTGGGCATGCAGGCGTTTCTCCTGTTGGGTGACAAAACGAACCTGCTGCAGCGCGCGCGCGATCACCAGGTCACGAAGCGACAGCGGTTCGGCAAGAAAGTCGTCGATCCGATCGAACAGCGGATGGCGCGGCGGCTCGCCCTTTTTCGTTTTTTCCAGCAGCACGCGCTGGCCGAAGCGCTCCAGTTCTTTTACCACCTCATAGTCCAGCGTCTCTGATTGCGCCCACAGGGTGATTTTCTCCAGCCAGTTGGGTAAGTGCTTACTATTGTAACTGCGACGGTCGATACCGGAGGCTTCAATCAGTTGCTGTAAATTATCTGCGGCCAGCCATGCCCGTTTCAGCTCGTCGATACGCGCAATGATTTTCTCATGGCGCTGCTCAATCGTTTCATCACCGTCCGGCGCCGATTTTAGCATCGGTGCCTCCCCGCCCAGCCACGGCGACAGCGTTTTCAGCAGCTGCTCCGGCCCGGCCCACAGTTGACGCACCACGCGTGCTACCGCCAGCGGCAATGGATAGCAGTAACGACGCCAGAAATCAGCGGTAGCCCGGCGGCGCAGCGGGGTTTCGTCCTCCAGCAGCTCCTGCTCAAACAGCATACCGGATTCAAAGGCGTTGAGATTCAGCATACGCTGGCAGAAGCCGTGAATGGTAAAGATGCCCGCTTCATCCATTTGGCGCTCGGCAGCCAGCAGATCGGCTGCCGCCTGGGGTAAATCGGTAATATCGGCCATCAGTGCGGCCAGCATCGGATCCTGGCTTTCACCCCGTATGCAGGCAATACGCAGTTGGTGAATATTGGCACGAATACGCCCGCGCAGCTCGGCGGTAGCGGCTTCGGTAAAGGTCACTACCAGAATTTCCTCTACCGACAGCGGGCGGCTGAAGGCCGCTCCCCCCCCCAAACCAAGCAGCAGGCGCAGATAGAGCAGCCCGATGGTAAACGTTTTTCCCGTTCCGGCAGACGCCTCAATCAGGCGCTCGCCGTGCAGGGGCAGGGTTAATGGCTCAAGCCTTTCAGCAGCCCACTCACTCATGGTTTATCCTGCCTCACCGGCAGAGACTGTTGCAGCGTTGAGATATCTTTCCAGGTCGTCCAGCCCTTCTCCTGGGCAAAATCGGCCTTGCCGTGATGGCTGCCGGAGATCTGCGACAGTAACGCCAGCCCGCTCGGTGCCATCACCGCCTGGTGGAAGAAGTCAGCCAGGGCTTGAGGCGTTAACTTCTGGATCTGCGCAATCACTTTTTCGCGGGTATCAAAGCGGTAGTTCTCGCGATCGAAGTCCTTGCCGTAGCGCCCTGCTTCTTCATCCAGCGTTTGCGGACGCTGCTTAAGCTCATTAATCATGGCCGCCTGATACTGTGAGAAATCCTCTTTGCTCATGGTACGCAGACGCTTTTCGGCCGTAGGGTAGAACGCCTTGAAACGACTCAGCAGAAAGGCCGGCTGCCGTACATTACTTTGCAGCAGGAAGCCAACGCCCCACTGGCGTCCAACCGGCATCTGGAAGGCGAATACCGCATAGCCGAGCTGCTCCTCGGTACGCAGCTGATTATAGAACCACGGCTGAATAATCTGGCTGAGCAGCGAGCTGCTGGCCATGCTCTGATGCTCGGAAAATCCGAGCGGAACATATAAAGCGGCCAGCGCCGAATCGGTGCTGCTGCCCGGTTTCTGCAGGTTTGCCAGCACCTGTTTATCCAGCGAGACCTGCTCGCGGTGCCACCATTCATGGCCAGTGCAGTCCAGCTGTCCTTTGACATCCGCCGCCAGGGTACGCACCGCGTCAGGGGTTATATTACCCACCACCATCAGTTCCGGCGTTGACTTCTCCAGCAGCATTTTGCGGTAGTCGAGCAGCTGTTGCAGCGTGATGCCCGAGACCAGCTTACGCCGCTCGCTACGCTCGGTGTAAGGCAAGTTAGACAGCAGCTGTGCAGGCTGGATAGCCAGCTCAAACGCCTTGCCTTTCTCTGCCGCATCCAGCTGTTCCAGATACCAGGACTTTGCCTGCGCCAGCTGCTGTTCACTCGGCGTAAAGCTGGCGTAGCCCGCCACTAGCTGGTTCATCAGCTTCGGCAGGCGCTGGGTGAAACCGCTTGCGCTGAAGGTCACTCCATCATTTTCGCTGGTAGTGAAGCTGATGCCCCCGACGGACGCCTGCGAACTGAGTTCGTCCAGCGCCACTCCGGCCAGATAATCGTTAACGGCAAACATGACCTGATCCTTTGCCGTGCTCATGGCGGCCTTATTACGCAGTGCCAGCGTAATATTGGCCTTGGGCTCATCGGCGTAATACTGACTGGGCATATAGAAAACGCGCAGCCCGTTTTGATTCATCAGCTCTTCGGGGTGCGAATAGGCTTTATCTGCCTTGATCAGGCTGAAATCGTCCGGTATCCAGGGATTGAGCTGCGGCAGAGAAAACGTGAGTTTGTCACTGGCTATCCGCCACTCCTTAAAGCGCTGCGCGCTGATACGATCGACCTGGTAAGGTGCATCAACAAAATAAGCCGTCTTGTTATGTGGCTCCTGCGGGCTGATAAACCAAATGCGCGCATTTTGCGGCGTCAAATCATCCAGCCGTGCTTTGATCGCCTGCGGATCGTAGCGGTCCGCGATATAGGGAGCCACCAGCGTATCGGCTACCGGTACGCGCAGCATGGTATCGGCCAGCCATTCGATGTAATCCATATCGCGGGTGATGGAGGGGTAACGGAAATCAAGATCCAGCACATGCGATACTTCATCAAAGTAGCGTTTATCGATGCCCTGAGCGCGCAGCGTATTGATATAGCTGAACACCGCGGCAATCACTTCATCGCGCTTTGCCTGACCTTTGTCGGTCAGGGACACCGAGATGGTGAATATGCCCCCGTTGCGATCGATCATCGGGTCTGCCCCGGCATTGATCGAGTCTGCCAGACCCTGATTTTGTAACCAGTCAGAGAGGGTATTTTTGCTGCGGTTACCGATCAGATAACCAATAAGCGTGTCGGTTTTGCTACGGAACCGGTCACTGTTGTTATCAATGCGAAACTCTATTTTCAGCTGTTTACGCGGCTGGGCCGGCACGTAGTGAATAATGATGCCTTTCTGCCGTTCAGTCACTACCGGAGTGGTGATATCCGGCACGGCTGCGTGATGGTTTTCGACACGACCAAAAGTGTCCGCCGCAATATTCTCCAGTTCGCTTAGCGGCTGGTTACCGTAGATCACGGCCTTCATCAGATTTGCCGAATAATAGCGATGATAGAACGCCTTCAGCGCATCATGCAGTTTGCTGTGGGGCTTATCGCGCAGGGTTTCCAGATTCCCACCGGAAAACCGGGAGCTGGGATGAAGCGGGTTAAGCGTTTCCGCATCGACCTGCGCCATACGCAAACCGTCCCGCGAACGCGCCATCGTCAGTTCAGCGTTTACCGCGTGGCGTTCACGATCGGCATTGACCGGATCGAGCAGCGGCTCGGCAATCGCATCGGCAAGCCTGTCTGCCGCCGGCCGTAACGCGTTGTTTTCGACCTCCAGATAGAAAGCGGTGCGGTAAGACGCGGTACTGGCGTTATGACTACCGCCATTTTTTTTCAGGAACTCTGCCAGATTGTCCGGCTGCGGGTAGCGTTTTGATCCCATCAGCACCATATGTTCCAGATAGTGTGCAAGGCCGAGCTGATCGTGAGGGTTTTCCAGCGATCCGACCGGGAGCGTCAGCGCCGCCAGCGATTTTGTCGCCTTCGCATCGGATACCAGCAGCACCGTCATGCCGTTATCCAGCTTAATCGCCTGATACTGGCGCGGGTCTTTCTCACTTTTGCGAATGGTTTCAGTCAGGGGCTGCCAGCCTGCCTGAGCATGGGTCAGCGGACTGAACAACGTGACGGTAACAAAACAAGCTAACCAGACTGCACAACGACGCATTGACACTCCTCAATCTAACGGTTTACCACCTGACTTCCTGCCAGATGAATATCGGCTTACACATATCGGCATAGCCTAATGGTGCATGCTAACGTAATCAATTATCAGGTAAAAACACTACAGTAAGTCACGTGCAATGTCCGCAAATTTGATACTCTTCGCCAGGCAAAGAGGGATAATTCAGGCTGTAATCTTCAACCAAATCAACATTTTAAATTAGCCGATACGATCTGGCTCAAAGATTGAGCACTAGCTTTTAGCCGTCTTTTCAGCGTATGAGGTGTGTAGGGATACCAGAAAGTGTGCGGATTGCCTGAGGAAGTCAGTGACGGAAGGCGCTTTTATCTAAACCCGATTTAATCAACAAGGCCGGCTGGCCTTCGAATCCCTTACCCTGGCGCGTAACCCTGCCAACTGAGTAACACATCCCCGTCAATACGGTTCTTGCTGTACGCTTACGAAGAAAGCCTCGTAGCCGAGTTAATTTCCATTAACTCCTACGAGGCCATAATCAGGAAGTTAACCGTGATATATATGATCTAAAATATTATTTTATTCGCGTGCAGTAGAATCATATGAAATATATTTAATGCTAAGTAGATACATTACTAAATAATCAAATTAAGTAGTATGACGTTTTAAATCAAGCGTTACTTAACGTTATTGCCGTATGCAGTAATACGTTAGCGCCGGACTCTGCCCATTCTTGAGTTATATCCTCTGACTCGTGATGGGAAATCCCGTCAACACAAGGGCAAAATATCATTGATGTCGGCGCTACTCCTGAAATCCATGTAGCATCATGTCCTGCACCAGATGTTATTTCCATAAAGTCATAACCTAGCTGAATGGCTGAGTTTTTAACAACCTCCGTGATTTGTTTGTCGAATTCAATGGGTTCATAGTGACCGATTCTTTCGATAGAACATAATACATTATGTTCTTGTGCTATTTTTTGTACTTCTGTTTCGACCAGTTCACAAAGTGTAATAAATTTATCCTTATCGACAGCACGCAAATCGATGGTGAATATGGCTGTTTCAGGTAAAGCATTTCTGGAATTAGGAAGCATATTAATTTGCCCC
Organism: Erwinia tasmaniensis Et1/99; assembly: GCF_000026185.1. Taxonomy (NCBI): domain Bacteria; kingdom Pseudomonadati; phylum Pseudomonadota; class Gammaproteobacteria; order Enterobacterales; family Erwiniaceae; genus Erwinia; species Erwinia tasmaniensis. Next base: position 3,062,907 of record NC_010694.1, read on the forward strand.
ACTGAACCTGCTACATTTGGCTGGAGCTTCATAGCTATGTCGTCAACGATATTAATTATACGAGCCATTGCCAGGCAAGCATTTTTACGCATGTTCATCGGCGTTGATCCCGTATGAGCCGATCGGCCAGTCAAAGTAACCTCCAGCCAGGACTGGCCCTGACAGTGTGTCACAACACCGACACTTTTATGTTTTGATTCCAGAATTGGGCCTTGCTCAATATGATATTCAACATATGAATGAATTTTTCGTGCCCCTACTGGCTCCGTACCTAACCAGCCGGTACGCTTAAGTTCATGATGTAGTGTTATACCTTCTCTGTCTTTTAGTCCATAGGCATATTCTAGTGAGTAAACACCTGAGAATACGGCAGAAGCCAACATAGAGGGTACAAAGCGAGAACCTTCTTCATTCGTCCAGTTGGTTACAATGATGGAACGCTTAGTCTTGACCTGGTATTCGTTAAGCGTTCTGACTACCTCGAGAGCGGCTACTACACCTAATACACCATCAAATTTACCGCCGGTAGGTTGTGTATCAAGGTGTGAACCTATATAAACGCCGGGGAGATCTGGCTCTGTTCCTTCCCGGGTAGCAAAAATAGTCCCCATTTGATCGACACTTATTGCTAAACCTGCCTCTTTGCACCATCTGCAAAATAGCTCTCGCCCCTGATTATCTTCATCTGTTAGCGCCTGGCGATTTGAGCCACCAGATTTTCCTGGGCCAATTTTTGCCATTTCCATAATGGAATCCCAGAAACGATTTTTCCTGATAGCCATAATGGAATTGTGATTTAATTCTAATTTCATTGAGTCTCACCACCTTAATGAATATGGTTATAAGAAAAACACAAATTAGTATAATTTATATTTCCTCAAGAACACTATCAACCCATGTGGTAATACCAGAGTCTTTATCTTCTGTGCCAAGATCATTAAAAAGTTCTGTAGATAAATACCGTTCTCCAGTATCAGGGGCCATCGCTAAAATGACTGTCCCGTCGGGAGAATTTCGCGCGACGTCTAATGCTGTTGCAATAGTGGCTCCTGCAGAAATGCCAACCAGTATGCCCTCTGATTTTGCCAGCTGTCGTGCAGTGTCGAGTGCTGAATACTCATCAATGGTAACCAGTGAGTCAATGATACTTTGATCCAGAAGACCAGGAACAAAGTCAGGAGTCCAGCCCTGAATTGCATGTACTTTCCATTCATTTTTCGCCAGAATTTGTGCACCTTCTGGTTCTGCTACGACAATTTTTACATCCGGACGCGCCACTTTTAGCATCTGCCCTGTTCCTGTCAGCGTCCCGCTAGTTCCGAATCCAGAGACAAAATAATCCAGGCGTTTACCTGCAAAATCACTCAGGATCTCGGATGCTGTGGTCATACGGTGGTAACTGGGGTTTGCTGGATTATCAAACTGGCGAGGCCTGAACCAGCCATTCTCCCGGGCTAGCTGGTCAGCTATTTTGTTACCGCCGCTGCTACCAAGCTCGCCAGGAAATAAGATGACTTTTCCTCCATAAGCACGGATCAGTTTTCTACGCTCAATAGAATAGCCCTCTCCCATCACGGCAATAAACTGATATCCTCTTACTGCTGCTACCATAGCAAAAGCAATTCCGACGTTACCCGAAGTGCATTCAATTATAGTGTCGCCTTTTTTTAGCTCTCCGCGCCTTTCTGCATCCAGGACGACGGAAAGTGCAAGCCGGTCTTTGACTGAACCTCCGGGATTGAAGGACTCAACTTTTACATAAACTTCCACGTTACCAGGTGAAAGAGTATTGAGCCTAACGATGGGAGTCCTTCCCACAGTCTCTAAAATATTATTAAAAAGTGCCATAATTCCATCCCCAATTATATATATTAATTCAAATTAACAACTCTTTTCCGCCAGAAAAAATTGAAATTCTGACTTACGGCATAGCTGCTGAACATTATCAAAACAACGCCGATCATTTGGACGTGATTTAAAGCAACGTCGTAAAAATAATAATCTACAAAAATAGCTACGGCAGGGTAAATAAATGTCATTACCGCAATAATAGGGGCTGAAAGTTTTTTATAGGCAGAATACATTATAATATAAGTTAAACATGAATGAACTGCGCCAAGAATAAACAAGCACCCCCATTGCTTTACTGTTATATCAGCAATGCCTGACAATTCGCTGAAAGGATACAGAACGATGACACCTACACCTAATTGAACCAAGGTTATTATATAAGCAGATATACCTTTCAACCCTTTTACAATGACAGCCGATATGGCCCAGAAAACAGCAGCAGATAAAGCAAGAGCTATTCCCTTTAAATATGATGATGATAATGTAAAATTAGCAAAATCAATATTTGCAACTAAACTTACACCGACAAAAGATACGACCATCCATAATATTTTATTCAGGGAAACTCGTTCTTTGTAGCTGGCAGCCCAGATGAGCATAAAGAAAAATGGTTGAGCATGATATACAACTGTCGACGTTGAAATTGATGCAATCTTAAAGGATTCAAAAAGCATAACCCAGTTAAAAACAAGGAAGATCCCACTTATTACTATAATCAATAAGCTCTTTAACGTCAGGTGATGATCTTTTAAATGCCCACTATATAAACAGTATGCAACAAGAAAAACCACCCCAAGCAAACATCGATAAAACACCACATTATAGGCGCTTTGTCCTGATTCAATAACAAACAGTCCTACTGTCCCCATCATGACCATAGCGCAAAATAGCTGTAATATACCTATTTTTTCTTCTGACTTATTCATTATTCATTCCTCAAACGTTTTCAGGTTGTCTTTCTATGTCTGAACGGGCATTGTTGTGGGCGTTCAGTCCCACTTTCCTCTAATTGATACTGCTTCCATTCCAGATTGGCATCGTCACCATAAAAACCGAGCTCAGAAGGGAAAACGCCGCCGTTATACTCTCTGACCCGTTCCCGGATATGTTCCCGAAGCTGGCGTCCAGCCTTTGTATTCCCGTTAGCAACAGCATCAAAATTTTCTCTGGCATTAATGACAAATGTTAAGTGTGCCCCCAAATTCCTGTTACGGAGAATTCGATGATTCTGTGTGCTCATATTTATGAAAAATTGAATGCCATTAAAATAAAATGTCCATTCTGCATCCTCCGGGCTGACTGATATATTCTCTGGCCATGGTTTACTATCTCTGGCATGTGCCCAGTTAAGTGCTTCCCATCCAGTCTCGTGCTGATTTTTATTTATGTAATATTCTGGAGAGAAAAATACGACCAAAGGAGACAGTAGTCGTTTACTTAATGGTGTATCATTTATATAATCACTATAAGAAACTAAACCATGTAAAAAATCCAAATACTCAGAGTCTTTTCTTTTTTCGCAAAAGACAAACTTAATTGATTTTGCTTTCCATGCACTTTTGCTAAAAATACAAGGGAATTCAGAATCATGAAGTTTGATACTGAATTGTCTCCAGGCTTTTCTTTTCCATTCACTAAAATTATGTAATGACTCAATGACTTCAGCATGAGAAAAAATCACCTGTCTATCTTTGTAGAACAAAAATTCTGACAACATTTTAGTCATCATCGTTATCCAGATAAGTTTTCTACGTTAAGAACAAAGCATCTACGACATCGCAGATATTGATTAAATCTTTTTCATTCTGCTCAGGCCTGTTTTCGTCAGGACTAAACTCTGCAATCTCAAGCCCCAGAACCTGACTGGCTGGAATTGCCTTAAGTGTATCAATCAGTGTGGAAAGAGGCAGGCCGCCTTTAACTTTGTAATCAGCATTAATCTGGCCGGGGTCGAGAACGTCCCAGTCAATATGTATCCAGACTTTAGATCCTTCTATATTTTTAATAACATTTTCTGGATTCACTTTTTCTGGAATAATATTTCGTACTGAATGTTGTTTCAGCGATAAAAGCTCTGCTTCATCTATATCATGTGCACCAATCAGAATGACCTGCTCAGGCCTGATACCATGACCATAACCACTATCCCATAAGCCACAGGCGCCAGCTAAGGCCATTCCACCCAGATAACCGGTTGAAGTCGTATGTGGAGTATTAAAATCTCCGTGGGCATCTATCCACAACAGTTTCATGTCTGGATACTTTGCGGCCGCAATGGGTAATGTGGCCAGGCTAGCTGAACAAGTGTTTAAGGCCAGAATAGGGGTATTATCTTGTTCCAGACATTGCTGCAGTTCTCCTTGCAGGAGAGCTAATGTTGGAGCAGCTTCGGGAAGAGAGTCCTTCCATTGATCATTCTTACAGGGCGAGAACTTACCTATATAGCTGATTTTTCTTTTAAATTTTCTTCCAAGTGTATCGGCGGTAAGCTTTGCCCCCCTAAGCGTAGCGTCTGTTTTATCCCCAACGCGTCCTTGTGAACAAATGATTTTCACCTGCATAAATTGACTCCGTGATTAATTAAGTGAAAACATTGTTACCAAAAAATGTCAATTTAAGTCAATTGTTTACAATAATGTAATCATTTGCTTAAAAAAATTTAATGTTTTAATTTGGGGAAATTACAGTTGAACGAACCGCATTAAACGCCATAAGAAGAATAAGCTTTTCGTCAGTTGATCTATGAACAAACAATAATATTTATATAATTTTATTGCATAAGCTTATTTCCACATTGATTGCGATTTAATTATTTATAATTAAATATCAATAGTTTAAACGATTTTGACGCGTAATTACGCAAGGATATTGAAGTTGGTTATCAAAGCGAGTGCGCACGAATGATTATACGTTAACGTGTCATTGTTTAATAAATCTAACTTTTTGCCGTAACCATGATCAGATCACCACACTCCTGATCCTGCTGCGATATCACGTGGCAAAACAAAAGTTCAAAATCACCAACTGGGCTACCTACAACAAGTCGCTCATCCATCGGGCACACTGACATTCTGGCCTGATGAGTCGACCATCCAGGCCTGGTATGACAAGCCCAACACGTCTTCACGTGGTCGTCCTCAACGTTGTTCTGAGCTAGCTATTTCTACCGTACTGATGCTCAAACGCGTTTTGAAAGGCTGTGGCTGGCGCGGCACGAAACCATCATCCGGGGTCATCAGCGCCGGACAATGTGGCAGTTACTGAAAAAGGTGCATCACTTTATGAAAACCGTCAGTCCGTTTCCGGGTGGCAAATACGGGCTGGTAAAAGCGTAGCGATATCAGGATCACTGATTTAGTGAAGGTTCGGTGGGGTAAGCCGATAGCTGGTGTAAAAAGGGTTCATATACATCCTGAACCCTCTTAAACCAGAACTAAGATCGTTCATCGTTCTGAATATCTTACTGTTCGGGACTTTCTGGTGGGAAAATGATCTCTTTGGTTGTCACTGCGCCAACGCGATAGTCTGTGCATCATTGCCATTATTTTTTACCGTAGACAGTCTATCTGGCCGGGCTGATGGTTCAGCAGCAGCGGAAACAGCCAGCGTTCTGCCTGAGCGCTCATCTCCTGCACGCTGTCATCATCCAGCCGACGTAGCAATCTTTGCAGATAGGGATCGCTGCCCTCGCCTTCAACCTGATAATTTCCCTGCCAGCACTGTAACAACTTGCCGCGCGCCTGTTTCTGCGTGGCATCATCAAGCCGTAATACGCCCGCTTTTTCATCAAAGCACGCTTTCAGCCACGCGCCGCCGGAAGCGGTTAACAGCAGAGGGGAGCGCATGCCCAGGCGGTAGCCATCAATATAGTGAGCCAGCTGCTGCTGCGCGGCATCTGCCTCCAGCGCCGGGAAGCACCACAGGCTTTCTTTACGCCCCAGCATCAGGCTGCTGCCGGTGCCGCCTATTGTGCAGTACACCAAATGTTCCAGCCATAGCGTCAGACCATCGTGAAAGTTCAGTATCCCCGGCCGCCAGCGCAGCAGCCCGCTGTCCTGAACCTGGGGAAGCCAGCCGCTAAGTGTTGTCTCTCCAAGCGTAAGAGAAATCTCCCAGCTTTCCGCCGCCGCACGCTGCTCGCGCACCCGCCCGGCCAGCTCTCTCATTTCTGACTCCTGCTCCAGCCAGAACAGTTCACCGAATGCGCCGTAAGGCAGCACTCCGGCAGCACGCTGCCGGGCATACAGCTGGTCACCCTCCTTGCCGTCGATCAGGCTGTTAAGCAGCAGGCTGTTAACCTGGTAGCGGCTCAGCCCATCAAGGGAAAACGGTTCCGCATCCGGTAATCCGGTCTCCTCCAGCTGAAAGCTGACGCCGAGCCGCAAACTGAAAAATGCGCGAACCGGGTGACGCCAGAAACGGATCAGCTTGTCAAAAGCGATTACCGTTTCGCTCTCTTCCGGCAACGCCCGCATAAACGGCGGATGAGCAGTTCCCTGCCCGCTGGCAGCGGGGAGCCATTCCGCGGCAAAGCTACGAAACTCTGCACTGGCGCTAAAATTCTCTGCGGCAAACGGCATGCGGCTGTGCAGATGATGCAGGTGTTTCACTACCGCTTTGGCGCTGCTGTCAACATCACTGCCGCTGTCGTCGGCCAGGCAGAAGCTCTGGCTGATATATTCCACCAGCTCACTGACCAGCACCGAGGGGTAACGCTCCGTATTATCCTGAATCGAGCGGGCAATATAGCTGATATACAGCTGCTGCTGCGCCGAGTTCAGTGCTTCCAGGAACAGATAGCGGTCATCGTCACGACGGCTGCGGTCACCCTTCTGCATCTGCTGGCTCATTAAGTCAAAGCCCAGCGGCGGCAAGGTTCGTGGATAAACCCCGTCATTCATACCCAACAGACACACCACTTTGAACGGGATAGAGCGCATTGGCATCAGGGTACAGAAGTTGATCGGGCCGGCGAGAAAACGCTGGCTGATACGCTGCTGGTCAAGGCGTGATGACAGTTCATCGCGCAGCAAGGTTAGCGGCACCGCCTGCTGGTATGAGGCCTGCACGCCATAGCTAATCACCTGCTGCCACTGCTCTTCGATCAGCGTTAGCGCAGCTTCGGTGTCGGCATCGCTGATAAAAAAGTCATCCAGCATCTGGCGACACAGCGGTAGCCAGTTCTGTAGCTCACGCGGTTCACTCAGCCACCGCTGCCAGCGGTTGAGCTGCATCAGCAGCTCGGCCAGGTTACCCGCCAGTTCGGCAATCAGCCCGCTGGACTCGTCGAAGGGCAGTATTCCCTGCCAGTCGCCCGCTTCACTGTTCATTGCATAGCCCAGCAGCATGCGCGTCAGGCCAAAGTGCCAGGTATGCTGGCCGGTGGCGGGCAGATCGAGATCGCGCACGCCATCATCATCCAGCCCCCAGCGTATCCCCGACTCTGCGACCCAGTAACGCAGCAGGCGTAGCCCCTCTTCGTCTATGGCAAAGCGGCTGGCGACGGCGGGCACCTCCAGCAGGGCAAGCACGTCCTCTGCGGTGAAGCGGCTGTCCGGCAGGCCGAGCAGGGAGATAAAGGCCTGCAGTACCGGGTGCGCCTGGCTGGCTCGCCGGTCAGAAATGGCAAACGGCAGAGCGCGATCGGCAGGTGCATTGCCGAACACCGCCTGAATAAACGGCGTGTAGGCATCGATATCAGCCACCATGACGATGATATCGCGTGCGGTCAGCGTTGGATCGTCGGCCATCATCGCCAGCAGCCTGTCCTGCAGCACCTCCACTTCGCGCTGTGGGCTGTGGCACTGGTGGATCGCTATCGAACGATCCTCCGCGGCCAGAATGCGCTTGCTGCGGCTGTTCTCCCACTCGCTGGTTTTCAGGCCGATGACCGCGTGATCTTCCAGCTCCAGCAGGTCGCGTTTGAGCGTTTGCAGCAGGTCGGTGGGTTCAATATCGACAAAGGCAAAGACTTCATTTGGCTCCATCTGCGCCAGCAGATAAAGGTTATCGCGCCCCAGCTTCCCCCAGGAAGCCAGCAGCGGGTTGCTTAGCTGCTGCTCGCCCGCGTCATTAAACAGCGAGGAGGCGTTGTCGGCATCGCGAAACTGCGGGATCTGTCGGTTATCCTGGTAGTGGCGGCGGTGTCGGCTTTGCAGCCTGGCGAGGAAACCGTAGTCCTGGATATCCCCCCAGTAGTGACGGCAAGGATTGGTAAACAGCAGATGGATATCGATATGTTTTCCCAGCGCCCTTAGCGCCTGCAGATAGACCGGTGGCAGCGCAGAAATACCGCAGATAAACACCCGATCGGGCAGATTTTCCGGACGCGTGCTGCTGTTCTCCAGCAGGGCGATAAATCGCTGATAAAGATTCGCACGATGCCATCCCGGCTGCTCCAGCCGCCGGGTGTATTCCACCAGCGCCGCCCATAGCGGGGCCTGCCATAGCTGAGCATCTCCCAGCCCATCTGCCAGCTGGCCCTTTTCCCAACCGTTCAGCCACTGCGGGCGGTAAACGAGATACTGATCAAACAGATCCGCCACGCGTGACGCCAGCTGGAACAGCTTACGCTTGTCGTCGTCATCGCTAAGGTAGTGCCGCAGCGGGGTAAAGGCTTCACCCGGCAGCATATCGGGCAAAATAGCCATCAGCTTCCAGCTCATGCTGGATTTGTTAAACGCGCTCTCTTTAGGGATTTCAGGCAGCACGCGTACAAACATGTCCCAGATAAAGCTGGCGGGCAGCGGAAAGTCTATATTAGCCGCAATGCCAAACTCTTCTGCCAGCGACATTTGCAGCCATTGCGCCATACCGGGGCTTTGCACCAGCACCACTTCAGAACGCAGCGGATCGCGTAGCGGCTGGTTTTCTATCTGCCAGCAGGCCAGCGTTTTCAGTATATCCAGCTGATTTGAGTGGTAAACGGTAAACATACGGCCCTGCCCCTTAATGATCTCGCGAAGGATACTGTAACCCGTTCAGCGCGGCTTGAAAACGCCGCCATGCTATCTGGCGTCCTGATGGCAGTTCAGCTGGGTGAGCGTCGCCTGCCGCCCCGCCGGGCTGGTAACCTGCGCACGGAGCAGCCGGCAACCCGCCGGTCCACTGTGAGAGCTAAGCTGGCTGGGCCATCCCATGCTCTCATTCCCGTGCAGGCGCTGAAAAGCCTGGCGCCAGACTTCACGCTGCTGCCACTGCTGCTGAAAACCCAGCCCCAGCGCCTGCTGATATTTCATCAGCGCGGAGAGGCTCAGACTAAATAGCAGCAGGGAAAATAACGTTTCTATCAGACTGAACCCCTGCTGATTAGAGAGATTAATCCACATCGCAGCCTCCTTTTTCCGTCAGTGGGCAGTAGTCCAGCCAGCCGTGCGGCCGAAACTTCCATCTATCCGAACGAGATTTATTCATCCAGTGATACAGCGTCAGGGTGTCTGGCCCGCTATCGGCGCGCAGCAGCATGCGCGCAACGTGCAGACAGGCACGCCAGCGGTACTCACCCAACTGCTGGCATCGCCAGCCTTCGCCTGCTTTCCAGGGCAGACGCTGCCCCCAGGCGAGCGCCGACGTTGCGGCGGTATATTGTTGCAGGTAAATCCGCTCATCACCGACCAGGTTGATGGCATCCCCGAGCTGTCGCCGCGTGGCGTTCAGCATCAGCGTTCCCATTAGCAGAAGAATGATGACCATGAGGAGCGTACTGCCGCCGCGCTGGGAGGCCGGGCGCATCACAGGTTTTCCGCTTTCAGCCAGTGCTCAACGGTGAGCGAGATGTCAGGCCAGGCTTTAGCAGACCCGCCGAGCGTGACCTTAATCAGCCGCTGATGAATTTCCAGCTGAAAAACACCGATCGTGATCAGCCGGGGGTCGTTAAGCCGTTCCCAGCCGCCGCCTTCGCAGCCGTCCACGCCACGCTGCATCTCAAGGCTTTTTGCCCGCAGTCGGTAGCCGTAAAGATCGCTGTCGTCGCGCCCCACGCCCTCCCAGCGACCGTTGCTGTTTTCATCCCAACGCACCAGCACACAGCTGCCATCGGCACGGCCCATGCGCAGCCCTTTTCCCTGACACCTGCCGTTACAGTAACCGGCGCGCCGTAAGGCTTTCTCCAAGGTTTGCATCATCTGCTGTAGCTCTTCGTGCAGTTGCGCCTGCATCAGTAAGCGCAGATTTTGTGTTTGTAGTAGCGGCAGCGTTCGTGCAGCGCCAATTAACAGCAGGCTGCCAATAGCCATAGCAACCATTATTTCAAGCAGCGTGAATCCCTTTGCGTTCAGCGACATTGCTCCTCCGACTGCACACAGATACGCACCCGCCCACGGGACGAGAGGATCACGCGTCGCTCACCCACCGGACTGGTAATTACGATCCTCCCCGCGTGAGCCACATTCCTTTTGCCATAAAATCCCATTCCGCTGGTGATTTCCCGCAGCCGAACTCCCGGATACGGTGCCAGCAAAGCATGCCGCATTCCGCTAACACAGCGTGCAGGAACGTTTCCGCTTCCCAGGCACCAGCGCGCGCCGGGTTTAAGCCACAGTAGCCGCACCGCGTTATGCCAGTTCGCATCGCTACGTAGTCGTTGCAGCAGCCGCTGGATCTGCTGCGCGCTGTCATTCAGCTGCTGGCGCTGCTGCCAGCTATGCCAGCTACGCCATCCCCCCAGGCTAAGCAGGCTGACAATAGTGATGACCAACATCATTTCCAGCAGCGTAAAGCCGTACATCCCCCTCGTTTTCATAGCGGGCAGTCTGCGCTTTTCTCCGGCGGTTACCAGCCTACTCAGATTAGAATGCGAGCTATCTTCCAGCGTAATTGTGATGTTGCATCAGCGTTCATTAACGTTAAGATGCCCTTTCCATAAGGGAGAATGAATGATGCCTTTTACACCGCTGGTGAATATCCGCGTTGCGCTGCCACAGGTGGGGATCGATCTGAAGTATGCCACGGCTGACAATATCACCGGACAGGCTATCTATTGTGAAGATCGCTGCCTGTTACATCCAGATGCCGCCGCTGCGCTGGCGCGTAGCGTGCACATTGCGCAGCTGGCTGGTTTTACCCTGCTGATTTACGATGCATATCGTCCACAGCAGGCTCAGCAAAATTTATGGCTGTCCTGTTCGGACCCGGACTATGTTATGCCGCCTGGCCTGGGTTCCAACCATTGTCGCGGTACGGCGGTGGATGTCACGCTGGTGGACCATGAAAATCAGATTGTTGATATGGGAACCGGGTTTGACGAGATGGCTCCGCATTCTCATGCGTATCATCCGGCCGTGTCAGCTCAGGCTCAACGTCATCGCCTGTTGCTGAATGGGATCATGTTTGGTGGGGGATTCTGTGGCATTGCCACCGAATGGTGGCACTTTGAGCTGCCTCAGGCGGCGAGCTATGCGCTACTGCCTGAACAATTTGACTGCTACCCCCCGGCATCGGGGGGGTAACGTCAGATAGCCACCGGGGCTTTAATCGCCGGGTGCGGGTCGTAACCTTCTATCTCGAAATCGTCGAAACGATAGTCGAACAACGAGTCCGGCTTGCGCTTAATCACCAGTTTTGGCAACGCCCGCGGTTCACGCTGCAGCTGTAGCCGCGCCTGTTCGAGGTGATTGCTGTAAAGGTGGGTATCACCGCCGGTCCAGACAAAATCACCGACTTCAAGGTCGCACTGCTGGGCGATCATATGCACCAGCAAAGCATAGCTGGCGATGTTGAAAGGCAGGCCGAGGAAAATATCGCAAGAACGCTGATAAAGCTGGCAGGATAGTTTCCCCTGCGCCACATAGAACTGGAAAAAGGCGTGGCACGGAGCCAGCGCCATCTGATCCAGTTCCCCCACGTTCCAGGCCGAGACAATAATACGCCGCGAGTCAGGATCGCTTTTTAGCTGCTCAATCACCTTGCTAAGCTGGTCAATCTGATGCCCGTCTGCGGCTCCCCAGCTGCGCCACTGCTTGCCGTACACCGGGCCGAGATCGCCGTTTTCGTCTGCCCATTCGTCCCAAATCGACACCTTGTTTTCTTTCAGGTAGGCGATATTGGTCTCCCCTTTCAGGAACCACAGCAGCTCATGAATAATCGAGCGCAGATGGCACTTTTTGGTGGTGACCAGCGGGAAACCCTGTTGCAGATTGAAACGCATCTGGTGACCAAAAACGGACAGCGTGCCGGTGCCGGTACGATCGTCTTTCGGCGTGCCCTGTTCAAGCACATGCTGCATTAACGCCAGATACTGTTTCATTTTGCCTCACGAATTCGTTGCTGCGGGCGGCGACGATACGCCCAAATCATCATAATTACTCCGGCCAGGATCATCGGCAGTGACAGAATTTGCCCCATGCTGATGCCACCAAACAGGCCAAGCTGCTGATCGGGCTGACGGAAGAACTCGACGATAATACGGAACGCGCCGTAGCCAATCAGGAACAGCCCGGAGACCGCGCCCATCGGACGAGATTTACGGATAAACAGATTAAGAATGATAAACAGCACCACGCCTTCGAGGATCAGCTCGTACAGCTGCGAAGGATGGCGCGGCAGTACGCCATAGGTTGACAAAAGCTGCTGCCACTGCGGGTGCGCTGCGACCAGCGCGATATCTTCACTGCGCGAGCCGGGGAAGAGCATCGCCCACGGCAGGTTAGGATCGACACGCCCCCAGAGCTCGCCGTTGATAAAGTTGCCGAGGCGGCCAGCGCCGAGGCCAAACGGGATCAGCGGCGCGATAAAATCAGCCACCTGGAAGAAATGACGCTTGGTACGGTGAGCAAATACCAGCATCACCACGATCACGCCAATCAAACCGCCATGGAATGACATGCCGCCATCCCAAACTTTGAACAGATACAGTGGGTTTTCGAGAAACAGCGGCATATTGTAAAACAGCACGTAGCCAATACGTCCGCCAAGGAAAACCCCCAGGAAGCCCGCGTACAGCAGGTTTTCCACCTCTTCCTTTTTCCACCCGCTGCCGGGCTTATTGGCACGGCGTACGGCCAGCCACATGGCGAAGACAAAACCTACCAGGTACATCAGCCCGTACCAGTGTAGTGAAACCGGTCCGATGGAGAAGATCACCGGATCAAATTGAGGAAAAGCCAGGTAGCCGTTATTCATCTTTCACCATTATTAAAGTCAGTCTTGACGATCGATCGTGCGCCAAAGGCTATATCAGGAAAGCGCGGATGATAGCATAAAGGACATTATTCAGGCCCAGGGAACTGTAAACTTTGTCGGGCATTACCACTGCGCAGCATCATCTTAACGCCCTCCCCTGATCAGACCGCCCAGTCCGCGCTGCTCCATAAAGCCGATCACCTGATGACGCACCTCACTGGCCAGCTGCGCTTGCAGCCCGCTTTGGGCCAACGCTTTCGCTTCTTCCAGCTCAATATGGCGCAGCAGATACTTCACGCGCGCCACGTTGCGTCCGTTCATGCTGAGATGGTGATAACCCAGGCCGACCAGCAGCGCCACGCACATCGGGTCGCCGGCCATTTCACCACACAGGCAGAGCTGAAGACCCGCATTTCCGGTGGCGTCGGCTATCGCTTTCAGCGCGCGCAGCATGGCAGGGTGCAGGCTGTCGTACAGGTTTGCTACGTGTGTGTTATTGCGGTCGACGGCCAGCAGATACTGCGTCAGGTCGTTGGTGCCGACAGAGACAAAATCAACCCGCTGCCTGAGTTGGTCGATCATAAAGATCATCGACGGCACTTCAATCATGATACCGAGGCGAGGTAGCGGAATGGTGTACCCCAGCATCTCTTCCACTTCGCGCGCGGCGCGGTCAAGCAGCCTGCGGGCTTCGTCAATCTCTTCAAGGCTGCTGACCATCGGCAACAGAATATTAAGATTGTCGCTGGCAACATTGGCTCGCAGCATTGCACGTAGCTGAACCAGGAAGATCTCTGGCTGATCGAGCGTCAGGCGGATGCCGCGCCAGCCAAGACACGGGTTTTCCTCACTGATCGGCATATAGGGCAGCTGCTTGTCCGCGCCGACGTCCAGCGTACGCAGCGTCACCGGCTTATCAAGAAACAGCTGTAGCATGCCCTGATACTGCGCTACCTGCTCTTCTTCTGACGGAAAGCCGCTTTGCAGCATAAACGGAATTTCCGTGCGGTACAGCCCCACGCCGTCCACCCGATTTCCTAAAACCTGCTCGTGCTCTGCGCTCAGTCCGGCATTGAGCATCACTTTGACCGGCTCGCCGCTTTTCAGCGCGCCGGGCAGAAAGACGTTATCTTCTGCCAGCTGGCTCAGTTCGTTTTCTTCGCTGATCAGCTGCTGGTACTCCTGTACCAGCACCGGTTCAGGATCGACCAGCAGCTCTCCGCGATAACCATCGACGATCAGCAGCCGCCCATCCAGCAGCTCAGGCTGAATGTCGGCCCCCATCACCGTCGGAATGCCCATCGCGCGCACCATAATTGCCGCGTGTGAGTTTGCAGCCCCGTCGCGTACCACTACGCCCACGAGCCGGTCGTGTGGCAATTCGGCTAACGTAGTGGCGGTCAGCTCATCGGCCACCAGCACAAAACGTTCGGGCCAGGTGTTGGTGCCCTGCATGGTGTCATCAAGGTGGAATAGCAGGCGCTGGCCAAGTACGCGCAGATCGCCAGCCCTTTCACGCAGATAGCTGTCCTGCAGGCTGGCAAACTGGGCGGCAAACTTCTCTACGACTTTTTTTACCGCCCATTCGGCAACCGATCCGGCGTCGATCTCGGCCTGGAGATCCTGCTTTAGCCGCGCATCGCTTAAAAGATGAGAGTAGAGATCGAAAATTGCCGCACTTTCTTTATGCATGCTGGCGGTGAAACGCTTGCTGTAGCGGCGGAATTCATTAGAGGCTTCGGCCAGCGCCAGCGCCAGGCGCTCACGCTCACGCACCGTGTCCAGCGTCGAAGCGGAAAAGACGTTCTCCAGCGAAGGCTGGCTGGAATCTACCCAGCCCTGGGCGACAGCCACGCCGGGAGCCGCCGCCAGCGCACGGATGCGGGTTTGCCGGTACTGACCAAATAGCGTATTAAGCTGTGACTGTGAAAGGATGCCGGCCATCTGGGTCGCTAAAGTCACCAAAAATGACTCTTCGCTTTCATCAAACTGCCGGTGCTCACGTTGCTGAACGACCAGCACGCCCAGCAGCTGCCGGCGACTAATGATCGGCACGCCGAGAAAAGAACGAAAACGCTCTTCTTTTACGGAGGGTATGTATTTATAGCTGGGATGTTTCTGCGCATCGGCAAGGTTAATTGGCTCTGCCAGACGACCAACCAACCCGACGATACCTTCATCAAAAGCCAAAGCCACCGTTCGCCCGCGCGGCTTCTTCAGCCCGCGCGTTGCCATCAGGTAGTAGCAGCGGCGATCGTGGTCGGCAAGATAAACCGAGCAGACCTCAGTTTGCATTGCCAGACAAATTTCGTTAACCAAGATATCCAGCGCCTCGGTAAGCCGGGGCGCTGCTGCCACTTTTTCAACTATTTCGCGCAGCTGTGTGAGCATAATCTACGTGGCTTAACCTCTCTTTCGTCGATAACCTGGCGTATTTCTCTGCGTGGTGCTCTCCTGCAGGGGCATAACCACGCTGGCAAACTCCTTCATGACGCGACGATAGACATCACGTTTAAACGAGACCACCTGGCGCACCGGATACCAGTAGCTCACCCAGCGCCAGCCGTCGAACTCTGGCGTACTGCTGGTTTGCATATTGATATCAGCGTCATTGCACATCAGCTGCAGAAGATACCACTTCTGTTTTTGGCCGATACAAACCGGCTTTGTGTCCCAACGCACCAAACGTTTCGGCAACTTATATCGTAACCAGTTACGGGTAGCGGCAAGGATGCGTACATCCTTGCGATTCAGGCCGACTTCCTCGAAAAGTTCGCGGTACATGGCCTGCTCTGCGGTTTCGCCGGGATTTATGCCCCCCTGAGGAAACTGCCAGGAGTGCTGACCAAAACGTCTGGCCCACAAAACCTGCCCCTGCCTGTTACAGATTACGATACCAACATTCGGGCGGTAGCCATCATCATCGATCACCGGACTACCTCAAACTAAAACTGGATGTTCTGATTGTTTCATACTCCTCACAGACGGTAAACCACTGCTTTTGCGTGAACTCTACGGATGAGGCTGGGATAACTGCCGGTAAATAGTAAAGTTATAAACAGAAAAGCGGATATTAGGGCGATCTTATTCACGATTTCTGTGGATAGCTTTGTGCAGAACTCTGTTGACAGGTGGGGAAAACTTTACCCGTCGCGTAAAGAGTGATTTCACAAAAAAAGATTAAGCCTATATAAATCATAGGGCTTCCTCGTAAAAGATCGGTTTTATACCCGCTGACATACTGCTGTCACAAAAGCCGGATGCACAACTGGTGAAAGATCGAACGCTTATCACGTTATCCACAGAATATGTCGATTAGTTAGGCTCGATCAGGGTAAAACTTGATAAACATGCCCACGTCAAGGCTGTAAATGGAAACAGTATTCGGTTAACCTGCGAGTTATCCCATATTTCTGTGGATAACTACCCCGGTGAACCTGTTCATTGTCGGTGACAAGCCGGGTAAAACCAAAGTACATCCCCGGTTTACTCGCCACAAACGCCATAAAAAAACACGATATATCATGCTATTATTAGCGTTACCCCCAAAGCGAATGCGGAAAGTGGCGGCGCAAAAATATTGCGTCTATTTTTTGAACAAATACGGAAGCGATGATGAATGATGTAATCGATCGAGTCCCTCCACCGCAAAATGAAGCTGAACTGCTGGCTCGCGCTACCGCCCTGGCAGGGTACACCCTGGGCGAGCTGGCATTACGTATCGGCTTACCGGTCCCGCGTAATTTGCAGCGGGATAAAGGCTGGGTCGGCATGCTGCTGGAACGTTATCTCGGCGCCAGCGCTGGCAGCAAACCGGAGCAGGACTTTGCCGAAATTGGCGTAGAGCTGAAAACGATCCCGGTCGATGCCGCAGGCCGTCCGCTGGAAACCACCTTTGTCTGCGTTGCGCCACTCACCGGCAACAGCGGAGTCACCTGGCTTAACAGCCATGTTCGCCATAAGCTGGCACGAGTGCTGTGGGTACCGGTTGAAGGCGAGCGCAGCATTGCGCTGGAACAGCGACGTGTCGGCGCAGCATTGTTATGGAGTCCGAATGCAGACGAAGAGCGGCAGCTGCAGAACGACTGGGAGGAGCTGATGGATATGATCGTACTAGGCCAGGTAGATCGGATCACCGCCCGTCACGGTGAGGTACTGCAAATACGCCCTAAGGCCGCCAACAGTAAAGCGCTGACCGAAGCCATCGGCCGCAACGGGCAGCCCGTTATGACCTTACCGCGCGGTTTTTATCTGAAGAAAACCTTTACCGCCCCACTGCTGGCACGCCATTTTTTGTTGTAAACAGCGCCGCTATCAAACACACATTAAAAAGATGCGGTAAAGTTTTTCACGCTACGGTCAACCCTGCGTATAATCACCGTTTATATTTTGTTTAAGTTTAGGGTGTGATGAAATAATGTTTGAATGGATAGCCGATCCCAACGCCTGGTTGGCCCTCGGAACCTTGACAGTCCTCGAAATCGTCCTCGGTATTGATAATATTATCTTCCTGTCGTTGGTGGTAGCTAAGTTACCAAAACACCAGCAGAATACCGCCCGCCGCCTGGGTCTGGCCGGCGCGATGCTAATGCGCCTGGGTCTGCTTGCTTCGATAGCCTGGGTTATTCGCCTGACCGATCCGCTGTTTACCCTGATGGAGCACGACTTCTCCCTGCGCGACCTGATACTTCTGGGCGGTGGATTATTCCTGCTGTGGAAATCAGGCATGGAGATCCATGAAAGCATAGAGGGCGGCGCCAGCGAGCACAAAACTAACGTGCACTCCTTTGCCGGCGCTATCGTTCAGATCATGCTGTTGGATATCATTTTCAGCCTGGACTCGGTTATAACGGCGGTAGGCCTGTCCGATCACCTGATTATTATGATGGCAGCCGTGGTCATTGCGGTGATGGTAATGATGTTCGCCGCGCGGGCTATCGGTGATTTTGTCGACCGGCATCCGTCGGTAAAAATGCTGGCTCTGGCGTTTCTTATTCTCGTCGGCTTCACCTTAATTCTCGAAAGCTTCCGCATTCACATTCCGAAGGGCTACATCTATTTTGCCATGTTCTTCTCTATGGCGGTGGAAAGCCTGAATCTGCTACGGAACAAAAATAAACATACTTAATATCATCGCGTTACCCTGGATTTCTGCCGGGGTAACGCGAACCGTGTTAAAAGCCCTGCCAATGACAGGTTCTGCTAAGCTTATTTTCGGAATCATACGGTTAACTCAACATAAAAAAACGTTTATTACTACACTTAGACGAGCTGATGAAAACGCAGGGGATAAGGATGAAGTGGATTTTTAGCGCAGCGGTGCTGGGCATGGCAATGATGATTAGCGGTTGTAGCAGTGACTATGTGATGGCGACTAAAGACGGTAAGATGATCATGACCGAGGGAAAGCCTCAGATTGACAAAGAGACCGGGCTGGTGAAGTATACTGATGAATCTGGTCATGAACGACAAATTAACGGTGATGAAGTTTCTTCTATGGTTGAACGTTAATCTGCTTCTTGCCACCTGGTGCCGCACGATAACAGGTGGCTGCTACCGACCTTCCCGCTCAATCGCTTCTTTCTCACCCGCTTAGCGCGGTAAAATCCGCCTCCGGGGTTTTGGCAGCGTGACCCGTCAATTTCTGGTAATTTCCCCCTGTTGCGGACGTAGCTTAAGTCCCTGACCTTGCCTAATGAAAAAAGGAAGCCCGCGATGCATTATCACCGTATTCCCCACAGTACCCTGGAAGTCAGTTCTTTAGGGCTGGGTACCATGACGTTTGGTGAACAAAACAGTGAAGCTGACGCCCATGCCCAGCTGGACATGGCCGTGAGTCGCGGTATCAACCTGATTGATACTGCTGAAATGTACCCGGTGCCGCCACGCCCCGAAACACAGGGGCTGACCGAACAGTATATTGGCAGCTGGCTGAAAGCCCGGGGCAACCGCGACAAGATAGTGCTGGCCTCAAAAGTGGCGGGGCCAATACGCGGTACGGATGCCGCAATCCGCCCAAATCAGGCCCTCGATCGCAAAAATATTCGCGCCGCGCTGGATGCCAGCCTGAAGCGCCTGAACACCGACTATCTCGATCTCTATCAGCTGCACTGGCCACAGCGCCAGACCAATTTCTTCGGCAAGCTGAACTATCAGTACAGCGAAGATACCGCGACCGTTACGCTGCTGGAAACGCTGGAAGCCCTGACCGAACAGGTGCGTGCGGGTAAAATCCGCTATATCGGCGTGTCGAACGAAACGGCATGGGGGGTGATGCGCTATCTGCAGCTGGCCGAAAAACATGAGCTGCCGCGCATCGTTAGTATCCAAAACCCCTACAGCCTGCTGAACCGCAGCTTTGAAGTGGGCCTGGCAGAAATCAGCCATCATGAAGGCGTCGAGCTGCTGGCTTATTCCAGCCTGGCATTCGGCACGCTGAGCGGTAAATACCTGAACGGCGCGCAACCGGCCGGGGCGCGCAACACGCTGTTCAGCCGCTTTACCCGCTACAGCGGCGAGCAGTCGCAGCAGGCTATAGCCGAATATGTGGAACTTGCCCGCAAACACGGGCTGGACCCATCGCAAATGGCGCTGGCATTCGTGCGTCAACAGCCGTTCGTCGCCAGCACCCTGCTGGGTGCGACCACGCTGGAACAGCTAAAAACCAACATCGACAGCTACGATGTCACCCTGAATGAAGAAGTTCTTGCCGGGCTGGAAGCGATTCATCGCCGCTATACCTACCCAGCCCCCTGATACTTACCGCCATCCGGCGTAACGTCACGCTTAAAACCGGGCCGCGACTGGCCCGGTCTGCCACGGATCATCGCTTATTGCGTATCTGTACACCTTGCCAGCCCCACAGTAGGGCGATCGCCAGCGCGAACAGCGCCCCGAAACCTGCGCCCGTGGCCACCGGCGATACGCCAAGTTTGATCGCCAGCGAGTAAAGCCCCAACATCAGCAGCATCGCGGTATTTTCACCGAGATTCTGTACCGCTATGGCGTTACCGGCCCCAACGCTCTCTTTACCACGCATTTGCAACAGGGCGTTGAGCGGCACCACAAAAAAGCCGCCGAGCATGCCGATGCAAACCAGCAGGATATAAGCATTTACCGCATGATGCTGTAATGAGAACAGCAGCACCGCCACGCCAATTAGCACGCCGGCGGGCATACAGCGCGCCACGGTTTTTAACGTCACCAGTTTCGCGGCGGCCACCGCGCCGAACACAATACCAATCGCCACCATCCCATTCAGCAGCGTTGGCGTTTTGTTATCGACGATCCCCAGCGCCACCGGCACCCACAGCACCAGCAGGAAGCGCAGCGTGACGCCCGCCCCCCAAAACATGCTGGTTCCCACCAGAGAAAATCGGGTTTGTCCGTCGCGCCACAGGATAGCGCAGGCCTGGAAAAAGCTGGCAGAGACCTGCTTAGGATGCCAGGAGAGGCCAGCGCGCGCGACGGCAAGCGTGGGTATCAACAGGTTGGCTGCCACCGCCAGTCCGTAGACCAACACACAGGTCAGGAGCGCCCCCGTCAGATCCCAGTCGGCGAGAAAGCCTCCGGCTACCGAACCGAGGAGGATAGCGGCAATGGTCGATGACTCCATTAGTCCGTTGGCTTTCACCAACGTATCGCCGCCGGTAAGTTCACCGAGAATTCCGTACTTCGCCGGGGAATAAGCCGCTGCGCCAATCCCCACCAGGCTATAGCCGAGGAAGGGATCGAACCCCACGCAGATGGTCAGCGCGCCCAGCAGCTTAAGCGAGTTGGCAAACATCATTACCCGCCCTTTGGCGAAGCTGTCCGCCAGCTGGCCAACAAACGGCGCCAGGATGATATAGGTGGCGACAAACACCATCTGTAATACGGGCTGGCTCCAGTCCGGGTAGACCAGCTGCTTCAGCACCGCCAGGGTGGCGAACAGCAGCGCATTGTCGCCAAATGCCGAAAAGAATTGAGCTGCAATTACCGCCATCATCCCCTTTGACAACAGCGGCTTTGAGTCAGTCTGTGCACTATTCACGGCGATCCTCCGGCTGCTCTGCCATCTCCCGCAGGGTAACAAAGTCAGGCTTACCGCTGCCCAGCAGCGGCAGCTGTGATAACAGGCGGATATCTCGCGGCACGGCCAGTTCCGGGCTGCCCAGCTCACGGGCGCTGTGCATCAATTGTTCACGCGTCAGCTGCGCGTCGGTGGTAAACAGCACCAGCGCCTCGCCGCGATTGCCGTCCGGTTTGATCGTCGCGGCGTGCTGCTTGTCGTCAGAAGCGTTGCGGGCGATCTGTTCCACGATCTCCAGCGACACCATCTCGCCAGCAATTTTAGCAAAGCGCTTCACGCGCCCCTGGATCTGGCAGAAGCCGCCTTCGTCGAAGCTGACGATATCGCCGGTGTCATACCAGCCCGGCTCCATCTGCCCTTCGCCGTTATCGGCCTGCGGTGCCTCAAGCCTGCCCGGATGCTCCACGCGCAGATAGCCTTTCATGATGTTGGGGCCGCGCAGCTGCAATCTGCCGCCCTGCTCAATGCCCGGCACCGATACCAGACGTGAATCCATGCCAGGCAGAATGCGTCCCACGGTATGAGATTTAGCGGCCATCGGCACATTGATCGCCACCACCGGCGCACATTCCGTCACGCCGTAGCCTTCAAGAATACGAATGCCGTATTTCTCCATCCATAGTTCACGCGTGTGATCCTGGAGTTTTTCCGCCCCGGCAACCACGTAGCGCAACCGGGCAAAATCATACGGATTGGCAAAGCGGGCATAGTTACCGAGAAAAGTCGAGGTACCGAACAGCACGGTACAGTTACGGTCATATACCAGTTCAGGAACAATGCGGTAATGGAGCGGGCTGGGATACAGGAACACCCGTGCCCCGGTCATTAGCGGGGTAAACAGGCCCACGGTCAGACCAAATGCGTGGAACAGCGGCAGCGCTGACATAAAGCGATCGCACGGGGTAAAGTCTGCCACGGTGCGGATCTGTTCGACGTTTGCCAGCAGGCTCTTATGAGAATGCACCACGCCTTTGGGGTGACCTTCAGAACCGGAGGTAAACAGCACCATCGCCGCGTCTTCCGGCTGCTGGGCCACCATCGCCCGCCGTGGCAGCAGCAGATGGCCCAGTATCCAAAGTTTATCCTGAGTGGTCAGGGTATCTTTCAAATCTTCCAGGTAGATCCACTTAACCTGAGTGATGCCCTGCGGCAGATGCCACAGCTTGCCTTTGTCGAGAAACTGGCGTGAGGTAAATACGGTTTTGATTTCACCGGCGGTCAGGGCACTGGTGAGACCTTTAACTCCGGCGGTGTAGTTCAGCATTGCCGGAACGCGCCCGCGCATTGAAGCGCCAAGGATCGCCGCAGCCGTCACGGTAGCGTTTGGCAACAGCAGGCCGACATATTCACCGGGCTGGCTGTAACGTTCCAGAATACGCCCAACGCCAAGCGATTTTTTCAGCAGCCCGCTGTAGCTGTCTGGCTTAAAATTAACGTCTTCGATACAGGGCTTAAACAGGCCGTAACGGGTACGAGCGGCGAGAAATGCCTGGTACAGGGTTTCACGCGGGCGCACCGCCATACGCGCCTCCATCATAATATGGTGGAGGTGCTCCCCGGCGAGGCGACGACGGTCGCGCGCGCGCGGAGCCTGCGGCATGGGGATAGTGGTGGCAGGCAAAACGGTTAGCGTAATGCGCGGGAACAGGCGGCGCTTAACCACGCCCCCCAGGCGGCCGAAAGGCGTGTACTCCGCCCCTTCGATACGCAGTGGCACCACGGTTGCCTGTGATTTTGCCGCGACGAACCCCGCGCCATCGTATATTTTCATCAACGAGCCGGTCACGGTGATACGCCCTTCAGGGAAGATCACCACCGGACGTCCCTGGCCAATCAGCTTCACTAAATGTTTAACCGACATCGGTTTGGTGGGATCGAGCGGAACGAAATCGATCAGCGAACGCAGCGCGCGCATATACCACTGGCTGCTGATGGAGGAGTAGACGGCAAACACTGGCTTCACGGGAAGAAATACCGCCAGCAGTATCCCATCGAGAAATGACATATGATTCGGGGTGATCAACACACGCCGCTTGTTTAAACTGGCAAGGTCCCCGGTTAAACGGGTGCGGAACGCCAGACGCAACAGCGCACGTAGAAAAGTTAAGACCATAGCCTGCCTGCTCCTTCGCAGCTAAAAATTGCTATTAAAGATGCACGATATAGCGAGATAATTCAATAATTACAGAAGGATAATAAAGTGACTTTATAAAACTTCAGCTGCGTTAACAGGCTGTCAGATTGACTGAAAAGGAGACCTCCCAGATATAACCTTATTCATTCCTTAAAAATATAACATTCATTAATAATGATACAAAATCCAAACCCTAAACCGAGCGATTATTGATATATAAAACTGTTCTTTTTTGATAAAAAAACCTTCCGCAAAAAACTCACCAGGATAAAATGCCAAATAACATCACGAAAGACAATCCAATCCCTTTACGTACCCATGAGTACACCCTCAGCGTCGAAAACACGGGGTCAGCCCCTTCCCAGATTCGAGAAAGTGTTATCAAGAAAATTGGAAACAGTAGCAATTCCCGCACGGAAATAACTCAACAAAAAACCAAACGTGCAACCGACTTAAAATCAGAAAGTAAAAAAAAATTAACGTCATCATTGTACGATAATTTATATCTGTTGGCAGACGTTGCCACTAACGCAGACTATTCAGAAGGGGTGTTGAAATCAGAATGTCGATTCTACAATTTACATATGCTGGCAGATGTTGCCATCAATGTACAAAATGTAACGCTAAGTTTGATATCAGGGGTATCGCCCTGTCATTCACCTCGACCTCCCACATCCGTAGTTCAGGATAGTAAATTTAGCGTATTATCTCCATCTACGCCTGTAACGGCCCGGCCTCACAAAAATAGTGTTTAACAAAATTAGCAGGTAAAATAGACTTCCTCCTCATCAAAGTGCTTTATTCTGTTTACATGAAAAAAAACGGGCCAGTTATCGCGCTGCACTTGATGATTTTTATAATTCCTGTAGTGTGAGATTACGAGGCTAAATTAAGTCAAATGAAACCTCGTCACAGACATCAGATAAAGAAATCCTCCTGGAGAAAAATTTCATGAGCTAAATATCAACTATAAAAATTTTCATAAGATGATTATAAATACGATTCATCCCATCAATCAAGAAAAGACCAATTTTCTGAACACAGGCCTAAGGTCGATAAATTTTGCAAAAGACAAGCTAATATACTATCAACAGATTAAATAAAATTCATTTCTAAAAAACTCAGATATTCAATGTGATAAACATTTTTACATTATTTCAACATCACCCTACCACTGATATCTCATGGCCTTTCATTGTCTCAGATTTACTCTAACCGGTGGGTGCCAATGTTAAGGTAAATAAACATGCGCCATATAATGGTATATTCCAATATTTATAGAGGAAACAGAGCATTAACTAAGACTAATTTTTCTATTGGAAATAATAACAAATCCGCTCTAAATGACACCCTCTAGCTAACTCCGAACTAACACAGTGAAGAATAAATAAAATTTTAAAAATTACGGCAACAAAAAAGAGGCATCATTTTTTTATTTCTCTTGTAATAAAATTGAAAAATATAAAATAAAACCAATCCCATAAGGAAAAAAAAGTGCCCAATAGTATTACTTCAGACCACCAACCCCACATCGCCACTACTTACGAGACTATCGGTGGAAAAACCGTTAACGTCTACTCCCATCGCT
The DNA here is from genome assembly GCF_000026185.1 of Erwinia tasmaniensis Et1/99. Classification (NCBI taxonomy): domain Bacteria; kingdom Pseudomonadati; phylum Pseudomonadota; class Gammaproteobacteria; order Enterobacterales; family Erwiniaceae; genus Erwinia; species Erwinia tasmaniensis. The sequence goes on from NC_010694.1 coordinate 3,087,669, forward strand.
CCCGAGAAAGTGTGACCAGGTTGGCTATAGATGTCAGTAATTCTCAAAACACAATGACCAGGAAAGCAAGTAAAAGACCACATTCTCCAACTCATGAAAACAGTATAAAATTAACATCAACATCAGACCTTGAAAAGGACTTACGACTACTGGCAGAGGCTGCCGTTGCCGTTGAAAGTCATAATATAAAGAGAGGATCGAAATTCAAAATCCCCGCAACTTCAACAGCCAGAGATTTATTCGCTGAGCGTGCCCGAGTAAAATTAATGGGGAAAGATGTCAACAATACGCCTTCAGCTACATCTGAAATTCCATTTTTCTCAACACAACAAGAATCATCAGGCATACCAATACATGAAATAGATAGCTTTGTTTACGAATCGACCTCTCTTGCTTATATGATTAATGATGGAAGTTTTACTTACTCTCAAAAAATCATTGAGTATGAGTGGAGGTTGTTCGAAAAAATATATCGTGAGTTTAACGGGAATAAAAAAAATAAGTATCCACTCAGTGATAAACAAGTGTGGGGAAAAATAAAATTTGACCTGACTGAAAAATACAAAAGAATGAGTGAAAAATTACTAATGTGGAATGCCGGTCCATATCAGCAAGGAACGGATGACGCTCGAAATATAACGTTAAAAAACGTGGGTATGATAAAGAAGGAGTTGAAGCACTATTTACGACAGGATCTAAGTTTTTTCTTAAAAACTGTTGTCGATAAATAAGTCTTCCGTGCTCTTTCACTCTACGTCATATCATCATATTTAACAGCATCCCCCCCCCCGGTTTTACTTCCTCCGGGGGATCGTGACATTGGTTATTCCATTGCATCAAGAGCCCCAGTCACCGCCCAGCGCCACGATCAGCTTAACGCTGGTGACCCACTGCGTGCTTTGCAGCTGTAGCAGGTTTTGCTGCTGGCTGAGGCTGGTATTTTCGGTGGTGGCGACGTCAAGATAATCGATCATTCCCGCCTGATACTGATTGCGGGTAACGCGCGCCGACTCCTGCGCCGCTGCGGTAGCACGCTGCTGCGCCAGCATTTCATCCCGTAAGGTATGCAGCTCCACCAGATAATTCTCCACCTCCTGCAAGCCGGTCAGCACCGTCTGGCGATAGCTGGCGACGTCGGCATCGTAGGCGGCACGCGCCTGTTCAACTTTTGCCGAGGTGGCACCAAAGTCCAGCAGCGTGCCGCTCAGGGACGGCCCCAGCGACCAGACGCGGTTGGGCAGTGAGATCAAATTGTGCAGCACCGAACTTGAAAAGCCGCCGCTGGCGCTGAGGGTCAGATCGGGATAGTACCCGGCAATCGCCACGCCCACGGCGGCATTGGCTGCCGCCACGGTCCGCTCCGCCTGGGCAATATCCGGACGGCGCTGTAGCAGGTCAGCCGGCAGCGCTGACGGAATGTCCGGCAGGGTTGCCTTAAGAGGCGCTGCCGCCAGGCTGAATTCCGCCGGCGTTTTACCGATAAGCACCGCAATCGCGTGCTCCAGCTGCGCCCGCTGCCAGTTGAGATCCAGCGCCGAGGCGCGGGCGCTTTCCAGCAGGTTTTGCGCCTGTGCCAGCGCGGCACGAGATTCGCTGCCCGCATGGTACTGGTTATCGATCACCGTTACGTAGCGCTGATAGGCATCAATACTGCGCTGATAAAGCCCAATACGCCGATCGAGAATGCGTAGCTGGAAATAGTTCTGCGCCAGCGTCGACTGGGCGCTAAGGGTGATATTTGCCAGCTCGGCGGCGCTGGCATCGGCGCTGGCGCGATCCTCCTCAAGCGTCCGGCGCAGCTTGCCCCAGATATCCAGCTCCCAGCTGGCGCTGGCCTGCAACTGGTGGCCGTTGCTGATGCCGCCCTGGCCGCTGCCAGCGGTCGCGCTGCGCGTTGCGCTACCGGTCGCGCTGACAGAGGGATACAGATCGCTGCGCGACGCGGCGGCCAGCGCCAGTGCCTGGCGATACAGCGCCTGATACTGCGCCACGTTCTGGTTAGAGATTTGTACCTGGCGCAGCAGCCCGCTTAGCGTGGCATCCTGGTATCGCACCCACCATTCGCCCTTAAGGACATCGTCCTGCGGCCGCGCTTCATGCCAGCCTTTAGCCTGTTTGTAGTGCAAAGACATCGGCGCGTCAGGGCGCTGGTAGTCGGGGCCCACCGCGCAGCCGCTAAGCAGCAGGGCGAGGGCGAGAGGAGTGAGCCTGGTCAGTTTCATCATATTATTCAGCATAGCGCAGACGCCGCCACTGACGTTGAGTGGCGCGGCTGACGCGGTCAAGATAAAGGTACACTACCGGGGTAGTGAACAGGGTTAACAGCTGGCTGAGCATCAGGCCGCCGACAATCGCCAGCCCCAGCGGGCTGCGCAAATCGGCATCGCCGCCGCTGCCCAACGCCAGCGGTAACGCGCCGAAGAAGGCCGCCAGGGTGGTCATCATAATCGGGCGAAAACGCAGCAGACAGGCCTGGGTAATCGCCTGCTGCGGCGTCATGCCCTGCTTACGCTCGGCGGCAAGCGCAAAGTCGATCATCATAATGGCGTTCTTTTTGACGATGCCGATCAGCAGCAGGATGCCGATCAGCGCGATCACCGTGAGCTGGGTATCGGTCAGCAGCAGCAGCAGAAGCGCCCCAACCCCGGCAGAGGGCAGCGTGGACAAAATGGTCAACGGATGAATATAGCTTTCGTACAGCATTCCCAGCACGATATAGACCGCCAGCAGCGCCGCGAGGATCAGCCACGGCATCGACGCACTCAATTCGCTGAATGCCTTCGCCGTTCCCTGGAATCCGGCCTGCACGCTATCCGGCAGGCCGATTTTCACCATCGCGCTTTTCACCGCCGCCTGCGCCTGCTCCAGCGACACGCCATCCTGTAGGTTAAAGGCCACCGTGCTGGTGGCTGACTGGCTCTGGTGGTTGACCGCTAACGGAGCATTCGCACCGCTGAAGCTGGCAAAGGCAGAGATCGGGATGCGATCGCCGCTGTCGTTAATAACAAACATCTGTGACAACACGGCGGGATCGCGCGTCCATCCATCATTGACCGACATCACCACATGGTACTGATTAAGGGTTTTGTACAGGGTGGCGATTTGCCGCTGGCTGAAGGCGTTATTCAGCATCTCATCAAGCATTTTCACATTGACGCCGAGCCGGGTCGCCCGGTCACGATCGATAGCGATCATCACCTCCTGACCGCCGGTTTCCGCGTCAGAGTCCACGCTGGTCAGCAGCGGGATTTGTTCCAGCGCCGCCTTCACCTTCGGCGTCCAGATACGCAGCGTGTCCAGATCGTCGGCCTGCAGGCTGTACTGATAACTGGCGTTGGCGCTGCGGCCGCCAATATGGATATCCTGCGCCGCCATCAGAAACAGCTGCACGCCGGGGATATTGCGGGTTTTTCCACTCAGGCGGTTTGCCACCTCGCTGGCGTTAGCCTTGCGCTGCTTATTGTCTTTCAGATGCACAAAGAACATCGCGGTATTACGCGATCCGAACGCCCCGCTGCCCATCGACGACAGCACGCCGTCCACCGCCGGATCGGCCGCGATCAGGCTGGCAAACTGCTTCATCTTCGGCTCCATCGCCTGGAATGAAACATTCTGATCGGCGCGCATCATCCCCATCAGCAGTCCGGTATCCTGATTGGGGAAGAACCCTTTCTGCACCACCGAATAAAGGAAGATATTCAGCAGCACGGTCAGGATCAGGCTGAACAGCGTCAGGCGCTGATGGCGCATCACCCAGCCCAGCGCCGCCGCGTACCCTGTCAGCAGACGATTTAAGCCCTGTTCAATCCAGCGGCTAAGCGGATGCGGGCGGCGTTCCGTCGGCGATCGGCGTTTTAACAGCCGTGCACAGAGCATCGGCGTCAGGCTAAGCGACACCAGCATCGAAATAATCAGTGATACGGTCAGCGTGACGGCAAACTCACGGAACAGGCGGCCAACGATGCTGCCCATCAGCAGGATCGGGATAAACACCGCCACCAGCGACAGGGTCATCGACAGCACGGTAAAGCTGACTTCCTTCGCCCCTTTAATAGACGCGCGTACCGGGCTTAACCCCGCCTCGATGTGGCGGGTGATATTTTCCAGCACCACGATGGCATCATCCACCACAAAACCGGTGGCGATAATCAGCGCCATCAGCGACAGATTATCGAGGCTGTAATCCAGGAGATACATCACCGCACAGGTGCCGATTAACGACAGCGGCAGCGCCAGCGCGGGGATCGCCACCGCCCTGATATCGCGCAGAAAGATAAACACCACGCCAATCACCAGCAGCGTGGCGATCAGTAACGTCTCTTCAGTATCGTACAGCGAAGCCCGCACGTTCGGCGCGCGGTCAACCACGATTGCCAGCTTCATATCGGCGGGCAGGGCTTTTTCAAGCAGCGGCAATTGCGCCTTAATGCCGTCGATGGTTGCCAGCATGTTTGCCCCGGCAGAGCGGGTAACGCCGATCGTCACCGACGGCACGCCGTTGTAATAGCCGACGTTGTACTTATCCTCGACCGCATCATACACCGTAGCCACATCGCTGAGCCGGATCGCCCGGCCATCCTGGTAACTGACCACCAGATCGCGATACTGTTTTGCCTGATCCAGCTGCCCGTTGCCGTCCACCATCCACGACTGGCGATCCCCTTCCAGCATCCCCTTTGGCCTGTTGGTGGTGCTGTTAGCCACCGCCTCGCGCACCGTATCCAGCGCCACGCCGTACTGAGACAGCTGCTGCGGCTGCAGGTCGATGCGTATCCCCGGCAGCGCGCTGCCGCGCAGTGAGACCTGCCCAACGCCGCTCACCTGAGAGATACGCTGCTGGATTTGGCTCTCGGCTACATCGTACAGCTCGGCGCTGGTGCGGGTGCTGCTGGAAAGCGCCAGCATCACGATGGGCGCATCCGAAGGGTTAGCCTTACGGTAAGTGGGCAGTGACGGCATGCTGCTGGGCAACAGGCTGCGCGCGGCGTTGATCCCCGCCTGGACGTCACGCGCCGCACCGTTGATATCCCTGTCCAGCGAGAATTGCAGAATGATGGTGCTGGAGCTTTGCGAACTCTGCGAGGTCATTTCGCTGATACCGGCAATTTGCCCCAGCGAGCGCTCCAGCGGGGTAGCTACCGTTGCCGCCATCGTTTCCGGGCTGGCGCCGGGCAGGCTGGCAGTCACCAGGATGGTGGGAAAATCCACCTGCGGCAGCGGGGCGACCGGCAGTAGCCGGTAACCCAGCGCCCCTGACAGCAGCAGGGCCAGCATCAGCAGCAGCGTGGCCACCGGGCGGAAGATAAATAGCCGGGTGATATTCATTCGGCTTCCCGCACGGCGGACTGACGTGGGTTGCGTTTAAAACGCTGTGCCAGGCGATCGAACCACAGGTAGATGACCGGCGTAGAAAACAGCGTCAGCAGCTGGCTGAAGATCAGCCCGCCGACGATCACCAGCCCCAGCGGCTGCCGCAGTTCAGCCCCGGATCCAGAGGCCAGCATTAGCGGCAGCGCGCCGAGCAGCGCCGCCATGGTGGTCATCAGGATCGGGCGGAAGCGCAGCAGGCAGGCCTGGTGAATGGCGTCACGCGGGCTAAGATGCTGTGTGTTTTCCGCCTCCAGGGCAAAATCGATCATCATGATCGCATTCTTTTTTACGATGCCGATCAGCAGGATCACGCCAATCAGCGCAATCAGGCTAAACTCGGTATTCGACAGCAGCAGGGTCAGCAGCGCCCCGACCGCCGCCGATGGCAGCGTGGAAAGAATGGTCACCGGGTGAATAAAACTTTCATAGAGAATGCCGAGCACCACGTACATGGTGAGCAGCGCCGCCAGGATCAGCCACAGGGTGTTGCCGGTGGCACTCCGGAACGCCGCCGTTTCGCCCTGCCAGCGCAGCGTCATACCCGCAGGCTGGGCCAGCGCGCTGCTGACTTCACCGATCGCCCGCTGCGCCTGCTCCAGCGAGTAGCCGTCATGAAGATTGAATGAGACGGTGACCGCCGGGAACTGGTTCAGGCGCATATGCACCAGCGAACCGGTGCGCAGATGGATGCTGGCAACCGAGGTCAGTTTCACCATGCCGCTGGTGGTGGCCGAGCTGCTGCCAGAACTGCTTGTGGATGAGCTGGCCAGCCAGATATCGTCGAAGGAGGCCGGTGACTGCTGGAACCGTGGAGCCACTTCCAGCACCACGCGATACTGATTCGACTGGGTGAAGATGGTCGAGATCAGGCGCTGACCAAAGGCGTTATACAGCACGGTATCGACATCGGCGGCGGTGATACCGTAGCGCGCCGCCGCGTCGCGGTTGAGCTCGACGTAGGCCACCTGCCCCCGATCCTGCAAATCACTGACTACCGAGCTGAATTCCGGCCGCGCCCGTAACGCCGCCACCAGCTGCGGCGACCACGCCACCAGGTTTTCACTGTCCACATCGTCCAGCGTGAACTGGTAGCGATCCGGGCTGACCCGATCGTTGACCGTCAGATCCTGTGCCGATTGCAGATAGAGCTGAATACCCGGCACCGCGGCGGTGGCCTGTTGCAGTTGGCTAATCACCGCGTCGGCCCGCGCGGAGCGCTCGCCGAAGGGCTTCAGGTTAATCTGCATACGCCCGCTGTTCAGGCTGGTGTTAGCGCCATCAATCCCTACGGTGGAGGAGAGGTTCTCCACCGCCGGGTTTTGCAGAATTATCGCCGCCAGCTGCCGTTGCCGCCGCGACATCTCGCTGAAAGAAACGTCCTGTGAGGCGACGGTCACCCCCTGGATCAGGCCGGTATCCTGCGCCGGAAAGAAGCCTTTCGGCACCATCAGGTAAAGCAACGCGGTCAACGCCAGCGTGGCCAGCGCCACCAGCAGGGTCAAACGCTGGTGATTCAGAACAATGGTCAGCAGGCGGTCGTAGCCGGCAATCAGACGGTCGAAAAACGCGCCGCCTTTGCGGTAGAAACGCGACTGGCGTTCCGGCGGAATATGATGCAATAAATATGCGCACAGCATCGGCGTCAGGGTCAGAGATATCAGCATCGAGACCAGAATCGACACCGCCAGGGTAATGGCAAATTCGCGGAACAGCCGTCCGACCACATCGCCCATAAACAGCAGCGGGATCAGCACGGCGATCAGGGAAAAGGTGAGCGAGATAATGGTAAAGCCAATCTGCGCCGATCCCTTCAGCGCCGCTTCCATCGGCGTTTCCCCCTGCTCCAGGCGGCGCGAAATATTCTCCACCACCACGATAGCATCATCGATAACAAAGCCGGTGGCGATGGTCAGCGCCATCAATGACAGGTTATTCAGGCTGAATCCGGCCAGATACATCACGCCAAAGGTGCCGACCAGCGACAGCGGCACGGCCACGCTGGGGATCAGCGTGGCCGCCACGTTGCGCAGAAACAGGAAGGTGACCATCACCACCAGCGCAATCGACAGCATCAGCTCAAACTGCACGTCGCTGATGGAGGCACGGATGGTCTGGGTACGGTCGGAGAGCACGGTTAATTTCACCCCGTCCGGTAAGGCGGCCTGCAACGTGGGCAGCTGGGCCTTAATCGCATCCACCACCGCGATGACGTTAGCCCCCGGCTGGCGCTGCACGCTGATAACAATCGCCGGGCTGCTGTTGGCCCATGCCGACTGATAGCTGTTTTCCGCCGCCTCATCAATTTGCGCAATATCATGCAGGCGCAGCGCGGCCCCGTTCTGATAAGTGAGGATCAGGTTGCCATACTGTGCGGCGCTGCGCAGCTGGTCGTTGGCATCAATGGTGACCGAGTGGTACTGCCCGTCAAATCCGCCCTTTGATCCATTGACGTTACTGTTACTGACCAGGGTGTTCACGTCTTCCAGCGTCAGACCGTGCGCGGCCAGCGCTTTGGGGTCGATGCGTATGCGGATCGCCGGCTGATGCCCCCCTGCCAGCGTCACCATACCCACCCCTGAAATTTGTGACAGTTTGAGCGCGATACGGGTATTAACCAGATCCTGCACGTTGGTCAGAGGCTGCTTAGCGGAACTGGCGGCAAGGGTGATAACGGCACTGTCCGCCGGGTTCACCTTCTTATAGGTTGGCGGGTTGGGCAGATCGGTCGGCAGCAGGCTGTTAGCCGCGTTTATCGCCGCCTGCACTTCCTGTTCGGCCACGTCCAGCGACAGCGACAGCGAGAACTGAAGCGTTATCACCGAAGATCCGCCGGAACTGCTGGAGGTCATCTGGCTAAGACCGGACATCTGCCCCAGCTGGCGCTCAAGCGGCGCGGTCACCGAGGAGGCCATCACATCCGGGCTGGCGCCGGGATAGAGCGTGGTGACCTGTATCGTCGGATAATCCACCTGCGGCAGCGCCGAGGTGGCAAGCATGCGGTAAGCGATAATCCCGGAGGCAAGCACCGCCAGCATCAGCAGGATCGTGGCGACCGGGCGTTGAATAAAAATGCGTGACGGATTCATGGCGCTTTCTTGCCCGCGGCGGCGCGGGTTTCTTCTGCACTCACCCGCGACACTTTGCTGCCGTCGCTCAGACGATCGATACCTTCAGTCACCACCTGCTCGCCCGCGCTGACGCCGGACAGAATGGCCTGCTGATGGCTGCCAAACGCCGGGCCGGGAGTGACGGCCCTGCGCGTTACGGTATTATCTTGATTAATCACATAAACAAAACTGCCGTCGCTGCTCAGCTGTACCGCCTGGGCGGGGATCACCGTGGCCTGTTTCAGGGTGCCGGTTTGCAGCCGCAGATTCACAAACTGGTTGGCATACAGGGCTTCGTCCCGATTGGCGAACAGCGCCTTCAGCGCAACGCTGCCGGTGCTGGTGTCTATCTGATTACTGATAAACTGCACTTCGCCCTCGGCCAGTGGGCTACTGCCTGCCTGATCAAAGGCGGTGGCGGGCAGCGCCTGACCGTTGTGCAGCGCCTTGAGCAGCGTGGGAATATTGCTCTGCGGCACGCTAAAGGTGACCGCCGCCGGCTGCGTCTGGGTGATCACCACTAAGCCGGTGGTATCCGAGCTTTGGATCCTGTTACCGGCGTCCACCAGCCGCAGACCAACCCGACCGGAGATCGGCGCGGTGATACGGGCAAATTCAATATTCAGCTTCGCCGCGGCAACCTGCGCCTCATCGGCTTTGACCGTGCCGAGATACTGTCCTACGGCGGCAGTCTGGGTTTCAAGATCCTGACGCGCCAGCGAGTCCTGGGCATAGAGTTTTTGATAACGCGCCAACGTCAGCCGCGCGCTTTTCAGCAGCGCCTGGTTCTGACTCAGATCGCCCTGATACTGCGCCAGCGTGGCCTGATAGCTGCGCGGATCGATCTGCGCCAGCAGCTGCCCGGCGGCCACCTTTTCCCCCTCTTTGAAATAAACGTGGGTCAGCGTACCGCTCACCTGGCTCGTGACGGTCACGGTGGCGTTGGGAATAACCGTACCCAGCGCGGTCAGATAAACGGGAACATCGGCCAGCCGCACTTCCCCGCCGTGCACCGGCGTGGTCATTCCCGCCGATTGCCCAGGGCCGCCATGCCCACCCGGGCCGCCCATCGCGTCGGATCCCCCGACGGCGGTATGGCCATGTGGCCAGAAGCGCCAGGCCAAACCGGCAACCAGCACCAGCACAATAATGCAGAGAATGATCTTACGCCGTGAGTACGGCTTCTTTGGGGAGATTTCGCTCATGAGGCCCGGTTAATTGAATGCGGTGATAAATAACACCAGGCAGAGTCTCCCCGGCGCGCAAGAACTTAGCGTAAAGAGCATAGCCTGATCCCTTTACCCATACAAAGGTGTGGGTAGAAACGGATATTATCTTCACTTGTCTGCCGGCTTTCTATTCTTGCAGCGTAAGAATTCCGTAAGAAATGCGAGATTTCATTGAGGTCCTCGCCGAAAAAATTGAAAAAAAACCACGCATTCGCGTGGCTTTTAACATCCTGCTGACGATAAACAGGGCGATGCCGTTTTTCAGCCGTGGCCGTAGAGCGCGTCCGGGGGAATATTCATGTGCTTCAACACCGGGCCGATAATATTGCCAAATACCGGTGCCGCCACCGAGCCGCCGAAGTGATCGCCCGCCGTTGGATGATTAATCATAATCACCAGCGCCACCTGCGGATGACTGGCCGGGGCGACTCCGGCGGTGTAGTTGATATAGCCACCGTCATATTTACCACTGTCGCCCATCTTTTCGGCAGTACCGGTTTTAATTGCCAGACGGTAGCCCGGTACGGCGGCGCGCACGCCGCTGCCGCCCGGCAGCGCATCGCTCTCCATCATACGCACCACTGCCCGCACGGTCTCTTCATCGGCCACGCGATTGCCCAGTACCGGCGGCGTGACTTTGGTAATTGACAGCGGGCGATAAACGCCAAAGGCACCGAGCGTGGCATATTCGCGTGCGATCTGTAGCGGCGTCACGCGCAGTCCATAGCCAAAAGAGAAGGTGGCGCGTTCAATATCGGCCCAGCGCTGGCGATGCAGCGGGAAGTAGCCAACGCTCTCTCCGGTCAGGCCCAGCCCGGTCGGCTTGCCCAGCCCGAAGGCCTGATAGGTGTTCACCAGCACTTCGGCTGGCATCGCCAGCGCAATGTGCGATACGCCGATATCACTGGATTTTTGCAGGATGCCGGTCATGGTCAGACGCGACCAGTGGCCTACATCCCGGATCAAATGGCCGTTGACCCGGTACGGTGTGGTATCCAGTACGGAATCCGGGCGCACCAGCTTGCGCACCAGGCCCTCCATCACCACCAGCGGTTTGACCGTTGACCCCGGCTCATAGCTGTCGTTAATGGCCACATTGCGCATCTGCGCCGGCGAGACATCGACAAAATGATTGGGATTAAATGACGGATAGGAAGCCATGCCGAGGATCTCGCCGGTATCAATCTTGATCAGCACCGCCGCGCCGGAATCGGCTTTATTAAGCAGCACGCCGTCACGCAGTTTGCTGTACATGGTGTACTGGTCGAATTTATCGATGCTGAGCTGCACCGTGGGCGGCTGCTGCGGTGGCTCATAATTGATCATCGCGACAATATTGCCGCTGGCATCCTGGCGATATTTTTCCACGCCCGGCGTACCGCGCAGCAGCTTATCAAAGCCTTTTTCTAACCCGCTAAGACCCGCGTTCTCCGCACCAACAATACCGATGAGCGGTGCGGTGGCTTCGCTCATTGGATAAAAACGGCTGTCGTTATACTGGGTGCTGATACCGGCAAGATGCAGTTTGGCGATATCTTTCGCGATCCCCAGCTCGATTTTATGGCCGAGATAGAGAAAGCGGCGGTCCGGGTTGGCGCCTATTTGAGCAGCAATCTGTTCCGGGCGCAGCTCCAGCGCATTGGCAAGGTACTGCCATTTGGCGCTGGTGAAGTCCGGATGTGCCTCCAGTACGCGCTGCGGGTCGGCGATAATATCGCGCGACGGTACGCTAAGGGCCAGCGCTTCGCCGTTGCGATCCAGCAAGGTTCCGCGATTGGTGGGGAGAGTAACGGTGCGCAGCGATCGCTGGTCAGCCTCTTTTTCCAGCATCGGATGATTAATCAGCTGTAAATCCGCCACCCGCAACAGTAAAAAAACCAGACAGGTCAACACGCCCAGACAAACTAGCCGGAATCGCAAGGGATTGAAGGTAGGAGCAGGCTGGGATTTGTCCAGGGATTTTCTTAACGGTGGCATGGGGGTCCGTTGCAGATGACAGAATAACTTGCTGCTAGTTATACAAAAAATGACAAAAGGTTAACAGGTAAACAGTGTTTCAGATCGTGTGTGGCAACGGTTTATGCCCAGTCTGATGACGGATTAATCTATTGAAAATAATTTGATCCTGATAATAACAGGCAAAAAAAACCTGCGCATCTGCGCAGGTTGGTGAAATAAAGCGTGAATACTTTTGATGTTCACCCATCAATACCTCTGGGATATGCACTGTAGCAATCTGCGGCCTTAAGCCGCTACACGCTAATCGCAACATATCCCCGCAAAATGTAACCAGCTATGAGAACTGTAGGGTTTCCGTTTTCCCCCAGGCGGTCATATTTTCTGGCCGATAGCGCCGACTGGCGGCATCAGCCCCTATCGCATGCCGCCTTTTCGACCTCTACCAGGCAGCTCATGGCATTCGGCCCCTGGGTGAGTGACGAGGTGCCAATATCCAGCGTCAGCACGTTGGGGTTACCGGCGCGGTCATAAGGCTGCCACGCTTTGCCAAAGCCGGGGTCAAACCAGGCACCGGTGGCAATCAGCACCACCCGTGGGCTGACGCCATCGGTAATGCGCACGCCGGCCTGCATCCGCCCGCGATCGTTGCTGACGTCAATCACATCGCCATCGTTGATGCCACGTAGCGCCGCATCCTGCGGATGCATCCACAGGGTTTCACGTCCAGCGGTTTTGTTAGCCTGCACGCTGGGCGTGGCGTCCATCTGACTGTGCAGGCGGTCATGCGGCTGAATTGAGATCATATGCAGCGGGAAGCGCTGCCCAATTTCCGCCCCCAGCCACTCCTGCGGCGGCCGCCACTCCGGGTGCGGCGCGAAATCGGGCAGCTGATATCCGGCGATGGTTTCACTGAACAGCTCAATTTTACCGCTGGCGGTATTAATCGGGTGCTGGAGCGGATCCTGACGGAAATCCGCCATAAACACCCACGGCTTATCCGGCTGCGGGATCTCAACGTGCCCCTGCTGCCAGAAGGTTTCAAACGCCGGAAAATCAATCCCTTTGCCGGAATGTGCCTGCGCACACTGCTGGTAAAGATGCGCTATCCACGCCATTTCATCACGCTTTTCAGTGAAGAGATCGCGGTAGCCCAGGCGCTCCGCCAGATCGGCAAAAATATCAAAGTCGTTACGCGCCTGGTGCTGGGGAGCAATCGCCTGGTGCATCGCCAGCACAAAACGGTCCTTCGACGAGCCGCCAATGTCATTGCGCTCCAGCGACGTGGTCACAGGCAGAACGATATCCGCCATCTGCGCGGCGGGCGTCCAGACAATATCCTGCACCACCACCGTATCGGGGCGCTGCCAGCCCGCAACCAGACGGTTGAGCTGCTGATGATGGTGGAAAGGATTGCCGCCAGCCCAGTGAATAAGATGGATATCCGGGTAGGTATGGCTCTCCCCCCGAAAGGTATATTCCGTGCCGGGATTGAGCAGCATATCGCTGATGCGCGCCACCGGGATCGCCCGGTCAGCAATCGGGTTGACTCCGGCTGACATCAGCGGGGACGGGCCTTCGGTGCGTGGATTACCCACGCTGTTCATTGAACCGTGGCCAAAGGAGAAGCCTGCACCCGGCAGGCCCGGCTGCCCGAGCATAGATGAGAGCGCAATCATCATCCAGTAAGGCTGCTCGCCACGGTGAGCGCGCTGTACCGCATAGGAGCAGGTAATAAAGCTGCGTTTGCCGCACAGCTGGCGCGCCAGCAGGGCAATACGCGCCGCCGGAATACCGGTAATGTGGCTGGCCCACTGCGGAGTTTTCGCCTGACCGTCGCTTTCGCCCAGCAGGTAGCCGCGCAGCTGCGGATACCCTACGCAGTGGGTTTGCAGGAAAGCGTTATCAACCGCGCCGAGGCGTTCAATTTCGTAGCCAAGCGCCAGCATCAGCGCCACGTCGGTATTCGGGCGAATGGGGATCCACTCGGCGTTAACGAATTCCGGGCAGTCGTCACGCATCGGGCTGATATTGATCACCGGCGTGCCTTTTGCCGCCAGCTGTAGCAAGGCGGGCTTCAGGCTGTGTTCTCCCGCCCCGCCGGACGCGACCTGACCATTTTTTAGCGCCAGCCCGCCAAAGGCGATAAACAGCTCACAGTGTGCCACCACGCTGGGCCAGTCGGTGACGCGCCCGGTCAGCGGCATATAGGTGCCGATCACATAGGGCAGAAAGAACTGCGCGGCCCCCCAGCTGTAGTTGCCCTGCTGGTCAATGCCGCCGCCGCCGAGATGATAAAAGCGCCTGACCAGCGTGCGGGCATGATTAACACGCCCGGCAGAAGACCAGCCGTAGGAGCCGTTGAAGATACCGCTGGCACCATAGCGCTCGCGCACTCGCCTGTTTTCATCCGCCACCAGGTCGAGCGCCGTTTCCCAGTCTACTGCGACAAAATCCTCACGCCCGCGCAGGGTTCTGTCACTTTTTTCGCGTGACTTAAGCCACGAGCGGCGCACCATCGGCTGACGGATACGCTTATCCGAGTAGACCAGTTCGGGAATGGAATCAAGCATGGGTGACGGGTCGCGGTCGGCAAAGAAAGGCTCACATCGCAGCAGTTTTCCGTGTTCAACAACGGCGCTGAAAGCTCCCCAGTGGGCGAGATGTGGCACTTTTTTAATCGTCATAGCGGGCTCCGTTCAACAGGCTGTTGGCGAAGGCAGAGTAGCATTTTTAACGCCGTCGCGGCACGCGCCGTTTATCTTCTCGATTTGCGATGGGGGCAGTGTTTGCAGGCTTGCAGTCACCGGTGCTTTCCGCAACACTAGGTGGAATGTAAACGTTTACCCAGGAAGGTTTTTAGCCGATGGCCACGATAAAGGATGTTGCCAGACTCGCAGGCGTTTCGGTAGCCACCGTGTCCCGCGTGATCAATCACTCGCCTAAAGCCAGTGAAACTTCGCGCCTGGCGGTCACCCGCGCGATGACATCTTTGCAGTATCACCCCAACGCTAATGCACGCGCGCTTGCCCAGCAGTCCACCGAGACCATCGGGCTGGTGGTCGGTGATGTCTCCGATCCCTTTTTTGGCGCGATGGTGAAGTCGGTGGACGAGATAGCCTGGCAGACCGGCAACTTTCTGTTGATTGGTAATGGCTACCACGATGAGCAGAAGGAGCGTCAGGCGATAGAACAGCTGATCCGCCACCGCTGCGCGGCGCTGGTGGTTCATGCTAAAAAGATCCCCGACCGCGAACTTCAGCCGCTGATGGATCAGATCCCCGGCATGGTGCTACTCAATCGGGTGCTGCCGGGGTTTGAAACACGCTGTATTGCGCTGGATGACCGCTACGGCGGCTGGCTGGCAACGCGCTACCTTATCCAACAGGGGCACAAAAATATTGCCTTTATCTGTTCAAATCACGCCATCTCCGACGCCAGCGACCGCCTGCAGGGCTACCACGATGCGCTCAGGCAGCACAACCTGCCGTGTAACGATCGGCTGGTCGCCTTTGGTGAGCCGGATGAAGTCGGCGGCGAGCAGGCGATGACCGAACTGCTCGGCCACGGCAAAACCTTTAGCGCCGTGGCCTGTTATAACGACTCAATGGCGGCCGGGGCGCTGGCGGTATTAAGCGATAACGGCCTGCGGGTGCCGGAAGAGATGTCGCTAACGGGCTTTGATGATGTGCTGGTTTCCCGCTATGTCCGCCCGCGCCTGACCACCATTCGCTATCCTCTGGTCAATATGGCCCAGCAGGCGGCCACATTAGCGCTGGCGCTGGCCCACGGCCAGCCGCTGCCGGAAGTGACGAACCTGTTCAGCCCAACATTGGTACGCCGCCATTCGGTGGCCGCGCCGGCGGGCTGAATCGCGCGCAAGGGGCCAGCCACCTCCGGTGCGGCCGTGCGGCGCTTAAAGCTCCAGCGCCAGCAGTTCCGCCACGGTTTGTGCACGGCGGATCTGTCGTGGCTGCCCGTTTTCAAACAGGACTTCCGGCAGCAGCGGGCGGCTGTTGTAGTTGGACGACATTGAGGCACCATAAGCGCCGGTATCATGGAATACCAGATAATCCCCCACCTGCACCGCCGGCAGCGCCCGTGTTTCCACCTTGCCGCCTTCGCGCTGGGTAAAGACATCGCCGGATTCACACAAAGGCCCTGCCACCACGCTTTCCACGGTATTCACCTCATCCAGCGCGCGGCCATCGCCCGCTATCGCAGAAATATGGTGGTAGCTGCCGTACATTGACGGGCGCATCAGATCGTTAAATCCGGCGTCGACTAACACAAAGTGACGACTTCCCATATTTTTGACCGCCCTGACCTGGCTTACCAGCACGCCGGACTCTGCCACCAGGAAACGGCCCGGCTCTATTTCCAGCTTCACCGCGTGGCCGAGATGCTGTGCCACACGCTGACGTGCGGCGTCCCACAGGCCAAAATAGTGCTGGGTATCAATGGTTTCTTCACCAAAATGATAAGGGATCGACAGGCCGCCACCGGCCGAAATCGCCTGCAGGTCCTGACCAAAATCAATGACCTGGCTCACCATCGCATCACAAACCTGCTCCAAGTGCGCGTAGTCCACGCCGGAACCGATATGCATATGAATGCCCACCAGCTTCAGCTGATATTTCTGTATCGCTTCCAGCGCCAGCGCCATGTCGCCATGCCAGATCCCGTGCTTACTGTTCTCGCCGCCGGTGTTGGTTTTTTGACTGTGGCCGTGACCAAAACCGGGATTGACGCGCAGCCAGACAGGATGCCCGGCAGAAGCCTTGCCCAGCTGATGCAGCATATCGACAGAACCGGCGTTGACCGGTACTTTCAGCCCGACGATCCTGGCAAGCGTTGGCTCATCAAGCAGATCGGCGGTAAAGACAATGTCATCGCCCCCCGCCTGATACCCGGCCGCCAGCGCCCGCTCTACTTCACCCAGCGATACCGAATCAACCTTCACGCCCGCTGACTGCATCAGGCGCAGGATATGAATGTTCGAACAGGCTTTCTGCGCGAAACGCACGACGTCGAACTGCTGTAGCTGGCTGATGCGTTCGCCGATAATGCTGGCGTCATAGGCCCATACCGGGCCGCCATATTGGCGTGCCAGCGGCAGCAGATTTTCCCCGGTCAGGGCGGTGGATGTATCGGTGAGCAGGCGCGGCATAAACATTCTCCATAGGTTGATGACGCTATTACGCCACAGCAATATCCGGGATAAAAATATCTGTTTTATCGAATTCTATTCATCCATGATATAGCCTGACAAATTCGCAACAGCGAGAGTGAATGATGGCCGGAGTTTCGCTACGCCATATAGAAATTTTTCATGCGGTGGTCACCGCGGGTAATTTGACCGAAGCGGCGGCGCTGCTGCATACCTCACAGCCTACCGTCAGTCGCGAGCTGGCCCGCTTTGAAAAGCTGGTCGGCCTGCGGCTATTTGAACGCATACGCGGCCGTTTGCAGCCAACGGTGCAGGGATTACACCTATTTGAAGAGGTTCAGCGATCCTGGTACGGGCTGGATCGTATTCTCAGCGCGGCCGAAGGATTGCGTCAGTTTCGCCAAGGGGAGCTGTCGATAGCCTGTCTGCCTGTCTTTGCGCAGTCGCTGCTGCCGCTGCTTTGCCAGCCATTTATGCAACGTTATCCCGATCTGAGCCTGAATATTATTCCGCAGGAGTCGCCGCTGTTGGAAGAGTGGCTGTCGGCACAGCGCTATGATATGGGATTGACTGAAACTACGCATACGCCGGCAGGCACCGAGCGCTGCGCGCTGTTTACCGGCGATGAAGTCTGCGTGCTGCCCCAGGGCCATCCGTTAGCCGGGCGCGACTGTCTGACGCCGCAGGACTTCGCCAGCCAAAACTATATCAGCCTGTCACGTAGCGACAGCTACCGGCAGCTGCTGGACGCGATGTTTCATGAACGGGGAATACAGCGGCGCATGGTGATGGAAACGCACAGCGCAGCGTCGGTCTGCGCGATGGTCAGGGCTGGGGTCGGCGTGTCGATTGTCAACCCGCTGACGGCGCTCGATTACGCCAACGGCGGAGTGGTGATAAGACGTTTCAGCATCGCGGTGCCGTTCACCGTCAGTTTAATCCGACCGCGCCACCGGCCGGCATCGGCGCTGGTTGATGCTTTCAGCCAGCATCTGCATCAGCAGATCGGCCTGTTCAACCAGCGCCTGCAACGGCATCTTAATTAGGCATTGACCGTCTGCGGCTGTGCGCGTGAGCGGCGGAAGGTATACAGACAGACCAGCAGACCGATTAGCGCCAGTAACGCCGCGGATATCGGTACGGCCGTCAGGCCATATCCAGCGCCGATCGCCGCGCCGCCAACCCAGGCACCCAGAGCATTGCCGAGATTAAATGCCGAAATATTCAGCGTAGAGACCAGATTCGGTGCCTCTTTACCGTGGCGTACCACGTTAATTTGCAGCGCCGGCACCATCGCAAAGGTGGCCATTGCCCACAGGAACAGGGTGATCTCCGCCAGCCACAGCGAATGGCTGGTCCAGCTGAACAGCAGCGAGAACAGCGCAATCAGCGAGAAGCAGAGGATCAGGCTGAACGATACCTTCCAGTCCGCCAGCCTGCCGCCGAGAATATTGCCAACGGTCAGGCCCGCGCCGATCAGAAATAGCGTCCAGCTGACACCTCGCTTGCTGATCCCGGTAACCTCCAACAGCAGAGGCGCGATATAGCTGAACAGGGCGAACATCGCTGCGGCAAAAAAGACCGTCATCAGCAGCGACAGCCACAGCCTGCCGTTATTCAGCGCGCCGACTTCGGAGGCAAGATGAATCGGCTTTTCATTGCGATTGGTCGGCAGGCTGGCAATCAGGCCGATAATCGCCAGCACGCCAATCGCCGCCACGCCCCAGAAAGTGGCACGCCATCCAAACATCTGGCCAAACCAGGTACCCAGCGGTACCCCGAGCACGTTGGCCAGGGTTAAGCCGGTAAACATCAGCGCCACCGCCGATGCCTGCCTGCCCGGCGCCACCAGGCTGGCCGCCACCACTGCGCCGATACCGAAAAATGCGCCGTGGCACAGTGCCGTCACCACGCGGGCCAGCATCAGCAGGTTATAGTTGTAGGCCAGCGCACAGAAGATATTGCCGACGATAAAGATCGCCATCAATAGCATCAGCGTGCCCTTACGCGGCAGTCTGGCGGTCAGCAGTGCCATAATTGGCGCACCGATGGCCACGCCGAGCGCGTAGCCGCTAATCAGCCAGCCCGCTGAGGGTAGTGATACCTGAAGATCGTTCGCCACTTCCGGCAACAGCCCCATAATGACAAATTCGGTGGTGCCGATAGCAAAAGCACTCAGCGCCAACGCCAGTAATGAAACAGGCATTTCATACACTCCCAGGAAAATAGAAAACCCGCTCTGTGCAGGTAGAAGAAAAGAACAATCAGGAAAAATTTAAGCTGATAGGGTGCCGCATCCTTGGTGGTAAATAACCCTACGACGCGGCAATACATTAAAGCATAGCGGGTCGATGTCGGATAGTTCGAGGTCGGTCAATTCGCAGCGGGAGCCCCCCCAGTCTGCTAAGGTCGGCATAACGCGCATAACACAGACCCTGCAAAAACTATGCGACACAGGTCTCATATACCCCGATTTCCTGCGTTATAATTTAGCTTATCGTGCTATCTCTCGATGGTTCCTGTACAATCCTTAATAAGGTTAATCCTAGTTTTAGCATGAAGGCGATGGCCTCCTGCCGCTCACGCCCTGCTACCAGCGCTATTGGCCGTGCGGATTGATTAAAGTTATGCGGCTGACTACCGATTAATCATGATTGACGGCATGGCCCTCCCGTGCAGCCCCCGACCGACCACCGAGGAACACCCCATGAGATACATCCTTTGCCTGTTAACCCTCTGCCTGGGGGGGTGTTCCGTTGGCGATTATCACTACAGCAGCGAAGCGCATCAACGGGTAGATATGACGGTGACCGGGATCCCAACGGTGTTAGGGATCGGCACTCTGGGCACCACTATTCCTTTGACGGCGGAATACAGCCTGACCGCCGGACACGTGGCGAAATATTCTCTATACCGCGTCAAGGCGTATAACCCTGATTGCGACCTGGCCGTTGTTTACCATAAAAATTCGCCCAACCCGCAGCCAAAATTTCGTAACGGCATGATTGGCGACAAGATCAATATGTATGGCTACAGTTTTATCTCGGCAATGCCGGTCGCTTCGACCGGAACTAACCTGATCAATACCGATATGATCAACAGCTGGAATAAGGCTGGCTGCGTGGTCGTCGCCACCAATGCGGGCGTGGTGCAGGGAATGTCAGGGGGCGCGGTGTATAACGCTTCTGACGATTCGATTGCCGGAGTGATTGTTGGGTACGCGGCCAGTATTAGCGATAAGAAATCCGGTAAAACGCTGTATAAGGACGTTTCGCTGTATGTTCCCTACGCTGGCTTCAAAGACTGGCTCGATAAAACGCTAAAATCCTGACACCGCCCGTCAGGATTTCACCAGGCAAAAAAAAGCCAGCTATAAAAGCTGGCCTGATAAAGCAGTACGCGCTTATTTGCTGCCTGGACGCAGCGCCGGGAACAGGATCACGTCACGGATGGTATGGCTGTTGGTAAACAGCATCACCATGCGGTCGATACCGATGCCCAGGCCTGCGGTTGGCGGCAGGCCGTGCTCCAGCGCGGTGACGTAGTCTTCGTCGTAGAACATCGCTTCGTCATCCCCCGCGTCTTTCGCATTCACCTGCTGCAGGAAACGTTCCGCCTGGTCCTGAGCATCGTTCAGCTCCGAGAAGCCGTTGCCGATTTCGCGGCCGCCGATAAAGAACTCAAAGCGATCGGTGATTTCCGGGTCCATATCGTTACGACGCGCCAGCGGTGAGACCTCAGCCGGATATTCGGTAATAAAGGTAGGCTGGATCAGGTGAGCTTCCGCAGTTTCTTCGAAGATCTCGGTTACCAGGCGGCCCAGCCCCCAGCTTTTCTCAACCTTAATCCCCAGAGACTGGGCGATGGCGACTGATTTATCGAAGTCCGCCAGATCGGCCAGATCGGTCTGTGGGCGATATTTCAGGATCGCTTCTTTCATCGTCAGCTTTTCAAAAGGCTTGCCGAAGTCAAACTGCTGGTCGCCGTAAGGCACCACGGTGCTGCCCAGCACGTCCTGCGCTAGCGTGCGGAACAGGCTTTCGGTCAGTTCGATCAGGTCTTTATAGTCGGCATACGCCATATAGAGTTCCATCATGGTGAACTCTGGGTTATGGCGTGGCGAAATACCTTCGTTACGGAAGTTGCGGTTGATTTCAAATACGCGATCGAAGCCCCCCACCACCAGACGCTTCAGGTACAGCTCCGGGGCAATACGCAGGTACATATCGAGATCCAGCGCATTGTGGTGAGTGATAAACGGTCGGGCAGACGCGCCGCCGGGGATCGCCTGCATCATCGGCGTTTCCACTTCCATAAAGTCGCGATCCACCATGAAACTGCGGATACCGGCCATGATTTGCGAGCGAATTTTGAACGTGTTGCGTGAATCGTCGTTAGCAATCAGGTCAAGATAACGCTGACGGTAGCGGGTTTCCTGGTCGGCCAGGCCGTGGAACTTGTCCGGCAGCGGGCGCAGCGCTTTGGTCAGCAGGCGCAGTTCGCTACAGTGGATCGACAGCTCGCCGGTTTTGGTCTTGAACAACTTGCCGCGTGCGCCGAGGATATCGCCGAGATCCCACTTTTTGAACTGTTCGTTGTAGATACCTTCGGCTAAATCGTCACGGGAGACGTACAGCTGAATACGGCCGCCGACATCCTGCAAAGTAACAAAAGAGGCTTTGCCCATGATACGGCGCGTCATCATGCGGCCCGCAACGCTGACTTCAATGCCCAGCGCTTCCAGCTCTTCGTTCTCTTTACCGTCAAATTCGGCGTGCAGCTGGTCAGATGTGCGATCGCGACGGAAGTCGTTCGGGAAGGCCAGGCCGGTTGCGCGCAGAGCCACCAGCTTTTCGCGCCGCGCTTTCAGTTCGTTGTTCAGCTCAAGTGCAGCATCCGGGGCCTGCGGTTGTTGTTCAGACATGTGAGTTCCTTATAAACCTGCTTTCAAACTTGCTTCAATAAAACGATCCAGATCGCCGTCCAGAACCGCCTGAGTGTTACGCGTCTCTACGCTGGTGCGCAGGTCCTTGATGCGGGAGTCGTCCAGCACGTAAGAACGGATCTGGCTGCCCCAGCCGATGTCAGACTTGTTATCTTCCGCCGTCTGCTTATCCGCATTTTTCTTCTGCATCTCGTATTCGTACAGCTTGGCGCGCAGCTGTTTGAATGCCTGATCTTTGTTTTTATGCTGAGAGCGGTCGTTCTGACACTGCACCACAATGTTGGTCGGTAAGTGGGTAATACGCACCGCCGACTCGGTTTTGTTAACGTGCTGACCACCGGCACCGGAGGCGCGGTAGACGTCGATACGCAGGTCGGCCGGATTGATTTCGATATCAATATTGTCATCGACTTCCGGATAGATAAACACCGAGCTGAACGAGGTGTGGCGACGGCCGCCGGAATCGAACGGGCTTTTGCGCACCAGGCGATGCACGCCGGTTTCAGTACGCAACCAGCCGAACGCATAATCACCGATGATCTTGATGGTGGCGGATTTAGTCCCGGCAACTTCCCCATCTGACTCTTCGATAATTTCGGTTTTAAAGCCTTTGGCCTCTGCCCAACGTAGATACATGCGCAGCAGCATGCTGGCCCAGTCCTGCGCTTCGGTGCCGCCGGAACCGGCCTGGATATCCATATAGCAGTCGGCGCTGTCATATTCGCCGGAAAACATACGGCGGAATTCCAGCTCGGCGAGCTTCTTGTCCAGCCCGTCAAGTTCGGCGACCGCCTCGTTGAAGGTCTCTTCGTCTTCGGCTTCCACCGCCAGCTCCAGCAGGCCGGAGACATCTTCCAGCCCTTGGGTCATCTGGTCGAGTGTGTCGACCACGGCTTCTAATGCGGAGCGTTCTTTACCCAGCGCCTGGGCGCGCTCGGGTTCATTCCAGACGTCAGGCTGTTCTAATTCAGCGTTAACTTCTTGCAGGCGTTCTTTCTTGGCATCATAGTCAAAGATACCCCCTGAGCACGGTGCTGCGCTCGGTGAGATCCTGAATACGGTTTTTTACCGGATTAATTTCAAACATGATTTTGAGATCTTTTTAGGTGATCGAAAAGGGCTTAAATGTAACCACGCAGTTTAACTGAAACAGCGCACGGTTTGTAGTATTGAACACGCTTTGCTGGCCGTGCCGCCATGAAATGGAGAACCTGAATGTCCATCACCGATGCCCTGCTGGCTTTTACCTTTTCTGCTGCACTGCTCACCCTGACACCAGGATTGGATACCGCCCTGATCTTGCGCACCTCGACGATTGAGGGGACACGGAAAGCAATTCAGACTCAGATAGGCATCAATGCGGGCTGTCTGGCGTGGGCCGCAGCCGTCGCTTGCGGGCTGGGCGCGCTGATAGCCGTCTCTGAACTGGCCTATAATCTGCTGAAGTGGACCGGTGCCGCGTATCTCGCTTGGCTGGGGGTAAAAATGCTGTTCAAGCCGCGCAGCAAAATGGGCGAAGTCAGGCTGGCGCAAGGTAAGCAAAACGGCTTCCTACGCGGTTTTTTTGGCAACCTGCTTAATCCTAAAGTTGGCATCTTCTATGTCTCCTTCCTGCCGCAGTTTATTCCGACCGGACATTCGCCGGTGCTGTGGACATTTGGCCTGGTACTGATCCATTTACTGCTCGGCACCCTGTGGTCGGCTCTGCTGATTGGCTGCACGCGCCGCCTGTCCAGCGTGCTGAAACGTGGAAAGGTTGTGAAGTGGCTGGACCGCTCCACAGGTGCTGTGTTTCTACTGTTTGCAGCCAGGCTGGCGCTAAGCCGCCGGCCGGGGTAATCCCGAACGGTTAAGCTACAGCGCCCAGATATGGTCGACGATCAGCTGCACGTTGCGGTTGCCGCGGAACTCATTGACGTCGAGCTTGTATGCCAGCTCAACCTGCTTCACGCTCGGGTCCGGCCACAGCGCGGTATCCACGTTAAACGCGATACCGTCCAGCAGCGGACCGCCGCCAAGCGGCTCAATCATCATCTTCAGGTGACGTTCCCCCACCAGCCGCTGCTGTAGCAGCTTAAACCGGCCGTCAAAGGTCGGTTCCGGGAATGCCTGGCCCCAGGGACCGGCTTCACGCAGCAGTTCCGCAGTGGGCAATGTCAACTCCTGCGCCATCAGCTCACCGTCAGACCACACCACGCCCTGTAGCGATTCCGCATCCAGCCAGTCGCCGACCAGATCGGCAAAACGCTGGCGGAACTCGTCAAACCTGGCCTCTTCCAGCGATAAACCGGCCGCCATCGCGTGGCCGCCGAATTTGACGATCAGCCCCGGATGCAGCGTATCCAGCCGCTCCAGCGCATCGCGCATATGCAGCCCGGTAACGGAACGACCGGAGCCTTTCAGCATGCCGTCACCCGCCGGAGCAAAAGCAATCACCGGGCGGTGAAAGCGCTCCTTCAGCCGGGAGGCAAGAATACCCACCACGCCCTGATGCCATTCAGGATGGTACATAGCAATGCCGAGCGGCAGCGTTTCGCTGGTACTCTCCAGACGGTTGCACAGCGTCAGCGCTTCCGACTGCATGCCCTGCTCAATCTCTTTACGCGTTTGGTTGAGCGCATCCAGCTCGCTGGCCAGCATGCGTGCCTGCCCAAGATCCTCGCTGAGCAGCAGCGCCACTCCAACCGACATATCGTCCAGCCGGCCGGCGGCATTTAGCCGTGGCCCGAGGGCAAAGCCTAGATCACTGGCGGCCAGCTGCCGCGCATCACGATTGGCAATCTCCAGCAGGGCACGAATACCGGGACGGCACTTACCTGCACGAATACGGCTGAGCCCCTGCCATACCAGGATGCGGTTATTGGCATCTAACGGCACCACGTCAGCAACGGTGCCGAGCGCCACTAAATCCAGCAGTTCCGCCAGGTTCGGTAAGCCGTTCGCGCCGCCGTCACGCAGCCGGGCGCGCAATGCCAGCATCAGGTAAAACGCCACGCCCACTCCTGCCAGCGCGCGTGAAGGAAAGGTGCAGTCATTCAGATTAGGGTTAACGATCGCGTCAGCATCCGGCAGGATCTCGCCCGGCAGATGGTGATCGGTAACGATCACCGCAATGCCTTTTTGATGGGCCAGGGCGACACCTGCAAGCGATGAAATACCGTTATCGACGGTAACGATCAGCTGTGCCCCGCGTGCCGCCGCCTGCTCCACCACTTCAGGGCTTAAACCGTAGCCGTCATCAAAACGGTTGGGCACCAGATATTTGACGTTTTGCCCGCCCATCCCGCGCAGCGACAGAACGGCCAGCGCGGTACTGGTCGCGCCGTCTGCGTCAAAATCGCCGACGATCATAATGCACAGGTTATCTGCCAGCGCCTTTTGCAGGAGGGTGACCGCCCTTTCAATCCCGCTAAGGGATTGGAAAGGGTGCAGGTTTTTCGCGCCACGCTCCAGTTCACCGGCACAGGAGACGCCGCGATGGGCGTACAGGCGGCGTAGTAACGGGTGCAGATCGGCGGGAAGTGCAGCAACCTCCGTCGCCTCTCGGCGACGGAGTTCGGTTTTACTGTTCACGACAATCAGCCACCCTTTTTCTGACCGTCGAGGTATTTCTTCAGTTCCTGCGGCCCTTGGTAGCCGGGGATCAGGGTGCCATCTTGCAACAGAATAGCCGGAGTACCCTGAATACCGTACTGGGCGCCCAGCTTGAACTGCTGTGCAAGGTCAATCTTGCAGTCGGCCGCCTTCACTTCTTCACCTTTCATTGCCGCATCAAGGGCCTTGTTACGATCGGCTGCGCACCAGATCGATTTCATCTTTTGCGCTACCGGGCCTTCCATCCCTTCACGCGGGAAGGCCAGATAGCGTACGGTGATCCCCAGCGCGTTATAGTCCGCCATCTGCTGATGCAGCTTATGGCAGTAGCCACAGGTGATATCGGTAAACACCGTCACCACATGCTGCTCTTTCGCCGCTTTGTAAACGATCATCTCTTTGCTCAGCGCGTCCACTTTCTTGTCCAGCAGCTGGTTGGTGACGTTAACCGGGCGGCTGCCGCTGACATCATAAAGTGGCCCCTGAATAAAATGTTTGCCGTCGTCGGTGACGTACAGCACACCGCTTTCGCTCAGCACGGTTTTAAATCCCGGCAAAGGTGAAGGCTGGATCTCGGTCTGCTGTAAGCCCAGTTTGCTCAACGACTGCTGGATCGCTGCGTCATCAGCGTTGGCCAGTCCGCTGAAAGCGGCTAACAGTATCGGAAGTAACAAATGCTTTTTCATAACTATGTCCTTATCGCCTCATAGACGGGCTGTTTTAACGCTGATTCAGGCGCGCGGATGATGCTGCTGATGCAGCTGCCGCAGGCGCTCTGTCGCTACATGTGTATAAATCTGTGTCGTCGATAAATCGCTGTGACCTAACAACATCTGTACGACACGTAAATCTGCCCCGTGGTTCAGCAAATGGGTTGCAAAAGCATGGCGCAGAACGTGGGGTGACAGTTTGTCGCTGTCGATGCCCGCCAGTGTGGCGTAATGTTTAATGCGATGCCAGAAGGTTTGACGCGTCATTTGTTTCGCACGGTTACTGGGGAACAGCACGTCAAGCGTCTGCCCGTTGAGCAGCCACGGGCGGCCGTACTCAATAAACTGCTCTATCCAGTGCACCGCCTCTTCCCCCATTGGCACCAGACGTTCTTTATTCCCTTTCCCCAACACCCTTACCACGCCCTGACGCAGGCTGATATCACTCAGGGTCAGCCCGACCAGTTCAGTGACGCGCAGCCCCGTGGCGTACAGCAGCTCCAGCATTGCCTTATCGCGCAGCTCAATCGGCTGTTCCAGGCATGGCGACTGTAATAATCTTTCTACCTGGGCCTCTGACAGATCTTTCGGCAGGCGCTGCGGCAGTTTAGGCGAGGAAAGCAGCGCGCTGGGATCGTCTTCACGCAGCTTTTCCCGGTAAAGATACTGGAACAGACGCCGCATGGCGCTAAGCAAACGGGCAGAGCTGCTCGCCTTGTAGCCGCCTTCCAGGCGCTGCGCCAGAAACGCCCGGAGGTCGATCGCTTGCGCATTCAGCAACGACAGCGGCTGACAGGCCAGCCAGTCACAGAGCGAGCGCAGATCGAGGCGATAAGAAGCCACGGTATTTTGCGCCAGATTGCGCTCTATCCACAGGGCATCAAGGAATTGCTCAATCAGATCGTTATCCTGCACCGCTCTCCCCTTTACAGCAGCCTGACGCAACAACAGGATATTAAGCGCATTCATCACTCAATTTCTGTCCAAATATCGGGCTGTTATGCCGACCATTGCCTATTATGCCTTATTTATGCACTTCTCTGATATCGTTGCCGGCAGCCTTTAAGGAAAATAAGGCTGGGGTGGGATAAGGTGAAGTGAGCGTTCCGGGTCACAATTAAAATGGAGTCACTATGTTTATTGGCGTTCTGTTTGCGCTGGCGGCGGGCATGATGTGGGGGCTGATCTTCGTCGGCCCCGTCATTATACCGGACTACCCGGCAGCACTGCAGTCGACCGCCCGTTATTTAGCATTCGGGCTTGTTGCCTTACCGCTGGCCTGGGCCGACCGTCGCCGACTACGGCATTTAAGCAAGGCAGACTGGCTGGAGGCGTTGAAACTGACAGTTATTGGTAACCTGCTGTATTACTTCTGCCTGGCCAGCGCTATTCAGCGTACCGGCGCGCCGGTTTCGACCATGATTATCGGCACGTTACCGGTGGTGATATCCGTGGCGGCCAACCTCTTTTATGGCCGCGAGGAAGGGCAACTCTCCTGGCGAAAGTTAACCCCGGCTCTGCTGGTCATTGCGCTGGGGCTGGTGCTGGTCAATATTGCTGAGTTAACGGCGAACGTAGTCCCTGTTGACCCATGGCATTACGGCAGCGGTCTGGCGCTGGCCGTTATCGCCGTAGCATGCTGGACGTGGTTTCCTTTGCGTAACGCTCGCTGGCTACGCAAGCACCCGGCAACACGGCCTGCTACCTGGGCCACGGCACAGGGCGTGGTAACTCTTCCGCTGGCGCTGCTCGGCTATGTGGCAGTGTGTGGGCAATTAAGCGCTACCGATACCGCTTTTCGCTTGCCGTTCGGCCCCCGGCCTGAAGTGTTTATCCCACTGATGATCGCCATTGGCGTGCTGTGTTCGTGGATTGGCTCGCTCTGCTGGAACGAGGCCAGCCAGCGTTTGCCAACGGTTTTAGTTGGGCCATTAATTGTCTTCGAGATCCTGGCCGGGTTGACGTATACTTTTTTGCTGCGTCAGGCGTGGCCTCCGCTACTCACTATCGCCGGGATTGCCTGCCTGATTGCTGGCGTTATCGCAGCTATGCGAGTCAAGCCGGGGGGGCCAAAAGCCCAGATTTAACTGCATCAAGTCATTGTGCATATTGTCACTGATATGCACACCGCTTTGACACTTCTGTTATCCGGCGGGAGTGGGTATTTTCCGGTTTGGCAAATTTGTCCTGCGGGGTTTGGCAACGGTAACAGTATCATTTAAGCTGTATCTGGCTAACTCTAATGCAACTTACTGATTTTAAAAAATAATATGAATATTGGTCTTTTTTACGGCTCCAGCACCTGTTACACCGAAATGGCGGCAGAGAAGATCCGCGACTTTATCGGCGAAGATCTGGTGACGCTGCACAATCTCAAAGATGACTCCCCAACCCTGATGGAACAGTATGATTTGCTGATCCTCGGTATCCCTACCTGGGATTTTGGCGAGTTGCAGGAAGACTGGGAGGCGGTCTGGACCGATCTGCCAGAGCTTAATCTGCAGGGAAAAATCGTGGCGCTGTATGGCATGGGCGATCAGGGGGAATACAGCGAATGGTTCCTCGATGCGCTGGGCATGCTGCACGAAGTGCTAACCCCTTCCGGCGTTCAGTTTGTCGGGTACTGGCCACTGTCAGGCTACGAATTCGCCAGTAAAAAACCCCTTACCGCCGACGGTAAGCAGTTTGTTGGCCTGGCTCTGGATGATATTAACCAGTTTGAGCAAACCGATGAGCGTATCGCCCAATGGTGTGAGCAGATCCTGACCGAGATGGAACGGCTGCTGTAATCGTTCCTGCGCGGCTGCCTGTCACCCGACATTGAGTTTGGGTTGCCCGCTGGCCGTCCTGCCCCCTTCTCTGCCAGCCATGATTTCCGGAGCACAGGCTCGGCAAAACCGGTCAGAGGGTAACATTATTCATTGTCTGCTTCCCTGTCGATCAGCAGCTGCATGCGCAGGCAACGCCAGCTGCTGTTTTCCATACCGTCGGCGAACAGCCACAGCCGTTCACGCTCCCCTTTGGCATCACGCAGTGACAGCAGGATCGCCTGTCGGGTCAGCCACGGGCGGGAAAGGATGCGCCACTCGCGCTGACGCCAGCGTAGCGCACGTCCGCCCAGCAGGGCGATGTTCCCCTGGCGGCGGCGGATACGCCGCAGACTGCGAAGGCAATCCAGCAGCACTAAAGCCAGTAGCAGCATCCGCACGGGGGTTGCGCTGACAGGCCATGAGGCAAGCAGCAGCGCCAGCATGACCATACCATGCAGCAGCAGCGAAGACCGCCGCGCCAGCGTTGACTTCCGTAGCTCAGATTGCCACAGGACCACGTTGTTTGTTTCTCTGCTGGATCAGCAATACCATCCTTTTCAGCTCTGCATCTGCCGGCTCTCCGTGATTCATCAGCCAGTTGAACAGGTCGGGATCGTCGCTCTCCAGCAGGCGGACGAACAGACGCTTGTCGCCGTCGTTCAGCGAGTCAAATTCGTACTCAAAAAACGGCATGATAGAGATATCCAGTTCGCGCATGCCGCGACGGCATGCCCAGTGAATACGTGATTTATTTGTAATATCCATGTCACTCTGCAACGTTTAACCAAACATAGCGCGTAGTGTAGCGCCTTTTTGCTTCGCTGTTGATGCAGCAATGATCATCATGCGAGATGGTGCGCAAACGGCATAAAACGTGATCGGGCTATCGCGCCTTTTGTGCCGCATCCCTGGAAACAGGTTGCAAAGCGGGGCCGCTCTTTTAACATGAGTATCAGATTTCACCACACTGCTTAATTTAGGACTGGATCATGCCAAGTATTTCTTTCCCGCCTCGTCAACCGGTGGCATCGACTCGTCTGCCGCTGACGCTGATTTCACTGGAAGCGTGGGCGCTGGTCAACGCCAGCGGTGCCGACCATATCAGCTATCTGCAAGGCCAGGTTACGCTGGACGTGGCAGACATGCCCGCCAGCCAGCACCGCCCTGCCGCGCACTGTGATGCGAAAGGTAAAATGTGGAGTAACCTGCGCCTGTTCCACCGCATGGATGGCCTGGCCTACATTGAACGCCGCAGCCTGCGCGATAACCAGCTGAGCGAACTGAAAAAGTATGCGGTGTTTGCCAAAATCACCCTGGCCGCCGATGACGAGTCCGTCCTGCTTGGCGTGGCGGGTTTCCAGGCCAGAGCCGCGCTGGCAAATCTGTTCAGCACGCTGCCGGATGCCGGATCCCCGGTAATACAGCAGGATGACAGTACGCTACTGTGGTTCGACCTGCCTGCCGAGCGTTTTTTGCTGGTGACCCCGGCAGAAAAGGCCGCCGAGATCGCTGAAAAACTGGCGGGTGAGGCCCAGCTTAACGACAGCACTCAATGGCTGGCGCTGGATATCGAAGCCGGTTTTCCGGTGATTGACGCTGCCACCAGCGCGCAGTTTATTCCGCAGGCCACCAACCTACAGGCACTGGGGGCGATCAGCTTTAAGAAAGGCTGCTACACCGGGCAGGAGATGGTGGCACGCGCCAAATTCCGTGGTGCCAATAAACGCGCCCTCTACTGGCTGGCCGGAACGGCGGGCGTTGTCCCTGTGGCAAACGATGCGCTGGAGATGAAAATGGGCGAAAACTGGCGGCGCACCGGCACGATCCTTGCCGCCTGCCAGCTCGACAATGGTGACGTCTGGGTACAGGCGGTGCTGAATAACGATCTGGCAGCCGATACCGTGCTGCGCGTGCAGGGAGATAACGGCGGGCAGCTGGCTATCCAGCCGCTGCCCTACGACATTACCGCCGGGTAATCATCCCGGCGTGACGTACAGATAAATGGCAAGGAAGTGGCAAAGCGAGCCGCCGAGAACAAACCCATGCCAGATAGCGTGGTTATAGGG
This sequence comes from Erwinia tasmaniensis Et1/99, assembly GCF_000026185.1. Taxonomy (NCBI): domain Bacteria; kingdom Pseudomonadati; phylum Pseudomonadota; class Gammaproteobacteria; order Enterobacterales; family Erwiniaceae; genus Erwinia; species Erwinia tasmaniensis. The sequence continues at coordinate 3,118,626 of NC_010694.1, forward strand.
GATGCGCTTAGCGACATAGAAGACAATCCCGAGAGAATAGATAATCCCTCCGGCGGCCAGCAGCCAGACGCTGCCTGCCGGCAGGCGCATCACCATTTGATACAGTACGATCACCGACAGCCAGCCCATCAGGATATAGGTGACCAGTGAAAGCGCCGCGAAACGGTGAGCAAACGCCAGCTTAAAGATAACCCCAACCAGCGCCAGTCCCCAGATTATCGCCATCAGCCAGTATGCCAGCGGCGACTTCAGCCCAACCAGCAGAAATGGCGTATAGGTTCCGGCAATCAACAGATAAATAGCCGAATGGTCCAGTTTTTTTAGCCAAAACTTTGCCCGTTTACCTGGGATAGCGTGGTACAGCGTAGAGGCCAGAAACAGCAGGATGATTGTGCCGCCATACAGACTGTAGCTGGCGATGGCCAGCGCATCCGCCCCGGCATCTCTTGCCTGGTTTAGCATCAGCACTAAACCAACAATACCCAGCAGGCAGCCCACCGCGTGACTAATACTATTGGCCACCTCTTCCGCCAGTGAATACCCCGTCGTCACCACTTTTTCTTTAACCATAGTTGATATATATCCTTACTTACCCGCCTCCGTCACCACAGAATGCCGCAACGGAAAATGCATCGCCTCTATCCTGGCTGAGAATAGTTTCAGTGTACAGCTGTACGCTAAAATAGCGTATTTCACCGTTCCGCACACATTCCTACAGGAAATACGCAATCGTTTACTTTAGAATATTCATCACTATTTTTGGAAGATAAGTGAGATCGGTAAATGTCTGACAGGGTAATTCCTTTAGATTTCGGCGCGATGACAGAGGTTGTGCAGTTCCTGATGGAGCTTGATAAGCTTAAAACCGTGGAGCGTCGTACCCGCCTGCTGGGCAATACGCGCCAGGAAAATTCGGCCGAGCATAGCTGGCACCTGGCCATGGCGGCGATGAGCCTCGCGCCCTTTGCTCCGCAAGCCGTGGATCTCCCGCATGTGATACGGATGGCGCTGTTGCATGACGTGGTGGAAATTGATGCAGGTGACGTGATGGTTTACGACATCGCCGCGCGTGAGGCGGTTCAGCAGCAGGAAGTGGCTGCCGCAGAGCGCATATTTGGCCTGCTGCCCGACGGGCTGAAGCAGCGCTTTCGCGCGTTGTGGGATGAGTATGAAGCGGGGGAAAGCGTTGATGCCCGCTTTGCCAATATGCTCGACCGTGCGTTACCGATCATGCTCAACCTGCATGATGAGGGCCAGAGCTGGCGCGAAAATGGCATCCGTCTGGAACAGGTTGAAGCGCGGAATGTGCAGCTGGCCAGCCAGTGGCCGGAACTGTGGCATCACCTGAAAAAACATCTTGATGACGCACAGGCTAAGGGCTGGTTGCTGTAACGTCTCCCCTGTCAGACAGAGAGCTGGCTGCGGCCGGCCCTTTATCTGCTGAACGGCGAGGCGATGCGGTGCTCACCGGCGCTGCTTTTTATCGTCCTCCCGCTGCATCAACGATCGACCCGGTAATATACGAGGCGCTATCACTAAGCAGCCAGGCGATGGCGTGGGCGATCTCTGACGGCTGACCACCACGCTGCATCGGAATGGCAGGCGCAACGCGATCTACCCGCTGCGGCTCCCCGCCATCGGCATGCATCTCTGTGTAAATAAATCCTGGCCGCACGCCGTTAACCCGGATGCCCTGCGCCGCGACCTCCAGCGCTAACCCTTTGGTCAGGGTATCCATTGCCCCTTTCGAGGCGGCATAGTCGACATACTCACCCGGAGCCCCCAGCCGCGCAGCGGCCGAAGAGACGTTGACAATCGCCCCGCCGCTGCCGCCGTGACGCCTGGCCATACGTTTCACCGCCTCGCGGCAACAGATAAAACTGCCGGTGACGTTAGTCGCAAAAACCTGGTTGATACGTGCGGCGCTTAGCTGCTCCAGCGTGGCCTGCTGAAACAGTATCCCGGCATTATTCACCAGCGCGGTAAGCCGTCCCGGCTGGCGGTCAATACTGGCAAACATCGCCACCACCTCGTCCTCATTTGAAATGTCGGCCTGAATGGCAAACGCACTGCCGCCCTGCCATTCAATCTCCTGTACTACCTCATGAGCCGCGTCAGCACGCCGGGCGAAATTCACCGCAACGTGCCAGCCCTGTTGCGCCAGCAGTAGTGCGGTCGCCCGACCTATGCCGCGACTGGCCCCGGTGACCAAAGCAATGTTCATATCAGAACCTCAATAAGAAAAGGGGTTGAGCGTAAAAAACGGCTCACCCCTTATACGGCAGTGTGCATCAGCAACGATTACGGGTATTCGCTTAGCGGTACACAGGAACAGAACAGATTGCGGTCGCCGTAAACATCATCCAGCCGTTTCACCGTTGGCCAGTACTTATTTGCACTACCGGCCGGGAACACCGCCAGCTCACGCGTGTAAGGGTGGCTCCACTCGCCGACAATATCCATCTGGGTATGCGGTGCGTTGACCAGCGGGTTATCGGCAGCGGGCCATTCGCCGTTCGCCACGCGGTCGATCTCACTGCGGATCGCCAACATGGCGTCAATAAAGCGGTCAAGTTCAACTTTGCTTTCGGACTCGGTTGGCTCCACCATCAGGGTGCCTGCAACCGGGAATGACATGGTTGGCGCATGAAAACCGTAGTCGATCAGACGCTTGGCGATATCCAGCTCGCTGATACCGGTCTGTTCTTTGATTGGCCGGATATCGAGAATGCACTCGTGCGCCACGCGCCCATCACGCCCGGCATACAGGATCGGATACGCCGACCGCAGACGGCGGGCAATATAGTTGGCGTTGAGGATGGCCACCGAGCTGGCCTGCTTCAACCCTTCCGCGCCCATCATGCGAATATACATCCAGCTGATAGGCAGTATCGAGGCGCTACCGAACGGTGCGGCGGACACCGCCCCCTGGGCGGTCAGTACTCCGTCCAGCTGCACCACGCTGTGCCCCGGCACAAACGGTGCCAGGTGCGCCTTGACGCCGATGGGGCCCATGCCGGGGCCGCCGCCGCCGTGGGGAATGCAGAAGGTCTTGTGCAGGTTGAGGTGCGACACATCTGCGCCAATATACCCCGGCGTGGTGATACCCACCTGAGCATTCATATTGGCACCGTCCAGGTAAACCTGGCCACCGAACTGGTGAACAATCTGACAGACTTCACGAATGGTCTCTTCGTACACGCCGTGGGTTGACGGGTAGGTGACCATGATGCAGGAGAGCGCATCTCCCGCCTGTCCGGCCTTATTGCGCAGATCGTGCAGATCAATATTGCCCTGCTTATCACAGGCGACGACGACAACCGTCATCCCCGCCATCTGTGCCGAAGCCGGGTTTGTTCCGTGGGCCGACGCGGGGATCAGGCAGATATGGCGCGCGGACTGCCCGCGGCTTTCGTGATAACGCCGAATGGCCAGCAGCCCGGCATATTCACCCTGTGCACCGGAGTTGGGCTGCATGCAGAGCGCATCATAGCCGGTCAGCTGGATCAGCCATTGGGAGAGCTGGCCGATCATTTGCAGATATCCGCCCGCCTGCTCCGCCGGGCAGAACGGATGCAGCTCGGCGAATTCAGGCCAGGTGATCGGGATCATCTCTGCCGCCGCGTTAAGTTTCATCGTGCAGGAGCCAAGCGGGATCATCGCCTGATTCAGCGCCAGGTCTTTGCGCTCCAGGCTGTGCATATAGCGCATCATCTCGGTTTCGCTATGATGGCGGTTAAATACCGGATGGGTAAGGATCGCATCCTGACGCAGCATGTCTGCCGGGATGGCGTTTGCATCGGCATCCAGCGCGTCAATGCTTAATCCGTGCTGCGCGCCGAGCAGGATGGAGAACAGCGCCAGCACGTCCTCACGGGTGGTGGTTTCATCCAGCGTCATGCCGACCGCGTTGTGCAGGTCGCTGCGCAGATTGATACCAAAACTGAGCGCGCGCTCAAGTATCGCCGCTTTATCCGCCACTTCAACCGTCAGGGTGTCAAACCAGCTGGTGTACCGCAGCTTAAGCCCGCCCTGCCGTAGGCCAGCGGCGAGGATATCGGTCAGACGGTGAATGCGGCCGGCAATGCGCTTCAGGCCAGACGGGCCATGAAACACCGCGTACAGGCTGGCGATGTTGGCCAGCAGCACCTGTGAGGTACATATGTTGGAGTTGGCTTTTTCACGGCGGATATGCTGTTCACGCGTCTGCATCGCCATGCGCAGTGCGCTGTTGCCCGCCGCATCACGCGAAACGCCGATAATACGCCCCGGCATCGAGCGTTTATGTTCATCACGCGCGGCAAAGAAGGCCGCATGCGGGCCGCCGTAGCCCATCGGTACGCCGAAGCGCTGCGCGGAGCCGAAAACGATATCAGCGCCCTGGCTGCCCGGTGACCGTAATAGCACCAGCGTCATCAGGTCGGCGGCCACGCTCACCACCACCTTGCGGTTTTTCAGCGCGGCAATCAGCACGCCGTAGTCATGGACTTCGCCGCCGGTTCCCACCTGCTGCAACAGCACGCCGAACACATCTTCCCGCTCCAGCACTTTCTCCGCTTTATCCACCAGCACGTCAAAACCGAAGGTTTGCGCGCGGGTACGCACCACGTCCAGCGTCTGCGGGTGAATATCATCAGCGACAAAGAAACGGTTGGCGTTTTTCAGCCTGCTGACCCGCTTCGCCATCGCCATCGCTTCGGCGGCAGCGGTCGCTTCATCCAGCAGTGAAGCGGAGGCGATATCCAGCCCGGTCAGATCCAGGGTTAGCTGCTGAAAATTAAGCAGCGCCTCAAGACGCCCCTGGGAAACTTCAGGCTGGTAAGGTGTATAGGTGGTGTACCAGCCGGGATTTTCCAGCATGTTGCGCAGGATAACCGGTGGCGTCAGCACCGGGGTGTAACCCATGCCAATACAGGATTTATAGCGCTGGTTTTGCGCAGCAATCGCCTTCAACTCGGCCAGCGCCAGATGCTCGGTCAGCGCCAGATGCTCGGTCAGCGCTTCGCCAATCGGTGGCGGGCCGGGAAGCTGAATGTCGGCAGGCACAATCGAGGTAATCAGATCGGGCAAGGACGCAGCGCCAATGGCGCGCAGCATGGCCGACTGCTGCTCCTGCGACGGGCCGATATGGCGCTGGATAAAAGCGCCGTGATGTTCAAGCTGGCTGAGTGTCTGGGTCATGGGCAAGAGATCCTGCATAGGGCGGGGAAGACGGAGCGCGGGGCACCGCCCCGCGCCGGTGGTGACAAAGCTATTCAGCGATCGCGGTCTGATAAGCCGTAGCGTCCAGCAGGGTTGCCAGCTCGCCCTCATCGCTCGCTTTAAGACGGAACAGCCAGCCGTCGCCGTACGGAGCGCTGTTGACCCGCTCCGGCTCTGAGGCCAGCGCGCTATTAACCTCAATGATTTCGCCACTGAGCGGAGCATAAATATCCGAAGCCGCTTTTACCGATTCTGCCACGGCACAGTCATCGCCCTGTCTGTAATGATTGCCCACTTCAGGCAGATCGACAAACACCATGTCACCAAGCAGCTCCTGTGCATGTTCAGTGATCCCCACGCTGTAGCTGCCGTCCGCTTCTTTGCGCACCCATTCATGGCTGTCGCGATATTTCAGTTCGTTTGGTACATTGCTCATTCACATATCTCCGGGAGACAAAATTAGTTCGTTACCGGTTTACCGGCGCGGACAAAAACAGGTTTGGTCACGGTCACCGGCATCGCGCGGTTGCGAATTTGCACCACCGCCTGTTCGCCAATGCCGGCCGGAACGCGGGCGAGGGCAATGCTGCACCCCAGAGTGGGGGAGAACGAACCGCTGGTGATAACGCCCTCAAGCATGTTGCCATCGGCATCGCTGAAGCGCACCGGAAGCGCGTTACGCAGCACGCCTTTTTCAGTCATGATCAGACCGACCAGCCGTTCCGTGCCTTTGGTGCGCTGTATCTCCAGCATCTCGCGCCCGATAAACTGGCGGTCTGACGGTTCCCAGCCGATGGTCCAGCTCATATTGGCCGCAAGCGGGGAGACCTTCTCGTCCATCTCCTGCCCATACAGGTTCATACCGGCCTCAAGACGCAGCGTATCGCGTGCGCCAAGCCCGGCGGGCCTGACTCCGGCGGCCAGCAGCTGCTGCCAGAATTCGGCCGCCAGCTCATTCGGCAGGGCGATTTCATAGCCCGGTTCGCCGGTATAGCCGGTCGTCGCGATAAACAGTTCACCCGCCTGCACGCCAAAGAAGGGTTTCATCGCGCTGACGGCATCACGCTGGGCGTCATCAAACACGCTTTGCGCTTTTTGCTGCGCGTTCGGCCCCTGAACCGCGATCAGCGACAGATCGTCGCGTTCGGTCAGCTGAACGCCGTACGCCGCCGCATGCTCTACGATCCACGCCAGATCCTTCTCGCGGGTTGCCGAATTAACCACCAGGCGGAAGAAATCTTCGCTGATAAAATAGACGATCAGATCGTCGATCACCCCAGCGGAGGCGTTTAGCATCGCGCTATACAGGGCTTTACCCGGCTGGGTCAGTTTGGCGACGTCGTTTGCCAGCAGATAGCGCAAAAACTCGCGCGTGCGAGCACCATGCAGATCGACAATGGTCATATGAGAAACGTCGAACATGCCGGCATCACGGCGAACCGCATGGTGTTCATCCATTTGCGAACCGTAGTGCAGCGGCATCATCCATCCGTGAAAATCCACCATCCTTGCACCGCTGGCCTGGTGCTGTGCGAATAACGGGGTTTGCTGGGTCATATTCATCCTGTGACTGATATCCGGTTGCTGAAGAGCGCCTGTTACCGCCAGCGGCGGCCGAACGCAAACGTTACCCTTCCGCTGAACTTATCACCGTTTCTGTTCATTAACCATAAGGTAAACGAGGTCGAATCCGGGCTAAGGCAAAAAATACCACCGTTGAGTTTCTAGTTTTTTTCACTAGAAAAACGCGAATTAACGCACATTAATGGCAATCAGGCGGCAAAAATGCAGTTTAAAAATAGAGGATTTATGAATGCCAAATAAAAAATCACTGCGAAGGATCGCTTGTGACATTATTTTAACTAATGCGAATAGCCAAGTGAAATTAGAATATTTCAAATGATGTGCGAAAATGGTGCGCCAATATAACCGCTATCTCAATATGAACTTTGTGACTTAAAGACGAACAAAATCCGGGCCGATCACTGCTACAATGCGGCCCCGATCCGTAAGGCGGATAACCCTCTGCTGCCGCAAGCTGGAAAGCAGCAACCTGGCTTCCCGGCTGCCGCTGACGTTCAGGCTGCTGCTTATCTGTTCCCTGCCGGTAAAACTGTACAGGCCGTCTGCGGTGGCCAGCGTTTCGAAGCGCCGGTGATGTCCCTCCGCCAGAAATGCGGCATACCGTGCCGGGCTCACCCACGATAAGGCGTCCAGCGTGTCATGCCAGGCCATCAGAAGAAGGTGAAGTGAGGCGTTCGTGCCGTACACGGGACGAAGATAGTCCGGTTTTCCCGTGATCGGATCTGCATACTGAAATTTCCAGATGGCTTCATGATGTGCCAGGCGATTACGCAGCTCGCGGATACGGCTGAACTTACGGGCGATGATATGGCGTGGCGTGCCCGGCGGCGTGCCGGGAAAGACATCTGCGATCAGGTGCGGCCACAGCAGGCTACGGTTGCGAGGCTCGTCATATTCCGGCGTCAGAAAGTTGGTCCAGAAGCCGAAGTCCAGCCCGGAGATGACGCGCTCAGCCGTCACCGCCTTTCCTGCATCCGTTATACGTTTCGAGACTTTCCGGATACAGTCCTCTTCCCAGGCGGTCCTGTCGTAAACCGGCATGCCGCGGCGGTAGCGGATGTTGCCCTGCCGATCCAGCGCATAGCGTTTGTCCTGACGGATCCAGGCTTTGTCACCCATGTAACGCGGCAGGTCAAATATCCAGTTGGCATCAGTGCGCCACAGGTTTACCGCACCAGGAGGTGGATTATGACGGATAGCATAATCAATACTGTTACGTAGCGTGACCTCAAGGCAGTGCATCAGGGGCTGCATTGCACTACAGAGCGTCTTATTCCAGTTGTACCCGCCCAGCGCTTCGTCCGGCTTCAGCTTAAGCACATCGGTGTAAATTTTCAGGCGCTCGGCTGAAATATAGTCTTCGAAGTTCATGAAAGGCTCCGGTGCCAATAGCCGAAGCTATTGACCATATCGTCAATACTTGTTAGTATCGATTTTATCAAGGCTCAGATTTCTTCGGACCTGAGCGTACAGTTAGTACCGGAAAAGCCACCCTCGCGGTGGATTTTCTCGTTTCACCTATCAAACTCCCGCATATAATCTCCCTCCGGCTGCTTTTGCCTGTTGCGCAATGGCAATCGCTTTAAATAACCGACATCAGCTCGAATTACTCACCCGCCGCTCAATAGCACGGACAACGACGTTGTAAAAGACCAGAGATACAATCAGGCTAATGACGACCAGGCTTAACAGGATGAAGCCCTGCCGATCGTTATCACCGAGCGCTGTCGCGGCGCTTTGCCAGATATTCGTGTTGGCGTAGATGATCTGGCTAACCCACGTCAACAAGAAATAGAGCACAATAAAGGCCATCAAAAAAATAAGCAGCTTAAATCCGGTCGGCACACGCTTAGTTAGCCTCTTCTTGTTATTAATAACAGGCTTCCCTTTCAGTGGCATAGCTCCTTACCTCTTCTCATCCATAAAGATGAACAAATTCGCTCTGACCGCGCTGGCGGCTGGGATGAAAAAAACCGGCGCTAACGCAGCCAGTCAGGCAGATCGTGCAGGCCCATCGCCTGTTTTAACAGCCGTGGCTTAACCCCCGGCAGGTTATCCGCCAGCGCCAGGCCGATATCACGCAGGATTTTTTTCGCCGAATGATTACCCTCAAACAGTTCGCGAAACCCCTGCATGCTGGCCAGCATCACGGCGGCGCTATGCTTACGGCGGCGCTCGTAGCGGCGTAGATAGAGGTGCTGACCAATATCTTTTCCCTGCTGGTGCAGGCGGCGCACTTCACCGATTAATTCAGCCGCATCCATAAAGCCAAGGTTAACCCCCTGCCCCGCCAGCGGATGAATGGTATGGGCGGCATCGCCGACCAGCGCCAGACGATGGGCAGCAAAGCTACGCGCATAGCGCCCCATTAATGGGAAGGTTTTACGCTCGCTGGCCAGCTCGCACAGGCCGAGCCGCAGGTCGAAGGTCACCGACAACTGCTGATTAAATAGCGCTTCCGGCATCTCATTCAGACGTGAAGACTCCTGTGGCGGCAGCGACCAGACGATAGAGCTAAGATGCGGATCGCTAAGCGGCAAAAAGGCCAGGATGCCGTCACCGTGAAACACCTGACGCGCTACCGACTGGTGCGGTTTTTCCGTGCGGACATTGGCGACCAGCGCATGATGCTGATAATCCCAGAAGGTCAGTGGGATATCGGCTTTATTGCGCAGCCATGAGTTGGCACCGTCTGCCGCCACCAGCAGGCGCGCGGTCATCATGCTGCCATCGCGTAAGGTAACAAAGGCTTCGTTATCGCCAAAGGCCACCTGCTGTAGCTCGGCAGGGGCTATGAGCGTGATATCACTCAGGCTCTGCGCACGCTGCCACAGCGCCTGATGGATCACCCGGTTTTCAACGATATGCCCAAGATGCGCCAGCCCCTGCTGCTCGTCGTCAAAGGCGATATGACCGAAGCTGTCGCGGTCCCAGACCTCCATTCCGTGATAGGCGCTGGCGCGCCTGTTCAGAACATCACTCCAGACGCCAAGATGTTGTAGCAAACGCTCGCTGGCCGCGTTAATTGCCGAAACACGCAGCGCAGGCTGCGCATCGTCCGCGGGTGCAACGGGCTGTTCACGCTCCAGCACCGCCACGCGCAGTCCACTGCCCTGTAAACCACAGGCTACCGCCAGTCCCACCATGCCGCCACCGGCGATGATCACATCATAGCTTTGCATTACTGCTTTCTCCTCAACGCTTAACCCAGCCCAATGTGCGCTCGGCAAGCAAATTACGTAACGGCGGCAGGTTATCCATCGCCATCAGCCCCAGATTGCGTCCGATAACCAGCGGCGAATAGCGGTTGGCAAACATTCTGACCAGCCCATCGGTCAGGCCGATGGTGGCTCGTGCGTCCGGCTGACGACGCTGCTGGTAGCGTTGCAGCGTCGCATAATCTCCCACGCCCCGATCGCTGCGCCAGGCCGCCGCCAGCGTTTCCGCCAGCGACATCACGTCACGTATGCCGAGATTAAACCCCTGACCGGCGATAGGATGCAGCGTCTGCGCGGCATTGCCGACCAGCGCCAGACGATGAGAAATATGCCGGGTGGCGGTCTGTAGCCGCAGCGGATAGCTGTGCCGCTGCCCTACCTGCTGCAACCGCCCAAGCCGCCAGCCAAAGGCGCGCTGCAGGCGAGCGAGGAACTCCTCATTGCTCCAGCCGTCCACCGCCGCTTTGTCCGCCAGCGGATGGCACCACACCAGCGAGCTGCGGCCATCGGACATCGGCAACAGCGCCAGCGGTCCGTGCTCGGTAAAACGTTCAAAAGCCCGCCCATGATGCGCAAGCTCGCTGGAAATATTGGCAATCACCGCCAGCTGCTGGTAATCCGCGCTTTGCCACTGCATACCGCAGGCTGCGGCAACCTGTGAGCGAACGCCGTCCGCCGCGACCAGTAATTCCCCCGTGAGGCGTTCGCCGCTGGCCAACGTAACGCTGACGCTATTCTGCGAGCGTTCCACCCCGGCGACCTTATCCGGGCAGCACAGGGTGACACCGGGTGACTGCTGTAAAAGGGCAAACAGCCTTTGCCCCACCTCGTGCAGTTCCACCACATGCCCTAACGCCGATACGCCGTAGTCGGCAGCATCGAGCGAAACAAAACTCGCGTGACCGCGATCGCTGACGTGAACCCGGGTAATGGCGGTAGCGACCGGAGCCAGTAACGGCCAGAGATCGATCGCGGCCAGCTGCTGACAGGTGCCTTCAGCCAGGGCAATAGCGCGGCCATCATAGCCCGGATGTGTGCGGCCAACGGGCTCGTTGGCTTCCACCAGCGTTACCGCCAGCTTTCCCTGGGTTAAATGAGAGATAGCCAGCGCCAGCGTGGCGCCGGCCATCCCTCCTCCTGCAATAATAATGCTCATGGCCGTTTCGCTGCCGCCATCAGTGCCTCGATTTCATCGGCATCTTTGACCACCGAGTCAGTCAGGTTCTCATTGCCATCGGCGGTGATAATAATGTCATCTTCAATGCGAATGCCGATACCGCGATACTCCGGCGGTACATCAGCATCCGGGGCGATATACAGACCCGGTTCAATGGTCAGCACCATTCCCGGTTGCAGAACACGGTCACGATCGACACCGTAGTGGCCCACGTCATGCACGTCCAGCCCAAGCCAGTGGCTTAGGCCATGCATAAAGAACTGGCGGTGGGCATTTTCAGCAATCAGGATGTCCACATCGCCCTGCATTATTCCCAGCTTGACCAGCCCACTGACCATCACCTGCACCGCTTGCGCCGTCACCTCACGGATGCTGGTGCCGGGGCGATACAACGCCAACGCACGGTTGAGTGAGGCCAGCACAATATCGTAGACCGCACGCTGCGGGGCGCTAAATTTGCCCCCTACCGGGAAAGTCCGCGTGATATCTCCGGCATAGCCTTTAAATTCACATCCGGCATCGATCAGCACCAGCTGGCCATCGCGCATCTGGCTTTCGTTTTCGGTGTAGTGCAGGATGCAGGCATTCTCGCCCGACCCGACAATGGTGTTGTAGGAGGGAAAACGTGCGCCGTGGCGGTTGAATTCGTGTTGAATTTCCCCCTCCAGCTGATACTCGAACATACCGGGGCGCGATTGCTGCATGGCTCGCGTATGGGCCAGCGCGCTGATACGCCCCGCCTCACGCAATACGGCCTGTTCTTCAGGGGATTTAATCAGGCGCAGTTCATGCACCCACGGACGCCAGTCGGTAAGCGTGGTCGGGGCAGAGAGATTCTGGCGTGAACCGCTACGCAGTTTCTCCAGCGCGCTGAAGACGATGCGGTCAGCAAAGGCGTATTGCCCCTGGGCGTGATAAACAACATCCAGTCCGTTCAGCAACAGGTGAGTCTGGTCGGCTATATCATCCCAGGGTAAGGCACGATCCACCGCCAGCGAGGCAGGCGCGGCGTCCTGCCCGAGGCGGCGTCCAAACCAGATTTCAGCGGTGAGGTCACGCACCCGGTTGAACAACACGCTGTGGCTGTGGTTATCCGCGCTTTTTATCAGCATCAGCATCGCTTCCGGTTCGTTAAAACCGGTGAAATACCAAAAATCGCTGTTCTGCCGATAAGGATATTCGCTGTCGTTGCTGCGAGTGACTTCCGGGGCGGCAAAAATTAACGCCGCGCTGGCCGGGGCCATTTTCGCTAACAGCGCCTGGCGGCGGCGCAAAAATTCCTGCTGTGTCATTCAACCTCCTGAATACAAATCCGTTAAATCACCGCTGACGGCGGGTTGCCCTTAATGCAGCGTCGGTTTTTTCATTACGACGTTAGTCGGTGCAGACACTCGGGTAAAGGTATCGTGACACAGTAATGCCGCTACACGCACATATTCCACAACCTCTTCCAGAGACTGCTCCAGCTCTTCCTGATCTTCATCTTCATCATAACCGAGCTGGGCAATAGTGCGTAAATCATCGATCGCTTCGCCGGTTTCGCCCTTCACCTTGTCGAGTTTTGGCTGCGTGACACCTAATCCCAACAGGAAATGATTTACCCAGCCAGCAAGCGCATCGGCGCGGTCAAACACGCTGATGTCATCATCTTCCGGCAGGTAGAGCTGAAACAGGAAGCCATCATCTTCCAGCGCATTGCTCGTCGCGTCGTGCAGCTGCTGCAAAGGCTGAGCCAGCGTCTGTGACCAGGCTATCCCCTCATTTGTCAGATCGTGCACCTGGGTTTGCCAGCGGTCACCGCTGCCACCGCAGATTAAACCGCTGATCAGACCATGCATTTCGGCAGGGGTCATGGCAACGCCCTGCTGGGTAAGTACTGAGGCCAGAGCGTTGTAGCCCGGCATAATGTTGGTTAGTGACATACGTTTTGGCCGTCGTTGGCTGAATAAGTTCGTGTTATGCTACCACCAGGTGCCTCGATGATTCCAGAAAGGGGTTGTTTCTTATATTTGGGGTAGTTATAGTGACGCCCGTTCCAAGCCCTTGAGCGGCAAGGATGATTGCGGGTACAGTAATCAGTCAGGATGGTGGCATGTCTGCACAACCGGTAGATCTTCAAATTTTTGGCCGTTCATTACGAGTAAATTGTCCGCCGGAACAGCAAGATGCGCTGAACCTGGCTGCTGAAGACCTCAATCAACGGTTGCAAGACTTAAAAGTTCGCACTAGAGTCACGAATACCGAGCAGTTAGTTTTTATTGCTGCACTGAATATTTGCCACGAGTTGGCGCAGGAGAAATCCAAAACTCGTGACTATGCGTCAAATATGGAGCAGCGCATCCGGATGCTGCAACAGACCATTGAACAGGCGTTGCTTGAACAGGGTCGCATTACTGAACGTACCGGAACGAACTTCGAATAACACTTTAACGTTAGCTATGATAGAGTGACGTTGAAGGACAAAATTCTCTGAGGTGTTTGCAAGCGGGCCAGTCCCCTGAGCCGATATTTCATACCAAACAGAGTGTGGCGCTCTGTAACCTGTGTGTATGCTCGGTCCGTCCGAGAAACCTGATGGTTACGACGGCATGCTCACCTTGAACCAAGGGTTCAAGGGTTACAGCCTGCGGCGGCATCTCGGAGATCCCTCTTTTTATTTCTGTTCTATCCCACCATTGACAGTTCCCGCACGACCCGGCAACCTGCCCTTTCCGAACAAATAATCTGCGTTTACGCTAAGCAAGCACACCGAACCCGGTGTTCAGGACCTGCCTGGATTTATGAATCTCAACCCGTGCGATCGTCATCATATCCGTGACAATATCCGCCGGCTGCGTCGCCAGCTCAGCGACGAGCAGCAGCAGCTTGCCGCCATGCAGGTCGCCGAACGTGCGCTCAGTTTTGCTCCGATACGGCAGGCGCATAACATTGCGCTGTTCCTTTCTGTCGATGGCGAACTGAATACAGGCCCGCTGATAGCCCGCCTCTGGCAGCGCCAGCAACAGGTTTATCTACCGGTGCTGCACCCCTTCTCGCCGGGTAACCTGCTGTTTATACGCTACGACGAACATACCCAGCTGAAAAATAACCGCCTGCGCATCCCGGAACCGCCGCTGGACGTTCGTCGGCTTCTGCCGCTCAGTCAGCTGGACGTGGTCATGGTGCCGCTGGTGGCCTTTGATAACACCGGGCAGCGCCTGGGTATGGGCGGAGGATTTTACGACAGGACGTTGCAGAGCTGGCGGCAGCACGGTTTCTTACCGGTGGGGCTGGCTCATGACTGTCAGCGGGTTGAGCAGCTGCCAGTGGCAAGCTGGGATGTGCCCCTGCCAGCGCTGATCACGCCGTCAAAAATCTGGCAGTGGTGATGGCTGGAGATTAATCGGCGGACTTGCCCCCGACCTTACGTCGGTGGGCAGACCTTTTGCTAGCGAAACGTTAGTAAAGCAGACGTGTGCGGACGGTGCCGGGGATCGACTTCATCAGCTGCAACGCTTTATCGGCGATTTCCTGCGGCGCTTCGACGTCAATCACCACATATCCCATTTTCGGGGTAGTTTGCAGATACTGGGCGAGGATATTGATGCCCTGCTCCGCAAAGATTTGGTTAATCGCCGTCAGTACGCCCGGACGGTTTTCGTGAATATGCATCAGGCGGCTGGCGTTGGCACCGTGCATGGGCAGTGAAGCTTCAGGGAAGTTAACCGCTGAAAGCGTAGAGCCGTTATCAGAGTATTTCGCCAACTTACCCGCGACTTCAATACCGATATTCTCCTGCGCTTCCTGAGTAGAACCGCCGATATGTGGCGTCAGGATGACGTTATCAAACTCGCACAGTGGAGAATTGAACGGATCGCTGTTGGTAGCCGGCTCCACGGGGAAGACGTCAATTGCCGCGCCCGCCAGGTGCTTAGACGCCAGCGCATTGCACAGAGCAGGAATATCGACCACCGTACCGCGTGAGGCGTTGATCAGCAGCGCGCCTGGCTTCATCTGCGACAGCTGTTCCGCGCCCATCATATCTTGGGTGGACAGGGTTTCCGGCACATGCAGGCTTACCACGTCGCTCATGTTAAGCAGGTCAGAAAGATGTTGAACCTGGGTGGCATTACCCAGCGGCAGCTTGCTTTCGATATCATAGAAGAAGACGTGCATACCGAGGCTTTCGGCCAGTACGCCCAGCTGCATGCCAATATGACCATAGCCAATGATGCCCAGCTTTTTGCCACGCGCTTCATAAGAGCCAACCGCCAGTTTGTGCCACTGACCGCGGTGCGCCTTGGCGTTTGCCGCAGGAACACCGCGCAGCATTAGCAGCAGCTCGCCGATAACCAGTTCAGCCACGGAACGAGTATTGGAGAATGGCGCGTTGAACACCGGGATACCGCGTATTGCCGCAGCGCCCAGATCGACCTGATTAGTCCCAATGCAGAAGCAGCCAACCGCCACCAGCTTCTCCGCCGCGGCGAAAATCTCTTCAGTAAGGTGGGTACGCGAACGCAGTCCGATGAAGTGCGCATCGCGGATAGACTCTTTCAGTGCTTCGCTATCCAGTGCGCCCTTGTGAAATTCGATGTTGGTGTAGCCTGCCGAGCGCAGATTATCAATTGCACTCTGATGCACGCCTTCCACCAAGAGGAATTTAATCTTGTCTTTCTCCAGTGATACTTTTGCCATTTCCCGTTCCCGACCTTATTTAGCAGACCTCAGATGTGGCTGTATCCCCTCCCCGGCCTGTTGTCGGTAAGCTGGCCGCCCGCTTGGTGACGTCATCACAGGGAAGGCAGCTCCGTGCTGCAACAGGAGATCGGGTGAGGATATAAGATAGCCTTCTGCCAAAATAACAAAATTTACGCCAGCAGCAATACAAACGATTGCCTGGCCGCCAGTACTTCAGACCCGTCTGCCAGCACAAATCGATAGAAAATTGTGGTGCAGCCCCAGCTCTCAGGAGGATCGCGTAGCCAGAAAGCAGAATGTGACATAAGTCACTAAATTTCAGCCATGAAATAAATTTTGTATTTGATGCAGAAATAGCAGACGCCGACACGGCACCTGATAGATCATTTTTTGATGGTCTTCACACCATCGGCAGTGCCAATTAACGCCACATCGGCACCCCGAGCGGCAAACAGGCCCACCGTCACCACGCCGGTCAGCGCGTTGATCGCCGTTTCCAGCCTGATGGGGTCAATAATACTGAGGTTATACACGTCGAGAATAATATTGCCGTTGTCGGTGATCACATCTTGACGGTACTCCGGCAGACCGCCGAGCTTTACCAGCTCGCGCGCGACGTAGGAGCGTGCCATCGGGATCACTTCCACCGGCAGCGGAAAGTGCCCCAGCACATCAACCTGCTTCGACTCATCAGCAATACAGATAAAACGATCGGCAACCGCAGCAATGATTTTCTCGCGCGTCAGCGCGGCACCACCACCTTTGATCATCTGCATTTGTCCGTTTATCTCATCGGCACCATCAACATAGAGCGAGAGAGCATCGATCTCGTTGAGGTCGAAAACGGGGATGCCATACGCTTTTAGCCTGGCGGTAGACATCTCCGAGCTGGAAACCGTTCCCTCGATTTGATGTTTAATCGACGCCAGCGCATCAATAAAATGCGCGGCGGTCGAGCCTGTGCCTACCCCAACAATAGTACCCGGCGTGACGTAATCAAGCGCGGCCCAGCCAACGGCCTTTTTCAGTTCATCCTGCGTCATGGTATGTTCAAAACCTGTGCTGCCACTCTGTGCGCGTAGTATAAAGCAAGCCCAATAAAAAAACCGTCTGTACCACGTCAGATTGTCAAGAATGGAATGTGCCCCGCAAAGTGCCGGATTCATAATCTGGCATTCGCGCCGCGCAAGTTGCAGAATATATGGCATAGTGACCCACCACACCTGAAAGAGAGTGCACAAATTAATGAAACGCCCGGATTACCGAACGCTTCAGGCGCTGGACGCAGTGATTCGAGAGCGCGGCTTTGAACGCGCGGCACAAAAGCTGTGTATTACCCAGTCAGCGGTTTCACAGCGCATTAAACAGCTGGAGAATATGTTCGGTCAGCCGCTGCTGGTGCGAACCGTACCGCCACGCCCAACGGAGCAAGGGCAAAAGCTGCTGGCGCTACTGCATCAGGTTGAGCTGCTGGAGGAGGAGTGGCTGGGGGATGATAACAGCGGCACAACCCCGCTGCTGCTGTCGCTGGCGGTGAACGCCGACAGCCTGGCGACCTGGCTGCTGCCCGCGCTGAAAACGGTACTGACCGATTCCCCGGTGCGTTTAAATATTCAGGTGGAGGATGAAACCCGTACTCAGGAGCGCCTGCGCCGTGGTGAAGTGGTCGGTGCGGTCAGTATCCAGCCGCAGCCGCTGCCCAGCTGCCTGGTCGATCGGCTGGGGGCGCTTGACTATCTGTTTGTCGGTTCAAAAGAGTTTGCCGCTCGCTACTTCCCGAACGGCGTGACGCGCTCCGCCTTGCTGAAAGCCCCGGCGGTCGCTTTTGACCATCTGGATGATATGCATCAGGCCTTCTTACAGCAGAATTTCGATCTGTCGCCGGGCAGCGTACCCTGCCATATCGTTAACTCGTCGGAAGCCTTTGTGCAGCTGGCGCGCCAGGGAACCACCTGCTGTATGATCCCGCATCTGCAGATTGAACGCGAGCTGGCGGAGGGGGAATTAATCGATTTAACCCCAGGGCTGTTGCAGCGCCGCATGCTTTACTGGCACCGTTTTTCCCCGGAAAGCCGCCTGATGCGTAAGGTAACAGACGCCCTGCTGGCACATGGCCACCGCGTTCTGCGTCAGGATACGGCATAGTTGGGTTTTGCGGGGCGGCCGAGGAATAAGCGGCCGCCCGCAGAACTCGCGTTACGGATTGCGCTGTAATTCAAACACCACGTCAACCTGATCGTCAAAGTGAATACTCTGCTGCTCATAGGTTTGTGCGGCAGAAGTCATTACGGCGGCATCAGCCGTTTTATACATCCGTGCCATCGGCATCGGCTGGTAGTTAGCGACATGATAGCGAATGCTGTAGATCTGCCCCAGCTTAGTGCCAAAGCCCTGCGCCAGTTCACCGGCCTGCTGGGTCGCATCCGCAATCGCCGCCTTACGCGCCTGGTTGCGGTACTGCTCTGGATTAGCGACGCCCAGCTCAACCCCGCTAATTTCATTCAGGCCTGACTTCAGCGCGCCATCAAGCAGTTCATTCAGCTTTTCAAGGTGACGCAGCGTCACCTGTACCTGGCGCACCGCACGGTAGCCTTTCAGCACTGACTTACCGTCTTTCTGATAGTCGTATTCTGGCTGAGTACGCAGGTTCGCCGCGTTAACATCTTTCTTATCGATGCCATTTTTGTTCAGGAAATCAAAATATTGCTGTACGCGGGTATCGGCCTGCTTTTTGGCATCTCCGGCATCTTTAGCGGAAACGTTAACTTCAATGGCAAGGGTAGCGATATCCGGCGTGGCATCAACGCTGGATTTTCCTGAAGTAACCACATGCGGTCCGTTCGGTAGTTCGTCCGCCTGCACTGCCAGTGGCAAAGTACCTAATCCCAATACGGCGGCCAGGGCCAGTTTAGTGAGCTTCACTGCGTTCTCCATGCGGTCTGTCGTCAATTTCTGTCAATGGCGGGCGAGCTTCGTCGGAATGCCGCCAGCCCGTTTTGCTGTGCCAATGCACGTCATACTATGACCGCACCTTCGCCAGTGAGTTCCCACCATCAGGAGGAGATAGCCTGCCATGCCAGTTTGACGGCAAGCGCCCACATCACTGACCCGACCAGCAGATTGATCGTACGCTGGGCGCGCGTGGTGTTAAGCAAAGGCGCTAACCATGCCGCCAGCAGCGCCAGGCCAAAAAACCACAGCAGCGATGCGCTGACAGAGCCGAGAGCAAACCAGCGACGTGCCTCTGACGGCATTTGGCCACCGAGGCTGCCAAGCACGACAAACGTATCAAGGTAGACGTGCGGATTCAGCCAGGTTACCGCAATCAAAGTCACAATAATGCGCCAGCGCCCGTGTTGTAACGCCCCCTCTGAAGCCATGTGAATATGGCCACGCCAGGCATTATGCAGCGCTCCCCAGCCGTACCACAGCAGGAACGCCACGCCGCCCCATGTGACCAGGTTAAGCAGCAAAACCGACTGACTCAACAGGGCGCTACCACCAAAAATACCGCCACAAATCAGTAGAATATCACTCAAAGCGCAGAGCGCCGCCGTCATCAGGTGGAACCGTCGACGGATCCCCTGATTCAATACGAATATATTCTGCGGGCCCAGCGGCAGGATAAGCGCTGCTCCCATAGCAACGCCTTGAAAGTAAACGGATAACATTAAGGATCCTCACCGGTTATTTTTCGGCAAGTGTATAGCGGAGGGATTATTAGGGGAAATTCAAAGAATTAATAGTCAATAAGTAATATTAATAAAACCAGTGAGTTAACAGGGCTGACCGCTAAGATCAGCCCTGGAAGAGACCAGACCATCATTCTGCTGAAAGTCTGACTACCGCGTCATCAGGCTATTCCTGTTGGGCGGGTTTTTCCGCAGCTTCGGCGGATTTGTTCTGATGAAAGTGCACGTCCATCTGCGGGTATGGAATACCGATTTTGTTAGCATCCAACGCAATCTTGAAGTTTTTCATCAGGTCCCAGTAGACGTTTTGCATATCGTCTAACTTGCTCCAGCAGCGTACGATGACATTAACGGATGAACCGGCAAGTTCATTAACGCCTATCTGTACTCCGCGAGACTGCACCACACGCGGCTCGGCATCGACCACCTCGCGCAGTACCTTAAACACCCGATCGATATCCGCATCGTAGGCAACGCCGATGATAAATTCGTTACGACGCTCCGGCTCACGCGAGTAGTTGATAATATTGCCGCCGATGATTTTACCGTTTGGCACGACGATAATTTTGCCATCGGTGCTTCGCAGCGTGCTGGAGAAGATCTGCACCTGCAGTACCGTACCGCTCACACCACCGAGGTCAACAAACTCACCCGCACGGAATGGACGGAAGGTGACCAGCAGCACGCCTGCCGCAAGGTTACCCAGAGAGCCCTGTAACGCCATCGCAAAGGCTAAGCTGGCAGCAGCCAGTGCTGCAATAACCGATGCGGTTTCAACGCCCACTCGCCCCAAAGCCGCTATCAGCGTAAAGGCAATAATACCGTAACGAACCAGCCCGGAAAGAAAATCAGCTACGGTGGGGTCGATATGCCGTGCCACCAGCAGCCTGTTAGCGGTTTTAGCAATAAAGCGCGCCGCCACCATACCGACAGTCATGATAACAATTGCCGCGACGATATTGACCACGTAACCAATCAGCAGCGCCTGATTACGCACCAGCCAGCTACCGGCGCTGTTAATGCCGTCTACCACATTCAAATTGTCCATTTCCCTTTCCTGTTATTAGCCCAATGCAGGCGTTCAAATTTTTGTCGTGATCACGACAACCGCCGGAGTAAGGGTAAAACAATAAAGTGAAATGTGCCAAGTAAGTGGCGAGATTGCTTAGATTTCCTGCAAAATGCGCAAAAAAAAAGGCCCCTTTGGGGCCTTTTTTGCACAAACGTTTAATTACAGTACGTCGACGGCGTTCAGTTCTTTGAATGCCTGCTCCAGACGAACAATCATTGAAGCCTGGGAAGCGCGCAGCCATACGCGCGGGTCGTAAAACTTCTTGTTTGGCTTATCTGCGCCTTCCGGGTTGCCCAGCTGCGCCTGAAGGTAGCCTTCATTCTTTTTATAGTACTGCAGGATGCCGTCCCAGGTTGCCCATTGGGTATCGGTATCGATGTTCATTTTGATCACGCCGTAGCTGATTGATTCCTGAATCTCGGCGGCTGAAGAACCAGAACCACCGTGGAACACGAAGTCCAGTGAGTTGTGCTCAAGATTGTGCTTCTTACTAACGAACTCCTGCGAGTCACGCAGGATAGTCGGGGTCAGCTTAACGTTGCCCGGCTTGTATACGCCGTGCACGTTACCGAAAGAGGCCGCAATGGTGAAACGCGGGCTGATTTTGGTCAGCTCGGTGTAAGCGTAATCCACGTCTTCTGGCTGGGTGTAGAGTGCAGAAGCGTCCATATGGCTGTTATCAACGCCATCTTCTTCACCACCGGTGCAGCCCAGTTCGATTTCCAGGGTCATGTCGATTTTCGCCATGCGCGCCAGGTACTTGCTGGAAATTTCGATGTTTTCTTCCAGAGACTCTTCAGACAGGTCAATCATGTGAGAAGAGAACAGTGGCTTACCGGTTTTGGCGAAGTGTGCTTCACCCGCGTCGAGCAGACCGTCGATCCACGGCAGCAGTTTCTTCGCGCAGTGGTCAGTATGCAGGATCACCGGCACGCCGTAGTGCTCGGCCATCAGGTGTACATGATGTGCGCCAGAGATGGCGCCAAAAATGGCAGCTGCCTGTGGCTGGTCTGATTTCAGACCTTTGCCCGCGATAAAGCCTGCACCGCCGTTAGAGAACTGGATAATGACCGGCGCTTTCACTTTCGCAGCGGTTTCCAACACGGCATTGATAGAATCAGTACCCACGCAGTTCACTGCTGGCAGAGCGAATTTGTTCTCTTTCGCCACTTTGAAGATTTTCTGCACGTCGTCACCGGTGACAACGCCTGGTTTTACGAAATCGAAAATTTTAGACATGTTAGCTTGTCCTGTTTTTGTCGGTCGTTTAAATGGAATCTGTTCAATCAATCAGGCGGGGAACTTCGCCCCGCCACGGGGTTTACTGCTTTGCACGCTCTTCCAGCATGGCAACCGCTGGCAGAACTTTACCTTCTACGAATTCGAGGAAGGCACCGCCACCGGTAGAGATATAAGAGATTTTATCTTCGATACCAAACAGGTCGATGGCTGCCAGCGTATCACCACCGCCGGCAATGGAAAATGCGTCGCTGTCTGCAATCGCATTCGCAACGATTTCAGTCCCTTTACGGAAGTTAGGGAATTCGAATACGCCTACCGGACCGTTCCACAAAATGGTTTTAGCATCTTTCAGCAGGTTAGCCATTGCCAGTGCGGTTTCGTCACCAAAGTCCATGATCTCTTCATTATCCTGAACTTCAGACACTTTTTTCACGGTAGATGGCGCAGTTTCAGAGAACTCCGTGCCAACGCGGGAATCAACCGGAACCGGGATACCGTATTCATCACGCAGTTTTTTCGCCGCATCAACAAAATCCGGCTCGTACAGGGATTTACCCACGTTATTCTCAATGGCGACGAAGGTGTTGGCGATGCCGCCGCCGACGATAACGGTGTCAGCAATCTTAACCAGCGAGTTGAGAACATCAAACTTGGTGGAAACTTTCGATCCCCCCACCACTGCCACCATCGGGCGCGCAGGGCTTTTCAACGCTTTGCCTAAGGCTTCAAGTTCAGCTGACAGCAGCGGGCCTGCACAGGCAACCGGAGCAAACTTGCCCACGCCGTGGGTAGAAGCCTGCGCGCGGTGCGCGGTGCCGAAGGCGTCCATCACGAAGATGTCGCACAGTGCGGCATATTTTTTGGAGAGGGTTTCGTCGTCTTTCTTTTCGCCTTTGTTAAAGCGAACGTTCTCCAGCACCACCAGCTTACCAGCGGCAAGTTCAACGCCGTCAAGGTAGTCTTTAGCCAGGGAGACATTCTCTGCACCCAGCTTCTCTTTCAGATAGTTCACTACCGGCAGCAGAGAGAACTCTTCATTGTATTCACCTTCGGTCGGGCGGCCCAGATGGGATGTCACCATCACTTTAGCGCCCTGCTTCAGCGCCGCTTCGATGGTCGGCAGAGAAGCGCGAATACGTGCATCAGACGTCACTTTCCCTTCTTTTACCGGCACGTTCAGATCGGCACGGATCAGAACACGTTTACCAGCAAGATCCAGATCGGTCATCTTAATTACAGACATGGTGAACCCTCTCGTTGATTCTCAAAGTTTTATTGACGCAGCCGCGTCCAGGCTGAAACCGCTGGCGGCCATCGCTAACGTGGTATCGATCATGCGGTTAGCAAAGCCCCATTCGTTGTCACACCAGACTAACGTCTTAATCAGGTGTTGACCACTGACCCGAGTTTGCGTGCCATCAACGATGGCACTGTGCGGATCGTGATTAAAATCAATAGAGACTAACGGTAATTCCGTGTAGTCGACTATACCACTAAACGCCCCTAATGATGCACTGTGCAGCAGAGCATTGACTTCGCTGGCTTTCACCGCGTCGCGTACGCTGACGCTAAGATCGATAGCCGTGACGTTGATGGTCGGTACGCGTACCGCTATTGCTTCAAAGCGGTCATTAAATTTCGGGAATATGCGCGTGATCCCGGCGGCCAGGCGCGTATCGACCGGAATAATCGACTGACTGGCGGCGCGGGTACGGCGCAGATCCGGGTGATAAGCATCAATTACCTGCTGGTCGTGCATCGCCGAGTGAATGGTGGTTACCGTACCCGATTCAATCCCCCAGGCATCATCCAGCAGTTTGATTATCGGAATAATGCAGTTAGTGGTGCAGGAGGCATTGGATACCAGTAAATGCTCTGGCAGAAGCTCTTTTTCATTGACGCCGTACACCACCGTGGCATCCAAATCATGACCGCCAGGATGCGAGAACAACACTTTTCTGGCACCGGCCTTCAGGTGAGCTTCTCCATCGGCACGACTGCCGTAAACCCCGGTGCAGTCCAATACGATATCAACGTTCAGCTCGCGCCACGGCAGACTGCCAATCTCCGGGATATGCAGCAGGCGAATAGTGTCATCGCCGACCGTCAACAGGTCGCGCTCCTGACGCACGTCCCAGGCGAAACGCCCGTGGCTGGTATCATATTTCAGCAGGTGCGCCATTCCGGCCGCATCAGCCAGTTCATTGATCGCAACCGCGCTGATTTCAGCCCGTCGCCCGGTTTCATAGAGCGCACGTAAAACGTTGCGCCCAATGCGACCAAAACCATTAATGGCAATGCGAACGGTCATAGCACTCCAAATCTGAATTCATCTTGAAATTGGACAATCAGCCTGAGCCAGCAGTCGGAAATTGTACAGAAAATTCTGCGCTAAAACATTGAACGCTGCCGCCAACGGCCTGCATACAGAATGAAACTGAAACGCTTCAGCTAGAGTAATAGATGTGAGGAATAATGGGAATGACTGGGATCAATTGTGGCACGTAACTTTCGATCTGCGTCACAAAATTAGCAATTAGTGGGGAATGGGCGGATCGTCGATCCGCCCATTTATGTAGCGTTACAGCAGCTCTTTCGCTTTGGCAACCACGTTATCAACGGTGAAGCCAAATAGCTCAAACAGTTGCTCTGCCGGAGCCGACTCGCCGAAGCTGGTCATGGCAACAATGGCACCGTTCAAGCCGGTATATTTGAACCAGTAATCGGCGATACCGGCCTCAATCGCCACGCGGGCGCTGACAGCTTTCGGCAACACGGATTCACGGTAGGCCGCATCCTGCTTGTCGAAGGCATCGGTAGACGGCATGGAAACCACACGCGCTTTACGCCCTTCAGCAGTCAGCTTGTCATATGCCCCCACCGCCAGCTCCACTTCGGAACCGGTAGCGATAAAGATCACTTCCGGCGTTCCCGCGCAATCTTTCAGTACATAGGCACCACGGGCTACGTTCGCCAGCTGTTCAGCGGTACGATCCTGCTGCGCCAGGTTCTGGCGTGAGAGGATCAGTGCCGTTGGGCCGTCATGGCGTTCAATGGCATATTTCCACGCGATAGCGGATTCAACCTGGTCACACGGACGCCAGGTACTTATGTTTGGCGTCACACGCAGGCTCGCCAACTGTTCGACAGGCTGATGAGTCGGGCCATCTTCACCCAGTCCGATTGAGTCATGGGTATAAACCATTACCTGACGAATTTTCATCAGTGCGGCCATACGCACGGCGTTTCGCGCATACTCAACAAACATCAGGAAGGTCGCCGTATAAGGCAGGAAACCACCGTGCAGCGTAATGCCGTTAGCAATGGCGGTCATACCGAATTCGCGCACGCCATAGTGGATATAGTTACCCGCAGCGTCTTCGTTGATCGGCTTAGAGCCGGACCACATGGTCAGGTTGCTTGGAGCCAGGTCAGCGGAGCCGCCCAGGTACTCCGGCAGCAATTTACCGAAGGCTTCGATGGCGTTCTGCGAGGCTTTGCGGCTGGCGATTTTCGCAGGATTAGCCTGCAGCTGCTCGACGAACTTCTGCGATTCAGCAGCCCAGTTGGCCGGCAGTTCGTTTTTGACACGACGCTTGAACTCTTCGGCCAGCTCTGGGAAAGCCTGTGCATAGGCCGCAAACTTGTCGTTCCAGGCCGCTTCTTTGGCTTGGCCGGCTTCTTTAGCATCCCACTGCGCGTAGATATTTTGTGGGATCTCAAACGGCGCGTGATCCCAACCCAGCTGCTTACGGGTCAGGGCAATTTCTTCATCTCCCAGCGGTGCGCCGTGAGAGTCGTGCGTACCGGCTTTGTTCGGTGAACCGAAACCGATGACGGTTTTGCACATCAACAGGGAAGGTTTGTCGCTAACCGCTTTGGCTTCTTCCACCGCTTTTTTAATCGCGTCCGCATCGTGGCCGTCCACGCCGCGCACAACGTGCCAGCCGTATGACTCGAAGCGTTGCGCCGTATCGTCGGTGAACCAGCCGTCAATGTGGCCGTCAATGGAGATCCCGTTATCGTCATAGAAAGCCACCAGCTTGCCCAACTTGAGCGTCCCCGCCAGCGAGCATACTTCATGTGAGATGCCTTCCATCATGCAGCCGTCACCCATGAACACGTAAGTGTTATGGTCAACCACGTCATGGCCCGGACGGTTAAACTGTGCCGCCAGCGTGCGCTCCGCAATCGCAAAACCGACCGCGTTAGCGATACCCTGTCCCAATGGCCCTGTGGTGGTTTCTACGCCTGCGGTATAACCATATTCTGGGTGACCTGGGGTTTTGGAATGCAGCTGGCGGAAGTTAGCCAGCTCGCTAATAGGCAAATCATAACCGCTGAGATGCAGCAGGCTGTAGATCAGCATAGAGCCATGACCGTTTGACAGCACGAAACGGTCGCGGTCGGCCCACAGCGGGTTAGTTGGGTTATGATTGAGGAATTCACGCCACAGCACTTCAGCGATATCAGCCATGCCCATTGGCGCGCCAGGGTGGCCAGATTTGGCTTTTTGCACCGCATCCATACTTAATGCGCGAATGGCGTTGGCAAGCTCTTTGCGAGAGGACATTTTCTACTCCAGGTCGGATTTAACGCTTCGCCGCACTTAACCTATTGTAATGAATGAGTTATGGGGCAAAGCCGAAGGAAAGTCGATCATCAATGTACATGAAATGCGGGTGACATGTACATGGCGCTGGCGGTAAAAAAAATCACATAACTTGCGATTCTGGCGCAAGCCGACTATGCAATCAGAGCAACAAACGTTATAAACGCCTTTCGCGCAGGGCTAATTCCCGGCGAAACATAACAACATTTTGTTTTTACTCATTTGTTACCTTAATGGATAAACTGGAATGACGAAACGTATCACTTGTATCGTGCTGGCGCTGTCTGGCTTACTTTCCGGCTGTCAAAATTTGGACAGCAATGCCCTGATGCAGTCTGGCAGCCAGGCTTGGCAGGCCGCGACCCTTAGCGATGCGCAGGTGAGAGAGCTGAGCGACAAGTCCTGCCAGCAGATGGACGGCGAGGCTCAGATTGCCCCTGACAGCAACCCCTATGCACAACGCCTGAAAAAGATCGCCGCCGCGCTTGGGGATAACATCAACGGCACCCCGGCCGACTATAAAGTTTATCTGACTAAAGACGTCAACGCGTGGGCGATGGCGAACGGCTGCATCCGCGTATACAGCGGCCTGATGGATTTGATGAACGATAACGAAGTCGAAGGCGTTCTGGGCCACGAAATGGGTCACGTGGCGCTGGGTCACTCGCGTAAAGCCATGCAGCTGGCCTGGGCTACCACCGCGGCGCGCGGCGCTGCTGCCTCCGTCGGCGGGGCGGCGGCTTCACTCTCGCAGTCCCAGCTGGGCGATCTGGGAGAAAAGTTGGTCAACGCGCAATTCTCCCAGAGCCAGGAATCTCAGGCTGATGATTACTCTTTCGACCTGATGAAAAAACGCAGCATCGATCCCCAAGGGCTGGTCACCAGCTTTGAGAAACTGGCGAAGATGGAAGGCACCCACACCAGCAGCATGTTTGACTCGCACCCCGCCTCGCAGGCGCGTGCTGACCATATCAGACAGCGTATTGCCGCAGGTAAGTAACATCGAACAGAGGGCGGGTAAAGCCGCCCCGTATGGCTGAAATTATGCCTTTCGTTATAGTCATTTAAAATGCTAAATGCGTTTTGAAAACTACTGGGTTCATACCCTAACCAAAAATTGAAAATATTGATTTAATAATAAAAACAACACCTATAAGTAAAAGTAAAGAGCCGGTAAAAAACTCAATCCTGTTGCGAATACTATCATCTTTGGCTAATTTATAGAGTTTCCCAATCAGGCTAACAAACGCGACCCACCAAACAACACCCACCAATATATCAATGATACCCAGAGTAATCACCTGAGAGATGACATTACCTTTCTCGCTAACAAATTGGGGAAGTATACTAATAAAAAAAACAGCAACCTTTGGGTTTAGAATATTCGCAGTCATTCCACTGAGAAAAGCCCCCTTATTGAATCTTTGGGGAGGAGTGTCCTCAATACTCTTATCACGATTAGAATACAACTCTTTTAACGATGAAAAACCAAGCCATGTAATATATATTCCACCAAGGAGTTGGATAATATAAAAGGCATCCTTCGAGGCGAGAAAGATAGCTGAGGCCCCGATGACCGCAAGGATCATATGAAAGAAGAGACCGCACTGAACGCCCAATGCTGAAAGCATTCCCTCTCTTTTACTTCTAAATGTATTCTTCGATATTATCAACCAATCAGGACCAGGTGTCACGTAAGACAGTAAAGCAACAAAAATATAAAGCAAATAAACGGACATGCTCAACCCTCTATTTAAAATTTCCTGCAAATCATTCTTGGATTACCTTCCGCAGTAACAGATTCTAATTTCACCCTATCTTCTAAAACACATGCCCGGAGCAGCCAACGGTCAAAGCCATCATATCGAGGCGTAAAGCTGGTCCTTCCATGAATTGCTCTATTATTATCAATAATAAATAAATCACCAGACTCAAGAGAGACATAACATTTAGCGTGGTTAGCAGCTTTTGCCAATTTTTTTAAGACTTCGTTAGCTTCATTATCAATACCCTCCATAAGATCTAAATCATAACAAATATGGTCATGATTATTTATTTTAAAAACAGAAACTATACGTCCATTTCCTTTTTCACCATGCTTACTCCCAAAAGAATAATCCACTCCCGTTTTAAATCTTTCTTCTGAAAGCACAGATATATCTCCATCACTTAAATAAGATTTAATCCTTCTTGTGCTGGATGTAAATGTCTTCGCTTTTTTATCATGATCGGGCCTGATACAAAGTAAAATTATATAATCTGGTTTCTCATGATGAAAAGCTATTTCCGTGTGAAAATTAAGGAGAGACTTTGAGCTTTCTGATGAAAGATGGTATTCATGCTCTTTTGATGGGATTATATTTTGAAAAATAGCACCTTTTTTCTCCTGTTTATATGAAACTAAATACCCTAACTGTTCACCCACCATGGAGATAATACGCTCTCGATAAAAATGGCAAGCATCAGGAATAGAAAAATTATCATTGGGCGTTAATATATTGTCGGAAATAACATTAAAACCACGAATGAGAAGTACGCCATAGTCATTGCTATAGTTTCTGAAATCATATAAAGCTTCAATGATTTTACTGGGGAGTTGACAAGAGTATAGGTAGGACTCTTTAATAAATTTACAAGGTTGAGCATAAGGAGAATACGCAGATACTCCTAACAATTCATCAATGTAAATAGAGTTAAGATCTAAGAGGTGTTCGCCCGATATTTTGGATATGTCCATATAGCCACCTGCATCGTCAAGAGATTAGGGTATGTAAATATATAAAGACAGGTCAACCTGAACCCCTTTTACCACAGGCTTAACCCCCCTGTCGAGTGTTAAAGAAACAACAATTTACGCTATCCAAATCAACAGGCATACCCGGCGACACGGCTATAAACAGGTTAAATGGGGCCGCAGTGCTAATAGAGAAAATAATACTAGAATATCTATTACGCCATAAGTGTTTGTACTATACAAAGTAATAACGGTTTTTGGGTGCCCCAATCATGGACGTAACGTCTGAGATTAGGTAAGCAAAAAACTTGCACGACTGAGATCTCCCGATGGCCATTTCCATCCAGCCTGTATTCCAGCTAATCGCCAAGAGCCTTACCAGATAACAGCATTGCCGGGCAGAGAGTTATTGTTTTCCCCATATAGCCGATCTTACCCGGTAATAGTGGGCACTCGACGAAATCAGTAAATGCTGAACATCGGATCCGCGTTAAGCCTGCCCTGTGTTTCATGCTATTGTCGATGATGTCGTTATCCGCGATACAAATCTCTGCTATATAAATAAATGCTCTTTTATAAGGCGATATATAAAATCAGATCCGCATCACCGAACAGAGAGCAAATAAACGCATAAATTGCGCGTTCAGCTTGCCATCAGGGAGAGAGGGTTATCAACAGCTGCAACATCATCCACGCTTTTTTGTCTTCTACTGTATCGGTATTTTTTTCGTCTGTTTATGCCGAAGAGACTTTTTCTGCGATGAAAGCAGAGACGCCGATATCCATTCTAAGATAGAGAATTTCTTTCCTGCCAGACACAAATGGTCGATAAGTACTGGCAAAAATATTATCAATAGCGGCGATAAAGGAACGTCTCCCGCTGACGCTAACCGGCTTCCTGAATACTGTTCTAAATAATGCGAGGACATTGATATGTGGCTGGTTGCCAATTTACTTGTTGTTATAACGTGGTTTGGCATTTTTGCATTCAATAACGAAATAGAAACCCCCAATAAGATATTCCATATTATAAAGACGGTCTTTCTTGGATACGCGCTATTTTTTCACGGCTACGCAGAACCCTACTTCTTAATCATTTGTGCTTTTGTAATATTTGGTATAATCATAACCCACCTGAGAAACATCAATAAAATCATCGTAAAAGATTTCTCCACCCTGTATATGACCTATATCATGTTGCCATTCCCTTTGGAAATGCGCATCATTCTGTTATGGGCGGGTGTTATTGAGTGATGATAAAGACAAACATCCTCATATTACTACTATTAGTAAATACTATCCATCTGACTAATGCCTCATACCAGGAACAGAGGTTTCAGGGCATCGATAAACAACTGTTTGATAGTACCTGTGGTATAGCTTCTGTTTCTAATATCCTCAAGAAAAGTTACTCAGTGTATAAAAATGAAGTGGACCTGCTCGCGTTGATAGAAATCAAGCCAGAGTATTCGTTTGTGGATTTATCACTAATAGCCAAAGAGTTCGGCATCCCAATATCAGGGGTAAAGATAATCATTCAACCGTTTAAAATAATCCACTCACCCTGTTGCATATCAACCGCTTTGGCAGTGCTCATTTCGTCATATTAAAAGGTATTGATGACACATGGGTGCAAATCGATGACCCTGGGTGGGGAGGGCTAAATTATACCCGCGCACAATTTGAAAATTACTGGTTACATGAAGATGGCCTGGGGCGTGCGTTACTATTCTTAAAAGATGAGAAAATACTTATCAACAGCAATAGAATTCATTCTAAAAAAATTCTAACTCAATAACCAACGATCAGAAGATATTTTTCCGGATCAATGTCTGTCAGGCTGACAGACATTGATCCGGGCGGGTCTCCCCGCCCTTACACTTATTTGATCTTATTGGCAGCCTGGACGTGCAGCATATCCAATGCCAGGCTGGCAGCCGCCAGCGCGGTAATTTCAGACTGGTCGTAACCCGGAGCCACTTCTACCAGGTCCATCCCCACGATGTTCATGCCCTGCAGGCCACGGATCAGCTTGCTGGCTTTATCGCTGGTCAGGCCGCCGATGACCGGCGTGCCGGTACCAGGCGCATGGGCCGGGTCGAGGCAATCAATATCAAAGGTCAGATAGACAGGCAGATCGCCGACGATCTGTTTTACCTGCGCCAGAATGTCGTCCACGCTACGATCGTTAACCTGCGCCGCATCCAGCACGTTAAAGCCCAGCGAAGGATCAAACTCGGTACGAATACCAATCTGCACCGAGTGTTCAGGAGAGATCAAACCTTCTTTCGGTGCCGTATAGAACATGGTGCCGTGATCGAAGGTGGGGCCGTTGGAATACGTATCCGTATGCGCGTCAAAATGCACCAGCGCCATTTTACCGAACGTTTTCGCATGCGCGCGCAGCAGCGGCAGGCTGATATAGTGGTCGCCGCCAAAGGTGAGCATGCGCTTACCCTTCGCCAGCAGCTTTTCAGCATGAGCCTGCAACTTATCGCTGAAATCCTGCGCGTCAC
This sequence comes from Erwinia tasmaniensis Et1/99, assembly GCF_000026185.1. Classification (NCBI taxonomy): domain Bacteria; kingdom Pseudomonadati; phylum Pseudomonadota; class Gammaproteobacteria; order Enterobacterales; family Erwiniaceae; genus Erwinia; species Erwinia tasmaniensis. Next base: position 3,150,355 of record NC_010694.1, read on the forward strand.
CAAAGGCATAAACCAGATCGCCACAGTCAATGACCTTCAGCTGCTGGCGCAGATCGAACTGCCACGGCCAGCGGCAGCCCTCCCAGGCCAGATTGGTGGAGATCTGCCGGATGGCACCGGGGCCAAGACGGCTGCCGGGGCGGCCAGAAGTGGCGGCATCAAAAGGCACGCCGGTGATCACCCACTCCGCATCGCTGTCATACGGCTGGAAGTTGAGCGGAAAACGCATAAAACCGAAGGCGTTGGAAACCAGAGAGTTGTCATACTCATGGTTTAAGGTGTTGTTCATAGCAAATCCTCGTTAAACGGCGGCGTCTTAGCGCTGCCCTGTCCGTTTACCCGGTATAGAAAAAATCCCTTCTGCGTCAAGCTTAACGTAGAAGGGATCGGAAATTAATATTTCGTAACGGCGTTACTTTTTAGCAAAAATACCGTCAACGAACTTACCCAAATCATTGCCATCGGCATTGTTCAGGCTTTGTTCCGCTTCCGGCTTCAACTCACCGTCTGGCGAAGCATGATCGAAAAATTGCGGCAAGAACTGTTGCAGCTTGCTCACCGCATCTTCCGGAGTGGTGCCCAGTTTGTCAGCCAGCGATTGCAGCTCGCTGTGACCAAAAGCAGACTGTAACTGGCTGGTGGCAACCGGCTGATTTTCGCCGCTGCCAAGCCAGCTTTCCGCCAGGCCACCCAGACCGCCCTGCTGCAACTTGGCCAGCACCGCCTGAAAACCACCCTGCGATTGTACCCACTGCAGGATCGCCATCATCGCCAGGCTGCCCAACTTACCGCCCATGCCCGACTCGCTGCCAGAGTTTGGCTCTTTGTCAGCGCCGCCGAGTGCATTATTGATTAAGCTGTCTAATAAACCCATGTCTCGCTCCTTTATCTTCCATTTCAGGGACTATCAATCGTAAAAACGTTGCCATCAGGTTGTTACGTTACTCATCTTCCAGATAAGTATAGCCATAGAGTCCCGCTTCGAACTCTTCAAGGAACTGCGCGCGCAGATCTTCGTCCAGATCGCTCTGTTTGATCTGATTACGGAAGTGCGTCAGCAGCTCCGCCGGGTTGAGCTGCACGTACTCCAGCATATCCGCTACGGTATCCCCTTCATCCGACAGCTGAACCTCAACGCTGCCGTCAGCAAAGGCAAACACATCCACCGCTTCAGTGTCGCCGAAAAGGTTGTGCATATTGCCGAGGATCTCCTGGTAAGCACCGACCATAAAGAAGCCGAGCATCGGAGGATTATCCACATCGTACTGCGGCATCGGCATGGTGGTGGCAATGCCGTCGCCGTCGATGTAATGATCGATGGTGCCGTCGGAGTCACAGGTGATATCCAGCAGTACCGCCCGGCGCTCCGGAACTTTGTTCAATCCTTCCAGCGGCAGCACCGGGAAAAGCTGATCGATACCCCATGCGTCCGGCATCGACTGGAACAGCGAGAAGTTGACGTAGATTTTATCCGCCATACGCTCCTGTAACTCGTCGATAATCGGACGGTGCGCACGGTTGCTTGGGTCCAGGTGCTGCTGGATATAGTGGCAAATGCTCAGATACAGCTGTTCGGCCCAGGCGCGTTGGGTCAGATCGTAGGTTCCCTGCGAGTAGCCGGTATGGATATCAAACAGATCCATCTGGCTGTCGTGCAGCCACTCACGCAGCGAGCGGCGATTACTCGGCTCGTGCATCTCCTGCCAGGTATCCCACATGCTGACAATTGGACGCGGCGCGTCTTCAACCGGCGGCTGGGGTTCGCTGAATTCGTTTCGTTCCACGCCAATAATATTGGAAACCAGCACCGTGTGGTGCGCGGTCACGGCACGCCCGGATTCGGTGATCACCGTCGGATGCGGCAGATCATGCTCATCACAAGCCGCGCCAATGGCCCAGATCACGTTATTGGCGTATTCGTTCAGGCCATAGTTAACCGAGCAGTCGCTTTGTGAACGTGTGCCTTCGTAGTCCACGCCCAGACCGCCACCCACGTCAAAGCACTGGATATTAACGCCAAGCTTGGCCAGTTCGACATAAAAACGCGCCGATTCCCGCACGCCGGTGGCGATATCACGAATGTTCGCCATTTGTGAACCGAGGTGGAAATGCAGCAGCTGCAGGCTTTCCATGCGGCCCGCTTCACGCATAATTTCTACCAGCTTTAATACCTGGGTTGCAGACAGGCCAAACTTCGATTTTTCACCGCCGCTCGACTGCCATTTACCGGAACCTTGCGAAGCAAGACGGGCACGGATACCCAGACGCGGCACCACGTTCAGCCGCTCGGCCTCCTCAAGTACCAGCTTCACTTCCGTCATTTTTTCCAGCACCAGATAGACCTTGTGGCCCATCTTCTCGCCAATCAGGGCAAGGCGGATATATTCACGGTCTTTATAGCCATTACAGACGATAACCGAACGCGTCATGCCCGCATGGGCCAGCACGGCCATCAGTTCGGCTTTGGAACCGGCCTCCAGCCCCAGCGGCTCGCCGGAGTTAATCAGCGACTCAATAACGCGCTTATGCTGGTTAACCTTGATCGGGTATACCAGGAAGTAGTCGCCGTTGTAGCCATAGGATTCGCGCGCGCGCTTGAACGCGGCGTTAATTGAACGCAGGCGGTGCTGCAAAATTTGTGGGAAGCAGAACAGGGCCGGCAGACGCTGGCCTTCGGCCTCGCGCTCTTTCACCAGTTTAGCCAAATCGACGCGGGCTTCCGGCACGTCAGGATCGGGACAGACGCTGATATGCCCCAGCTCGTTCACGTCGTAATAGTTGTTACCCCACCAGGCAATATTGTAGGTACGCAACATTCTGCTGGCATCCTGGTCGCTGATGGCGACCTCCTGCATGGAGCGTAATCCACCCTGTTCGCCTGCTGACGAACCCATAATTTTCTTCATGTCGTCAGACATCGCAAACCTCAAGTTGTGTTAAAGCAAAACGGCTGGCAGCCACAGGAGCACCCTGCAGCAAGAATTTATCGATTAACGGCCTGCACGGCCGCGCACGCGAATGGGGTGCTGAAATCGTTTTTTGCAGTGTTACATTGTAAGACAAGTCGCAGACTCCGTGTTGCGGGCCAGAGAACTTATGGGGAAAACTCTCAATATCATCCGAGAGAACCGCACCTAATTTAACCGTTATCGCATGCACATTATAGCCAGACGGCGGACGTAGGGCCGCGGAATTTACCGATTAGGGTGCAGCAGAGTAAACGGGCGGATAACTTCGCCGCAATCGTTCGGCACAGATGATGGGAGTAAGAAAATTGAATACGCCAGGATGGCGTAATGGGGCGGATAAAGCGAACTGGTGGTTCATTACCGTTATCACCTCCACACCTGCCTTCTCGGCACGCGGATAAAGCTGAAAATGAGGCTAAAAGCCTGCATATGACCATCGCCACCGATGGCTCTTTAGCGGCGTTTTATACAGCCCCTAAGGTCAAAATGCAAAATCTAAATGAGCTAAACAGGCGCAGTAGCAGGATATTTTATTGCTCATGGCCTTGAGTAACATTCATCCGGCAAAAAATGCTGGCAATCCGCTTAACGAGTAACCTAAAATAGACGTCCAGAAGTTAATCCGTCTATATCGGTCAACTTCTCACCGTCTTACTACTGCTCATGGCTTTGCCTGTGGGGGCGTTAAGTCTGAGTTGACAGACTTGTGACCAGTCTTCGCGCTATGCAGTTGATTTTTAACCCGTTAAATTCAAGGTAAAGAATAAAATGGCTAAACACCTTTTTACATCCGAGTCCGTATCAGAAGGACATCCCGATAAAATCGCCGATCAGATCTCTGATGCCGTGCTTGATGCCATCCTCGAGCAGGACCCCAAAGCTCGCGTGGCTTGCGAAACCTATGTGAAAACCGGCATGGTTCTGGTTGGCGGTGAAATCACCACCAGCGCATGGGTCGATATCGAAGAGATCACTCGTCAGACCGTGCGTGATATCGGCTATGTTCATTCCGATATGGGCTTTGATGCCAACTCCTGTGCGGTGTTGAGCGCCATTGGTAAACAGTCACCGGACATCAACCAGGGCGTAGACCGCACCGATCCCCTGGAACAGGGTGCCGGCGATCAGGGCCTGATGTTTGGCTACGCCACCAACGAAACTGACGTACTGATGCCTGCACCGGTGACCTATGCTCACCGCCTGGTACAGCGCCAGTCTGAAGTACGTAAGAGCGGCGCATTGCCGTGGCTGCGCCCGGACGCAAAAAGTCAGATCACCTTCCAGTACGACGACGGCAAGATCGTGGGCATTGATGCGGTAGTTCTGTCTACCCAGCATGCGGAAGACATCTCGCAAAAAGAGCTGCAGGAAGCGGTGATGGAAGAGATCATCAAGCCGGTACTGCCGACAGAGTGGATCAATGCCAGCACCAAGTACCATATCAACCCGACCGGCCGTTTCGTCATCGGTGGCCCAATGGGCGACTGCGGCCTGACCGGTCGTAAAATCATCGTGGATACCTACGGCGGCATGGCTCGTCACGGCGGTGGCGCATTCTCGGGTAAAGATCCGTCAAAAGTTGACCGCTCTGCGGCCTATGCTGCCCGCTATGTGGCCAAAAATATCGTTGCCGCTGGCCTGGCCGATCGCTGTGAAATTCAGGTTTCCTACGCTATCGGCGTCGCAGAACCGACGTCAATCATGGTAGAAACGTTTGGTACGGAGAAAATCTCTACCGAAACGCTGACCCTGCTGGTGCGCGAATTCTTCGATCTGCGTCCTCACGGTCTGATCCAGATGCTGGATCTGCTGCACCCAATTTACCGCGAAACCGCTGCTTACGGTCACTTTGGCCGTGAACACTTCCCGTGGGAAAAAACCGATAAAGCGGCGCAGCTGCGCGAGGCCGCTGGCCTGAAATAACGTCACCGGTTGAGCTTCAGGGGCATCCCATAGGGGATGCCCTTTTTTATGCCTGGTTGTTAACGATTACATCTGTGTGAAGGTGACTTTTCAGTCGATTAGGTGCTGATAGTTTCAACAACTGGGCACAGGGCAAATTATTTTCAGCTCTGTCTGATATTTTTCGGCTTTAGAAATCGTACAGACTACCCTTTGCTACGGCTTGCGGGTTAAAACGCCCGGCAACAGGGATAAAGACGCTTTTTTCTGCAAGAATTTAGTTGTAACCGGTTACACTGGTGTGATCTGTCGCACAGTCTTGCGTGGCCGAGTTTTCTACCATTTGACACCTCAACAATTCAGGTTGCAGAAAGCGGCTGACGCGCCTGCGGCTTGAAGAATGGCTGTTTATAACAACAATATGCGGTACTACCTAACGGAGGCGTTATGCCTGAAAAGAAAAAACGAAGCAGAACTTCAAACAAGGCCATGACCCTGTTCGTCTGCTTCCTTGCGGCACTGGCCGGCCTGCTGTTCGGTCTGGATATCGGCGTAATTGCCGGGGCACTTCCTTTTATCGCCAAAGATTTTAGCGTCACGCCCCATCAGCAGGAGTGGATAGTCAGCTCGATGATGTTTGGCGCCGCTATTGGTGCGGTCGGCAGCGGCTGGATGTCCTCTTATCTCGGGCGCAAAAAAAGCCTGATGATCGGCGCCGTACTGTTTGTTATCGGCTCCCTGTGGTCAGCGCTTTCCCCTAACCCGGAGATGCTGATCGTCGCCCGCGTGTTGCTGGGCCTGGCCGTTGGCGTGGCGTCATACACCGCACCGCTCTATCTTTCTGAAATTGCTCCAGAAAAAATTCGCGGCAGCATGATTTCGCTCTATCAGTTAATGATTACTATCGGTATTCTCGGTGCTTACCTTTCCGACACGGCCTTTAGCTATAGCGGCGAATGGCGCTGGATGCTGGGCGTGATTACCATTCCTGCCCTGCTATTGCTGGTTGGCGTCTTCTTCCTCCCCAACAGCCCGCGCTGGCTGGCGGCCAAAGGCGATTTCCGCAGTGCCCAGCGCGTGCTGGATCGCTTGCGTGATACCAGCGAGCAGGCTAAACGCGAGCTGGATGAGATCCGCGAGAGCCTGAAGATAAAACAGTCCGGCTGGTCGCTGTTCAAGGACAACAGCAACTTCCGTCGCGCGGTATATCTGGGCGTGCTGTTGCAGGTCATGCAGCAGTTCACCGGCATGAACGTGATCATGTATTACGCACCGAAAATTTTTGAAATTGCCGGATTTGCTAATACTACCCAGCAAATGTGGGGGACGGTGATTGTTGGTTTGATTAACGTGCTGGCCACCTTTATTGCTATCGGCCTGGTGGATCGCTGGGGGCGTAAACCGACGCTTATCCTCGGCTTTATGGTCATGGCTCTGGGCATGGGCGTGCTGGGGACGATGCTGCACTTCGGTATTAGTTCCAGCAGCGGACAGTACTTTGCTATCGCCATGCTGCTGATGTTTATCATCGGCTTCGCCATGAGCGCCGGCCCGCTTATCTGGGTGCTGTGTTCAGAGATCCAGCCGCTGAAAGGGCGTGATTTCGGCATTACCGTTTCTACTGCCACTAACTGGATTGCAAACATGATTGTCGGGGCAACGTTCCTGACCATGCTGAACAATCTCGGTAACGCGAATACCTTCTGGGTTTACGGGGCACTGAACCTGTTCTTTATTGTTCTTACCCTGTGGCTAATCCCGGAAACCAAAAATATTTCGCTGGAGCACATCGAGCGCAATCTGCTGAACGGCAAGAAGCTGCGCGATATTGGTCAGCATGACTAACCCTGTCTTAATCCATTGATTAGACAATAAAACAGGCCAGCACACTGCTGGCCTGTTAGTTAACAGAGCCGCATCGGCCTCATCCTCATACCCAATCCTCCATGCCTCCTGTTCCCTGCCGCACAACGGCCAGCCTCATCAATAAACCCTTATCCTTTTGTTCTGACAACGGCAGTGGCGCGCGGCTTGAATTGACCGCCGGCACGCCGTATTCTTGCGCGGATGAAACCCGAAAGAATCCCAATTTGCCTGCAACAGGCCGTGATGCTCAGGCTGCGTGAAAAACTTCAGCAGGCTAATCTGCGGCTGGAGCGCAACTATCCTGAACCCGCACTGCATTACAGGCAGCGCGGCACGGCGGCGGGAACGGCCTGGCTGCAAAGTTGGGAGATCCGCCTTAATCCGGTGCTGCTGCTGGAAAACCAGCAGGCGTTTATTGATGAGGTTGTACCGCACGAACTGGCGCACCTGCTGGTTTGGAAGCATTTTGGCCGCGTTGCGCCACACGGCAAAGAATGGAAATGGATGATGGAAAGCGTCCTTGGCCTGCCCGCACGCCGTACCCATCAGTTCGCGATAGCCTCTGTGCGCAGCCGCACTTTTCCTTACCGCTGTGGCTGCCAGCAGCATCAATTGAGCGTGCGCCGTCATAACCGGGTAGTCAGGGGGGAGAGCGAGTATCGCTGTCTGCATTGTGGTACTTCTCTTAGGCCGGGCGAGTTCCAGAAGTCTTAAAAAAGCCCATAACTGCCTGAAGAACGTACGATATAACGCTTATCTATCAAGCCACCATTCGTTATAACCGGCACGTCTGTTACTCTCCATTACCGTTTTATGGATTACAGATTTACCTGAACATGTCTCGCAACTATTTGGCCTTACTGGCGTTCATCCTGCCCTGCTTTCCCCTTTTTTCCCACGCTCTTAGCCTGGATAACTACCACCAAAATAATTTTAGCCAGGCCAAAGCCTGGGCTGCGCAGATCCACCATGATGCCCCTGGGTCATTTTATTGCGGCTGTACCATTCACTGGCAGGGGAAAAAGGGCGTGCCCGACCTGGCCTCCTGCGGCTATCAGGTACGTAAAAGTGCCACCCGCGCCAGCCGTATCGAATGGGAGCATGTTGTTCCCGCCTGGACTTTTGGCCATCAGCGCCTGTGCTGGCAGGACGGTGGACGTAAAAACTGCGCCAAAGATCCTGTCTATCGCCGGATGGAAAGCGACCTGCACAACCTGCAACCGTCCATCGGCGAGGTCAACGGCGATCGCGGTAACTTCATGTACGGACAGTGGCGCGGCGGTGAGCAGCAGTATGGCCAGTGTGCCATGAAGGTTGATTTCAAAAATAAAGTGGCGGAACCGCCAGAGCGGGCGCGTGGTGCTATCGCCCGAACCTGGTTCTATATGCGTGACCAGTATCAGCTGCGCATGTCAAAACAGCAGACCCAGCTGATGACCGCCTGGGACAGGCTTTACCCGGCCACGCAATGGGAGTGCGAACGCGATCGACGGATTGCCCGTGTGCAGGGAAATCATAATCCTTATGTACAGCAGGCTTGCCAGCGGTAAAATCGCTGGCCTAAACTGCTCAGCATTGATGCGTAAACTTTGACAGGATTTCCATGCGTATACCCCGCATTTATCACCCCGCGCCGCTAGACGCCGGCAATGAGATAGCCCTTAGTGAAGAGGCGGCTAATCACGTTGGCCGCGTGCTGCGAATGGGGCCCGGCCAGAGGCTGGAGCTGTTTGATGGTACCGATCTGACTTTTGCCGCTGAAATTACTCAGGCCGACAAAAAAAATGTTCATGTCAGAATTCACACGGCACGCGATGACAGCCGCGAGTCGCCGCTGCATCTTCATCTTGGACAGGTGATGTCGCGCGGGGAAAAAATGGAATTTACCATCCAGAAAGCAGTCGAACTGGGAGTGAATGTCATCACCCCGTTGTTTTCAGAGCGCTGTGGCGTCAAGCTGGATGCAGAACGCCTGGCGAAAAAGATCCAGCAGTGGCAGAAAATCGCTATCGCCGCCTGTGAACAATGTGGGCGCAACCGCATTCCTGAAGTACGCCAGGCGATGACGCTGGAAGCGTGGTGCGCCGAACAGGATCGGGGCCTGAAACTCAACCTTCACCCGCGTGCGGATCACAGCATTAATACGCTGCCGCTGCCAGTAGAGCGCGTGCGGCTGTTGATTGGCCCGGAGGGGGGGCTTTCTGCCGATGAGATTAGCATGACGGCACGATATGGTTTTACTGATATTCTGCTAGGCCCGCGCGTGCTGCGTACCGAGACAACCGCCCTGACGGCTATCACTGCCCTGCAGGTGCGTTTTGGCGATTTAGGCTGAAGGCGCTGTACTTTGTTCACTCATCGGATCATCCGATGAGCGTTCAGATGATGTATAACTTGTCTGAACACGGCATCCATTTAAAATGGCAAAAATAGCTCAAAGCGGAGAGAACAATGATTAAGCTTGGCATAGTGATGGATCCGATAACCTCCATCAATATTAAAAAAGATTCCAGCTTTGCTATGCTGCTGGAAGCACAAAACCGTGGTTACGAAATTCACTATATGGAGATGAACGATCTCTATTTGCGCGGCGGTGAAGGCCGGGCTCGTACGCGCCTGCTAAGCGTAGAGCAGAATTATGACCAATGGTTTACGTTCGGCAATGAACAGGATATCGCCCTGTCGGACCTGAACGTGGTGCTGATGCGTAAGGATCCGCCGTTTGACACCGAGTTTATCTACGCCACCTATATTCTTGAGCGTGCAGAAGAAAAAGGCACGCTGATCGTCAACAAACCGCAAAGCCTGCGTGACTGTAATGAGAAGCTTTTCACCGCATGGTTTGCCGAGCTAACCCCTGATACGCTGGTTACCCGCAACGCCAGCCAGATCCGTGAATTCTGGCAGCAGCATGGTGACATTATCCTCAAACCGCTGGATGGAATGGGCGGCGCGTCGATATTCCGCGTTAAGCAGGAAGATCCTAACCTGTCGGTCATCGTTGAAACCCTCACCGGGCATGGTAGCGCCTACTGCATGGCGCAAAATTATCTGCCGGCAATCAAAGACGGCGATAAGCGCGTGCTGGTGGTCGACGGTGAGCCAGTCCCCTATTGCCTGGCGCGCATTCCCAAATCGGGTGAAACGCGTGGCAACCTGGCTGCCGGGGGGCGTGGCGAAGCACGACCTCTTTCTGATAGCGACTGGGAAATAGCGCGTCGCGTTGCGCCCGTGCTGAAGCAGAAGGGTCTTATCTTTGTTGGCCTGGACATTATTGGCGATAAGCTGACTGAAATTAACGTCACCAGTCCAACCTGCATTCGTGAGATCGAAGCCGCGTTTCCGATCTCTGTTACCGCAATGCTGATGGATGCTATTGAAAAACGCCTCGCCTGATTGTTACTGCGGGGGCGGATTGCCCCACGGCTAACCTTTAATGCCCGCCGATTTAGCGCGGGTATTAACCAGACTACAGAACATTAAGTATGAATTTACAGCACCATTTTTTGATTGCCATGCCCACCCTGCAGGACCCGCTGTTCAAACGTTCAGTGGTTTACATCTGTGAACACAACGCTGACGGCGCTATGGGGCTGATCGTTAATAAGCCGATGGAAAATCTGACGGTTGAGGGCATTCTAAAGAAACTCAAAATTGCCCCCACCGCACGCGAACCTGACATCAGGCTGGATAAGCCGGTGTTCTCCGGTGGCCCGCTGGCAGAGGATCGCGGTTTCATTCTGCACTCGGCACAGAAGACCTTTACCTCCAGCATTCGCGTGTCGGATAACACGGTGATCACCACCTCACGTGACGTGCTGGAAACACTCGGCACCGCCGAACAGCCGGATAATGTACTGGTTGCCCTGGGCTATTGCGCCTGGGAAAAAGATCAGCTGGAACAGGAACTGCTGGAAAATGCCTGGTTAACGAGTCCAGCTAACAGCAATATTTTATTTCATACCCCGATAGCCGAACGCTGGCGCGAAGCAGCGAAAAGCATCGGCGTCGATATTCACAATATTGCCAGTGAAGCAGGACATGCATAATGAGTAGTCAGACCTTTCTGTCATTTGACTTCGGTACAAAAAGTATCGGCGTTGCCATCGGCCAGCGGTTAACGGGCACGGCCCGACCGCTAAACGCGCTGAAGGCCCAGGACGGCATACCTGACTGGAACAGGATCGAAGCCCTGCTGAAGGAGTGGCAGCCGGAGCGGGTTGTGGTCGGGCTACCGCTGAATATGGACGGTAGCGAACAGCCGTTAACGGCGCGTGCGCGTAAATTTGCCAACCGCCTGCACGGGCGCTTCGGCGTGCAGGTTGACCTGCACGATGAACGCCTCAGCACCGTAGAAGCGCGAGCGGAGCTGTTTGAACGCGGCGGTTTTCGCGCGCTGAGCAAGGGCAACGTTGACTCGCTATCCGCGGTTATCATCTTAGAAAGCTGGTTTGAAAATCAGTATGTATAAGGATGGCAGGCGGCCACGCCCGGACTGAACAACGGCAAAAAATATTTTCTCCCGACCGCAACCTTTCCGCTGGCGTCAGCGAAACTTAGGTTAAGGTCAGCAGGCGCTAACGCCTGCCCCACACTGGAGAAACCGTAATGCGTCAGAAAAGCACCCTTAACACCCTGGCTGCCGCAGCCATTCTTAGCCTCACACTGCCCGTCACCTCTGCACTTGCTGCCCTGCAAACGGGTGTGAAAGCCCCTGATTTTCAGCTAAACGCAGCGCTGGCGGGTAAGCCAACAACGTTCTCGCTACAGCAGTCATTACAGAAAGGGCCGGTGGTGCTCTACTTCTTCCCGGCTGCATTCAGCGCGGGCTGTACCCTGGAAGCACACGCCTTCGCCGAGGCGACCGATGAATTCAAAAAGCAGGGGGCGACCGTCATCGGCGTTACCGCCGGTAATGTTGACCAAATCGCCAAATTTTCCCAGCTGGAGTGCCGTGACAAATTCACGATAGCCGCCGATCCGGGTGCCAAAGTCGCGGGAGAATACCAGAGCACGATGCAGTTCAACGGTAAAACCCTGTCCGACCGCACCTCTTACGTTATCGCTCCTGACGGCAAAATTTTGCTCAGCTACAGCGATAAAAACCCACAGGCGCACATCCAGAAAGCGATGGATGCAGTCAAAAAATACCGTCAGGCCAACCCGGCTTAACGCCTCTTTCTAAGTAGGTTTATTATGCTGACTGCTATCGCTGCCGCCCTGCTGGGCGGCATCATTCTCAATCTGATGCCGTGCGTTTTCCCGGTCATTTCGCTCAAGGCGCTAAGCCTGATCCGTCATCACGATCGGCCCGCTCAGGCCAGAGCCGAAGGTCTGGCCTTTCTGGGCGGCGTGGTAATAACCATGCTTGCGCTGGCTGGCGCACTGATGTTGGCCCGTTCCGGCGGCTCGGCGGTCGGCTGGGGGTTCCAGCTGCAGTCACCGCTGGTGATTGCGCTTCTTGCTCTGGTCATGCTGGCATCGGCGCTCAATCTGTTCGGCCTGTTTGAGATTGGCCTTTCTGTGCAGAGGGTCGGTGAAGTGGGCGGTACGCGCTCAGGTCTGACGGGCTCCGCACTGACCGGTGCGCTGGCGATTATCGTTGCCACACCCTGTAGCGCGCCCTTTATGGCCAGCGCCATCGGCTACGCGTTGACTCAACCAACGCCGGTCAGTCTGGTGATTTTTATTGCGCTGGCGCTGGGCTTCGCCGCGCCGTTTACATTAATCTCCTTCTTTCCGCTGCTGGCACGCATATTGCCCGCACCGGGCGCCTGGATGGTCACGCTAAAACATGGACTCGCATTTCCGATGCTGGGGGCGGTAGCCTGGCTTATCTGGGTTCTTGAGCGGCAGGCGGGTTCACTGGCGCTGGCGGCGATCCTGGCATGCTGCATCATACTCAGCTTTGCCGCCTGGCTTTATGGTAAAGCTCAGAAACGCCGTATGATGGGCAAACGCCACTGGCCGATGCATATCGCCAGCGCCATATTCGCTTTGCTGGTTGTGCCGCCGCTGGCCAATATTGGAACGTTTTCCCACCGGGATACCCCTGCTGAAAACGCTGAAGCCGCGGCAACGGTGGCCTGGTCACCGCAGAAGGTGGATGCGGTAAAAGGGCAGGGGCAACCGGTTCTGGTCAACTTCACCGCGTCCTGGTGCATCACTTGCCAGGTGAACGATCGTACCTCGCTGTCGACCGAGGCGGTTAAATCCGCGATAGCGCGCACCGGCACTATTTATATGATCGCCGACTCAACGAACTACAATCCTGATGTCGAACAGGCGCTCAGCGATTTTGGTCGCGGCGGTCTGCCGCTGTATGTTGTTTATCCTGCAGACGGCGGTAAACCGGTGGTGCTGCCACAGGTGCTGACGCCTCATATCGTTATTTCCGCGCTCGAAAGTGCCACGATGAATAGGAAAAAAACATGAGTCAGTTGATGATAAAAAGCCATCGCTATGTGCCATTACCTTAAGCATTGGCCCTTTTGTTTCAGGGCTGCCAATGGCAGAAGGTGAAGCACAGGCGCGGGCCTGGCCAGCACTGATGGCCCGTGCTCAGGCTGGCGACAAGGCCGCCTATAACCGGCTTTTGAAAGCGATGGTGCCCGCCATCAGGGCATTTGTGCGCAGAAAAATCTGCGATGAGGCGCTGATTGAAGACGTGGTTCAGGAAACGTTACTGGCGATCCATCGCGTGCGTCATACCTACGACCCACAGCGCCCTATTCTTCCCTGGGTGGCGGCCATCACCTCCGCGCGGTCAATTGATGCGTTGCGCCAGTCTGGCCGCCGTCTGGAGGTGCAGGATGAGGACGCGCTACTCAATCGGGCCGCAGAGCCAGACGGCTTTGAATCCGCCGGACGCGAAGAAAATGACGTTTTGACCGGATATCTGGGCAGCCTGCCGCCGCGCCAGCGCGAGATGGTGGAGTCCGTACATCTGGGTGAGCAAAGCCTGATGCAGGCGGCGGCACAAAATAATATGTCCGTTTCTGCGGTTAAATCACTGTTGCATCGCGCAATGTTAAACCTCCGTAAGTATGGCAGGGGTACCCATGAGAAACCATGATCGGCTGATCGACCAGCTCAGCAACAGGGCCGGCCCGGTAAAACGCATCTGGCCAACCGGCTGGCGCGTTGCCGCCTGGACGATTGCCGTGCTTCCCTGCGGGATGCTCAGCAGCTGGGCATTTCACAGTAAATATACCGACTGGTCACAGCCGGGAGCGTTTCCCGCGCTTATCTCGCTGCTGATTTCGTTTATCATCGGTGCCAGCGCCATTGCCGGTGCCTTTAATCTCAGTATTGCCGGTCGCAAGCCGCTCCGCCTCAGGTGGGCAGCCCTGCTGGCCATGCTCTGGCTGGCTGTGAATCTACTGAACACGACCTCACCCACCCTTACGGCAGCGGGCAGGCTCGGTGAGGGGGTGCATTGCTATCTGTTTATGCTGACGGCCAGCCTGCCGATGATGATAATTTCAATTATCTGCCTGTATCGTACCCGTTCGCTCTACCCCGCCCAGAGCCTGGCGCTGGCAGGCTGCGGAACGGCTTTTATGTCGTCGGTACTGCTGTCTTTATGTCACGGCACCCGGCTGCACCTGTTCGACTTTTTTATGCACCTTGCGGCAGGCATTACCATTACGGCCATCACCATGCTGGCCGGAAGAAAATGGATACGTCTTGGCCAGTAGCGTTGGGATCAGACCGCTGGCGTGGCGCTCACCAGGCCCATTTTTTTCCGCTCGGCAAGGCTCTGTTCAAAGGTTTGCATTCCTTGCTGGCTACCGGTCTGTAATAGCCCTGGCAACTGATGACTTTTTCCTTCGCGGATCAAATTTGCCGCCGCCGGGCCATTCACCAGAACTTCAAACAGCGCCACCCTGCCCTGCACTGCTGTGACCAAACGCTGGGCAATGACCGCCTTCAGACTCCCCGCCAGCTGACTACGCACCAGATTCTTTTCATCGCCCGGAAACACGTCCACCAGCCGCTCCACCGCCTGAGCGGCACCACGGGTATGCAGCGTCGCCAGCACCAGGTGCCCGGTTTCGGCAGCCGTCAGTGCCAGACGGATGGTTTCCGCATCACGCAACTCACCCAGCAGGATCACATCCGGGTCCTGACGCAACGCCGCACGCAGCCCGGCGTCAAAGCGGGTGAAATGCAGCCCTTTCTCACGCTGTTGGATCAACGATTGTGCGCTGTGGTGCAAAAATTCTACTGGGTCTTCCAGCGTCAGAATATGCCTCCGCTGCCGCCGGTTCATGTCGTCGATCAGCGCTGCCAGCGTGGTGGACTTGCCGCTGCCGGTCGCGCCGGTAATCAAAATAAGCCCTTCTTCCATCTGCAACAGAGAAGCGGTCACGGCAGGCAGATGCAGTGATGCCAGCGGCGGACACCGGGCGGCAATCAAACGCAGCGCCAGCGAAAGGCCGTGACGCTGGCGAAACAGATTAGCGCGCAGACGCACGCCGTCGCCCAGCGTCAGGGCAAAATCCACCTGGCCGTTCTGCGTCAGTTCGTGATATTGCTCCGAAGTCAGCCAGTCTGCGGCAACGCTTTCCAGCCACTTTTGTTGCAGCACGGGCCTGTCGGGTACCGCCTCCAGCCGACCGTCACAGCGCCAGAATGGCGAATGTCCACTGCAAAGGTGCAGATCCCCCGCATTATGCTTTACACTAAGGGCCACTAAATCCTCAATATCCATATGTTTCCCTGACTATGACTTCGATTAAGCACAACTTACAGCAAGTCCAACAGCGGATCTCGGCGGCAGCCGCGCAATGCGGGCGCTGCCCACAAGAGATTACGCTGCTTGCAGTGAGCAAAACAAAACCTGCGAGCGCCATCGAAGAAGCGGTCGCCGCCGGACAGCATTGCTTCGGTGAAAATTACGTGCAGGAAGGGGTAGATAAAATCCAGCTGCTGGCAAACCCTGACCTTGTCTGGCACTTTATCGGGCCGCTACAGTCCAATAAAAGTCGCCTGGTGGCGGAGAACTTCGACTGGTGTCATACCGTCGATCGCCTGCGTATTGCCGAGCGCCTTAGCCAGCAGCGCCCCGATCCCCTGCCTCCGCTTAATGTGCTGATTCAAATAAATATCAGCGCAGAGCAGAGCAAATCAGGCATTATGCTGGCAGAGCTGCCGGCGCTGGCGCAGCAGATCGCGGCGCTACCGCGTCTGAAGCTACGTGGCTTAATGGCTATCCCTGCACCTCAGGACGACTATGCCAGTCAGCTGGCGGTGTGCCAGCAGATGGCGGCAGCGTTTAAACAGCTGCAACAGCAGTATCCCGGCGTGGATACTCTCTCGCTGGGCATGAGTGATGATATGGACGCCGCGATTGCGGCGGGAAGCAACATGGTGCGAATTGGCACCGCCATTTTCGGCGCGCGCGACTATGTTAGCGCCGCCGCTACACACAATAACTAAGGAACCCCATGCTAGCGTTGATCTTTCTGGTAACTACGGTGATGGCGATTTATATCAAAGTGCTGTTACTGCGCATCTGGATGCAGTGGGCACGTTGCGACTTCTACAACCCGTTTTCGCAATTTGTGGTGAAAATCACCCAGCCTGTGGTTAAACCACTGCGGCGCATTATCCCGTCCATCGGGCCGCTTGATACCGCCTCACTGCTGATAGCGTATATCGTCAGCGTGCTGTCGATCCCGGTGATGCTGCGCCTGTTTATCCCCGATCCGATTTTCCTCTATCTGGGCCTGGTGCTGCTGGTAAAAGCCGCCGGCATGCTGGTATTTTGGGTGATTATCGTGCGCTCGTTGATGAGCTGGGTCAGCCAGGGACGTAATCCGGTGGATTATGTGCTGTTACAGCTGACGGAGCCGTTAATGGCACCCATCCGCCGCATTATCCCGGCAATGGGCGGTATCGACTTCTCTGCGATGGCGGTGATCCTCGTCCTGTATATGCTGAATTTCCTCGGGCTGGAATATATTCCAGGCTGGGCGCAATTCTAAAACCGCTTTACTGCCTGTCGTTGCAGCGCCCCGGCCACTGACTTTGCTTCAGCCGCCGGGGTGGAACCTGCTCCCCGCCGGCAACCGCAGCCATTCTGGCAACCAAATAGAATGAAACAACAATCTGGATTGACTATGCAACAAGTTGTACTCGCCACCGGCAACCCCGGTAAGGTGCGTGAGCTGGCCGACCTGCTGGCCGCGTTTGGCCTTGATATCGTGGCGCAGACAGCGCTGGGCGTAGAGTCAGCCGAAGAAACCGGTTTGACCTTTATTGAGAACGCCATCCTGAAGGCGCGTCACGCTTCAGCCGTCACCGGACTACCGGCAATTGCCGACGATTCCGGTCTGGCGGTCGACGTCCTTGGCGGAGCGCCGGGTATTTATTCAGCCCGCTATGCGGGTGAAGAAGCAACCGATCGGCAGAACCTGGACAAACTTCTGGCGGCGCTGAATGCCGTGCCGGACGGCGAACGCCAGGCGCATTTTCACTGCGTACTGGTGTATCTGCGCCATGCCGCAGACCCTACGCCGCTGGTGTTCCATGGCAGCTGGACGGGCGAGATTGCGCATAGCGCTGCTGGCGTTGGTGGTTTCGGCTACGATCCGATTTTCTTTGTCCCGGAGCTGGGTAAGACCGCAGCCGAGATGAGCAAAAGCGAAAAGCTGGCCGTTTCCCATCGCGGGAAGGCGCTGAACCTGCTGCTGGACGCGATGAAACATGGTTAATCTGCCCGCGTTAAGCCTGTATATCCACATTCCCTGGTGTGTACAGAAATGCCCCTATTGCGATTTCAATTCCCACGCGCTGAAAGGCGAGGTGCCGCATGAAGAATACGTGCAGCATCTGCTGAACGACCTGGATACTGACCTGCCGCTGACATCGGGACGCGAAGTCGGCACTGTCTTTATCGGTGGCGGTACGCCCAGCCTGCTAAGCGGTGAGGCGATGCAGATGCTGCTGGACGGCGTGCGCGCAAGGCTGCCGCTGTCGCCGGACGCGGAGATCACCATGGAAGCCAATCCCGGCGCGGTCGAGGCCGATCGCTTTAGCAGCTATCAGCGCGCCGGGATTAACCGTATTTCCATTGGCGTACAGAGTTTCAGCCCGGCAAAACTACAGCGCCTCGGGCGCATTCACGGCCCGGATGAAGCCAGGCGCGCGGCGGAGCTTGCCGCCGGACTCGGCCTGCGCAGCTTTAACCTTGACCTGATGCACGGCCTGCCCGACCAGTCTCTGGAAGAAGCGCTGGACGATTTACGCCAGGCGATTGCCCTGAACCCGCCGCATCTGTCGTGGTACCAGCTGACGATTGAGCCAAACACGCTGTTTGCCTCAAGACCGCCGCGCTTACCTGATGAAGACGACCTGTGGGATATTTTCGAGCAGGGCCACCAGCTGCTGAGCGCCGCCGGCTATCAGCAGTATGAAACGTCCGCCTATGCCAAACCCGGCTATCGCTGCGAGCACAATCTGAACTACTGGCGTTTCGGTGATTACCTCGGCATTGGCTGCGGCGCGCACGGTAAGCTGACCCAGCCTGACGGAACGATTATCCGCACCAGCAAAACCCGCCATCCGCGTGGGTTTATGTCCGGTAACTATCTGGATAAGCGTTGTGAGGTGGCCGATGCCGAGAAGCCGTTCGAGTTCTTTATGAACCGCTTTCGCCTGCTGGAAGCCGCGCCGCGCGCCGAATATACGCGCTATACCGGCCTGCCAGAGCACAGCGTACGTGCGCAGATCGACACCGCGCTGGCCAAAGGCTATCTGACGGAAACCGCTGAATACTGGCAGGTAACCGAGAAAGGTAAACTGTTTCTGAACTCGCTGCTGGAACTGTTCCTGGCGGAATAGCGTCAGCACTCTCTACCCGGCCAGGTAAGCTGAAATCCTTGCCGGGTAGAGAAAGCGTATTTATCAGTTAAGAGGTGGAATCTGAATAGCCCACGGTCAAAAAAGTTCAATACAATATCGAGATGTCCTTTCTCGGAGGCGCTTAAGAGCCCCCCGGGATAGCAGAACTCCGCTTATCACTTTAATCCGGCAATCAACGCCTTACGTTGGTCTTCCAGTTTAATCACGCGGTGACAGACTTCATGACCAAAATTCTGGAAGTCCTGCTGCTGATTGTTCCATTCTGCCTGAATCGACTGCTGTAAGCCCCCGAGGTTGCCCATAATCGCCTGTAGCGGGTTATCGCCATTACCAACCGACCGGGTGCCCATCTCATTCAGGCTGTCCTGCACCACGCCGCCCAGCGCGCTTTGCACCAGCTGCTCACCGTCCTGGCGTACTTCTGCCACCGCCTTATGGTGGAAGGTCAGGCCATCGCTACGCTGCTCAATAATGCGGTTCATCTGCTGTTTCAGCTGACCATCCAGCGTGGTCAGGCGTTTACGCACGCTGCTCTCCTGGCCCAGCTTATCGACAATCACCCGATCCAGCGCCACACGGCCTTTTTCCAGCCGCTGCTTCGCGCCGCCGTCAATCCACGGCAAATCACGGCGCAGCGCGTTCTGATAGTCGACGGCCTTTTGCCGGGTCGCCGGGTCAATGTTCACCAGATTACCGTTTCGCTGCACGTCACCCGATGGCGAGATCGACAGATTGCCGCTGGCTCCCACCACCTTCACCTGCTGTGGGTTGATTACGATGTCGTCCTGAGGATTAACGCGACACTGATAGTCTGCCTGGGCCTGGCCTGCGGCCAGCAGCAGCAGTGCTCCACTGAAAAGGATTTTGCGCATGGTTCTACTCCTTGATAGAAAAAAGGGGCGACCGACAAAACGGTCACCCCCTGTTAAACGATGGTGAATGCCCCGCATACGAACACTGATTCATGCTCCGCCGGGGTTTTCATCTGCGTCCTGGTATACTTAGTCCCACCAGACGTCAAAAAGTTCGGTCACTTTCACGTCACCCAGCTGGCGTGCTTCCAGCCAGTTTTTCACCAGCTCACGATGTTCATCAGTGCATTTGCCGATTTTCTGCAGGCAGATCAGACCTTCCCACTGCAGATAGCCGCTGCCGTCAAACGCCAGTCCGTTCGGAGCGATCGCTTCATCGATCAGCGCATCAACGGTGCTATCAATAACCTGTTCGTCGCTCCCTTCCGGGAAGGTGAAGCCGACGGCGAAACCTAATTCCTGAAACTCATCGATATGCATTTTCTTGCGAAGACGACGACTGCGTTGTGTAGCCATTATTTAACCCTCTCAAACATCAGATCCCATACACCGTGACCAAGACGCTGGCCGCGCTGCTCAAATTTCGTTAGCGGTCGCGAGTCCGGGCGCGGTACCCAGTCACCGCTTTGTGACTGATTTTTATAGCCGTCGATGCTGTTCATCACCTCCAGCATATGTTGCGCATAGGCTTCCCAGTCGGTTGCCATATGGAACACGCCGCCCAGTTTCAGCTTACGCATTACCAGCTCGGCGAACGGCACCTGCACAATGCGGCGTTTGTTGTGACGCGCCTTATGCCACGGGTCCGGGAAAAACAGCTGCACCATGCGCAGCGAGTTATCCGGGATCATGGTATTCAACACTTCTACCGCGTCATGACACATCACGCGCAGATTATCCACCCCGGCCTCTTGCGCCGTTGCCAGGCAGGCACCCACGCCCGGTGAATGCACTTCAATGCCGAGGAAGTTCTGCTGCGGGTTGCTGGCAGCCATCGCGACCAGCGATGCGCCCATACCGAAGCCGATTTCTAACACCAGCGGGGCTTCCCGGCCAAACAGAGCGGTTAAATCCACCGGTTCCGGCTGATACTCAACGCCCATCACCGGCCACAGCTGATCCAGCGCCTGCTGCTGACCTTTGGTCAGACGGCCCTGACGACGTACAAAGCTGCGGATACGGCGTAAGGCGCGACCGTTTTCGTCAAATTCCGGTGAGATAACATCGTTTTTCATGATTCTGCCTGCAACTGTGCACTGTAGAAAGCGGGCATTATGCCCTTCGTGAGTGAAAACATAAAGGCCGGGCTGGCTGGCAGGATAGCCGCCGTCTGGGCGGAAGTGCCTGTACGCCTGCGTCATTCACAAAATGCAGCGAATAACCGGTTTACACTGATTATTGTCTGTGCTGGAATCCCTGCCTGATTTATCTCAATCACGGGCGGAAACAGACACTATGCAGGCATCGCAGTTTTCACAGCAGGTACTGGACTGGTATCAGCGCTATGGACGTAAAACTCTGCCGTGGCAGCTGGAAAAAACGCCTTACAAAGTCTGGCTGTCCGAAGTGATGCTGCAGCAAACCCAGGTCGCCACCGTCATTCCCTACTTTGAGCGCTTTATGGCACGTTTCCCCGACGTGAGCGATCTGGCCGCCGCCCCGCTGGATGAAGTGCTGCATCTGTGGACCGGCCTCGGCTATTACGCGCGTGCGCGCAATCTGCATAAGGCGGCAAAAACCGTGGTGGAGAAGCACGGCGGGGTGTTCCCGCAAACCTTCGCGGAGGTCGCCGATCTGCCCGGCGTCGGTCGTTCAACGGCGGGGGCCATTCTGTCACTGGCGCTGGGCAAGCACTTTCCTATCCTTGATGGCAACGTCAAGCGTGTGCTGGCCCGCTGTTATGCCGTCGCGGGCTGGCCTGGCCGCAAAGAGGTGGAAAAGCGCCTGTGGCAAATCAGTGAAGAGGTGACTCCCGCCGACGGCGTCAGCCGGTTTAATCAGGCGATGATGGATATCGGCGCGATAGTGTGCACACGCTCGAAGCCTAAGTGTGAGATCTGCCCAGTGAATAGCGGCTGCATGGCGTATGCTCACGGCAGCTGGGCACAGTACCCGGGTAAAAAACCTAAAAAAACGATCCCAGAGCGCACCGGCTGGCTGCTGCTGATGCAGCAAGGTCAGGACGTATGGCTGGAACAGCGCCCGCCGGTCGGACTGTGGGGCGGATTGTTCTGCTTCCCGCAGTACGCTACCGAGTCCGATCTGCGCGCGGCACTGCGCGCACGCGGGGTCGATGACAGTAAACTGCAACAGATGAACGCTTTCCGCCATACCTTCAGCCATTTCCATCTGGATATTGTGCCCGTCTGGCTGGATCTGCCTTCTGCCCGGCTGGCAATGGATGATGGCGCGGGTCTCTGGTATAACTTAGCGCAGCCGCCCGCCGTGGGGCTGGCCGCACCGGTGGATCGCCTGCTACAGCAGCTGCGCCAGCCACAACAAATGGCGCTGAACGCTTGCGCGACAGAAGAGGAAAAGTAATGAGCCGCACTATATTTTGTACGTTCTTGCAACGTGATGCCGAAGGACAGGATTTCCAGCTCTATCCTGGAGACACCGGTAAACGTATCTTTAATGAGATTTCGAAAGAGGCCTGGTCAAAATGGATGGCAAAGCAGACCATGCTTATCAATGAAAAGAAACTGAGTATGATGAATCCTGATGACCGCAAACTGCTGGAACAGGAGATGATTAAGTTCTTGTTCGAAGGTCATGAAGTTCATATCGAAGGTTATACCCCGCCGGAAGAATAAGCGTTGGGCCTCAATGAGGAGGCCTTATAAATTGTGGGCAATGTACGAAAAATGAACAAGAAACTGATTTCTTTACTAATTATCGCACCGTTATTGATATCCTGCTCCAGCAAGAAACAGAACGTCTTCCATGAAGAGTGGGTTAAAGACACCAATGCCTTTGATATTTTGATGGGACAGTTTGCCCACAACATCGAAAATATCTGGGGGATCAATGAGGTGCTGATAGCCGGCCCGAAAGACTATGTGAAGTACAGCGATGGCTACTACACCCGCAGCCATATCAACTTTGAAGCCGGTAGCATCACCATTGAAACCATCGCCGGGACTGACCCAACGGCCAGCCTGCGTCAGGCGATTATCACTACCCTGCTGATCGGTGAAGATCCCAGCAACGTCGATCTCTATTCTGACGCCAATGATATTCAGACAGGCAAAGAGCCGCTGCTTTACGGCCAGGTACTGGATAACACCGGGCAGCCCATTCGCTGGCAGGGGCGCGCCGCCAGTTTTGCGGACTACCTGATCCAAAATAAACTACAGCGGCGCAATTCCGGACTGCATACGATCTGGTCGGTCACCATCCCGATGGTGCCAAACCATCTCGACAAACGTGCGCATAAATACCTGCCTATGGTGCGCAAAGCCGCAGAGCGCTACGGCGTCGATCAGTCGCTAATCCTGGCGATTATGCAGATTGAATCCAGCTTTAACCCCTATGCGGTAAGCCATGCTGATGCCCTGGGCCTGATGCAGGTCGTGCAGCATACTGCCGGTCTTGACGTTTTCCGCATGAAGGGGAAATGGGGCAAACCCAGCCGCAGCTATTTGCTGGACCCTGAAAACAACATTGATGCCGGAGCAGCCTATCTCTCCCTGCTTCAGGGCAGCTATCTTTCTGGTATCAATAACCCAACCTCACGGCGCTATGCGGTCATTACCGCCTATAACGGCGGAGCGGGTAGCGTGCTGCGGGTGTTTTCCAGCAATAAAGATCGTGCTTTCAACACGATTAACGGCCTGTCACCTTCAGAGGTTTACCAAACGCTGACCAACAAACACCCGTCGGCCGAGTCACGCCGTTACCTGTATAAAGTGAACAACGCCCAGAAGGGCTATCACCGTTACTAGTTTTCCCTCCTTTTATCACGTCGGGCTCAATGACTCCGGGCCCGCCGCCTTCTGCATACCATCACAACGGCAGGTAACATGACAAGATACCGCCAAGAAAGCATACTTAGGTGAAAAAACTCTCCGCCTTACCTATTTACGGCAACGTGTCATATCGATTCCTCGATGAAAACAGTTAGCTAAGTTTAATGTCTGTTGTCAAAAAAAACCGACAACATGCTGTATAATAATCATCCTCTCCCAGGGCGCCCACAAAACCAAATAATAAGACGTTGATATCTTAGGATTAAAACGCAAAAATTTTTGATATTGCGAGAAAAATTAAAATTAATCTCACTTTTTCACAATTAATAATGATAAATTTATTGAATGTAATGTGAGTATAGCAACGATTTTTGCGACTTATACCATTACGGGTAGCAGCCAGCGCCATCACGACAATCACCGCCGTTAGCGATGTTGTACTGGCCGCTATTCTAAGGACAGGCTGACTGATTATGGAAAATGAGGTTACCGTGGAACAGAGGGATCCCGTCGACATTCTGGTATTAACGAGAACGCGAGCCAGAACACGTCTCCTACTGATTGACACCGCAATAAGACTGTTTGACGGGGGAGCTTTTCCGTCTATTACGGAAGTCGCGCATGAAGCGCAGCTGTCACGCGCCACCGCCTATCGTTACTTCCCTACACAAAATGCGCTAGTTTCAGCTATTGTCGCCGCGACGCTGAGCCCGATGGCAGACTGGCAGCCCACCCATCAGGACGTAATTGCGCGTATTGATGAATTACTCAGTTTCGCATTTCCCCATATGCTGAAGCACGAGGGCACTCTGCGCGCCGCGCTACATCTGTCTTTGACGCAGTGGGCGCGATTACAGTCAGCCGATTCTCCACCGCGACAGGAAAGGCTGGTGCGCAGTAATCACGCGGCGATACTGTCGCTGGTCACGCTGCCGCTAAAGGACGAACTGACCACGGAGTTAAACGATCGCGTGGTGCGCGCACTGTCACTGGTTTATGGTTCAGAGATTTTTCTGGTCATGAAGGATATTTGGGGCTGCGATAACGATGAGCTGCAGGAGATAGGTAAGTGGATCGCCAAAGCGATCGTTCATCAGGCGCGTGAGGATGCGCGGGCAACAGAATAGCGCCGCGGACACATCTCAACATCTGCATTAAAGGGGCGACGTGTTCGTCGCCCCAGCAGGCTATTTAGCGATCACATATCCCTGCAGGTGCTTAATACCGTTTTCATCGGCTGCCGCATACACGCCCTGCAACTCTGGTGAGAAGCCAGGCAGTAGGTTAAGTCCCTCTTCGAGCGCTAAAAAGTAGCGCTGAACCGCCCCGCCCCACACTTCTCCCGGCACTACGCACAGCACGCCCGGCGGATAAGGCAGTGCGCCTTCAGCAGCAATGCGCCCTGCGGCCTCCGAGACAGCGACCAGTTCGACGTTGCCACGGATAAATTCGATATTGGCATCCTGGGGGTTCATCGCAACCTGGGGCAGCGTTTGTTGACGGAACATCGCCTTTTGCAGGGCCTTTACGTCGTGGCTGACATACAGATCGTGCATCTCCTGACACAAACGGCGCAGGGTATAATCTTTATATCGCACCGCATTTTTACGATAAATAGTCGGCAGCACGTCGCGTAGCAACGCATCCTCTTTAATATGCTGCTCAAACTGCGCCAGCTTTGTCACCAGCCGGGCCATCTTCTCCGCACTCTCCGCCGGGGTTAGCAAGAACAGAATTGAATTCAAGTCGCATTTTTCTGGTACGACACCATTCTCACGCAAATAGTTGGCAAGAATAGTCGCCGGGATACCAAATGCGGCATATTTACCGCTGGCGGCATCAATACCCGGCGTCGTCAACAGCAGCTTACAAGGATCGACCAGGTATTGATCCTTTTCATAGCCTGCAAAGCCGTGCCACTGCGCCCCTGGCGCAAAGCTGAAATAGCGGGCGTCACTGGCGATGGTCGCATTCGGCGCATTCTGCCACGGCTGACCGTCAACGTCGTCAGGTATAAACGGCTTGATCATGGTGCAGCGTTCAAGAATGGCCTTACGCGCTTCGATACCGAGCATCACACACTCGTGCCACAGGCGACGTCCGGCTTCGCCCTGGTGCATCTTTGCATTGATGTCCAACGCGGCAAACAGCGGATAGAAAGGGCTGGTAGAAGCATGCAGCATAAAGGCATTATTCAGGCGTTTATGACTGCAAAAACGCGGCTGGCCGCGAATATGATTATCTTTCTTGTGGATTTGAGAGGTCTGAGAGAACCCGGCCTGCTGTTTATGTACCGACTGCGTGACGAAAATACCGGGATCGCCGGGTTGCAGATCGAGCAGCAACGGCGAACAGGCAGCCATCACCGGAATAAACTGCTCATAACCGACCCATGCCGAGTCAAAAAGAATGTAATCGCACAAATGCCCAATGCTGTCGAGCACCTTACGGGCGTTGTAAACCGTGCCATCGTAGGTACCAAGCTGGATCACCGCCAGGCGGAACGGACGTGCATCATCGGTGCGATCGGCTGCCACCTGAGAAATCTGCTGACGAATATAGGCTTCATCAAAGCAGTGCGCGTCAATACCGCCGATAAAGCCAAACGGGTTGCGCGCGGTTTCAAGATAAACCGGCGTAGCTCCAGCCTGGATTAGCGCACCATGATGGTTAGATTTATGGTTATTGCGGTCAAATAACACCAGGTCGCCACGGGTCAGTAGCGCATTGGTCACCACTTTGTTGGCGCTGGACGTGCCGTTCAGCACAAAGTAGGTTTTATCTGCATTAAACACCTTAGCGGCAAATTTTTGCGCGTGTTTCGCGGAACCCTCGTGGATGAGCAAATCGCCGAGCTTCACATCGGCGTTGCACATATCCGCACGAAATACATTCTCACCAAAGAAGTCGTAAAACTGACGCCCGGCCGGGTGTTTTTTGAAGAAAGCACCGCCCTGATGGCCAGGACAGGCAAAGGTGCTGTTCTCCATCGCAACATATTTAGTCAGCGTGTGAAAGAAAGGAGGCAGTAGCTTTGACTGGTACTCTGCCGCGGCAGATTCCAGCATCGCAGCATCGTCTGCATCCCCATTCAGTACGCCATCGACCTGCGGTAAGTCCACCGCCTGTGAAACGTCGTCCAGCGCGATAAAGACCGGTAGCGCAAAGCCGGTGTGGCGTAACAGTGCCAGCATACCGGATCGGGAGTCACTGACGGAGAGCACCACCGCCGCCACATCGGTAAAATCTGTGTTATCCAACGTAACGACTTCACGCCCGGTACGAAGGTGAATAGCCACGGTCGTGCTGGCTGCAATTTTCAAAGGGGTCATAGCACAAATCCCAAATATTCAAGGATGAGTGGGTGCCGGAGGCACAGCAATAGGAATATGAACAAGCGCACGTATTCCCGGCGAAAGTTGTCAAGTGGGTGTTCAGCAGAGTATTTTACCGCTTCGCCAGATAGACATCAGTAAAAGCAGATCTCGTCTGTTTTTACTCATGGCCAATTGCCGAGCGCTGGAGGGCCTCATCGTATAGAGGGGCAATTTATCATCATGGCAGCACCGCATGGTAACAGGCAGGGCTGCGGCGGTTGAAGGCGCTTACCAACAAGGATAAAAAGCGTTACATCATCTATAACGGCCACCTCGATGTACCAGCGTGATGGGGCATATAAACCTACGTAATCATTGCATTTTTGAACAACAGGTACAACCTGAGCAGCCGGATTTATCTATGTAAAAAAAATGATCGTCAGCCACTAATAATCAACAAACTGAACGTTATATTCCCTTCACACATACCTTCTCGCACTATGCGGTATATTAATTGCAATCAGAAACTTACGCTCTCCCTTTTAGGGTGGCTGACCGAAAAAATGATTCCGTTCTTTAGCATGTTGTCGAAAATGATTATTCCCGTTGATTGCAGAGCAATTCCCGCATCAGTTAAACCTATCACACAAAATGTTGATAATAATGATCAACACTCCTTTTTGTGCCAGGAGTTCTTCGCCAGCATTTAACCGCACCCGCAAAAAAAACCTGATACATGAAAAACGCAATGCCAATTAACAGCGTTTTTTCAATACCTTAAGACTTGACGACATGCCATTAAAAAGGGAAGAAACGAAGACTGTGAATAGTAACAAATCGGTTTTGAAACAAAAAAATTTAGAATGAATCAAGCTCAAAAAATCAAGAATACCCCCAAAAATGAACAGCAATGACCGTTGACATAAGATTATTCCTAATGCTAAATCGGCAAGATATTAGCGTAGGTAAAAAATAAAAACGCTTTATTGCTTCAAATATTAATTATAGGGAAATAATTGAGCCATCTGCGTCTCACTGCCTCTTTTGAAAAAACAATCCAGCCGGCTAAGTGGATTCGCCATTCATTTATCAGGCACGTTCCTAAGTAAGTTAACTCATTTTGTTTATACACCGTTTAATACCTGTGGGAACCCCATAAGAGTATTAATAACGCATCATCATTTCAAAAAAGGAGTCAGCATGAAAATGCATCGCTCAATCATCGCGCCAGTACTGATGGCAGGCTGTGTTATCACAATGCCCGCACTCGCTCAAAATACCGTCACCTTCCAGGGTGAAGTCAGTTCGCAAACCTGCACGGTCAACATCAATGGTACGCCTAATGCCATAGTGATGCTGCCAACGGCCAACCTGGCTAATTTAACCGGTAGCGCGGGTAAAGCGACAGGAGTAACGCCTTTTACCGTTGCTATCAGCAATTGCACCGCCGTTTCCAGCGCTGATACGGCAATAAAGACTAAATTTCTTGGTCACAACGTCGACAGTGCTACGGGAGTACTTGGCAACCTGGCAACGGTAAGCCCGGCTAAGGATGTGGGTATCCAAATCACACAAAAAAGTGATGGTACAGGCCCGGTGAATCTGAACGGGCCAACCGCAGTGCCCGGACTGGTCCTTAAGCAGAATGAGACCAGCGCAAGCTACGATTTTGGTGCGCAGTATTATGCACTTAGCAGCGCCCCAACCGCCGGTGCGGTCACCGCAGTGGCAGAATATACCTTGAGCTATCTGTAATAGGCTTCCCGGCTGTTAAAGGCCGGGATGCTTAACATTCCTTTTTTTGTAGGTTTCCCAATGAAAAACATACTGAGGTGTTTACCCGCGACTTTTCTTTTCCTTGCCAGCGCCCATGCAAGTATCGTCATGACCGGCACACGCATCATTTTTCCAGCGGACAGCAAAGAAAAAACGCTTCAGTTTACCAATCCCGATCCTGTGCCCTATGTACTGCAGCTTAGCGTGAGCAAAACGCCGGACGGTGAGGGTGAAAAAGACGAAGATGTGCCCTTTATCATTTTACCGCCATTTTCCAGAATGGAACCTCACAGCGGTCAGTCCGTGCGCCTGAATCGGCTGGAAGGAAGCCTGCCAGAGGATCGCGAGTCGGTGTTTTATCTCTCATTTAGCCAGATCCCGGCATTAGATAAAAAAGATAACGATCAGAATAAACTGCTGCTGGCCATCACCAGCAAAATCAAAATTTTCTACCGTCCTGCCGGTCTGGACAGCAGCCCGGAAAAAAGTGTTACGGAGTTAATTATTCAGGCCAGAGATAGAAACCTGCTGCTGAAAAATCCGACCCCTTACTATATCAATCTGCAAACCATTTCAGCCCGACATAACGGCAAGGATATTTCTCTTATCGATTCCGTGATGATTGATCCGAAATCAGAAAAATCAGTCAGGCTACTGCCCGCATCGGGGAACGTAACCCGTGGGGAAAAAATCAAAATGGTGACGGTAAACGACTATGGTGCAGGTCAGATCACTGATACGGAATTAAAATAATTTAAACGATCAAGGCAGGTATCATGTTGATACTTCGAAAATTTGTTGTATTCATTTTGGTAGTCCCGACAACTTTTTCAGTATCGGCAACCCAAATGGAAAAAAAGGATGCAACCAGCGATCTCTATTTTGATCCGGCGCTTTTCCAGGGTAAAAATCTTAGCGAAGCCACTTATTTACGTCTGTCACAGCCCGGCTCAATTGAGCCGGGTAGCTATAAAATCGATATTTATACCAACGGAACGTATATAGAGCGGGCGGATGTTCGTTTCGTTTTGCAACCCGATGGCACAGTCACGCCCTGTTTTGATATTAAGACGTTGCAACATGCGGGTATAAAATTTGATTCGTCACGGCTGTCCGAGAAACAAAAAAACACGCAGTGCGTAGAATTAAAAGACGTTTCTAAGAGTGGCGTCAGTCGATTTAATCGGCAACAGCTGCGGCTGGATTTATCTGTGCCGCAAAGTGAAATGATCAACCTGCCGCAAGGGTATGTATCGCCTGAAAATCTCGATGCCGGGGCGTCTATTGGTTTTATCAATTATCTCACTAATTACTACCATGTCTCTTATTCAGACAACGATTTGAAAAACCAGGATTCAGCCTGGTTATCCCTTAACGGTGGGGTCAACATGGGAGCATGGCAGTTCAGGCAACTTTCAAATCTCAACTGGAGCCAGCAGCAGGGAACACGTTGGCAAAGAGTGCGCAGTTACGTGCAGCGACCTTTACCCGCAATGAGCAGCCAGCTTAGTGCAGGTGAACTGATCACGGCTGGCCGTTTCTTCTCTGGACTGAATTATAACGGCATCAATATCTCAACGGAGGACCGGATACTGCCCGACTCAATGAGAGGCTATGCACCGGTCGTGCGTGGCGTCGCCACAACGACATCTAAAGTCACCATCTCACAGAATGGTCAGCAAATTTATCAGACGACGGTATCTCCCGGCTCTTTCGCTATTAATGACCTTTATCCCACCAGCTATAGCGGCGATCTGGACGTTGAGGTTACGGGCGCGGACGGCA
This sequence comes from Erwinia tasmaniensis Et1/99, assembly GCF_000026185.1. Lineage (NCBI taxonomy): Bacteria > Pseudomonadati > Pseudomonadota > Gammaproteobacteria > Enterobacterales > Erwiniaceae > Erwinia > Erwinia tasmaniensis. The sequence goes on from NC_010694.1 coordinate 3,180,621, forward strand.
GAACCAGCCGCTTTAGCGTGCCCTTCTCCGCCGTGCCGGAGTCGATGCGGCCGGGCGTTTCACACTTCGACCTGGCGGTAGGTAAGACCAGGGACAGCGGTGAAAAAAGCCTTTTTGGCGATCTGACCTGGCAGCACGGCCTTAGCAATAGCATCACGGTTAACAGCGGAATGCGCCTGGCAGATGGATACACCTCTGCCGTCGTCGGTGGCGTATACGGCAGTTATCTCGGCGCTTTCGGCCTTGATCTGACCGCCTCACGCGCAAAATTGCCCGGTAGCGATTATGTGAATGGCTGGATGTCACATATCTCCTACAGCAAAACTTTCCAGCCAACAAATACTACACTCTCGCTGGCCAGCTTTCGTTATTCGACCTCCGGCTATCGCGATCTTAGCGATGTTCTTGGTCTGCGCGGATCGTTTAGCAATGACAGAAACTGGCGTTCTGCAAGCTATCAACAGCAGTCACGATACGATATATCCATGAGTCAGGGCCTCGCGGAATACGGTAACCTTTTCGTCTCAGGATCGTTGCAGCAATATCGCAATAGCAAAGATAAGGATACCCAACTGCAGCTGGGTTACAGCGACAGCCTGAAGAACGGGATCTCTTATAACGTTTCGCTGGGGAAACAGTTCACAGACACGGGCAGCAGCAGTCGGAGAAGTTCAGAGACGATCACATCGCTGTCATTATCTATTCCGCTGGCATTTACCGACAATCGAGTATCGTCGGTTAACAGCAGCTGGACGCACTCCTCAAGCTCTGGCGATCAGTATCAAACCAGTGCTTCAGGCTCAATCGGCAGTGACCAGACGTTAAATTATAATGTCGGCGCACAGCACAGCCGGAATAATAGCCAGACAACGATCAACGGTGGATTACAGCAATCAACCAGCAAAGCAAATCTGGGCATTAACGCCTCGCGCGGGCAAAACTACTGGCAGGCCTCCGCTATGGCTCAGGGCGCACTTGCTGTTCATGGGGGAGGCGTAACCTTCGGCCCCTGGCTGGGAGACACATTCGCCCTTGTTGAAGCTAAAGGTGCCAGTGGTGCAAAGATGTTCAACTCAAAACAATCGGTCATAAACGATGAGGGGTATACGCTGGTGCCCTCACTGATCCCCTATCGCTATAACATGCTTACGCTTAGCCCTCAGGGCATGGCGGATGACGTAGAGCTTATTGATAACGAAAAGCGAATCGCTCCGCTGGCTGGGGCAACGGTAAAAATCACGTTCAAAACGCGAGCCGGCACGGCCCTCATTATCAAAGCGACACAGGAAAATGGTCAATCCGTACCGTTAGGAGCCGATGTGTTCGACAGCTCGGGCGTGCTGACGGGAATGGTTGCTCAAAATGGCCAACTCTACCTGCGAACCGATAAGAAAGATGACAATTTAATCGTGAAATGGGGCGAAAATACCGATGAAAAGTGCCATCTCAGTTACCATCTTTCATCCACTGATATTGCAAAAAAATTCGGAAAAAAAACGGCTCAATGCCGCAGCCAATAGTCAATTTTTTAAGGTGATCCCGTGAGAAAATTTTCTGTGATGTCTATCGTCATCTCGCTACTGATGCTTTCCGCCACCGTGCAGGCGACATGTACTCGCACCAGCGCAGGCCAGGTTGGAGACGCTGTAACCGCAACCATCCCTTTCGGAAAAATTAACCTCAGTGATGACTATTTGCAGCCGCCCGGTACTTTGCTGAGCAGTGTGGTCATACCACCAACCAACTACAGCTACGCGGGTGCCAATGCGTCCAGCGTGCTGTTTGAATGCGATCAGGCCGATCTTAGCTCAATCTATTTTCTTGTTGCCACTAATGGTGACGATCGGGTGGGTGGATTCTACGATATCGGGGGCCCGGATGGGCTCCAGGACGTCTATGCCACGTGGTTTAGTTATACTGGCCTTAAGCTGACAATCGCGGGTAATACGGTCACGCGCTACTGGAAAAAAATCCCCATCAGCACCTATGCAACAACCAGCAACGGCAAGATACAAATCCGCCTACAGGATATTCCTCCGATGCAGGCAGAACTGTATAAAATCAGTTCCCTGCCCGCAAGCGCCGCAGCCTCTATGTACTGCGGCTCGGGAAACGGCGGTCTGGGGTTCGCCCGCTCTACAGGAACCAACTACACCTGCAATCAGCCCAATGCTTATATCCAGCTATCGGGTGAAAGCAACGTGTCATTTGCGTTCGGCCGGGATAAACCTGGTGAAGATAGCGCTTACAGATTCAACTTTTGGTTCGCATCCAATGGGATTGGCTATGGCATGCGGGCGTCTAATTCACTGTTTCAAACTTCCAGCTGCGTAGCCCGAAACGTAACGCCGGTGGTGATCCTGCCCGGTATTTCCGCAGCCAGACTGCAGGCGGGAGACAGCGCAAGCGCTGATTTTTCCGTGCAGATTGAATGCAGCAACGCGGCAAGCTCGGGTATTAACAGCATGCAAACGGCAATAGGATTCCAGGTCTCTAACGGAGCCTGGAGCGCAGCGCAGCGCCTCGGGCTGGTCAACGCCAGCGGCGGCGTGTCTTACCTGGTGTCAGACAATTATTATGCCAGTGACATGGCTAAAGGGGTCGGCATTACTCTGCGTAACAGCCAGGGTACGGATATGAACTTTGTCGGGCAAGCCGGCACGATGTCGCTGACAACCCCAGGAGGGAATGCCGCCGGTTGGTATCCCGTGCTGAACGGAAGCAGTGCCGTTGGCAGCAATGCCACCGGGTATACAACTTATAATCAGTCTATGACAGCCAGGCTGGTTAAACTGCCGGGCGCTGACGTTACGCCGGGAAAAGTCTATGCAACAGCCTACGTCGTGGTAAAAATGCAATGAAAATAAGAAATACTATGGCGATACTTTGCCTCACACTGGTAGCAGTGTGCACCAGTGGCGAAGCATTTGCCGGGATACTTGCCGAAAAAACACGGGTTATTTACGCAGAGAACAGCCGGGAACGTTCCCTTATGCTGGTGAATACTAACCCCTGGCCGGTGATTGTTCAGACCTGGAGTGATGACGGCCGCGGTTCATCGGACTACCCGGACTCGCCGTTTATTGTTACCCCGGCAATTTTTCGCCTGGAGCCAAGGCAGATGCAGGGGATCAGGATCACCTATAATGGCAGTCAGCTTCCTGAGGATCGGGAGTCCGTATACTGGCTAAATATTTACGAAGTTCCACCGCTCGATAAACGTAATGAACAGCATTCGCATTTAACCATGACGATGAATACACAAATCAAGATATTTTATCGCCCGGCAGCACTGGCAAAAATCGATAACATAGCGAGCAGGATAAGCTTTATTACCGGACAAGATCGGCATGGCAGCTTTATAGAGTGCCATAACCCGACGCCCTACCATATTTCTTTTACCGACATTTATTTGGTTTTAGCGCAAAAAGAAATTAAAGCACGCGGCGAGATGGACATGATGACCTATCCAAAAAGCAACAAGCGTTACTATCTAGGTGAAACCGCAGAAAAACTCAGCGGGGGGCGTGCAAAATTTTATTATATATCTGACAGCGGCGCTATTGAGAATAATGAAACTGTAATTACACATTCTAAATAAGAAGCAACACGATTTAAAAAAAGAAGACTCGGCAATGAGAACAACGTCTATAACAAGCGCGGAAGGGGTACTCATCACAATAAAATATGACGATTTTATTGTATCTGAAGGCATCCATTGTTTATTGCAGGATATGATCTTCAATGTTAATGCCGCCAATAAGAAAGATCACAAACTGCTTATTATTATTAACACAAGTAACTCAATATATCAGTCGGCTTATCATTACCTGCAGGATAGTCACTATGATCGTGTAGTGATGCTATGTTCAGATCTTAAAGAAAGGATTTTTTGCGGCCTCAATGTCAGACCAATAACTTTCATAAAATTAACTACAAAACTCGTAGAAGTATATGAAATCTTGCATAAAATATTTGCCGCCAACACCGAACAATGCTCTATTAAACCATTGACCCTAGTCGAAAAAAAAATCCTTCAACTCATTATGGAGAAATACAGTGCTACAATGATCTCCGATGAGCTTCACATAAACCATAAAACGGCCTACAGCCATCTGAAAAACATGAGTAACAAACTGCTAGTAAGAGATAACGCTGAACTTAACATAAAGATGATTCTAATCAACGGGGCAGCATAAAAATTTTGACAGGGAGCTACCGATCGGCGGCTTCTGTACTAAAAAATTTTACGACAGGATGTTCACTTGATTATGCTTCACTCTATGAGCCTCACCCTATAACACCACTTATTATTTGCCTGACCGGGTGTGCTGACATCCGGTTTTTTAACTTTTGCTCTACAAATATTAAACATCATAAGGAAAGTGTATGAGTGAAAAACAGTTAACGATCGTCAAAATGGAAAAACATGTTGAGGCAATAAAATCTTTCCCTCACCAAGCGTTCAAAAAATCCATCCTCCTGCACTATCATTCAATGTCTTACTCTTACAGCAAGAACAAACTTTTTTACAAAACGATTTTTAAAAGCCATCGTTTTGTTTTGGCCACCATTTTAGTCATCGAGTTTTTCACCTCCTCCCCTCCGCTACTGGCAGAAGTTAAGAGGAAGTTCATGTTATTGGATATGCTAAGTGATAATACCGTTTCGAATTTTCTTATTTTCTTAAAAGTGAGCAGAAGAATAAAAACACGAGCGTTGATTGACGATCGAAGAAAACAAGAATTTATCGTGACTGATAAAGGATTAAACGAAACCCTTGAACTTATTAAGACGATGGCTATCCCGCTCGATTTCTTAAACCCGGACCTCTCACTCAAAACAAAAATAAGTGAAAAAGACGCTCTCAATAAGTTTTTTCATCATTACGCAGCCATAGTGAGAAACAGATTATTCGATTTCGAAAGAGTCAACAACATTGGCATATTCATACTCAAAGATGCAGGACACATGATTATACTGAACCTTTATTGCAATGTTGAAAAAAAACCTCATGGTAATATCGTCTCTCTTTCCCTTGCTGAAATTTCAGCAAGTTGTGGCGTGTCACGGTCTCATATTAAGCGAATAATTACAGAAGCAGAACTGGCAGGCCTATTACTGTTTTCCATAGAAAATAAGGAAATCATGTTACTGCCTTCATTCTTCCAGATGACGGAAGAATATATGGCTTATTATTTTTCCAGCGTGCTAATTGGCTTTGATGCCGATCTGTGAAACTCACAATTTCGTACCATGCGAATGGAAAAAGATGGCGAGGATCCGCATGCCAACGCGATTGAATGAAGGTGGATCAAGCACGGTATCCTGCGGCGTACAGGACCTGCTTCTGTCCCCGTGAAGAGCAAAAAATGTCACCGATGTACCCGCATCCTGCTTCGCTACAGCAGCTAAAATATTGTTGATGCCTGCCGTGTTTTAACAAAGATGAACGAAAGCAGGGGCAGCACATACTTCACTGAAAATGCACTATAAGGGACTTTATGGGTAGGATTTGGTGAAAAAGGGTGCAACCAGACCGTTTTGTTTATAAAGCCATTGACGGCTGCGATGGCATAAGGTTTAATGCGCCCCGTTGCCCGGATAGCTCAGTCGGTAGAGCAGGGGATTGAAAATCCCCGTGTCCTTGGTTCGATTCCGAGTCCGGGCACCACTATTTAAAGAAACCCGCCTATGGCGGGTTTTTTGCTTTCTGGGGTTCCGGTAAATTTCTGGTCATCTTATCCACAGTTCCCATTGTAAAGACATCCGTTTTAGTTCCATGCATCTTTTGAGGTTCCGCCGCAATTATCCATCTTCCGGTACTGTTCCAGCATCAGATTGTACAGAGACTCACGCGGACGTTCAGTGTTGTGTTCGCCCGGCCATTTATCTGTAATTTCCCGCACCTCATTCAGCGTACTGAACAGATAATAATCCAGTATCTCTGTCAGGTAAGTCCGGTTTAAGCGTTTGATAAACACATTCTGCGTTGGTTTTCCTAGCTGAATAAATTCCAGCCCAACGTCCCGGCTTTCTGCCCATTCGGTCAGTTTCAGAGAGATAAACTCCTGCCCTTATCCATCCGTCGCTTATGCGGAGAAACTCTGTCTGCAACAATGCGGCCGGTTCCCTTATCACCCGCGGTGCCGGTATATTCAAATCCACCGGCCAGCTGTGATTAAGTGCCTACGGAACAGCCAGTGACGATGGATAACGTGCCGGAAGCCACTACTTCCCTTTACAACAAAAATTCAGCTTCAGCAGGAGTATATACGGCGTGCTCTTTTATAATGCCATGCGTGGCCTTGGCGGCGCAGTATCTGGAACAGTTTAATGAAGCCGTCACGCGGATAACCGTTCAGCAGCCTGCTGAAGTGCACTGATAACAGATCCATCACGCAATATTTGGGGACGGTAATGATAAACCGTACGGCTAAGAGAAATAGCCCCCGGGCTTGCCTGATGCTGAGAGAAAATATCTGCACTGGGGTTTTATCAGCTCCCACTGTGCGACCGGCTTCAGAGTTTTTTCCATCATATCTTCAATGCCCTGTTCTCAAAACTCAGAGCGGCGAACATCTGCTTCAAACGGCGGTTTTCATCCACCAGACCTGTGATCTTCATAAGCTCGCTGGCCTCCATACCATCGAATTTTGCTTTCCAGTTATAATAACTGGCCTCTGAAATTCCGGTCTCACCGCAGACATCCTTCACCGTTCTGCCAGCCTCCACGGGCTTCAGAACGGCGATGATTTGGTGTTCGGTAAAACGGACTCTGCGCATAGCGATCTCACCAAATCCGTCATCAGTATGTCGGAAGATCTCTAAAAGTGAATGGCAGCATTATGTGGGATGGCTACACAGATATCTAAACTCCTTAGTCACCAGGGATACGATAGGTGTTTTTCGGAAAAATATACGTTCATCACAATAATATCTCCCATTAAAATTGAGACAGCTAGCTAACTTAAAAATTTGGATCAGACAGCGGTGCAGCCTGCAGCGCGTAACTTATTTTGTATCTTGCTGAGCAATAGCGAAATGCGCCTTTCAGTGCGTTTTACAGTATCAGGTGGAAGACTATATGGTAATTTATAAATTTTGTCTTTTTCATCGGACAGGCATACGACCAGCGTGTATAGACACTGTGGGGATTTAGTTTTACTATATAACGACACACGTGAAATAGTTAGTTTATTACAGTTTCCCATTGTAGCGCCCCTGATATAAGCCTACAGAACGCATAGAAATTTAACTTCCTGGACTCTCGATCTAATTTCATATACCCGCATGGTTTATACGACTAATGTCAAATGGATAATGGGGCATATTACACCTGTTAGAGATATAAACTTCCTCAATGACATTCCTAAGTTGAAATGTCGTTGAGACCCCTAATTTAGTCATTGCATTTCGTTTGTGTTGACTAACGGTTTTACTGGATATTTTGTATTTGCTGGCTATTTCTAAATTGCTCCTCCCCTCCATCAACCCTGTGATTATCAGTATTTCACTGGCTGTAAGATCCGATGCGTGATGAGCAATACCCTTATCACCATACAGCGAAGAAGGAGAGGAGCTGCAAATAACCTGGTGCATAAATCGTATGATAATATTGATATCGATGACTTTTGGTATCTGCCAACAGACTTTTTCTTTATCACAGGTGTTCAGTTTTATGAGAAATTTAGTTGGCTTTGAGGACCAGACCAAACACGTTGATGACGGGCAGTTGTTACTCATAAAACGAGTAAAATCATGCCAGTTTTTATAGTTTTCATCCTGACCAAATGCTTCCATCATAAAAATATCTGCCGGTCCGTTTAATACAACGGAATGCATCATTTCAGCGAGACTGGTTACGACACCAGTAACAACCACCGCGTCGCTTATATAATCATTGAGCAAATGGTACATGCTATCTCGGTACAATTCCACCGGTTCCATTAAAAGAAGAGTTTTCTTTTTTTTTGTTTTATTTTCAGAAAAAGAAACCTGGGGGTGGCAACATAAAGAACTCAATACAGACGAACGGCGCTCTATCATTTTAATTCCTTTTTTACTTGTATAAAACTCAGCACCCAAGGGGAGCACCCACTTATTAAGACCACCCGCATAGAGTCTATTCCACTTGAAATAAGTATTATAAAAAAAACTCTGTTTTTCTCACATTAAATACACACTACATCAATCACGTAGTTAGACTATCAATTTTCATCCTATTAGAGATGAAGAATAAATAATTTTCGCGCCAGTAGAATTGCAACGTTCCAAACTCACATACCATTCAGATCTAATGCAATTAATAAATGAGCTAACATCCAAAGTGAAATAAATAAATTCCACTCTCATGTCATATTGCTGATATTCATTTTCATTAACGATTTACTTTAGCTAAGTAGTCATACCATTACTAATAACTCCAACAAGTTTAATAGTAACAACCTTTTTTTCATTTCGTGCGAACGCTCCGAGAAAATTCAATTTTCATATATTATAAATCCAAGAGCCTTGCACTCGCCTCAGTGAATATCGGAAAGGGTAATGATCAAAAAAACAAGAAAAAATGCCCGTCAATATCGATAATTACCCAAAATTTCATCTATTTTCCTTTTAAGGATTGATTGCAGCGTGCCTCGCACCAGGTGCTGCTTTCGAGACCGTTTGACATTATTCATAGATGAACGTCACACCAATAACTGACTGAACATTTCCAGCCACTACTTGTCCCGTTGTGCGGGCATATGAGGCGGTCAGCCCCAGACTCACCGGACTGGTTCCCACAGTGCCTAAGGACACGTTTTTATTGCTTGAAATAATGCCGTTGCGGTTAGATAGCTGAACACCTATCCCCTGTGCAGGGTTAGAAGAAGAGGTGTTAGAGAATACGCTATTGGCAGTATCCTCAGTAGATCCGGTCAAATAATAGGCTAACTTCAGGTCCTGCCCACAATGTACAGTTAACGGTATAGCTGTACTTCCTGGATAATCAGGAAGTGTTACTGTGACGTTCCGTGATGACACATCGCAACCGCCAGTAGGAACAACCACTGAGTTCTGAGCATATACATTCCAGACATACGAATTGGATTCGTTATAGTTGTTAGTCTGGTGCATATTTAATATAGCCACTAGAGTTCCGGCCTTAATAGCAACTCCGTCTGCTGCAGATCCGATTGCAGTCAGATAGAGTTTAGTGGGCCAGGGTGTCTCGGTCTTCGACTTATAGGTTAATATTTTGGTTTCAGAGGTTGTTGGAAATGGGTACGTGGAATCAGAGTAGATGATGCTTCCTTTAAAGTTCTTCAGTGCTCCGCCATAAGCGGAGCCTTGTAGTAACGAAACGTAATCCGTGTGTGTAGAAGGGTAATCATTGCGACATGCGATTTGGGTTGCCAGATCTACGACGAGGTTTTGTCCAATCCCTACAGAAGGCGTTAAATTTACGTACACGTTTGCACTCCCTCCACCAATCGGTATCTCTACACCTCCAGCGGTTCTGCAAGCGAACGCATTCGCCCCTGATGAAAAAAGCGATAGCGAACAGAATGCTAATAGCGCTAAAGCATTCTTTCTTCTGAGCATGTTTTTTATGTTGCTTGAGAGTTTCATTAAGAGAGCCCTTAAATTTTAGGCATAGGTATAGGTGACGTTAATCACCGCCTGGATGCTGCCCTGCTTAGCATTGCCATTGACCGACAGCGCGCGGACCTGTAGTGGCAGACTCGCCGATTGTGATGAGTCGTCAACCTGTACGGCTTTTTTCTTGCCGTTGTTCAGGTTATTTCCATCCGTATCCTGCAGCTCCAGCTGAAGATTGGTAGCCCCGCCCTGATTTTTGTAATAGCCCGTACTGTCCGTCGTCCCCGTGAACGTTGCCGTCACCCTGGACGTGCCTGTCGGGCAGTTGGTCAGATTCAGAGTGACCGGATACCAGGCAGATCCTGAACCCGCCTGCACGTAATTGAACGTAAAAAGGTCACCCAGGTTAACCGCCGCTGATGGCGTTGATACCGTACAGGGTTTGGCTACCACGCGGCCGTTCACCGTAATGGTCACATCGGCAGCATGAGCGCCCGGCATTGTGGTAAAAATCAGCATCCCTGCCAGCAGGACGCACTTTATCTTGGTCATCTTCAGACTTCCTTACTGAAACTCTAAGGTGAAGTTCGCCGTCGCATTAACGATACCCGCCGTTACCGGGGAGCGCGTTGCCATCAGGCGTGCGTAAAAGCCCAGCGTGTTCGCCTGGCCGGCTGTCAGCGTGGTCCAGTTAAGCGTGTCCTGGGCTGAATTCAGCGAGACAGGATCCTTATCTTTGTCCAGAATCTGAATCCCCATGCCGCTTGCAGCATTACTGACCGCATCAAGTTTCAGCAGGGTAGCGTTGTCACCGTCTGATATTCCCGTGTAGCCCACTCTTACCGCCGTCGCTGAACTCCCGCACTTATCAAAGACAATGGTGAAGGGTACTGCGGGAGTGACGGCGCCCGGACGATAAAGCTGTCTGCCCGCATTGCTCATCAGATCCACGGTAAAGTTCTGCGAATCCACCGCCACTGAGCAGGCGTTATCTTTTAAATATCCTGTAATGGTGATGGTACTGTCCGCCGCATGGGTATTCCCGGCGAAAACAGACAGTAAACACAGGATTGAAACGTATCTAGTCATGGATGTATGTCCCCTGCATCATTACCGGCATACGGCTGAGGAATAGCTCAGCGCCCTGTTCTGGCTGTCGGCGGGCAGGCTGTATGTTGCCGTACAGCTTTCATTTGCGCTCTCGCCCCACTTAACCTTGATTTTTCCTGCGGGTGACAGTCCTGTCAGATAAACCTGCCCGCCATCTGCAACAATGCTTCCCGACTGCCCGGCCTCGTAGGATACGATGGAGCCAAAGGGAACGGGTTTCCCGTCCCGGGTCAGCGTCATCAGGACTTTCATCCCGACACGCGCCTTAAACTCCGCGCGCACCACGGCGCCGCGTGTCGGCACCACGCTCACTACCGCTTCTTCCAGCTCGACATTATTGGCCAGAGAGTCGGTATTAAGAGCGACACGGTTTTCGCGATAATCCATGGCATAAGGCAGTACCGCGTAACCCCGCCAGTCGGTGCGCACGCCGGTCTGATTCTCAACGCCAACGTGTCCCGCTCCCGGCGCTTTTATCAACACCGAGGTGTCGTTGAGAGGCTGACTGAAGGTCACGCCATTTTCATGCGCCAGCACGCCGCCGCTGACACCGTAATACAACTGGCGGTAGTCGCCGCTGTGGCTGTAGCCGATGTTGCTGTTACCGTAGGTGCCACGATAGTTAAGCCCCGCATTGCCGGTTCCCCCCGATGTCCCCGACCCGCCGCTGGCGTACCCCGTTTGCACGCTGTAACTGAGGTTGTTATCTTCAAGCAGGGTACCGTAAAGCCCGGCAGTACCCGCCGTACGTCCTCTGAAGTCGGTTGATGTGTTGTAGCTTGCACTGGCGTTTTTAAATGCCGAACGGGTATCCGAACGCATCCAGTGGCTGAACGGTATATTAATATTGAACGCCAGCAGCTGGTCCTTATCATCACTCCAGGCATTTTTGGACAGGCTGTAGCTCAGGCCCCAGCTGATATCCGTTATCGTGCTGTTATAGCCAATCTGCAGCTGCTCGTCCGCACGCCCGGTGTTCCAGTAGCTCTGGTGGCTGCCGGTGAGATAGATGGTCGATGACCGTCCGACCTGTTGCGTCACCGTAGCCTGAAGACGGCCACGTTTGCTGTAGTTGAGATTGTAGTAATCCGTGAATTTCGGCTTTACGTTGACGATGCCATCTTCACTGACCACCGTGTAGCCGCTCATACGGTGCCAGGCGGTATCCGCCAGGGTGTAGAAACCCTGCGTTGAATAACGGTATCCAACCAGCTGGAGATTGGTTCCCGTGTCGTTAAGCGACTTGCTGTAAAGAAAGCGCAGGGACTGCCCCTGGTGCCGGGTGTCATCGGGCAGGGTGGCGTTTGCCTGAGTGATATCCGCGGAAACGGCCCCCAGATAACCCAGGTTTTTCCCCAGGCCGACGTTAAACGAACGGTAATCGCTGGACGCACGCGTGCCCCCGTAAACCGTCCAGCCGTCGGGCAGCCCCCAAAGCGACGTTCCCTGGAAAAACGTGGGTTTGTCCTGCATACCGTTGCCACTGCGATACTGTCCCGCAGTAGCCGCAAACTTGACCTGCCCTTCTCGCTGTAACATCGGAACGGATGAGAACGGCACGGTAAACACCTGAACAGATCCATCCGCCTCTTTAACCGTTACCTGCAGATCGCCGCTGTTTCCCGCCGCATAAAGATCGCCGATGGTAAATGCGCCCGGCGGGACGGTAGTCTGGTAGATTTCATAGCCGTTTTGTTTGATCGAAACGCGCGCCGTACCGCGCGCAATACCATGGATCACAGGAGCGAATCCACGCTGACTGTCGGGAAGCATATTGTCATCAGAGGCCACCTGAATGCCGCGGAAATTGATACCCTCAAAGATATCGCCCGCGGTATAGCTGTCACCCACGGTCAGGCGGCTGCGCCAGGCCGTAATGTCACGCTCAAGCCAGGTATTGACGTGCTGCCAGCGATTCTCGTTCGATGCCGCCCCGCTGCTGTAACTCCAGGTAGAGTTATCACGCAGCCGCCATGCACCAACGTTAAGCCCGCTTTGCAGGTTAAGGTACGAGTAGTTACGCGTTCCTCCATTCTGACTGCGCACTTCGCTGCCGGTATAGTTGTAGTTGAGCAGGCCGGCGGTAATACCGTTATCCCAGAGCTCCGGAGCAATGTAGCCACGAGCCTGATTGCCCATAAACGCCTGTGGGACGCTGATATTGAGCCGCTGGCGGCCAACGTCAAAGCTGCTTGAGGAATCAGCAATCAACCGGGTAAAGGGGACACACGCGGTACTCTTCATCACCGCAATGTCCGGCAGGGTCAGGGTATTCACCCCGAGTGTCGCCAGCTGCGAACGGGTCAGGCAGGGTTCCAGCCGTTTGCCGTCAGTGGAGTATTCAAAGGTGACGTCCCGGGTAGACATGTAGCCATCGTTCATATAGATGTCTACGCGATAGGTCCCGGGGGGGGCCTCCAGCCCTTTCTCAAAACCGGACAGGTCGGCAACGGACTCAGGATCGTCAGACAGGAACCGGGGGTTGAAGTAGTTGTCTGCACGCGCAGAGAATGTCGATGCCACCAGTAGCATCGCTAGCGGCGTAAGCATCGTTCTTTTCAGGGTCTTCCCCCGGGTGTCGAGTGTTGTCATTTTATCGCTGCCTGCTCCGTAATCCAGGTATGACATGGTCCCTCCCGCACTCTAATACGTGATGCCGGCCTTCTATTTACCTGCATGGTCCAAAACTGATTATCCCGTAACGGAATACTTGAAAATGATTACTGCATGGTTCCTTTTATCGCCGTCGTCAGCGCGCCGTAATCATTTATTGTTCGATAGGTTATTGCGCTACCCGCGTCGGCCGGCAGCGTGACGCTGACCGAACCCATTGGAGGAACCATGGTATTCGGCAGTATTCGCGTCCCCGCATTAAGTTCGGTGACCGTCAGGAAGTAGGGGGTCGGATTGCGCAGTTCCAGTGCATTCTTGCTGCGTCTGAACGTCAGCTTTGACGGCGCCTGATCGGGGGCCATACTGAGGTTGCCCGGACGGTAGAACATTTTTATCCGGCTGGTTATCGCCAGCTGCAGCGTATTGTCTTTTTGATGCGCTTTATCCAGTGACGGGATGGCTTTGACGTTGACCCAAAACAGGCTTTCTTTATCCTGAGGCAACGCCTTGTTCGTGGCGTCAATTATCCGCAGCGTGTTCTCTTTCTTCCCCTGCATGACAAACAACGGAGGCGTCATAACAAAGCGGCTCTCTTTTTGGCCGTCATCATTCTCAACCCAGGACTGGATGAGAAAAGTATCTTTATCGTTGTTGTTGCTGACGCCTAAGGTGACCTGTTTCTGATCGGCCGGATACACTACGCGCGTTGCTCCCAGCGCTACGCCAGCCTCAGCACGGCCGGCACCTGCAACAGCTGTAGACAGTGCCAGCAGTGCCATCATGGCTTTTACGGTCATTTTCATCTTTGTCACGTAAACCTCTTAAAACGCATAATCACCCTGCCGCAGACCGCATAAACGCCTGTCTCTGGCGGAACTTACCCGCAGAGAGATGGGTAGACAGTGTTATTGATATGTCAGTGAGAACCAGGCTTGAGCATCAGCCTTACCACCGTTAACCGCATGGCCAGTGGCACGATACCTGGCAACAAACTGGAGTTCGCGCGCCCCATTAACCAGTGGTTTCCAGGCCTGGGGGACAGAGTTGACGGGTATCATTTTCCCGGTGTCGTCAAACAGAGCGATACCAACGCCTGTCGCAGTACCTTCACCTTCGCCTACGGAGAGCACGTCAGGATTTTTTCCATCGGCCACCCCGTGGAATACGATACCCACGCGCTCGCTGACGTTTGTATTGCAATCCTGAAGATGCAGCGTGAAGGGAACCGGGTCGGCATCGTCGCCGACGGCTTTGAAACGGTTACTGCTGACCTGCCCCATATGGACAATCAGCTGCCTGTCACCAATATCAACCGTACAGGCTTCGGCTATCAGTTCGCCCTGAAAACGCATCTGCCCGCCTGGCAGAGTGACATTCCATTTATTGCCGGCCATTGACAGAGGTGCCAATAGCATCAGGAAAAGTCCCAGTCTGATTTTTAGCATCGCCTTCTCCCTTTTCGACTGCTGAAAAGCGGGCCATCCTGGCCCGGGAATTCATCCTTGCAGACCAGAATTACTCGTACTGAACTTTAAAGTTGGCGTTGGCGTTGGCCGTACCCGCGGTGGCAACACCCGTTGCAATGTAACGCGCCTGGAATGGCAGGGTATTCGTACCATCGCTCAGAGTAGCGGCGGTGCTGAAGGTTGCTCCGTCAAACGCCAGTGCTTTACCTGCGCTGTCAAGCACCTGAACGCCGACGTTAGTCGCGCCACCTGCAGAGGAGCTTTCCAGGGCCAGAGCGGTCGTATTGTCTCCACCAGCGGTCACGCCAGAGAAGGCGATCGCAGCTTTGGTCGCTACAGATGTGTCACAGTCGTTTAACTGGATATTGAAACCGACGGCAGAACTGGTTTTGCCCGCTTCGCTCAGAGTGGCGGTCTTTACCTGACCCAGTTGTACGGTCTGGTCGACGGAGCCGGCGTCAACGGCGCAGGCAGCATTAACGACTTCACCTTTAAAATGAACGGTACCGCCATTAACGGTAGTGGTTGCTGCGTGTGCCATACCAGCAGTCAGCAGCGAAGCAGCGATCAGGCTATTGATGAAACGAATTTTACTCATAGGTCCAAACTCCATGTCTTGGAAAAGAGCCACAGGGGCCGTCGAAAGCTGACTCATTTATTGACTCAAATAACGCTTAGCAATCCCGAGAAAATACGATTCGGTATCAATTCCACATTATTCATAAGTAGTCAAAATGAACCAAATTGACGCATTTAGTGAATAAATTTGTATTTGTTTTTTTTATGTAAAGAGGGCGGTGTTTTATTTCATAAAACACCTAATTAGTGGAGTTTAATCCTGCACTTAGCTTATGCATTAGAATTTTTTTCAGCGCATGAGAATAATTTCGTATGGCCAACTAAAATTGCAGTAAGCTGACAATTCCCCATACTATTGAAATTATTGATTTTTATTGAAGGTGGATTCTTACATGCACTATTATTTGACCTAAGTGCGAATTTAAAGCACAATATTTACAGTTTGGTTCATTTTGACCCGTTATTTATACATCCCCCTGCCAAACGCCTATAAACCTCGCTGAATTACTCGACGTGTATAAAACTGTATGCTGTATGTTTCTGTGGCCCAAATAATCTTGAATTAACCGTGTATCGGCTCCCCTGTCAGCCAAAGCGAATCCGCAGGCATGGCGTAACATGTGAGGACTCAAATCGACAGGAATATGAGCTGCCGCGCCATACGACCGTATCAGCTTGTATATCTGCTGGCGTGACATAGCCCCCCCTTTTTGCGACAGAAAAATCCACGAAGTATCGGAGCCACGCCATAAGAGGCGCTCCTTAAGCCATTTTTTCAAGAGTAGTAATTCTGATTTTAGTAAGGGATGCGTTGTTTTCAGACCACCTTTCAATCTGTTAACATGTATTATTCCGTCTTCGAGACTGATGTCTGAAATTCTCAAGTGACATAGCTCGCTTACACGAAAACCGTGGATAAAGCACATCTTAATCATACACTCATCACGCACTGGGTAGGTGCCCTCTCGAGAGGCCTGAAGCAGGCGTTGAATTTCATCATGAGTAAGATATTTTCGTTTATTCACGTGATAACTCTTCCTAGTGTTAAGTTATTAAAAATTAATATTTTATTTTTCGAGACTTGATAGTATTGTCATCTAAGTTATTTCTCAAGCCCCGTTATCAGATGTAGCAATATTCCCAGTTTAATATTATTTAAGTATTTCTGCAAAACACGCCCTTTGCTTCCAGAGACTTTCTGAAAAAAATGATCGTTTCCTCTGATGAGGATGTTGTATTTGTGTAAGAAAATTGCTGAAAATTGCGCGGTTGGTTATTGAGTAGAGGATAAATTCGCGGGGTGACCGTAGCTTATGCTGGCATCGAAGATACCTTTTCGACCCTTTTTTTCCCTTGAGAACCCGTATATCAGCAGGCAGAATTTATTCTACAGCTATTCATTCAGAACAGCGGTCCGGATCTGTCACAAACAGTGCTCATCTTTCTGTTCCACTGCACCTGCTATTTTTGGCAATTATTCTGGCTATTACTTCATTAGGTGTGACCACACAAATGCCGTTGAAACTAACTCACCGCACCGGTACATTTCACCGTGCTCTAAATTGATTTACTAAATTTCCCTCCTGAAAAGAGGTAATATGCGCACCTCCGCACAGCACAGGTCCTCTGATATAAAGAGAAAATTTTATTTCAGAAATGAAATGCAAATTGGCCCATTTAGTTGTCGTTCAAAATTAACAGTCACGCAGGCACAGGTAGTCATGGACGCAGGCCTTCTACGATGACGAAATGGGTAAAGCTACTGCGTGATGAGCGGCAGAAAGAACAAGTTAACCGGGGAAAAATGGCATTGAAACAAAAAATGAGCAACCTGTGTGAGCAGCTTATTTCGAACGCTTCCGTGTATCACAACTCGGCGATCCTGTCGCGATTGCTGGAACGACCGGAATTGGAAGGCAATGTCAAAGGGATTGATGCTCAGATCCGGATATCGCCGTTGGCAGCATTATACCTTCCAAAACCACGGTGGAATTACGCTGATTGCCAGGCTGAAAATGGGATAAATGAGATTTCAGCGATCCCAGCGGATAACCTCTGAATGTAATTTTTTGTACCGCGCTTGCACTTAAATGCTGCGTTCAGTATGTTCCAACAGCGCAGCGAATCTGAGGCTATATGAACTTGACCTGCGTCAGGGCAGATAAATACCGGTCCTGTAAGGGACATTAAATTCTATAATTCAGGGAAAAGATTTATGACCTATTTGCAAGCTTTGTTTCAGACGCCAGGCACCCGCAGCTTTATTCCGCTAGTCATAATACGAGTCGCCCTCGGGGTGTTCTTCTTCGCCTCGGGCTTTAACAAAGTTTTTATGCCAGAAAGCCAGGCCATGATGCTGGAAACCATTACCGAAGCAGGCATCCCGTTCCCGGCATTTATGGCGTTTTTTGTCGCCGGCTGCGAAACGCTGTTCGGGCTGTTGATGGCGGCGGGATTCCTGACACGCGTGAGCGCGCTGGTGCTGATGATAATCAGTCTGGTGGCATTGTTTACCGTCGGACTACACCATATACCGGCGAATCTCAATTTGCTTACTTGGTACAGTTGGCTGTTTTACCTGCCCGAATCTGCCTATATCGTCATTTGCCTGCTGCTGGTTGTGCAGGGAGGCGGCCCGCTGAGCGTTGACCGCCCTGTCGCTAAACGTCTTGCATTACGGGGACATTCTCTGCGCCATAAGTGAAACGCCCCGCTTTTCTGGGACGTTTAATGTTTAGGAAAATCCATTGCATCTTTTTCAGCGACGTTAGCATGAACGGACATTATACCTTCCAAAGCTGCAATAAACTTATTGAGCCGTTGCCGGGCTAAAACCGGGATAACGCACAATCGGGGTTTCCAGCGTAGTATCCCAAAATCATCAAAGTCGGTAGAAGCATCGGTAATCATGTCACAATCGCTGAAAACAGCGTTTGCAGCTTGGTTTGGTTTACTCTCCCCACCTTTGACAGATACATCTGGAAGCAACTGTGGCTTAACGCCACATATGTAACATGAGTAATTTAAATGTATTTTCACACCCGAATCATAATCAGGGTGAGATACAACAAATCACCATCAACTACTCCCTTGTTCGATTCTGAGTCCGGTACCACTATTTAGAAGAACCAGCCTACGGGCTGGCTCTTCGCTTTTGGGGTTTCGGTAGATTTCTGCTCCCCCTATTGATCTCCTCCCACTATCGGTGACGAGATAAATCAGCAATCCGGGCCTGTTTGCAGGCTTCGGACAAATTCTGCCGGGGTCTGGTTATTTAACGAATAATGCGGTCAGTACTGGTTATATTACTGCCGCCAGTGCTCGATTTTCTCCCAAGCATCTTCCAGTGACAGGAACCAGTGCACGTTCAGATATTCATCACGCAGGCTGACGTTACATGACTCAACCAGGGCGTTATATGTGGGCTTTCCGAAGCGTGAGAAGTCCATCTCCACCCCGTTTTCATATGCCCAGCGCTCCAGCGTTTTCGAGATAAATTCGCTGCCATTGTCCGTCTGTAGACGTCGTGGTGCACGCTGCTGTGTCTGCCTGATCCGCTCCATCACGGCGACCACATCGTCACCGCGAAGTCCCTGGCCTACCTCAATCGCCACGCATTCACGACTAAAATTATCGACGACAGTCAGGACACGGATCCGGCACCAGTTGAACTGATTATCAGCGACGGAATCCATGCTCCGGCACTGTTCCACAACGGTTACGGGCGGGCGGATACGCCTGTCCCTGCACGTCACGCGCCGCAGTGAGCGCTTGACTCAGCCTTAGCCTTTCCAGACGATAAATCGATGTGTTTTCTTGTGGTTAACCAGTCAAGCCTTCGTGCCGCAGCAGGATATGAAGCTGCTACACACTGTAACGAATTCGGGTTTCTGCCATCCCCCGTATCCCTAATGCCTACGGAATGAATACCCGCCAGGTGCTGTGCGGTCACCTTGGCGTATCGTAAAGCACGATGGCTAACCGCTGGGTGCGCGATAACTTCCCCATGACAGGCTAATTGCCTGTCATCTGGATACCAGCATCGTTTCAGCGTTAACATTACAATTTATGGAAATCACCAACGGGGATTTCTCATCGGTAGACTAGGTTAATTACGATCCGCAATTCATCCCGGCAGAAACTGTCGCACCGCTGCTGGTAGAATTTGAACAATCTATCTATTTGGTCGATGAGAAAAACGGCGAGACTAATGACGGGCGCTGGCTGATTAAGATCGACGGCTTTAAGAGCATCCGCCAGGTTTATCGCCTGCCGGAGGCAAATTGCGCGTTGAAGACGACCCCGCCTCTTTTGAATGTCATGCCACGGATATTGTGGTACTTGGTAAGGTGGCCGGAAAAACCGAACTCACAGAGTGAAATAAGCCCTGATGCCGCTGGACAGCACGTTGCATCCGACGTTGTTGTTGGTGGTGATCGGCGCGTCACCCGCATCCAGGCTGCACACCACAATGAACTTTTGCGCCCAAATTTGAGGAATCCACCAGCAGGACGATTTTTTGTGCGGTGCCACGTGGCACATCGCCTGACTGATGGCGCATTCACTCTGGCTGCGAGGGCGAATAAACGAGGGAATAGGTTAGAAACCGATAGCCCGGAGGGTATGGCCTTTACAGCGGGGCAACCACAACGGTCATTATGCCGTTTACCGTTCCCGCGGTGATATCACCTGTTCCAACCGCTGGGAGCACATGGTATGCCGTGCTGGTCGATATTACAGGCTTAGATAACACTACCGGGCCTTTGCTAAAATCCAGAACGGTTAAGAAATCTAATACGCAAAAACGGATAAATGCTTTATCCGTTGCCATACACTGGGTCTTGGTGGGCGTGGCTCCGCCGGGAGTAAAAGTCAAACTGTAACGCGTGGCACCTGGACATGACACGGTGATATTTAATTCGGCCCAGTAATCCATAAGAATACTGCCGGGATCTTTACCGGCAAAGGCCAGTGCCGGGATATTGGGCAGCGTTACCACTTCGGGCTGTGATATTGTGCAGGATGAGGTGATATCGGAATACAGCGTAACCGCCGCCGAGCCGGCAGCGGCATGCGGCACCGCCGATAGCTGTGCCGCCACCACTAACATGGTGCCAAGATAAGCCGGGTATTTCATTGATTTTTTCTCTAAATTAGTCGGGCCAGCGGCAGCCGCTGGCAGCAACGATCTGCAATGCGTTGTTCGCGGTATATTCAGCGCGGTTCAAAGGTCAGCAGTATTTGCGCCTGGGACTTTCCGCCGGTGCTTTTCTTTCCCTTAGTTGCGAGAAAGGTAATATTTTTTGTTTCCGCAATAGGTCTCCATATCGGCCCATATTTCTCACCCATACTGAGTTTTTTCCCATCCAGGTAGGCGCAATAGTTCAGCGAACCAAGATTGTCGCTGGCACAACCGTCCGTAGACGTTGAAGAAGAGGTTATGGTTAAATATGCCGCTCTGTTATGGTTACACTTCAGCACCGCCCCCAACATCCCGCCAAGATCGTCGACAATCTCTCCTTCAGTTATCTTTTGCAGCCTGCTCGCCGAGATCTTGCCCAAATAAAGCGAGTCGGCAATATCAATGGTGCAGGACTTACGTTCCCCTACGGTGAAATCTACAATTCCCCGTACCTGCGCCCCTTGGTACATTTTGACGGTCAGATTGGTTGTAAACCTGAAGGGTTTGTCAGTATTGTTGACGAGCTGCATGGTGCCTGATGAAGTGATATCCGCGACATAGCGCATAAATGGCCAGACTTTCATATCGCAATCATTCCAAGGTTTCACAACCCAGGGTATTTGACCAGATTCTTTATGAATCAATACCTTCTGCATGCAGGTCACATGATTTTCACTGCCGACTCTTTGAAAGTCACTTTCAAAATCCAGGCTCATTCCCATCATAATGCCAGCCGGTAACACCAATGCCTTGTCAAGTACTATTTCTTCAATGATCCCTGTGGGAGCCCGTTCGCCCAGCTTAATATCCCATGCAGCGCCGAAAAAGGATCCAGGGATCCCCTGATCATCTGCTTCCCCTGGCTTTAAGGTATAGGTCAAATTCATACTACCAAACTGCGCATTTAATTCTGCCCAAGCGCAGTTGGCGATCCCGCCCCCTAGTAGGGCAGCAGCCAGAAAGTACTGACTTTTGCACGCCAAAAAACGGCGGTAGGTTAAACACGGTGCGGACGCCACTTCTGGGCGTGCAGCGCTGGACATAGTGGTGGACATCACTTCTCCTGAAATAGGCAGGTCTGCTAATCACCAAATATCTTATTGATAACGGCGGCGGCGGCTGGAAATAAAAATAGGGGGATGCGCCAGCGCAGCCCCTGAGCATAATTACTGAGGTGCAATAATTATGGTCAGTCCTCCCTCAATATCCCCTGCCGTCACCCCGTTATTTTTTCCAACCTGGGGCATCACGGTAAACGTTTTTGTCCCATCGGCGACGGCTTTGGTTAACGTGGCAGAGCCATTTTTGAAATCAATCGCCTTACTGTCCTCACTGAGGCAAAAACGCATAAAGTCGGCGCTCGTTTTTATACAGGCGGTTGACGTTGTCAATAATGGGGTCAGGGTAAGCGTGTAATTCTGCTTGCCGTAACATGTCGGCGTTAACTTGAAGACTTTGGAATTCCCAATGGGATCGCCATCCTTTTTACCGACAAAATCTGATGCAGGAATAGCGTCCAGCACTACCGCTGCTGTCGACGTTGAGATCGTGCAGGATGCGGTAACATTCGCCTTCATGGCGACCTGAACGGTATTAGAATCCAGGGCATATACCGTACTCGCCACGCCCATCATCACCAACAGCGGGGCGCAAAGATAAATCGGGTATTTCATTATATGTACTTTCCTTAGTGGTTGATTGTAGAGACAGGTACTGCGTTCAGCTGACGGCAAACGGCCTGCATTTGTGCCAGCGGAGCCTGCTGTTTATCCTGTGGAATCCGGTAGCTGAGCGTGCATTGCTGATGCGCACCGCCCCCCCACCGGACTGTTAATTCGCCTTCTTCTGCCAGACCGGCCAGGTAAACCTGCCCCTCGTCACTGACGATACCGCTGCTGTCGCCGCTGCTGACCTGTGCGCCAAACGGCACGGGCTTACCGTCGAAGGTGAGCGTAAACAGGGCGCGTACGCCGCTACGCGTTTTAAAATCTGCCCGTACCAGCGCTCCGCGGGTCGGCACAACCTGCATCACCGCACCCTCCAACTCCGTACGGTCATCCAGCGTGCTGACATCCAGCGCCACGCGGTTTTCTCGATAGCCGGATGCCCACGGACGTATCGCGTAGCCGCGCCCGTCGGTCTGCAAACCATTGCCGTTTTCCAGCTTCACGCCCGCTGCGCCGGGAGCCGCAACCAGGATATTGGTGTCGCCCAGCGGCTGACTGACCGTCAGTCCATCACGGTGCAGTACCACACTGCCGGCGGCATCGTAGTTAAGCTGGCGATAGTTGCTGCTGCTGCTGTATCCCATGCCTACATCGGCCAGTGCACCGCGGTAGCTCATCCTGGCGCTGCTGCTGGTGTCGCCGCGTGAACGCCCCTGCATCAGGTTCCAGTTCAGATTGCCTGCATCCAGCAGGGTCCCACTCAGTCCGGCCTGCTGTGATATTGCACCATCGCTATTACGGCTTTCATTAAAGGTGGCGTAAATTGACGGGGTTCCTGCCGGCATCCACTGCGACAGCGGCAAAGACACAAAGAAAGAAACCGAACTGTCCGCACGATCCATCCCGGCATTGCGGTTTTGGCTGAGCGACAGGGTGTAGCTCAGCGAGCCGAGGGTGCTGCTAAATCCAGCCTGCACTGAACGCGTTACGCCAGAACGGTTCCAGAAGCTCTGCTGGCTGCCGGACAAATAGAGCGATCCGAACGAGCCAATCTGCTGGGAAATACTGGCCTGTAAACGTTGCCTTTTACTGTCATACAGGCTGTAGAAATCCGTCTCCCGTGGTGGTAATGGCTGGCCCTGCGTGTCCAGCCGCTCGTCGTTATAGTGCCAGCCGCTCATTCTTTTCAGGGTCGTTTCACTCAGTGTGTAGAAACCTCGCGTCGAGTAGCGATAGCCGGTCAGCTGGAAAGTCGTGCCGAGCGCGTTAAGCGAGCGCGCGTACAGGAAGCGCAAAGATTGCCCGCGGTGCTGGCTGCCATCACTCAGCGTGCTGTCAGCATGGGTTATATCCGCAGAAAGTGCGCCAAGCACGCCCATGTTGACCCCCGCCCCTAACACCGCAGCACGGTAGCTGTCGGCATACTGCACGCCGCCGTAGGCAGTCAGTCCCCAGGGAAGCCCGTGAACGAGGGTTCCCTGCATCACCCGCGGCTGGCTATAGCCTTGGCCGCTGCTGCGATAGCTGCCAAGGGTCAGATCGTAGCGGGTACGGCCTTGACGAACCAACACCGGAACCGAGGAGTAAGGCACGCTAAAACTGCGGGCGCTGCCGTCCACTTCGGTCACCGTGACCAGCAGGTCGCCACTGGCGTACATGGGGAAAAGATCGCTAATAACAAACTCACCCGCGCCGACCGTGGCCTGGTACACCTCATAGCCATTTTGCTTAATGCTGATGCGCGCGTTAGATCCGGCAGTACCGCGTATCACCGGGGCATAACCGCGCAGACTTTCCGGCAGCATCGAATCATCGCTCGCCAGGCGTGCGCCCCTGAAGGCAAAAGAGTCAAATACATCGCCACTGCTGGTGTCGTCGCCCAGCGTCAGCTCGCTGCGCCACGGGATAATGGCACGGCTCAATATCGTCGTACCGTGCTGCCAACGCTGTTCATTACGGTTACGGCTGCGGTATTCGCTCCAGTTACGGCGGTCACGCAGTCGCCACGGCCCCAGATTGATGCCACCGTTCAAATTCAAAAAATGACTGCGGCTATTGCCATAATGCCCACGGCTGTCGGTTCCATTGAGGCTGTAGCTGAGCATGGCGGCAGAGACTCCCTCATCCCAACGCTCGGTCGGGATGTCGCCGCGTGCGCTATTGTGTAACGCAATCTGCGGAATACTGACCTCCAGACGCATTTTGCGGAAATCAAACGCCGTCCACGCCTGTGGAATAAAGGTGCCGGGTGACAGGCAGCTGTCTTCACCCTGTAAGGCGGGTAAGGGGTATCGCTGTAAATTGACGCCAAACGCGATCATATCGCGGCCTGTCAGGCAGGCCGTCAGGCCGGTACTATCGCGGACGGTCTTTCCCTCAGTTATCTCTGCAACGTCTTTTTTATCACCCTCGCGCTGGGCTGCGACAAAGCGCAGCCTCTGGCTGGTAACAGGATTGCCATTTAGCCAGATCTCCACCTCATAGGAGCCCGGAAGCTGCATTCCCTGTTTTTCAAAAAGGGAGAGATCCGCTATCGATGCCTCATCGTCGGCGACCAGCCCCGGCGGGAAATACAGCTCGGCGCGTACGGAAACCATCAACATCAGCAACATGGTTGCGCCCAAAATGACGCCAGGGATTTGCAGTTGAAACATGATCACTTCCCGCCCTCACTCAACGCTGATGAGACGAGTGAATAGAGACTTCACGGGGTGGAGTAGTGGCACCATAATCATTAATCGAGCTGTAACTGACTCGGTCACCCTGGCCCGTCACGTCGAGAAAAGCATCTGATAGCGGAGAGACCATGATGGGCTCAAGCTCCTGTTTGCCCACGTTGATATCGGTAAGCGTGAGATAATAGGGTGTGGGATTGGTGATCTTCAATTTGCCCTCTGTACGACTAAAGCGTAATCGTTGCGGCGCATCATCCGCAGAAGGGCTGAGTCCGGCAGGACGCACGAACATTTTGATACGCGTGATCGCCGCCAGCACCAGCGCGTTCTGGTTTTCCATCGCCTCCTTGTCAACCGAAGGAACACCTTTCACATTGAGGTAATACAGGCTTTCCCGATCGACGGGCAGCGATTGACCGCTGAAAATCAGCCGTAGAAGGTTTTCATCATTTGGCGCGCTGGTATAAAGCGGTGGGGTGATAATAAAGTCGCGGGTTTTATGTCCATCTGAATTTTCTACCCAGGACTGCACCAAAAAGGTCGATTTATCGGCCGTGTTACGCACTGACACCGTGAGCTGTTTAGCCTCCTGCGGATAGATAACGCGGGTAGCATTGAGCGTGATCCCTCCGGCGATGACGGCGGAGGGCAGCAGACAAAGTGAGGCAAGCAGCAAAAGCCGACGGTAATTAAAGCGTGAAGCTAACATGAGTAAAACCTCGAAAAAAGTCACCATCGACAGGATGGTGACCACACGAACAGGTTATTGATAATTTACGGTGAAGCTCACATTGGCATTCGCAGCACCCGGAGTGACTTCCGTTGCCTGACCCATCGCAATGTACTGCGCCTGGAATTTCAGGTCACTGTTACCCGAGTTGAGTGACTTGGCCGCAGTCGCCTTTTCGCCATCGACCTGTACCGCATTACCATCCTGCAAAATCTGGATACCAATGCCTTTTGCTACCGTGCTGTTAGCTTGGGAGCCAACCGGAGCCAGCGCCATAGAATGGCCTGCCAGGGTGTTACCGCTGAAGGTCACCGAGGCTTTAGAATAAGTATCTATAGCGCAGCCAATAAGTTTGATTGAGAAATCAACCGGGCTGGAGACTTTGTTTTTATCGTTAATCTCTGCGGTACGCAGCTGGCCTAGCGCTATCGACTGAGATGCTGAATCGTTATCAATCGCGCACGGCGTATTAACCACTGAACCCTGCATCTGCAAAGTTCCACCTTGAACAGAAACCGTTGGCTTTGTTTCCGTTTCATTTTCAGCTGCGGACGCTGGGTTAGAGATAATGGCAACGGCAGCCAGCGTGAAAACAGCAGAAAAACGTTTTTTAATTATGCACATTTTAATTCCCAACTTCCTTTATGGGTTGAATGATTTCATTGATACTTAAACCAGGAAAAACCGATTTCGATCATAAAAAAACGAATGTTTTACTTCACACTTCAACTTCACGCTCAGATATTAAAAGCATTCTCTGTTAACATCTTGCGCTATAAATGGGCGTAACAATACACCCAATTCATTTATGTAAAATGATATAGGGGGAAAACTTTATCACCTGCTTTATAATAGGCAAATGTGGACAGACATAGCCATACATGTAGAAAAAGGATATCTCTACACGCTATAAAGAAACCAGATCATAATGTAAAAAAACGGATGGTTTAAAAAAATCCAATACAGCCTATTCGTGTAAGAACAGTCTGCATAACAAACTCCCTCAGTCAGGTAACATTACATATATAAGTGATGATACTATGGTCGCGCTCACGAAAATTCATCCTTAAAATCTTAAAATCCCATCCATTTCGATTAGGATAGTACTTACCTTAATTAAGGTTGTAAAATTGTTGTTACCGCTCTATCTTCGTCAATTGATAGCCAACGCCTATCTATATAGTAAAAATGATCGTCGCATCCTTTTGATTCTGGAATGGTCCTAATTCCACTTATCTAGCTTAGCGGAAAACTTATGAATGTATCCTATATATACATCACCATTTAAAAATA
Organism: Erwinia tasmaniensis Et1/99; assembly: GCF_000026185.1. Taxonomy (NCBI): domain Bacteria; kingdom Pseudomonadati; phylum Pseudomonadota; class Gammaproteobacteria; order Enterobacterales; family Erwiniaceae; genus Erwinia; species Erwinia tasmaniensis. Next base: position 3,207,521 of record NC_010694.1, read on the forward strand.
AATAAATGTCTGATTTAAATATATTTTTTAGAAAATCAATTCGTATTGTTGCTTAAAAAAACCGGACATTCTCGTACTTAAGCATCTGAATCCGACTCCGGTATTATCTTAAGAATATCGCGTTACCTAAAGTTAAGGTTAATTATGACATCTGTGATCACAGTTGAAATTTCTCCTCTCCTATCCTCACTATGAAAACAATCACCAACGTGATTATAAAATATATTCATAAAGAAATGACATATTGACAACTTGATGCAATTAAATTATTTTTCTTTGCTAACAAAATTATTCAGACTGAATCAGAGCAGTCACTGGGCTCATTAGCGCCCACCAGTGCATTTCAGCTTAAACAATTTTTTCTCTGATAACATAAAAAGATACGACAACCCGTATACCACAACTTTACCAAAACAGTGATTTCTACGTTATTTATAATATGCGAATGCTATCTGAAATGAAGGGGCACTATTGAGCAACAAAGAGAGGTAAAGACCTTATATCTAAAAGGGTATCTTCATACTGGGCTGCTGGTCATCTTCTGCAAATTAAGAGATTAAATACTTCTCGTATAACATGCACTGAAATTCTATTTCATTTTCAGACCACATTTATTGTGTGGATAACAATAACGCTATGCTCATTTTTCATAAGAGCGGAAAACCAAGCCGACAGGTCTCATTCTGTACCCGGACGAAATAGGGTTAAGCAACATGAGAAACTGAACAAGATGTCATATTATTGTCACGCGAAAAATGACAGTTTTATTACAGGCAATGTAATGTCTTTCTCGAAAAATCAACACGGAAATCAACATGGAAATCAGCATGAACATGATTAAGGCCCAGTCTTCAAGCGCTGAGCCAAAAGGGAATATTCTTATTAGCGAGAATAATTATCTTATTTTAGCACTACAGTCTCTTTGCCCAAGCTTAATCCCCATCAATCCATCCAACCCAGATCCTTATCTTTTTTCCCTTCTAAAACATACGGAAAGCATCAAGGTGTTCGTTGACAGCAACATTTGCTCTGCGGGACACCTTGCACTGCTTGAAGATATCGTTGAAAAAGCTGACAACGCTGAAATCGCCTGGCTACAAACGGACAGAGTCCCCCCACCTCCCCTTAAAAATATCTATAAAATCATAGAGATGAAACAAGACATAGATGCATTCAAGAAGGTCATTCACAGCAGAAAGATAAAAGACAAGCACAGCACCGACACCAGCTATACGTTAACCCGCTCAGAAGTCAAACTACTCCCTTTTTTTCTTAAAAAGAGCCGCAGCGAGCAGCTACCGGAACAGTTCAGGTACAAAGACAAAAATTTTCTAAGCCATCGCGCTAACATCGTTAACAAAACCGGCTTGGGTAGTTTTGCTTTTTTGCAAACCCTCTACACGAGAAACGGCGAGGCTTTCTTAAGAATGTACTTAGCAGATTGATGGGGCTACGTCTTATCATGACCGGGCGTGGTGAATTCATATCCAAAGAGACATAACATGTACCGGATGATCGTGATGATGAATGTCCCATCTACAGCGTATTAAACCATTGATCACAGCTTCTGCCAGAACCTTCAAAAGGAGAAACATGAATGATCGATGAGCAACAAACTGACTGGAATCGTATGGTGCCAGAACTGACCGTCAGCGATCTTACGGCATCTCTGCATTTTTATACTGACGTTCTTGGCTTTACCGTCATCATCCGACGGCATCAGCCTGACTTCGCCTATATTGCACTGGGTGAAGCCCAGCTGATGCTGGAGGCATATCATGATGAAGGCTGGAACACCGCAGAGCTGATCAGGCCATTCGGGCGCGGCGTTAATTTTCAGATAGAGATTGATGACGTCAATCCTGTTCTCGCCAGTCTGCACGATCGTCGCATTCCTCTGTATCGCCAGCTGCGGGACAATTTTTACCACATTGGTTCGACAGAAGTCTGCCAGAGGGAGTTTTTAGTGCAGGACCCGGACGGATACCTGCTGCGCTTCAGTCAGTATATTGAATCCCCGCCCTCCTCGTCATAGCCTTTGTCTCACGTGACCAGGCAGATCCTGCTGGTCACAACCTTAAGAAGAAGCCAAATGCCTTACGGACACAACTTATTGCTTCTTTTCATCAGAAACAATCAATGAGTCGATAAATTGTTTTTGTTTTTCATTGAGATCGAGCCTTTTTAACTTCTTAACCAGCTTATTTGCATCCTGTTGTGCTGGCTGTTGTAGCTTCTTTTCATCACGATTTGAGACACAAACTAAGGAGATAATGATTAGCGCCCAGACTAATAAACAAAAGATGAAGAGAGCTATCCATGTCGTTCTTGTACTGATTTTCATTTTCCATCCCCAAAAAAATAGGCTTCATTAAGACAAATCTCAAGCCGCAATGGTTCAAAATGGAACTCACAACAGTCATAAACATTATTTCAAAGGGGTTACAAAGCCTGAATTAAGATAAAAAATCCGCATAACGCACAATTATAAGAACAAAAAACCAACAATCATCTTCAGTGATTTCGTTTCTTCTTCGTGTTCAGGTATCTGGTACAACGGAAAAAAAACATGGGTCAGTAAGAGGAGCGCCCGTTTTCTTTACGGGGGCAAGGCGGGAAAAGCGATGGATGCGCTCAGAGATAGGCGAACGCTTCTTAAAGGCTGTCGACCTCCGTGCCGATCAGCGTCCAGGCGTTCTGACGGTCAGCGATCAGGCGCTGATGATAGTCTGAAAGGTGAGCAGGGGTTAGCGCCTGCACGGCGACCTCATCGGGATGAGGCCGTGGTTGCTGTGCGGCCAGCCAGCGCCGGAGGCTTTCCTGCTGAAAATCGGCCGGTTCCCGCTGCTGCTGATCCAGCAATAGCGCGGCCTTCTCGCGCAACGTATCAACGCTGATGGCGGCCAGCGCCTCGCTGATCCCGACTAAAAAACTATCGATGTACGCCGAAAGATCGGCAGTGCTCACATGCGGAGATTGCAGTGCAAACAAGACGCCTGAACGCCCTGCGGCCTGATAAAAACGACAGCTGACCACATAACCAATATTCTGCTCGACGCGCAGCTGCTGAAAAAATGCCGGCTGGTAGATCAGCGCCAGCAGCTGCCAGGCAGCCATGCATTGTGCGCTGTTTTCCACCAGCGGGCAGAAGCGTAGCAGGACCGCATCGCGGCTGGCGGTCGCCACCTGATACTCAGGCTGCGGCACGGGTGGCTGCGGCTGCGCCCAGTGCGGCGGATTAACCCTGCCGGGAAAAGAAGTGAGCAGATGAGACAAAGATCGGCAGAGCGCCTCATCACCGCCATCCAGTACCGCCTGCCACGCCAGGCGCGGCAGCGGCTGTTCTGCTGGCTGATAATGCGATGCGCGCAACAGCACGGGTAAGGCGTTGAGCAGCGCACGCACCGCGATATCCTCACGCTGTGCCTGCTGCTGCCGCCGGTATTCACGCTCTCCCTGCGCGATCGTCGCCGGGGTTATCCCGCACAGCTGCTGGTTTAGCGATGCCAGCATGCGTATCATCAACGCCGGACTGCCGCACAGCTGGATAACCCAAAGACCTTCCTGACAGCTGACGCGAAGATCACCGCCCTGATGGACGCAATCGGCAGCCAGCGCCCGCAGGCTCGACTGCATAATCACGCCCCACGGGGGCGGAAGATCGTCGAGCGGACTCAACAGCAGTGCAGCCCTGTTCTTATCCGCCCGCTGATGGTTTAACGCCACCCGTGCTTCGGGCAACGAGATCCGCATACTGCGTTGATTACTTTGAAAAAAGACACGTTCTTCAGCTGGAAGATGCGCCTTTACCGGCGCACGCGTCTGCGCCGCACAGTTAAGGCTGAACCCCTGTACGCGGCACCGTGGCACCGACTTTTGCGCACCGATCCACAGCCGGGCTAAACGCGCCGCCGACAGCTGCGCCAGCAGCCCGAATCCGCCGCCTTTCTGCATCGGCGGTGGAGCAAAACCGAAGGCGCGTTCGCGTAGCCGGTCCATCGACGGCAGTGCGGCAAACTGGCGGCGGGCGAGCCGCACATAGTGCTGGCGCGGCTCCGCCGCCAGCGTCGTCAGCCGTTGCAGCCAGCCATGCACCCACCCTTCCACCTCTGCCGCCTGACTCTCATCAACCAGCACAATGTCGAAACTGACCAGCGTCTGCAAGGCACTTTGATACGGCAACAGCAGCCGCGCGCCGTCGCACAGATTGCGCGCGCGCAGCGTCGCCATCAGCCCCCCCGCCGCCTCGTCCAGCCATAGCTGGCGCAGCAACGTCAGTTCGCCGCCGCGCGGCCGATCCAACAGGAATGAAAGACGCAGACGCGGCGCGCCCGCCAGTTGCAGGTCGATATCGCGCTGCGGTGAGTAATGCAGTAACGGCAGCGCGGGCGGTCGCGGGCCGACTGCCGCAAACGCGCTGCCGTACTGCCGGGCCATCTGCCAGAGCGCTTCGGGCGACTGCGGCCCCTGCAACCACAGCGTGATATTCGCCGCGTGATAATAGCGCTGATGAAACTGACGTAACGCCAGGCGCAGCGCCGGCCCGTCATCACCAAAACTCGCGGCGTTACCGATGTGAAAACGCTGCCAGGGGTGCGCGGTAAAAGCGCGACTCTGCGCGGCATCACACAGCGTATCCTGATGCCCGGCCAGCAGACGGCATTCGGCATCAATAGTGGCGACCTCTTGGCGGATCGCCTTCTCTGCCAGCAGCGGAGCCAGCAGCATATCGCTCAGACGCGCCAGCGAGGACGCCAGCAGCGGCGGGGGGCATTCGCAGAAAAAGGCCGTGCTGCTGCCGTGAGTGGTGGCATTCAGCCGCCCCCCCTGTGCCGGCAGCCATGCCATCAGCCGGTCGTCATCCTGATAATCGCGACTGCCGGCAAACAGCAGATGTTCCAGCAGATGGGCCAGCCCAGGCCAGTTATCGGGTTCATGATGGCTACCGACATCAACCTGAAGCAGCGCCGAAGCGTGCACCGCCTGCGCATCGCTAATCAGCGCAACGCGCAAACCGTTTTCGAGTCGTCGACGCAGCGGCTCCATCCGTCAGCCCTTAAAAATAAGCTGAGAGTTGACCCGTTCAGAGTTCGCACGGTTGCGGAACCGTAGCTGGTTTACCTGAATATTGGTGCAGTTGGCCTGTTCACGCGCGGCGAGGATGGTGCCATGATGTTCTGATTTGCTGCATACCGGGTCGGCATTATCGGCATTGCCGGTCAGCATAAACGCCTGGCAGCGACAGCCGCCGAAGTCTTTCTCTTTTTCATCACAGGAGCGGCACGGCTCCGGCATCCAGTCAAAACCGCGATAGCGGTTAAAGCCAAACGAGTTGAACCAGATATCCTGGAGACTGTGCTCCAGCACCGACGGGAACCGGATCGGCAGCTGGCGTGCGCTGTGGCAAGGCAGCGCCATACCTTCCGGCGTCACGCTAAGGAAGATGGCCCCCCAGCCGCCCATGCAGCCCTTCGGCCGCTCTTCGTAATAGTCCGGGGTGACGAACAGTAAATTGGCCAGATTACCGCTGGCGGCCATCTTCTCGCGGTAGCGATGAACCACCGCCTCGGCACGCACCAGCTGGTCGCGCGTCGGCAACAGGCCTTCGCGGTTGAGCTGCGCCCAGCCATAGAACTGACAGGTTGCCAGCTCGACATCATCGGCTTCCAGTTCGATACACAGCTCGATAATGCGGTCGAGCTGGTCAATATTGTGACGATGCAGCACAAAATTCAGCACCATCGGATAGCCGTGCGCTTTGACCGCGCGCGCCATCTCCAGCTTTTGCTGAAACGCCTTTTGCGATCCGGCCAGCGCGGCATTCAGGGTTTCATCGCTGGCCTGAAAGCTGATCTGAATATGATCCAGCCCGGCTTCGGCAAAGGCGTCGATCTTCTTCTGCGTCAGTCCGATCCCGGAGGTAATCAGGTTGGTATAGAAACCGAGTTCGCGGGCGCTGCGGATCAGCTCCGGCAGATCCTTACGCACCAGCGGCTCACCGCCGGAAAAGCCGATCTGCACCGCGCCCATCGCCCGCGCCTGCTTAAACACCTCGATCCACTGGGCGGTGCTTAGCTCTTTTTCCTGTTGGGCAAAGTCGAGCGGATTAGAGCAGTACGGACACTGTAGCGGGCAGCGGTAGGTCAGCTCGGCCAGTAACCACAGCGGCGGTTTAACGTTAGATTCAGAGGGGTTCACGGAAAATTATCCACTTCTGTTCGCGCGCGGCCGCAAAGAAATCGGCCACGTCGTCATCGACGCCGCCCGCCTCCGGAAAACGCGTATTCAGTGCCAGCACGATCTCCGCCAGCGAGCGCTTGCCGTCCACCAGTTCGAGGATCATCGTCGCGCTGTCGTTAAGTTTCGCCATTCCCTCCGGGTAAAGGATCACATGGCAGTTCTGCACTTCTTCCCACTGCAGGCGATAGCCGCGGCGGAACACGGGGATGCTTTGGTCGAGGCTCACAGCAGCTTTCCTTGATGCCAGACGGGTTGATCGGTCACGGTGTGGTAAGGCGCACGGTTCAAAGTATAGGCCATCGTCATGGCATCCAGCATGCTCCACAGGATATCCAGCTTAAACTGTAGGATCTCCAGCATACGCTGCTGCTTTTCCACGCTGTTGCAGTACGCCAGCGCCAGCTGTAAGCCATGTTCGACGTCGCGCCGGGCCTGGCCAAGGCGGCCACGGAAATAGCCGTAGCCCTCTTCCTCAATCCACGGATAGTGCTGCGGCCAGCTGTCGAGGCGCGACTGGTGAATTTCGGGGGCAAACAGTTCGGTCAGTGAACTACAGGCGGCCTCCTGCCATACCGCACGCCGGGCAAAGGAGACATAGGCATCAACGGCAAAGCGCACGCCGGGCAACACAAGCTGCTCCGACAGCAGCACCTCACGGTCAAGGCCGACCGCTTCACCGAGACGCAGCCAGGCTTCAATGCCGCCATCGCTATCGTCATGGCCATCGTGGTCAAGAATACGCTGCACCCATTTACGCCGCGTTGCCGCATCCGGGCAGTTGGCCATAATCGCCGCGTCCTTCAGCGGAATGCGGGTCTGGTAATAAAAGCGGTTCGCTACCCAGCCCTGGATCTGCTCACGCGTTGCCTCGCCATTATGCATAGCGATATGGTACGGGTGATAAATATGGTAATAAGCTCCGCGCGCGCGCAGCGCCTGTTCAAACTGTTGTGGGGTCATCAGTGCCGGTTCGGTCATAGTTCTATGCTCATGCCATCGTAGCTAACCTCGATGCCGCGTGCGGTCAGTGCCAGGCGCTCGTCAGAGGATCCATCAAGGATCGGATTAGTATTATTAATATGGATCAGAATTTTGCGTGCAGCAGGCAGTTCGCCTAATAGCGTCATCAGCCCGCGCTCTTCACCCAACGCCAGGTGCCCCATATCGCGGCCGGTATTGCGCCCAACGCCGGTATTCGCCAGTTCGTTGTCCTGCCACAGCGTGCCGTCAATCAGCAGGCAGTCGGCCTGTGACATTAATTCTAACAGCGGCGCGTCTGGCTCACCTAATCCGGGCGCATACAGCAGCCTGCTGCCGCTGGCGGTATCTTCAATCATCAGCGCGATATTATGGCCAGGCAGTGGGCGTCCGCGAAATGGCGAATACGGCGGCGCGTTGCTAAGGATGGGAATAGCGGTGAAGCGCAGCGACGGACACACCGCGACGGAAAACGACCGCGCGGGCTGGATAGCATGGTGCACCAGCCCGCCGTTCCAGTGTTGCAGCATGGTGAAGATCGGAAAACCGCTGGTCAGATCCGCATGCACCTCCGGCGTGCACCACACCTGGTGCGGGCAGCCTTCGCGCAGATTCAGTAACCCGGTGCAGTGATCGATCTGGCTGTCGGTGAGAATAATGGAGCCAATCGCCGAACCGCGCAGTACGCCAGGTTGATGAAGCTCGGGGTTAGCAGCAATCTGATGGCAGATATCGGGGGAGGCGTTGCACAGCACCCAGTCGCGGCCGTTATCACTGACCGCAATGGAAGACTGGGTGCGCGCCGTGGCGGCAATGCTACCGTCACGCACGCCCTGGCAGTTGCGGCAATAGCAGTTCCACTGCGGGAAACCGCCGCCGGCCGCAGAGCCGAGAACTTTGATTTTCATGGGTTAACCGGGAAAGGGAATGAAAAAATGCCTGGGTTTGACCACAGGCATCACCGTTTTAACCAGCGTTATTCACGTTGTGATAAAGAGAACGGTTAACGATTAGAGATGTATAAGGTCACTTCCAGGCCCAGACGCATATCGATAAAAGTTGGTTTAGTCCACTGCATTATCAGTTCCTCAGGTGTAAAAAAAGAAGCAAAGGTTGTTATTACCGATCAAAATCGCTTCATTACCGATTTTGGTAACGTAGCGGGACAGATGTTGCACCGATGATAAATCGATATCAACCCTGCAATTTGAGCAGTTTATGCTAATTGTACTATTTGGTTCATATATAAGCGGTTATTTTCCCCACGTTTTTCGCAGTATTCGTAGCCAGTTGGCCCGGCACAGCTTTTCCAGCAGCGGCTCGCTGTAACCCGCACTGCGCAGTACCGCCAGCAGCCGCGGCAATCCGCTCACGTCACCAATATCATCCGCCAGGCTAACGCCGTCAAAGTCGGAACCAAAGGCAACCCGATCTTCCCCCAGCTTTTCCAGCAGATAATCCAGATGCTGAACCATTACGCCTAGCGGCATATCCCCTCCGCGCCTGCCGTCGCGGCGCAGAAAGGCAGTGCCGAAGTTCAGGCCCACCAGCCCATCACTCTCTGCGATCGCCGCCAGCTGCCTGTCTGTCAGGTTGCGCGGCTGCGGGCAAAGCGCATGCACGTTGGAATGGCTGGCCACCAGCGGCGCATCGCTCAGCCTGGCCGTATCCCAAAAGGCCTTTTCATTCATATGTGAAACATCAATCATCAGCCGGCGCTGGTTACAGAGGTGGATCAGCTGCTTTCCTGCCGCGCTCAGGCCCTCACCGGTATCCGGTGAGCCGGGGAAACGGCCGCTGACGCCAAAGCCAAAACGGTTAGGGAGGTTCCAGAACGGCCCGATGCTGCGCAGCCCGGCATCCACCCAACGATCGAGTTGGCTTAAATCGGCATCCAGCGCTTCCGCACCCTCAATGTGCATCACCATTGCCAGCACGCCGCTGGCCAGACATTGCTCAATGTCACTGACGCTGCGGCAGATTTTTGCCCGCCCCCCCGACCGCGATGCCAGCTGTTGTAGGATGGCTATCTGGCTTTCGGTGATCGCCAGCGCATCGTGGCGTAGCGCTTCCTGCCGTGCGTCGCGACCGTGGAACTTCGCCACGTAGTCCGATGGCGGCACAAATACGGCAAACAGCCCGCCGGAAAAACCGCCCTGCCGCATACGGATAAAATCGAGATGACCGCTAAGACGCTGATTAAAAAAGGCATCGGCAGGGTTTTGTGGGTGATTAAGCCACAGATGAAGCAGCAGATCGTTATGCCCGTCGAAGACTGGGGTTCGCGCAGAGGGATCGGTCATCGGGTTGCCATTGGTTCAATCGTCAAGCCTTCTATAATATAGGCGCGGCAAAAAAAGGCCACGCCGCCGTGGCCTTCTCTCGTGAACAGCATGCTGCTTTACGCCAGCTTAACCGGCCAGTGATTCAGCTGGATCCCCCGCTTTTGCGCCTCTGCGCCAAACTCTTGCAGTACCGCGGTAACATCCGGGTCGAGATATTCCGCATTGTCATGGTCAACGATCACCACGCTGTTTTCCGCGATCTGGGACAGCAAACTTTTTAAGCGCGGGTTATGCATAAAGTTCAGGTTCTGCTGAAAGCACAGGACGTAGTGATCGTCATAACGCGTCAGCATCATCGCGTTACGCTGGCTTCGCCAGGTGCTGAACAGGATCTGTGTGATAAAGCCAATCGCGATCCCCGCCAGCATACCGAAGACCAAAATGCCGCCGATGGTGGCGAGGAAAGGCACAGACTGCTGCGTACCCTGACGAATTTGCGCTACAAACAGGCCCGGCGAGGCCAGCTTATAGCCGGTATAGAGCAGCACCGCGGCAAGGCTGGCGAGCGGGATCGCATTCAGCAACCCGCTGAACCACAGGCCGCAGAGCAGCAGCAGCCCGCCGTGGATCAGAATAGACAGCTTACCGCGTGCGCCAGCGCCCACGTTGACCGAACTGCGCACGATCACGGCGGTGATCGGCAGACCGCCGAGGAAGCCGCTCAACGTATTGCCGATACCCTGGGCGCGCAGCTCTTTGTCCGGCGAGGGCGCCGGATACTGCGAGCGTATTTTCTGCAACGCTTCTTGGCTAAGCAGCGTTTCCAGGCTGGCAACCAGCGCCAGCGTGACGGCAACCAGATACACCGCCGGATTTTGCCAGGCCATCCAGTCCGGGCGCTGTAGCTCACCGGTCAATGACGCCAGGCTGTCAAACGCCGGCAAGGAAATGCGCGGCAGATCTCCCGCTAATTCAGGAAACAGACGCCCGCCGAAAACCGTTGCCACACAGCCAAGCAGCACCGCCACCAGCGGGCCAGGCATCCAGCCCAGCCAGCGGTTCTTTTTCACCGCCGCCGTTGTCCACAGCCAGAGAACTAACAGCCCACCCAGTGCAACCGCCATCGCTGGCAAAGAGACGTTGAGTGCACCACCGTTCAGCAACGAGGCCAGACCGTTTTCACCCGCCGCGCCGAGCGCCACCGGGATCTGCTGGATAATTAGCAGGATACCAATGGCCGCCAGCATCCCCTTGATCACACTGCCCGGCACCAGGCTGATAAAGCGCCCGGCACGCACCACGCCCAGCAGAAATTGCAGCACGCCAGCAATCATCAGCGCCAGCAGCAGCGCCGAAAAGGAGCCGAGAGTTTCCATCGCGCCGGTGACGATGGTGACCAGCCCCGCCGCCGGCCCGCTGACCGCAAACTTTGAAGGACTGAAAGTGGTGACCACCAGGCCGCCCAGCACTCCGGTAAGCAGCCCGACAAACGGCGGCAAGCCGCTGGCCTGGGCAATGCCCAGACATAGCGGCAGGGCCACCAGAAAGACCACCAGTCCGGCGGGGATATCCTGACGTAAGGTTTGCAGATTCATACGCTATCCTCTTCCGATTGCTGCTGAACAAGTTCTTTCAGATGTCCGCTGTGCAGGTCATAAACGCAGCCAAATACATCGAGATCGCCCCCCTTACGCCACGCATTAAGCACCGGTGCCGTTTTCACCAGCTGGCCGAACTGCGCCAGAACGTTAGCTTCGACAAGACGGTTAAGGCGTTCAACCTCATTTTCTTGCGCGTCAGGCGTAGCAAGATCGGCAGACAGCGCTTCGCGCAGCAGGGTGATGCGCCTTGCCAGCGCTGAATTCTCGTCATTTAGCGGAATATCCGGCAACGTCAGTGCCGCCTGCACGCCGCCACAGCCGTAGTGACCACAAAGCACAATGCGGGAAACCTGCAAATATTCGATGGCATACTGCAATACGCTCATAAAGTTATCATCATGGCTGACGACCATATTAGCGATATTACGATGCACAAACAGTTCGCCCGGGTGCGCGCCGGTCAGGACTTCCGCCGGCACCCTGCTGTCGGAGCAGCCAATCCATAATGAATGTGGCTGCTGCCCGTCTACATTTTTCCGAAAATACTGGGGATGACGCTGCTGTCGCTGTAGCGCCCAGCTGCGGTTTTTAGCTAACAGGGGTTTGAGTGTCCTCAAAATATAATCTCTCTTCCAGAAGCAGTTTCTTAACTCGCTGAGAAATAAGTTTTAACATCTTAATTGATAAAAAGTGATTAAGAATCATCTTAAGTTTGAGCGAGGTGTGTTTTTGAAAGTGATTAATTCATCTTTTTTGGGAGATCATTGGCCTCCACCTTCCTCAAGTAACACGGACTTACCCCCACCGTAAAACAAGGACAAAAGATGAAAATAAAAATATATTTTTCATTGACTTAAAATAAAATCATCAGTCAAAATCTTATTAAAATGACATTTTTTAAAACTAAAAAAACCTTTGTCACGGCTCATAAAAAACCTGATTTAGATTTGATTAAAATATCATTTAAAAAGAACTCCTCTGTTGAAAAATACAATTAGTTAGTTACCTGCGTTATCAGCTAACGTCAATTATTTTGAAATTATTTAAATAGATTTACATTGAATAGTGGAACCGAAAATATATTCCGATACTTGACGTTATCAAAATCAATTTTCTTAGCCCTGCGCCGAGTCGAAAAGCGTCACGCATAACATGACTAAATAGCATCCATTAAGACGGCAACGGCAGAACTTTACCTTGCAGGGGCCATGACTCCCCTGCAACCACCATTATAGCCGCCAGGCTAGACGGCGACGCGCATTCCACCGTCGACAAAAAGCAGGTGGCCATTAACAAAATCAGAGGCTTTAGAGGCGAGGAACACGGCCGCCCCGATCAACTCCTGCGGATCGCCCCAGCGCGCCGCCGGCGTGCGCTGGCATAGCCAGGCGGTAAAGGCCTCATCGTCGGCCAGCGCCTGGGTCATCTCGGTTTTGAAATAGCCCGGAGCAATACCGTTGACCTGAATATTATGGCGCGCCAGCTCAACGCACATCCCGCGCGTCAACATCGTTACCGCACCTTTAGATGCCGCATAGGGGGTGATAGTCTCGCGCCCCAGCTCACTCTGCATTGAGCCAATATTGATAATTTTTCCCCGACCGCGCGTCACCATCCGCCGCGCCACCGCCTGCGACACCAGAAATACCCCCGTCTGATTAACAGCGATCACCTCGTTCCAGTCCTGCTCCGGAAATTCCAGGAACGGGCGGCGGCGCTGGATACCGGCGTTATTGACCAGCACGTCAATCGGGCCGATTTCAAGCTCTATCTTCTCCACGGCAGCATTGACCTCGTGGGATTGAGTAACGTTAAACGCCACGGCATGCGCCCTGAATCCCTGCTGCTGCAACGCCGCCGCCGCCTCATCCGCTCCCTGCGGAGTGGTCGCATTCACGATCACTTCTGCCCCGGACTCGGCCAGCCCTTTGGCTATCAGAAACCCAATGCCACGGCCAGAGCCGGTAATCAGTACCCGTTTATTTTCGAGCGAGAAAAGAGAGTTCATGGTTATCCTTTTTAAAGTCGGTGAATGGCACTCGGGCAGCTTCCGCTTCGTCAACAGCACATCGCTCGCCAAACCTGCTGACGGTCATATCCGCAGGCTGCTACCGCTGATAGTGCGAAGCCAAATGATGCTAATCAGTGTAGACCCCGGCCAGATAACGTTTTACCGCCTTTGGTAAAGCGATGTTTCACCCAAATAAGCGTGGGTCAGATCGCTGCGGTTAAAATGATGAATGGCGTGAGGCAGGTTGCGCTTTCGCATCAATCAGTGGCCTTCATCACAAAGCGTTTAACTCATCTTTCACCCGGCTCATTTGCCCGCTACAGTAGAACTCATCCGACCACTTCGGGATAACCGACCATGAGCGCATCACTTTTTGCCCCGCTGGATCTGGGTTTTACCCAGCTTAAAAACCGTTTTCTGATGGGTTCGATGCATACCGGTCTGGAAGAACACCCGGACGGTCCGCAGCGGCTGGCGGCATTCTATGCGGAGCGCGCCCGCGCCGGGGTGGCGCTGATCGTCACCGGCGGGATCGCACCTGCGGCGGAAGGTGTAGTTAGCGCGGGGGCATCGGTGCTGAATGCCGCTTCACAGCTGCCGCAGCACCGCCTGGTGACCGATGCGGTGCATCAGGCCGGGGGGAAAATTGCGCTACAGATCCTGCACGCCGGGCGCTATAGCTACCAGCCCACGCTGGTGGCCCCGTCCGCGATACGGGCCCCCATTAACCCTTTCTGCCCGCGAGAGATGAGCCATACGGATATTTTGCGCCTGATTGCTGATTATGCCCGCTGCGCGGCGTTGGCCCAGCTGGCGGGCTATGACGGCGTGGAAATTATGGGTTCTGAAGGCTATCTGATTAATCAGTTTCTCGCGGCGCACACCAATCACCGTTGCGACGAGTGGGGGGGCGATGAAGGCCGTCGCCAGCGTTTTGCGCTGGAGATCCTTAAGGCGGTGCGCGCGGCGACCGGACCCGCCTTTATCATTATCTTCCGCCTGTCGATGCTCGACCTGGTTGAACAGGGCGGCACGCTGGAGCAGACGATCCGTCTGGCCAAAGCGCTGGAGCAACAGGGTGCCACCCTGCTAAATACCGGTATCGGCTGGCATGAGGCGCGTATCCCGACGATTGCCACCTCGGTGCCGCGTGCCGCTTTTGCCTGGGTGACGCAAATGCTGAAACGGCATGTCAACATTCCGCTGATTACCACTAACCGTATTAACCATCCTGACGTTGCCCAGGCGCTGCTGGATGAGGGCTGCGCCGATATGGTGTCGATGGCGCGTCCGTTCCTCGCCGATGCCGAATTCGTGATGAAGGCCAGCCAGGGGCGCAGCGATGAGATTAATACCTGTATCGGCTGTAACCAGGCCTGTCTCGATCGCGTCTTCGTCGGTGAACTGACCTCATGCCTGGTCAATCCCCGCGCCTGCCACGAAACCGAACTTGTCAGCCGCCCTGCCCGTCAGTTAAAAACGCTGGCGGTGATCGGCGCCGGGCCTGCCGGGCTGGCGTTTGCCGTTAACGCCGCCGCACGCGGGCATGCGGTCACGCTGTTTGATGCCCAGGGAGAAATTGGCGGCCAGTTCAACATCGCCCGGCAAATTCCCGGCAAGGAGGAGTTTAGCGAAACGCTGCGCTACTTCCGCCGTCAGCTGGAGCTGCTCCACGTTACCCAGCGGCTTAACCAGCGGGTTAACGCACGGGATGTGATCGCATTTGATGAGGTGGTGTTGGCGACCGGGATCGTGCCACGCATGCCGATCATTCCCGGCATCGATCATCCCTCGGTGCTCAGTTATCTGGATGTTATCCGCGATAAAAAGCCGGTGGGAAAGCGCGTGGCGATTATCGGCGCAGGCGGCATTGGCTTTGATACGGCGGAATATCTGGCCGTCAGCGGCGCGTCGCCCAGCCTGGATATTAGCCGCTTTTGTCAGGAATGGGGCATCGATCGCACGCTGAAGCAGCCGGGGGGGCTGCTGCCCGCGCAGCCGCCGCAGCGCAGCCGGCAGATCTGGCTGTTACAGCGCAAAGCGGGCAAACCCGGTGCCGGACTGGCAAAAACCACCGGCTGGATCCACCGCGCCAGCCTGCAAATGCACGGCGTGCAGATGTGGGGTGGCGTACAGTACCAACGTATTGACGATGATGGCCTGCATATTGTGTACAACGGTGAAGCACGGCGGCTGGCGGTGGATAACGTGGTGATCTGCGCCGGGCAGGATGCGCAGCGGGAGCTGGAGAAGGATCTGCGGGCTTATGGGCTTCCGCTTCATATCATCGGCGGGGCAGACTTCGCCGCCGAACTGGATGCACGGCGGGCGATTGCACAGGGCACCCGGCTGGGGTTGGCGATCTGACTTGTAGATTGGCCCCTGCTGCTATGAGCCGGGCCAGCAGGCGATCGTACCGCTGGCGCAAATCGAGCAGGCGCATTTCTGCATTTACCGTATGGCAGAAGAACAGGCGAGCTATCGTCGTCACGGCCACGTCCATCACGGCGATCGGCAGCGAAGAACGTGGATGAGAAAGCGCGTCAGCTCCCCTGCAGGCCGATCAGGGCATTTTCACCGAACGCAGTATCACAAATTTCTGGTGCGTCGCTACGGTGGTACAGTTGCCGAACAGCTTCTTCATTTTATGGTAGTAGTCGAGATGGCGATTGCCGACGATACGCAGCTCGCCACCATACTGTAAGCAACGGCGGGCATCGCGGAACATCTGCCAGGCAATATGATCGGTGACGGCATTCTGCTGATGGAACGGGGGGTTACACAGCACGGCGTGCAGACGATCCGATGGATAACCGGCCAGCGCATTGTTCACCCGAAACTCGCAGCGTGCCAGGTCGTCCGGGCAATTCAGCTCCACGTTCATGCGGCTGGATGCGACCGCCATATAAGACTCATCAAGGAAATGAACCTGCGCCAGCGGATTCTGCCGCAGGGCCATCAGTCCAATCACGCCGTTCCCGCAGCCGAGATCGACGATTTCACCGTCAATATCATCCGGCAGATGCTGCATAAAGAAGCGTGCGCCGATATCCAACCCACCGCGGGCAAACACGTTAGCGTGATTGTGGATCTGCCAGGGGGTACCGTCCAGCGGCCAGCGGCTGATCACTTCACTTTCCGCCAGCTCGGGCTGGGTAAAGGTGGCGTAAATCAGACGCGCCTTTTTCCACGCCAGCGATGTGGTGGTCGGGCCGAGTATTTTTTCAAACAGCTGTAGGGTCGAGGTATGGATCTCTTTCGCCTTACCGGCGGCAACGATCTGCGTTTCAGGCGTGACGACGGCACGCAGCGCGCGCAGCTGCTTTTCAAGCAGCGCGAGGGTTTTTGGCACTTTTATCAACACCCGCGCCGGCGCTCCAGGCAGCGGAGCCAGGCTGTCAAGCAGCCGCACGTCGCCCTCGTCAAGCTGATTGAGCGCCAGGTTCTGCCGGGTTGCCTGCTGATTCAGCCAGGAGTCGCTGATGCTCCAGACGCCCTCTCCCGCCAGCGCGCAGGCCAGCGCGCCGAACGTGTCATTAAAAATCAGCGTTGGGCCGTTGACCGGAAGATTGTCCAGGTGGTTAAGCAGGTATTCATCGGCCGCATCCCACGCCTGCAACGGGCTTTCTTCGCGCATTTGGGGAAAGCGATGCAGCGTCAGCATACGGTTGCTCAGTTCAAGTTGGCTCATGGGATCACCTTAGTGGTAAAATTCCCGCGTTTTATCCCCTAAAACGGGCGTACAGTAAACGTTTTTCTTCACCGGAGTCAGCATGTCGTCGCTTATTTACCTGCAAGGTTATCCCGAATCGCTACTGTCACAGGTGCGCACGCTGATTGAGCAGCAGCGGCTGGCGGAGGTGATCCACCAGCGTTACCCCAGCGCGCACGGTATTACCAGCGACAAAGCGCTGTACGACTACGCGCTGGACATAAAAAATCAGGCGCTGCGCAATGCGCCACCGCTGAATAAAGTCATCTACGACAGCAAGATTAAGGTGATGAAGCACGCCCTGGGTCTGCATACCGCGATATCACGCGTGCAGGGGGGCAAGCTAAAAGCCAAAGCAGAGATCCGCGTTGCCACGATCTTCAGGCAGGCCCCGGAGGCATTTCTGCGCATGATCGTGGTCCATGAGCTGGCGCATATTAAGGAGAAGGATCACAACAAGGCGTTCTACCAGCTGTGCTGTCATATGGAACCGCAATATCACCAGCTGGAGTTTGATACCCGCCTGTGGCTGACGGCCCAGGCGCTGGAGGGGCATGCAGGCTAATCACTTATTGGTCGGCAGCCCGCCTGATGCAGGCTACCGTTGCACTTCTCATCACTACGACGTGAGTCTGACCCGGCGTGAAACCATCAGCAGAATAATTGAGAGAAGAGTCACAAAAATAAATGCGCCAATCAGTGAGGACAGATGAGCAACAAACCCAATAACGGCAGGGCCCATTAATATCCCTGAATAGCCGAGAGAAGAAACCGCGGCAACCGCTAACGCGTCGGGCATATCTTTTTGCTGTCCTGATGCGGTGAACAGCATCGGCGCGATATTGGCCACGCCCAGGCCAATCAGCAGAAATGCCAGGGCGGTGATAAACAACGCGTTGCTCACGATCAGCACGATAAATCCTGATGTGGCCAGCAGCGCACTGCCGATAAAGATCCTTTTAGCGCCAAATGTTTTAATCACCCGGTCACCCAGCAGCCGCCCCACCGTCATGGTAATGGCAAAAAGCGTATAGCCCAGCCCGGCCTGACGCACATCAACGTTATGCTGGCTGATGAGAAGGATCCCGCTCCAGTCCAGCATCGACCCCTCCATCACATAGGCTACGCAGCACAGCAGCCCCAGCAACAGCACGCTTCCCTTTGGCAAGACAAAAAAAGGCGTGTCGCGGCGCTGCTTTTCATCCATCAGGCCGGACCAGGCCAGCAGCATGATCGATCCCAATAGCGCGATGACCATCATGACCACTTTGAACGGTGGAACCCCCCAGGACAGCAGCAGGCTGACGGCAGCCGCACCGGCTATGCCGCCCAGGCTGAAAAGGGCATGAAATCCGGACATGATCGGTTTTTGGGCATACTTTTCGACGATCACGGCATGGATACTGACCACCACATCCATAGCACCGATACCTGCACCAAAGATAAAGAGCGCCAGCGCCAGCGGAACCACCGTATCCAGTGTCACTAACGCTGGCAGCGTCGCTAACACTAGCAGCAGCGCCAGCGTAAAAATGCGGCGGCAGCCGAAGCGGGCGGCCAGCATGCCGGATAAGGGCATCATTAATAGCGATCCGAGGCCAAAAGCGAGCATGATAATGCCCATCATGCCGTTATCCACCTGCAGGCGCTCTTTCGTCAGCGGGATCAGCGGAGCCCAGCTGGCAAGGCTGAAACCGGCTATGAAAAACGCTTTGCGCGTGGCGGCAATGGGTTTATTGATAGGGGAAACGGCATTTTTTTCAGTCACAAACATTTCCTTATATCCCCCACGGTTAAGCGGGGGAATGCGGTCGGGTTAATCAGTTTAGTTGTGCGAGTTCAGCAATGTCGTCCAGCGTGTCAATCACCGCCGTAGCATGCAAATATTGCTGCTGGTCAGAGAGCGCATGGGGCCATGCGTAAATCTTCGCAATACCCGCCTGATAAGCAGCAGATATCCCCAGGTCAGTGTCTTCAACCACCACCGTCGTCTTCGCGTCGGCATTGAGCCTGATCAGCATCTCCCTATAAGGATCGGGGAATGGCTTGGTGCGCGCAATATCATCTCCTCCTATTAGCTGTGCTGGCCTGTCCAGCTTAACAAGCGCAAGGTTAGCCAGACATATATGTCGTGGTGCCGTTGAAACAAAGCCAAAAGCAACGCCCTGCCGTTGCAGCTTATCAATAAGATCGCTCACACCAGGGCGTAATACGTCAGGGGTGAGCAGCGCTTTATAGGTATCGACCACCCGAGAAATAATATCAGGCTGGGAGGAGGCGGCTATGCCGATAAAGCTGAGCGTTTCCTCAAGGCTGAGCCCTATAAGCTGCTGCGGCGTATAGTGCTGCACCTGTTCAGGGATCAGCGTTTGCAGCACGTCAAAGTGCAGCTTTTCGCTATCGACAATCACACCGTCGATATCAAAAATTACGGTCAGATCGGTCATGTTAACTCCATTAATCCATGTTACCGAGGCGTATCAACACTTTACAGTTTGCTGCCTCCAGCGGTGCCATCGTCCTGTTAGCCATGTCGCAGCCAACCAGGCGGAATGCGTCCTGGTAATCGGCAAAGTCGATTTCATGGCTTATCAGACGATCGGCCGGGATCAGCCCGTCACGGATCATGGCATAGGCACGTTCAAAACTATTGTTGAGAGAGTCGATCGAACCGATCACTGACAGGCTTTTATCGGCAATCTTCAATACGTCCAGGGTGGCGTGCTTATCCTTTAACGCCACGTTCAGCAGTTTGCCGCCGGGAGCAAGGTGCGCAAAAATCAGTTCGGTCAGCTGGCCCGTGGTGTCCACCACAAGATCAATTTGGCCGTCGCGAGAGCCGTATTCCTGTTCGAGAGCCTGCTCGAAATCGTCATAGATGCGTGCCGCAGGCGGCAGATTGTCGCGGGCGAACTGATAGCGATGTGGGTTCTTTTCCACCATAAATGCCTCAACGCCGCGCTGGTGCAGGACCCACAAATAGAGCATCCCCATTGGCCCGGCACCGGTGACGGCCGCCCGAATATTGGTGTGGGTGATGGCCAGCTTATCCACGCCGGTAATCGTGCAGCTTAGCGGTTCGGTCAGCGTTGCCGCCTGCATGCTGACATGATCATCCAGCCGGCGTAAAAAGGCTTCCTTAGCGCGATACTGACCGGCGAAGGCCCCGTCATAAGAAACTCCGGCTTCAGTGCCCATTTTCATTTCACAATGGTTGGGGTTACCCGTCTGGCACATGCGACATTGCTGACAAGAGTAGGTCGGATTCACCACCACCCTGTCACCCGGTTTAAACCGGGTGACGCTTTCGCCCACGCTGGCCACCACCCCGCTGGTTTCATGTCCGAGTGTCGTTCCCGGCAGCGCCACGGGATAGTGACCGCTAATAATGCCGACGTCTGTTCCACAAATTCCACATACGGCGATCTGTATAATCACGTCGTCAGGCGCACAACACGTCAGTTCAGGGATTTCGGCAATCTCCACCTTCCAGGGTTCGATATATTTGAGTGCCTGCATTATGCGACCTCCGATTGGGAGAAAGGTGATTGCTGCATTTCGTTGAATGTAGCATCCAGCTTAGTGAGAATTTCTTGCAAATGGACCTTGGTGCAAATCAGAGGAGGGCGAACTTTTAGCGCTCTACTTTTTCCGTAACGAGCGCCACGAATAATCAACCCATGTTTTTCTGCAATATGAATGGCTTCCGCTGCATATTCCATGTTGGGAGTATCGAAGCCATACATATAACCTACGCCGCGAACGCCGCTAATGTCTGGATATTTCTTTTGCAGAGATAACAATCCATCACGTAAAAACGCCTCGCAATTAACGACATTATCAAGAATGCCTTCTTCTTCGATGATCTTGATCGTTTCATTAATGGCTATCAGTGACAGTGGATTCGCTCCAGAGGTACTTGAATGTTCGAACGGCTCAAGCACATCCAATTCCTTGCTCATCAGTACCCCTCCGGTCGGAATGCCTATTCCGCCAGCGCCCTTGGCAAAGACGATAATATCGGGCTTCAGTGTTTTGGCATAACCACTGGACGCAAAGAAGGTACCGGTTCTTCCAAAGCCGGTCTGCACTTCGTCAGCAATAAGCACGATACCTTTTTTACTACAGAAATCGCGTAAATTACGATAAAACACATCAGGAAGAACAATATTCCCGCCGTTACCCAGTATCGGTTCAACAATCAGGCAGGCAATATTTTCATTTGATCCACATTGATAAATATCTTCTATATCATAATAATTTTCTTGCGGAGGTGAATCTTCAGGATCGGACATAACGCTGGCCGGAACGGGGATTTTCAACGATCCCTCAATGTTGACGTGAAAGTTTTTAAGACGAAACGCATTACCAGAAATCTGGGCTGTCGCCAAAGACTGCCCGTGATGAGCCAGAAAAAGCGACATGACTCCTGAGCGTTTAGTGTACTTCTGCGCCATACGGATTGCACATTCAACGGCTCCAGAGCCGGTCACATCACGCATCCAGATACGGTCAATATTCTCTGGCGTATGCTTTATGAGTTTCTCGAGTATGCACTGTGACATTGCGCCCGTATGGGCAGAGCTTAAATGAGCACAGCGATCGATTTGTGCTTTGAGCTTGCTGGCTATCCTGTCGTTGGTATAACCAAGCTGCAGGTTGAATGTGCCTGAAGCCGCATCAATATACCTGACGCCATCAATATTTAAATAAACACCATCGCCGGTATAGCGAGACATAAGTCGTTCAAAATTATCAGTCATAGCATTCCCTTTCTATATTTTACCTTATCAGTAAATCCCCAGAGGTAAACTTATTTTCGATAGATGGCCGGGATGAAAATGGTAATCCCACCAAACACCCTGACCTCTCTTACTGGTTACCTTTAAGAGTGAGAGAAAGAAATCCCTTATCATATTGCACAGGCCACGGACATGACCTAAATCATAAAATAAAAAAATCATATTTGCCCTTGAAAGGGATTACCCTTCCCAAGGTGAAATCAGCGTTAACTCTGGATTTTTTAATTTTCACAAGAAGCGATTAGTGCATACGCCAACCTTCAGACCCGAACAAGAGATAAAAGAAAAATCAAACCACTCTGAATAAAAAATAAACTTTTCACCTCCTTATGAAGAATAATTTCAATAAACAAGAATATTGCACGAAAGAATTAGAGCTTTCTTTATTATTTAGAATATATATTGATAAATTCGACTCAAATAATACTATCACCAATTTAAAATCACCGTCAATACTGATAATAAACCCTGCTTAATTACAGACTGAACTACTACTTAACTAATTATTTTTTAATATGACTAATGAGATATTCTATGCAGCCGCAGCCTACTGTTTTCACAGAATAAAATAACAACGTCGATAAATAATTCTGACGACGACAATCTACATTCCAAATCGTATCAGAACGTCATTTGATTAAATTTTTTATGAAAAAAACTAAGATCGAGCGTCATTTATTTTCTTATAATACGAATGATAATAATTCAGTAATGGATAAATACGTCTGTTTTGGCAAAAAGAATATGCGGGGCTTGAGTTTGAGTGGGTAGAAGAAACCCGATTTTTTCGCGGTAAAGCCCGGCGATGAAAAGGGTAATAGCATCAATGCTAAGCGGGCCAATATGACGAAAAAGAGTCTCTGAAGCGGCGTAGCGGCGGCCTACGATATCACTTCCACATATCCCAAAAGCTGGTGGTACAGCCGCCGGAGGGATGTGTGGGATAATCAATACACCATCAGATAAAGTCCTGCGCCTGCTGGATCAAACTGGTTTTGGTCAGCGCGCCGAGATATTTTTTTTCTTCGGCATTATTCAGCACCGGCAGGCGTTCCAGCGTCACCTGGGCGAACGCCTCCCATCCTTCTCTGATTGTCTGATGGGCGTAAACGGTGGGGAAATCGCTATCTATGACGCAACCGATCGGAGAGGTCAGGGTGATCTCTTTATCCAGTATCTTGTGTGAAATATCGTGAATTGAAACGGCACCGAGAAACTGTCCGCGGTCGTCCGTCACGTAAACAAAGCGCTCGCGCTTGAGCGAACTGACCGCCAGCGCTTTGCCTACCGAGTCCTGGGGCGTCAGCGACGCGCCGGCAACAATAAACTGGGATATGACGCCGTTATCAAAATCGAACTTGGCGTCCGAACGGCTGAAATGCTCGCCAACCACCGCATAAGTGCTGTTGGAGTGCAGACGATAGGCCACCATTGAGGCCAGTACGCTGGCGATCATCGCTGGAAACAGCAGGCTGCTATTCAACGTCATCTCCAGCACCATCAGCATGGCCATCAGCGGAGCCTGACTGACAGAGGCCAGCAGCGCGCCCATGCCTATCGCCGCAAATACGGCAACGTTACCCGGCGGAAATCCGGCTTTTACGGCCAGCAGTGCCATCATGCTGCCCATCAGTGCGCCGATTAATAACGCCGGTGTAAACAATCCGCCCACGGCGCTGGAGCCCACGGAAATGGCCGTTGCCAGCATTTTCAGCAACAGCAACGCCAGCAGCATCGGCAGCAGGAAATCGCCCGCCATGATACGCACAATTACCTCATAGCCATTACCCAGTATCTGGCTGCTGCCGATAGCCAGCCCTCCCACCAGCAGGCCACCAAGGCCCAGGCGCAACGGCAGGCTGCGCAAAGGAGCAAACAGGCGCTTACTGTGATTTATCATCGCGATCATTACCCAGCCAAGCAGACCCGCCAGTAGACCAATCGCGATAGTCAGCGTAATGCTCTCCGGTGCCAGTTCAAACTGACCGTGCGAAAACGGGTAGATAGCCGAATGATACCCAAGCGACCACATGGTCAGCACCGCCGTGCCGGAAGAGATAATCAGCGGGATCAGTCGCTGCATGGCGGAAATACCAAAGGCAATCTCCGCGACGAATATCGCGGATGCCAGCGGCGCATGATAAACCGAAGAGAGACCGGCGGCGGCGGCCATCGCCACCACGTCACTGTTTTTCAACGCCAGGTTTTTAAACAGCCAGCGCCCCATCAGACTGCCGCTTAGCGCCGATAGCTGCACCATCGGCCCTTCCCGACCGATTGATGCTCCGCTGCTGATACTGGCAAGGGAAGATAGCCCGCGAAACAGCGACGTGCGGGTTGGCACCGCATCCAGCCGGGCGTTAATCACTTCGAGATAATCGCTGCGCGACGCCTGCTTTTGCTCAATTGCGGTGGCGTAGCGCAGGAAGTAGCCCGCAATCAGGCCGCCGCAACCGACAATCAGCGGCCAGCAGTACCAGGGATAAATCCGCATCGCCTGGGTGATGTCGGTCTGTCCATTGAATAGCAGACCGTCAATCCAGACTATCGCCTCCCGGAAGGCTAGCGTCACCAGCGAGGCGACCAGCCCAACCGGGATAGCCACTAAAATACGGGTCCAGTTCAATGCGTGTCTGCTGCGTGAGTTCATTAGATTCTCTCGGAATGGTTTACCCTATCGTGCGAGAGGACAGCGGAAAAATCAAATCACACGCCTGTGCCCGCGGCGACTGGCTATGCCTGCGATAAGCCTCTTCTCCATCACGCGAAACGCGGGTCAGTTCCCACGCCCACCGGACACAATATGAAAATATGTCCAAATATTACTTAAGAATATTGACCTTCACCCTGTAGCACCCTATCTTTGGTCTTAGCAAAGGGGAGTAACTTCTTCGTCAGTTAATCGTCAATACGACATCCACATGATGTCCGGTTACTGGGCAACCGATAACAGGTTGTAAGTGAGACCTTGCCGGGAGGCGGGGTTTGCTTATAGCAGCGATAATAAGGTGGCTGCCGTCTTCCGACGTTAGCCACTTTTTTATTTTGCGCGGGATATTTTATGAATACTGTCGGTACACCGTTACTGTGGGGCAGCTTCGCTGTCGTTGTCGTTATCATGCTGGCGATTGACCTGCTGTTACAGGGTCGGCGCGGCGCACACACGATGAGCATGAAGCAGGCTGCGGCCTGGTCACTGGTATGGGTGACGCTCTCTTTGTTATTCAACGCTGCCTTCTGGTGGTATCTCACCGACACCGTCGGGCGCGAGGTGGCCGATACCCAGGCGCTGGCTTTCCTCACCGGTTACCTGATCGAAAAAGCGTTGGCGGTCGATAACGTATTCGTCTGGCTAATGCTGTTTGGTTACTTTGCCGTCCCGGCCGCCTTGCAGCGCCGGGTATTGATCTACGGCGTACTGGGTGCGATTGTGCTGCGTACCATTATGATCTTTGCCGGAAGCTGGCTGGTTACCCAGTTCAGCTGGCTGCTGTATCTGTTCGGCGCATTCCTGCTGTTTACCGGGATCAAAATGGCGCTGTCGAAAGAGGATGATAGCGCCATCGGCGATAAACCGCTGGTGCGCTGGCTACGCGGCAAGATGCGTATGACCGATAAAATCGAAGGCGAGCATTTCTTCGTGCGGCAAAACGGCCTGCTGTATGCCACCCCGCTGCTGCTGGTACTGATTATGGTTGAACTGAGCGATGTGATCTTCGCGGTGGACAGTATTCCGGCGATCTTTGCCGTGACGACCGACCCGTTTATCGTGCTGACCTCTAACCTGTTCGCTATTCTTGGCCTGCGTGCCATGTACTTCCTGCTGGCAAACGTGGCCGAGCGCTTCTCAATGCTGAAATATGGCCTGTCGGTGATCCTGGTGTTTATCGGCGTAAAAATGCTGATTGTCGATTTTTACCATATTCCCATCGCGGTATCGCTCGGCATCGTCGGCGGTATTCTGGCATTGACGCTGCTGATCAATGCCTGGGTAAACTACCGCCACGATCGTAAGGCCACCCAAAACGATACGGCGCGATAATCACCGCGGGTTCAACGCAACGTTAGGGGCGGGCGAAGTACGATCCCGCCCCCCTATGTCCCCAGCGATCCATACCATGACTTTCAATGGGCTTTTTCTGTCGATCCTTTTGCCGCATCAGATAAAATCACGCAAGTTTCCCTTTCCCTGTCAAAGCATTTCCTTATACTTCCCTGCGCAAACATCTCATGCCGCCGATCTCTACAGACGGCTGAACATCGATAACAATAGTGATTTGAAATTATGAGTGAAGAAAAAAGCGGGCTGGTGCAGCGCCTGATGCAGGGCAGTCTTGTAACACAAATTATGGTTGGGCTGGTAGCCGGGATCGCTCTCGCCTGGCTGTCAAAGAGTCATGCGCTGGCGGTGGGCCTGCTGGGTGAACTGTTCGTCAACGCGCTGAAAGCGGTTGCGCCACTGTTGGTATTGGTGCTGGTTATCTCATCGATTGCCAATCATCAGCAGGGGCAGAAAACCAATATTCGCCCCATTGTGATGCTCTATCTGTTGAGCACCTTTTTTGCCGCCGTGGTGGCGGTGGTGGCCAGCCATTTGCTGCCGCAGAACCTGACGTTGCAAAACGCCAGCAGCCAGATCGTGCCCCCATCCGGCATCCTCGAAGTGCTGCACGGCCTGCTGATGAGCATGGTGACGAATCCGATTGAAGCGGTAATGAAAGCCAATTATATCGGTATTCTGGTTTGGGCTATTGGTCTGGGCTTCGCTTTTCGCCACAGCAGTGAAGGTACGCGAACCTTCCTTAATGATGCCTCTGATGCGGTCACGCGCCTGGTGCGTATCGTCATCCGCTTTGCACCGGTCGGTATTTTTGGCCTGGTGGCCTCCATTCTTGCGTCAACCGGCTTTGACGCGTTAGGGCAATATGCCAGCCTGCTCGGCCTGCTGCTTGGCTGTATGCTACTGATGGCGCTAGTATTTAACCCGCTGCTGGTATGGTGGCAGATCCGTCGTAACCCCTATCCGCTGGTGTTTACCTGCCTGCGTGAAAGCGGGGTCACGGCCTTCTTTACCCGCAGCTCCGCAGCAAATATCCCGGTGAATATGGCGCTGGCGAAAAAGTTGGGGCTGGATGAAGATACCTACACGGTGTCCATACCTATCGGGGCCAATATCAGTATGGCCGGTGCATCGATTACTATTACCGTGCTGACGCTGGCGGCGGTCCATACCCTGGGGATACAGATTGACGTAGGGAGTGCCATCCTGCTGAGTCTGGTGGCGTCCGTCTGTGCCTGCGGGGCATCCGGCGTAGCGGGCGGCTCACTCCTGCTGATCCCGGTAGCCTGCAACATGTTCGGGATCCCGAATGAAATAGCGATGCAGGTGGTGGCAGTCGGCTTTATTATTGGCGTATTGCAGGATTCGGCCGAAACCGCGCTTAACTCTTCGGCGGATATTTTGTTTACCGCCGCGGCCTGTATGGCGGAAGACCGCAGGCTGGAACAGAACGCCTGATTGTTCACTCTTTCCCGCGCTGGATGCCCTTCAGGGTAAAAGCGCCTCCCGGCTAGCGGGAGGCGCTTCACCAAAACGCGGGTAGCCTTGCCGAACTCTCTGCAAGCAGAAAAACGGGTGCCGCCTCGCTACGACACAATGAGGACCTTAAGGACCCCGCTAACAGGTTTGACGACCATGACCCATGACAAAAAAATCGAAGGTGAAGGCGGATATTTTCGCTAAAATACGAGCTTCATCATCAATTTTAAAAAAAATGGCTAAAATCGGCTATCTTTACGGGATGTGATATTTCAGACCGGTCAAAATGCGGCTCTTAGTGTCAGCCTGTGTAAAGCTCCTTTCAGACAGTCTTTTTCAACGGTAAAACATCGTTGCTAAGGTGTTTCCTACTGTCTGGCTGCGCATTATTTTGTTACAGTGAGTTCGCTATTTTTTACCCATTTGCCGTGGAAGAAACGGGTGGTGCCGACGCACCTGACCTTTATCCGCCCTAAAACTTGCAAACTGCACCGGAAAGACGATCAATTACGCACGTAAATTGTCATTAAACGGGTCAATGATGATGTTCAGGACGACTAATGGATATTTTTAAATCTCTCGTGCACGCCCTGTGGCAACAAGATTATGCCGCCCTTGCAGATCCTTCCCTGGTGTGGGCGATCTATTTCGTTTTATTTATGATTTTGTTCCTGGAAAATGGTTTGCTGCCCGCCGCTTTTCTGCCGGGCGACAGCCTGCTCATTCTGGTCGGCGTGCTGATTGCAAAAGGCACGATGAACTTTACCCTGACGTTATTTATCCTGACGACAGCCGCCAGTCTTGGCTGTTGGGTCAGTTATATTCAGGGGCGATGGCTGGGGAATACGGTCACGGTGCAAAAATGGCTGTCACACCTGCCGGAACATTATCATCAGCGGGCTCATCAGATGTTTCACCGCCACGGCCTTTCTGCGCTGCTGGTGGGCCGTTTTATCGCCTTTGTTCGCACCCTACTGCCGACTATCGCCGGGCTTTCCGGCCTGAGCAATGCGCGTTTTCAGTTTTTCAATTGGGCGAGCGCATTTCTCTGGGTACTGATCCTGACCGTCCTCGGCTTCGCGCTCGGCAAGACGCCCATTTTTCGTCAATATGAAGACCAGCTTATGTTCTGCCTGATGCTGTTACCGCTGGTGCTTCTGGTACTCGGACTGTTTGGCTCACTGTACGTATTGTGGCGTAAAAGGCAGACCGACAATGAGAAAGGAAACTCATGATCGCTGCTTTTATTAAAAGGCATGCTCCCCAGCGGCGTTTGTCTCTATGGCTGGCTCTGCCTGTCGTCGCCTTACTGGCGCTGGTGATGATGCCTGCCCTGTTTC
Source organism: Erwinia tasmaniensis Et1/99 (assembly GCF_000026185.1). Taxonomy (NCBI): domain Bacteria; kingdom Pseudomonadati; phylum Pseudomonadota; class Gammaproteobacteria; order Enterobacterales; family Erwiniaceae; genus Erwinia; species Erwinia tasmaniensis. Next base: position 3,236,029 of record NC_010694.1, read on the forward strand.
GTCACGACAGCGCATTGCAAATCCGCGCATCGCGTCAGGGAGCGTCTTTACCAGACGGCTTTTATGTTTACCAGACATTAAGCGCACAGGGTATTCACATCAAGAGCATTACGCCGGAGCAAAACTCACTGGTGATACGTTTTGACTCACAGGAACAGAGTTACGCGGCGGAAAGGGTATTGCGCGAGCTGCTTGCACAGGATTTTGATATCGCACATCATCATAATCAGAGTGCTACCGGCTGGATAAACCGCATCAGCTTTAAACCACAGTCTATCGGCTAACCCTCACGACCCACCTATTCACATGGGTGCGACTAAAAATGACTCCCTGTTTTTGAGCTTTCGCTATTTTCTGTCTATGCTTTATGGGCATGAAAAGCGATACCCTGTTTAGAGGGACCCGATATCATCACCCACCGATATCACGCAAAGGAAGGTCAAGATTTCAATGAAACTACTACAGGTTATTTTCGGCGCCAGCCTGCTTTCTCTGGGAACATTTGCGCACGCTGGCACGCTTTGCCAGCAGAAAGAGCAGAATGTACAAAATGAGATTGAGATAGCCCAAAAACATGACAATAAGCACCGGGTCAGCGGTCTACAGCAGGCATTGAGCGAGATCCGGGCTAACTGTAACGATGCTAACCTGATTAAAACGCATCAGGAAAAAATCAGGCAGCATGAGCAAAAAGTATCCGAACGGGAACGTGAGTTGCAGCAGGAAAAGGCAAAAGGCGGCAACGGTAATAAAATCAAGAAGCGCGAAAAGAAACTTGAAGAAGCCCGAAACGAACTGAAGGAAGTGCAGGCTGCGCCATATTAAGGTCTCTGCCCGACATCACTAAAATAAAATTTGAGGAGTTTTTCAATGTCTAAAGATATCACGTCAGAAAACCTGCGCGCTGAGCTGAAAAGCCTTGCAGATACCCTGGAAGAAGTGCTGAGCTCTTCCGGTGAGAAATCCAAATCCGAGCTGGACAAGCTGCGCAGCAAGGCGCAGAGCGCACTGAATGATACCCGTTCTCGCTTGGGTGATTCCGGTGAACGCATCGCGCAGACCACCCGTGAAGCGGCCGGTCGTGCTGACGTTTACGTGCGTGATAATCCCTGGACCAGCGTCGGTGTCGGTACGGCTATCGGGGTGGTGCTGGGCGTGCTGCTGACGCGTCGTTAATATGGCCGATCAACCGCAAAGCCACGGCCCCGGCAAAGGGGTCATTAACATCGGGCAGCGCATCATTACCACTCTGGTAGGCATGGTGGAAACCCGTGTCAGACTGGCGGTGGTAGAGCTGGAGGCGGAAAAAGCTAACCTGCTTCAGATGCTGCTGATGGTGGGCCTGACCATGCTGTTTACCGCATTTGGTCTGATGAGCCTTATGGTGCTGATTATCTGGGCTGTAGACGTCGAGTACCGTCTGATGGCGGTTGCCATCACGACTGGGGCACTTTTCAGCCTGGCGCTCATCCTCGGCCTGTGGACGCTGGCAAAATCACGCCGTTCGACTCTGTTAGGTGCCACCCGTAAGGAGCTGTCGGAAGACCGCAAGCTGCTGGAGGGCGATTAATGAGCCGTAAGCGTGAAGCGCGTAAAGCAGAACTGTTGCGACACATTCAGCAGCAGCGGCTGGATCTGAGCGCCGGGCGTAATGCCTGGCTGGACAGTACGGCACGCTATGATAACGGCTGGACGGCGCTACTCAGCGCCAAACGCTGGCTGACGCTGGGAGGCGGAGTGATGGCTATCTGGTCGATCCGTAATCCCCGCTTTATCACACGCTGGGCCAGACGAGGATTTGGCGCATGGAGCACCTGGCGCATGGTGCGCAATTATCTGCCGCGCCGTTAATCCTTCCCCTTGCAGCCGTGCTGACCGTGCGGCTGCATCCCCTGCAATTTTATTGAACAACATTGACAGATTATCTCGCTAACAATGTTCTCATAAGCAAACTATTATTCCCAACAACGAACGGCACTGCACGCTTAATCTGCTTCAGGCCGCGTCCGGGTTCGGTTGCGCCAGTCGCATAAACATCCATTTCTTGTTTGGGGATTATCATGAAAAAATTAGAAGATTTCGGCTTATTAGTGGCGCGTATCCTGATGCCCGTTCTGTTTATCTACGCAGGTTGGGGAAAAATCAGTGATTACGCAGGAACACAGCAATATATGGTCGCGATGGGCGTACCGGGCTTCTTCCTGCCATTGACCATTCTACTGGAGTTCGGCGGTGGACTGGCCATTCTGTTCGGCTTCCTGACGCGCTTTACCGCGCTATTCATCGCGGCATTCACCCTGCTGACGGCATTTATCTTTCATACCGACTTCGCACAGGGCGTTAACTCGTTAATGTTCATGAAGAACCTGTCGATCGCAGGTGGCTTCCTGCTCCTCGGTATCACCGGTGCTGGCGCGTTTAGTATCGACCGTCTGCTGGGTAAAAAATGGTAAGCTCGTTACACTGACTGTAAAAAGGCGAGGAGCATCATATCCTCGCCTTTTTGCTATTCGCACCGGGCACTGGCATGGGGAAGGACCGCGATAAGTTACCTTTTTGCCAAAACGGTCCGGCCAGCAGAGGCCGATTGCAGGCCCGGCGAAAATATCCGACGTTTAAAATAGGCTAAAGAGTTTGGGGGAATGATGGGACAACTGATTGACGGCGTCTGGCACAATAACTGGTATGACACTGAATCGACAGGTGGGCGCTTTAAGCGTACGCAATCCGCCTTTCGCCACTGGATTACCGCCGATGGTGAAGCGGGGCCAAGTGGCAACGCGGGATTCCGTGCCGAACCGGGGCGTTATCATTTGTACGTTTCCCTTGCCTGCCCTTGGGCGCACCGCACGTTGATCGTGCGTCGGCTGAAAGGGCTGGAGAACCTGGTCAGCGTTTCGGTGGTGCATCCGCTAATGCTGGAAAACGGCTGGACTTTTGCTGAAGATTTCCCAGGTGCCACCGGCGACAGCCTGTATCAGAACGACTATCTTTACCAACTTTATCTGCATGCAGACCCGCAATATACTGGCCGCGTCACCGTTCCGGTACTGTGGGATAAACAGCAGCACACCATTGTCAGTAATGAATCTGCCGATATTATCCGCATGTTTAACAACGCCTTCGACGGCGTGGGCGCTCGCGCTGGGGATTATTACCCGGTCGGACTGCGTGCGGAAATTGATGAGCTGAACGCCTGGCTCTACGACAGCGTGAATAACGGGGTATACAAATCGGGCTTCGCCACCAGCCAGGAGGCTTATAATGAGGCGGTCACCGCGTTATTCGCCTCTCTTGACCGGCTGGAAACCTTGCTGGGCCAGCAACGCTATCTGGCGGGTGACCGACTTAGCGAAGCGGATATCCGCCTGTGGACCACGCTGGTGCGGTTCGATCCGGTGTACGTCACTCACTTCAAGTGCGATCGCCAGCGTATTGGCGACTACCTGAACCTGAGTGCTTACCTGCGCGACCTTTATCAGACCGCAGATCTGGCCGCAACGGTGAATATCGACCACATCCGCCACCACTATTATTGCAGCCATAAGACGATCAACCCCAGCGGAGTCATATCACTCGGCCCTTCCTGCCGCTGGGATGAACCTCACGGACGCGACAGGCAGTTTGCCCACTCCTCTCGCCCTTTCTGAAGGCGGGCGTCTTTAAGCATCCGGGGCTATTTTTACCCTGCCCCAGGATATCCACACCCTTTATTGATCTGGCACAAACTCCTCCCCGGCGCGCTTACGTATCTTTACCGATGTAGACAGCCAATACGAATAACCTTCCGGGGAGTAAAGCCATGACCAAAGCTATTACCGTTTGTCTCGCCGCCGTGATGTTGTGCTATATCGCGTTTGTCGGCCATTACTACTATCAGACCTTTTCAACCTTCTCGAACATCGGACAGTCTCAACAGGTCGCCGCTGAAAATATCGCTCCGTAGTCTATGGCCTGCTGCGGATTAATTCTGGCGTTGGGCAAGCAGTTTAGGGATCTCTCGCAGGCACCAGGCCTTAGCCTCTCCCATACTGTCGCGCCGCCACGCCATAATAATATCCACTTCAAGCTTGTATTCGGGGCTGACTACGCGAAGACGCCCTTCGGCAACATCTTTCTCCACCATCGTATAGGGCATGGTTCCCACACCTAGCCCGGCCAGTAAAGCGCGGTGTTTATCTTCGATTGTGCTGACCGTCAGGCGCTGTTGCTTATCGAGCAGCGTCACCGTCAATACCGGCCGCTCGCGCGCGGTATCCGCAACGGCAATACCACGATATTTAACGCGCGTCGTTTCAGAAAGCGGTTCAGGCTCCTGATGAATGGGGTGATCCGGGCTGGCAACATAGACGCTTATCTGGCTAAAAAGCTTACGGGTATTGATTTCCGACGAAGCACGGAAGTGCAAATCCGGGGCGATAACGATATCGGCACGCCCCTGCTCAAGCCGCTCCCACGCGCCGGCCAGCACCTCTTTCACCAGCGAGAGTTGGGTATTCGCCTTACCGGCCAGTTTTTCTACCAGCGGATACAGCCGTTCGGTTGACACCAGCGCTTCAGTGGCGATAGTCAGATGGGTTTCCCAACCGCGTGCCAGCGCTTCGGCGTCAGTGGTAAGCTTATCCGCCGCTTCCAGCAAGACGCGGCCACGTTCCAGCAGCATGCGCCCGACGTTAGTAAATTTGGTGCGGTGACCGGAGCGGTCGAACAGTACGACGTCCAACTCCTCCTCCAGCTTCTGCATAGTATAACTGAGCGCGGAGGGCACCCTGCCGAGTTCATCTGCCGCCGCCGCAAAGCTGCCGCGACGATCGATAGCATCCATGACGCGCAGCGCTTCCAGCGTCAGAGCACGATCTTTAGCCATAGTCATTCTCTGTCAGGAAATTTGAATATAGCCAGCAGATTAACTGGCTAACAATCCGGCGTCCAGAAACTTACCATGTCAGGATCATAATCAATTGGCATTCCGGTATGTAAGGAGAAGTGGATGATTGACCGTCGAACCGCTCAACAGTGTGGCAAAGCCGACTACGGCTGGCTACAGGCGCGCTATACCTTCTCCTTCGGTCACTATTTTGATCCTGAGCTGCTGGGTTATGCGTCCTTACGCGTACTGAATCAGGAGGTCTTTGCACCGGGCGGCGCTTTGCAACCGCGAACTTACCCTAAGGTCGACGTGCTCAACCTGATTTTGCAGGGGGCGGCAGAGTATCGCGATAGCGAAGGTCGCTATGTGCAGGCGCAGGCTGGCGAAGCCATACTGCTGGCCACGCAGCCCGGCGTAAGCTATTCAGAACATAACCTCAGCCAGGAACACGCCCTGACACGCATGCAGCTGTGGCTGGACGCCTGCCCGCAGCAGGAGAATGCGCCGGTACAGCGGCTGAAGTTAGCAGACTGCCAGCGCTACCGTCTGATTGCCTCGCCTGACGGCAGTGACGACAGCCTGCAACTGCGCCAGCAGGTGTGGATACATCAGGTGATTTTGCAGCCGGGTGAGGATTACAGTCTGCCGCTCAACGGATCGCGCGCCTATCTGCAATCCATTCATGGCTCCCTGACCGCGACCACGCCGTCGCAGCAGCAGGCCATTCTGAGCTGCGGCGATGGCGCGTTTCTGCGCGATGAGCAGCGTATCACCCTGACGGCGACATCGCCCGTAAGAGCATTGATGATTGACTTACCGGTGTAGACAGGACGAACGGAGATACGACAGTAAGCATATGAATGTCGACCCCCCTCTTAGCGGCAGGCTCCTTATAATCAAAAGGAGCAGTGCAGGTAAAGAAAAATAACGTTAGTGTTCTATTGGGGGCGGTCAACATATCGCTCTTATATTTCTGGTAAAAATAACCATTAAAATCCAAAAACACTCCAATAAAATACCTCAAAAGTGAACTAATAAACAATAACAACAATTAGCTCGGTTAAGTTGTTTTGAAAAATCAGCTGTATTTTAAATTTTTTATAAGAAAGTTCTTGATGGAAATAAATACTCTAGTTCTATTTTTTAATCAATAAAATCATAAGCATAAATGCAAATTACTTTATAAAGCAACAGGTGCCATTTACTTTTTATTGTTACACATATAAGCTGTATTTGTTATTAAAAAACATCGGGAAAAATAACTACAGATAAAATCCCGTTAGCTAAAAAGAATGTGAAAAACGAGTTAGACAGGAAAATTAATTATTTTAACTCAACCAGGCCGTTCAATAGCGGTATATTTCTCCTTGGGATTTAAGGATTGTAAGGAAGACGATCTGCGGGTTAACACCAATCAGAGAGACCTGACCCTTCCGCTAATATGAAATGCTGTTTGGTAAGGTACGCGTAACTACCGGATTTGGAACCCACTACCTCATGACATCAAGGATGAAGTTCAATATGAATTATCAATTAACATCCGTTACCTCGGAGTCCAAAGAAAAAATCCGCCTGCTCCGAAAAGCCTTCCTGCTTTCCGGCATCAAAGCCCATCCTTCCCTGCTCAGGAAGTGTGAAGCGACTCAAGCCGTCAATTTCACGCCAGATAACCGCCATCCTCATCATTCGCTTCGGATATATCTGACCGCATATAATAGATTGCCCTCTTCTGGAGCAATCTCCAGCAGCTTGATAATGAATTGATTTTATCGCCCATGAGCATCTTATATGCACAACATGGTGATAAAAGCGCTTTGGATAAAGCCAACGCGCCTTAAGGGATAAATCCGAACTGAAAATCAACATCAGCGACGGGAGTCTGGGGATCAAATCAAAGTATTCTTTTGTCAATAAAGGCTATGGGTGGGATCGTTGGCTCTTTTCTTGACGTTTGTCATTCGGATAAAGTTTTATATCAACGCTAGCAGGATGGTGAAAGGTAGACGCTCGTTATTGAACTACGCCAGTTAATATATTGCATGGGATCTTTTATATGCCTACACCAGAGGCAGGGGCGGCTGTTTCCTGCATTTTTGGAACTTAGTAGAGCAACATTTTAAAAAGGGAAGAAGAAATGGAATTGCTTTCAGTATCACCTTATACCATGATGTTCTGGAATGAGAATATTCTCAACCCGGAATCATCCGAGTATAACCTGATAGTAGACCAGACTATAATCGGGCCATTGGATGTTGAGCGGTTAAATATTGCTATAAAAAAATTTGTTAGCGACTACCCTCTGTTTCATCATGTTTTAAGTGATAATAATGAGCAGCTTCACTGGGTGAAGTCTGAGAAAGAAATAACGCTTGAAATTATTGATAAAAATTGTGATATTGCCGGGCTTGTCAGCACCCCTTTTGACCTTACGCAAGGCCCTCTCTGCCGTTTTTACTTAACTGAACTTGGCTATCAGCGGCATGACTTCATCATTGTGATACACCATGTCCTGCTAGATGGATTATCCGGGCAAGAGTTTTACGATACCCTGTCACGCTACTACAACCAGGGGGCGCAGGTATTGCCTCCGGCGTACTCTCCCGCACAGCAGCAACAGCTCTATAAACAATATGCCAATGATGTCGAACGACTAAAAAATGAGTTTGATTCTGCATCTCTTTGGCATGAAATATTGTCTGACTGCCCTCCGCGTATCGACCTTCCCTATATCCACTGCCAGTCAAACCCTACCTGTCGGTCGGGAGAAGTCAGGTTCAGCTTAGCCCTGTCAGAATGGCATCATCTGAAATCCAGCGTGAAATATGCGAACCCTTTTTTGATATTTAAGACTTTGTGGGCGCTATTAATGGCCCGCCATACCGGACAGCAGACGGTTTATGTTGGTTACCCCGTTGCGGCTGAAGGGGGGGAGCCTCTCTATTTTGGTGCGCAGGTTAACACCGCGGTTTTCCCTCTACGACTCTCGGCACAGGACACCTTTGCCAGCCTGTATCAGGCAACGCTTGATTACACCAAAGCACTTAAAGCTGCTGGGAAACTGCGACACACCAGGTTACCTGTCGATGAGATAATAAGTCAGAGTCAAATTAAACAGCTCAACGTTAATTTGACCCAGGCTTTCCTCAAGGACTCGCCGCTCACCTTTGAAGGGTGTCGGATGAGTATCAACCACCGTTTTAATATTGACCTCGCTGGCTCTGAGTTACTGCTGGAATATCAGCAGTCAGGGGAAGCATTTGATTTTCGTCTCAGATACAGAGCAGATTTGTTCGACGAGACTCAAATGCAGGAAATGGCGGAACAGTATATCTATCTGCTGCGATCGCTCCTGCATGAACCGCGACGAGTCATTTCTACCTTCCCGTACCTGACTCAACAGCAGGAGTTAAGCCTGTGGGACCGCTTCAATAGTGGTGACGTTCAGCCGTCAGCGCAGAATAATACATTGCTATGCGGATTCGAAAAATACGCTCGTCTTCATCCAGAACGCATTGCGTTGAAAAATGACAAGGAGGAGATAGGTTACGGAGAACTTGAGCATCGCACGACACGATTGGCACAACGGTTGCGTTGGCAATACCAGCTTATCTGTGGTCAGCCGATGCCAGCCGATACGTTAATACCCCTCTATCTGCATCGGGGTTTAGATGCGATAGTGGCCCTTTTGGCGATAATGAAAGCAGGAGCGGCCTACGTTCCGTTGGATCCTGCCGCCCCCGTGCAGCGGTTAGCCTACATTCTACAGGATGTGGGCAGCCCGTTAGTGCTGACGGAAAGCGCGCTGCTGGAAAATATTGTGCACAATGCGCCTGACAGCGCCTGTTTGCTGATTGACAGACCAGAGTCCCCCCCGTTTGCTGAAAATATTGCGTTGCCGGTGATTGATAGCCGCCAGCTGGCTTATGTGATTTATACCTCCGGCACGACAGGGCGGCCAAAGGGCGTACTGTGCGAACATCGCGGTGCCGCCAACATGATCCAAAGCCATACTCGACGCATATTGGCCGGTGAAGATGGCGTACTGAACTGTATGCAATTTGCCTCTTTAGCCTTTGACGCCCACGTGTACGAGGTCTTTACCGCGCTGGAAAACGGGCACTGCCTGTGTATCACCAATGAAAGCCAGCGCCTGGATCTGACATTGCTCACCGAGCAAATGGCCTCATGGCAGATCAACTTCTGTTTCCTCCCGCCCGCGCTGCTCACTACCAGGCCGGAACTGCCAGACTCGGTGCGCTATCTGGGCGTAGGCGGTGAAGCTGCGACTCAGGACGTACTTGATCACTACCTGGCAAACGGTTTGCGGGTTTCTAATCTGTATGGCCCGACAGAGGGATCGGTCAGCGTCAGCATTAACCTGTATCGTCACAACGGTGCGCGCAATATTGGCCGGCCGATCGCTCATATGCAGTGCTACGTGGTGGATGAACATTTCAACCCGTTACCATTGGGCGTGGAGGGAGAACTTTATCTTTCGGGTATTGGCCTGGCTCGCGGTTATCTTGGGCAGCCTGAACTGACTGCCAGCACGTTCACCGTCAGCCCGTTCAATCATTCGGCAGAGTACGGCCGCGTTTATCGCACCGGCGATCGGGTGCGCCGTTTAGCCTGTGGCAGCCTGGAGTACTGTGGCCGCAAGGATCAGCAGGTGAAAATCCACGGGTACCGTATTGAGCTGGGGGAAATAGAATCGGTTATGCGCAGCCTTCCGGGCATAGCAGAAGCGGTCGTCGTCGCGCGTAAAGATCCCTCACCGCAGCTCCAGGCCTGGTATGTGCTGGCTGCGGGCAGCAACCTGATACCAAGAGAGATCGTCCAGCAGCTGAGCGCACAGCTGCCACATTATATGGTACCTGACGCAATGGCGGCGATCCCAGCGATCCCGCTTACGGTAAGTCAGAAAGTGGATTACCGCGCCCTGCCCGAACCTACGCTCATTGAACAGACTACGTCTTTCCGTGCGCCGACAAACCCGCTGGAAAACCAGTTATTAATCATTCTGAATCAACTACTAAATAGCAACGCGGGCATAGATGACCACTTTTACCACCTGGGCGGTAATTCTATTTTGGCGATCAGGCTCTGCCATGAAATCAACAAGCAGCTTGGCGTCAAAATCTCGGCACTCACGCTCAACCAATACCCGACGATCGCAGAACTTAGTCATTATATTGCTCTGCAGGAGCAGGACGCAGGCAAAAACGTCATCCCGGCGACTAAATGCCAAACCGCGCCGCTGTCTTTCCAGCAATCACGCCTGTGGTTTATGGAGCAGCTGTCAACGGGCGCTGCGCATTATCTGTCGCCAGTTCTGCTACGGCTGCCTGCCGATGTAGATCGTACGGCCTTTATCAAAAGTCTGCAGGCGGTCGTGGCACGTCATCAGGTCCTGCGCAGTCTGATAAAGCAGGATCAGAAGGGGGAGGCCTGCCAGATTGTCACAGACCAGGTCCTCTCCGTGCCGGTTCACGGGGTAACGGCTGATGAATTCACTTCCTGCCTACAAAATGAGTTGCGGCAACCCATCGACTTAACTCACGACATTCCACTGCGCGCCGCGCTGTATCAATATCAGGATGAAACAGGCAGCTCCCTCACCGTAAGTCTGTTGGTATTCCATCACATTGCCTTTGATGGCTGGTCGATGAATGTGCTGATGAAGGAGCTTGCGGAGCACTACCATCACTTCGTGCTGGAAACAGCGCGGCAGCCGTCAGAACTTGGCCTACAGTACCTCGATTATGCCCTTTGGCAGCACCAGCAAGGGGAGGAAGCAGGCAAAGCAGACGATATGGCATTTTGGCACAAGGCGTTAGCGGATTGTCAGCAGCTGGACATTGCACCTGACTATGTTCGCCCCGCCGCGTTTGATACCCGAGGAGATAACTGCAATGTCATGCTGCCAGCACCGCTGGTGACTTCTCTCGCCCTGTTAGCCCGTGAAGAAGGAGTGAGCCTGCATGCCGTGATGTTGAGCGCATTCACATTACTCCTGGCGCGTTTCACAGGACAGAATGATGTCATGGTAGGAACGCCGCTGGCGAACCGTGGCCAGCCTGAACTGGAAAACCTGATCGGGTTCTTTGTTAACACGCTGCCATTACGTAATCGTGTGGATGATGAGCTTTCCACTTCTGCGTTCATCCGGCAGGTGGCCACTAACACGCTGCAGGCACAGCAGCACCAGAGCCTGTCGCTTGAGCAGCTGGTCGACAGCCTGGCGCTGCAGCGTGATTTTTCGCGCCATCCGCTGTTTCAGGTAATGTTTGCGCTGGAAGAGAGCATCAATCGCGCCGATAACCCATCCTGCTTCACCGTTATGGATCTGAGTGGCTATGAGCAAACGGCTAAATTTGATTTAACGCTGACAATAACCCCAGAGAAAGATCGGATGCGCGCGCGTTTCAACTTCGCCACCGCCCTGTTTAAGAAGTCGTCCATCAGTCAACTCGCCAGCTACTTCGTATCCATTCTGCAAAACATGGTGACCAACCATCATAATACATTGAAAAACATCAGTATTTCATCAAGTGAAGATATGCAGCAGCTTATCTCTTTCCGTCGGCAACAGCCATTTGAGTATTCATTCGAGCGCACATTGCATCATGACTTTATGCTCAATGCCCGGCAGCGCCCGCAGGCCGTTGCCGTCATCGACCGATGGGGGGAAATGACCTACGGCGAGCTGTACCAGGCGGCGTTAACACTGGCGAGCCAGTTGCGTCTGCAAGGGGAAATACAGGGAGAAGCCATCGCCGTGCTGGCGGAGAAAGGTCGGCAGCAGCCGATTGCTATTCTTGCGGCTCTGATGTGTGGCCGAGCCTTTTTACCGATGGACAAAGGCTGGCCACCGCAACGACGTCTGGACGTTATGGCGCAGGCGGGCATCAATACCCTGCTGAGCACCGAAGTCTGGGAAACGGCAGAAATTAACGTTGTCACGCTCGACGGCGTTGGCCGGACGAGCAGTCTGCCAGAGCCTGAACGGCTTCTATCTCCGGTTGGAACCGATGCGGATAGCCTGGCATATATTATCTTTACCTCTGGATCTACCGGCACCCCGAAGGGGGTAGCTATCGAGCATCGTAGCGTCGTCAACATGATTGAAGGCACGAATCGCTATTTTGCCGTTAACGGAAGCGATCGCAGTATCGCACTCAGTGCGCTGAGTTTTGACCTCGCCATTTATGACATTTTTAGCGTGCTTTCAACGGGTGGCGCGGTCGTTATGCCCGCTGAGTGCGATCGGGCGAATCCAGAAGCCTGGTATCAACTGATGATAGCTCATCGCGTGACCCTATGGCTTAGCGCTCCGGCATTGCTAGAGCTGTTGCTGGACTACGTGAACAGTGCCGGCCTGCTTTCTGGACCCGCGCCAGCGTTGCGTGCGGTGATGGTTGGAGGAGACTGGATTGCAACCTCACTGCCGGAACGTTGCCGCCAATGGGCGCCGGAAAGCCGCGTCTGCAGTGCGGGCGGAGCCACCGAAGCCGCCGTGTTCTCGATCATTTATGAAGTGCCAAATGAACCGGTACTTTCTGTCAGTATCCCTTATGGTAAACCACTGCCACATCAGCGTTTCTATATTATGGATAGCTGGCTACGTCCGGTTCCTGACGGGGTGAAAGGGGAAATTTACATCGCGGGTGAAGGGTTGGCACGCGGCTATTACGGTGATAAAGAACGAACCGCAAACAGTTTCTTCTGGCACGAGCCATTGCAGGAGCGGGTTTATCGTACCGGTGACTCTGGCCGCTTCCTCAGTGACGGAAATATTGAATTCATGGGGCGGATCGACCAACAGGTCAAAATTAACGGTTACCGCATCGAATTGGGTGAAATTGAAAATATTGTGTTGGCCTACCCCACCCTGACGGCCTGCAGCGTGATACTGATTAAACAGCCTCATCCCTATCTTGCGGCTTATCTGGTGTCCAGCGAGCCGTTGGATATTTCGGCATTGAGCGCGCATCTTCGCAGTCAGTTACCCCAATACATGATGCCCAGAGCATTTGTCCAGCTCGACAGTATACCACTGACGGAGAACGGTAAAATTGACAGGAAGGCGCTACCCGAACCGCAGTACGAGCAGCGCGATTTCGTCGCGGCGGCAAGCGTTCAGGAAAGTGAGTGCTGTGAAGTATGGTGCGCATTGCTAAAACGCCAGAGCGTCAGTGTGGAGGATAACTTTTTCTCGCTGGGGGGGAACTCGATCCTGGCGATCCAGGCCTGTTATCAAATTAGCCGGCGACTGCGGCGGGATGTCACCCTGAGTGAACTGGGTCAGCATCCGACCATTCGTGAGCTTTGCCACTACCTGAATAACACATGCGAAGATGCAGAAATGCAGGCCATCCCTGCGTTGCACCTTGATAGCTACCCGCTATCGTCCTCTCAGATGCAGCTCTGGTTTATCGAAAATCTGAACGGCGGGAGCCATCTTTACCATGTGCCGATGTTGTTCCGCCTGAGCGAAGAGGTCGACGCGATTGCATACTGCCAAAGTCTGCAAACTATCGTGGCCCGTCATCACGTACTACGCAGCACTATTTGCCAGCAGCAGGATCTGACGGCCACCTCTCGCCTGTCGGATGCCGACCTCCGCGTCGCTTCGTTGACGCTAGATACCGACGACTGGCAAAGGCAGCTGCTGCAAGATATCGATCGGCCATTCAGACTTGACGTAGAAATTCCTCTCAGGGCCAGCCTGTATCAAGTTCGCCAACCGGATGACACCACGGAGCGTTACAGCCTGATCGTGGTACACCATCTGGCTTTCGACGGCTGGTCACAAAACCTGTTCCAGCAAGAGTTGGCGACCTTATACAAGGCGTATCGCCGCGGAGAGCAGCCGTCGTTACCCGCTCTGCCCTTACAGTATGGTGATTATGCCAGCTGGCAGCAGACGTATCTGGATTCTGAAAAGGCCGGGGCGTTGAAAGCTTTCTGGCAACAGCAGCTTCATGATTGGCAAATGCTGGAGATGCCGCTTGATTACGTGCGGCCGACCCTGTTTGATCATCATGGGGCTAACCACCACATCAGGTTGCCCAAGGCCCTTGCAGAACAGGCGGAGCGTTTTGTACAGCATGAAGGCGTGACCCCTTTTGCTCTTTTCCTTTCGGCATTCAATCTGTTGCTAAGCTGCTTCAGCGGTCAGCAGGATATTCTGGTAGGAACACCGGTCGCCAATCGCCCCACGGGGGACACGCGCTCGGCGATCGGCTTCTTTGTCAACACGCTACCGTTACGCACACGCATCGATGACAATCTGCTGCTGTCTGACTATGTGCGAGAAACGTTTAACGTTTCACTTGAAGCGCAAAAATATCAAAGCCTGCCGCTGGAGCGGCTGATTGATCTACTCAAGGTGCCACGCGATCTCTCGCGACATCCGCTATTCCAGGTGCTGTTTGTGCTGGAGGACGTCACGCAAAATTCGGCGCAGCCAGACTGGCTGATTACACAAAGCTTGATGGAACACTATCAGGCCGCCAAGTTTGATCTGACGCTGAGCATTCAAAAAGAAGGCGAATGCACCCAGGCCGTGTTCAACTATGCCACCGCACTCTTTGCCCCGGAAACTATCGACTGCCTGTCACAGTATTACTTAACGATCCTTGAACAGATCGTTGGGCAGAGCGACCTGCGAATTAATCAGCTCAGGCTGGTTTCGGCGGTAGAGATCGCCGACCAGCGGAAAGCCTGGCAGAGCAGCCCGCCAGCCTATGATTATGAGCGTGCAATCCATCATGATTTTATCCGGCAGGCGCAGCAGCAGCCGCAGGCCGTGGCGATTATCGACAGCCTGGGCACGCTAAGTTACGGCGAGCTTTACCATGCCGCGCTGAACCTGTCGTTACAGCTGCGTCAGAACATGGATATGAGCGGTGAAACCATTGCGGTGATGGTGGACAAGGGCCGGGCGCAGATTATCGCGGTACTGGCAATCGTCATGTCAGGTAAGGCTTACCTGCCGCTGGATGTTTCCTGGCCAGAGCGCAGACGGCTGGATGTTATCGCGCAATCACAAACCCGGGTGATTATCAGCAGCCAGCCCTGGCAAGAAAGCGATAAGGCAAGTTTACTGCTGATCGATCCCTGCGGCGTGGTGGCAACATTGCCTGCGGCACAGCCAGGGGAACCGGTATTACCGGCTCCTGGCGAACTGGCATATGTCATCTTTACTTCAGGCTCGACCGGTACGCCCAAAGGGGTAGCCGTTGAACATCGTGGGGCGGTCAACAGCATCGTTGATACCGTGCACCAACTTGATCTCGATCGGGGCGATCGGGGTTTAGCGCTCAGCGCGCTGAGTTTTGATATCTCGGCATTTGATATTTTTGGCATCCTGTCGATAGGCGGCACTATGGTGATGCCTTCAGAATCAGAACGTTATCGCCCCGATGCCTGGCACCAGCTGATCCTGGACCACGGGGTGACATTCTGGAACTCTGCACCATCAGTAATGACATTACTGGTTGAATACCTTGAGTCGGTGCAGGCCACGGGAGAAGGGTGGCCAACGCTGCGTACGGCGATATTAGTGGGGGAAATTATTCCCAAGCAGCTACCGCCGCGCATCCGCCAATGGAGTCATGGCTGCCGTGTAGTGAGTACTGGTGGTGCAACGGAAAGCTCTATCTGGTCAATCATTTATGATATTCCGGATACCCCTATACTCGGCCCGAGTATCCCCTATGGTAAAGCGATGGCGCATCAGCGTTTTTACGTACTGGATCGTCACATGCGTGTGCTTCCACCGTGTTTGCCGGGAGAACAATATATTGGCGGCGCCGGAGTGGCGCGGGGCTATTTCCGCAATAAATCGATAACCCAGGAAAGATTTATCTACCATCCAGAACTGGGAGAAAAGCTGTATCGCACTGGCGATGCCGGACGTTACCTGCCGGATGGCAATCTTGAATTTATGGGGCGAATGGATTTTCAAGTCAAGATTAATGGCTATCGCGTAGAGCTGGGGGAGGTTGAGAACAGCGCTCTGGCGTTTGGCCTTATAAAATCGTGTTGTGCCATCGTCTGGAAAGATCATGAGCAGGAGCGTTTAGCCCTCTACTACGTTTGTAGTGAACCGTTGATTGAAGCTGAACTCCTTGAGTTCCTCAGCCAGCGCCTGCCGCTTTATATGATCCCAACGGCGTTAATCGCTCTGGAGGCATTACCCTATAACTCCAGCGGCAAGCTGGATCGCAAAGCACTGCCTGCCCCGCAAAAAAATGAGCAGAGTCGCTATGTTGCTCCCAGTAGCACACTCGAACAGCAGCTTTGCTCGTTGTGGCAGGAAACGCTAAAACGCGATCGGGTAGGCATGACGGATGATTTCTTCAGCCTGGGAGGAACGTCGATTATGGCGATCTCGGCGTGCATAAAACTGTCTGAACTGCTGAAAACGACTGTACCCGTCGTCAAACTGTTCCAGTGCCGCACGCTGAAAAATCTGCTTGCTGCTCACAAAGCGAGCCTGGTGATCCCCCTGACGCCCGTGGTTAGCAGCCTCCCAACGTTATGGATGATCCACCCGGCCCTGGCAGGCGCGGAAGTATTCCATCCCTTCGCCCAAGATTTGAAGAATCGGATGAATAGCTTCGGCGTTGATAATTATCATCTTTATCACCGCCCGGCGATTGCCTCTCTGTCCGCATTAGCCGATCGTTACCTGGAAGAGATGATCGAAAACGGCCTGCTGACGGGTCCGATAAAAATACTGGGATGGTCGCTGGGAGGACTAATCGCTCTGGAAATTGCGGCGAGGCTGGAAGCTCGCGGTATCAATGACGTGTCGCTTTACCTGCTGGATAGTTTTTATCAGCAGTCGGTGAAAGAGGTCTCGCTTGCCACCCTGTTGCCCGCTCTGGGAATAACCGGAAAAGCCGCCGAACGCGCACTGGCGGCGGCAAGTGTCGAGGACCAGCTTTCGCAGGCGGTACTCAGCAGCAAACTGAACACGACTCGGGTTACGCTGTTTAAAGCGATGCTGGCAAATCCCGATTTACCGGATGATGTAATGAGGCCGCTAATGAGTATACCTGACAACGGTTTGAAAACGGTCTGCGAACATCTGACGGTGATCCCGCTGGCCTGCCATCATCATAATATTCTGGAATGTGGTGGTGATATCCGTGGTGTGATCTGCTCTTCACAAGATTAATGTCACCAAGGGCGGCGGAATAATTTCGCCACCCTTTCTTTTTTATTACAGATTGAATTTCACCATGAATGGATTCTCTTCACTCGAACTGCCTGCGCATTTTTTATCAGGCACGGGCAGCATCAGCTATTTTAAGTTGGATAAAGGGCTTGTTAATATGCGGCGATTGGTAGCGTATTGCCCTGAATTGCCGATAGAAATACAGCTTAGTATCGAATCCCGCAGAATCGAATATCTTGCCGGGCGCTATTGTGCTGTCCAGGCACTCCTTCATTTAGGCGTGGCCGCTCCCTGGGTCGGGCGTCATGCCGACCGCTCGCCGAGCTGGCCTGTTGAAACGTGCGGCAGCTTATCTCATACCGACGATCGGGTGATTGCCTGCACGGGCTGGCGGGCTGATTTTCGTGGGATGGGTATTGATATTGAAAAAACGGTACAGCCTGAAATACTGGCTTCGCTGCAGCATCTGGTTTTTACCGAGCAGGATAAGAGACTGGTGGAAACATCGAATCTGCCGCCATGCCAAATCGCAACGCTGCTGTTTTCTGCCAAAGAGGCCTTTTATAAGTTTATCTATCCGCTAACGCTTACCCAGATGGATTTCACGGATATATTTTTGCTATCAGTTCACGAAAATAGTTTTATTCTTCAAACAAATAGAGATATAGAGGGCTTTGGAAAAAAAGGGAAAAAGGTGCGTGGTATATACCATTATGAGGGTGAATACGTTATTACCTTAGTCGCGATGTAAACGTTCTTTCACATTAATGAATGCCCGGAAAACCTATTTGAGCGGCTCGTGTAAGCCAAAGCTCTCCGCACCAAGAGCGTCGTGGACGATCGTTTTCCGCGCTTTGATGGCACAAAAACAAAACCCCGCCGAAGCGGGGTTGTGTTTTAAATAGTGTGAAGCTGACCGGTAAGCCGGGTTCTGTCGTGGACAGTCATTCATCTAGGCCAGCAATCGCTCACTGGCTCAAGCAGCCTACCCGGGTTCAGTACGGGCCGTACCTGGTGAACCCCTATTTGGCCTTGCTCCGGGTGGAGTTTACCGTGCCACGAACTGTTGCCAGCCGCGCGGTGCGCTCTTACCGCACCCTTTCACCCTTACCTGATCCTACTTGCGTAGGCCATCGGCGGTTTGCTCTCTGTTGCACTGGTCGTGGGCTTGCGCCCCCCAGGCGTTACCTGGCACCCTGCCCTATGGAGCCCGGACTTTCCTCCCCTCTGTCTGTCTCCCCCGAAGGAGGACGGCAACAAAGCGGCGACTGTCTGGTCAGCTTCGGCGCGAAGTGTATAGGGTTTTCATCCCTTTGTCACTCGCCCTGCTGCTCAAGCGCGTACTTATATAGGGCATTTTTCTTCACGCCGTGAATTTCAGCGGTCAGCTGGGCCGCTTTTTTCAGCGGTAGCTCAGTTTGCAACAGGGCCAGGGTGCGCAGCGCTTCAGGCGGCAGGGCCTGTTCTTCCGCGTGATAGCCTTCCACAATCAGTACCATCTCGCCCTTACGGCGGTTTTCATCTTCCCGCACCCAGCTCAGCAGCTCGCCGACCGGCGCACCAAAAATGGATTCCCAGGTTTTGGTGATTTCCCGCGCCAGCACCACGTAGCGCTGTGGCCCCAGCACCGTGACCATATCCTGTAAGCTGTCGAGCAGACGGTGGGTGGATTCGTAGAAAATCAGGGTGCGAGGCTCCTGCTCCAGCGCTTTCAGGGTATCGCAGCGACCTTTACTTTTGGCCGGGAGAAACCCTTCGTAGCAGAAGCGGTCGGAAGGCAATCCGGCGGCGCTTAATGCGGTCACTGCGGCGCAGGCACCGGGTAGCGGCACCACGCGGATGCCCGCTTCCCGGCACAGGCGCACCAGATGGTAGCCCGGATCGTTAATCAGCGGCGTACCGGCATCAGACACCAGGGCAATGCTTTGCCCCTCGCGCAGACGCGTCAGTAAGACGTCGGCTTTCTGCTGTTCATTATGGTCGTGTAATGCGAACAGCCGCGCATTGATCGCGAAATGTTGTAGCAACAGCCCGGTATGACGTGTATCTTCCGCAGCGATCAGATCGACGCTCGCAAGCACCGCCAGTGCCCGCTGGGTGATATCGCCCAGGTTGCCAATCGGTGTGGGAACGATATAGAGCGTGCTGGCAGAAATATCTGCCCGATCGTGTTGTTTCATTGTTTGATCCGCATAGCCGATTTAGTATTGAGCATCTTGAAAAAAACATCACTGGATACAGTATGCTTCCTTCGAAAGTAGTTCACCGCAAAGCGGTACGCACCGTGCCGCTTCTGCTGGCCGCCCTGATTTTTGCCGGTTGTACCGGTCAGGCCCCCCACACGCCCCCGGCAAATGTGCAGGGCGCGGCCGACGGCACTTCTGATTATTATCTGCAGCAGGTGCAGCAAAGCGCAGATGATAACAAGGTTGACTGGCAATTACTCGCAATCAGAGCGCTATTAAACGAAGGTAAGCTCCCTCAGGCCGGCGATGCGCTGACGCAGCTGCCAGCGGATCTGAACAACATCCAGCGTCAGGAACGGCTGCTGCTGCTGGCTCGGCTCAATGTTGCCCGTCAAAATTTATCGGGCGCTACCGACCCGTTAAAGCAGATAGATATCAGCGCACTTTCTCAACAGCAGCAGGTTCGTTACTATCAGTTGCAGATCGCCGTCGGCCAGGGCCAGCCGTCACTTGACGTGGTACGTGCCTGGGTAGCCCTGGAGCCGCTGCAAACAAGCCCAGCAGATAAACAAAAAAATATCGATGAAACCTGGCAGGCTTTGCTGCAAATCCCCCAGCAGCAAATCAACACGCTGACAATTAACGCCAATGAAAACGTGCTGCAAGGTTGGTTAGACCTGCTGGGCGTATATAAGAACAACGTTACGGCCCCGGATATGTTGAAATCGGCTATTCAGGACTGGCAAACGCGCTATCCGTACAACCCAGCGGCAAAAATGCTGCCCACGTCCTTAACCCAGGCGCAAAACTTACATCCCGCCTCGATGGGTAAAATCGCGCTGCTGCTGCCATTAAGTGGACAGGCTCAGGTGTTTGCCAATGCTATCCAGAAAGGTTTCAACGACGCCAAGAACGGCGTGCTGGCCCAGAGCACCGTTGCGCCCTCACCTGCCGGCCCGGTACAGGTGCCTGCGGCAACCCCTGGCGATGCAGCCGTCGCCGTCAGCCCTTCGGCGACAACGTCAGATAAGGCGGTAGCGGAACAGCCCGCCCCGGCAATCAATGTCACAACCGCCGCGCCTTCGGCCAGTACGCAGATTCAGGTTTACGACACCAGCTCGCAGCCTGTCGAGCAGCTTTTGACCCAGGCACAAAATGACGGAGCCACCCTGGCGATCGGCCCCCTGTTGAAAAGCGATGTTGATAAAATGCTCAACAGCCAGACGGCGCTTAACGTGCTGGCACTGAACGAACCGGAGAGCGTCCAGAACCGTCCGAATATTTGCTATTTTGCGCTTTCTCCTGAAGACGAAGCCCGTGATGCTGCGCATCATATGTGGGAACAGGGGAAACGCGCTCCGCTGCTGCTGGTGCCGCGCACTTCACTCGGCGATCGCGTTAACAAGGCCTTTGCCGCTGAATGGCAAAAGCTTGGCGGCGCGACGGTGTTACAGCAGCAGTTTGGCTCAACAGCCGAGCTGAAACAGGGGATCAACAGCGGCGCGGGTATTCGCCTGAGCGGCACCCCGGTGAACGTGCAGCCGCAGCAGCAGGCGGGCGTCACGATTGCGGGCCTGACTATCCCGGCACCGCCAACCGATGCTCAGCCAGGTGCAACCAGCAGCAACGGCCGGGTCGATTCGGTGTATATTGTCGCCACCCAGGATGAAATGATCCTGATTAAGCCGATGATCGCGATGCGCATCAGCAGCCGTGATAACGTGGGCCTCTACGCCAGCTCGCGCAGCTATCAGGCCGGTGCTGGCCCGGACTATCGTCTGGAGCTTGAAGGCTTACAGTTTAGCGATGCGCCGCTGCTGTCCGGGGCTAACCCGGCGCTGATGCAGCAGGCGGCCAAAGCTTTTAACAATGATTACTCACTGGTTCGTCTTTACGCTATGGGCGTTGATGCCTGGACTCTGGCCAACCATTTCAACGAGATGCGTAATCAGCCGGGCTTCCAGATTAAGGGCGACACCGGTATGTTAAGCGCTAATCAGGACTGCATCATCAACAGGAAGTTAGTATGGAGCCAGTATCATCAGGGACAGATCGTTCCGGGCACCTGAGCAGACAGCAGCAGGGGGCGAGCCGTGAAAATCAGGCTCGACGCCTGCTGGAAAGTTCAGGGCTGCATTTTGTCGCCGCCAACGTGCGCTACCGTGTCGGTGAGATCGACCTCATTATGCGGGACAGGCAGGTGTGGGTTTTCGTCGAAGTACGCTATCGCCGCAACGCCCTTTTTGGTGGTGCCGCGATTAGCGTAACCCGCAGCAAACAGCTGAAGCTGTTACAGGCGGCCGCAGCCTGGCTACATCGCCGCAAGCAGAGTTTCGATACGACCGACTGTCGTTTTGATGTGGTAGCGATAACCGGCGAACAGGTGGAATGGCTGCCTAATGCGTTTACAGCGGATTAACTCACCGCGCAAAACAACCAGGTGAATGACGTGCTGGAAAGAATAAAAGTTTGCTTTACCGAAAGTATTCAGACGCAGATCGCAGCGGCAGAGGCCCTGCCGGACGCCATTTCTCGTGCCGCGCTGACCGTGGTGCAGTCGCTGCTCAATGGCAATAAAATTCTCAGCTGCGGCAACGGCACCTCCAGCGCCAATGCCCAGCACTTTGCCGCCAGTATGATTAACCGCTTTGAAACGGAGCGCCCAAGCCTGCCGGCCATCGCCCTCAGCGCTGATAACGTCCTGCTAACGGCAATTGGTAATGACAGGCTGCATGAAGAGATTTATGCCAAGCAGGTACGGGCTTTGGGCCATACCGGCGATATCCTGCTGGCGATTTCAACACGCGGCAACAGCCGTGATATTGTCAAAGCCGTAGAGGCCGCGGTCACGCGTGATATGACGATTGTCGCACTGACCGGCCACGATGGCGGAGAGCTTGCCGGCCTACTGGGGCCGCAGGATGTTGAAATCCGTATCCCTTCGCATCGCAGCGCAAGGATCCAGGAAATGCATATGTTAACCGTGAACTGTTTATGCGATTTAATAGACAATACGTTATTTCCCCATCAGGAAGTCTGAAGGAGTTCAGTATGAAGGCACTATCTGCATGTGCAGTGATCCTTACCGCGTTGATGTTACAGGGCTGTGTGGCCGCCGTGGTCGGCAGTGCGGCGGTGGCCACTAAAACCGCCACCGATCCACGCACCGTTGGCACTCAGGTCGATGACGGAACGTTAGAGCTGCGCGTCACTAACGCCCTGTCTAAAGATGAACAGATTAAGCAAACCACCCATATCGTCGCCACCGCCTATCAGGGCAAGGTGCTGCTGACAGGCCAGGCACCGGGTAATGAGCTGGCATTACGCGCAAAACAGATTGCTGTTGGCGTTGATGGTGCCACCGAGGTGTATAACGAGATCCGTACCGGCAACAAGGTGAGCTTCGGCACCGCCTCGTCCGACACTTGGATAACCACCAAAGTGCGCTCGCAGCTGCTGGGTAGCGACCAAGTGAAATCGTCAAGCGTGAAGGTCACGACCGAAAATGGGGAAGTGTTCCTGCTGGGCCTGGTCACCGGTGAAGAGGCCAAAGCGGCAGCGGATATCGCCAGCCGGGTGAGCGGCGTGAAGCACGTCACTACCGCGTTTACCCTCCTTAAATAGCGGTGGCTCTGAGCGGTCGAAGTCAGCCGGTCGCTCTTTCATCCCGCGCCGCTCGTTCCACCCTGCGAGCGGCTTAAACACTCCATCGCTACCGCTTTAAAACCGGCGAAATTCTGGCTGTCTCTTAGCCTTACCATGGCTCTTTCGCGCACAAACGTCACGAACAGATCGTAAATCGCCATCGCTTCTTCATACTCCGTCTTGCCGATAGCCAGCAAAAAAATCACGTACGCCGTTTCATCTCCCCAGACAATCCCCTCTGGTGCCAGCACGGTGTAAACACAGGTTTTTTTTGCCAGCAGCCCAAGTGAGTGCGGCAGGGCAATCCCTTCTCCCAGCATCGTGGTGACGATGGCTTCGCGCTCTTCCACCGAGGGGTAGAAGGTCTTATCTACCCTTCCTTCCTGCTTCAGCTGGCCACACAGTTGGCGAAACAGGGCTGAACGATCCGTTGGCCTGTCGAGGATCATAAAGTGGCCGGCATCAAAAAATTTCTCCAGCATATAGGGTCGGGTACGATCCAAAAGCACCAGCTTACCAAGCCGTTCCAGCTGGTATTCGGTGGGAAACGGTGACATCACGACCACCGGCTTACTTTTATCGCTAAGGCGTACGGTGGAGATAACGAAATCCTCCTCCACGCTTCCCTGCAGCTCATACTCACGCAGAGAAATAATCCTTTTCACGACAATCTGCGGATACCTGCGCCACAGCATGGCCTGGATCATACGCACGGTAGAATTACCGGTATCACACACCAGCAATATTTGCGGGTGACGCTGATAGCCAACGTTGTAATGGCGCTCCAGCCCAACGCCGATATGCAGTACCAGAAAACCCATTTCATTCTCGCTGATGGTCCAGGGCGTATATTTACTCCAGTTGGATACCGCCGCCAGCGTCACGTCCCATGCCAGAGGATAGTGCTGTTTGATATTGGTCAGCAGAGGGTTGGGGATGTGGATCTGATAGCGCACGCGAGTGATCATCGTTTTGATGTGCATCAGCAGGTCGGCGTGCAGCTGCGGGTCGTTTAGCAGGTTAAAGTTGTAATGGCTGTTGATATAGCCAAGGATATATTCCACCAGCGAGTCGCCATCATCCGCATTGATCGCGCTGGCTTCCCGCCCCCCAACCCGCCGCGCGGCGATATTAACCCGCAGATACGCCTCCTCGGCTGACGAGATCGCCTTACCGACGACAGGACGCAGCCGATTGATAATATGGCGGGCAGCGGCGCGAACCTCATCGTCCACGTCTTCGGCGCTAAAATCCGTCAGTGGGTATCCTTCACTTATGCGCCGCACGGACACCGCACAATACAGGCGCAGATAAAACTCGCCGTCATCCGCCAGGCGAATATGAAAACGTGACAGGCTCTGCTGAAGCAGCGGCTGCAACCGTTCGAGCATGCCGCTGTTTAGCCCCTCAATCTTGAGCAGGGGACTGTCGCTATCCTCAATGGCTATCTGATAAAACAGGTCGGTCAGGCAGGTGCGTATCGCCATCTCGCTGCCGAACAGCTTCATGCCATAGCGCGGCTTGGATTCAATGGTCAACTGATAACGCGCCAGCCACTCCCTGACCTCGGCCATATCGCTTTGCAGCGTGCTGCGACTGACAAACCATTCGTCGGCCAGGTCTTCCAGCTTGAGTGAAAAAGCCGAGGTGAGGAAGCGGGTTAACAGGTAGTTTATGCGTTCAACGGAGGTACGCGGCACGCGCAGAGGAGAAGTCGGCTGTTGTAAAAGCCGCTGATAGCGCTCCGCGTCCGCAATTTTCAGGCGATAGCCCACGCCACGACAGAGCACAAAACGGGCGGCATAATCCGTCAGCAGCTCATTGAGCACGTTAATATCGCTGCGCACCGTGCGCGTAGAGACGTTAAGACGCCGCGCCAGCTCGTCCTGCGGCAGCGTTTCATTTTGCAAAACCGCAAACAGCTGGGCCAGCCGTTGGTTGGGGAATCTCACGAGTTGCCACTTTTCCCGTTGGCGGCAGGGGGGGATCCACATCTTCCCCCTGCCTGACTTTTTCACGATGA
Organism: Erwinia tasmaniensis Et1/99; assembly: GCF_000026185.1. Lineage (NCBI taxonomy): Bacteria > Pseudomonadati > Pseudomonadota > Gammaproteobacteria > Enterobacterales > Erwiniaceae > Erwinia > Erwinia tasmaniensis. Next base: position 3,260,943 of record NC_010694.1, read on the forward strand.
AAAATAGCCCCTGTTAAAACAAGGGGCAGAATGAATATCAATCCACCAGCTGCCGGGTGATCGCCATCAGCCTTGCCACCTCTTCAGGTCGCGTCAGGCCTGTGGATTTATCCATTATCGAGCTGTAGATATGCGGGATAATTTTACTGACGCCGGCATCCAGTGCGAACTGTAGGATCGCAGCAAAGTTATTTAAATCGATACCTCCGGTGGGCTCCAGCCAGAAATCCTGTGCCGCGCAGGCGGCGGCCACCGCCTTAAACTCGTCAATGGTGTGCAGCCCATTCATCGGAAAATATTTTACCGAGCTGCCGCCCATGTCCTTCAGGAGCGCCACCGCGGTGGCCACCGGAACCACGCCGTCTGCCTTTCTGCAACTGAGCGGGCCGGTAGAAATCTTCACCATCCCAGGCTGGCCGGTCGGTGAGATAAGCCCGTTTACCACCGTCTGCGACTGCCCGAGCAGCACCCGCGAGGTCGCCACGCCGGTAAATACCTGGTTAACGTGCTGCGGCTGAATGCGGGCTGCGATTGCGCTCACCTTTGTTGACTGCTGCGGATCGCCGCCACCCAGACCCACCGACAGCGCATTATCGATTAATGCCGCATATTCGCGCATATCGGTCACCGCACTGTCCACGCTGTCATAATCTTTCGACAATACGCCGACAAGCACATGGCCTTCTGCCGCCTGCCAGATATCACGCGCGTTCTGTTTTGAACCGGCCAGTACGTTGAGACATACCCGGTCACGATAGAAATTGGGGGTTAGCGTCATAAGCATTGATATCCGGCAATAAAGGCATTAATACAAGAAAAAATGGTGCGCAGCTGATCAACGGTCACGCTGCGCACGTCTACTTCGACAATCCCTTCATTGGCCTTGTAATCTCGAAAATAGATGGCAATATCGCCGGTTTTCAGCGCCTGGACGATCTCTCCGGCGGTACGCCCCAGCGCCGCCTTATCAAAATGCATTTCCGTACGGGCAATATCCCGTCCGGCAGCATCCCATACCACTCGCGCCTTGATGCCCGACAGTTGATTAAGGCTGGCGATAAATGGCGTCATTTTTTCCACCATCTGCCTGCCGGTCACCCTGGTGCGCAGCAGATAGTTTTCAATCGCCAGGGTCAAACCGAGAATACCCTCTTTACCCACCTTCATCGCACGGCCAATGCCCTGCGACTGCCTTTTCACCCACTCGACATACTGCGTCTTGCCAATAACCAGCCCGCTGGTCGGCCCCTCGATCGCTTTGGCACCGCTGTAGACAACCAGATCGGCACCAGCCTTATAGTCATCCTGTAAATCTTCTTCGGCGGCAGCGTCAACAATCAGCGGTACACCGTGCTTATGCGCCACCACTGCCGCCTGCTCCACGCTAAGGTGACTTTTCTGCACACAATGATGCGACTTGATATACAGAACGGCGGCGGTTTGCGCGGTGATAGCCGCTGAAAGCTGTTCTGCTGAGCATTCGTTGGCATAGCCCGCTTCCACCAGCCGCCCCCCGCCCAGTGCCACCATCGTGCCAACCGGAGCGCCATAGTTCACGTTATGACCTTTCGGCAGCACGATGTCATGCGCAACGTCCAACGGGGCAGCATGGAGATGATCCAGCAGCCAGGGGTTATCCTTGGTAATCACCGCCGCTATCGACTGGGCAAGTCCCGCCGATGCACAGGAAACCACCAGCGCCGCCTCACACCCCAGAAGCCCGGCGATATACCTACCGCTTTTATTTATCAAATCGTTAATTTCAAAATAGTGATTCAGGCCAAATTTAACCGTTTCCACCACGTCGGCACTCGGCGTAGACACCCCGAGGATCGTCATGCGGCCGGAGGCGTTGATCACCTGCTTTAAGCCATATTTTTCATAAACTGAGGTCATTACGTTTTTTCCCTTCATCGGTCATGGATCCCTGCCCGCCGACCACGGCGACCAGCGGCACCAGCTGTCTTTCACCGGGCAGCGTCTGCCCGTCAGAATCACCGAACAGGCAGACGGCCCGCTGCAGGTCGAAAATCGTCAGATCGGCGGCATAACCCGGTTCGAGCCGACCAACCTCGGCCAGACGCAGTCCGTCAGCAGCCTGCGTGGTCACGCAGTCGATCACCTGTGACAGCGTCATGCCGAGATGCAGAAACTTCGACATCACCTGCGCCAGGCTATAAACCGGGCCGTTAAGACGGTTACGGCAGTAGATATCCGAACTGATGGTATGCGGCAAAATGCCCTGGGCGATCGCCGCCCGCGCCACCGCAAAGCTGAAGCTGGCGCTACCGTGGCCCACATCCAGCCGCACGCCGCGCTGCAATGCGCGAGTGATGGAGGCGCGCAAAATGCCGGATGGGGCCAGGATGCGGTTCGCCTTGCCATGATAACAGTGGGTGATCGTGTCGCCCGCGGTCAGCAGATCGGCGATCTCATCAAGATCCGGCGGATCGTTGCCGATATGCACCATCAGCGGCAGCTGCCCGTTATCCTGCTGCATCGTTTTGGCGCGCCGCAGCGGTTGAATACCGTTTTGTTCTACCACGCTGCTGCTGATACGGGCCTTGAGGCCAACAATAAACCCCGGATGCCGCTGCAATGCGGCTTTCACCGCCTGCTCGTCGAGGTTTGCCATATCGGCCAGCTCGTTCTGGGTGACAATACCGCCACGGGCAATATTCAACAGCGCGTAGACCCTGGTGCTGGCACCACGAGTCAGCTGAAAAAAATCATCAATCTCGTCGGCTCCGGCGCTGCCCGCATCCACCACCGTGGTCACCCCGCTCTCTACCCCAATGCGATCGGCTTCATCATGATAAATCGGTGATTTGGCATAACAGTGGACATGCGAATCAATCCACCCCGCGCTAAGCCAGTAGCGACCGGCCAGATCCCACTCGCGCACCGCGCTGCCAGACAGCATGCCAACGGCAGCAATTTTGCCCTTATCTATCGCAATATCAGTGAGTGCACCGTTGCTAAGGCGGGCCTGCCGGATAATCAGGTCAAACATGGCGAACTCCTGAGCGCGGCCGCTTCCTGCCGCCACGCGGGTTAATTACAGTCCGATAGGGAAGATCGCCCCCAGCAGCATCGCCCCGAGGATAGCCCCACCGACGATCGGCTTATTCCACAGGTAAAACAACAGTGAGCCGACCAGCGAACCCAGGCCGATAGGAATTGACGCGCTGATGGCAGACAAAACGATCAGTGGCCCGAGAAAACGGCCTGCGGCATTGCCCGCCCCCATCATCACGTCAGCGCCATAGGTGGAGTCGCTGTTATTAATGGTAAATTTGCGCGCAAGAATGATCAGATAGCCGACCGCCAGGCCGAGTATCAGCCCGGTAGCCAGTGCGGCAGCAAAGTGAGCTATCGGAAAAATAACCCCGGCCCCCAGCAACAGCGCCGGCACGCCCAGGCCTATACCGGTCTGGATGGCGCCACCAATATCAAGGATGCCGACCAGCGAACCTTCAATAATGCGCGCAAACAGAAAGCTGGCACCAAAGGCGGCGACCGCACCGTAGACGCCCGTATCCATACCGGAGCGTAACATCGAGACAAAAGCGACCTCGTTAAATGCCCCCAGCCCGTAGACGTAATACATATGCGTACCGGCAAATACCCCGGCGGATAGCAGGCCGACGAAGATCGGAAATGACCAGTCCGCATACCAGAAACCGCTTTTTGACTCATCCATTGCCTTCGTCCTTTTATTTACCGCTAAGGGTGTTGTGGAGAATATCCAGCCAGTTCGGTATAACCAGCTGGAAGGATTGCAGCACCTTCATATCGAATCCACGGAAGAAACCGCTGAGTACAAACAGCAGGATGATGGCTGCCATCATCACTTTCGTGACGCGGTTCCAGCCGCTCTCTTCCACCCCTTTACCGATCAGAATGCCCAGCACCAGCCCCGGTACGGCATTACCCATCATCAGCTGCGCCAGCCCGCCAAAAATGGTGGCCCAGAAACCCGACCTTTTACCGGCATCGATCGCCGCCAGCCAGAACAGTACCGGCATCACGGTATTCACCAGCAGGTTAGCCGCGGGAACCAGTACTTTTACCGCGGCTAACCTGCAACGCTGCCGGCACCGCCAACGCGGTGGAGTTAAGAAAAGCCACGACGATCGTGCCCACGATGCCGCAGGCTATCGCCATTTTCTTCGGGTTATGCAGGGTTTGCGCCAGGTCACGGTTTTTCATCATCAGCGCCGCCGCCCCCCAGTTGGGGATGATGCGGTGGTCAACATCCTGGGTGAAAGAGCCGGCCGCCACGGAAGAGGCCCAGGCGTTGAAAAAGAATCCGAGACCGAAAGAGAAGTGAGAGGCCGGATCGCCCTCACAGGAGTTCAACTCACCGAGTGTACGAAATGCACCCATGCCCTGCGTGGTGGGGGCATGAAACATACGCGCTGCCCCGGCTCCCACCCCCACGCCGACCAGGCCGCCAATCATTAACGACTTAAATAATATGATTAAAAACATCCGCTTTTCCTTTTTGTTATCGCCAAACGTTTTTATTTCACGGTGCTGAATTCCACCCTGTCGGCCGCTATCGCCACCACATTGACGACGATCTCCAGCTCAACGCCGTAGATCCGCTTTTCGCGCGCCAGAAAGAAAAAAAAGAACTTTTCTTTACTAACGCGTTGCCACGCGCTCAACACCCGAACCTCAACGGGCTCAATACGCAGCAGGACGTTTTGACTGGATTTCAACACCGTGTTTTGTACCTGGCTCAACGCGGCGGCAAACGCCTTCGCTTTGCTGTCGTCTTTCCCGCTGACTTTCACCGTGGTAGTGAATTGTTCTTTCATCCTGCTTGCTTCTTCTTCCACGCCTGTAACAGGCGCTCACCCAGCTCCTCTTTGTCCATAAAGCCGAAACCCAGCACGGTAGCGCCGTCGTTAATGGCGGTAACGCCTTCTTCGATGGAGCGCATGCCGTGTTTCGCCTTATAGCCATACTTGTTCTGGGCCGTGATAGCCCCGGCACCGCCGCTGCCGCAGAAGGAGATGCCAAAATCGGCGTTTTCTGCCTTCATGACGTCACCCAGCTTCATATCTGCCGCCACCCCCGGCACCACGACAGCATGGCCCCCCGCTTTCTCAATGCCTGCGGCCACTTTCTGCCCCTTCCCCAGACGATCGCCGATAACAACGGTGATTTTAGACATCGTGCCCCCCTCATTTTCGTTTGCTTGAGCGACTTCAAAATGCACCGACAGCAGCCATGACTCTTCAACAGACAAATTACCAAACAGGTCTACCACCTGCTGAGCCAGCGCCATCGACCGTGGTGAAATCTCTTCAAACAGGTCGGCTTCAACGTCGGGAAGCGCTTCTCCGGTGAGTGAGCGCAGCGCCATTGCCCGTACATGGGAAGCCAACATATGTTGCTGTACCGGATTGGGTCGAATATTCCCTGCGGCAATCAGCCCGGTAATTTGCGTCATTACCCGTGCAGTCAGCCGTTGAATATCGGCGTCCCTTTCTGTCACCCCACTCATCGGCAACGTTCCTTTACTCACTGACATTCCCCCCTCATCCGCAATGCAAATAAACTAGCCCGGCAGCGGCTGACTGTGTAGAACGACTTTTTCCACCACGAAGTGGAAATAAGTGGGTGATGACCGGGCCGTATCGCAAAAGCGTTATGGCCGAAAAAGAGAGGGGGGCTGATGTAAGCGGTTAATAAGCTCCAGTGCATAACTGTAACGGTAAAACCAGGCGTGCTTATCGACTGATTATATAACGGGAAAGAGAGCTCGCATTTTTTACTTCGCTTCGTTTAGTTTAGTTTAAGCCTTTATACCAATGACGACATCCCTAACCTCATCGGTAGTAACTAAGCGTTTTCTGGAAGAGTTATTGGTCCTTAAAGATAATACTTACGTGCCAAATAAATAATTCGGGGTATGATAAATGGTAAATATTACAACGGGCTTTTTACGGGTTTTTGGAATATCTGGTTCACGGCCGATCGCAACGCAAACGCCTGGTCATTCGTTTTTTTCAAGGATCGTGGGCGTTAAAAACTCTGTAAACCAGCTTAACCAACGGCTCAAGCCTGCCAGTTTACCGAAAGCTTTCGAGGGGGTGAATGCTACCGCAGCACCCGAAAACTTAGTCGCACTAAAGGATCGGCAGATTGCTTTCAGCGTGGGTCCTCAAAATATAATACGGAGAAACAACGTTGCCAATCCTGATATTAGTGCACCCGTATGTCTATATACCGATAAAAAAAGAGACAATACTTCGGTTCAGAAACCCGGCTTAGCGACGATGTTAAAAGCCGCGCTGAAGGAATTTGAAAGTAATCGGAACAAAAATATACCCGGAAACAGCACATCCGCCTCTGTGGTGAATGTAACCGCGCCGCCGAATCATCCTACCTTTAAATACCCGGTCACGCTGCCTTCAGAGGAACGATGCCTGAAACCACATCGTCAGGCGCCGCCACTTCCGGAAATTAGAAATTTTGCTTCTGACAAACCGCGGTTTAATGCCGATAATACAGAAAGCACTATCGCAGCAGCGCCCAAAACCCTCATGAAGGAAATCATGTGGCATTTAGAGTTATATGACGATATTGAATTAGCCGCTAAGAAGAACCCGGAGGGCTATTCAACTTTGCGTACATCGGAATAAGTTGATAGCACCTGAGTGTCTTTTCAGGTGCAGGTTAGCGGAAAGAACAGGGGCAACGGTTTTCACCGCCGCCCTTTTAGCCTACAGAAAGAGGGGGAATTACTGCCCGGCGATTTTCATTTCGGGTAACAGAACGGAACCACACTGAATATTGCTGCGCGTTTCAATATCACTCCCCACCGATACCATATTACGCCACATATCTTTCAGGTTACCCGCGATCGTTATCTCACTCACCGGATACTGGATAACGCCATTTTCTACCCAGAAGCCGGAAGCGCCACGCGAATAATCGCCGGTGATCCCACTGACGCCCTGCCCCATCAGTTCGGTTACCAGCAGCCCGGTTCCAAGCTGCTTCAGCATGCCATCGAAGCTGTGCCCCTGCCCGGCGATACGCCAGTTATGGATACCGCCCGCATGACCCGTGCTCTGCAAGCCCAGCTTACGCGCCGAATAGCTGGTCAGTAGCCAGTTCTGCAACACGCCCTCTTTTACGATGTCGCGCCGATGGGTACGCACGCCTTCACCGTCGAACGGCGTTGAGGCCAGCCCTTTCAGCAGGTGTGGATGTTCTTCAATGGTCAGCCATTCAGGTAGGATCTGCTGGCCGAGCGAGTCGAGCAGGAAGGTGGATTTGCGGTACACGCTTCCGCCGCTGATCGCCCCGACAAGATGGCCAAACAGCCCGGTGGCAACTTCAGCGGCAAACATCACCGGCGCTTTCATCGTTGACAGTTTGCGCGGAGACAGGCGCGACAGCGTGCGGCGCGCGCACTCTTCACCCACGTATTCCGGCGACTGAAGGTCTTCCATCGCACGGCCGATGGTGTAAGCGTAGTCCCGCTCCATATCGCCGTTTTCTTCCGCGATAACGCAGCTGGAAAGCGAGTGACGGCTGGAGCAATACCCCTGGATCATCCCGTGGCTGTTGCCAAACACCTTAATGCCAACGTGGCTGTTAAAGCTGCCGCCTTCGGTATTGGTGATACGCTTATCTGCTTTTAACGCCGCCTGCTCTGCGCGTGCCGCCAGTTCGATGGCGCGATCGGCATCGATCTCGCTCGGATGGAACAGATCAAGATCGGGCGCTTCAAACGCCAGTAGTTCAGGGTCCGCCACGCCGGCGTAAGGGTCCGGCGAGGTGTAACGCGCAATGTCCAGCGCGGCCTGCACGGTACGCTGGATAGCGTCCTGACTCAGGTCGGTTGAAGAGGCGCTACCTTTACGATTCTGGTAATAAACGGTAATGCCCAGCGCGCCATCACTGTTGAACTCAACATTTTCCACGGCACCGTAACGGGTGCTGACGCCGATGCCGGTCGTTTTCGTGACCGCAACCTCCGCCCCGTCGCTGCTGGTGCTTGCCAGTTCGAGTGCTGTCGCTACCGCCTGTTCCAGGATTTTACGCTGTTCTGCAACTTGGGAGAGTAATTTCATTGACCTACCATATAATTAAAAAAGGGCGGTTTTTTCGGCGGCTTAGCCTGCGGGAAAATCGCGCTATGGTGATTACGTTATTTTGAGTCTAACAGAGTAAGAGAACAATTTCGCAGTAGCCGCGTAACCTGATAACATTAGCCTCTTTTTTTGGAGCCTGACCATGACCAAGCAGCCTGATGAGTGGCTCGATGACGTACCCGATAACGATGAAGAAGATGAAGAGATTATCTGGGTCAGTAAGAGTGAAATTAAACGCGATGCCGAGGAGTTAAAGCGCCTCGGGGCAGAGCTGATGGAGCTGGGGAGTAACTCCCTTGACAGGATCCCGCTGGATGAAGATCTGCGCAGCGCCATTGAGCTGGCGCAGAAAATCAAGAAAGAGGGCCGCCGCCGCCAGATGCAGCTCATCGGTAAGATGCTGCGCTCGCGCGACGAGGAGCCGATCCGCACCGCGCTGGATAAGCTGAAAAACCGCCACAACCAGCAGGTCGCCCTTTTCCATAAACTGGAGATGATGCGCGATCGCCTGGTGGAACAGGGGGACGAGGCGGTCGCCGAAGTGCTGGCCCTCTATCCGAACGCCGATCGTCAGCAGCTGCGTGCGATGATCCGTAACGCGCAAAAAGAGAAAGCGGGCAACAAGCCGCCGAAAGCCTATCGCCAGATCTTCCAGTATCTGCGCGAGCTGGCCGAAGCCTGATCCGCCAACGGCGTGCGGACCTCAACAGGGTCCGCCGCTGGCAAAGTTCAGGTCAGCATTCACCGCCGATGGAAAGCGGCTCTCCGCACGCGGAGGGCACGTTATGCCAGCCGGTCTAACAGCTTCTGATGGATCCCGCCAAAGCCGCCGTTACTCATCACCAGAATCGTGTCTCCCGGATGGGCAATCTTGGCGATCGCCTCGACCAGCGTGTCGATATCGGCACTCCAGTGCGCCGGCTGAATGCAGGCATCCGCCACTTCTGACACCTGCCACGGAATATGGTGTGGCTGATAGAGAAACACCTCGTCGGCACGACCTAATGACGGAGCGAGGTCGTTCTTGCTGATGCCCATCTTCATGGTGTTGGAGCGAGGCTCCAGCACCGCCAGAATACGTGCCGTGCCGCCCACCTTGCCGCGCAGCGCCGCCAGCGTGGCGTTAATGGCCGTAGGATGATGGGCAAAATCATCATAAACTTTGATACCGTTGCTCTCGCCACGCAGCTCCAGCCGACGGCGGGCGTTGATAAAATCATTCAACGCGCGGCCGGCATCCTCCGGCTTCACGCCCACATGACGGGCTGCGGCAATCGCCATCATACCGTTACGCATATTGTGCTCGCCAACCAGTGACCAGTTCACCTCCGCCACGCGCTCACCGTCAAGCCAGACTTCCCAATGAGAAGCGTCTGGGGACAGTTTCTTCACCTGCCAGCAGCCGTTTTCACCTACCGCTTCTTGCTCGCTCCAGCAACCCATCGCCATCACCTGCTTCAGATTGGCATCATGCTCCGGCAGGATAATTTTTCCCTGTCCCGGCACGATACGCACCAGATGATGGAACTGTTTCTGAATGGCGCGTAAATCCTCGTAGATATCCGCATGATCGAATTCCAGATTATTCAGGATCAGAGTGCGCGGGCAGTAATGCACAAACTTAGCGCGTTTGTCGAAAAATGCACAGTCGTACTCATCCGCTTCAATCACAAAGAATGGGCTTTTCCCTAATTTAGCCGAAACGTCGAAGTTTCCCGGTACGCCACCGATGACAAAGCCCGGCTCATAGCCACAGGCCTGTAAAATCCACGCCACCATGCCCGCCGTGGTGGTTTTGCCGTGGGTTCCCGCTACCGCGATCACCCAGTGGTCACGCAACACGAAATCATGTAACCACTGTGGGCCGGAGAGGTAGGGAATATTCCGTTCCAGTACCGCTTCCACACAGGGATTTCCACGGGTCATGGCATTACCGATAATCACCAGGTCTGGAGCAGGATCGAGCTGCGAAGCATCATAACCCTGTATTAAATCAATGCCCTGCTTTTCCAGCAGCGTGCTCATCGGCGGATAGACGTTAACATCGGAGCCGGTAACGTCATGACCGAGTGCGCGAGCTAACATCGCCAGACCGCCCATGAAAGTGCCACAGATACCAAGAATATGGATACGCATAAAAGGTCCGTTTGGTGAAAGTTCTGGCCTAGTGTACCGCCCTCATCGTGCGGAAGAAACGGATTTGCCCTATGTTCTTTACTATTCAATCAGCTAAACTGCTGTCGCATATGCATACATTGGCAGTTTGTGAATCAAGCTGCTCTTCAATCGCAGATTCAGGAATTGTGTTATGAAAACGTTAGGCGAATTTATCGTCGAAAAGCAACATGACTTTCCGCACGCAACCGGTGAACTGACGGCGCTCATCTCCGCCATCAAACTGGGTGCGAAGATCATTCACCGGGATATCAATAAAGCCGGTCTGGTCGACATTCTCGGGGCAAGCGGCGTTGAAAATATTCAGGGCGAGCAGCAGATGAAACTTGACCTGTATGCGAATGAAAAACTCAAAGCCGCACTGAAGGCGCGCGGTATCGTCGCCGGTATCGCGTCTGAAGAAGAAGACGAAATCGTTATTTTCGAAGGTGTGGAAAACGGCAAATATGTCGTGCTGATGGACCCCCTCGACGGCTCTTCTAACATCGATGTTAACGTATCGGTAGGCACCATTTTCTCAATTTACCGCCGTATTACCCCGGCGGGTACGCCGGTCACCGAAGAGGACTTCTTACAGCCGGGCAGTCAGCAGGTCGCTGCGGGTTACGTGGTTTACGGCTCGTCAACCATGCTGGTTTATACCACCGGTTATGGCGTACACGCCTTTACCTATGACCCGTCGCTAGGCGTGTTCTGCCTGAGCGCGGAGCGCATGACTTTCCCGGAAAATGGCTATACCTACTCGATTAACGAAGGTAACTATATTCGCTTCCCGCAGGGGGTGAAAAAATACCTTAAATTCTGCCAAGAAGAGGATAAAGCCACCCGCCGCCCCTATACCTCACGCTATATTGGCTCGCTGGTGGCAGACTTCCACCGCAATTTGCTGAAAGGCGGTATCTATCTCTATCCAAGTACGGCAAGTCATCCACAGGGCAAGCTGCGTCTACTGTATGAATGTAATCCGATGGCCTTCCTTGCAGAGCAGGCCGGTGGTAAAGCCTCTGACGGCAAAAATCGTATTCTCGACCTGGTGCCCGAAACTCTCCACCAGCGCTCGCCGTTCTTCGTCGGTAATGATCATATGGTGAATGATACCGAACGTTTCCTGCGTGAGTATCCGGATAACTAAACGCCGGGCGCCTGAACAGGGCTTACCGTTTGGCAACGCTCTCTGACAGAAACCGGGCAGACTCTAAAAATCTGCCCGGTAAGCAGCCGGGATATCAGGCCCCTTGCGCCACCTTAAATACCGCCATCGTCTGCATTAGCTGACGGGATTGCTCCTCAAGCGACTGGGTAGCGGCGGCGGCCTGTTCGACCAACGCGGCATTCTGCTGCGCCACTTCATCCATTTGTGTAACGGCCACGTTTACCTGTTCGATACCGTGACTTTGCTCCTGTGACGCGCTGGAGATCTCCTTCATCAGCGTCGTCACGCGCATCACTTCGGTTGAGATCTCATCCATAGTTTCACCCGCTTTATTTGCCATATCTGAACCCTCGTTGACGCGGGTTTGAGACTCGGCAATCAGCGTGCGGATCTCCTTCGCTGCCGTGGCGCTACGCTGGGCAAGATTACGCACTTCGCTGGCAACCACGGCGAAACCGCGTCCCTGCTCCCCGGCACGCGCCGCTTCGACAGAAGCATTCAGCGCCAGGATATTGGTCTGGAAAGCAATGCCGTCAATCACGCCGAGAATATCGCCTACACGCTGCGAGCTGTTGGAGATCTCCGACATTTTCCCCATCACGTAACTGACCACTTCCGCACCGCGTTCGGCGGTATCTGAAACCGACTGCGCCAGTAAATGCGCCTGCTGCGCATTGTCCGCGTTCTGCTTCACCGTGGCCGTCAGCTGTTCCATGCTCGCCGCCGTCTGCTCCAGCGATGCCGCCGACTCTTCGGTGCGCTGCGAGAGATTCAGGTTGCCCGATGTCAGTTCACGGCTGCCGATATCAATCTGCATACTGGCATCACGCACCTGACCGACCGAGTGCTGCAACGACTGCTGCATGCTGCCGAGCGCAGCATTCAGGCGGCCAATTTCATTTTTGCCGCTTTCCGGCACACGCTGGGTCAGGTCGCCGGCCGCAATGTACTCCAGATGTTTGATCGCATTGTCCAACGGCTTCAGCAACAGTTCGCGCAGGATCATCCATGCCAGTGCCACCAGCAGTAACGTCAACGCGCCGCTGACCAGAATCAGAATGGTCATCATCGACTGATTATAATCCGCCTGCTCCAGACGCGATGCCGTCACTTCGTTTGCATACTGACCAAAGTCGTCAACCGCATCACTGTACTTACCCGCCAGTGCGGAGAGGTTGCCTTCGAGGACCTGATAATAGTCATTGGCGTTCTGCTTCTGCATTGCGCTCATCAGCGGCGTGATGCCGTTAGCAACGTAATCCCGGAAGGTTGCGACAACCTTCTCCGCCAGAATGCGGCCATGCTCAGTCACGGTTCCAGCTTCAATAAATTTTTTCAGCTCGTTTTCTGAAGTGACCACATAGCTAAGCGCACGATCGGCCGCTTTGGCCGCCTTATCGGGCTGACCAATCTCCAGCTGACGCATCGCCAGCGCCGCAACGGCACGGGCGCGCAGCAAGCTGCCGTTGCTGATGTAGAGCGCATTTAACTCAATGCCCTGGATGCGGTTGACGGCATCCAGTGAACGATTCCCCTTCTGTATGGCGGTAATTCCCATTACGCTGACTACCAGTAGCAGCAGCGTCATCAGGCCGAGTAGGGCCAATAAGCCCGAACGTATTGAGATTCTTTTTAGCATTGTCTTTTCCCGATGGTGTTGAGTCTGTAAATTCCCGGTATTTAAAATCGACCAAGTTATCGGCAGTAACTCCAGGTAACTTTACCGAAAATAGATTATTTCGGTCTTTTACCAGTACGCGTTGATGAACCGGTCTGCGTACCACGGCACGGCAGAACAGCTCTTTCAGACAGTCAGCAAGCCACATCCGGCAACAATGATGCTGTGGGCAAACCGTATTAACGGTAGATGAAGCAAAAATCTTAAACTTATTGCTTAACGCAAATTTTTCTCCTCTCCTCCCACCATGGCAAATCTGCGAAATCAGCAATATGAGACATAAGCATTCTTTTTCCGATCATTCCCTATCCACAGCGATCTCGCCGCCAGGCCGGAGCATTCTTAAAGCCTGAAAAAGGGGAGTACTTTGACGATGAGATGGCTATAATACCGGGCACTCAACCTAAGATGATTGAAGGAATTTACCATGAGCCTTAACCACGTACCTGCTGGCAAAGACCTGCCGGATGACATCTATGTCGTCATTGAGATCCCGGCTAACGCAGCGCCGATCAAATATGAAGTTGATAAAGAGTCGGGTGCTCTGTTCGTAGATCGCTTTATGGCCACCGCAATGTTCTACCCGTGCAATTACGGTTACATCAACAACACACTCTCTCTGGACGGTGACCCGGTTGACGTGCTGGTGCCAACGCCTTATCCGCTGCAGCCAGGTTCTGTGATCCGCTGCCGTCCGGTTGGCGTGCTGAAAATGACCGACGAGTCAGGTGAAGACGCTAAAGTGGTTGCGGTTCCGCACAGCAAACTGAGCAAAGAGTATGAGCACATCCAGGATGTGAACGACCTTCCAGAACTGCTGCGCGGCCAGATCGGCCACTTCTTCGAGCAGTATAAAGCGCTGGAAAAAGGCAAATGGGTTAAAGTTGAAGGCTGGGAAGGCGTTGCGGCGGCAAAAGCTGAAATCGTTTCTTCTTTCGAGCGTGCGGCGAAAGCTGATAAGTGATCGTGTGCAGCCCTGATGTTAGCGCACCTCGCGTTAGCATCAGGACGACCGTTTTGCCCGATCGCTGAGCATAAAAAAACACCGTCTGTTATTCAGACGGTGTTTTTTTTACGGTTATGTCGCGGAAATACCTCTTTGCAGCCAGTCACCGCTTTCGATTCGCTCCCGGCCCTTCACCGTTCGCTGGTAAACATACAGCCATGCGCTTCCATAGGGGGTTGAGACCAGCTCGCGCCGGTACTCCCCACCTTTAGTTCTGAGCGCATCCAGCTCCCCCAGGGTCGAGGCATCGATTCGGTACACCTCACAATGAACCTGCCCCTCTCCCATCACTACCCCAGGGTAATGACCCAAACTGTACAGCGCATAGCCGGCGATCTGATGATCGCCCAGCCACTGCGCGTTGGTCATCCAGTGACTGTTACCTTGCTTCCGCCGCAGGCTGCCATAGACAATTATTCGCATGACTAAAACTCAAACTGATAGAGCAAATCCAGTGCCTGGTCAACCCCAGACACCGCTTCCAAATAGAGCTTAGGCATCAGGCGATAACGCAGCGTTAATGTCGCCAGTGAATCAAAAATGCCAACACCGTATTTTACCTGTAGACCCGGCAGCACATAGCCGCTGACCTGCACCTTCTGGCTGTCGCCGACTCCGGTGGTATCCAGCGCCAGATTACTGACACCAAAGGTCTCGCCGATTTTACCCACAACCTGCCCACTTTGTGCAAGCCCCAATCCTACCAGAGCAGAGGTTATTGCGTCGCTATCGCTGCCGGAAGCGCCTAATCCCTGACCGCGCAGCAGATAGGACAGGGCTTCCTGCTGAGACTTCGCTGGATCGGAGAAAATTTCCACCTTCGGCTCATCCGCCAGTCCGGTCACGCGCACCCCGGCGGTAACATCGTCTTCGGTGGCTTCCGGGTTACGGATCGCTTCTATATTCAGATACGGCTGATCGGCCGGGCCGGAGAATTGCAGCTCGCCTTTACGCACGATCAGATCCTGGCCGTACGCATGGAAGCGTCCGGATGGGATATTGATCTGCCCATTAAGTCCCAGCCCGCGTTTATCCTGCACCATTTTCAGGTCGCCGTTCAGCTTCGCCTTCAGGCCAAAGGCACTGAGGCGTACATCGTTACCGACATGAATAACCAGATTGCTGTTGATCGGAATAGCGGCAGACTTAGGCGCTATCGGTTTAAGGTTTTTATCCAGCAACACTTCGTCGGAAGAAACCCCGACCGCGCTGGTCGGGACTTCCTGCACGGTGATACGCGCCCAGGGGATATCAACACGGCCTTCAAGATTGAACAGCTGTGGAGTGGCTTCAAACACCAGATCCGGCGATACGTCCATACGCACCATGGGCGGCACGGTGACGCGTATCTTGTCCCCTTTCGCCGCAATACGCGCGCGCCAGGCATCCAGCTGGTTCCAGTCGGCGTTACCGTCCAGGGCGATCTGCCCCTGTGATGTCTGAACCAACCCTTTCAGGGTCGAACTCATGCCGTTAAAGACCATCGTCAAATTGGCCGCGGTGAGATCGACCGGCATAAAGCTGCCGTCAACATCGACGTTACGCAGCCCCAAATCACCAAATACCTGAGGCTTTTGCAGATTGCCGCCAAGGCGCAGACGTGTATTCAGCTCTCCGGTGATTTTCTCTCCCTGCATCAGGGCCGGATTGAGCATCGCCAGCGACAGACTGGTAATATTGACATTGCCGGACAGTGTACGTCGCCCCTGCGGATCGGCAATCTGTACGTTACCGTCAAGCTGACCGTTATTAGCGATACGCAGCAGCCAGTCCAGCTGCGCACGACCATTTTTCAACGCCGCATTGAGGTTTAGCGTATCAAAAGCGATGGGCAGATTATTGCCCTGCACATCCTGATCGACCTTAACCCCGCGCCCCTTCAAGGCAACACGCCCGGTAGGCAGGGCACCGTCGGCTGTCCAGCTGACATCCGCATCGCCGTTAAATACCCCCGCCAGCCGCGTGGTGTCAGGCATAAACGGTTTGATCATGGCCAGATCGAAGCGGTTGAGCACCACGCGGGCATGACCGGAAGGCCCAGCTTCCACCGTCTGCGGCACGCACAGCTCGGCGTTCGGGTTCTGCCAACAGTGCGGCCCAATGCTCACCGTCTGTTTCGCGTTGAGATAATCAAGCGCAATGGCGCGGGTTAAGCGCCAGTCACCGACCGGAGTCGCGAAACGGGTATTGTTTAACGTTCCCTGCCAACGCCCGGCCGCGCGGTCAAAGGCACCGTTGAGCGCCAGCTGGCCGGAAACCGGTTCTCCCTGCACGCTGAGCTTAAGCTGGTGCTGTTTTTCCGTGCCGCTGGCGTCAAGCTGCAGCAGCCTGACCACCAATGCATCCTGCTTCAGCTGCTCCACGCGCAGATTCACTTTACCCTGCACCTGTTCGCCAGAGCGAACATCGCCGTCCAGCTTGATACGCCCAATACGCATCGCCTGCCAGCGCAAACCGCTGGCGGTCAAATCCGCCAGCAGCTGCGGCGTCTTCAGGTCGCCACGCGCACGGATCGTTCCTACCGCAACGCCGCCCAATCCCGGCAGGGCGTTATCGAGATGCCTGGCATCAATATCAGCATCCAGAGCCAGCTTCTCGCCAAGGGAACCTTTCACATTGACGTTATTGCGCCCCAGCACCAGTTTTATGCCGGGGATATCCCACTGGTTGTAACTGTTGCCGGACAAAGAGCCGTCGGCGCTTACGGCGTTGTTACGCACGTTACCTTTAAGCTTCAGCTCCGGCACACGCATCTGCCAGCTGCCGCCGTACAGACTGCCTCGGGTAGTGATTTTCCCCTCCAGCTTCGCCGGCCAGTCAGGATACTGTTTTGCGGTATTGATCCCTGACAGGGTCAATTCACTATGCCAGCTGATCGCCTTACTCCAGTCAACCAGCGCCGTCAGATCGGTATTGCCCTGCAATGCTGCCAGACGCAGCTTATCGAGAGAGAACTGTTCAACATTGCCTTTGCCATCCAGCGTCAGTGTGGCTGGCGGCACCCCTTCCCCCTGCAAAGCCGCTTTGAGCGACATCACATAGTCCGTGGCTTTGCCGTTGAAGCTGAAGTTGACGTTATTTGCCTGGAACTGTGCCGCCCCCTCCAGCGGCCAGCGCAGCTGTGGGCTTTGCAGGCGCATATTGATCGGCAGACCCGCTACGGCCAGCTGGCTATCGGCATCAAGCTGCGCGCGCACCGGGCCAGACAAATTGAGCGCCAGCTTAAGCGTATCGCGCAGTCCGCCGTCCAGCGTCATTTTGATCTTCTCGCCTTTGAGCGGATCGAGGTTGATCGCGCCATTGAGCGTAAAGCTCATTGGCCAGCTGCCGCTGAGCGTCGCCCCGCCCTGCGCGTTGAGCTGCCCTTGGGGAGAATCCACGTCAAGCGTTTGCAGCTGGAGCTGATTATGCTCGGTTTTGGCCTTGAGCAGCAGTCGATTAACGGCAATATCGCTATCGCCGGTGATGCGCAGCTGCTCGCCGAGGATCTGTTGCACGTTAACATCGAGCGGCAGGATAAATTCCGGCAGATCCGGCAGCAGTGGTTTGGCAAACAGCGCCTTAAGCGTCTCGCCCAGCGGCGCTTCATCCGCTGCCGGCCGTTCAATTTTCGGCTCTACTACCTGCTCGCTGGCGACTTTTGCCGCTTTCGGCAGCGCAACCAGCAGCCCCTGGATATGGGTTGGGGTGAGCGTCAACGCTCGCTCCTGCCAGTGCAGGCCGCTGGTGAAGTCGGCGAGAGAAATGGCGGTATCGTCGATTTTCACGTTAATGTTGTGCAGCGCCAGCCTGCTCAAGGTGAGCGGATACGGCGTGCTGATCTCCCCCGTACTGCCCTCCTTTTTCACCGGCGCGTCGGCAGCAGGCGGCATCCGTTTGCTGTCCACCACCACGTTCACATCCTTCAACGCCAAATCGTTAATGCAGAAGGCGCTCTGTTTCAGACAGCCGAGGCGCAACGCAAGATGGAACTCGCCCGCCTTCACCGTAACACCCGGCATGTCATAGCTGACGCCCTTCAGGGTCAGGTTACGCCAGCCGCCGTCCACCTGCTGAATGCCCAACCCCGGAACCCAGCGTGCCGCCGAATTCAGGGCCAGGTGTAGGCCGGTCGTGGTGCCAAGCAAAAAAGCAATGCCGCCAAGCAGCAGCAGGATAAAAATGAGAATGCCAATCAGACCCTTTTTCCACCACTTCATAGTTCAGGCCCCAAACCAATGTAGAACTGAATATCACGCTTATCTTCATCGCCAATCGCACGGGCAATATCGAGTTTGATCGGCCCCACCGGCGACTGCCAGCGCACGCCAACACCGGCACCGGTCTTCACGTTGCTCTGTTTGATATCGTTGACCGCCTCACCCGAGTCAATAAACACCGCGCTCCACCATTTCCCCGTGACGTTGTACTGATATTCAAGCGAGCCGGTCGCCAGCTTCGAGGCCCCTGTTAGCTTGCCGTCATCATCACGCGGAGAAATCCCTTTATATTTGTAGCCACGAATGCTGCGGTCACCCCCGGCAAAGAAGCGCAGATCCGGCGGTACTTTCTGGAAATCATTGGTTTCAATCCAGCCAAGGTTAGCGCGCGCTACGAAGCGATGCTTTTCTGCCAACGTACGTATCCACACGTTCTGCGCCTGGATAACCGCGAAGTCGATATCCGACCCCCAGGTGGTATCAGACACATCGAGAGAATAGCGCTGCGAATCGCCCCAGGTGGGCATCAGCCCGCCGCGTGAGCGGGTGCGGTTAATGCTCACACCAGGGTAAAGCAGCATGGTGGTATTGGTGACGTTGCCCTGGGTAAAGTGATCCAGGCTCCAGCGCAGGTTAATCGCACGCTGCCAGCCACTGGAACTGTCCCAGTAACGCGATGCGGCAAGAGTAGAGGAGTCGGCCTTGGTATCGTTAAGGTCGGTTCTTTTTAGGCCCCCCTGTAACAGATAATACTGCTCAAGCGGGCTTTTAAGGAGCGGCACCTTGTAACTGAAATCGAGCTGCTGTTCCGGCGCAGAAATGTTCGCGCTGGTGCTGAAACTGTGCCCGCGATCGTTGACCCAGGGCTTTTTCCACGTGGCTTTGACGCGCGGGCCGACGTCCGTCGAGTAACCGACGCCGGTTTCTATGGTGTTCTCGGTGCGCGGTGAGACAAAGCCGTGCAGCGGCAGCATTTTGCTGGCGCGTCCTTTATCAAACTCCGGTACGACCACGACGGAATTGAACCAGCCGGTCGCCGACAGACGGCGATTCAGTTCAGCCAGGTCGCGCGAACTGTAGTCATCGCCTTTTTTGAAAGGCACCAGGTTTTCCAGATACTCGTCGCGGATTTGTGAACCAGAAAAACTGACGTCACCGAAGCGATAACGCTGGCCGCTGTCGTAGTCGATATCCCAGAATGCTTCACGCCGCTCGACGGAAACCCCAAGCTGGCTTTGACGATAATCGGCGTCGAAATAGCCTTTACGCAGCGCCATATTGCTTAACGAGCTTTTAAATTTTTCGTAGTCGCTGTGATTGAGTACGGTTCCCAGTTTAGGTTTGCCGTCGTTGACCAGCCGGCGGTAATCCTCATCGGTACGCGCTCCGCCGCGCAGGATCACGGTTTCTCCGGCTATTTTGACCGGCTCACCCGGAGAGACTTTCGCCAGCAGCAGCGGACGTTTGCCGCCGGCGGGGGGCGGAAGCAAATCGAAATCAATCTTAGGTTCGTAATAACCCAGTGCCTTCAGCCCCTCTTTCACCGCCTCGCTAACACGTGAACGGAAGCGACCATCGGCAGACACTTCATCACCGGTAATCGTGGACAAACGCGCCCTGACATTTTTTTCCAGATCGCCGGACAGGCCTGTGACCTGCAGACGGACGTTCGCCGCCTGCGCTACAGGGGCGGCGATCAGTAGACAAGACATGCAATACACATGGATTCGTGGCACGCAGACTCCCATTTATTATTGCCAGCCCTTAATTCCAATAGGCTTAACCTGATAAACAATTTCGCAAACCGACACCATTTGGGCTTTTACCCATGGGCTCGATACGACCAGCCGACTGTCGCTGCGCATAGCAAAAAATTTGCTGTTATTGTGTGCAAAGTCACGGCACGTTACAACACTGGATTGCAATCACGCGTGATAAACGCCAAATCAGCGCATAGTTGCTCAACGTGAGGTTCATACCGCCACAGCACACGCGCCAAAAGAAAGAAAGCGATAGCGCAGTGTATCGCGCTATCAGCTTCACACAAGTTTCAATCCGGTTAAGCCGTGGAAAACGGCTGAATATCACTCTGTTCACTGCCGCAATTGTAAGCGCTCGTCGCCGCAGCTATAATCTTCGCACGGTCTGCTACGCGACCTGATAACCCTTCTGCCCGGCCATGCGCCGTATCGCAGACATTTTTGGCACGGATAGCCCTGAATCGCTGAACTTCCTGATGTGACATGCGCAGGCTCCGGATCCTGCGCGCTGCCCAGGCCAAAAATGACAAGTGATTAACCCGGCCCCCTCTGGCTGAGCGATTGGCGTTCTGATTGCCGCAGAGTACGAGCCATCATATGGATGTTTTATGTTAGACAGTTTTCTTGTCATTGTACTGCTGATTGCGGTTAGCTCATTTTTCTCTCTTTCAGAGATCTCACTGGCGGCCGCTCGTAAAATTAAACTCAAGCTGCTGGCCGATGAGGGCAATATCAATGCCCAGCGCGTGCTGAAAATGCAGGAAACTCCCGGCATGTTCTTCACCGTGGTGCAGATTGGCCTGAACGCGGTGGCGATTCTTGGCGGTATCGTTGGCGATGCCGCATTCTCTCCCGCGTTCAAATCGCTGTTTGAACGCTTTTTTGATGCTGAAATGGCAGAACGCCTGAGCTTTATTTGTTCGTTCACCCTGGTTACCAGCCTGTTTATCCTGTTCGCCGACCTGTTTCCCAAGCGCCTTGGCATGATCGCGCCTGAAAGCGTGGCGTTGAAGATCATCAACCCGATGCGTTTTTGCCTGTTTATCTTCCGCCCGCTGGTGTGGTTTTTTAACGGCGGAGCCAATATTATTTTCCGCTTATTTAAAATCCCGCTGGTGCGTAAAGACGATATCACCTCTGACGATATCTATGCGGTGGTGGAGGCGGGCGCACTGGCCGGCGTGCTGCGTAAGCAGGAGCATGAACTGATTGAAAACGTATTCGAGCTGGAATCGCGCACCGTGCCCTCCTCGATGACCTCACGCGAGAACGTGGTGTGGTTTGACCTGCACGAGGATGAAACCAGCCTTAAAGAGAAGATTGCGCGCCATCCACATTCAAAATTTCTCGTCTGTAATCAAGATATTGACCACATCGTCGGCTACGTAGATTCAAAAGAGCTGCTGCTGCGTGTACTGGGCAACCAGAGTATGGCGCTGAACAGCGGCGTGCAGATCCGCTCAGCGCTTATCGTGCCTGATACCCTTACGTTGTCTGAAGCCCTGGAGAGTTTTAAAACCGCCGGAGAAGATTTTGCCGTCATCATGAATGAATACGCGCTGGTGGTGGGTATTATCACGCTCAACGATGTGATGACCACGCTGATGGGCGATCTGGTGGGCCAGGGGCTGGAAGAGCAGATTGTCGCGCGTGATGAGAACTCATGGCTGGTCGAAGGCGGCACGCCGATCGAGGACGTGATGCGTGTGCTGCATATCGACGAGTTTCCGCAGTCGGGTAACTACGAGACCATTGGCGGCTTTATGATGTTTATGCTGCGTAAAATCCCGAAACGAACCGACTTTGTCAAACTGCACGGCTATAAGTTCGAAGTGGTGGATATCGACAGCTACCGCATCGATCAGCTGCTGGTGACGCGTATTGATGCGCGCCCGCTGCCAGCGATATTGCCGAAGGATGTTGAAGAGAACGCATAACGGTAGCGGCACACAGTGAAAAGGCGCAGATTGCGCCTTTTTGCTTTTTAGTTGAATTCTGTCTGCAGTCGCAGAACCTGCCGGTTAACTTCTGACATCACGCTGTAGTGTTGTTTGTCTTTGATGCGTGGGATCAGAATCTTACCTTTATCAAATTCAAATGCGCCAACGTCTTTGATGTAGAACCTTCCCCGAAACAACGTCTTAACGTATTTAGCGACCTGTAACGGATTATATCGCTGGAAGATTTTCATTATCTTGCTACTCCTGAAATATTAACTACGTCTCGTCGTTGCCAAAAGCGGTACGAGTTGATGAAACGCAAAGTACAAAGACTATAGAACATGATCCGCTTCCAGTGTTCTTAAAACTGACTTTTTTAAGCGTTTTTACACATCAATACAGAAGACTCTGTTAGCTGACCTGTATTTAGCAGTATAAACCTTCAATACATAAGGATTTGTGCACCCTGGTGCAAAACTGTCATAGCGATATGACAGGCAGCATGATGAAGACGTATTATTTCAGTAGTATGACGACCAGATTGATCGGCACGCCCTCTGCCGGAACGCGCTGCATCGCCATGCGCTGCAGCCTGTTCAATACAGCTGCTCCTCTTATTTTTACAGCAGCACGTCTTTTTAGTTGCGCCCCACGGCAGATCCAGCCCGCTGCTGTGATCGCCCC
This sequence comes from Erwinia tasmaniensis Et1/99, assembly GCF_000026185.1. Classification (NCBI taxonomy): domain Bacteria; kingdom Pseudomonadati; phylum Pseudomonadota; class Gammaproteobacteria; order Enterobacterales; family Erwiniaceae; genus Erwinia; species Erwinia tasmaniensis. The sequence goes on from NC_010694.1 coordinate 3,283,658, forward strand.
GCAAAGGCTAACGTTGTGGCAACGACGCGAAAACGTCAGCCTGCCCGTTGGGCCCAGTCACCAAATCGGTAAGTCTGGAGGTAAACTCCTCTCTGGATACGGGGTTTTGCGCCAAATCAATTTCAAATAACCTCGACTCAACATCGTGCCTTATTCCCGTTATTTCAAATTCGATGTTTGGCAGAAAAATGAACTCGGACTCACCATCCCTCATCACGTCATCCATCTGTGCACCGCAATAGGGCGAAATCTTCTTTATATTATAAATAACGTTCACTTTATCCGCCGGGAGTGTAGAGATATCTGACGCTAAAAATGATTCAGCGACATCCATCTCTGCGGTTGTACTAAAGAAAGCACGTGTCGAGTAGTCATCCCCTACCCGAAAAGCGCTTATTTCCGTTAAGTCTCTGACCTCGCCTCTGTAAAAGGGCAGCATATCTTCTATTTCGGCAAATTTTTCTGGAATGCCGGCCTGATTGTCGGATATGTATCTGATACTTAGCTCAAGTTGTTCAGCCCTGGATTTAACAGCAGCATCAGCCGGGGGATGTAACAATCCCTGATTGATATGCACATAGCCTTCTTTGCCGTAGTCATAAGCTGAAAATATTTCGGAAAAATGATAAGAGTCAAATAATTCTTTTTCATTGTAGGAGCTTATTAATTCATCCAGGTCACCTTCCGGACCAGCAGCTGAAGAAGAAATAGTATTTTCATCAAAAGTCTCCCTCAAGCGTCTTAAAGCATCTTCCCTACTTTCAATCTTTGTTGAAACAGGATAATAAGCCGGCTCACAATTATGTAATAAATGATCCAGGTGGTGACTTTCGATAATAGAATTAACGCAAGGTGCACGCTTTGTCCTGAATGATAACTCACAGCTTTTCAGCAATCTCTTATCAGACTTGCTGAATATGAGTTTTCGGCGACCGGGCATAAAGAATTTATCATTAATATACTGTAAAGGTTGATAAACATCTCCATATTTTAGCATAAAAATAGAATCAGTTAACTTCTCCACCGCCACAAAATTATTCTTCACTTTAATATATAAATCACCGTTAACATCGACCCGCAATCCCATATTGTCGGGTGCAGAAAGCTGGTTTACCTCCACATCCTTCGCGTGCATATCCTGTGTGACCTGCTTTTCAAAATCCTCGGAGACATGAACAGACGTTTCTTGCTCAAATAACCAGCGGCTCCCGTCCCATTCGACCGGAGAGCCTATGTTATCAGGATTTTTTACATCGAAAGCTTCATATAATACTCCCTGACCTCGATGAGGCGTATTTCTTACCGGAACCAGCTCCCCATTCATTTCAACGAATCTTCCCCACGAGTAGTGTCCGGCGTCACCCTTTTTTTCCTGGTGGTATATTTTACCCCCTCCATACAAACCCTGATTATTATTACCTCTGGGGATATAATAGAACCCCGTCATCTGTTCATGTTTTATCAGTAAAATAATTTCATTTTGACTCTCACTAAATACAGGGATGTTGTTTTTTTTACCTAAATGCCATCTTCTGGATAAAGGTTCCATATAGACATGGGCATATTCTTTAATACCGTCTTTTTGCACTATAACATCGTATTTTCCCATACCATTCTGATTGATCTCATAGTAGTCACCCTCAAGATTTACCAGCTTCTTGCCATAACGAACCTGAACATTAAGTCCGGTTGAATCAAAATCATCCGCATAACGCCATGAAAGCGTCTTCTCGTCGACAATAACTTTCCTCTCCAGTACTTCTGGGTTTACGGCATGTGGATAGTAGGTAACGAACTCACCAGGCTTGTCGCTAGGTTTAAGATGAATAATCTCGCCCGCATCATTTATCTTTCCCTTTCCTTGCCTTAACTCTATAAGTATTTCCTCTCTAATACCATTCAGAGGATTACTGGAATAAAATGCCGCGCGCTTCTGGTCTGGCAAAGCATTATGTAATTCGACAGGCTTTGCAATTACAGCCCCACCACGTCGGGAAAATATCAGGCCATCAGGAATTAGCGAAGTGCCCAGCCCTGCAATGATCAACCGACTGGCCCTTTCAGCGCACTCTTCATCCATTTCTCTTTTGTAATACTCCCTGCGTAGTGCGTTAGCTATTAGGTCTCCTATGATTGATTTAAGCCCAATGGTGAAAATATTGGCAATAATGTTCAGCCCGTCCGCAGCCCCACGTAATTCAGGTGAGGGGTGACCATCAACCCCATCATAAATTATTCGGAACGGATTTTCGGCACGCTGCGCCCATAATAAAAACACTTTCCCTGTATTCTCCCCCCTGTCATTCAGTACCTCTTTTTCAACCACACAGTGTTCTTTTATATGTTCTTCAATAAAACGCTCTCTGTCGCGCTCCGCCATCCTTCTGATACGGCTAGAGTTTCTGTATTTATCTTCTACATCAGCGATGACTATCGGTTCCCCGGCAGCTTCTGACTGTAGTCGAATTTTATATTCATCACCGTCTTCTTCGCTCAGCTGTCCACCTGCGACGAAATAATCTACCAGAGAGGAAATCAGCTCTTTCTTTTTCTGCTCGTCTGTAATGATATAGTTCTCATTATCATTTTTCAGGATGGCTCCGCCCTCTTCCCGGGGCAATTGCGTGGCAACAGCCCCGGATATCAGTGATGGAGAATGATAGGCTGTGGCTGGATAATAATTTCCACCCGCGATTATTCCACCCTCTGGGGAAATAGTGGGTGCGTAATTTTGGCCAGCAGGGAACCTATTATTGCCAATGGCTGAGGATAACTGCTCATCGGATGAAAATGCTGCGACTTTCGATACTTGAATCAAAAGCATTAACTGAAAGACCGTAGAGAGTGGGCACCTGCGCATGGTTTTTATCTGCCCTGATTGCCTGTTTAGTTTTTCAGGGATGGTTTCTAGCTGCGATAAAAAGTGGAGTATTTCATTCGGGGGGGGGGGTGGTTTTTTTGAGCATGTGGCAGATGAAACATGAGTGCTGTTTTTATCATATCTCTTATTTTTATGATTACCGATTACAGCTCGGTGCTGCGAAAGGTGTATGGGCACAATATTTCCCCTTCAAGTTAGGATAGAAAGAGATATAATATATACCGCTACATATTAATACTTAAAAACGATTGCCCGGGATGAAAATAAACGTCGGTTCAAAATGTAGAATATGGAATTATTACTAATGAAATTGCCAAGCGTGGTTCCACACTTCCATTAGTTTAATGACAGGATTCATTCAGCTAAGAATCGTTATAACAGGGGGGAGAGCAGAAAAAACCTTCATATTCTGCCTTGTCTGCGTGCTATATTTCTGCGGTCATCCGTTTATTGGCAACACAGCATACACATGCTGTGTTGCCCGCGATAATATGGGAATAATGAATTTCCTAAGTTCAATAAATCGACACACGGAAACCCGGATTCAGAAATGACTCACGTGGCGCATAGTCAAGAGGCTTTCCCTGCCAGTCATTAACGTGCGCGCCCGCGGCCAGCGCCACCGCATGGCCAGCGCCAGTATCCCAGATATTGGTAGGCCCAAAGCGCGGATAGAGCTGCGCTTTCCCCTCTGCCACCAGGCAGAACTTTAACGAAGAGCCAATTGCGGTGGTTTGATGATCCCCCAGATGCTTGAGGTAATCTTCCAGTTCGCTGTCAGCATGTGAACGGCTGATCACCACCAACGGCGGTCGTGCATCCTGTACGTGAATGCGCATTTTATGACCGTCCTCTTCCTTCCAGGCTTTACCTTCTGCGGCGTAATACATCACCGACAGCACCGGAGCATAGACCACGCCCAGCACCGGTTTACCCGCTTCGATCAGCGCGATGTTGACCGTAAATTCCCCATTACGCTTGATAAACTCTTTCGTACCGTCCAGCGGGTCCACCAGCCAGTATTGCTGCCAGTGCTGGCGAATTTCCCAACTCTGTGGATCTTCTTCCGACAGAACAGGGATTGTCGGGGTTAATGCCTGCAATCCAGAGACAATCACCCCATGCGCCGCGAGGTCTGCGGCAGTCACCGGGGAATCATCGGACTTTTGCATCACATCCAGTGGAGTCTGCCCGTCATACACCTGCATAATGGCATTACCTGCCTCATATGCCAGCTGGCAAATTTTTTCTAACACGGCCACCTCCTGAATATTATGGTGTTTGCATCAGCATAGCGCACCTGTGCTGGCGGAGCACGGGATACCGCTATTTTTCGAATAATCATTAGGTTAACGGAATAACGTGAAACATGGGTACGATTTGATGCGAAATTATTCGTGCCTCATCACATTTTGCTGCGACCATGACACAAATTTTCATAATACTCTGCGATGGTTATAAATATTTATTGATGAACATTAAGGGAGAAAACATGTTCAGATCCAGCCTCACGCTGTGCGCACTGCTGGTTAGCCACTCGCCGTATGCCGCCACCGTTGATTTTCGCATTATGGAAACCACTGATCTGCGTGCGAATATGATGGACTTTGATTATTACAAGGACAGGCCCACCGATAAGTATGGTCTGGTGCGTACAGCTTCACTGATCAACGCGGCACGGCAGCAGGCGACCAATAGCGTGCTCGTTGATAATGGTGATGTCATACAGGGCAGCCCTCTGGGTGACTATATGGCGTCAAAAGGGCTGAAAAACGGGGATATCCATCCGGTTTATAAAGCAATGAATTCCCTTGACTACAGCGTGGGCAATCTCGGTAATCACGAATTCAATTATGGTCTTGATTACCTGCAAAAGGCGATCCGTGGCGCACGCTTTCCCTATATCAACGCCAATATTATCGATGTGAAAAGCGGTAAACCGCTGTTCACGCCATGGCTGATTAAGCCGGTGACGGTGCGCGATCGCGAGGGCAGCACCCACACGCTAAAGGTCGGTTATATCGGCTTTGCGCCGCCGCAGATTATGACGTGGGATCGGGCTAACCTGAGCGGTAAAGTCACGGTGGAGGATATCACCGCCACGGCCAGGAAATGGGTGCCGCAAATGCGCCAGCAGGGGGCTGATATTGTTGTCGCCATCCCACATTCTGGCCTCTCCAGCGAGCCGTATCATGCGCTGGCAGAGAACTCCGTTTACTATCTCAGCCAGGTGGCGGGGATCGATGCGATACTGTTTGGCCATGCGCATGCGGTCTTCCCCAGCAGCGATTTTGACGCCATCAAAGGGGCAGATATTGCAAAGGGTACGCTGAACGGTATTCCGGCGGTGATGCTGGGCATGTGGGGCGACCATCTCGGGATGGTCGATCTGGTACTGAACAATGACGCCGGGCGCTGGCGGGTGAGCGATGCACGCGCCGAAGCCCGCCCGGTGTATGATAAGGCGACTAAGCAGTCGCTGGCAGCGGAAGATCCCGCACTGGTAGGAATTCTGTCACAGGATCATGTCGCCACCCGCGAATTTGTCAGCCAGCCGATCGGTAAGTCGGCGGATGTGCTGGCCAGCTACCTGTCGCTGGTGCAGGACGATCCGACGGTGCAAATCGTCAACGATGCCCAGCGCGCCTACGTTGAACGCTTTATTCAGGGCGATCCCGACCTGGCGACTCTCCCCGTGCTGGCAGCAGCAGCACCGTTTAAGGCCGGTGGGCGCAAAAACGATCCGTCGAGCTATGTCGAGGTGGATAAAGGGCAGCTTACTTTGCGTAATGCGGCCGACCTCTATCTTTATCCCAACACGCTGGTCGTGGTAAAAGCCAGTGGCGAGCAGGTCAAACAGTGGCTTGAATGTTCAGCCGGGCAGTTTAATCAGATCGATATCCATAGCGGTAAACCGCAATCGCTTATCAACTGGGATTTCCGTACCTATAACTTCGACGTGATTGACGGGGTGAATTATCAGATTGATGTGACGCAGCCCGCACGCTATGACGCAGAATGTCGACTGATTGATAGCAAGGCCTCACGTATCCGCGATCTGACCTGGCAAGGTCAGCCTGTCGATCCGGCCGCAACATTCCTTATTGCTACCAATAACTATCGTGCCTGGGGCGGTCAGTTTGCCGGTACCGGTGAAAAACAGATTGCGTTTGCTTCACCAGATGAGAACCGATCGATTCTGGCTGCCTATATTGGCGCACAAACACGCGCCCACGGGGCGGTTCGTGCTCGGGCAGATAACAACTGGCGTCTGGCCCCCATTAACAGCAGCACGCCGCTGGATATCCGCTTTGAAACCTCACCGGGAGAAAAAGCGGCGGAGTTTATACGCAGCCATACGCGCTATCCCCTGCAATATCAGGGAACAGACCCGACGGGTTTTGCGATTTATCAGCTAAAGCTTTAACGACAGGGCATTCCGACCGACGATACACCTCGGCCGGAATGCCCGTGATCTTACAGGATGTCCAACAGCTCGACTTCAAACACCAGGGTGCTGAAAGGCGGGATGGAGGCACCGGCACCGCGCTCGCCGTAGGCGAGGCCGTGTGGGATCACCAGCTGCCATTTGGAACCCACCGGCATCAGGGTTAATGCTTCGATCCAGCCAGGGATCACGCCGCTAACCGGAAATTCAGCCGGCTCGCCGCGCTGTACGGAGCTGTCAAACACGCTGCCGTCGATCAGTTTACCGGTATAGTGCACACGCACACGATCCTGGCGAGACGGGATGGCGCCTTCTCCCTGAGTCAACACGCTGAACTGCAGCCCGCTCTCCGTGCTGCTGACGCCTTCGCGCTGTGCATTCTCTTCCAGGAACTTCTGACCTTCCACTGCCAGAGCCTTTTGACGCTCCTGACGAACAACTTCGGCACGCTCGTGCACTTCACGCAGGGCGCGGTGAACCACGTCAACGGGCACCGTCGGGGCATTCCCTTCCAGCGCATCGCGCAGGCCTGCCAGCAGAGCGTCAGGCTGCAAGCCCTGCAGACCAGACTCCTGTAGCTGCTGGCCGACCTGTAAACCGATACCGTAACTTGCTTGCGCTTCCACGCTGTCAAAAGAAGGGGTTGTCATGCATTTTCCTTTCATCATTATCAAATCGAAGACGAAGCATAACAGCGCGGGCAACAGGCGTAAAATCTCATCTTCCCCTGGTGACTTTTCGCGACGAAACGGAAACAATACCTTTCCATTCTTCAGTCGCACAATGGCTGCCAGGCTGCCACCGTAGCATCAGGCCACCGGTAGTCTGCTAAGCTACAAAGTATCAGAGGTAGAAATGGGCCAAATAGCCCGCAGGCACAGGAAGAGCCGGCTGCATGTCGCCAGCTACATCAAAAAATGGATCGCGCGATACCCGCGCCATCAGGAGGCCTTCGTGTCAGAAGCATCATCCGGTTCACGCTTAGCGTCATGGTTCAGCCGCCTCTGGCATCTGCCAGAGCAGATAAGCTGGATGGCCCCCCTGCCGGCCTTCCATCGCCGGGGGATTATTGCCGTTGCGCTATTGGTACTGCTGGCGTTTCTGTGGCCTTCCTCCCCGCAGCAGCGCACGGCAAAACCCGTCGCCGCGTTGCAAAGTCATTCCACGGCCACTGAGGTTCCTTTACAGGCACAACTTACTGACGGCTCACCTGCGGCGCTCGCCGCGCAGCCTGATGTAGAGGGCGGGTGGCAGAATTATACCGTGGCTTCAGGCCAGACGCTGGCGCAGCTGTTCCGCGACAATAATCTGCCGGTTAATGATGTGTTTGCTATGGCGCAGGTAGAGGGAAATGACAAGCCTCTCAGCACGTTGCACAGCGGGCAGACGGTGAAAGTGCGTCAGAATGCACAGGGAGTGGTAACCGGGCTGATGCTCGACGGCGCTAACGGCAGTATCTTATTTACCCGCCAGCCGGATGGCACCTTTATTCAGGCACGGTAGAAACAAAAACGCCGAGGCGGGTTCAGTGTTGTTATCTGACCACAACCCACTTAGGCTTTTCAGCCTGTTTATCCCAGGTCGTCATGCCTGTTGAATACCTTCTGTCTTGCGCAGAAATGATGTTAACAATCTGGGTGCATGATTCGACATTCAACTCATTATTTCCCCAATCAGACAATTGGGCCTGGCTAAGAGTTAAACCATCCCGGGGCATAACCTTGCCGTGGCCAATTCCGCCTTCCGTCAGAATATCAACGAAGCCGGGGAGGGTTGCGTCATAGATCTGCACTCTGCCAACAGCCAGCATACCTCTTGCCCAAATTTTGGCACCATACACCGTCTGCTTATTGTCACAGACAATGTGATCGTACCAATTCAACAGGAAACCGTAGACGGTTCGGGCAAGTGATTTCTGCTCAAGTAGAGAGTCAACAAATGCACCTTTAATTTGCATACCCTGCTGCGGCCCACTATGAGCCTGGAAATGATAGGGTTGATAGGTGAACCGCGCTATCACACAATCATTTTCTTCATTTTCCATACCAGAACTAAGCAGTTCCTCGATAATCTCTTGTTCGCTCTGACCGTCCATAGATCGTTCTAACCCATACTCTTCGTACCAGCCGTCAGTACCACAGCCGACTTCTGTGACCACCAGACAAAATGGCGTATCGGCACCAGTGAGTTTATATTCGGAAAGGCGGATAAGAGAGTGACTACGAGGGGCTATAATATAGCCCTCTCGAATCAGCTCTTTTGAGGTGCAGTCAGGAAACTTACTGAGATTTTTTGAATAGCCGTGAATTAACGAAGGTGCCATTGATTAGCTACACGCCTTTCCGCAGAGGGATTATTGCGCACCAGACTAACATCAATACTATAAATTTTCTTCAAGAACATAGTCAGGCTGCGTTCGATTTCAGAAAAAACCTCTTCCTCGACATTCACAACTTCAGGGTACTGTTTTTCAGGCTGCACAACGAATCGCAAGCAGTTGTTGAATACCATTAGCTCTGCAAAGGGTTTTACGGTGTACTGAGCCTTATCAACGTCACTCTTCATGGTAATGATAAAAAGCTGATGCCTGAGCGCGCCATTTTTGTTCAGGTGACGAATTTCAAGCGAGTCAGAGCTGTGATGCAACGGCAGCGTTGCAATCATACTTGTACTGTTTTTGATAGTCGTTACTGATCTTTCAGAAATAAGTGCGTCATGCATGTTTCCACCTTAGCCGAATGCTCATCGAGCGTGTTCGGCGACCTCCCCTTCAGGGAGATTTAGAGGCTACGAGGATGCGTAGCGATAATCAGTTGACGACTTCGTCAACTGTCTAAGAAATCTACGCCATTATTCAAAAATAATCAATTTAAGGTTGAATAGGTGCCCAGTAAACACAGGGTTGAACAACGCTTTACCAGGCTCATATCGACAATTCCTCGCCACGCTTTAGTATTAGGGACGATCGGCACCTCCTGAGGAGGGGTCTGGCACTGATAACAAAAACGCCGACCCTGAGGTCGGCGTTTTGTATCGAACTTTAGCGATTAAGCTTCAGCTACGATATTTACAGTCAGTTTAGCGAAGACTTCGCTGTGAACCTGGAAGTCCACTTCGTGCTCACCGGTAGTACGCAGAACGCCGTTCGGCAGACGCACTTCGCTTTTCGCCACTTCAACGCCAGCTGCAGTGACTGCATCAGCGATGTCGCGGGTACCGATGGAACCGAACAGTTTACCTTCGTCGCCTGATTTAGACGCGAGGGTAACGGTGCCCAGTGCATTGATTTTCTCTGCACGCGCATGAGCTGCGGCAAGAACGTCAGCCACTTTGGCTTCCAGTTCTGCGCGACGTGTTTCGAAGAATTCAACGTTTTTCTTAGTAGCAGGAACAGCTTTGCCCTGTGGTACCAGGAAGTTACGAGCGTAGCCCGCTTTAACGTTAACCTGATCACCCAGGCTGCCCAGGTTTGCTACTTTATCAAGCAGAATAACTTGCATTACCTTATCCTCTTAAAGTCGTTAATGGACAGTTGCCGTTACTGATGACGATCAGTGTACGGCAGCAGGGACAGGTAACGCGCGCGCTTGATAGCACGAGCCAGCTGACGCTGGTATTTTGCGCGAGTACCGGTGATACGGCTCGGTACGATCTTACCGCTTTCAGTGATGTAATTTTTCAGCGTTGCGATATCTTTATAATCGATCTCTTGAACGCCTTCCGCTGTGAAACGGCAGAACTTGCGACGACGGAAATAACGTGCCATTTGGCTAGTCTCCAGAATCTATCAATTCAATCTGCTCGGCATGCAGAACCATTTTGTTCAGGCCATTGCGCCCTTGATGGCTACAAATAAACCCCTGAACGGTAAGCTGCGTGCCGACCGTTATACTTTGAGTAATGGCCTGATGGGCTTTGCCGCTGATTATCACCGGCATCCTACACCAGACCTGCCGGTTAAAACCGGCTTCCACCTGCTGTGAACGGTGCTCGAGCACGAACTGGCAGTGTGGAATTCCTGACGGGCTGACTTTTCGCATCGGCGCCTTGCACACGGTGCCAGACAGCGTCAGCCGATTAGCCGTCACGGAAATTACTCTTCAGAATCCCCAGCATCTGCATCATCAGAGGTTTCGTTAGCAAAATCTTCACGACGCTCACGGCGCTCGTCTTTCGCTTTAACCATCGGAGATGCTTCAGTTACCGCGTGCTTAACGCGCATAACCATGCTGCGGATAACGGCGTCGTTGAAGCGGAAGTTAGTTTCCAGCTCATCGATCGCTTCCTGTGGAGCTTCCACGTTCAGCAGAACGTAGTGAGCTTTGTGCAGTTTATTGATCGGGTAAGCCAGCTGACGACGGCCCCAGTCTTCCAGGCGGTGGATCGTACCTTCTGCACCAGTGATGGTGGCAGAGTAACGCTCGATCATGCCAGGAACCTGTTCGCTTTGGTCAGGATGAACCATAAATACGATTTCGTAATGACGCATCGAATTTGCTCCTTACGGATTATTCAGCCTCCTGTCAGGGTCAGCCGTGGCCCATGGAAGCAAGGAACGTTGTTTGTGTACGGCTGAAAAATTGACGCGTAATCATACTGGCGAGGCGGGGGAAACACAAGGTAAAGATCGCGTGCGGTGAAAAAGCATCAGCGGGCGGATAAGAAGCGCCTTAAAGCCTGCATTTTTTACCGCCTTCGTGACAACTCTGCGCCAGCGCAGAACGCGTTTCCTCGTCGTCAGATAACGGCAAATGGCGTTCAAAGAAAGCGGTAAACGCCGCCAGTGCCGGGGGAGTGATACGGTGACCAGTCCCCTCTTCAATCAGATATGTCAGATTGCGATCCTGGCCGCTGTGGCGCAGCGCCTGCTCTAAACGCACGCTTTCAGCAACCGGTACGACCTCATCGGCATCGCCGTGCCACACCAGCAGAGGACGGTTGGCGATATTGGCCAACCGCTGGCTCACGTCATAATCTGCTAGCGGTGCCAGCCTTTGCGCCAGCGGCTTTTCATGCTCGCCAGAGCCAGACATCAGCGGTGGGAACAAGGTGGATGCCAGCTGGCTATAGTAGCCGGAACCCATCATGCAGGCGCAGCTGTGGAGCTGCGGATAGCGCGCCAGCGCGCCCAGGGCGGTCATCCCCCCCATTGAGGCCCCTGCCACCGCCAGCCGATCGCCCTCTACCAGCTTATGCTGGCGCAGCGCCCGTTCAATCTGCGGCAGCTCGTCAATATTACTGCGCAGTATCTCCCAGAAGTGCGCCAGTCGCCGCGAGTCATCACCATCAAAGCGCGCGCCGTGCATATCCGCATCCGGCAGTACGGCTCGGTAACCGGCCTGCGCCAGCGCCACCGCAAAGTAGCCGTACACTTCCTTCGACGAGCTATAGCCATGATAAAACAGCACCGTAGGCAACGCCTGATGCCGCTTGCCGGCAGGGTAAGCATGTAAACATTCGATCCCGGCGAAACGGTCGGTATTCAGCTCAATCATGGCATCTCCTGTTTATGTTCCGCCCGGTCGGCGGCCTGCGATTAGGCTGGCGACACAGGATCGGGTAACAGCTATAGGCTTTTATTATGCTTCATAAAGTATATTAACCGCCTGCCGTTAAAGCGTGTAATACCATAACGATATAAGGCATAGCGATGAAGCGTCTCTCTTTCACAACGTGGAGTATGGGTGTCAAACTTTCGATAATGACCTCACTCGGTGTAGCCGTGCTGCTTTTAACGCTTACGCTGGCACTCAGTCATAATGCAGCACAGCAGGTGCGTACCCAAACCCTGGCAAATATGACCAACCAGGTCGACGGGATTGGCGATATGGCCGGCATGTTTAATGCCACGCTGCGCGAGGAAGTCAGCAACTACGCCGAATTATTTAAGAGTTTCCTGCCTAAACGTTTTTCGCTGGATGAATCACAACACATTCAGGTTGGCGAACTGATAACGCCAACGCTGCGTGCCGGACTGCGTACCCTGAACCTCGACCAGGTGCTGGTCGATGATTTCCAGCAGCGTACCGGGGCTATCTCTACCATTTTCGTCCGCAGCGGCAATGAATTTATTCGTATCTCCACATCCTTGCGCAAAGAGGACGGCAATCGTGCGATCGCCACCCCGCTGGATCACGGCAGTCCTGCATGGCAGGCTATCCAACGGGGCGAGATTTTCCATGGTGTCGCGCTGCTGTTTGGCAAACGCTATATCACCCAGTACCAGCCGGTGCAGGATGGCTCAGGCCGCATCATCGCGATACTTTTCGTCGGCGTGGATATCAGTAAACAATATGCCGCCATCCGTGAAAAAGTGCTGGCGAAACACCTCGGTAGCAACGGCTCTTTCTATGTACTGAATAATGCCGCTGGCCCCCAGCGCGGTAAGTATCTGTTCCACAACGATAAAGAAGGGCAGCTACCGGACCTTGCAGCGCAGACGCAGCAGCGACTACTCAATCAGCCACGGGGTACGACGGAAACCGTTGATGACAAAGGCGAAACGAAGTTGCTTTCATGGCTTTATCTGCCTGAATGGAATTGGGTGGTGGTCAGCGACGTCAGCAAAGACAGCCTGTTGGCTCCCGTGCAGCATACGCGCAATCTGTTTCTGCTCATCGGAGCCACGCTGGTCCTGCTGTTTGCCGGGCTGTTTATTTGGGCGATCCGGCGCTGGCTTAGCCAGCCGCTACACCAGGTGATCAATCTTGCGCAGCAGTACGCGGCTGGCAACCTGCTGGCCACGGTGGAAACCCGGCGTCAGGATGAGGTCGGCCAGCTGATTGTCGCGATAAACGGGATTGGTAATGGTTTGCAGCAAATAGTCGCCCAGGTACGTATGGCCGCCGATGAGATAGCCAGCGGTACGGAGGCTATCGTCAGCAGCAGCGGTGATATCAGCGAGCAGATCACCCGCCAGGCCAGCAGCGTGGAGCAAACAAGCGCCAGTATGGAGCAGCTGAGCGCCACGGTGGAACAAAATGCAGGGAACGTCACGCAGGCACTGCAGCTGGTCGGTGAGGCTGCTGAAGCGGTCAGTCAGGGCGGGGAAACCGTAGGGCGTTCCGTTACCACCATGTCAGATATCAATTCGGCCGCGCAGAGCATTGCTGATATTACACAGGTGATTGAATCTATTGCCTTCCAGACCAACATTCTGGCGCTGAATGCGGCGGTTGAAGCGGCACGCGCCGGGGAACAGGGGAAAGGTTTTGCCGTGGTGGCCGCCGAGGTTCGTGCGCTGGCGCAGCGCAGCGCGCAGGCGGCTAAAGAGATCGATCGGCTGATCGTCGACTCGCTGGAAAAAGTGGGCCACGGGCACCGGCTATCAGGCCAGACCCGCGAAGCGATGGAGAACATCACCACCCGTATCGAACAGGTGAAGGTGTTGATGAGTGAAATTAATACCGCATCTCAAGAACAGTCTACAGGCATTGGTCACGTCAATCAGGCGATGGCTCAGATTGGGCAGGCAACCCAGCAAAACAGCACTCGGGTCACCCATTCCGAAATGACGGCGCAGGAGCTGAACCGTAAAGGGCATTACCTCAACGAGCTGGTACAGGTATTCAGCGTGAGGTCATAAAATGACCTATACTAAGAACTATCATTCCTCTGAGGTGATGATCATGCGCAAAGTAGCTGTTGTACTGATAACGCTTTTGCTCAGTAGTTGTAGTCTGTTTGACAATGTCTCCCACACTCCCCCTGTACCGACTGCCCAGGCACAGGAAATTAGCCGCGCACAAAGTGACGGCTTGCAGCGCCTAAGTACTGCGAGCGTAACGGTCCGTGGTTCCCCGGACGACGCAACACAGGCGCTGGCAGCAAAAGCCACTGCTGCGGGAGCCAGATACTACCAGGTTTTGGCGCTCTTTGAAAAAAGGGGATCGGGCATTTGGTATGCCTCTGCGATCTTCTATGGTCCGGCAGAAGCGGCCTCTGGCGCTCACTAATCCAGCCAGCGACATAACGTAAAGCTCGAGTAGACTACCGGGGTGCAGAATGCGCCCCGGTATATTTATTTCAGGCCGCGCTGGCGCACCGCTTCAAACAGACAAACGCCGGTTGCCACCGAAACGTTGAGCGAAGAGACACTTCCCGCCATCGGAATGCTAATGAGTTCATCGCAGTGTTCGCGCGTCAGGCGGCGCATGCCTTCGCCTTCAGCCCCCATGACCAGCGCCATCGGCCCGGTCATTTTGCTTTGATACAGAGTGTGATCGGCCTCACCAGCCGTACCGACGATCCAGACATTCGCTTCCTGCAACACGCGCATGGTACGTGCCAGGTTCGTCACACGGATCAGCGGGATATGCTCTGCCGCGCCGCTGGCCACCTTTTTCGCCGTGGCGTTAAGCGCCGCAGAACGGTCTTTTGGCACGATAATCGCGTGAACGCCAGCGGCATCGGCGCTGCGCATGCAGGCCCCGAGATTATGCGGATCGGTGACGCCATCAAGGATCAACAAAAACGGGTTATCCAGGCTGTTCAGCAAATCCGGCAAATCGCCTTCCTGATACTGACGCCCTGGCTTCACGCGCGCGATAATACCCTGATGAACCGCGCCTTCCGATGTGTTATCCAGCATCTGCTTGTTCGCCACCTGAATAACGATCCCCTGTGCTTCCAACGCTTTCACCAACGTTTGCAGGCGACGATCCTCACGCCCCTTCAGGATAAAGACTTCCTGGAAACGCTGCGGGTCGCTGTCGAGCAGCGCCTGTACGGCGTGGATACCAAAAACAATTTCACTCATGTTTCAAATACTCAAAGGTCATTGATAACGGCGATCTTACATGTCGATCGCCGGATGTTCATCGCTGCCGCAATGCGTCAGGCATCGTTGCTTTTCTTTGCACGTCTGGCACGCGTGGCGGCCGCAATTTTACGGCTTTTATCTGACGGCTTACGCGACTTTTTCGCTTTTTCAGCAACCGGGGCGCTATCGGCAGCTTTCGCCGTACGGAACGCGCTATCCGGCTCAAAATTAGCCCCTTTGCGCGGTGCGCGGCGGCGGCTACCGCTGTTCTTCGCGGCACCTCGCTTTTCGCGCTCGCGCTCAGTTTTACCTTCGCCACGTGGTTTACGGCTGCTGGATATCAGCGCAAAGTCAATTTTACGCTCGTCCATATGTACGGCATCAACGCGTACTTCCACCGTATCACCCAGACGATAGGTACGACCGCCGGACTCACCGATCAGACGCTGACCGACGGCGTCAAAGCGATAGTAATCGTTATCCAGCGTCGAAACGTGCACCAGCCCGTCGATAAACAGGTCGCTCAGGCGCACGAAGAAGCCGAAGCCGGTGACGCTGGAGATCACGCCGCTAAAGGTTTCCCCGACCTGGTCCTGCATAAAGTCGCATTTCAACCAGTCGGCAACGTCACGCGTTGCTTCATCGGCGCGGCGTTCGGTCATTGAGCAGTGCTGGCCAAACTGCAACATCTGCGGCATTTCGTAGTGGAAACCGCCGTTTGGTGTGGTATTGCCCTGTAGCGTTCCCGCCTCTTTCGCCAGCAGATATTTGATGGCACGGTGCAGCAGCAGGTCAGGATAACGGCGGATCGGCGAGGTAAAGTGAGCATAGGACGCCAGCGCCAGGCCAAAGTGACCACGGTTTTCCGGATCGTACACCGCCTGCTTCATCGAGCGCAGCAACATGGTTTGTAGCATCTCGTGATCGGGACGGCCGGCGATCTGGTTCAGCAGTTCGGCATAATCCAGCGGCTGCGGCTTGTCGCCGCCTGGCAGCGTCAGGCCCAGCTCGTTCAGCACGGAGCGGAAACTTTTAATGCTCTCGTCGCCTGGACGGTCGTGATCGCGGAAAAGCGCAGGCTCATTGTTCTTCTCAACAAAGCGTGCGGAAGCGATGTTCGCAAGGATCATGCACTCCTCGATCAGCTTGTGCGCATCGTTGCGCACCACCTGCTCAACGCGTTCAATACGGCGATCGGCGTTGAAAATGAATTTTGCCTCTTCGGTTTCAAACGAAATGCCACCGCGCTGTTCACGAGATTTTTCCAGCGCCAGGTACATACGGTGCAGCTCTTCCAGATCTTTCACCAGCGGCTCATAGTGCTGACGCAGCTCCTGGTCACCCTGTAGAATATTCCACACTTTGTTGTAGGTCAGGCGGGCAAAGGAGTTCATCACCGCTTCGTAATGCTTATAGCCGGTCAGTTTACCGGTGGCAGAGATGGTCATCTCACACACCATGCACAGACGGTCAACTTCCGGGTTCAGTGAGCACAGGCCGTTAGACAGGACTTCCGGCAGCATTGGCACCACCTGCGAAGGGAAATAGACCGAGGTGCCACGATTGATAGCCTCGTCATCCAGCGGCGTGCCGGGACGGACATAGTAGCTGACGTCCGCAATAGCGACCCACAGCCGCCAACCGCCGCCGCGTTTGCGTTCACAGAACACCGCGTCATCGAAGTCGCGCGCGTCTTCACCGTCAATGGTCACCAGCGGCAGATCGCGCAGATCGACGCGGCCTCGAGTGGCCTCTTCCGGCACTTCTTCACTCAGATGAGCAATCTGTTTTTCCAGCGCTTCAGGCCAGACGTGCGGAATATCATGGGTGCGCAACGCCATATCAACGGCCATGCTGGTGCCCATGTTATCACCAAGAACTTCCACGACTTTACCAATGGCTTTGGTGCGGCGGGTTGGGCGCTGGGTCAGCTCAACCACGACCACAAAGCCCATGCGCGCGTTCATCAGCTCTTCGGCTGGGATCAGAATATCAAAGCTCAGACGGCTATCATCGGGTACGACAAAGCCTACGCCAGCATCGGTAAAGTAGCGGCCAACGATCTGGCTCTTACGCGGTTCAACCACGCGAACAACGCGCGCTTCACGACGACCTTTGCGGTCTGCCCCCATCGCCTGTGCGAGGATCATATCGCCGTGCATGCACATTTTCATCTGTTCGGCAGAGAGATAGAGATCGTCCTTACTGCCTTCAATGCGTAGGAAGCCAAAGCCATCGCGATGGCCTATCACCTTGCCTTTTAACAGGTCCAGCCGTTCCGGCAGCGCATAGCACTGGCGGCGGGTAAAGACCAGCTGTCCATCACGCTCCATCGCGCGCAGACGGCGACGTAGCGCCTCAATTTGTTCTTCTCCGCTAATGTCTAATTCTTGCGCCAGCTCTTCACGGCTGGCCGGTTTTTCGCGCTTGTCCAGATGGGCAAGAATGAATTCGCGGCTGGGAATAGGGTTTTCGTATTTTTCAGCTTCTCGTTCCTGAAAGGGATCGTGTGACATCGAGGTTCCTCCGTTGTCAGCTGCCGAATAAAGGTTATTCATTCAGCAAAATTTTGTAGAGCGGATGGTTGTCTTCAACCAGATCGGCCAGGGTGTATTGGTCCAGCTCGCGCAGAAAACTTTGCACCGCTTCATGCAGAGCTGTTTTCAGACGGCAGGCTGCGGTGATATGACAAAATTCACTGCTGCAGTTCACCAGCTGCAGTGGTTCCAGCGTACGCACCACCTGGCCAATGACAATCTCTGCGGCGGGTTTACCCAAAAGAATACCGCCGTTTTTACCACGGAGCGCGGAAACATACCCGGCCCGGCTCAGTTGATTGATAATTTTGACCATATGATGACGTGAGACACCATAAATTTCTGTGACTTCGCTGATGCTGGTCATCCGACCCGCAGGTAGCGAAGCAAGATAGATCAGCGCACGTAAACCATAATCGGTGAAACTGGTTAGCTGCACGGTAACCTCAGGAATACAACGACAGCTGGCGTTGCGATCCGCTCATAAGTGTATTTGTTGATAATGATAATAAACCAGCCCCAGTGTAGCAGGCCAATATATTTAAGCAGCGGGAATAAGCGACAACAACAGACGGGAACGGTAGAGCACCGGTGCGCAGTAAATGCTGGCCGGGCAACGCCCGGCCTGAAACAGAATTATGCGTCAAACGGATCGCGCAAAATCATGGTTTCGCTACGGTCTGGACCGGTAGAGATAATATCCACCGGCACGCCGGTCACCTCTTCAACACGCTTGATGTAGTCACGTGCGGCCTGTGGCAGACCGTCCAGCGTTTTCACGCCGAAGGTCGTTTCGCTCCAGCCTGGCAGCGTTTCATAGATTGGCTCAATGCCTTCCCAGCCCTCTGCTGCCAGCGGCGTCGTGGTCACTTCGCTGCCATCCGGCATGCGATAAGCCACACAGAGCTTCACCTCTTTCAGGCCGTCCAGCACGTCCAGTTTGGTCATGCAAAAACCTGACAGGGAGTTGATCTGAACCGCACGGCGCACGGCAACCGCATCCAGCCAGCCGGTACGGCGGCGGCGGCCGGTGGTCGCGCCAAACTCGTTACCCTGCTTGCACAGAAACTCGCCGGTTTCATCGAACAGTTCCGTTGGGAACGGGCCTGCGCCGACACGGGTTGAGTAGGCTTTGACAATGCCCAGCACGTAATCGACATAACGCGGACCAATACCTGAACCGGTTGCTACGCCACCGGCAGTGGTGTTGGAAGACGTCACGTACGGATAGGTACCGTGATCGATGTCCAACAGCGTGCCCTGAGCGCCTTCAAACATGATCAGGTCGCCACGCTGACGCGCGCCGTCCAGCAGTTCTGAAACGTCAACCACCATGCCGGTCAGAATATCGGCAATCGCCATGACGTCCGCCAGCACTTTGTCGTAGTCGACCGCTTCAGCTTTGTAATAGTTCACCAGCTGGAAATTGTGATACTCCATCACTTCTTTCAGCTTCGCAGCGAAGGTCTCTTTATTGAACAGGTCCCCTACGCGCAGACCGCGGCGGGCCACTTTATCTTCATAAGCAGGCCCGATACCGCGACCGGTTGTGCCGATCGCTTTCGCACCGCGTGCTTTTTCACGCGCCACGTCCAGCGCCACATGATACTCAAGGATCAGCGGGCAGGCTTCGGAAATGAACAGACGTTCGCGTACCGGGAAACCACGATCTTCCAGACCTTTCATCTCTTTCATCAGCGCGGCCGGAGACAGCACAACACCGTTGCCGATGATGCTGGTGACGTTTTCACGCAGAATGCCAGATGGAATTAAGTGGAGGACGGTTTTCTCACCGTTGATGACTAGCGTATGGCCAGCGTTATGGCCTCCCTGGTAGCGTACTACATATTTAGCACGCTCTGTCAGAAGGTCAACAATCTTACCTTTACCTTCGTCACCCCATTGGGTGCCCAGTACGACGACGTTCTTACCCATTTTTCAAAATCACCGATTGCTTAAAAAAGGATTCTACCATCGTCATTTTCCTCTTTCAGCTGTTTTAGCATACGATTGCGCTCTTTTTTACCTGCAACGCGCTTTGCGCAGCCCCTCAATCACCTGTTCACCCGGCATGACCACGGCTCAACATGGAATAGATCACTGCGCCAGCGACGACCAGCCCACCTCCAACCCGGCGAAGAAGGCCGTCCGGCATGCGTGCCATACTGATAATCATGCGCCGCCACAGGCGTGGTGAGAGCATCGGTCCTAATCCCTCCAGTACCAGCACTAATCCCAGCGCCATCCACACGGTTATATTCATAGTTATTCGCACCGCCATTATTGCCATAAAAAAAGGGCCGGAAAATCCGGCCCTTTGACTGTTTATCATCCTGTTAACGCGTGGCGGTAGCAGGGCTCTTCATAAAGCGGAAGAAGTCGCTATCAGGGCTAAGAACCATCACGTCCTGATTGCTCTTGAAGCTGTTATCGTAAGCACGCAGGCTACGCACGAACGCGTAGAAGTCTGGATCTTTGCTGAACGCGTCAGCAAACAGTTTTGCGGCTTCCGCATCACCTTCACCCTGAGTAATCAGCGCCTGACGTCGAGCTTCTGCCAGCGTACGCTCCACCTCATAATCCGCCTGCGCACGCACTTTCGCCGCTTCTTCCGCACCCTGAGCACGCTGGCTACGGGCAACGGATTCACGCTCGGCACGCATACGTGCATAGATGGCGTCAGAAACTTCGGTCGGCAGATTGATCTGCTTGATACGCACATCCACGACCTGAATGCCCAGCGCAGCCATGCTGTTCGGGTTAATAGCAGGTTCGTTGCCGCTGGTCTCTCTTTCAACACGCTTAGCCACTGAAGCAATTGCATCATCAGCCGCCGGCGTTGCCACGTCATCATCCTGGCCCGCGGTGCCGGCGTTCAGCGCATCGCGGACGTCAGTAGTCAGACGACCACGGGAATCGGTAACGATGTCCTTGACGTCCAGACGACCAATCTCTGAACGCAGACGGTCGCTGAACTTACGTTTCAGCAGGACTTCGGCCTGAGATACATCACCGCCACCGGTGGCCAAATAGTAACGGCTGAAGTCGCTGATCCGCCATTTGATGTAGGAATCAACGATCAGATCTTTCTTCTCTTTGGTGATAAAGCGGTCGGCCTGGTTGTCCATGGCCTGGATACGTGCGTCCAGTGACTTCACCGACTCCAGGAACGGAACTTTGAAATGCAGGCCTGGCGCATACACCAGCGGTTTATTTTCGTCATCGCGCAGAACTTTGCCGAAGCGCATCACGATGCCGCGCTGGCCTTCCTGCACAACAAACAGTGACGCGTACAGCACCACCAGCACAACAATCAATACAACGATTAATGGCTTACGCATCGCTTATTCTCTCCCTTCGCGCTGGGTATCGGAACGCTGAGCATTCACCCGGCGCTGATCCATAATGTCACCCGGACTGAACGATGAACGGCTGTTCGCACGCTCGTTGCTGCCAGACGCAGGAGGCAGGCGCAGCAGACTGCTGCTGCCGTCCTGGGCATTTCCGGTGGATGCACCAGCCTGCCCGCGCATCAGCTGGTCCAGCGGTAGCACCATCAGGTTGCTGCCTTTATCGTTAACCAAAACCTTGCGCGTATGGCCCAGCACACGCTCCATGGTTTCGATATACAGACGTTCGCGCGTGATCTGCGGTGCGGCCTTATATTCCGGCAGGATACGTGCAAAGCTGTCCACCTCACCCTGTGCTTCCAGGGTGACGCGCGCTTTATAAGCACGGGCCTGTTCCAGGATACCCTGCGCATCACCACGCGCACGCGGCAGCTTATCGTTAGCATAGGCTTCGGCTTCACGCACCGCCTGCTCACGGTTTTCACGCGCGGCAATCGCATCATCGAAAGCCGCTTTCACCGCTTCAGGCGGACGCGCCGTCTGGAAGTTGACGTCCAGCAGGGTAATACCCATGTCGTACGGACGGATCGTTTCCTCCAGCTCGCGCTGGGTTTCGCTACGCACAACGGTTCGGCCTTCGGTCAGAATACGATCCATGGTCGAACGGCCGATGACGCCACGCAGGGCGCTGTCAGTGGCCTGACGCAGGCTGTCATCAGCGCTGGTCACGGCAAACAGATAGCGTTCCGGGTTCGTTACGCGGTACTGCACGTTCATTTCAACACGTACCACATTTTCATCGGAGGTGAGCATGGTGCCTGAAGCTGACAGCTCGCGTACCGCCTCGACGTTGACCGCACGCACCCGATCGATAAAGGTCGGTTTCCAGTTCAGACCAGGCTCAACCTGATGGCTAAATTTACCGAAGCGCGTCACCACGCCACGTTCTGCCTCTTTGATGGTATAAAAACCGCTCGCCGCCCAGATAACGACCGCAGCCACGGCCACAATACTCACCAGACGTCCGCCATTTCCCGCGTTACGCTGCGCAGTACCGTTGCCGTCACCGCCTTTTTTACCACCGCCCAGACCGCCAAGCTTACCGCTCAGCTTACGGAAGATATCATCTAAATCAGGTGGCCCTTTATCGCGCCCCCCTTTATTTCCCCCAGAGTTGCCGCCTTTATTATTGCTGCTTCCCCACGGGTCGCGGTCCTGTCCGTTATTTCCGGGCTGATTCCACGCCATGTTTATACTCCATTGATTGTGTGTGCGGTGGTATCCCAAAACGGGATACGCATGTCGGGCAAAATCAGGCTGCGTCCCGCCACTGCGCGCGAGCCTCGCTGCCGAAACATAGCCTTGTTAAACAATGAAATCCACCAGCTCCGGTTCCTGCTTGCACAGTCGGCGCCAGTCGATGATCGGCATACGTACCTGTAACCCCAGGCTGCCATCCTCTTCATTCCACTCTTTTTCTATCGCCTGCAGTTGGTAGAAGCGACTACGCAACCGTCCTGCCGCCGGCGGGAGACATAACTCAAACTGCGCAATTTCACCCGCTAAGCGCTCGGTCAGCGCCTGGAATAGCAGCGGAATGCCCTCTCCGGTTTGCGCGGAAAGCCACACCCTGACGGGCAGATTTTCTTCATCACGATCGATACGCGGTACAAAGCCGTCCAGCATATCAATTTTGTTCATCACCAGCAGGCTGGGGATCTCATCGGACTCTATTTCTTCCAGTACCACGTTCACCGCATCGATGTTCTCTTCGATCCTGAGATCCGCCGCATCGACGATATGCAGTAAAAGAGCCGCTTCACGGGTCTCCTGCAAAGTGGCTTTAAATGCTGCTACCAGGTCATGGGGCAAATGGCGGATAAAGCCAACGGTATCGGCCAACACCACTTCGCCTACATCAGCAACATCGACACGACGTAACGTAGGGTCGAGAGTGGCAAACAGCTGGTCGGCAGCATACACCTCCGCCGAGGTGAGGCGATTAAACAAGGTAGATTTACCCGCATTGGTATAACCCACCAGCGACACGGTTGGCACATCCGCTTTATTGCGTGCTTGTCTGCCCTGCTCACGCTGTTTTGACACGCGCTCAAGGCGAGAAAGAATAAGGGTGATACGGTTACGCAGTAAACGGCGGTCGGTTTCCAGCTGGGTTTCACCCGGGCCGCGCAGGCCAATACCGCCTTTCTGCCGCTCAAGATGCGTCCAACCGCGCACCAGACGCGTAGCAAGATGGCGCAGCTGTGCCAGCTCAACCTGCAATTTACCCTCGTGGGTACGGGCGCGTTGCGCAAAGATATCCAGGATAAGCCCGGTGCGATCGATAACGCGGCATTCGCACAGCGCTTCGAGATTACGCTCCTGCGCCGGGCTCAGGGCATGATCGAATAGCACCACCGTGGCCCCACTCTCTTTTACCGCATCGGCAATTTCAACAGCTTTTCCCTCGCCAACAAAAAATTTAGGGTGAGGCGCTTTACGGCTGCCGGTGACGACACGCAGCGCTTCAACGCCAGCGGATGACACCAGGGTTTCAAATTCCTGTAAATCATCCGTATTTTTTTCTTGCGAGAAATAGATGTGAACCAGTACGGCCTGCTCACCGGCATCATAACGGTCAAACAAACTTAAAACCTCTCAATACCTTGTTGAACCTGCTGTGCGTTGGCCATACTGCGTCAATATCAGACTCAGGATAAGCGTCCGGTGTAAAAACGACATTTTGCACGGCCTGAGATCATATCAGCTGCGCAATGAGCTAAACCAGACGATATGTTATTACCACTTCGAGACACGCCCACAACGGGGATCCGGGACACAAAGACTCCCCGTCATGGAGGAACAGCCACGCGAATTATTCGGCGTCAGCACTATCTTGCTGAGGCTGAGATGAAGGTGCCGGGCTGCTACCGTGATGATAGTTGTTGCTGCCGCCACCGGTATTATTGCTGTGATGAGAAACCGGACGGGACGGAACAACGGTAGAAATAGCGTGCTTGTACACCATCTGACTAACCGTGTTTTTCAAAAGAATTACAAACTGGTCAAACGACTCGATCTGGCCCTGCAGTTTGATGCCATTTACTAGATAAATCGAAACTGGAACACGTTCGCGACGCAGTGCGTTCAAGAACGGATCTTGTAATGATTGCCCCTTAGCCATTCTGTCTTTTCCTTATATGCTTGTTGTTTGTAACTTAAGAACCATGCGGCTCGAAATATGACGAAAAAAATTTGCGCAAAGTCATGCACCAATTGTACACAATCACCCAGGCTTCGCACTAAGAACCTGTAACACTCTGCTATACGCCGCATCAGGTTGTTCGCTGTCAAGCCAGTGAACATCTTTCCAGCCGCGTAGCCATGTCATCTGACGCTTAGCCAGCTGCCGTGTCGCACAAATTCCTCGATAAACCATGTCATCGTAGTCAGTTTCACCCGCCAGATATGACCACATCTGGCGATAACCGACACAACGAATGGAAGGCATTTCCGTATGCAAATCACCTCGTGCAAAGAGAGCCCGAGCCTCCGCTTCAAATCCTGACGCCAGCATCTGGTGAAAACGCTGCTCAATGCGCTGATGGATCAGTTCGCGGCTCGCAGGTGCGATAGCAAACTGCGAGACATCATATGGCAGAATCTCACCCGATATTTTTGTCAGCTCGGTTAAAGTTTTACCCGAAATAAAAAAAACTTCCAGTGCTCGCGAGAGTCTCTGCGGATCATTCGGATGAATACGATTGGCCGCAACGGGATCTATATCACATAATTGACGGTGCAAAGCCTCCCATCCTGCTTCACCCGCCATTTGCTCTATACGCTGACGTACCTCTGGATCCGCCGAGGGCAACGGCGATAATCCTTCCAGTAACGCCTTGTAGTAGAGCATGGTGCCACCAACAAGCAGCGGAATATTGCCACGTCGGGTAATTTCCGCCATTTCAACCAGTGCATCGCGGCGAAACTCAGCGGCAGAATAAGCCTCCGAGGGATCGCGAATGTCCAGCAGGCGATGGGGTGCAAGCGCCAGCTCCTCGGCAGAGGGTTTAGCGGTGCCAATATCCATACCGCGATAGATCAGCGCTGAATCAACGCTGATCAGCTCTACCGGCAGCGCCTGACGTAACGCGATCGCCAATGCCGTCTTGCCGGAAGCCGTCGGCCCCATCAAAAATATTGCCTTAGGCAGGCCAGCCGTGGTTTGTTCACTCATGCTTCAGGGCGTTCATCGCCATTTCAATATCGACGTTTTGCAATAATCCAGAAGGTGGCGATTTCACTAAGGTTGGACAGAGCCTTTCGACTTCTGCCAACAGGGTAATCGCCTGCGAGTGATTCCAGTGCTGATGCTCAGATGCCGACTGACGCGCGAACCACTGCGCCAGTTGGAATGCTGTAACATCCTGATGCTGGGCCAAATACCCTAACATTTCTGGAATCAAGTTTTGTAAATTTTGTTGGCGTAACGGTAAAGGCACGGCACGCAGCATCACGTGATGCGCATCGAACTTCAGGTCAATACCCATCTGATTCAGCAGTTCGCTGCAACGGTTCCCGGCATCACGTTCAGCCTTATCCAGCTTTAATCGCACCGGGATCAGCAACGGCTGAGGCCTCAGCCCCTCACTACCGGGTTCCAGCTGCGCCTGCTTCAGCCAGCGCTCGGCCACCGTTAACGCCAGCAGCGCCAGGCCTTTTTTGCCTTCAAGCAGTGCGTACTGTTCCCGAACTATCGTCAGGACGCGACCAAAGCTCTGCGCATGCGCGCTCAACGCAGGCGCATCGTTCTGCGTTACGGATGCAGGTGAAAGCGGCGGCTCTTCACTGCGCGTGGGCGTTTGCAACAGCTGCTGATAGGCCGCACCTTCACGCTTTTGATACACCGGTTCCTGGCGCTGCCAGCTGCTGCTGGCGGTTGAAGCCGGACGCGGAGCAGCGGCTGGCGCAGGGGTGGCGAAGTGGTTACCTCCCGCCGCCTGGCGGTTTTCCGGCTGCCAGCGTTCGGCGGGCTGGGCCGTGGCAATTTCCGGCAGCGTTTCCGCGCCGCTTTCCTGTAACACGCTGACCACGCCCTGATAAATAAAGTCGTGCACCAGCCGCGACTGATGAAAGCGCACCTCATGTTTGGCCGGGTGAACGTTGACATCCACCTGATGCGGATCGATTTCCAGATAGAGTACATAAGCAGGCTGATGCCGATCGCCTAGCTTGTCCTCGTAGGCCTGACGGATGGCATGATTAATCAGGCGGTCACGCATCATACGCCCGTTGACGTAACAGTATTGCAGTTCGCTTAGCGCTTTTGAACCGGACGGGTCGGCCACCCAGCCGTGCAGACTCAGCTCACCATGCTGCCAGTCAATCTTAAGAGCGTGGGAGAGAAAGGCCGTGCCGCAAATCGCGCCAAGACGACGCTCTCGCTGGCCGTCATCGCTTACCGCGCGGTATTGGCGTACCAGCTTGCCGTTATGCGTGAGCGATATGGCAACGTCAAAGCGCACCAGCGCAATACGCCGGATAATCTCATCAATGTGGGTGAATTCGGTTTTCTCGGTGCGCATAAATTTGCGCCGCGCCGGCGTATTATAAAACAGATCGAGCACTTCGAGCGTGGTGCCCACCGGATGCGCAGCAGGCTTAACCGTCACCGCCTGATCGCGCCCCTCCGCATAGGCCTGCCAGGCTTCGGTTTGCGCCTCTGTACGCGAGGTGAGCGTCAGGCGCGATACCGAACTGATACTGGCCAGCGCCTCACCACGGAAGCCAAGGCTGATGATTGCCTCAAGGTCATCCAGGCTGGTAATTTTGCTGGTAGCATGACGCGCTAATGCCATCGCCAGCTCATCTTTAGCAATCCCGCAGCCGTTATCACGAATGCGGATCAGCTTCGCGCCGCCCTTTTCGATGTCGATATCAATGCGTGTGGCCCCGGCGTCCAGGCTGTTTTCCACCAGCTCCTTTACCACAGACGCCGGGCGTTCAACCACCTCTCCGGCGGCGATCTGGTTAGCAAGCTGCGGCGGTAAAACCTGAATGGCCATTGAATATCCTTAGGTTATGGGGTGGGTATAATCAGCGTCTGTCCCAGCATCACATTCTGCGACTTCAGTTTATTTGCCTGCCGGACGGCCTGTGGGCTGACGCCGTAATGGGCGGCAATTTGCGTCAACGAATCGCCGCGCACCACTTTGTGCTTGACTGGCCTTTCACGCGTTGCCGCGATCACAGGCTGACTCCCCGCCGGCACTTTCAGGCGCTGTCCTACCCACACCACGTCTTTTTTCAACGTGTTCATCGCACGCAGGGTCGCCATGCTGACGCCATACTCTGCGGCAATTCCGGACAGCGTCTCCCCACGTTTCACCACGTGGCGCTGGCCGGCAGCGGCAGACAACGTGCCCACCGGAGACGGGTTTATCGCTGTTTTAACCGCCGCTGCGGACTGCAACGGTCGGTTTTCCTCCTTTGGGACGGATTGTAGCGGGTGCGCCAGGAAGTAGTTGCGCAAGCCTTTGTATATCGACTCGGCAATCTTCTGCTGGTAAGCGCTACTGCCAAGCAGCCGCTCCTCCGAAGGGTTGCTGATAAAGCCGGTTTCCACCAGCAAGGAAGGAATATCCGGCGAGCGCAGTACGCCCAGGCTGGCATGTTCCGGCTTACGTTTATGCAGCGTCCCCACACGTTGCAGCTGTGAGATAACCTTGACGGCCACATCATATCCAACCCTTTGCGAGTGGCCGAACTGCAGGTCCAGCACCGCCTGGCTCAGGTACGGGTCCGTCTGGCTGTTGGCCAGCAGGTCGCCGGCACCGCCCAATAGCTCAGACTGCTTCTCGTGCTGCTCCAGCCAGCCCGCCATTTCGCTATTGGCGCGGCGGTTTGACAGCACCCATACCGAAGCGCCGGAAGCGCTACGATTGGGCGCGGCATCGGCGTGAATGGAGACCAGCAGATTGGCATTCTGCTTACGTGCCACGTCCGAACGGCCCATCACGGAAATAAAATAGTCGCCGTCACGGGTCATCACCCCTTTAAACATCGGGTCGGCATTTAACAGCGCTTTTAATTTGTGGGCGATGCCGATAGTGACATTTTTTTCTTTCAGCCCCCCACCGCCAATCGCGCCGGGGTCCTGCCCGCCGTGTCCGGCATCAATGGCGACAATCACCGTATCGCTGACGCTGCGCGCGCGGCGCGGACGAGCCACTTCATTGCCGCTGCTTACCTTCGTGACGCGATTCGCATCAAATGGGCTTTTCGCCGGAGCATTGATCGGGCGCGATATCACGTTGCCGCTGGCGTTAACGGTGCGGCTCGTCGCCGGTGCGGTCTGGTTGCCGGTAATGGTAAACACCACGTTGTAACGGCTGCCGTCGCGCTGGGTAAGCGCACGGGTTTTGCCACGTCGGGTTAAATCAAAGACCAGGCGAATGCTTTGGCTGTCTTTTGCGTTACTGGCACGAATACGTTTGACGATATTGTCGCCGCTGAAGTCGAGCGGCAGCCCGCGTACAATGGCGCTTTGCCGAATATCCAGCACCACACGTTCGGGGTTGTGCAGCGGGAAAAAGGCATACACCGGCTGACCAGCAAAGCTCAGGGTGACCTGCGCTTCATTGCTACCGTTAGAAACGTTGATATCTGACAGGTTGGTGGCCAGAGCGGCAAATGAACAGCAGAAGAGGACCAGTATGCACCAGCACCTGAAGCGCCTTATCATGCCTCACCTCGTTCAGCGGCGATGCGCTGTACCATAATCTCACCGGCTGGCGAGCAGGCACGTAGCAGAGCTTCACGCGCGTGGCCCTGATAGCTAAGATGCAGCTCCAGATCGGGTTCAGGCAGCACGCCCGTACCTTGCTGGGGCCACTCAACCAGACACAAACTGTCAGGGCCAAAGTAGTCACGTATCCCCATAAACTCCAGCTCTTCCGGATCGGACAGACGATAAAGGTCAAAGTGATACACCCGACGGTCGGGCAACACATAAGGTTCAACCAGAGTATAAGTGGGGCTTTTCACGTTGCCCTGGTGGCCAAGCGCCTGCAAAAATCCGCGACTGAAGGTGGTTTTACCTGCTCCCAGGGAACCATACAGATAAAGGGTCGCCGCACCTTCACAGGCGCGGGCCAGGCTGGCACCCAATTCAAGGGTTGCTGCCTCATCGGGCAGTGCAATTACACAGGTATTCATTCTTTCGTATTCGAGATCTCAGGATTGACAAATAAATGCAGCTCGGAAAAGAGATCGGTGGCTAACATACCGCGAGTACCACGGCGTTGCGCCACCGCATCAGCTGCCGCGCCATGCGCTACGCATCCTGCGCAGGCGGCATCGTACAGCGGAAGCTTTTGCCCCACCAGGCTGCCAATGATACCAGATAAAACATCTCCCATTCCCCCACTGGCCATACCGGCGTTGCCTACGTCAGCCATCGCTAACCTGTCTCCGCCCGCAATCAACGTACCGGCACCTTTCAGCACCACAACGCCACCATAACGTTTGACCAGACGACGCGCCGCAAGTAAGCGGTCACTTTCAACTTCGTCAGTTCTCACATTCAGCAATCGGGCTGCTTCACCGGGATGAGGCGTAATGATTCGATTTTGACGTTTATCGGGGCTGATTGCCAGCAGGTTAAGCGCATCGGCGTCCCAGAGCATGGGTTTCTGAGAGTTTTCTACTTTTTGAAGTGCCTTTTTACCCCATTCCCCCTGGCCAAGTCCGGGACCAATCACAATCACATCGGCCCACTCCAGCCCGGCATCAAGAGAGGCAGTACTCATTTCCTGTACCATTAGCTCAGGACGGGCGGTGAGCAGCGGGCCTACGTTATCTTTGTGAGTGAGTACTCGCACAAGCCCTGACCCGCTTCGCAGCGCCGCTTCTGCCGTCATACGGATGGCACCAGCGGTGCCATGATCGCCACCAATCACCAGAAGGCGACCATGATCGCCTTTATGCGATGTTGGCCGTCTCGGCGGCAGCCAGTTCGCCAGATTGCTGGCATCGTAGCGCGCCATCGGCGCGGAGCGCGTGGTCAGCCACGGCTGCAAACCCAGACTGTGGTAATGCAACTGCCCCACAACATCGCGCGCTTTCCCGGTCAGCAGCCCAGGCTTAAGGGCAATAAAAGTCAGAGTATGCTCAGCGCGAATAACTACACCGGGCGTTGTGCCGTTAGCAGCCACTAACCCAGAGGGGATATCCAGCGAGAGAACCGGCGCTACATGATGATTAGCCCGGTCGATCAGCGCAGCATAAGCCTTTCCCGGCGCGCGGTTCAGCCCGGTGCCCAGCAGAGCATCGATAATCAAGTCCGTCGATTCTGGCCATGCGATTGCCGCATCATGAATAACGCCACCCGCGGCCAGCCATGCTTCACGCGCCTGCTGCGCTTCCTCCGGCGGGGACTTGCTGCCGTCAACGGCAACCAGCGTGACCGCCAGCCCGGCAGACTTCGCCAGCCGGGCCACGGCATAGCCATCGCCGCCGTTGTTACCATGTCCGCAGAGGATCAGCCAATGTTGCGCTGCCGGCCACTGCTGACAAAGCAGTTTAAAAGCCGCGTCTCCGGCGCGCTGCATCAGTTCGAACAGGGTGATACCAAGACAGTCGGCCCCCTCTTGTTCAAGCTGCGTCAGTGCCTCTGCTGGCCAGACTGATTCAGGCAGAGCGGTGCGTTCTTTTGACGGTTTAATGTTATTCATCTTTCATCCTATTGATTTAAATCGACTGACTTCCGCATTAGACCGTTTAAATAAGTACGCTATCAGGAATTTCGCCTCATCTGGTCATGGGCGACTCACGTCATGCTCGCGCACCGAAAGCGCGCATCAGGGGAAGGTATACGCATTTGAGCTGGTCGCGATCACCACAAAGTATTGTCGAAATAGCCTAAAAAGCCCGGCTGGATGAATTTATCTGAGAATGTGACGAGCACGGCGAGGAGATAAAATGACGGATAAGAGGTGTGATAACAGGAAGGTTAACGGCAGAGCGCAAACTTTTCCACACGCTGTGCATAAAAATAAAAAACCGTTGTCATTCAATCGTCACAGCAAACGCAAGCGATTAAAATAACAAATTGAGTTATTCGAAATAAGAAAAAAAAACAATAAGTTACAGATTTAGCGAAAAAATTGGCAGGCGCTGTGAAGGCAGCTGTTGCGAACAGACGTTGTGGATAACTCTGTTTACAACAATTTCAAATCGCGGAAAACCGGGCTTTCGCACAGCAAATGAAGCTGTGGACAATCTTTGGCAAAATTGAGGAAAATATAATTTGGAGCGGGAAACGAGACTCGAACTCGCGACCCCGACCTTGGCAAGGTCGTGCTCTACCAACTGAGCTATTCCCGCTTAGATATGATGCTGATTTATTACGCTAAAAGTTTCTAACTAATTGATTGCTATCACTTTTAACAGCCTCTTTTGCAAGAGAGGTCGCCATTATGGACCTGTTTTTTTACGCTGGCAAGACTTGTACGTAAAAAAAATTATCCTGGCCAAATATTACGCAACGGATAGTCAATCCGGTGCATCCACTATCCGTGCGCCCATATCTGTCAAAACGCCCTCACCCGCGCCCGAACAGACCGGCAGCACTTTCACTGACGTTAGCGGCTGGCATGGCTGCAAGAGGCGAAAGGAGCGGATAGTTCAGTGCGCTCTTAGATGATGGCAGCACGGAAACAAAAAAAGAGCCGCAAGGCTCTTTTTTTGTGAGTTTGCACGGCGCTTATAGCGCTTTGCAACCTGAATTTTGGAGCGGGAAACGAGACTCGAACTCGCGACCCCGACCTTGGCAAGGTCGTGCTCTACCAACTGAGCTATTCCCGCTTGGGTGGTGCTTTAATACTAAAATTTGGAGCGGGAAACGAGACTCGAACTCGCGACCCCGACCTTGGCAAGGTCGTGCTCTACCAACTGAGCTATTCCCGCTTAGGCGTAACGATAAATTTCATCACCGTTACGGGTTGCGCATTATACGAGGATTTCTTTCCACCGCAACCCTGTAAACCACAAAATTTTAATTTTACGCGCTGAGCGCTGATTAAATCAGCGTAGTGGCGACTTTAACAGCAAAAAAGGTGATTTTATGCCGCCAGGCTCTCCGTGAATTAGTCAGCCTGCGGCGCTGCCAGCTGGATAAAATGTTCACGGTAGTAGGCTAGCTCCGCTACGGACTCGCGAATATCATCCAGCGCCTGATGCGTCCCCTGCTTCTTAAAGCCCGGCAGGATCTCCGGCTTCCAGCGGCGCGCCAGCTCTTTCAGCGTGCTGACATCCAGATATCGGTAGTGGAAGTAAGCTTCCAGCTCCGGCATATATTTGAACAGAAAGCGGCGATCCTGGCCGATGCTGTTGCCGCAAATCGGCGAACTGTTAGCGGGCACCCACTGTTTAAGGAACTCAATGGTTGCCAGCTCGGCGGCGCGGTCATCGACCTGGCTGGCTTTTACCCGCTCGACCAGGCCGCTGTTGGTGTGGGTACGCACGTTCCACTCATCCATCAGTCCCAGCTGCGCGTCGGACTGATGCACGGCAAATACCGGGCCTTCGGCAAGAATATTCAGATCGGCATCCGTCACCAGCGTGGCGATCTCAATAATGCGGTCCTGTTCCGGGTTCAGCCCGGTCATCTCAAGATCAATCCAAATCAGGTTGTTAGCATTTGCGGTCATAGTGTGTCTCGGCGGCATCGTAGTGAATTAAAGTGTATGATAGACGTTTTGCCCTGCCAGGGCGAAATATGCCGAAACGGTGTGAGGAACAGTGAGCAAAAACAAACTCTCCAAAGGTCAGCAGCGTCGCGTCAGTGCCAACCACGATCGTCGCCTGAAGCAGCGCGCTGACAAACCCGAACCGGATGACAACCTGTTCGGCGAAGTGCGCGACGGCGTGGCGATCAGCCGGTTTGGTATGCACGCCGACGTGGAAGATGCGGATGGTTCCGTACACCGCTGTAATATTCGGCGCACCATCCGCTCGCTGGTCACCGGTGACCGCGTGCGCTGGCGACCGGGCGTGGAAGGAGGAGCGACGGTGAAAGGGATCGTCGAAGCGGTGCATGAGCGCACTTCGGTGCTCACCCGCCCCGACTTCTACGACGGTGTGAAACCCATCGCCGCCAATATCAATCAGATCGTGATCGTGTCGGCTATTCTGCCGGAGCTGTCGCTCAATATTATCGACCGCTATCTGGTCGCCAGTGAAACCCTGAACGTTGAGCCGTTGCTGGTACTGAACAAAACCGACCTGCTCGATGATGAAGGCCGCGAGTTTGTCGATGAGCAGATGGAGATCTATCGTCATATCGGTTATCGCGTGCTGATGGTGTCCAGCCATAAAAAAGAAGGCCTGCGTGAACTGGAAGAGGCGCTAATCGGTCGCGTCAGCATCTTCGCCGGTCAGTCCGGCGTGGGCAAATCCAGCCTGCTGAATGCTCTGCTGGGCCTTGAGCTGGGCGATGAGGAGATCCTGACGAAAGATGTTTCCGATGTTTCTGGCCTCGGGCAACACACCACCACCGCCGCCCGTCTATACCATTTCCCGCACGGCGGCGACGTTATAGATTCCCCCGGCGTACGTGAATTTGGTCTGTGGCATCTTGAGCCGGAACAAATCACCCGTGGATTTGTCGAATTCCGTGATTACCTGGGGGGGTGTAAGTTCCGCGACTGTAAACATGATACCGATCCGGGCTGCGCCATTCGCGAAGCGGTAGATAAAGGCGAAATCGACGCGTCGCGCTTCGTCAACTACCACCATATTCTGGAAAGTATGTCAGAAGTGCAGGCGAAAACGCGCCGCAGCTTCTCTGCGGACAAAGAGTGACGGCCAGCTATCGGGCTGGACATAGCCTAAAACGGCGGGCGCTGATACAATCCGCCCCTTCAATTTTTGCAGTTCGCTTGAGCCTGGAGGCTAACGTGTTAGATCGTATTAAACTCGGCCTGAACCATATCTTGCCTAAAAAAGCCCTGACTGAACTGGCTGGCTGGGGTGCCGGTAAACGCGGCGGACGGTTAACCAAAGCCGTGATCGATGCTTTCGTCTGGTACTACAAGGTTGATATGAAAGAGGCGCAGAAGCCTGATACCGCCAGCTATCGTACCTTCAATGACTTCTTCGTGCGCCCGCTGCGCGACGAGGCGCGCCCGATTGAAACCGATCCTAACCAGCTGGTTCTGCCGGCGGATGGCGCGATCAGCCAGCTTGGCCCCATTGAAGGCGATCAGATTTTTCAGGCGAAGGGCCACACCTACTCGCTGGAAGCGCTGCTGGCAGGCAATGCCGCCATGACCGATATGTTCCGCGACGGCGAGTTTGTTACCACTTACCTTGCGCCACGCGACTATCACCGCGTGCATATGCCTTGTAACGGTATTCTGCGTGAGATGATCTATGTGCCGGGCGATCTCTATTCGGTCAATCCCTTAACGGCGCAAAATATCCCCAATCTGTTTGCCCGCAATGAGCGCGTCATCTGCCGCTTCGATACTGAATTTGGCCCGATGGTGCAAATTCTGGTGGGGGCAACCATCGTCGGCAGCATCGAAACCGTGTGGTCGGGAACCGTTACGCCACCGCGTGAAGGCGTGATCAAGCGCTGGAGCTGGCCGGGTGCCGACGAAGAAGGTGCCGTGGTGTTGCTTAAAGGTCAGGAGATGGGCCGCTTCAAACTTGGCTCCACGGTGATTAACCTGTTTGCCCCTGGCAAAGTGAAACTGGCCGAAAGCCTGACCGCCGGAAGTCAAACCCGTCTGGGCGCAACTCTCGCCACTGCGTTGCAGAAAGAGAGCGCCGAAGACGTCCTTCATCACCCATAACGGGATAGCCATGTCACGTCTGATTCTGACTCTTTTGTTAGGCTGGAGTTTACTCCAGCCGGTTTATGCCGCTGGCGTACCGGATCCGTTGCAGATCAAGCAGGAACTTGATGAGGTAAAATCCGGCAAAACCAGCACGAGTCAGACGGCAACGGTCGAAGCGCTGCAGTCTACGCTTAACTGGCTGGCAGAACGCCAGCAGTCTCTTGACCGTACGCAGGATTATCAGCAGTTTATTGATAATTTCCCCAAGCTGTCGCGAGAGTTACGCCAGCAGATCGCTACGCCGCCCGACGGCAGAAAACCGCTACGCGGCACGATGAGCGCCGCCGAGCTGGAACAGGAAACCCTGTTAGTTAGCAGTCAGCTGCTGGAGGAGAGCCGCCAGGCCCAGCAGGAGCAGGATCGTGCGCGGGAAATCAGCGACTCGCTGTCTCAGCTACCGCAGCAGCAGACCGAAGTCCGTCGCGCCCTGAGCGAGATTGAGCGCCGCCTGCAAGGGCAGCCATCCCCGGTTACCAGCGCAGCGCAGGCCCAGCGGGCCCAGCGTCAGGCGGAATCCGCCGCACAGAAAGCACGGCTGGACGAACTGGAGCTGGCGCAGCTGTCGGCCAATAATCGTCAGGAGCTGGCGCGCATGCGCGCCGAAGTCCACCAGCGCAAAGCCACAGAGCTGGATGCCAGATTGCAGGAGCTGCGCAACCATCTGAATAGCCAGCGTCAGCGCGAAGCCGAGCTGGCGTTAGCACGCACCGAGCAGCTGGCGGAAGACAGCGGCGATATGCCGAAAGGTATTATTGAACAGTTCCGTATTAACCGTGAGCTTTCAGCGGCGCTGAATCAGCAGGCGCAGCGTATGGATCTGCTGGCCTCACAGCAGCGTACCGCCACTAATCAAACCATCCAGGTTCGTCAGGCGTTGAGTACCATTCGCGAACAGTCGCAGTGGCTGGGGGTGTCGAGCGTGTTGGGTGAAGCTCTGCGCGCGCAGGTCAGTCGTCTGCCGGAAATGCCTAAACCGCAGCAGCTGGATAGCGAGATGGCGGAGCTGCGCGTCAAGCGCCTGCATTATGAAGACCTGCTGGAACAGCTGCCCTCGCTGCGTCAGCTGCGCCAGGATGATAACAGCAACCTGACCAGCGATCAGGAGCGCATTCTCGCCGCGCAGTTAAAAAACCAACGCGAAATGCTGACCTCACTGCTTTCCGGCTGCGATGCCATGATCCTCGAGGTGACCAAGTTAAAAGTGGGCAACAGCCAGCTGGTCGATGCGCTGAATGAGGTAAAAGAAGCCACGCATCGTTACCTGTTCTGGACTGCCGACGTCAGCGCGCTCGACTTCAGCTTTCCGATCGAACTGGCACAAGACCTGAAGCGTCTGCTGTCACTCGATACCCTCGGTCAGTTAGGCGGTGCCATGGTCATGATGGTCACCAGCCATGAAACCCTGCTGCCGCTGCTGGCCGCCGTCTTGCTGGTCGGTGTCAGCATCAGCTCACGCCGCCACTTCCGCGCTTTCCTTGAACGAGCCTCCAGCAAAGTGGGGAAGGTCACTCAGGATCAGTTCAGCCTGACGCTTCGCACCGTATTCTGGTCCATCCTGGTCGCGCTACCGCTGCCGGTACTCTGGGCGGCTCTCGGCTACGGCTTACAGCACGCCTGGCCCTGGCCGATTGCGGTCGCTATTGGCGATGGCGTGACCGCCAGCGTGCCGCTGCTATGGGCATTTATGATCTGTAATGCCTTTGCCTGTCATAACGGACTGTTTACCGTACATTTCCGCTGGCCGCGCATTCGCGTGGCGCGCGCGATGCGTTTCTACTCGCTGTGCATCGGGCTGGTTATCCCTCTGATCATGCTGCTGATCGCCTTCGATAACCTGTCGGAACGCGCGTTCTCGCCGACTCTCGGCCGCCTGTGCTTTATCCTGATTTGCGGCGCGCTCAGTTTAGTGACGGTGAGCCTGAAACGTGCCGGTATTCCGCTGCATCTTGATAAAGAAGGCAACGGCGAGAACTTTATCAACAACGTATTGTGGAATGTGATGATCGCCATTCCCCTGGTCGCGGCGCTGGCTTCCTGTATTGGCTACCTGGAAACGTCACAGGCGCTATTAGCCAGGCTGGAAACCTCGCTGGTTATCTGGTTCCTGCTGCTGGTGATTTACCATATTATTCGGCGATGGATGCTGATCCAGCGCCGACGCATTGCCTTCGATCGTGCGCGCACGCGCCGGGCGGAGATCCTTGCCCAGCGCGCGCGCAGTGAAGAAGAGCTGGCCGCTCAGCAGACCGCCGCCGACAACATCGAAATCGAAGAACCGGTGATTGACCTCGATGCCATCAGCGCGCGGTCACTCAGACTGGTGCGCTCTATCCTGACGCTAATCGCTCTGGTTTCGGTGATCCTGCTGTGGTCGGAGATCCATTCCGCCTTTGGCTTCCTCGAAAACATCCGGCTATGGGATGTCAGCACCACCGTCCAGGGTGTCGAAAGCCTGCAACCCATTACGCTCGGATCGGTGATGATCGCCATCCTGGTACTGATTATCACCACCCAGCTGGTACGCAATATGCCCGCTTTGCTGGAACTCGCGCTGCTACAGCATATCAGCCTGACGCCGGGTACTGGCTACGCTATCACCACCCTGACCAAATATCTGCTGATCCTGATCGGCAGCCTGACGGGCTTTGCCCTGATTGGCATCGACTGGTCCAAACTACAGTGGCTGGTTGCCGGTCTGAGCCTGGGGCTCGGTTTTGGTCTACAGGAGATTTTCGCTAACTTTATATCAGGCCTGATCCTTCTGTTTGAAAAACCGATCCGCATCGGCGATACCGTGACCATCCGCGATCTGACCGGTAACATCACGCGGATTAATACGCGCGCCACCACCATCACTGACTGGGATCGCAAAGAAATTATCGTGCCTAACAGGGCGTTTATCACCGAGCAGTTTATTAACTGGTCGCTGTCGGATTCTGTGACTCGCGTAGTGCTGAATATTCCGGCCCCGGCAGAAGCCAACAGCGACGAAGTGACCAACCTGCTGTTAACGGCCGCGCAACGCTGTAGCTATGTGCTGGAGACGCCGCAGCCGGAGGCCTTCCTGGTGGACTTACAGCAGGGTATCCAGTTATTTGAACTGCGTATTCACGCCGCCGAGATGGGGCACCGGATGCCGCTGCGTCATGAGCTGCACCAGCTGATCCTGCGTGGCTTCCAGGAGCACGGCCTGGAGATGCCGTTCCCACCGTTCCAGGTGCGTATGGAAACCCTCGGACGTAAAACGCCCGCCAGCAACGGCGCACCGGCGGCACGCAGCTATAAATCTGGCGGGCTATAGCATAACGGGCCACGGCATGCGGAAATCACTGCTCACGACAAATGCACCTGCGTGCCGCGTCGTGGGCAGCCTGCCGCCGCGCCTAGCAGCGATCTACCGTAAAGGCGATAACGTCACTCAGTTGTTCCGCCTTTAACGCCAGCATCACCAGGCGATCGACGCCTAACGCTACCCCGGAGCTTTCCGGCATCCCGGCGCTAAGTGCATCCAGCAGATAGGTATCAATCGGCTGCTGCGGCAACCCGGCGGCGGCGCGTTTGCGATTGTCCTGTTCAAAACGCTGACGCTGTTCGCGGCTGTCGGTGAGTTCACGGAAACCGTTCGCCAGCTCAATCCCCTTGAAGTAGACCTCGAAACGCTCGGCCACGCGGTGATCTTCCGGGCTGATTTCCGCCAGCGCGGCCTGGGTTGCCGGAAAGTGATAAACAAATGCCGGTTTCTCTTTGCCAATTTCCGGCTCAACGCCGAGCACAAACAGCAGCTGTAACAGCGTATCGCGATCTTCCTCGCGATTGGCCAGATCGCCCGCGCCAAGTTTCTGCGCCACTTCACGCAGCTGCGCTTTATCTGCCGACAGGGGATCGATCTCAAGATGACGCTGAAACGCCTGCTGATATGAAAGGGTTTCTGCCGGTGCGCACTCCAGCACCTGCTGCAACAGGTCATCAACCTCATTGATCAGGCGGTACATATCGTAGTGCGGGCGATACCACTCCAGCATGGTGAATTCCGGATTATGATGACGCCCCATCTCTTCATTGCGGAAGCTGCGGCACAGCTGATAAATCGGCCCGCTGCCCGCTGCCAGCAGGCGTTTCATATGGTATTCCGGGCTGGTCATCAGATACAGATCGATGCCCGCGGCGGCCCCAGGGCCGACAAACCGCGTCTGGAAGGGGAACAGGTGGACATCGGTCACCGTTGCCTGGCTCATGGCCGGAGTTTCCACTTCCAGTACACCACGATCGGCAAAGAAACGCCGGATTTCAGCCATAATCGCCGCGCGCTTCAACAAATTGGCGATCGATGCACTCGGCTGCCAGCTGGCCGTATCGCTCATCTTTTCTACTCCAAAGTCAGACAGGGGGAAGAAGTCTACCTGTCCATGCCGCTGCACACAATTCACGGCAGCATAATTCCCGCCATGGCGATGGCAAAGCGTTTTCGACTGAGGCAGAGTTGAGGTTTAGGTCTATACTGTAATAGTTGATAAATAAAGGAATAGTCCCTATGAAGTTGTGGAAAAAGGTGACAGCAATCGCCGGTGCGTTACTGTCCGTAGCCTGTAGCACCACCCCGCCCCGGGGCGTGACGCCGGTTGATAATTTTGACAGCAGCCGCTATCTCGGCCGCTGGTATGAAATTGCCCGCTTCAATCATCCCTTTGAACGTGGGTTGGATCACGTCACCGCCAGCTACAGCCAGCGCGATGACGGTGGACTGAAAGTGGTCAACCGCGGCTTCAACTCGAAAAAACAGCGCTGGCAGGAGAGTACCGGGAAAGCTTATTTTACCGGCCGGAACGACCGTGCCGCGCTCAAAGTCTCTTTCTTCGGGCCGTTTTACGCGGGCTACAACGTGATAGCGCTGGATAAAGATTATCAGCATGCGCTGGTCTGTGGGCCAAATCGCGACTATCTGTGGATGTTATCGCGTACGCCGCGGCTGGATGAGCAGGTTAAGCAGGATCTGATTGAAAAAGCGCGCCGGGCGGGATTCGCGGTGGATGAGCTGATATGGATCGATCAACGTTAAGCCTGTAGCAGAGAAGACACAGGCCGGTGCGCAGCACCAGCCTGTCAGCAGACTACTGCGTGCTTCTCTGAATCGCCTTACCGCCCGCCTCAACATCTTCGCCCACGCCTCGCGTGGTATTGCAGGCCGTGAGTGCAGAGGTGAACACCAGAACAGAAAGCAGAGCAACAATACCTTTCTTCATAGCCTTTTCCTTTTCTTGAGAGTTTAAGCGCTGCGCTATAAGCATAGCCACGTTCTCTCCGGCCGCCTTGCCGATAACAGGAAAAAGTCATTTTCAGAATAATGTGGGATGTGGATAGAGGCGGGCTGAAATTGAGCGGGATCTGTTTCTTTAAGCACGGGGGCCTGCAAAAACAGGCCCTCGATCGTTCAGACTTATTTTACGCGCGAAACGTATTCAGCGGAACGGGTGTCCACTTTAATCACTTCGCCAATCTGCACGAACAGCGGCACTTTCACTACCGCACCGGTAGAGAGGGTCGCTGGCTTACCGCCGGTTCCTGCGGTATCACCCTTCAGGCCTGGATCGGTATCGGTGATTTCCAGCTCAACGAAGTTCGGCGGCAGAACCTGGATCGGCTTTCCGTTCCACAGGGTGACAATACATTCAGCATTGTCGAGCAGCCATTTCGCCGCATCACCCACGGTTTTCGCTTCAACAGGATGCTGTTCGAAGGTTTCCGGGTGCATGAAGTGGTAAAAATCACCGTCGTTGTACAGGTAGTTCAGGTTAGTATCCACCACGTCTGCGCCTTCGGCGGAGTCGGTAGACTTGAAGGTTTTTTCAACGCGGCTGCCGGTCAGCAGGCGACGCATTTTAACGCGTGCGAAAGCCTGGCCTTTGCCCGGTTTAACAAACTCGCTGGATTCGATGGCATAAGGTTCGCCTTCGAACATGATTTTAAGACCGGGACGGAAATCGTTGCTAGAATAAGTCGCCATAAAGGCCCTCTACAATTTATTACTGGTACTTAGCCAAAAAAATGGCACACATTGTAACCCTAAATACCCCTGAGCGAGAAGAATGGTTACATCAACTTGCTGATGTAATCACTGATCCTGATGAATTACTGCAACTTTTAGCGTTGCAACACCATCCTGAACTGGTTTCAGGCCATGACGCACGGCGTCTTTTCGCCCTGCGCGTGCCCAGGGCGTTTGCTGCGCGTATGCGTAAAGGCGATCCGCAAGATCCGCTGCTGCTGCAGGTGATCACCTCACGACAGGAGTTTGTCGATGCACCGGGTTACAGTGCCGATCCGCTCGATGAGCAGAGCAGCGTGGTGCCGGGTCTGTTACATAAATATCGTAATCGTGCGCTGTTGCTGGTCAAAGGCGGCTGCGCCGTCAATTGCCGCTACTGTTTTCGTCGCCATTTTCCTTACCAGGAAAATCAGGGAAACAAGCGCAACTGGCAGCAAGCCCTGGAGTATATCCGACAACAGCCAGAACTGGATGAGATTATTTTTTCCGGCGGCGATCCTTTAATGGCAAAAGATCATGAGCTGGACTGGCTGATCGCGCAGCTCGAACACATCCCGCATATTAAGCGGCTGCGCATCCACAGTCGCCTGCCGGTGGTGATCCCCAAACGCATAACCGAAGCCCTGTGCCAGCGTCTGGCACAGTCGCGCCTGCAAACGCTGATGGTGACCCATATCAACCATGCCCAGGAGATCGACGACGAGCTGCGTCACGGCATGCGCATGCTGAAACGTGCCGGGGTAACCCTGCTCAATCAAAGCGTACTGCTGCGCGATATCAATGACGATGCGGTGACGCTTGCCGCCCTGAGCAACGCGCTGTTTGATGCCGGCATCCTGCCCTACTATCTGCACGTGCTGGATAAAGTGCAGGGCGCGGCGCATTTCTACGTCAGTGATGAACGCGCCCGCGCCATCGTGCGGGAGCTGCTGACGAATGTATCAGGCTATATGGTGCCGAAACTGGCGCGTGAAATTGGCGGGGAGCCGAGTAAAACGCCGCTGGATCT
The DNA here is from genome assembly GCF_000026185.1 of Erwinia tasmaniensis Et1/99. NCBI lineage: Bacteria > Pseudomonadati > Pseudomonadota > Gammaproteobacteria > Enterobacterales > Erwiniaceae > Erwinia > Erwinia tasmaniensis. The sequence continues at coordinate 3,325,591 of NC_010694.1, forward strand.
CCAGCTGCGTCAGGAATAGATACCGCGTGGGCGGAACGACAATCCGCCCAGGGCTGGCAGGTGGCTGTTAAATCTGCCCCGTTAAGGGCACTTATACACCTGGCCGCTCATTTTGCTATCCAGCGGTGCAAAGCTGGACCAGAAGTTCTGGGTTGGACTGGTCGCACCATAAATAATGTTGCCGCCCATCTGCGCTGCACGGTTGCGCAAATCGTTAGCCGCACCGCGCAGTGAACTGCCTTCACCGCCGGAGCCAGACAGCCAGTTACTTTGTGCGCCGGTCACGTTACCTAACAGCTGGCAGCCGCTGGCTGGCTGTTGGTCAGTAAAGGTGACGCGCTCGCCCGCAGAACTCAGCGTGTGAGAAGAACTACAGCCTGCCAGCAGCAGGGCCGCCACAGAGAGTCCCAGCAAGTTAATCCGCATATTGATCCCCATATTATTATCATCAGTGTCAGGCCAGGGCATCGCTGAAATCATTAAGACTTCCGATCTCTCCTTTCCCCCTAACCCGCCTATCAGGCTAGCTTTGCGCCACTACTTATACTATTTTCCCCCCAAAAAGAAAAACCCCCTGTCAAAGACAGAGGGTTTATTCGGTCAGGTGCCGGGGGGAATTACATCATTCCGCCCATGCCGCCCATACCACCCATGCCGCCGCCAGCACCTAAGTCAGGCGCATCGCCTTTAGGCAGGTCGGTCACCATACATTCGGTGGTGATCATCAGGCCAGCAACAGAGGCCGCGTACTGCAGAGCAGAACGGGTCACCTTAGTTGGGTCGAGGATACCGAAATCGATCATGTTGCCGTACTCTTCGGTCTGTGCGTTATAACCGTAGTTACCTTCACCCGCTTTAACGGCGTTGGTCACGACAGATGGCTCTTCACCGGCGTTAGAAACGATCTGACGCAGTGGAGATTCCATCGCACGCAGGGCCACTTTGATACCCACGTTCTGATCTTCGTTCTGACCGCGCAGCTCGGTCAGCATGGCCGCAACGCGTACCAGCGCCACGCCACCACCCGCAACCACACCTTCTTCAACCGCAGCACGGGTCGCGTGCAGGGCATCTTCAACGCGTGCTTTCTTCTCTTTCATTTCAACTTCAGTTGCTGCGCCCACTTTCAGTACGGCTACGCCGCCTGCCAGTTTCGCCACGCGCTCCTGCAGTTTTTCACGGTCATAATCAGAGGTCGCATCTTCGATCTGCTGACGGATCTGGGTCACACGGCCAGAAATAGCCACTTCTTCGCCAGTACCGTCGATGATGGTAGTGGTGTCTTTGCTGATTACAACACGTTTAGCCTGACCCATATCTTCCAGACCTGCTTTTTCCAGCTCCATACCGATCTCTTCAGAGATCACGGTACCACCGGTCAGCACCGCGATATCCTGCAGCATCGCTTTACGACGGTCGCCGAAGCCAGGTGCTTTAACCGCAGCCACTTTCACGATGCCACGCATGGTGTTCACAACCAGGGTCGCCAGCGCTTCGCCTTCAACATCTTCCGCCACGATCAGCAGTGGTTTACCGGCTTTAGCAACCGCTTCCAGCACCGGCAGCAGTTCGCGGATGTTGGAGATTTTTTTATCAGCCAGCAGGATAAACGGAGATTCCAGCTCTACCGCACCAGTCTCTGGCTTGTTGATGAAGTAAGGAGACAGGTAGCCGCGATCGAACTGCATACCTTCAACCACGTCCAGCTCGTCCTGCAGGCCGGTGCCTTCTTCAACGGTGATCACGCCTTCTTTGCCCACTTTTTCCATCGCCAGAGCAATCAGTTCGCCCACGGTCTCATCGGAGTTGGCAGAGATAGTCCCAACCTGAGCGATAGCTTTAGAGTCAGAGCAAGGAACGGACAGTTTTTTCAGCTCTTCAACCGCAGCGATAACCGCTTTGTCGATGCCGCGTTTCAGGTCCATTGGGTTCATGCCCGCAGCAACGGCTTTCAGGCCTTCATTAACGATAGACTGAGCCAGTACGGTGGCGGTAGTGGTGCCGTCACCCGCTGCATCATTGGCTTTAGAAGCAACTTCTTTCACCATCTGTGCGCCCATGTTTTCAAACTTGTCTTCCAGTTCGATTTCACGCGCGACGGAAACACCGTCTTTAGTAATGGTCGGTGCACCAAAAGATTTATCCAGAACCACGTTACGGCCTTTCGGGCCCAGGGTCACTTTTACCGCATCGGCCAGTACGTTCACACCGCGCAGCATTTTTACGCGCGCGTCATTACCGAATTTTACGTCTTTAGCTGCCATTTTATCTTTTTCCTTAAATTCGTTACGTTCAGTGAATTACGCGTTGATTACGCTTCAACAATCGCCAGGATGTCGCTTTCTGAAATGATCAGGACTTCTTGATTGTCGATTTTTTCGGTTTTCGCGCCGTAGCCTTCGCTGAAGATGACCACGTCACCCACTTTCACGTCCAGCGGCTTCACATCACCACTTTCAAGGATACGGCCGTTGCCGACTGCCAATACTTCGCCACGGGTGGATTTGCCCGCCGCAGAACCGGTCAGCACGATGCCGCCAGCAGATTTGGATTCAACTTCTTTACGCTTGACGATAACACGATCGTGCAATGGACGAATTTTCATTGTTAGCTCTCCTTTGAGAAGTCCAATCAGTTTGGGATGAAAGCCGGGCTGCATTGGCTACCGACCTCGTGACGGATGAGATGCGGCCGTAGCGATCGCCTTTCAAGGGCAAGAGGTGAATTTTTTTATTAACCGTGGTGTTTGCCGCTTTTTTAGCCGACGGTGGATGCCAATAGCAAAACGGCGCGCCCGTTGATATGCGCGCCGTGGCGATTATTGCTGGGGGGGATTACCGTCGTCGCGCTCGATCCGTTTGACCTCTTTACGCTCAAACTCCCCGTCAACGGTAAACCCGCTATCGGGGCCTGCACCCGGGCCGCGCCACACTTTAAGATGCGGCATTAACCGGAGCGTCAGATGCTTCTGTACCGGTGGCAACAGCAGCAGCAGGCCAATGAAGTCGGTAAAGAAGCCCGGCAACAGCAGCAGAAAACCGGCCAGCACCAAAGACACGCTTTTGATCATCTCGGCCGCCGGACTTTCGCCCGCATTGAGCTTCTGCTGCATCAGCATAAAGTTCTTCATTCCCTGGTTTTTGACCAGCGAGATGCCGATGCAGGAGGTGAAAATCACCAGCAACATGGTCAGTAGTACCCCGATAACGTGGGCAACCTGGATGAAGAGAGAGATCTCGATCCACACCAGGGCAAAAATAATTAAGAACGGTAACCAGCGCACCGTGTTCTCCTGTATCAGTGGCCACCGTGCAGCATGCACAGCGGCAGAAAATGGCGTTTGTCATGACGCATGTCGTATAACGTGGGAGCATTAACCCCGTTTTTCAACCGATCCTGTTGAAATTGATTTGGGAACTTCCTTTGTGACCAGTATCACATATCATTGAAACTGTTTGATATGACAGTAGGTTTGAGTGATCCAGCTTCAGGCTTTTGCGCCCGATCCGAATATGATGGTGCTCGCCCCGACACAAACAGATAACATATCACAGCAGGCGTTTTATGCCCTTACGTTGACGGGATGGTGCCTGCTGAAACAGACGATGACATTGTGGTGATTTTTTCCGGTATCCCCCTTAAAGAAGGTTCTCATGGCTAATAACATTCGTATCGAAGAAGACCTGCTGGGCATGCGCGAAGTTCCCGCGGATGCGTACTACGGTGTTCATACTCTGCGTGCGATTGAAAACTTCTATATCAGTAACAGCAAGATTAGCGATATTCCTGAATTCGTTCGCGGCATGGTAATGGTGAAAAAAGCGGCCGCGCTGGCGAATAAAGAGCTACAAACGATCCCGCGTCACGTGGCAAATGCCATTATCAGCGCCTGCGACGAAGTGCTGAATAACGGTAAGTGCATGGATCAGTTCCCGATCGATGTTTATCAGGGCGGCGCGGGCACTTCCGTCAATATGAATACTAATGAAGTGTTGGCGAATATCGGCCTGGAGATCATGGGGCACCAGAAAGGGGAGTACCAGTTCCTTAACCCGAACGATCACGTCAACAAATGCCAGTCAACTAATGATGCCTATCCCACCGGTTTCCGCATCGCGGTTTACAGCTCCATTCTGAAACTCCTCGACGCTATCGCGCAGCTAAGCGAAGGTTTCCAGCGTAAAGCGGTGGAATTTAATACCATCCTGAAAATGGGTCGCACCCAGTTACAGGACGCAGTGCCAATGACGCTCGGCCAGGAATTTCACGCCTTTAACGTTTTGTTAAACGAGGAGATCCGTAGCATTTTGCGCACCGCCGAACTGCTGCTGGAGGTCAACCTCGGCGCAACGGCAATCGGTACACGCCTCAACACCCCGGACGGCTATCAGCAGCTGGCGGTGGAAAAACTGGCGGAAGTCAGTGGGCTGGCCTGCGTTCCGGCCGAAGACTTAATCGAAGCCACATCCGACTGCGGCGCCTATGTCATGGTGCACAGCTCGCTGAAGCGTCTGGCGGTCAAGCTGTCGAAAATCTGTAACGACCTGCGCCTGCTCTCCTCCGGCCCGCGTGCGGGGCTGAATGAAATCAATCTGCCCGAGCTGCAGGCGGGCTCTTCGATCATGCCGGCCAAAGTGAATCCGGTGGTGCCCGAAGTGGTCAATCAGGTGTGCTTCAAGGTGATCGGCAACGATATCACCGTCACGATGGCGTCTGAAGCCGGTCAGCTTCAGCTAAACGTGATGGAGCCAGTGATTGGCCAGGCGCTGTTTGAATCGATTCATATTCTGACGAACGCCTGCTACAACCTGCTGGAAAAATGCGTCGACGGTATTACCGCTAACAAAGCGGTGTGTGAAGCCTACGTGTTTAACTCTATCGGCATTGTGACCTATCTCAACCCCTATATTGGCCACCACAATGGCGATATTGTCGGTAAAATCTGCGCCGAAACGGGTAAGAGCGTGCGCGAAGTGGTACTGGAACGCGGTCTGCTGACCGAAAGCGAACTGGACGATATATTCTCAACGCAAAATCTGATGTTCCCGGCGTACAAGGCCAGGCGCTACACCGATGAGAATGAAAAATAAAACATCATAAACAATGTGTTGCATGATTCATGCAGCAGACTGGTAAGTTCCAGACAACAATGATGAACGGACTGGGATGAGCGGACAACGCCCGCGCATCTGCGGATTGAAATATCACAGATATTGATGGCACGTCGGTTTCCACAACGACGTGCCTTTTTGCTTTTTACAGCGCACACATTATTAACAGCCCGTTAGCAAAAATTTGAGGAATGCAACATGTTAGTACCAGAGCTTATTGTCGTCTTTGCCGCTATCTATTTAGGTAGCCGCCTGGGAGGGATCGGCATCGGTTTCGCTGGCGGTCTCGGGGTGCTGGTATTAACCCTGGGGTTTCAAGTCAAGCCGGGAGCGATTCCATTCGACGTGATTGAAATAATTATGGCGGTGATCGCCGCCATCGCCGCTATGCAGGTGGCTGGCGGCATGGACTATCTGGTGAGTCTGGCCGAGCGCCTGCTGCGCAGGCATCCGCGGTACATCACCCTGCTTGCTCCACTGGTCACGTATCTGATGACTCTGCTGGCGGGAACCGGACATACGGCATTTTCCACCCTGCCGGTGATTGCCGAAGTGGCGAAGGAGCAGGGTGTGCGCCCTTCCCGTCCGCTGTCAATTGCCGTGATCGCGTCACAAATTGCGATCACCGCCTCACCGATATCAGCAGCGGTGGTGTTTATGGCCGGGATCCTTGAACCCAAAGGGATCAGTTATCTGATGCTATTGGCGGTCGCCATTCCGGCCACGATGGCTGCCATCTTTATCGCCGCAGTAATCACTAATTTCCTCGGCAAAGAGCTGAAAGATGATGCGGTTTTTCAGGCGCGTCTGGCAAAAGGGGAAGTGACCTTACGTGGAGCAAACCGCTTTGAGGCGAAGCCGGGGGCGAAACGCTCGGTCCTGCTCTTGCTGGCTGGCATTATTGCCGTGGTGCTTTACGCCACCGCTATCAGCAGTACGGTGGGGCTGATCGAAAATCCGGTACTGCCGCGTAACGAAGCCATTGTGGTGTTTATGCTGACGGTGGCGATGCTTATCTGCTTTACCTGTAAAATTGATAGCGCAGAGATCCTTAACGCCAGCACCTTTAAGTCCGGCATGAGCGCCTGCGTCTGCGTGCTGGGCGTGGCATGGCTGGGGGATACTTTTGTCAAAGCACATATCGGCGATATCCAACAGGTCGCGGGCAGTCTGCTGCATGATTATCCGTGGATGCTGGCGCTTATTCTGTTTTTTGCCTCCACCCTGCTCTATTCACAGGCGGCGACCACCAAAGCCCTGATGCCCGCGGCGCTGATGCTGGGCGTTTCACCGGTGACCGCAGTGGCATCGTTTGCCGCCGTTTCCGCCCTGTTTGTGCTGCCAACCTACCCGACACTACTGGCGGCGGTGGAGATGGATGACACCGGCTCCACCCGTATCGGACGCTTTGTCTTTAATCACCCATTCCTGGTGCCCGGCACGCTGGCGATCGTCCTGTCGGTAGCCTTTGGTTTCCTGCTGGGAGGACTCCTGTTATAACGGTGCAAAACGGGCCGCCCCTAAACGGTAGTCGGCCCTTTTTTTCACGTATCTCGTCAAACTGATAATGTATGACCCGCTCCGGCCTGGGGGCAACATCTGGAAAAATTCTGCCCCAGGCTGTCGTGCTATTATCTGCGCTCGCAGTATAAGGAATGGCCAGAATCCTGATATTCGCCATTGTCCGATTCACATGGAGAGAGTACATAAACGTCATGGCACAGCGCATCACGCCTTTTATTTTTCTGCTACTAACCGTCCTGCTCAACCTGAATGCGGGCGCAGCGCCGTTCGGGCAGAACAATACCAGCCAGTTTGTGACGGTGAACCAGGCTTTTGCATTTGACTTCGCCCAGAAAAATGAACGTCTTACCCTTAGCTGGCAGGTTAAACCCGGCTATTACCTGTATCGTCAGCAGGTCAAAATTAGCCTGCGGGGGGCGACGCTTGCTGAATGGAACCTGCCCGCAGGTCAACCGCATGAAGATGAATTCTATGGTAAAACGGCGGTTTACACCGACAACCTGACGCTGCCGCTCACTCTTATTCAGGCCTCTGATGGCGCGCAGCTCACGGTGAGCTATCAGGGGTGCGCCGCAGCCGGATTTTGCTATCCGCCGGAAACGCGTAACGTGCCCCTGAACGCTGTGACCGCGCGGGTTTCACCGGACAACGTCCCCATGCCAGTTAGCCCGGAACAGGCTGGCGATGAGCATGCTCTGCCGTTTTCCGCACTCTGGGCGCTGCTGATCGGCATTGGCGTTGCTTTCACTCCCTGCGTGCTGCCGATGTACCCGCTCATTTCCGCTATTATTCTCGGCGGTAATCGTCAATATAGTCTGGGCCGCCTGTTCGCCCTCGCCATGCTTTACGTTCAGGGTATGGCCCTGACCTATACGCTGATGGGCGTGGTGGTTGCGGCTGCCGGGCTGCGCTTCCAGGCAGCATTGCAGGCACCTGCCGTGCTGATCGTGCTCTCGGTGCTGTTTATCCTGCTGGCGCTGTCGATGTTTGGCCTGTTCAACCTGCAGCTGCCCTCCGCGCTGCAAACCCGCCTGACGCAGTGGAGCAACCGCCAACAGGGCGGATCGTTGCCGGGCGTGTTTCTCATGGGGGCGCTGGCCGGTCTGATTTGCTCGCCCTGCACCACCGCGCCGCTTAGCGCCATCCTGTTGTATATCGCCCAGAGTGGAAATATGCTGGCCGGTGCCGGAACCCTGTATCTGTATGCGCTGGGCATGGGCCTGCCGCTGATCGCCATTACCCTTTTCGGCAACCGTCTTCTACCGAAAAATGGCCCCTGGATGCAGACGGTTAAAGAAGGATTCGGCTTTGTCATTCTCGCGCTGCCGGTATTCCTGTTGGAGCGCGTGGTCGGTGAGAGCTGGGGCCTGCGGATGTGGAGCGGGCTGGGCGTTGCGTTCTTCGGCTGGGCCTTTATCAGTAGCCTGAAGAGCAGCCGCGGCTGGCTGCGCGTGCTGCAAATTCTGCTGTTAGGAGCCATATTAATCGCTGCCCGTCCCTTACAGGACTGGGCTTTTGGCCATGCTCCTGCTGCACAGTCGGGTGCTCCGGTTAGCTTTAAACCCATCACGCATATTGAGGAACTCAACCAGCAGCTACAAAACAGCACGGGCAAAATAACCATGCTCGACCTCTACGCCGACTGGTGCGTAGCCTGCAAAGAGTTTGATAAGTACACGTTTCGTGATGCCCAGGTACGCGCCGCGCTCGATAATATGCAGCTATTACAGGCAAATGTTACCGCCAATAACGCCAGTGACAGCGCCCTGCTCCAGCATCTGCACGTTTTGGGCCTGCCGACCATTCTGTTTTTTGCAGCCGACGGACACGAAATACCCGGATCACGCGTGACGGGTTTTATGACCCCCCAGGACTTCCGCATCCATTTGCAGAAACTGGCTCGATAAACGACACTAAGGTTCGATCGATCAATGAGGAGAACCGTGTGCAGCGCGAACAAGTACTTGAACAGGCTCTGAGTATTCTGGAGCAACGTGGGCTCGCCGCTATCACTTCTCTGGCTATGGTGGCGGGTGAACTGGGGTACAGCGAACAGCAACTGCAACGTTTCTGGCCGGATCGCGATGCGCTGCTTTATGACGCATTGCGCTATCACGGCCAGCAAATTGACGCCTGGCGGCGCAAGCTGCTGCTGGATGACAGCAAGGGCGCCGAGCAGAAACTGCTGGCTCGATACCAGGTCCTGGCGGAAGCGGTCAATAACCAGCGCTACCCAGGCTGTCTGTTTATTGCCGCCTGTAGCTTTTACCCACAGCCAGATCATCCCATTCACGAGATAGCGGAGCTGCAAAAGCAGGCGTCATGGCAATTTACCCACGCCCTGCTCAGCGAGCTGGAAACCGATAACCCACCGCTGGTTGCGCATCAGATGGAGCTGATACTGGAAGGTTGCCTGTCACGCCTGCTGGTAAAACGTAAAGTGCAGGAGGTAGAGACCGCGCGCAGCCTGGCTGAAGATGTATTGAGCATTGCGCTGTGCCGTAAGAACGGTGCGCTGAGCTGAACAGCTTTTATTCCATGCGAATAAAAAGCAGGCAACCGAGCGGGTTTTAGTGATTTTTTATGACAAACCCGTTGACGCAGAACGGCCTTTACGGTTTAATGCGCCCCGTTGCCCGGATAGCTCAGTCGGTAGAGCAGGGGATTGAAAATCCCCGTGTCCTTGGTTCGATTCCGAGTCCGGGCACCATCTTCAGAGCCTGTTCGTTAAGAAGTGTATTCCTAACGGGCATGACAGTAACCCGGATCGTTATCGTGCAGGATGAAGTAGATTCGTTCTTCGCCTGATGATTTGGGAATTAAGAACCCGAATGATGTTCGCGCATCATTCGGGTTTTTTACATACATTAAAAAACTTTCATGAACGTATTTATCCTCTCATTCTTTCACGTCTATTTTTTGTAAAGCTTTCCTCCTCTTTTTCCATCCTTATAAACAAACGCTTAGACCTGACTTAAGTTTTTCCTTAGGACGTATCGAGCCGTTCCTGCACCAACCTCACCTTTTCATTATCACTCTCGACATATTGCAGCGTAACGGCCGGTGTGGAGTGCCCTAACAGATCCTACGCCATCTTGAGGTTCCGGTCGGATATCTAACCTGTTCTGTCCGATTTTTGAGCCCCTCCACTACCGGTAAAAACTTTTTTTCCCTTTCCGGTATGGCTTTAATGCAATCACCGAATATGTCTTCACGATCTTCCTTCTTTTGATGTCATACATAATTATTTCATATGAGCGCTGAAAGACGACCTGACGTCCGGCCACGCCTTCATCTTCCGCGGCCGCAGTGGCAATCAGGTAAAACTGCTCTGGTCTACCGGCAACGGCCTGTGCCTGCTGACCAAAAGGCTGGAGCAGAGCCACTTCGCCCGGCCGTCGACCCGCGACGGCAAAGAGTTACTCACGCCCGCCCAGTTTGCCATGCTGCTGGAAGGCATCGACTGGCGGCAGCCAAAGCGGCTGGTCACCTCACTGACCATGCTGTAATCCTGGCGCCCTGCCAGGCAGCCTGGTAGCATATCCGCCATGCACGATAATCTCCCAGAAAACACCCCTTCCTTAAACGGCACCTTGCTGAACAGGATGCACCGATCCTCACCCTTGAGGCAAAACTGGACGCGCACGAGCGCGAGGTTGACGACCTGCAAGCACCACTGAACAAGCTGCGCCGTATGAACTTCGCCAGTCGCTCTAAAAAAGTCACCCGCCGCATTGCGCAAATCGAACGCCATGCAACAACGTGCTGCGCGCTGGCCGCGTTGACGACCCGCCGGTACCAAGACCACTGCGGTAAACCGTTCTCTGAATCACCCCCGCTAGATGAAAAACGCCTGAAACCAGCAGAAAGCTGTTCCCCCAGCTGCGCGCTGCCGTACCCAGGGTAAGGCCTCTGCGGGGCAGCGCGTTCCGGGTTATCCGCACCGTGCGGGCAAAGCTCGCTCGTAAAAAATGTGCGATAGCATGATACTGGCTCCGGCACCGTTGCGTCTCATTGAGCACGAGATCGCAGGGTCAGAAAAGCCGGCTCACGTACAGACGTCAAAGTACGCGGAGCACTCGCCGCTGAACCGGTAATCGGAAATTTACGCGCGTCAGAGGGGATGCTTAGCCGTTCTCTTCTGTCAGGCTGGGGAATTATGAAACACCTCAGGCTATGCCGGAGGATATTGATCAAATCTCAGGGACGATTTTATGCCTTACTGCAATGCGTCGAAGCAAAAAGAAACATACTTAAAAGAAATCGAAAGAGATGACACTGACCCGGTGTTTCAACAGGTCAGCCAGGGAAGCCCTGGTGTCTCACCGCATGATAAGGGGGGAGGCCTGTCGACCCGAAGTGACAATGGCCGTTTGTTTACTTTTATTACTGAAGTGCGCTGGCAAGAAGCCCAGGAATTCAGGTGCAAAGGGTATAACAGCCAGGTACCTGAGGTTGACGCAAGGTTACTGACGCAGCTGCTTGACGACTTGGCCGCTGCCAAATCTCGCCTGTGCCTCCAGGCAAACGTGATGGTGCCGCTGAGCTCCCGGTGGCTTCTGGACCAGATAGTCAAAATCGAGCGTCTGACCGGCCATCTTTCGGATAACCTCATACAGGGCTGGGTTGAGCAAGTACTGCCGCGCAAAAGCATTGGGGGGTCAGAGGAGGCTGCATTTGGGAGCCGGCATACAGCTCAGTCTATGGTAAGACGGCTGGAGTCAACGCTGCAGACGCTGATACGAGTTGTCCATACCCTCCGCGCTATTGATGACTACAGCACTCCAGAAAAATGGAATGACATGCTTGTCGCGGAGCTTACCAACTCGTTCGCCTCCGGTGATGGTAATACGGTGATACGGGCTCTGGAGAGAATAACGGCGGAAGCTTCAGGTCATGCCGCCTGGGCTTCCCTTATGCAGATCCGGGCAGCGGCGTACGAGGCCGATAAGCCGACCATCTTCGGCGAGATGATCGCAACCACGCAGCGCGAAGCGGAAAAAGCGAATAAAAAAGCCCGAGAACTGCGAGGGGCTTCTCAGGCATTCTTTAGTGATATTGCCGCATACCTCCAGAGCCTGTCCCACGATTGGGAAAAAGCGTTGATTAAAGCGAATCAGAGCGCATCTTCCCCCATTATTGCGTATGCAAATAATGATGGGCCGACAGTGCCTTTGTCACGCTCAAATACTTTCCCGCAAAGAATAAAAGCGAACCTCACGAAGAAAAAAGAGCAAGGGCAAGTTGTACTGGCGGTAGCGAAAGGGATTGCGTACAGGGGAGCTCGCATCGCACAGCATGGTCATCTCACTAAAACCCCATTAAAAGAACCAGAACACATCATTGCCGATTCCATCATCAGAAGTATTTTTTGGCAGCAGCAGCAGCCGGCAGTCAAAATTCAGCACGCTAGCGCTAAGCTGCTGTCAAAAGTGGGTGAGCTTAAAAAAATTGAAGGGATACTTGCATCCTACGCAGCGGCGGATGGCTGGGGAAGCGAACAGGAGAGCCGCAATACCACGGTCAACCATCCGGGCGAAGATGACCTGGATGCACAGGTCAGGAAATGGGTGAGCGACAGCATTGAGCAGGAAAAACCCGAAAGCCAGCTGGCTGCAAAAGTGGCGACGCTGGAGCGGTTGCTGCGGTGCGATATCGCCACTGCCCGCAACCTGGTGAAGCGTCTGGGGATAACGGAGGAAAGTGCTAAGAATATGCTAAGGCGGCAGCGGTTCGCTGTCCTTAAAATGCGTGTTGAACGCTCCCCTGTGGTTACTTCCTCTCTACGGGCGGTGGGTAAATTACTGCCGGACATAGCGAGGGATCTCACTAAGAGCATTACCGCCCTGGATAAAGCCCTGCTGTTAGCCGAATCCCCCACCCGTGACTTTGCCGAAGTGAAAAAGCAGGCCGGCTATGCACAATTGCTGGCGACAAAGGTTAAGGAAAGTCTCTCGGCAGAGTCTGCACGGCTTACCGGAAGGTCACTGGATGAACATTCACGGGGCTCCCGCCTTGCCAAACATTGGGCCAACCTCGCCAAAGAACAAAACATGGGCAATTATCCGCCGCCTGATGCAGAACAGGTGCTTTTCTCCCTGCAAGAACAGGGGCTATTAGCGGGAACCCTTTCAACCGGAGATCCGGCCGGGTATCTATTCGCCACCCGGCTTGCCGGTGAGCTTGAAAATGCCAATGATGATGAATTGATAATACCGATGAGTCCGGAGCAATATACCGCCTTAGAGAAGGGTCTTATTGAGTATATTGTGAAATGGGGCCAAAAGAGGACCTCTCACGAGGTAGCCCGTATCGTTATTGAACTGTCCTTTGAGCAGGCTCTGAATACGGTATCGTTCAACGCATCGAGCCTCTTTCGGCTACCCTATAAGGTCCTGAAAACCTCAATAAAATTACCTTACAATGTTAATAAGGTAAATAATTATACTATGCCCGGCCACGATAAGCCCTATAAGGCGATTTATGGCTTGCTGGGAAAAAAGCTCAAGCAACTTGGCTTTAATTTGCTGACTGCGCCCGTACCCGGCGTGATCAAACTTGTGGCCGGTGCCGCGGTAACCGCAGGCGCGACCTTACATAATTTACGTGCTGGGAAAGGAGAGAAAACGTTCAGCGCGGTTTATCAACACGTGGCGGAAGGGAAACAGAGTGAAAAAATAAAAATGGACTCAGTGGGGGGGATGATTTTTGATTCAGTGCTCGATACCGCCACTATGACTACTTTTAAAGGGGCGCGAAGAGCCTGGCAATCAGGGAGAAGTGTAAACAGCGCTATTTCCGATAATGCGTTCGCTAGCGAACATGATGTTGAAAAAAATGAGGAAAGACACCCACAAGCTCAGCGGAGCGAAATGATTACCGAAAAGGATAACCCAACGTGGGGGCATGCCGCAGCAAATGAGAGAGAAGCCGTGCCGGTGAGTCACTCATCGCCATTACAGCAACAAAAAAATATTAAGCCGTTCTCTGATGATCGTGAGCCGGGTTCCGATCAGCCCCGCATCAGACATAAAAGGGCAGTAACGCATAGAGCCCCCCCCCCCATCCTCTCCATCCTCTCAATGGCATAATAACATTCCAGCTGACGCGACGTTACAGACAGGTCATTTTGATTTTGATCGTGACATACGTTATCAGGGCTTCTCGATTGAGCAGAAAAAGCAAACATACTTAAATGGCATTCAATTTGTATTGCTTCAGATACAAAATGACGAGCGTTTTCCACAGCGAATCAGGAATAATGCCTACCTTGCCAGAATAGGTGCCAGGCTCCTCGTTCCCGTTGATATAAAAGGATACAGGCTTAATAACACACTATTTCTTCCTGACAGTCGCGGCTCAAAAACTGGCGTTATTATTCGTCTGGATTCTGAAATCCCATATTACTATGTTGACGAAGGGAAAGACCTTTCAGAGAATATTAGATGGGCTCTGCCTTACAAGGCTGATGAGCGGAAGCGTGAGGGGGTTATGAACTATTTCACATGGTTCAATATATTCTACATCACCCCTAGTGGGGTTGATATACTTTTCAATATCATAGATGGGACGTTAAGTTTTGAAGAAAACTTTAATTTTAATAATCCGGACCCGATGGATATAGCCAGTCTTTCTGCAAATCTCGCTGATACGATGGAGGCCGATTATAAGCTTAAGGGGCATGCCATAACAAACCGGTTATTAATTTCCAGAGCGATTGCAGGCGCACACATTCCTGACCTGGGGGTCACCGCAACGGAAGCAGAATATCACCATGGATTCACCTGGCATAATATGACCCCCGCAGAATATCTGAGGTCATTTACAAGCCCCTTCTCTACCCTCAGTGGGGAAATGCAGCTAGTGTCCAGCTCCATTAAAGGGGAAACGGTACAAGAAACAGAGCTGCATGCACATCAGGCTGAATATATAGGAAGCTGGGTTGATGCCACCATCGGGGCAATCACCTCATTTACGCCGGCAGGATGGGTTCTCAATACCGCGCAATCGGCCGCTGACATTGCTGCTGATTTGACAGAGGGAAAAGAGCCTGACCCCTTGGCGGTTGCGGGTCTGGTTGTAGGGTGCATTCCTGGCGATCGCATCGCAGCAAAAGTAGGAAAGTTCACCCGCATTGGCGGTAAGGCTGTTAAATACGGGATGATGCTTGGAAATAAAGCGGTCGATCTGTCCATCGTAGCGGAAAGCATTAAAACAGCGGTAGGCACGGGTGAGCCACTTGCTATTTATCAGGCATTGCTGGCCAGCGGTATGAGTGTTAAGAACGCATATGATATGGCAAAGCATATGTCATCGGCGCTAAAACTCGGAAAAACGATGGAGGAAAGTGCGGCGCTGGAGGAGCTTGATGCCATCCATAATAATATCCCAGAGTCCTCTTTAAGCTCGACAATGCCAGAACGGAAATTCATCATTGGCTCGACAGAAATGCTCGGTAAAATCAATAATGGAGAAATCGAGATATCAAGGGATAAAGGAGCCACCTGGAACAAGGGGAGCAAACTTCACTTGTTAGCATTCAGGCTACAGAACTCCGGAGGAGGAAGACGGCTTATTGATTGGATTAAAAGTAAGGCCGATATTAATGAACATCGTGCCTCATCACCTACATGGGAACCTCTACCTCCAAACAGTCCTGAACGGTCAATTGAACCCACTCTTGAAAGATACAATTATAAAGATTTATCTTTGATAGAAAACTGGCTAATTAAAGAAACATCAACACTTTTAAAAAAAAACCTGGGACATAGATATAATAAATACGTATCAAACCCGCATGAAAACTGTGCCAACGCGGCGATCGAAGTAGCTAAAGAACTGAGGGACAGCAGATATACTGATGTAAAAATAATTGAATTGGGCATCTGGCCAAATGGTGGTGTAGATACCTTTCCTACCAATCATTATGTTGTGACGGCAAAAAAGTATGGGATAGAAATTTCAGTCGATTTAACGGCAGGCCAGTTTGAGCAATATGGTTTTTCTGGTCCTATTATTACTACAAAAGATAGCTGGATTTACCAGTGGCAACAGAATATGAAAGAAAAGCCAAGGCTTCTGGTAAAAATGGCACCACTCAGTAGGGGAATAAGTACATCTCCATTCAGCATGAATTATATTAATCCTCAACTCACCGTACCAAATGGAACACTATTACAGCGGCCGAGTTGGTACAAATAAGGAGGGGTTCACCCTGTAATTAATTCCGGGCAATCACTGCTGGCGTACTATGATGTGCAGCTACCAGTAATGCAATTATTCGCGAAACCAGTGGGAAGAACGCGGAATTTAGCAGTCAGCCACGCGGGCCTTAGGTTACAAGTTCAGCGGCTGGTCGTACACCGGCCCCGTGCGCTGTGCTGAACCCGCCACCGTCTGGCCCAGCAGCCTGCCGAAGGTATCGTACTGTCCCGACCAGCGCAGATTACCCTCCGCGTCGGTCACCTCCAGCGGCGCGCCGGTCAGGTCGCTGTTCAGCCAGTAAATGTCCGCCTCCGGCCCCTCTCCCGCCTGTTCGATGGCCGCCAGCGGCGTCCACGGGCTTTCCGGGTCGTAACTACATGTGCGGCGCGTGCCGTTGGCGCGCTGCTCTTGCAGCAGCCGGTAGCCCTGCCACAGAAAACGCGTGGTCTGCGGCGCTTTATCCGCGTATGTCACCTCCTTGCGGCTGCGGCGGGTTCAGAACCACCGACCCTAAATACTCATCAAAGTGATTAATCATGTCAGAACGGGGAATGTCCAAAACGCAGCGGCGCGTTATCGTCGGCTACCGCCCGAAAGGCGGCGAACGCGACACGCCACAGGTCAGCATCACGGGCAAGTGGCTGGCGGAGACGGGATTTGCGGTGGGAACCGGCGTAAGCCTGACGGTGCTGGACGGCTGTCTGCTGCAGATCCCCGACAGCCGCGAAGAGATGCGGCTGCGGGCAATGGAACAGCAGCTTAAGGCGCAGCAGCAGGAGCTGGAGCTGGCTAAGCAGCGGATGATCGCCATGCTGGCGTGAAGGACAGCTGAAGGTAAAAGGCCGGAAGGATCTGTGGGATCGCTTCCGGCTTTATTTATAAAACCACTAATGCTTTATTTATATTTTCTTTTAATTCAACTAAATTTTCAGCACTCCCAGAATATATTGGTGAACTCCAGTCATAATCTTTAATCAATACGACGTGGAACTTACCATCGATTTCAAAAGAGGGCCTCCAACCGACATCTAATATATACCCTTCAGGGAATGCAACTTGCAGCATATCCTCCTTCAAATCATCAATGTAAACTTCCAATGACTGTCCTTCTTTAATAGGAAAATCATCAAAGGTTACAACTCCACCCTTAAGTGAAAAATTTATATCAATCATTTAGTTAACCTTAAATATTCTTTGAGAGAAATAGGGTGACCATGGATTGTCCCACCACTCTCTTCTACCCTCATCCATTGACTAGTTTTACCTTCACTGGCACCAATTGTTTCACCCATATCCTGAACTTTCCAAGGTTTTCCATTCGTTACAGGTTGGCCATTTTTATATACAGAGCGTTCCAGTGATTCTATGTCAGTTCCTAGTTTATATTTAGCCGGGCCTGATTTTGTTGAATTAATAGTATCTTTCCATGAAGCATTTTTAGGTGCGACATGCTTGTAACCGTGGGGTGTCCAGTTTGGCTCTTTATCTTGTGGGCATTTGCTCAACCCCAGCGGATCGATCCAGCTAAGCGGATTTGGCGCATAAGCATACAGGTTCATCCCGCCCGCCAGCCCCACAGGGTCCTGGGTGGTAAACCTGCCCACCTCCGGCTCGTAGTAACGGAACAGATTATAGTGCAGTCCGCTCTCGTTGTCCTGGTACTGCCCGGCGTAGCGCAGCGGCTGCTCGTACACCGGCCCCGTGCGCTGTGCTGAACCCGCCACCGTCTGGCCCAGCAGCCTGCCGAAGGTGTCGTACCGTCCCGACCAGCGCAGCTGGCCGTCGGCGTCAGTGACCTCCAGCGGCGCGCCGTTCAGGTCGCTGTTCAGCCAGTAAATGTCCGCCTCCGGCCCCTCTCCCGCCTGTTCGATGGCCGCCAGCGGCGTCCACGGGCTTTCCGGGTCGTAGCTCCAGGTGCGGCGCGTGCCGTTGGCCCGCTGCTCCTGCAGCAGCCGGTAGCCCTGCCACAGGAAGCGCGTGGTCTGCGGCGCTTTGTCCGCGTACGTCACCTCTTTACGGCTGCGGCGGGTTCAGCCCCCCCCTCGTCATAAATACTCATCAGAGTGATTAACCCTGTAAGAACGTGGGAATTTCCAAAATGCAGCGGCGCGTTACCGTCGGCTACCGCCCGAAGGGCGGCGAACGCGACACGCCACAGGTCAGTATTGCTGGCAAGTGGCTGGC
Source organism: Erwinia tasmaniensis Et1/99 (assembly GCF_000026185.1). Lineage (NCBI taxonomy): Bacteria > Pseudomonadati > Pseudomonadota > Gammaproteobacteria > Enterobacterales > Erwiniaceae > Erwinia > Erwinia tasmaniensis. The sequence continues at coordinate 3,343,614 of NC_010694.1, forward strand.
GGAGGCGGGTTTTGCGGTGGGAACCGGCGTAAGTCTGACGGTGCTGGACGGCTGTCTGCTGCCGATCCCCGACAGCCGCGAGGAGATGCGGTTGCGGGCAATGGAGCAGCAGCTGGAGCTGGAGCAGGCTAAGCAGCGGATGATAGCCATGCTGGTGTGAAGGGCGGCTGAAGGTAAAGGGCCGGAAGGATCTGAGGGATCGCTTCCGGCTTATTTGCTTAGTCCCATCTTTCATCAATATAAGGGGTTATACCTTCTATTGTTAAGAACCTCGATTCACATTGCAGATGAAAATCATTATTAACTATATTTATCGATGATTTTTCTTTGCTTGTTATAACATCTGGACTACATATAAAACCTACTTCATTACCTTTAACTTCAAAAGATAATATATCTCCAAGACTTAAAACCAGGCTTATAGCATTAAATTTTTCTTTCTTCCATTTTGCAGGAAAAACACCAGGAATTAACTTACATAAAAAATGCAACTGCAAAGTAGAATGATAATGTAATTTAAAACTTTCCAACTGAATAGACTCCAGAGAAAATTCATTATTAAACATGAACTTAATTTTCTCACTCCCCATAGCATGTTCAAACCACATATATTTCACCCTTAAAAATTATAGTGACCATGAGTACCAAGAACACTACCAGTATTTAATACTTCGCCACTTAAATCATCTATTGGCCTCACATTAAAGTGAGGTTCAGCCCCATGTAAAGGTGTTGCTTTAGCATGACCTAAGCTATGTTCCTGAATATAAACAGCCTTGCCGTCAATATTGGTAAACTCATATTCTCTTGTTCTTACTACTTTTCCATTATCATCCAAAAATCTTTTACCATAACCATCCATCAAGTCAGGACGATTTATTGATTTGGGATGTTGATTATTTGGTATGCCAGCATCACGTTTAGCCTGCCTGAGCGCATCTCTGCGGCTGACACCTTCATAAGTCGTTTTCTTGTTCGGCGAACATTTCGTTAAACCAAGAGGATCGATCCAGCTAAGCGGATTCGGCGCATACGCATACAGGTTCATCCCCCCCGCCAGCCCCACCGGGTCCTGGGTGGTAAACCTGCCCACCTCCGGCTCGTAGTAACGGAACAGATTATAGTGCAGTCCGCTCTCGTTGTCCTGGTACTGCCCCGCATAACGCAGCGGCTGGTCGTACACCGGCCCCGTGCGTTGTGCTGAACCCGCCACCGTCTGGCCCAGCAGCCTGCCGAAGGTGTCGTACTGACCCGACCAGCGCAGATTACCTTCGGCGTCAGTGACCTCCAGCGGCGCGCCGTTCAGGTCGCTGTTCAGCCAGTAAATGTCCGCCTCCGGCCCCTCTCCCGCCTGTTCGATGGCCGCCAGCGGCGTCCACGGGCTTTCCGGGTCGTAGCTCCAGGTGCGGCGCGTGCCGTTGGCCCGCTGCTCCTGCAATAAGCGGTAGCCCTGCCACAGGAAGCGCGTGGTCTGCGCGGATTTTCCTGCGTACGTCACCTCCTTGCGGGTGCGCCTGCCCAGCGCGTCGTAGTGATACCGCGCGCTGAACTCCCCCTGCGGGCCGAAGCCCCGGGCCCGTATCAGGCGGTTGTCGGCGTCATAGGTGTAATGTTGCTCGCTGACGCCGTGGCGGCGGCTGACCAGGTTGCCCCAGGCGTCGTAGCGGTAGAACAGCCGCCGCCAGTGCGCCAGGCGGTTGTCGCCCAGCGGCCGCGGCGGCGGGTGCTGTTCCGGGTCGTCGTGCGGGGCCTGCTCGCCCAGCAGGTTGTCGGCGGCGTCATACAGCAGCCTGCCCCCCACCCTGCCGGACTTCAGCTCGCGGTGCTGCAACAGGCGGCCTTCGGCGTCGTAGCCGTAGTGCACCTCGCCGCGCAGCGCGTCGCTGACGCCCGCCAGCTCGCCACGCCCGGTATAGCGGAACGCCCGCCACAGGATGCCCTCTTCCGGCCGGGTTATCCTGCCGTCACTGAAGGCGCTGCTCTGCCAGCTGCGCCTGCCCAGCGCGTCGTAGCGGCGCTGCTGGTGCAGCGCGCCCTGGCTGCGCCCGGTTTCGCGGTGCAGGCGGTCGCGGGTAAATTCGCTGACCAGCTGCCGGTTAAATTTCACCGCGCTGACGTGGCCGGAGCCGTAGTGCAGCCACTGCAGGCCGTCGCCCTGCGGCAGCGTCAATGCCTGCAGGTTGGCCAGCGCGTCCCACCGGTAGCCCAGCTCGCCGTTCACGCCGCGCTCGCACGGCAGGTTGCCCGCCCCGTCGTACTTCAGCTCAACGCGGTCCGCCTCAATCCCCAGCGCCGCCCCGGCGGCGGTCGGCGTACGCGCCAGCGCGTTCAGCCTGCCCGCCGCGTCGTAGTGATACCGCCATTCGGCGCTGTCGTTGCCGCGCCATTCCAGCCGCCCCGCCTCGTCATAGCGGAAGCGGTGCAGGCGGTGAGGCGGCGGCGTAAGGCCGTCCTGCGGGCTGGTTTCCCGGCGTTCGGCAAGCTGGCCGTCCGGGCCGTAGCGGTACAGGCGGTCGGTGTTGTCCGGGCGGCGTTCGCCGGTCAGGCGCCCGGCGGCGTCGTAGCTGAACCGGTACTCGCCGCCGTTGCCGTTCTCCAGCCGCGTCAGCCAGCCGCGCGGGCTGTAGTGCCAGCTGCGCGTGCGGTCGATGCGGTCGGTGACGCTGAGCGGCTGGCCCAGCAGGTTGTAGCGCCAGCGCGTCTCGCCGCCGAGCGGGTCCTGATGGCGCGCCAGCTGCCCGCGTTCGTTCCAGGCGAAGTGCTCCTCGCTGCCGTCCGCGTGGCGCAGGGTTTGCAGACGCCCGGCGGCGTCCCAGAGATACCGGGTCACGTTGCCTTCCGCATCGGTGCGGTCGGTGAGCTGGCCAAAAACGTCATAGCCGTACGCGGTGACGCTGCCGGAGCAGTCGGTATAGCGCGTCAGCAGCCCCCGGCCGTTCCACTCAGGCCGGGCCACGCCGCCGAGGGCGTCGGTGATGCGCGTCGGCAGGCTCTCTTCTTCATCCGGATAGTGATAAAGCGTGCTGTTTTCCGCCGCGTCGGTCTGTTTAACCAGGCGGCCCCGGTCATCCCACTGCTGATACTCGCGGCCGCCGTCCGGGTGGGTGACGCAGACCAGGCGGTCGCCGTTACGGTCGTACTGGTAAAGGGTTTTGCGCCCGGTCGGGTCGGTCTCGCTCAGCAGCCGCCCGTAGCGGTCCCACTCGCTCCGGCGCTGGCCGCCGCCCGGCAGCAGCACGCCGCACAGCTCGCCGCGCGCGTAGACGAACGCCAGCCGGCTGCCGTCGAAGTCGGTGAACTGCGCCACGCTGTCGTCGTCGTCCAGCTGCCAGCTGGCCTGCATGCCGTCGTCGCGCACCGCCCGGCGCGTGCCGCCGTTAAAGTCGTAGTGCAGCGCCAGCTCTTCCCCGGCGCTGTGTCGCCAGGCGGTGACGCGCGGCAGGCCGTCAATTTCCCGCCACTGATATTCGTTCAGCAGCCCGTTGGCGTCCTGGTGGCTGGCCATCAGCCCGTCGCGCCAGGTGAAGCGGCGCGTGACCTCGCCCGCGCGGTTGCGCACGGTGACAAGCTGCCCTTCGTCGTCATACGCGTAGCTGACCAGCGTGCGCTCCCCGTCCGGGGTGTGCAGCAGCACCGCGCTCAGGCGTGACCGCCCGGCCGCGGTGGTCAGATAGCGGCAGCCCAGGCGCTGGCCCGCGCCGTCCACCAGTTCGCCCAGCCGTCCCTGCTCGTCATAAAACAGCGAGGTGGCGTTGCCGGCGGCGTCCGTCAGCATGTTCAGCCGGGCGGGATGCTCCCCGTCCAGCAGCGGATAGTGCCAGGACTGTTCGCCGACGTCGTACAGCCGCCAGCTGCCGTCGGCGTTGTGCATCAGCCAGCACTTTTCCGCCTCGCAGTAGGTTTTATGGCCGCACGGCACCATCGGGAATGAGACGAGGTCGCCGGACGGCGCGCGCCACGCCAGCCCGTCGCCGTGACGCTGCAGGCTGCTTTCCCAGAACAGGCTCCAGCCGCGCCCCAGCACGCCCTCTGCCGGGTTGCCGCTGCGCCAGTAGCGCTGCCATTCGACCGGCAGGCGCGACGGCAGCACGAAGTCCAGCTCGTCGTCGCCGGAGAGAAACTTCTGCCCGCTGATGATATCCACCGGGCGGGCGATAATGCCCGCCGCCGCGCCGGCGGTCATCAGCGTGCCAAAGCGGCAGGCAATCTGCCCCAGCCTGTTGATGCCGGGCAGCCTGCCCAGCAGTTTGCCCACCTTACCCACCTTGCTGAGCGCGCCGCCCGCGCCGCCGAGCAGCCCGGTCAGCAGCAGCGTCAGGTCGGAGGCCTTGTAGGCCCACTCCGGCACCTCGGGCTTTATCGCCAGCGTGGTGACGGTGCCGCCGCCGATGCGCACGCTGGGCGAGCCGGCCATCACCGTGGCGTCACAGTTGGTTTTATCGCCGACGCGCGCGGCGGGCCGGCCGTTGATAAACACCCGGTCGGAGCCCTGGGCCATCTGCATCGACGGCCCGTCCTTATCGCAGCCCGCCTGGCTGACCGTGGCGATGGCCGCCGGCTTGCCGTTGATAAACACGTCCGGCGAGCCGGTCAGTATCTGCCCCGAGGCCGACACGCTGCCCGCCCCGGCCGCGGCAATGCCGTCGCGCGCCGCCGTGCCCGCCTCCCCGGCGAGATACCCCAGCGCCAGGCTCGCGCCAATCAGCAGCACGCCGATACCAAGACAGGACGAGGCCAGCCCGGCGACGAACAGCGCGCCGGCGGCCACGGACCCCGCGGCGGCAATCAGCCCGCCGACCAGCGTACCGCTAATCATCCCGGCCAGCGCGGCGGAATGGCCGATGGCGTCGCCGACGCGTGCGGCTTCACTCATAATAAGTTCCTTTTATTCCTGACCGGTTTCCATGGGTGCGCGATAGCTTGCCAGCACCCGTTGCAGCAGGGCGTCATCCCGTGATGAAAGCTTATGCGGCTGCGCCAGGGTAAACACCAGCACGCGCCCTTCGCCCGGCGTAAACACCGCCTGGCGCTGCCAGATACGCCGGCCGTCGCGCAGATAGCTGGCAGACACGCACTCGCCGGGCAGCCGTTCTTCACCGAGTTGCGCCGCCTCGCGCCCCTTCAGCACCCAGCCCTTCAGGCTGCCGGACAGCGTTTCGAGCTGGCGGGTAATGTAGTCCGCCGGCGTTTCGTCGGGCCGGAGCGTGTCGCGCGAGATATTCAGAGAGGGAGACGCATCGTCACCGGCCAGCAGCACGTTAACGGTACGGTCGCTGTAGCCTTCCGGCAGCGTGACGCTGCCTTCCGTAAAGGTACAACGGGAGTCGTCGGGCATGACCTGAGTCCTTTTGATAAACGGGGCTTAAGCATCGCATAAGGAAAAGGGAAATTAAATCTTTTCACTGTCCTGTAAATACAATCTTTCAAACGGCAGCAGCGCTGCGGCCAGGGGTTGCGAACAATGATCAGCGGACGGTTTTTGCAGGTTCAGTCTGAAAAGACCTGCACGGGGAAAGAGTTGCCAGTGAAGAAACAATGGAAGAATGAAAAAAACACGCGACAATCGCAACATCGGCAGTACAACATGGGTTTGCATTAATTAACCTGAATGTGTGCGCACAAATAGTTAACAAAGCTTGCGAAGAAAAAAAACAACGGAGGCCCCGGTCGATCGTGACGGCCTGACAAGCGCCGAGCAGAGGGCATTAGCGTATCATCAGGACGCACGCTGTAACTTTTTCACTTTTCTAATCGTCTTCAACGCCAGAGAAACACCCGGCGCTATCGCCCCCCGTCTACTTGCCGTTTATGAACGGCCAGAGCCAATACAATGACGGGATGTCACCTGATAAGTGACAAATTTTTCAAAAAAACATACGGTTTTCAATTATTGTCGATTACCACTCTGCCCGACATCAATCGTACTCGTCAGCATGCAGAGGATTATCTGCACGGGATGAGGGTTAATATACTTTCTCATTCAGATAAAAGGCTAAAACACGTTAGAAAAATTTAATAAGACAGTAACCATCTCGACCATCAATAACTAAAAATGCTAAGCGCAAATGTGATGAAAAGTAAATACATCCAAAAACAAAAAAACCTCCAGCTAATAACGTTATTTTATAAATATTGTAAATAAATCAAAAACAAGCATTAGGAAGGCTCTAATGTTTGTATAACTTCACGCTTATTTTTTTACATTTAGAAGCCACGTTATTGACTTGACGGTTATTGCTGCAAACGATAACATAAATTGTTAACGTACCTCTACATTCCTGTCGGTTCCTTAGATAAAAACCATCGATGATGTTTTTGCATCTTATCTCTGCTGACGCGGCCATATCGTTCTAATGGAAGAAGTAAATGCCTGACTTTATAGATTGAAATGCCGCACATGTTAGCAAGATCCCTTGTAGACAGTCCTTCAGGACGATGCTCTCTTAATAATTCGAGAATAGATATTTGCTCCGGTGCGTTAACCGTTGCGAAGTTGCTTATACCCATTCCCGCAGCTAATGCCAGCAGATTGTCTAGAGAATTAGTGTGATTTTTGTGTAACGCACCTGAGCCGTAACAACACCGTGAGAATTTCATTTGGCCTCATCCCATGGACTTAAAAGTAAGACGGCAGTATGGGATTTCGGACATCTGATAGCAACATTAGCTTATAATGAACGTAAAATTAGTTTTTTTATCTAATATTTACTACTTTTTAACTTAAACAGTCTGTTTGAAAGCAGGGAGCACGGTCTGGCGTGGAGAAGAACATGAGGTTCGATATTGAGGGATTTATTACTTTTGACAGCGAAAATGCGTACCTGGTTAACCGGCTTACCGGAGATCGGGTCGATCTATCCCAGACATCGTCACGCCTGCTTAACGTTTTGCTTAATCATCACGGGGATATACTATCAAGGAATGAAATCTTCCAGTCGGTTTTCGATAAATTCGGTGCGCGCGCGTCAAACAGCAATCTGAACCAATATATTTCTATATTACGCAGAACGCTGAATGATTTAGGTGTTGAGAAAGAAATTATCGTTACCGTACCGCGCGTCGGATTTAAAATATCTAAAAAGGCCACGGTCGTTCATGCGGAAGATCAGGTAAACTCAGTCGTAGATAGGGCGTTGCCAGCGGGCCCCTCCGTCGTTCATCACCCAAAAGCCTATTTTTTTTTAGCTGGTGCAATCATGCTGGCCATAATCCTTGCGCTTCTCACCGCGTCACCTGATAAAAAGAATACGTCTGCTGGCGTAACAACGCGGGTTCAGGGAAAATGCGTTTTTTATGGATTTTCATCATCTTCTCTGCAAGAGATCAAAAATAGTTTTGATTTAATCGGCAGGCAGCTGAATTGTTCAACACCAAAGGACATTTATCTTTATAATAAAAAAATCGACAGCGAGCTGGGTAATATCACCCAGCTGCTAATAACGGAATGTGACAAAAAAAAAGATATCTGCACCAGCGTTTATATTAGAGATATTAAAAATGTCTAGACTGGCCATATTTTTCGTTGCCTTCTGCTCTGTAGTCATTCTGGCAGCATCGATATTACACCTCACTATAAAGCCAGCATTTTCCTGTGAGTCACCCTTTTCTATTTTACAGAGCATCAATAGTGACATAATTCGTTCCAACGGAATTATTTATGCCAATATGACTGACAAAAATATTCTTATCCGAATTGACGGCCTGCTTAATCATAAAGATAAAAAATCCATTATCTCTCGTACACTAATGCTGAAGTATGAAGTTTATAATAAAGGTGCGAACCTGTATAAAATAATAAGCGTCGACACCTTTCGTGACGCAGTCGACGATGCCGATGATGAGATTTCAAATAATTTACTTTTTGATAAAAAACCGGGTAAAAACATCATTTTTATTAAAAGATCGGGCGATAACCTGCTGCTGTTAGGTAATGGTAGCTTTCCGCAGTATGCCTGCGGAGCGTACCGCGAGAAACGCCCGTTCTCGCGGTAGATAGCTATCAGGCGGATAAACCGCCATCCAGTACCAGCGTCTGCCCGGTAAGATAGCTGCTTCCCTCTCCAATTAGAAACGCCGTCGCCTGGGCAACATCATTCGCCTGCCCCAGCCGACGCAGCGGAATATTTTTTCGTAGCGCTTTCAGTTTTGGTTCTGCAATAGCCTGCACCATATCGCCCGCAATCAGCCCCGGCGCAAGGCAATTTACCCGGATGCCAAAGCGCCCCACCTCCCGCGCCAGGGAGCGTGACAGCCCCATCATCGCAGCCTTACTGGCAGCATAAGCCGTCTGTCCACTGTTCCCCTTCAGCGCGGTGACTGAAGACATCAATACCACGGAGCCTTTACCGCGCGTCATCATCGCCGGCAATAGCTGCCGGTTCCAGTTCAGCACGGAAATGAGGTTGTTATCGAGAATATCGCGCCAGTCCTGCGCAGTTTGATGAATATGCAGCGCGTCGTTCGTCATTCCCGCGTTATGGATCACGGCCGCAGGTGCGCCAAACTCATCGATTAGCCACCGTGCCGTGCGTTCTACGCAGGCTTCATCCTTGCCATCACAGCGAATCCCTTTGACCCACGTTGAGGTGCCCATGCTCTGCGCGCTGCTCTGCGTGCGGATGATGTCTTTTTCACTACGTCCGGTAAAGACGATGTTCCATTCTGGCAGCAGATGAGTCACCAGTTCCTGACCAATCCCACGGCTTCCACCGGTGATCAGTATCCATTCTTCGGCCATATCAACGCACCCTCTCATGGTCAATAAGTTGGCAGAGCTCACGCAGCGTCATAAACGGTCGATTGACAAACATCTCAGCCGTCAGGGTGACGTCATACTGCCGCTTCGCCAGCACCATCAGCTCGACATAGTCCAGACTGTCCAGTTCAAGTTCCGGCAGGGTGGTATCTGGCGTAATCGCGTCCGCCTCCAGGTCTTTTGCATCACAAATCATTTCGCTAATTTTGTCGTAAATAGGCACGATATTCTCCATGTGTTATTGCGCGGTGGTTGGGCCAATTTTAAGGGTCACCGCATTGCTGATAGCGTGGTTTTGATAGCGGGTTCGGCTGGCGATGCGTACGATCGCACCCTGCCGCAGATCGCCCACCACCAGCGCGGGCAGCGTTTCAACGATCAGCGATTCAGCGGGAGCGTGCGGGCTCCAGTTTGCCAGCAGGCCGCGGTCAAAAACGACCTCCTGATGAGTCTGTACTACCGGAAAACGGACAAACAGCGTTTCCATGTTAATGCGCTGTGGCAGCAGGGCCGCAATGGCCTCCTGACGTAGCAGGGCATCATCCTGAATCAAATGACGAAACAGTAGCGCATCCAGGAAATGCCAGCGTTGTGCATCGGGGAGCAGCGGTGTAAATGCCTGTTGCAGCCGCATAAACGCAGTGCTGTCCAACGTGCTCTGACTGGCATTGGCTGATGTCGGAAACACAGTTTCCGGCATAATCTGGCAGGAAATGCAGGGTTGCCCGGCAGGCAGCTCGGCAACCGTTGCCGCAACGCGGCGGCCGGCATCACGCATCAGGCTATAGGTGGTATTACAGCGTAACGGCCGACGCAGTCGTACGGTGCATTTCAGCCACGGAGAAGGGGCCTCCGCTGGACTGATAAAACGCTTCACGTCCAGCAATGCGCGCATACCGTGGACGCTAAGTCCTTCTCCTCCCTGCGCCCTGACCCAACGCTCATCAAAATGTACCGGATTGTAGTCTCCGGAGAACGCGGCCCAGCGCCGGGCATCGCTTAGCTCGTAGTGCAGAGGGGTCATGAGTGCTTCTCCAGAACCAACGCCGCATTGGCACCGCCGAAACCGAAGCTCAGGTTGAGCGTACGCCTGACGTCGCTGGCACGGTGCCCTTCGACGATATAATCAAGATCGCACCGTTCGTCAGGCTGCTGGTAGTTTGCCGTGGCGGGCATCGTCCCATGACCGATCGCCTGCAGGCAGACAATACTTTCAAAGGCACCTGCCGCCGAGATCAGGTGACCAGAATACGACTTGGTGCTGGAGACGGGGATCGCGTACGCCGCCTCGCCCAGCGCCATTTTCAGCGACTGAGTTTCGTTAAGATCGTTAAGCGGCGTCGAGGTGCCATGAGCATTGATATAGTCCAGCTGCTGTGGCTCCAGGTCCGCCCGGCGCAAAGCCTGGGTGATGGTCTGAACGCGGGCCAGGCAATTATCCGCCGGCGAGGTAAAGTCCCAGGCATCAGAGAAGTTGGCGTATCCGGTGATTTCACCAAGAATGGTTGCCCCGCGCGCCAGCGCACCTTCCCGCTCTTCCAGGCAGAGCACCGCCGCGCCTTCAGAGAGCACAAATCCGCTGCGATGCGCGCTGAACGGGCAGCTGGCTCGCTGCGGATCCGATGTCTCCTTGCTCAGCGCGCCCAGCACGTCAATGTTCCATACCGCACAGTGGCTGGTCAGCGATTCGCCGGCACCTGCCAACATCATTTGTGCTCTGCCGCTGCGGATCACTTCATAAGCATCGCCGATCACCATCGTACCGGTAGCGCAGGCGGCGATAACGGTATTCTGATAGCCATTCAACCCCCAGAACTGGCTACAGGCGGCAGTGGTTACGCTGGGCATCGCGAAGAAACAGTTAAATGGCGAAGTCACTCCGGTGGCGGCAAATTCGGCCTGCGCACCGTAGCTTTCATCAAGCCCTGCCCAGCCGGTTCCCATGATCGCGCCACAGTTTAGCGAGTGATAAAACACCTGCGGCGGCGTATCGCCAAAGGCCATCGTCATCGCCTGCCGCGCGGCACCCAGCGTCAAGCGCGCAAAGCGCGGCAGGCGACGGCGGATAACGGCAGGTATCCCTTTCTGGCTCGGCTCGTCATCGATTAGCCCGAGAAAATGGGTGTTTATATTGAGCGCCTTTTTATCAACGTAGCGGTAACCGAGCCGGTTATCCATGATCGCCTGCCAGCTTTCGGCAGCCGTTGCGCCCAGCGGCGTCACGGCACCGTACCCGGTCACGACAACGCGTTTAAGTTCGTTATTCAGCTTCTTCATTGGTTATCCTGTATTGCGTTTCGCCTCCCCCTTGCGCCAGCCAGAGCTGCAGCGTGGCATAGAGGTAGTCGTATTGCGTTTGTGCAAGGCTGTTCTCCAGCGTCATCAGGTCATCCTGCGCATCGAGTAGAGAGGTAAAGTCGGTTGCCCCGGCCCGGTAACGGCTGTCGGTGAGCGCTAAGCGGCGCTGGCTGAGCTTCAGGGATTGCTGTAGTCGGCTGCGTTGTTCCGTTGCACTCAGACGTTTTTCCATGGCGTTATCCACTTCGGCAAGGGCGGTATAGGCGGTCGAGCGAAAGGCCAGCGCGGCCTGCTTAACCCGTAAATCTGCCTGCCTGATGGTCAGCTGCGTGACGTTCCACTGAATGAACGGTAGCGCCAGCGAGCCTCCTACAACACGAATGGGATTGCTGAACCACTGGCTGAAAATCTGGCTGCCCGCATTGAGCGACGCGTCCAGCGAAAGTGAGGGATAGAAGTTCAGGCGTGCCGCGTCGTAGCCCGCCAGCGAGGCGCGCAGACGCGACTCCGCCGCCTGAATATCGGGGCGTTGGGCAATGACATGCAGCGGTGTTTTTTGCACGATCGGCACAGCCTGGTTCGCATCGAGAACGGTGGCCTCATCGGCATGCTGCTCCGCCGGACGGTTGAGTAACAGCGCCAGCGCGTTGCGCGCGTTTTCACGCTGTTGCTGAAACGTTCGCAGCTGGTTCTGGCGATCGAGCAGCTTTTGCTGCGATTGCAGGAGATCAAGCCGACCGACCTTGCCCGCATTAAACCAGGATTGCACCAGCCGCACGGTTTGCTCTGAAAGAGCAAGGCCACGCTGCTGGTTGGCAATTTTCTGGTTAAACAGGGCGATGCTCCAGTAAAGCTGCGCGGTGGTGCCGATGTTCGAGAGCACCGTAGCCTTGTAGTCTTCGGCACTTGCCACCGCCTCCCATTCACTTTGCTCACGGGTTCGCGCCAGTTTCCCCCATAAATCCAGCTCGTAGCCGACGGTGATATCGCTGCTGTAGCGTTCCTCAGGCGCGGAGCCGTGACGCAGATTTTTGCTGTTGCTGGCAGCCCCTCGCGCCGATATCTCCGGCGTCAAATTCGTCGCCGTTAAACCGGCGGCCAGGCGCGCCTGTTGGAGCGTCATCGCCGCCGCCGCCAGGTCGTTATTACTCGTCAACACCTGCGAAATCACCCGTGAGAGTCGGGGATCGCCAAACTTCTCCCACCAGTTTGCGTACTGCTGGCCGGTATCCCCAGAGGTTTCGGGTTGCCACTGAACGGGTAATGAAAGAAGCGGACGCTGATATTCACTGCGAGTCAGGTGACCACAGCCAGCCAGCAGTAATAGAGCGGGAAGAAAAACGGATATTTTCATTCGCGTGCCAGTGCCTCCGTCGGATTGAGGCGGGCTGCGCTGCGCGCCGGAAAATAGCCAAACGTCAGTCCGATTAACGCGGAAAAGCCGCACGCCAGCAACAGCGGTAAGGGGGTAAACACCATCGAAAACGCATTGCTTATCAGGGAGAAAACGGAGCCAAAAATCCACGATCCCAGTATGCCGATCACGCCACCGCACGTGCAGATAGTGACCGCTTCGATCAGAAACTGATTCATGATATCCGACGGCCGGGCGCCGACAGAGAGGCGTATCCCAATCTCATGCGTGCGTTCCGTCACCGAGACCAGCATGATGTTCATCACCCCGACGCCCCCCACCAGCAGCGAAATCGCCGCCATCGCCGTGATCAGCAGTGACATAGAGTCAGAGGTTTTCTGTAGAGCATTTGCCAGCCTGTCGTCAGTCTGGGTAAAGAAATCCTGCTTGCCGTGCTCGCGTATCAGATGGCGTACGGCTTTACGCGTTGCCTCTGCGGGGGTTAGCGCCGCCGAAAAGCGCAAGGTGATCGCTTCCAGCGGTTTTTCCCCGGTGATCCGCTGCTGTAACGAGGTATAGGGCATCCACGCGGCCATAAAGCCTGCCACCACTTTCGGTCCGGGTTTCGAAGCAACGCCAATCACGCGCCACGGAGCGCCGGCAATCTGCACAATTTTTCCCAGCGGGTCTTCACCGCCGGGGAAAAGCGTGTCGCGCCCGGTCTCGTCGAGGATCAGAACCGGCTCTCCGTCATCGACGTCGCGCGCGGTAAATCCATTACCCTGCACGAAGCGCAGCCCCTGTAAGGCAAAATAATCCTGCGACACGCCGGAGATCATCATTGAGGAATCCCCCCCTTTTCGTACTGCAAGGCTCATGCTGCTGACCACGGGAGAAACGCCAGACACCCACGGCAGCTTCTGCAAGCTGCTGACATCATCCATCGACAGCGCCCGCTCCATGTCAGGACGCTGACTGTTCCACCCGGTTCCCGGTCGAATTTCCAGCGTGGTGTTCCCGAGCTTGCCGATCTCGCTCATGATCGCCTGACGCGCCCCTTCACCCACGGCCATTGACGAGACCACGGAAGAGATGCCGATGATAATCCCCAGCATGGAAAGAAAGGCGCGCATGCGGTGGCCGAGCAGCGATCGCCAGGCCATACGCACGGACTGGTGAACGCTGCGCCCCGGCGAGGCTCGACCATTATCCTGTTCGGGCAGCGTAAGCTGACTGCGCAGCGCGCGATGACGGACATCACTTATTATCCTGCCGTCGCTGATTTCCACCGTGCGCTGGGCCTGGCGGGCAATATGGCGATCGTGCGTCACGATAATCACCGTATGACCCGCAGCGTGAAGCTGGTGCAACACGTCCATCAACGCCTGCCCGCTGACGCTGTCCAGCGCGCCGGTAGGCTCATCGGCCAGGATAATATGCGCGCCGTTGATTAACGCTCTGCAAATACTAACGCGCTGCTGCTGACCGCCTGAGAGTTGCGCCGGACGATGATGGAGACGGCTTTCCAGACCCAGCTTACGCGCCAGCATTTGTGTACGTCTGTTGCGCTCCTTTTCCGGCATTGCGGTATACAGTGCAGGAATAGCGATATTTTCTTCCGCCGTCAGATATGGCATCAGATGATAGCGTTGAAAAATAAACCCGAGATGACGGCTGCGCAGCTCGGCCAGATGCTGACTGTCGGCCTCATGTACCGGCGTACCGTTAATAAACACCTCACCAGAGGTCGGTTTATCCAGACAGCCTATAATGTTCATCAACGTGGATTTGCCGGAGCCGGATGCGCCAACGATGGCAACCATCTCGCCTGCCGCGATCGTCAGTGAAATATCGGTCAGTACCGGCACGGTTTCCATTCCGGCGTTAAACTCCCGGTACAGGTGGCGTAGGCTGATAATCGGTTCCATTATTTATCTGCGCCCCCGTCCTGCGCCACCACCACCGTATCACCGGCCTGCACCCCCTCAATAACCTGCGCGTACCGGCGGTTGTTTATGCCGATGCGGATGGTGCGAGACTGCAATTTTCCGCCTTTAAAAAGGGTCACAAGGTAGCGATCTTTATCCAGCGACTGTCCGAGGGCAGCAACCGGGATGCGCAGTACGTCTTTCGCTTCGGCAATACGAATAAAAACCTGTGCCGTCATCGACGTTTTCAGCTCACGAGAGGCGTTGGGAACGGAAAATGTACCGGAGTAATAGACCGCGCTCGCCTGTTGATTAGCGCCGTTTGCTCTGCCATCCCGCTCCTCAAGCGCCTCCTGCGGCGCGGTTTGCACAAACCCCATGTGGCTGTTGTAACCTTTATCAGGGTTGGCGATAACGTAAAAGTGCAGCGGTTGGCCGGGGTGAATTTTCTGGATATCGGCTTCGGAAATACGCGTTTGCACCAGCATATTATCCAGATCGGCGAGCACCAGAATGGTCGGTGCCGTTTGAGAAGACACAATGGTTTGCCCTTCACGGGTGACAATGCCCAGCACTTCCCCATCGATCGGTGCGACGATCCGCGTATAGCCAAGATTTGCATTAGCGGTTTTTACCGCCATTTCGGCCTGCACGATCTGCGCCTGGCTCACCTCAATTTGCTGTATCTGCGCATCGTACTGCGCCTTGGCCTGTTCAAAATCGCTGCGCACGCCGGAACCATCGCGCATCATCATGCTTTGCCGCTGATACTCCTGGCGATAGCGCAGTAGGGTTGTCCGGGCGGAGAGCTTCTGTGCTTTGGCGCTGGCCAGCTGCGCCTGGGCATTATTCAGTTCTGACTCCTGGATTGTCGGGTCGATTTCTGCCAGAAGCTGCCCTTTTTTCACCCTGTCGCCCTGACGGACATAGAGCTTACGCAGCTGGCCATTCACCTGCGCGCCCACGTTGACCTGCATCGCCGGTTTCAGCATTCCCGTAACCAGTACCTCTTTTTCAATATTGCCGGTGTCAATGGTCTCAAGCTGCAAACTGTCATGGGGTGCAGAGGAGAGCAGGACGGTGACTCCTGCGACGGCCAGGGCCACTATCGCCACGCCGCAGACTGCCAGCATCCAACGAGATTTACGCCTCATGTGCAGGCTCCTGTGCGGGTGAGTTTGCCGTCAACCAGCTGATAAACCTGCTGGAACTGCGAGAGAACCGCGTCGCTATGAGTGACGACGATCAGCGATTTTCCATATTTTTGACAATGTGAACGGATAGCGTCCATCACGATAACGGTGGTTTCGTCGTCCAGGTTCGCGGTAGGCTCGTCCAGCAGTAAAACCGGTCGTGAGCTGTACATCGCCCGCGCCAGCAGCAAACGCTGACGCTGACCAAGAGACAATGCGGCGTTGTTTTCACGCACCAGCGCATCAATACCGCCGGGTAATCCCTTCACCACGTCGCCGAGGGCGAGCGATTCCAACAGTGCCTCAATCAGGCTACGGTCGCGGTCGCGGTAACCGGCATCAAACAGGGTGATGTTCTCGCGCACCGAGGCGTTGAACAAAATATCTTCCTGACTTTGCAGGCAGACAAACTGTGCCAGATGCTGGCGGGGTAACGGCGTGTTCCCGGCATAGCACGTGCCTGCCTGTGGAGAAAATAGCCCGGCCATCAGGCGCAGTAAGGTGCTCTTGCCTGAACCGGATTCGCCGACAATGGCAATCTGCTCACCGGCGGTCAGGGTGAGAGAAATGGAATCCAGAATGGTTTTCTCCGGGTCGTAGCCATAGTCAATGCCTTCAAAATGAAGATCGGGAACGCTGTCGATCGGCTGTTGACCCGGCAGCAGCGGTTCACCGGCATTGTCCCGTTGAGGGAACAGGCTGTGCGCTCGCGTATCAATGATATGCAGCTGCGATTTCTGGATAATAGAGAAAAAGATCCTCGTGACGTACGAGGTAAATATCTGGCGCAAAAAGCTGTAGGCGAAAAAGTCACCCAGTGAGATAAGTTTACCGTGCACCATCGGCAGCACCATCAGCATAAACACCACCATCTCCAGGCTTCCCGTCAGCTGATAAAGCCCCTCTTTTACCTGCTGGTAAATTTTCTGACGCTGGAGGCTGGAGAACAGGTCGCGACTGAACCAGGCAAACTGCGCCTGACGCTGGCTTTCCATCCCGGCGGTTTTCACCGTCAGAATGCCCTGTAGCGTTTCCATGAAAAAGTCGTTGAGAGCGGCACTCTTCAGCTGTAGCTGCTGGGTATACCAACGATCGCGTATCACCGCCCACACGCTGATCAGCCCCATTATCGTCACCCCGGCCACGGAAATGGCCGCCAGCACCGGCGCAATCCAGAACATGATGGCGAGGGCGATAGCGCAGATGACCCAGTCGCAGCGCAGCCCGTTATCCAGCTCAATTTTTTGCAACAGGCCGCTCTGCCAGGCCGTGAAACGACTGAATATCTCCCCCGGCGCACGTTTCTCAAAGAAACGCAGGGGGTTACTAAGCAGGCGAGAGAACCCCAGCCCGCTGTTGATTAACACAAAACGCTTTATAAACCGTTCGCTGATGACCCTGACGCCCAGCGCCATCAGGGTGGAGGCAATAAACGCGACGATAAACCAACCATAGGGGAAAGCGCCGTTATCCTCGTTGGAAAAAGCCTGATTAATGGTGTTGCTGACCATCGTGGGCATCAGAAACAGGGTGAGCGCAACGAGAAACGTTAGCAGCATCAGCCGGTAGATACCGGGCACGGCGGCGGTTTCCTTGAGGCTCATGGCTTGCCGCGCGCTTTTGTGTTCTGCCACCTGGGATAATTCAGGGTCAGGCGAGAGATCCTGTTCGGGTTCGACAATCAGCGCATAACCGCTGATCTCCTGCTTGAGCGCCGCAAAAGGCAGCCATTGCTCTCCTACCGCCGGGTTCATTACGCAGGCGTGATTACCCTTGCGCCAGGCCAGCAAAACATAGTGGCTGGCTCCGTAATGCAAAATGGCGGGTAGCGGCAGATCGCTCAGCTCCTGATGTTCAAACATCACTGGCGTGGTAGCGATCCCCAGCCGGGTCAGGATATTCATCAGCGTGTTGAGGGAAGTGCCGTGATCGGAAGCCGGAAAAACCTCGCGCAGGGTTTCGAGCGATACGCTGTGTCCCTGAGTGTGTGCCAGCATCGCCGCGCAGGCCAGACCGCATTCGTTGGTCTCTTCCTGGAAGATTAGATGGGGGATCGTTGTTTTCATTATCAGGTTCAGTGATTGATAAAATAGAGGGAGTGGCTGTGCCAGAGCAGCCACTCCTGCGGGTGTTGCCGTAAAGTCTGTTCAATGATGCAGGGCAGGGCGTTCGCAACGGTTTTCGCGGCAACCGGGGGATAAATATGGATTTTCAGACCACGGTCATAATAGAGGTGATAAAACACCACCGGTGCGGAGATAACCCCGGAAAGGCGTACTACGCCGTTGTGTAGTTTCGCGGCGCGGCCAAACAGGCGGCAGGGAAGTTTAGCCGCCGGCGCACCCTGCGCATGCACGGTGTAGTCTGGCGAGATATCGGGAAAAATAATCATGTTTTGCTGGCCAGCGGCCACATCGGCGATCAGCGACATCAGGTTACTGGCCAGCGCTTTATTTTCCTGATGAATCGAACAGTAAGAGAGCGAGATCCCGCCCATTGCGCGGGCGCGTTGGTTATAGATCTCTGCGCTTGAGGAGACCACCACGCTGGCTTTTCCCGGAGTGACGCTGGCTGCTACCATCGCGGCGAGAACATCTGACACGGCATGCAGAGGAGCAAGGATAACCGGCGTCTTCTCACGATGCAGCGGCGCTACCACCGCATCCAGTTCTGTGGCACAGGCCTGGATTTGACGCAGTAAGCCCCTGTTTTGCCCCCAGGTTGCGGCTTCCTCCAGCAGGCGGCGGCGCACCGCTATCCATGCCGCATTAATCCGTCCAGACTGGCCCGTCAGGCAACGAAAATTCTCAGTCGCCACCGCATTTTGCAAACGGAAAGCACGCCCGGTGATGCGCATTGCGCAGAGCAGGCGCGCAACGGCGAGCACCCCCGGAATATGCCCGTAGCGCAGCACCTTGCGCAAAACGCCGATCGCCGCACGCGAAACATAGCGGCGCAGCGCGTAGAGCGTTCCGATAGCATTTTTAAAACTGAAGACGCTCCAGACAATAAAAAACCTGATCACGGGGATTAGTTATCCTTTTTGAGCAGCTTCTGCATACGCTGGGCAAACTCAGGGAAATCACGATCCTGAGCGACAACATAGCGCTTATTAATAATAAACATCGGCGTAGCGTTAATCGCGTAATGACGCGTTATGTCAGCCATATCATCAATACGCTGTTTAACAGCATCGCTTTGGCGCACGGACTGATATTTTTCCACGTCGATATCATTCTTTTTCAGCCATGACACCAGTGCATTTTCATTATTAAGATCGATATTACGTGCAATAATGGCGTTGTAGGCGCTGTCGCGATATTGCTCCTCAACCCCCATTTCCGTGAGCGTGGCAAATATCGGCGCGTAGGCAGCAAGACCGCTGCCGCCGCCGGCAATATGGATCGTTTTAAATACGCTGCCCGCAGGGAGTGAGCGAGAAAACTTGGCGAGATCTTCTTCATTAGCAGCGCAGTAATGGCAGCCGTAGGACATGACTTCGATAATGCTGTGATCTTCTTTTATCGGGCTACTGACAACCTGTTCTCTACTCACCTCACGCAATGACTGGGTTTGGCTATTGTCACCCGCAAAGGTATTAAAGACAAAAAGGTGATAGTACAGCACCGTTATCAGTGAAGACGTAACGACCAGAAATAGCGAATAGCCGACAATAGCAATCGGTTTGAACTTCATAGACATAATTTTCTCATCTCTGCAGAAAGAAATGCCCGGAGGGCATATTTCATCCGGGCATTAGTTAATTAACGACTTAGTTTAAAATGCCGCCGCAGTTGCTTGCGTTTACATCTTTCATGCTGGTCGTCGTACCGTGTTTGTCTGTGCAGGTGGTGATCATTTTACACGCGGTTACGCCGCCTGAGGTCACGTTCTGATATTTGATTTCACAGGTCTTACAGGTCCCACCAACAACGGTTGCAGCTTCGACAGCAGTCATTTTTTTCATTTCAGTTCTCCATACGTTGAGTAAAACCACGTGCAATAGCACGCGGCGAAATATCGGCAAATCATTTCACCGATAATTTTTTAAATATATTGTTAAGTTAAGGAATGATTTCTTTAACGACTTCAAACAAGGCAATATTGTTTTTGATATTTAATCTTTTCATCAGCAGGCGCTTAACATAGCTCAAGCGGCGTATATTTACGCCCACTTCATCAGAAATTTCAGAAAGTGACTTACCTTTAAGCAGCTCTTCTATTAGCCACCACTCATGGGATGAAATCGTATAATTCACATCACCGCTTCGTAATTTATTTCGGGTGTCGTTAACCAGTGAAAAACTGAATCGACTCTCATTCCCTTTTTTTTCAAACAGCCCAAGAAAGAAGGATTTTATATGTTTAACCTCCTCGCTTTTGAGCAACCAATGAGCATCAGGTAGCAAAGTGTACAGCGTAGAAAAAAGAGGCATATTATGTTTACTTAATACGATAATCAGCTTTTTGTTCTCATGCTGATAAACGTCTTTTATTACGTTCAGCGCACGAAAACGCTCCTGCGGCAAGCTGTCAAGGTCGCAAAACACCCACATACGACAATCATCTTTCACTTTTTTCTTTAAATTTTCGAGAAAATAGCCATAGTCGTCCGTTGCGGAATAAAAAACGTCTTTTCCTTCTTCAAAGGAATTTAAAAGTGCTGTTTTTATCCCTTGCGAAAAATAGATATTTTTATCGAAAAGTAAACACTGATACATCATGCCTCACATCCCTGTTGATGACGTTACTGATAATTCAGCAAATAGTACGCCGTTGCGCTAAAAGGCCCGGCGGTTAGCGTTCCCTTAGATAAGGCATCGGGTTCTGCTTCGACAAATGCCTGTAGGTCAAGCTGCATGACGCTGTCGCCGATCGTGACCGGCGTCGTCGGCACCCCCAGACTGACGGGCGTATTGTCGGCCTCCAGCAGACCAATTCCCACCCCACTGGCATTTCCCCCTGCCGTGGCCTTGATAGCCAGATGATTTGCCAGATTCGGATTTTCATCCCCGCTAAACGTCACGCTCACGGTGTTTAGCAGCCCTGGGTTACAGTCCTGTAGCCTGATGGAAAACGGAACCGGTATGCTTTTCCCATTGATATAGAGGGATTTCGTGGAAATCTCGCCAAAGTTTACCGGTACGCGTTCAGACTCCGGGGCAACGCTACAGGGATACGCCACAACCTCACCTTCAAACCTCAGATCGCCGCCGATTAATACCGCTTTCGCCATGGCCGGAGCAGAAGACAACACTGCGAACAGGAGTGCGGCGGCGATGATGATGGAATTCATCCTTCCTCCTTACTGGAATTCAGCCACTATTGTGGCCGACGCGCTGAAGGCACCTTCCGGGATCGCGGAGGTAGGGGTTTTAGCAAGAGGAGCCGCCACAAGATCCCAGCTCCCTTCGTTATTCGTAAAGCCCGGCACGTTGTAAAGGGTGTTTGGCACAACGGGATTCCCCATCGCATCCTTCAGCGAGATCGCCAGTTCAGAGCGATCGCCTGGCCCGCTGGTGCTCAGGTATTTCCCGTCGCTGAACGCCGGATTATCCTGATGTATTTTTAGTTTGATGTTTAATGCCCCCTGCGAAAAACTCCCCCCTTCACATTTGACACGAATCGGTACGTTTTGACTGTAGCGAGTGCCGTCGAGTTTGCTTCCGCTACCGGGGATAGAGCCGAAATCCACAACGACCGGCCTGCCCTCGTTGATCCTGCATTTGTCCGGAACGGTGATAACGCCAGAAGCAATGGAGATAAGTGAGAGCGGAGTACTGCCGATCGGCCCCGACCCTAGCCGACCAAAAAGCTGGGCAATTTCAGTACCGGTTAAATCCACCCCATTGATAATTGGCTTGGTGATCATAAAAGTCACCCGCCCTTTTGCACCAGAGGCAAACTCATTTTCCAGTTGCGAGCTGGGTGGCGTGCACTGGTTCTGATTTCTTCCGTTAGAGACGTTGTCGAACGGGACTGTCCTGTACTGTTGCAGATTACCGCCGATAAAAATCTCAATTTTGACATCCATAAATTCGTTGAGATAAAGATAGCCAGGACTTGACCCCGGTTTGGTTAACGCAGCCTGCGATGTAAAGTAGACCGGCTGGTTGGTCAGGGGATGGGAGCAATAAGCCCGCCCAGGAAATGAACCCGCCAGATCAAATACGTTAGAAATGGTCGCACCAGCCTGGTTAGAGGTGATGTCCGTGTTATCCACTTTGATCGTGTATTGATGAGTTCCGCCGACCGGAACAATTTCACCCTCTACCTCAGCCGATACAAGGCTGGGAAGCATCAGGCCAAACGCCATAAGTGCAATGTAGGAAAATGGGTTGCGCATTGTCTGGTTCCCTGATTATTGATTCTGCTGTGCAGGCGACAACGCTTTACAGGTATTGCCCTCGCAGCGGTATTTCAGCTGGGGATGACCGCCGTAATCGTTCACATACATCATGGAAAACTCGCGAACGTCCGCTTCAGTAATGTCAAACTGCTGGCTGGATTTGGGCGCGATCATCAGACCAGGGAAACGGGTCATCTTTTTCCCCTCCTTTCCCGATAGCTCAATAATGGTGATGTAATACGGCGTTGGGTTCTGCGCCGTCATCTGACCACCACTTTTGTTAAATATCACCTGGTCCTGCCAAATCGCGCTTTTGCTTTTCGGGATCACCGCAGCTGGCCGATAAAACAGCTTGATGCGCGACTGCATCGCCAGCTGTAGCGTGTTCGGTTTATCCGGTTTCGGCGGTATCTCGCGCACGTTGAGATAGAAGAGGCTCTCTCTGTCCTTTGGCAGCTTTTCGATGCCCGCCGTTTTCGACACGCGGGCAATCCCCTTCTGCCCGCCGTTAATACGCTGCAATGGCGGCAAAACGATCAGCGGTGCAGTGATTTTGTTCCCTTTTTCATCCTCTACCCACGACTGCGCAAGAAAAGGAATATCCGCACTGGAATTAGACAGATTGGCGCTTGATGACGCCTCTGTTTCGGTGATCACCACCCGCGTACGGTCCAGTGAAATTCCGGCCTGGACGCCGCTGCTGAATACGCTTAGGGCGGCGGCCGCAATCCAGAATCCTTTGTGTTTTTTGTCGCTCATTTTTTCCCTTAATTACAGATTTTCAGTGTACTCAGCGGCACGGCAGCAACGTGTCCGGGCGTTGTTCGCTGGAGCCTGGCGGTAGCGTCACCTGGCACCGCTGCTTGCCACCCCAGGTGACGTTCAGGGTTTCGTCCGGATTGACTCCGGCGAGCCATGCTTTTCCGTCTTCCAGTACCATTGCCACGCTAACGCCGTCCGCGTTATAAACTTCTGCGCCAAATGGCGGCACGCTGTTATCCGCAAGACGCAACGTTGCCATCATCTTCATGCCCTTCGCCATGCCGAAGATTTGGTAACCAATCGCCCCTTCGGTGAGCGTGGTGGTGCTGATGGCTTTTGACGGCTCGATATCGTTGTCCAGAGCGTCAACATCAACACGAGTATCGAAGCTGTTGTAGCTGACCACGTCCGGTACCACGGCGATGCCAAAGCGGTTGGTCCTCGACTTCATGCCGTTCAGCGGCACGCCGCCGATGCCGTTGGTATCCACCATCATGCGTGCCGTGCTCGTCGTTGCGCTGCTGTTATGCATCGCCGCACCATGCCGCGTGGCGGTAAAGCCGCCGCGCAGCGTAGTGCCAAGCGCCATATAGCGGTTTTGCTGATAGCTGGCGTTGGTATTGATCTCCGCCAGCTGTGAACGGCGCTGATAGTAACCATCAGCGCTGGCATTTCCGTGCTGGCTGGCACCGGCACGAATGCGCCACAGGTTGTTGTAGTCACTGTTATTGGTGTAAGACGCCATCGGGCTGCTTTTGCCGTTACTGGACTGGATATCCAGCCCCGCCCATTTGCTATCACCCATTGGCAGTGACAGAGAAAATGAGATCGAATCATCCGTACGCCCCAGGTAATCGGAACGGTATGCCGAGAGGCCGGCGCTAATACCGCTGATATCCCCCACGCGGAAGGTACGGCTAACGGACATGCCGTAGCGATCGCGGCTAAGCCTGTTCCAGTAGTTCTGGTGCGTATAGGTCAGAAAGACGCTGGTGGCCTTAGCCGCTTCGTCAGCCCAGAAGGTTTTGTTCGCCGTGATGGTATACATCTCTTTTTCGCGCCCCAGATGGCTGTCATTGCGATAGCGTCGTTCGAGGTACTGCGCCATGGAGCGAAAATCTTCCTGCGAGAAGCGGTAACCCGCGAAGGTGATTGAGCTGTTATATTCGTCGAACGTTTTCGCATAGCTCAGCTTGTAGGAGGTGCCGTGAAGCCGTTCACCGTCGGGCTGTCGGCTCAAAGATTCAGTGGCGTCGACAGAAATAGCCCCCAGCAAGCTTAAATCGCGCCCAATACCGATCGATGCAGCGGAGTATTCCTCGCCGGAGCTCTGTCCACCGCCATAAAGCGACCAGGCGTTGCTGACCCCCCAGGAAAAATCACCGGAGATAAACGATGGCCCCTGCAGCTTATGGTTATAGACCGAGGGGGTGCCGGCGGAAAAATTGTAACGCACGTAGCCCGGCCGAGTGAGATACGGAATATTGGCGGTGTTTACCTGGAAGGTAGAGGTTGAACCATCCTGCTCTTCTACGCGCACATCAAGCGTACCGCGCACCGAACTGCGCAGATCCTGAATATTGAACGGACCGGCAGGCACGGTGGTTTCATAAACCACGCGTCCGTTCTGGCTTACCGTGACTTTGGCATTACTGCGCGCAATACCGTGCACTTCCGGCGCATAGCCTTGCAGTGCGGGAGGCAGCATCCGTTCATCGCTGGCGAGGTTGATCCCGGTAAAGCGCAGCGTGTCGAAGACCTGCGAGTTGAGATAGATCTCTCCCAGGGTTAATTTGGCTGCCATCATCGGCAGCGGCCGGTAGGCGTAAATCTGGTTCCAGTCGAAACTTACCTGATGATTGTTACTGTAATAACTGGTCTGATATTCACCGCGCAGACGCCAGGAGCCAATATTGGCACCCGTCTGCCCATAGCCCGATACCGAGCTGTAGTTGCGGCTTCCGTCGAATTGTCGGGTTATCTGTCCATTCAGGCTATAGTCGAAAAGCAGCCCCGCGATACCGTTGTCCCAGCGCTCTGGCGGGGTCCAGTTGGCATCGTTATATTTCATCCACGCCTGCGGCACGTTGATTTCCAGCACGCCAGCGTAGTTCCTCAATTTAGCCCCGGGTAAACTTTGCAGGGAATAACAGTTTTCGTGGAGTTGCGTCACTTTCATCCGCGCCTCCTCTTTTAACGCCAATTTATCCACCAGCTCGCTACTGATACACGCTTGAGACATCTTTCCTTCAGATGTTTCTACGTAACGAATTCGCTCCTGGCCAATGGGCTGACCATTAACATGAATATCCAGCAGGTAATATCCGGGGGGAATATAATTATCGGTTGAAAAACGCGATAGATCGATATGGGTACGATCTGCCGCATCAAGCACGTCGGTATTAAAATCAATACGATCGTCTGCATACGCCGTTGCCGCGTAGCAGACACAGATTAGCTTTAGGGTAAGGCTTTTTATTTTTGTTTTTATTATTACCAACATGGCTTATCGTCCCTAATGCATTCATGGAAAACGTCCCGTATTCCGCCACCGTCTGGTTATATCTGTTCTTCGCGGTGTTCCATGAAAAAACAAGTCCTTTTAACTCGCCAGAGTTAATCTATTAATGAATCAGTCTTAGCGATTCCGTCAATTTCAGGCGTAAATATCACGACTTAATACTGGCCTGAAAGGGCTTGCAGATACGCATTTTGCCCCCACCCTGGTGCTGACCTGGTATTTAAGAAAGTGCGGGAAGACTTCCCACACTTTGGACTTATCGTGGATTACTGATAAGCAATCTGGAAATTAATTGTCGACTGGAATGCACCGGCTGTGACGGTTTTTTCCTTATTATCCGCTTTAAGATAAGCGACAAAGGGAATGGTTGTGGTGCCATTAACCAGACGAACGGCTGCGGTGCCCTGTCCCCATACCACGTCCTGGTTAGCGCTGTCACGCAGGCCGATACCCGCACCAGATGCCGATCCAGAGGTGAATGCAGCCAGAGTGTTATCTTTCGGATTCGGGCTGGTTGGGTTGTAAGAGACCACGGCGCTGGTAGCAACGGTGGTGTCGCAGTGCTGTAACTCAATGTTCTTCGTTGTGCTGCCAGCGCGGCCGCCCTGAGTCAAGGCTGAAACAGGGACCTGACCAAAATCAACGCTTACCGGGCTGGAGTTTGTTGACAGACCACATGCGGTATTGACCAGTTCACCCTGAAACTCAATCTGGCCATTTGTGGTGTCAGCCAAAACTGACGCAGATCCCAAAGCAGCAGTGAAAGCAGCAGCAATAACGACTTTATTCGTTTTCATCACAATATCCTGTTTGTACTTATATCCTTAGAATAAAGAGCCATAACTTCGCGAACAATAAACAATACGCCACAATGTTAAAACCCTTAATTTAATCCAGGCAGGAAATACTTTTATCATTAAACCCACAACCACCACGGTTTAATTAACCAGCCTCTACCTGAACGGATTAAATCCTATCAAACAAAGAAATTTTATTAAAGGGCTTCGCTTTATTTGTGTTAGATACGCAATAATTGTTTGCAGGCAGTAAATTCCTCGCCTTATATCTCGCGAGATAGTGAGATTAATCCTAAATACACAATCAATGACGAATTTTAAAAGGAGATATAACTTAAGGTAATCTGATGGGATAATTTGAGTATGGCACATAAATTCTGAATAGGACGATGTTTGCGGTGTGATAAATAAAATATTTTAACGAAAAGTGCGGTTTCATCCGGTGGAATATCTGATAACTAACAAAAAACAATGCGCCCGGTACACTGAAATCGACACGGTGCCACCCGTACAGGGATAACGGTCTACCGGGAGCTGGCACCTATATTGGGGAGCTGATTGATTCCGCGCCGGACAGGACGGAAGTGGCAAGACTTTCCGCACTACATGCAGACAAGGTCTGAGCTGTCCGTACGGAAATCTGTCATTTTTGCGGTCGATGCAGGATCTTTTGCCGGTGACATCATCGTTAATGGTTAGCGATACCGTTAGACGATCCTGCTTTCCCCATCTGGCATTTCAGAATAATGTACGGCGTCACAGTCAGTGCCGAACCGAAGGATCGGGCCTTCTTAAAGACCTGCAAGAGGCGACAGCGGCAACCGCGGTTTTCCTTTTCCTCACGGAAAAAATGTTTTCGGGATATTAGGCATTATCGCGAAGGGGTGTGGTCCAATGGTGATGAAATCGCGGTTTCGGTGCATAAACTCAGTCGCGGCAAACTCCCCCCCTCTCATATAGGCGTCATTAACCATCCTTACTGATGAAATGGGCACACCGGTAATATTCAGCGTTTCATGCATGGTCATAATGCCATGGAAACCTTCAACCGGCTTATTCGTTAACTGCGCTAAACGTTGCGCCACACTTATTCCCTCAGACGAAGGGTCAGCGCTATGACAAACCAGCATTCTGATTTCATAATAGTGATAGTCGATTACGCCATGCTCGTACAACAGGTGATAAAGCGCATCGGCATCTAGCCATATGTTACGATCGACAAGTATGCGTCCTGGAAGACCATGCGCCACGATATTTAGGCGGGGAAGGCCGCTATCCCATTCAATGGCCGTGTAGGTGGCATGAACGGGCACTGAAGGTGTATAGGGGTCAGAGTTGTAACCGCCAAAATCATGAATGCCTATCACCTTGGGTGACCTGATCCCCATCTCTTCGAACCGTGACAAATGCAGATTAGTTTTATTTTCCCTAAGGGCCGTCGCCATATGCGTCAGCCCAGCCACCACGCCGGCAATCCCCGTCGCCATTGATACCCAGCCCAGTACGGCCGATGCGCGCGGATGATTGTCTTGCGACGCACCGCTGGCGATGGCCGTCGCATCGGCTAGCAGGCCTAACCCTCCTGCGACCAGTGAGGTTGTCGATGCCGCGCCTAAAGCCGCCATCACGCTCCCCGCAGCCGCTATCGATGCCCCGGCAGTGAACGCTGAGAAGGCCAGCCCCAGCGCTCCCGTCACGATCCCCATTATCCCCTGCCAACTCATGTGTCCAGACGGGTCAGTGTTATTTAACGGATCTCCCGCGCAGTAGGCATAAGCATTCATGCCGCCCCCGCCAAACGGGCTAAGACTGTCCGGAGAATTAAACCGCATCAGCACAGGATTGTAAGTACGACAGCCATTACCCAAGTGGTAGCACCCGCTGACCGGGTCGACCCGCTCACCGTTGAAACCCGGCAGCAGGTCGGTCGCTTCTCCTGTACCGTAGGGTGACCAAAAGTGCTGTTTTCCTTCTTTCTGACCGCCGTCATGCGACCAGACCGGACTGCCGTGCCGATCGCCAGCCATCAACGTCACACTGCTGCCATCGCGTATTCCCAGGCAGCTGTGCCCATTCTTAATCAGACGGGATACCTCTCCCTGCTCTACCAAAGCCTCATTCACCAGCTCTGCACCACGGTAGTATAGCTGTCGCCCATCCTTGCCCCTGATGTTCTGGCTAATCATGCGGTTGAGCGCATCATAGCCATAGCTGCTTTCGCCATTGATGTCGGTCAATCTGCCAATCGCGTCATAGGAGAGCACGCGCCCTGCCTCATCCCGAATCAAGCGCCCACCGGCATCATACTCAAGCTGAATGACCCTGGGATAGCCAATACTGGAGTGTATTATTGCGGTCAACTGGGTGGGGTCGGCGATGTTTCCGTAATAATAGGTCGCAACATCAATGCTGCCGTAAATCAACGGGGTGGTGATCATCGTCAGGTTATTCAGCGCATCATATCGGTAGGCCTGTGCAGTAATCTGATGTCCATATGCATCCTGCGGCAGGCTGGTACCGCTCACCGTATAGCTGACAAGACGATTACGGGCATCGTACGCGAAGCGCTCCTCTCGTAACACGCCCTTATCCCGCAGAGTCGTCCGACTCGCCATCAGGCCGTTTGCCAGCCAGCTCTGCGTCACCTTCAGCTCGCCACCACTGCTGTCAGAAATGATGCGGGCAGTTTCCCAACCAAAATCGTTAAATGTCAGCCGGGTGATGAGCGTAGCCTGCGTGGCAATATTCGTGACCAACTGCCAGTTCAGTCGCCCCAGCGCGTCATACTCCAGGTCGACCGTCAGATCCACGTCTTTCATCGTGATTAATCGTCCAGTCGCATCCCGTACACAGGTGGTTTTTTTACCGGCTATATCCCTGTACGCCACCATTTTTCCTGCCAGCGTACGGGTATAGCCAGCTTCTCGCGAAAGGCTCCACTGGGTGAAGCGTTCAGCCTTCAGGCTACCGGAAGGGTTCAGAGAATACTCTATCCTGGTATCCCCTTCCTCTGCCGTGATCGGGTGGCCCGTCGCCGGGTCATAGCCGAACACCTGCGCCACTCCGTCAACCGTCATACTGCTCAGCACGTTACCCAACTCGGGGACGTGCGTACACTTCACGATTTTCCCTGACGGCAGGGTAACTGAAGAGGGATGCGGTGCGGCGGCTTCGTAGGCGTATAAGGTGGCCCGCCCACCGCTTGAACGCTGAGTGACTCTGGCGAAACCGTCAAACTCCTGCGTTCCGAGCAGCCAGGTGCGCGGATTGCCGTCAGAGTCTTTGCCTGTCACGCTAAGGGTGGTGACCTGATTGCCCGTCAGGTGAGCGGCATAGGTTCGTGTTACCGTAGTGCTGTCCGGTAGGATGTGTGTCAGCACGCGTCCGAAGGCGTCGTAACTTAGGGCAGTTTTATGATTAAGTTCATCCGTGTCCAGCCGCAGGCGCCCAAGCCCATCCCACTCATGGGATCGTTCACTCTGCGCCTGACCGACGGCATTTTTGCGGACCTCCGAGAGCGGCAGGCGGCTACGTTCTTCCAGTACGGTGGTAAATGACCCCGAGTTGAGATCTTCACCGTCCGCGCTACCGTGCAGTGATAACGTTTGCGTGAGCAGCATGGGGTCGTTGGCCTGCACAAGCTTCGTGCCGTCCGTAAAACCTTGCTCACCGATCCAGCCCCAGCCATCATATGAAACGAAGGTGCCGAGGCGCTGCGGTACTGATGAATCGGTCAACCAGTCGTTGCAGGAGCCAGCAACCATCTCCCCCAGCGGCCCCCATGTCCGTGACGAGATCTCAAACCACTTCTGCGAGGCATCTCTATCAAGACGTCGGCAGCTTGATTCCCGGCCGGCACCGTCAAAAAAGGTTTTTGTCTGATTACCTGCCGCATCCATTTCGAGGGTGACCGGGCCTTTGTCCCCGATGGAATATGACCATGTCGTTTTCCTTTCGTGTAGCATCCCCGGCATCACGCTGTGGGTTAACACCCGACCAACCTTATCGTAAGTGCGGACTGCCGTGACGCCTTGTGCATCCGTTTCAGACAGAAGATGTCCGAGGCTGGGGTGGCGCAATGTAGTGTGATAGGCCGTCAGGCCATCATGCGAGGTAAAAGACTCTGACTGACGCAGCCCCTGCGGCGTGGATCGATAGGTGAAAGACTGCCGGCGGGTGTAGGTTTCGCTGGCCTCCAGACAGGGTGTCAGGGTGATAATCCGCGCCTTTTCACGACCAAACGTCAGGTCGTCAGTCACATCACGGTAGTAGTCACGGCTGATAAATAGGCGTGCGCTGCCCACGGTTCGCGTTATTGTATCGTCCACAACGGCATAGCCTTTGCCGTTGATGACATCCTGCTGCTTCCAGGTATTGACCATTCGTGAGAGGGGTTCATCTCCCTTAATGCGAAGCGGGGTAAGCGTTTTACTTTTCAGATAACGGGTAAAACCATGCGGATCGGCCGGGCAGGCCTCACCCTCACCTTCTGCCGGGTAATAGACATACTCGGTGACGCTGCCGTTTGGTTCATCCTGTCGCAGCGGATTACCCGCTTCATCAAATTGCCAGCGGGTCATAAGCGTACGCGAAGTTGCGCCGCTGCCATCATCCCAGGATGCGGTCTGCTGCGCGGGCAGAGCATACTGGGCGGGCTGTTCGTCGAAAGTCGCACCCGGAACGGCATGGTATTGCGTGGCGTGAAGGAACGTTTTTCCGTCGCGAAACGTGCTTTCTGACACCTGAAGATGATAGCTGTTGTAGCTGCGCGTCACCGTGCTCAGCACGGTGCTGCCATCCATCCCCATCACCTTTTCCGTGGAGCCATACCGGTAGTCGTTGAGCAATATCATCAGCATTTCGTCAGTATCCGGCTGCCACTGATTCTGCCCTGCCTCTCTGCCAAGATAGTTATGCTCCGTCCAGTCCCACAGCGTGACCGTCCGTGGCTGCCCGCCGCCCGGAAATATTTTATGTACGTGTACGCAGGGCAGCGCGTGACGGCCTGCAATATCAGGGAAAGCCATTGCTCTGTCAGGATAATAGGTCACCTGCTCCCTCAGCCCTGTCGGCGAGGTCACGCTGGTGATCGCCCGATAATCATTTCCAGGACCGATATCATCGTAATGAAATGTCCATATAAGCGGAACGGTATCGGCGCTGCTGGTTACGCGGGTCAGATACGCATTGGTAAATTTGAATACGGTCTGATAGCCCGATTCGGCATGGTCTGGAAGCACCTTGAACGCTAGCGTGGCAAGCCTCTCATCGGCATGGGATATGGCGCACAGCACCGTGCCATCATCATCCGTTATCTGCTCCAGCCGGGGCGGGGAGTGCGATGAGCGCCACACCAGGCTAAGGCTTCGCCCATCAGGCGCCGTGATACGGGTTGGAAGAAACATTACGCCGAATGGGGAGAGGCTTTCGATAAGTCCGGATTTGTAAATGACCCGGTAGCTTTCGTTATCGGTATTTTCAAAAATAAAGTTTTTAAGTTTTTTTTGTTTAACGGTCTTTCCGCTGCTGCTGATGCAGTACTCCTCGCCAGTGGAAAGCACCAGCTTACGGGTCGCGATATTATAGCGTGTCAGGTTGAGGGAAAAACCCTGGCCAAATCCCTCGTTATCCGATGATAACGGCGAGTATTGCAGCGATAGCGACAGTGCCGGGCCGGCCAGCTTGCCAGAGTGCAGGTTCACCAACGATAAATTAAAATTAAAAAGGCCGGTGCGCGGATCGACACCTCCCTGTACGGCACTGATAAAGTTACTCGCCTGGGAATAAAAAGAAGGTGATTTCATAATTTAGCTCCGTTAGCGAATAGGATCGACATCCATCGGATGCGGTAAGTCATAACGGTAAGCACTATTTTTTATCAATTTCAATCTCATGACTGTCGGGGTTATAGCGAATAGCGAAACTTGCGTAATTACCGTACAGGTCGTAAAGATCAAACCAGGGGTTGAGGTTATATTGGTGCAGTTCAGTATCGTTAACGTGCAGCGCCATATCTTTAGGTAATATCCACTCAGCGGAAGCAGAAAAAGACAAATGAGTCCAGCAAAGTGTATTAGGACGATCGTTATATTTATAATCGAGGAAAAGATCGTAAACTGCGGTAGACTGTTGCGCAGACAACGTTTCAGGCCAGCTGGCCCTGCCATAAAAACCGTTGTTACCTTCCCCCTCCGGGAGATCCGATGAATTAGCAATCAGCATATGCTGATCGTTATTGAAAACCCAGTATTGGGCAATCTTTGCAGGGTAATTCATATCTTTCTGACCATCTGCACCGTAGTTATAGACGGCGTAGTGACATATTTTATTCTTTATGGAGAAATAGAGATTGTCATAATGCGCATCAAAACTTTTTGACCAGGTGGCGTTGTCGCCGCTGTAATGCATAACGGCCTGGGTTTTACCCTGATTAGTCACTCTGTCCTGTATTATATCCCCTTTTGAATAGCTAACGGGCTGAAAGGCACGTACCGCAACGGAGCTTCTCTCAACCACATTGGAATTATCTGCAGTGCTAAAATGTTTTCCTCCATCGGTGTCAATACTGGCGGCAATGCGCATGGTGCTTATCTCGTCCGTGTAAACATACAGTGTAATCAGAGTATCGCCGGGCTGCCTGTGACAGGGTTCAGCGGAATACTCTCTGGCAATCACTTCCAGACTGTAATCATTCTCGGTCGCGCTAAAACACCATCCGGAAGTTCCCTGCCGGGTGAGTGGGGTATCAGACTCGGCATGGCGGAGGTTCAACAGGTGGATCCATATATTCTTCGAGAACTGCAGTACTGACTCAGTATGATCCGCATTTTCTTTTGAAGCCTTAACAATAATCTCTAAAGGCAACTGGTTACGACCGTTGGCATAAATAGCAGGAGCAATATTACCGGATACGGCCCGTATAGTCAGATCAACGCTGGTGATATCTTCCGGTGAATCATATAATATGCTGTTCATCTGACGTTCCTTTTTATTAAGCACCGGGCATAAATCGGGTGTTGAAATTTAGTGCAGAATGGATAAATCGTCAGGCGTTAATGTTGCCCGAAGGAAGAACATGTTAAATTATAACGTGTCTCTGGAAAGAAAAAAGCAGGACGAATTACCTGACAGATAACAGGTGGAAGCAATAATCTCACTATCTATTTTAAATTTCACGCTGACGCTGGAGTTTCCCTTAAACTCTCGAACGGCTAACGTGATAACATTTGAATTAAACATGTAATCGACTTTACTGACGGTAAAATGATCGCTATTTTGGTTATTCTCCAGCAACCCCAACGTATACTCCTCATCGCCTATATAATTTGAAATAATAAGATATTTTTTTAACACGGCTTCTTCTATTTCCTTTCGACTCACTTCGACTTCCGTACCATTTTGGTCGACCGCCCTGAAAATAATATAAAATTTCTTAATTTTTTCGGCACTCCCTCTCCCACCGAATTCATCGATAACACTTAGCTGACGCACATATTTTACCGTTTCAATAAAGCTCATATCATCTCCCGGATAGTCCATCATTAATTGCGCATAAAGAAGTTCCTTGCCAGACCACACTCCGTATAATTTGAGGCCGTATTAAACTTTATCGGACAAATATCAAGACTTATCCCACCGTTACCGAACTTAGAGAGAAGGTGTTCCATCTGGCTACGGATCCCCTGGATCAGGGCGTCGACTACCCAACCACCAAAAATCCAGAAAATCTGGGCTAACGTATCATGACCCTGACAGCTAAAGACCGGCCGCGTAACGCTAACAAAATCCACTCTGTATCTGCCGGCAACGAAAGACAGCTGGGGAATATAGGCGGCAGACAGGTTGAAACTGACGTAACTGCTGTTAAATACGACATCACAGCGGCCCCGGAGGTTATAAATATGGATCCTGCGATCGACCACCTCCAGTGCGAAATGATTAAAGTAAGGCGTGTAGCCATTTATTTTATTTAATGAGATATCACCGTTGTTTCTAATCACATCATGATTTGCAAGAAAAAACTGACCGGCGGCTGCCCCCTTAAACACCTCAGGTAATACCGGAAGCACAACATTTTTCATAAATACCTGCCGGGATATCATAAATCCGATACTCCCCCGTTCACCGATCAGCGATGAGTCATAGACCCTCTGAAGTTCATTCGATGGAGGAGGATAAGCATTGCTGTCTAATAGTCCTAAAATGGCCAGACAGCCCAGCTTACCGTTTAATTTTTCATTGTAGGCATATTGAAAAAGCTGCATCTTCATCCACGCAACGTCGCTTTTTTCCGGAATGACCAGGATATTCGCAAAGATAGCGGCTATTTCTTCATGCCGGGCGGCGAGCATCTTCACCATCAATCGGCAAAACAGCACGGGAATAATGGCCTCTGCGCCGGAGAAAAGGTTATTCATGTCGCTATCCTGCACAACAATACGACCTTCTCCGCCGATCAACGCCAACTCGATCTGGAGTTTAGGGCAAAGGCCATCAACAGCAACATCGATGTTTTTGCCAAGTATGGAGCCCTTCATCTTGCCCGCGATCAGTGGCACAATGAGATTAAGCCGCTGTGCATCACCTCCGGCCACTATTTCCCAACCGGAAAATTCGCCAGAAATATGATTACCCGCCCCATCAGACCAGCTAAAATGGCTAAGCGCATTGCATACCGCCGACGGAAGTTTTTTATTTATCTCCCGGCATGACATTGCGCAGACCACATCCCAGTGATACATATCCATGCCGCGATCCTTATTTTAATTCAAGTCCTATAACAAAGCTGTCGGCAAGGGATGCCGATTTCAGCGTCATATTTTCCATATGAGGCCATACGCTGGTGCCGGTTATAATTGAGGCAAAGTGATAAAACGAAGGAACGTCGTCATAATTTGATTTATAAATGGCTTCAGATATTGCGATAGCGCCAGCCGCCGTGCCGGCAATCGCCGCTGTAATCGCCGAGGCCATTTTCACAATATTAAAAATTGTCGGATTTGATACCGCACCGTTAGCGATACTGCGTGCTACCGCCATCGCCTCTGCGGTCACGATCTCGGCCTCAGCAGCATTAACGGAGAACATCACCGCACTTTCCCTCTCTGCTGCAATAAGCGTGGTCGCCGCCCTGGCAGTGATCGCACCATAGGTAACCGTCCCCAATGAAATAACGGCCGCTATCGATGCAATCACGCCCATTGTGATTTCCATCACCTGCATCCACCTGTCAAATTTAACAGAACAGGATACCTGCGCATCCCCCAAACCCTTCTCATCGGGTACAAATACAGGTTCCCCCCTGGCGTTTTTCCCCACCTTATACCTGAAGTTCTGCTCCAGTCCCATGTAGACAGTGACGCCTTCCTGCGGCCGGTAATGAGCACCCTGAAGAGTGATATGAATGTAATCTGACTGCAACGTCAAAATAAATCCGTGTTTGGGAAGGACAGGTGAGACCGTTTTACCCTCGCCAGCATCGAAGTCCTGCCATATCATTTCGCGGGCGTTGGTCAGTGATAATCCGCTATCGCTAATGCGGAAATCGCTTTCTTGAGAATTTTTTATCAGGCCGACTGCGGCTTTCGATAAAATGTGTTTCACAAACATCTCTTTGCTGATCACCAACGCCAGGTTGGCACCAAACTTTTTTACCAATCTAAGCGCTGAAATATCAACAGACTGCTGTAGCTTTCCGGTATCCGTTCTTCCATCGATAAGCGTCAAAATGCCAAATCCCGTCGTCTGGTTATCGAGTGAACTGTTGGCGGCATAGCTATATGCGGAAGGATAAAGCCACTGAAAATCACCGTTTTTAGCGCGCAATCCAATCAGGATAACCGCAAAAATTCGATCAAAGGTGCTCAGGTTTTTTTTAAACCAGCCGCTGAACAATGCGGGCAAAATCAGATCAAGATTATCATTGCCAATCTCCGAGCCGGTGAACTCGCAGCCGGAAACGATGACCTTGTTATCGGGATCTGCGACTAATTGATAACAGCATGTATTTTCCTCAACAATATCATTACCTGACGTCCAGTCGTTGGGTTCTGCGTGTTCTCCTTTGAGCGTCAGCTCAATTTCAACATACGAATTATTTTCTCCGCTGTTAATATCCAGAAATCGCCCCTCATAATTCACCGCACCTTCTGATATTTCACATCTTACATTCATTTTCCCGCCACTGGCATTTTTGGTCAGCCGCCACTCCCCCCACCTGCCATTTATATTTATGATTACTCCCAGGATCGTATCGCTTACAGAAAACTCTTTAGGATAATTTTTTTCATTACTGGTAATTTTATTTATGGTATCAAGATCAGTGATACTGACCACGTCCCACCCACCGGCAGATATATCATCCACGGATACCTCCTCACTATAAATAGTGTGTTTTAGACCTGAGTGTAAATACTTATCGCCGTTAAACTCCATTCTTTAACGTCTCGTCTTGGGAGTCAATCCCGGTCATTTTTTTTCGTTTTTTTAGTGAGCAATAAGTTAAAAAGCGAAAAACCCTCCGGGAAAATAATATATTACCTTCACCCCTCAATTAGATGATTATTATTATCAACCAATACCTTATTGACACCGAATAAATCTGTTGAATAAGTTGATATAATCGGTGGCATGCCTTTTATTTCTACTCAATAAGATAAGGGCCATTTTTTTTTACCTGGTATGATTAAGTCGTAAAAGTAGCGCTTTGCAGAAAATATTTTCTGCAAAAATCTGGCGTGCCGCCTCTGGATTTTAGGGTGAAAATTGTACTGTTTGTGGTCACGCTCTTCATGGCGAGATAACCTTGCTTTCCACAGGTGTATTGACCCTATCTGACGAAACGGATCTCACATTAACAGACGACGTGTGCACCTGACATCTGTGAAAAACCTGCGAACAGGCCCGGTAATGCTGGGTGAACGCCATATTACCCCCCCCCGATATCATCTCTCCGTCATGCAGAGGCGATAGCCTCGTTCCTCTGGCTCAATTCAGTAGCAATGCTTATGACAATTTGTCACAAAAAAATTCATTGAATGATAATCAAATTCATTTAGAATCTCATTTACATTAAGTTCTGTAAAAACGATGTTATAGAACCACAGTTAATGTCGGTATTTTTGGGATTTTGGCAGATAAAAGCGCATTCCTGCATCACCCCGAAGATTTTGTAAAAGCAGAATATTAGCAATATTAAACTGACGTCACGCCGTCTGCGCACGATGCTGTCGCTATCACCTGACAGCAGGGCTCATTGCGCCTTCAATAAAGGAACAGGTTATGGTCTTAGGTTCACACACTTCGCAGGTCACCGAACGGCATCCGGGTTATCGCGCTGGCGATCCTCATGATTTCATCTTCAATGACCACCAGCTGCCTGCATGGGTTCAGCAGTCAGAACAGGTGCTGGCGCTGATAACGGAAACGGTGAAAGGCGTTGAAAAGCCCTTTAGCGGTATTCTTCCTCATGAGCTGGCCAGGGAATTCAGCGGCGTCAATCTCGACCAGCCGCTGGGGAGCAATGAAGCCGCGCTAGAGGAGCTGAAAAAGCTCTATCTGCGTGATGCCGTCTGGTTTCACCATCCCAAATACGTGGCGCATCTGAACTGTCCGGTCGTGCTCCCTTCCCTGTTGGCAGAACAGATTATGGCAACGGTCAACAGCTCGGTAGATACCTGGGATCAGAGCGCCGGCGGTACGTTGATTGAACAGAAGGTGATCGACTGGACGCTCGGTCGTATTGGTTTGCCCGCCGGGGCTGATGGCATCTTTACCAGCGGTGGTACGCAGTCCAACCTGATGGCAATGCTGCTGGCCCGTGACAGCTGGTGCGCGGCGCATCATCAAGGCCATATGATCAAACATCAGGGACTACCTCAGGATGCGGCGAAATGGCGCGTCTTTACCTCAAAGCTCAGCCACTTCAGCATCCAGAAGTCGATGGCCATACTGGGCCTGGGCTACGATGCCGTTATCCCGGTCGACTTCGATGAGCATTACCGCATGGACGCAGCCTGCCTGGAGCAGGAAATTCAGCGCTGCCATCAACAGGGTCTGATCCCGATAGCGGTCGTCGCCACCAGCGGCACCACGGATTTTGGCAGTATCGATCCGCTGGGGGCGATCTCCGATTTGTGCAACCAGCACGGCATGTGGATGCACGTGGATGCCGCCTACGGCTGCGGGCTGCTGGTGTCGGAAAATCACCGCCAGCGCCTTGCCGGTATTGAAAAGGCGGATTCGGTTACCGTGGATTATCACAAGTCGTTCTTCCAGACCGTCAGCTGCGGGGCGTTCTTTGTACGCGACAAGCACAACCTGAGCCATGTCACTCATCACGCCGATTATCTCAACCCGCTTAGCGCGCAGCAGGAAGGGACGCCTAACCTGGTCAATAAAAGTATCCAGACAACGCGGCGTTTTGACGCGCTAAAAATGTGGCTGACGCTGCGCATCTCCGGGCCAACGGCGCTGGGTAATGCCTTTGATGACATTCTGGCGCTGACGCAAACTACCCATCAGTTGCTGAATGCTCATCCGACGATAGAAGTACTGCATGCGCCAGAACTGACCACCCAGATTTTCCGTTATGTGCCCCGCCCAGGCCTGAACGATGAGCAAATAGATGACATCAACGCCAATATCCGTAAAGCCGTGTTTCGATCCGGGAATGCGGTGATTGCCGGCACCAAAGTCAACGGTCGTCAGTATCTGAAATTCACCCTTTTGAACCCCAACACCACCGTGGCTGATATTGAAGACGTGATTGCCCTGATTGTGCATTACGGCCGTGAACAGGCGTGCGGCCCGACGGTCACAACGGCTCATCTGTGAGAACCCGCTATGAATAACGACATCTATGATTTTATTGGTATTGGCATTGGTCCGTTTAATCTGGGCCTTGCCTGTCTGAGCGAACCGGTTGAAGGGCTGAACGGCGTTTTTCTCGATCAGAACCCCGGTTTCGACTGGCACACCGGCATGATGCTGGAAAGCGCACATTTACAAACGCCCTTTATGGCCGATTTAGTCACGCTGGCCGACCCGACCAGCCCCTACAGCCTGCTCAATTATATGAAGCAGAAGGGAAAACTGTACTCATTCTACATCCGTGAAGATTTTTTCCTGATGCGCAAAGAGTACAACCAGTATTGCCAGTGGGCCGCTTCCCAACTCGGTAACCTGCGCTGGAATACCCGGGTAGAATACGTCAGCTACGACGACAGCCTGCAATGTTATCGCGTTCGCTCAACGGATACCGTTAGCGGAAAGCAGCAGGAATGGCTGGCGCATCATCTGATACTGGGCACCGGCCCCAGCGCCTGGAGCCCCGCCTGTAGCGAGCCACATCGCAAACATTTCGTTCATTCCAGCGAATATCTGGTTAACAAAGCGCAATTGCAGCAGAAACGCTCCATCACCGTGCTTGGCAGCGGTCAGAGCGCGGCTGAAATCTATTACGACCTGCTGACGGATATCGATCGCTGCGGCTATCAGCTGAACTGGGTCACCCGCGCTCCCCGTTTTTACCCGCTTGAGTACACCAAACTGACGCTGGAAATGACCTCGCCAGAATGGATCGACTATTTCCACAGCCTGCCCGCGCCGAAGCGCGATGCGCTGAACGCGAGCCAGAAAAA
The DNA here is from genome assembly GCF_000026185.1 of Erwinia tasmaniensis Et1/99. Classification (NCBI taxonomy): domain Bacteria; kingdom Pseudomonadati; phylum Pseudomonadota; class Gammaproteobacteria; order Enterobacterales; family Erwiniaceae; genus Erwinia; species Erwinia tasmaniensis. Next base: position 3,383,211 of record NC_010694.1, read on the forward strand.
TCTCTATAAAGGGATTAACAGCAGCCTGATCAATGAGATTTACGATCTGATGTACGTTAAGCAGCTGGATGGAAAGCTCGACGTCAACCTCTTTACCCATTCGGAGCTGACCGATATGCGTTGGCTGCCGCAGGGTGAATTTGAGCTGATGCTACATCAGCAGGAACAGGACCACGCCTTTACGCGTCGAACGGAGGGACTGGTGATGGCCACGGGCTATCAGTATCGTCCACCGATGTTTATTGAAGGTATCCAGCAGCGAATTCAGTGGGATGAAAAAGGCCGTTACGACGTGCAGCGCAACTACAGCATCGATCGCCATAATCAGGTTTTTGTGCAAAATGCCGAACTGCATACGCACGGCTTTGTGACGCCCGATTTGGGCATGGCCTGCTACCGCAACTCTGTGTTACTGCGCGAAATAACGGGACGAGAGGTGTACCCCGTCGAACGACAGATCGCTTTCCAGACCTTCCCAGCACAATCGGAAATCTGATATGCCAAACTCATCTCTTTACCGTACGGCCCGCCCGGCAGGCCAGTTCACTCTCCGCCCCATGCGCCAGGATGACGCCGCAGTCGTTCACCGCTGGGTCACCCAAGAGTATGCCCGTTTCTGGGGAATGCAGAACGACAGCCTTGAACAGGTCGCCACCTTTTATCAGCAACTGACGGCGGATAATGCCAACGCCGCACTGATTGGCTGCTGTAATGACCAGCCTGTGTTCCTGATGGAGTGTTATAAGGCCAGCGAGGATGACATCGGCAAGTTCTATGCCGCACGGCCGGACGACTACGGCATGCATCTACTGATCGCGCCGGCCACAAAACCGGTGAAACAGTTCAGCTGGCAGGTTTTCTCCGTGGTCATGGACTTTATGTTCAGCCGGCCGGAAGTGAAGCGGGTGGTGGTTGAACCGGACCAACGTAATACAAAAATTCATCGACTGAACAAGCGCGCTGGCTTTCGCTACCAGCACACCATCGATATGGGGCATAAAACCGCCTGGCTGGCCTTTTGCCAGCGTGAAGATTATCAACAGGCCTTACTGAAGGAATCGCTGAATATGAATGAGACCAATTTGCTGCTGACGGGTGCACATCTGAGCGGCGATCGCTGGGATCGGGCCAATCGCCTGCTGATCCGCAAAGCCATCGCCGAATTTGCGCATGAGATGATCGTAACGCCAGCTGAATTGGGCAACGGCCGCTGCTCGCTTGCCGTGCCGGGCACGGAGACTGAATACCAGTTTAGCGCCGCTCGCCTGGCGCTGGATCACTGGGAGATCGACGCGGATTCGCTGGCCAAACATGAAAACGGTCATCCCCAGCCGCTGGACGCCTTACAATTTATCTCTGAATTCAATGAGGTCATCGGTATTCCACAGACGCTGCTGGCGACCTATATGGAAGAGATCAGCAGCACGCTGTGCAGCAGCGTATTTAAGCTACAGAAGGATAACCCGGACAGCCAGGCGCTGGTGAACGCAGATTTTCAAACCGTTGAATCCTCAATGACCGAGGGCCACCCGTGCTTTGTGGCAAACAATGGTCGTATTGGCTTCGACGCCCGTGACTATCTGGCCTATGCGCCGGAGGCCGCCACGCCGGTTAACCTGATCTGGGTTGCCGTGCACCGGCGCAATGCGCATTTCTCCAGCCTAAGCGATCTCCAGTACGAGCGCCTGATGCGTGAAGAGCTGGGGCAGTCTACGGTTGAGCAGTTTACTGCGCAGCTGACAGAGAAAGGGCTTATCAGCGGCGATTACATTTTTATGCCGGTTCACCCCTGGCAGTGGCAGAACAAACTGCTGACGGTCTTTGCGGCGGATATCGCTAATAACGATATTGTCTGGCTCGGCGTCGGTGACGATAACTATCAGGCACAGCAGTCTATTCGCACCTTCTTCAACCGCAGCCATCCCGGTAAACGCTATGTTAAAACCGCGCTGTCGGTGCTGAATATGGGCTTTATGCGCGGTCTTTCTCCCTACTATATGGCGACCACACCGGCGATTAACGAATGGCTGCAAGAGCTGGTTGCCGGGGATGAGTGGCTACAGCGCTGCGACTTCCGCATTCTGCGCGAGGTGGCGGCGGTGGGTTACCATAACCGCCACTATGAAAAAGCTATCAAGGGTGATTCCGCTTACAAGAAAATGTTTGCCGCGCTGTGGCGTGACAATCCGGTTGCCGAGCTGAAGTCCGGCCAGCGCCTGATGACCATGGCCTCATTCCTGCACGTCGATCATCATCAGAAAGCCCTGCTGCCGGCGCTGATTGCCGACTCCGGGCTTGCCGCTGAAAAGTGGGTGGATCGCTATCTGACCTGTTACCTCAGCCCGCTGCTGCACTGCTTCTATCAGCACGACCTGGTGTTTATGCCGCACGGTGAAAACCTGATCCTGCTGCTGGAGAACAACGTGCCGGTCAGCGTCTATATGAAAGACATCGGCGAAGAAATTGCGGTAATGAACCCGGATGCGGTGCTGCCGGAAAAAGTGCAGCGCCTGGCGGTGGACGTGCCGGAAAACCTCAAGCTGCTGTCGATCTTTACCGACGTCTTTGACTGCATTTTCCGCTTTATCAGCGCCATTCTGCACCAGTCCGGCACGCTGCCTGAAGAGCAGTTCTGGCAGGCGGTCACGCGCTGCGTGAAGGAATATCAGCAGGCTCATCCACATCTGGCCAGCAAGTTTTCCCGTTACGATATGTTCACGCCAGAGTTCACCCGCTCCTGCCTTAACCGCCTGCAATTGGCCAACAACCAGCAGATGATCAACCTGTCCGATCCGGCTGAAAACCTGAAATTTGCAGGAACCCTGGTTAACCCGATCGCCCGCTGGCGCTAACGCCCTCCTTCTTCAGGATAAAAAAAAGCACGACCGCTTAAACGCTCGTGCTTTTTTGCGCGTAGAAAGCGCGGGTTAGAAATCGTAACCGACGGTAGCCATCACCGTACGTTCAGCACCCCAGTAGCAGTACCCGGTGCCATAGCAGGCAGCAACGTAGTCACGGCCGGTCAGGTTATTGGCATTCACCTGCACAAAGGCCCCTTTCAGGCTGCTGTTCCATGCGCCCAGATCGGCGCGCACCGAAGCGTCCAGTAGCGTCACCGACGCCAGCCGCGTGGTGTTGGCATTATCCGCCCACTGCTTACCGATGTAACGCACCCCGGTCCCTACGCTAAGGCCATAGTCAAACTGGTATTTCGCCCAGACTGAGGCCATCGAGTTTGGCGTCACGTAAGGCGTATGGCCATCGTTACCGTCAATGGCATCCTTATAGCGCACGCGGTTCAGCGTGTAGTTCGCAATAGTGCTAAGCCGTGGCGTCAGCTGATTATGCGCTTCCAGCTCAATACCCTGTGAATGTACTTTTCCGGCAGGATCATAATAAGAACCGACAACAACACGGTTACCGACATCTTTCTGCGTCAGATCGTAGACGGCGACGGAATACAGGTCTGAAGTGCCGACAGGCTGATATTTCACCCCGGCCTCGTACTGCTCAGAGGTGGTCGGTTTCAGCACATTGCCATCCTGTCCTGGAAGAGACTGCGGCGTAATCGCCTGGCTGTAGCTGGCATAAGGGGAAATACCGTTGTCAAACGCATACAGCAGGGCCGCGCGGCCGCCGATGTGATCGTCCTGACGACGGAATTTGGTCCCTGCATCAATGTTATCGGTCTGGGAAACGATGCGATCGTAGCGCCCGGAGAGATCCAGGTGCCATTTATCCCACGTCATTTCGTCCTGTAGATAAACCCCGGTCTGGTAGTAACGGCGCTGCGACCTTTCGAAGGTATAATTGCCATTATTGCCAACCGCCTGGCCGGTGAGGGCATTGAGCTGGCTGGCAATACCACTGGCATCACTCAGGTCGTTTTTGTACTGGTGATATTCGGCCCCCAGCACCACTTTGTGACCCACTTCAGCGGTGGCGAAATCGGCCTCCAGCTGGTTATCGATAGCAAAGGTATCCAGCGACGATCGCGATCCTGAATAGTAACGATTCAACAGATCGGGGTTCTTTTTGTCCCAGCCAATCTGATACACCTGATCAAGATCGACGTTAGAGTGCGAATAGCTGGCGTTGGAGCGAACCGCCCAGGTCTCGTTAAAGCGATGGGAGAATTGAGCGCTATAAATTTGCTCCCGGCGCTTGAATTGATCCAGCGAGCTGTCGCCGTCATAAAAGCCGGTACTCAGCTTTCTGCCGTCGTGCGCGGTAATGCTGCCCTCACCCGGCACCGCACTGTGGTAACCGCCGGAAGGATCTTTTTGCAGGTAGGCTCGCAGCAGCAGTGACGTATCCTCGTCCGGCTGCCACAGCAGAGACGGGGAAATCGCGTATTTCTCTTCGCGGGTATGATCGTACTGGGTATCACTGTTACGCGTAATACCCGTCAGGCGAAACGCCCATTGATCGTTAATCGCATTGGTATAATCAAACGCGGCACCGCTGGTGTTATTGCTGCCGCCCGTGAGGCGGAAATGGCCTTCCGGGGTAAACTGCGGACGTTTAGAGGTTTCCATTACCAGCCCACCCGGTACGGTCTGACCATACAAAGCGGACGAAGGGCCTTTGATCACGTCGATCCGGTCGAGGAACCAGGGATCGACCTGCAACACATTGTAGCTGCCCGGATCGCTCATCAGGCGCAGGCCATCGAGGAATATGTTGTCGACGTCACCGCCGTGGAACCCGCGCAGCGAAACCGTATCATAACGCGTGGCCGCGCCGGCGAAATTGGTGAAGGCTCCGGCGGTATAGTTCAGCGCCTGGTTGACGTCCATCGCCCCCTGATCTTCCATCTGCTGACGAGTGACCACGGAAATTGACTGCCCGGTCGTGATCAGCGGGCGATCCGTCTTGGTCGCGCCATTGCTGACCTTCGCCGTATAGCCTTCAGTCGGTGTGCTGGAGGTTTCTTCAGGTTTCGCGGTAACCACCAGCGTGTCTGCAGCATAGCTGATACCCGGCGTAGCAAGTGCTATGCCGCAGAGCAGCACAGAACGCTTGAGGCTGAAAGGCATTCTCATTTCAATTCCCTTACAAAAATTGGACTCGTTACTCTTGTTTCGCGGATGGATCCAGAGCAGAAAGGCACGCGCAATCGGAATGTAACCAATTTCGCTATGTAAATGAGAATTATTATCTTTTTTTGTATCGTTTTTCAAGCGATAAGATTATTTATCTTAAATAATAATAGGGATGTAAAAACCAAGGGTAATCAGCGGTTTTCTGCATTCAGCGCCGACGTGAAGCCGGGAAAATAAAGGGGACGGTGGTTTTCACGCCTCGACACATGCGCCGTTTAGCCATAATCAAAAGCGGAAAAGACCGGTATCTTTGACTTCAACGCCCGGACTCGCCTTTTTCACGGCGGCAAGGAAATCAAGGAAGTGACGATTAAAAAACGTCAGGTTATGAATCAGCCTTATCTCTTTTTCTGCCCCCTGTAGGCGGTAACGTACTGACCACACTCTTCGATTGTTTATTCTGGTGTTTTCCGGCCTGACTCTGACGATATCGAACAGTGCAACCTTAAGAATTTCCTTTTTTTTTCGTACCTGAATGAGAGATTCGTCATCGAAAAAATAATCGTCGCTGTAAATACCCAGGCTACTGAAGAAAAATGGCCTGGTGGATATTTTTTTCATGCCTTCATTTTCAAGATCGGACGCCTTATCGCCGCGACACCAATAATAAAGAAACCAGATCGTCAGGGGGGCCATCAAGATTGCCAGCAGATTTGAAAGCCAAGAGTGAGCTTCGTGCATTGCAAATCATTCCATTATTGATTAAGGATTTTAAGCCAATCATACCGGGCATGCCCGGCATCGGACAACGCTGGAAAGTGGCTCTCCAACCCAATTGAAATGAAAACCATTATCATTTATCCTCGGTTGGTAAATTTTCCGCCATAAAGTGTAACCTCCTATGTCAACCAGTGTGATGCAGCCCCCTGTAGACAGCTTTTCCACACTCTACCAGACGCACCACCGCTGGCTGAAGTCATGGCTACAGCATAAGCTCGGCTCGACATCGGACGCGGAAGACCTGGCACAGGATACCTTTATGCGCGTGCTGCTTGGCGGCAGCGCCACGGAGATCCGTGAACCTAAATCGTTTCTCTGCACCCTGGCCCGGCGGGTGATGGTGGACTTCTGGCGCCGCAATGCGTTGGAGCAGGCGTGGAAAGACGTTCTGGAGAAGCTGCCGGAACAGCAGCTGCCGTCACCGGAAATACAGCACCTGCTGCTGGAAACCCTGCAACAGATTGACGCCATGCTCAACGGGTTGGGTGACAAGGTACGCTGCGCCTTTTTACTCTCCCAGCTGGAGGGGCTGACCTACGCGCAGATAGCCGTGCAGCTGGGCGTGTCGGTGAGTTCGGTGAAAAAATATATGGCGAAAGCGACGGAACACTGCCTGCTGTTCCGTCTGCTGCAAGAGCTGGAATAATGAGCGCCAGGATCACTGAACAGCAGCGTCAGGCGCTGAAAATGGCGGCCAGCTGGTTTGCCACCCTGTGCGCCGGTGACGCCACGTCACAGCAGCATGCCCGCTGGCAGCAGTGGCATCAGCAGCATGAAGTGCATCGCTGGGCCTGGCAGCGGGTAGAATCTCTGCAAAGCCAGCTGCAAAAAATGCCGGAAGATATAGGTTACCGCGCATTGAATCAGGCGCATCTGCACGCTCAGCAGACCCGGCGGCGTGTGCTGAAAAGCATGCTGCTACTGCTGGGCGTCGGCGGCAGCTGGCAGCTGTGGCGTTCCCCAACCGCGGTTGGCCTGCGCGCTGACTATCACACCACGACCGGTGAAACGCTGCGCCTGACGCTACAGGACGGGTCAACGCTGATGCTCAACACCGCCAGCGCCGTGCAGGTGAGTTACAGCAACAGCCAGCGGCTGATCCGTTTAATGCAGGGCGAAATTGCCATTACCACCGCCCCCGATGCACAGGCCCGGCCATTTCTGGTCGCCACCGGCCAGGGCATGCTGCGCGCGCTGGGTACCGAGTTTAGCGTGCGTCAGTGGGAAGAAATGAGCGGGCTGGCGGTGCAACAGCACGCGGTGGAAGTGACGTTAAACGACCGCCCCAGCGAACCATACAGGGTGGATCAGGGGCAGATGCTGCGCTTTAGCCAGCATCATTTCGAACCGGTAAAGCCGCTGAATGACACCAGCTTTAGCTGGACCCAGGGGGTACTGAGCGTCAGCAACCGTCGGCTGGCCGAGGTACTCGACGAGGTGGGCCGCTATCGTCCCGGACGGTTGGATTGTGCTGATGATGCGGCTGACCTGCGCGTTAGCGGAACCTGGCCGTTGCAGGATACCGACCGCCTGCTGGCGGTTTTAGCCCAGACGTTACCTATCCAAATCCACACCTTTAGTCGTTACTGGGTTCGCGTCAGCAAAAAAAATAAATAAAAATGATAAAAGTTCTCATTGCGATTATCCCTTTTCACCTCCTCATTCGACTTCTTAGACAGAGAACATAAACATCCTGTAAATGGAGATCGTCATGTCTGATTCCCGCGCACGTCTGCCGCGCGTTTTTAACAAAACAGCACCTTTGGCTTTGGCTATGCACTGCACATTTGTACTGCCCGTCCTGTTTACCCCGGCCCTGGCGGCGGCGGTGAGCCAGAACGCGGTGGCCAACTACCGGATCGCGCCCGGCGATCTGGACAGTGCGCTCAATCAGTTTGCCACCGCCTCCGGCATCGCCCTTTCGGTCGATGCCTCTGTCACCCAGGGCAAAACCAGCCCAGGCTTGAACGGTAACTACCCGATCGACCAGGGACTGAACGCCCTGCTTAGTGGCAGTGGGCTACAGGCGAAATCACTGGGAAACAATGCGTTTACGCTGGAGAAGCTGCCGGCCGCCACCGATACTGATACGCTGACGGTAGTGGGCGACTGGCTGGCCGATGCGCGGGAAAACGATGTCTTCGAGCATGCCGGTGCACGCGACGTGCTGCGCCGGGAAGATTTTATCAAAACCGGTGCCACTAACGCGCGTGAGGCGCTAAACCGCATTCCCGGCGTAAACGCGCCGGAAAATAACGGTACCGGCAGCCATGATATGGCAATGAACTTTGGTATTCGCGGCCTGAACCCGCGTCTTGCCAGCCGCTCTACCGTTCTGATGGACGGTATTCCGGTGCCGTTTGCGCCATACGGCCAGCCACAGCTGTCCCTTGCCCCGGTGTCATTAGGCAATATGGAAGCGATAGACGTGGTGCGCGGCGGCGGCGCGGTACGCTATGGGCCGCAAAGCGTTGGCGGCGTGGTCAATTTTGTCACCCGCGCCATCCCGAAGGATTTTGCGATTGAGGCGGGGATGGAGGGGTTACTGTCCCCTCCTTCCAGCCAGAACGATCCCAAAGGCAGCGGCAACCTGCTGATTGGTGGCACCGCTGACAACGGTCTCGGCGCTGCGCTGCTTTACTCCGGCACACGCGGCAGCGACTGGCGCGAACACAGCTCGACAAAAATCGATGATGTGATGCTGAAAACCCGCTACGCGCCGAACGAGGTGCACACCTTCAGCAGCTTACTGCAGTATTATGAAGGTCGTGCGCAGATGCCGGGTGGCCTGTCGCGGGCGAAATATGATGCCGACCGCTTCCAGTCAACCCGCCCTTATGATGAGTTCTGGGGCCGTCGCCAGCTGGCCAGTTTTGGCTATCAGTTCCAGCCTGATACCCAGCACAAATTCAATATTCTGACTTTCTACACCAACACGTTACGCAGCGGGTATCTGGATCAGGGCAAAAACCTGACCCTTTCACCGCGCGAATACTGGGTGCGTGGCGTCGAACCGCGCTACAGTCAGAGCTTCACCTGGGGAGAAACCGCTCACGAGGTCGGCGTCGGTTACCGCTATGTCAGTGAGTCTACCCACGAGCTGCGCTATACCAGTAAGGCCAGCAGCGGCAGATTGCCAACCGGCAACAGCCCGTACGATCGTGATACGCAGTCCGGCACCGAGGCTCACGCCTGGTACATTGACGACCGTATCGACGTGGGCAACTGGACGCTGACGCCAGGCATGCGCTATGAGCATATTCAGTCTTACCAGAACAACTTTATTAAGGGTGAAAAGCAGGAAATTGGCTACAACGCCCCGCTGCCCGCGCTCAACGTGCTCTACCATCTGAATGACGAATGGAATCTGTATGCCAATACCGAAGGCTCCTTCGGCACCGTGCAGTACAGCCAGATAGGTAAAGCGGTCAGCAGCGGCAGCGTGGAGCCGGAAAAAGCACGTACCTGGGAACTGGGTACCCGATTTGATAATCAGGTACTTCAGGCCGAAGCCGGGCTGTTCTTAATCAACTTCAGCAACCAGTATGACTCCAATCAGGTCACCGACAGCGTGACGGCACGCGGAAAAACCCGTCATACCGGGCTGGAGAGCAAGGTGCGCTACGATCTTGGAGATTTCTCCCCAGCGCTTGAGAACCTGTCGGTTTCAGCCAGCTATGCCTACGTCAATGCGGTTATCCGCGAACAGGGCGACTACCACGGCAACCAGGTGCCGTTCTCACCGAAACACAAAGGCACGGTGGGCATGGATTATCGCACCGGCAGCTGGACCCTTAATCTTAACGGTGAATACCAGTCGTCGCAGTTCGCCGACAACGCCAATACCGTTAAGGAAAGCGCCGATGGCAGTACCGGCCGCATTCCGGGCTTTATGCTGTGGGGCGCACGCGCTAACTACGATTTCGGGCCGCAGTATGCCAACCTGAATATGGCCGTTGGCGTGAAAAACCTCTTCGACCATGAGTACTTCACCCGCGCCTACGACGACAACAACAAAGGGATCTATGCCGGGCAGCCGCGCACGGTTTACCTGCAAGGCTCACTGAAGTTCTGATATCTTACGTGCTTGCGGGCTGCCTCTGGCGGCCCGCTTTGCTGTTTTTATCACCTGGAGGGATCATGTTGACACGTTTTATCCTCGTCCTGCTTAGCGTTCTGCTGCCGGGGCTTTCCATCGCGCAGGCGGTGACCGTTCAGGACAGTAACGGAAGCTTTACTCTCGAACATCCACCGGCCCGCGTTGTGGTGCTGGAACTCTCCTTTGTCGATGCGCTGGCCGCCGTCGGCGTCAGTCCGACGGGCGTAGCGGACGACAATGACCCGAAACGCGTTCTGCCTGCCGTACGCGAACATCTTAAGCCGTGGCAATCGGTCGGCACCCGCGCCCAGCCCTCACTGGAAACGATTGCCGCGTTAAAACCGGATCTGATTATTGCCGACAGCGCACGCCACCAGGGCATTTATCGCCAGCTGTCCAGCATTGCTCCGACCCTGATGCTGAAATCACGCAATGAAACTTACGCAGAAAACCTGCAATCGGCGGCGATAATAGGCAAAGTGCTGGGAAAAGACACGGAAATGCAGCAGCGCCTGGCCCTGCACCACCAGCGGATGGAGCAATTTTCCAGCCAGCTGCCCAAGGGGGTGAAGGTGGTGTTTGGCACCTCGCGCGAACAGCAGTTCAACCTGCACAGCAGCGCATCCTATACCGGCAGCGTGCTGACGGCGCTGGGCATGGCGGTGTCTGCGCCGATCAATCAGGCAGAACTCTCCAATATCAGCCTTGAGCAGCTGCTGGCGATCAACCCTGACTGGCTGATCGTGGCCCACTACCGGCAGCAAAGCATCATACGCGACTGGCAGCAGGACCCACTTTGGCAGATGCTGACGGCGGCGCAGCATAACCAGGTGGCGGCGGTTGACAGCAACAGCTGGGCGCGGATGCGCGGGATATTTGCCGCCGAGCAGATTGCATCAGACCTGGTGGCCATCATTCATCATCGGCCTCTGACGCCCGCACAATGATGTCCGGCCGACCGCTTATCGCCTGGAGTTTGCCGCTGGTCCTGCTGGCCGGGGTATTCTGGCTGTCACTGTTCAGCTGGTCGCAGGTGCCGATAGCGCCCTGGCAGGCACTATCAGCCATGCTGCCGGGCAAAGTGAACGATCTGCCGCAGGCGCTGGTGGTCAATTTGCGCCTGCCGCGTAGCCTGGTGGCGATGCTGCTGGGCGCCAGCCTGGCGGTAGCGGGCTGTCTGCTGCAAACGCTGACCCGCAATCCGCTGGCTTCCCCCTCTCTGCTGGGCATCAATGCCGGAGCGTCACTGGCGATGGTTATCGCCAGCGCCTTCAACCCCAGCTGGGTGTCCGGGTACAGCATCGCGCTGCTGGCGGCGCTGGGTGGCGGCCTGAGCTGGGGTATTGTGATGCTGCTCGGCAGGGGGTGGGATGCCGGCGACCGCAGCCGCCTTATTCTCGGCGGAGTGGCGGTGTCAGCCCTGTGCGCGGCGCTGACGCGCGCCATTCTGCTGCTGGCGGAAGATCATGCCTGGGGCATACTTCACTGGCTGGCCGGGGGAGTCTCGCATGTCCGCTGGCGTGAATTCTGGCAGCTGCTGCCCTTCAGCGCCCTGCTGCTCCCGCTGGCCTGGCTGTTCGCCAGCCGTCTGAATCTGTTACAGCTCAGTGACGACAGCGCCCGCACCCTCGGTATTCGCCTGGGGCAGCTGCGCCTGCTGGTCAACCTGCTGGTGGTGCTGCTGGTGGGCAGCTGTGTCAGCGTGGCCGGGCCGGTGGCCTTTCTTGGCCTGCTGGTGCCGCATATGGCTCGCGCCTGGATCGGTAACGATCTGCGTCTCGCGCTGCCGATCGCCATGCTGTTTGGTGCCCTGCTGATGCTGCTGGCCGACCTGCTGGCGCGCGCGGTCGCCTTTCCAGCCGACCTGCCCGCCGGAGCACTGCTGGCGCTGATCGGCGCGCCCTGCTTTATCTGGCTGGTCAGGAGGCGTACGTGAAGAAACCTGCCCTGACGCTGACCATCCTGCTGGCGCTGGTAATGATAGTGATGCTGCTTTCGGTACGCTACGGCAGTGAAACGCTGAGCTTCGCCGACCTTCAGCGGGCGTTACGGCCTGGTGACAGTCACTATTTCGCTCTGATGGAGTACCGCCTGCCGCGCATCCTGCTGGCACTGTTGGTCGGGGCCGCGCTGGCGCTCTCCGGCGTGCTGGTACAGGGAGTGGTGCGTAATCCGCTGGCTTCACCGGAGATCCTCGGCGTTAATCATGCCGCCGGGCTGATGTCGATCGGTACCCTGATGCTGTTCCCCGCGCTGCCGGTCATGTGGCTACCGCTGCTGGCCTTTATCGGCGCGGTGCTGGCGTTTGCCGTGCTACGGCTGGCGGCGGGCAGCAGCACCCCCCTGCGCCTGGCGCTACTCGGCGTGGCCTTAACCGCGTTATATGCCAGCGTTACCGATTATTTAATGTTGTCACATCCGCTGGAGATCAATCAGGCGCTGATGTGGCTCACCGGCAGTCTTTGGGGCCGTGGCTGGGCATTTGTTTATGTCGCCCTGCCGTGGCTGTTACTGCTGTTACCACTCGGTATGTTACTCTGCCGTCGGCTGGATCTGCTGGTGCTGGGAGAAGAGCAGGCCGCCACTCTCGGCGTTAACGTGCGCAGAACCCAGCGGCTTACCCTGCTGCTGGCGCTGGCGCTGGCGGCCGGCAGCGTCGCGGTCTGTGGCCCGCTAAGCTTTATTGGCCTGCTGGCACCGCATCTTACCCGCCGCCTGGTGGGCGGTCGCCATCACTGGCTGATCCCCGGCGCGATGCTGGTGGGCGCCCTGCTGCTGCTGCTGGCCGACCTGCTGGCGCGTACCCTGCATCCCCCGCTGGAGCTTCCCGCCGGGATACTGACGGCCTGTATCGGTGCGCCCTACTTTTTCTGGCTTTTAATGAGAACCCGCTAATGATGCCACTGATCCTGAAAGAGTTGAGCGCCGGATATGCGAATAAATCCGTTCTGCACTCTCTCTCCCTGGCGCTGCCAGCAGGGCGTATCACCGCGTTGCTCGGCCCCAACGGCTGCGGTAAATCGACGCTGCTGCGCTGCTGCGCCCGGCTGCTGACCCCGCAGCACGGAAAAGTCATGTCGGGAGATAAGGATCTGGCCGCGTTGTCAGCCCGCCAGCTGGGCCAGCGCCTGGCGCTACTGCCGCAGCAGCATTTAGCACCGGAAGGCGTCAGTGTGCAGGAGCTGGTAGGCTATGGCCGCAGTCCGTGGCTGAATCTGTTTGGCCGCATGGGCACGCGGGATCGCCAGCTGGTTCAGTCCGCGATGGAAGAAACGCAGATCGCCCAGCTGGCTAACCGACGGGTGTGCGAACTCTCCGGCGGCCAGCGGCAGCGGGCCTTTCTTGCCATGGCGCTGGCGCAGGACACGCCGCTGCTGCTGCTTGATGAGCCAACCACCTGGCTGGACATCAATCATCAAATCGAGCTGATGTCGCTGCTGCGTATACGACAGCAGCAGGGAAAAACCGTGGTTGCGGTGTTACACGATCTGAATCAGGCCAGCCGTTACTGCGACTATCTGGTTCTGATGTCCGCAGGGCAGGTGGTGGCCAGCGGCACGCCTGAGCAGGTGATGACTCCCGCGCTGCTGCAACAGGTTTTCTCAATCAGAGCAGAGATCCACCCGGACCCGGTTTCAGGACGCCCGATGTGCGTGGTGCTGTAGGCACGACGCCTGCCGTTTCCCCGGCACCTGAACCACGCTGCGCTTTTCTGTGAAATGATAAACACTGGCTATACTGATCGGGGTTGAGTTTGCAAAGACAGTATTATTTCGCCAGGCTGTTTCTGTCGGGAACATTAAGTAAAATCTCAAACCAGAAAAGGGAATAAATATGAAGCGTTTTATTATGGCGGCGTCTGTTACCGTAGCGGGTTTCTGCAGTGTCGCGCATGCGGCCGTGCCTGATAATGCAGCCGTGTATGCGACAGAACACTCTAAGGGATCAATGTCAATTGCCGGCAAAGATGTCTACACAAAAACCTTTGAAGTGATGGTGGCCAACCTGGCTGATAAAGAGTTCGATTTATCAACCCTCTGTCTGAAAGCGGTTGCCCCGGATCACCAGGAGTTTAAGCTGGATACGGTTGATGAAAAGCTCACCACGGGCAAGGTGAAAAAAGGTCAATCGGTCAAAGGTATTGCTGTATTCGCTTCAGATAACGCGGCCGTTCAGCAGACTGCACTAGTTAAATTAACGGACGACTGCAAATAACAGATTCAGCCAGCGTCACGTCAGGCTTTGGTGGTCAGGAAACAGGCTCTTAGCGGGCCGTTCCCTGACCACGATACATCCTTTCAGATCCCCGCCAGGCCAAGCCTCCTGCCGATACGTTTTAAGATATATCTCACCACAGCGCGGCCACGAACTTGCGCATACAAAGATCTGTTGCTAGTTTTTTAAGGGCATTCCTTGTCTTGCAGGAAGCAACAATTGCGGGCGTCATCGTCATTCTGGTGGCCAAAAAGCGTACGTTTTCGCCTGCCAGTGACGAATGTTGCGTTATCGGATAATAACAAATGAAGCGGCTGTTAGAACGGTGATGCTTCATTTTAGTTAAAAATGCACTCGGGGAAAAAATATGTTTACAGATCTTCAGGGAAAAGTGGCAGCGGTAACGGGCTCCTCCAGAGGAATAGGCGCAGCACTGGTTACCCGCTTAGTTGAAGAAGGGATGAATGTCGTCATTAATTACCATTCAAACAAAGAAGAAGCGCAGGAATTAGCCGATAAGTTGAACGGCCTGAAATCAGGCAAAGCCATCATATTTGGTGGTGATATCAGTGACGAAAACATCGCCCATAACTTCGTTCATACTGCCATAGATCGTTTCGGCAAGCTGGATTTGCTGATTAATAATGCCGGAATTGAAATTCAAAGCCCGGCGCACAAAATAACCCTGGATGACTGGCGCAAGGTGATTGACGTCAATCTAACCAGCTATTTTCTCACCGCCCGCTCCGCGCTTAACTACTTTTTAGAAAACGACATCAAGGGCAACATTATTAACGTCTCGTCCGTACACGAGATTATTCCCTGGCCGACTTTCGTCAGCTATGCCGCCAGCAAAGGCGGTGTGCGCATGCTGACTCAATCTCTTGCCCTGGAATATGCTGAAAAAGGCATCCGGGTTAATGCTATCGGGCCGGGCGCTATCAATACGCCGATGAACCAGGAGAAAATGGGCGATGAGGCGCTGCGCCTGGAGCT
Organism: Erwinia tasmaniensis Et1/99; assembly: GCF_000026185.1. NCBI lineage: Bacteria > Pseudomonadati > Pseudomonadota > Gammaproteobacteria > Enterobacterales > Erwiniaceae > Erwinia > Erwinia tasmaniensis. Next base: position 3,398,346 of record NC_010694.1, read on the forward strand.
GGAAGAGCTTATCCCGATGAAATATGTCGCTGAACCAGAGATCGTTGCCAATGTTGCCGCCTGGCTGGCCTCCGATCAGTCTGCATACATTACCGGGCAAACCATTTTCGTTGATGGCGGAATGACGCTGTATCCCTCATTCCAGGGCGGAAAGGGCTAATTCCTGACTGAAGTGGCCAGAGACCGGCCACTTCACTTCTTCAGCCACGGTATGCCGGCGCATGAGCGGTCACAGATCGTCCAGGCACCTGGTGACCGTCGAGGTGATCTCACGGATGCGCGGCTCGCTGCGACGATAATAAGTCCATTTGCCGACCTTGCTGGCTTCCAGCAGCCCCGCCTCATAAAGCACCTTAAGACAAAGTGACGTGGCGGGCTGGGATAACCCAGCCTTGTCCTGGATCAGGCTGGCACACACGCCATAACGCTCAAAATCATACAGCTGACTGTATCCGGCAAAGGATTCTGCCGGGTTTTTAAGCCACTTCAGTACCGCCATCCTCGTTGGATTAGCCAGTATTTTTATGGCGTTTTCTGGTGACATGCCGCCTCACAAACGTCAGGAACGATAAACCGGGTAGTCAGTATACCCTTTAGCCGTTCCGCCATACAGCGACGAGGCGTCAACAGCATTGAGCGGCAATCCCTGCTGTAACCGGGTCGGCAGATCCGGGTTGGCGATAAAGGTTCTGCCAAAGCCAAACAAATCCCCCCAGCCCTTCAGGAAAACATGCTCCGCTTTTTCACGGGTATAGCGGCCGGAATACATAATCGGCGCCTGAAATGCGGCGCGCAGCTCGCGACGAAAATCGTCGGGCAGATCGGGGCTGTTATCCCAGTCGGCTTCAGCAATAGAAAGGTAGCCGATTGCCATCTCATCGAGCATGTTCGCCGCCGCGATGTAGGTCGTATGCGGATCGTCTTCCACCAGGCCGAGATAGACGCGTTCTTCATCGGTGCTGGTAAACAGCGGAGCAAAACGCACCCCAACCCGCTGGCTGCCGAAAACGGCGCTGACCGCAGCAACAATTTCCCGCAGAAAGCGCAGCCGGTTCGCCAGCGAACCGCCGTATTCGTCGCTGCGGAAATTGGTATGTTGAGAAATAAACTGGTTGATCAGATAGCCATTTGCCGCGTGCAGCTCCACGCCATCAAAACCCGCTGCTTTCGCATTGACGGCGGCCTGGCGATAAAGCCCGACGATCTCTTTCACTTCTGCCGTGGAAAGGGCGCGTGGGGTTTCCGGGGCGGTAAGGATGCCCTCACCCGGTCCGGTTTCGATAAAGACCCGCACGCCGGTTGCGGCTACCGCGGAGGGTGCGACCGGCGGCCGTTTCTCCGGCTGGAGCTCGCTGTGTGAAACCCGCCCGACATGCCACAACTGGCAGAATATCACCCCGCCTTCCTGGTGTACGGCATCGGTCACTTTATTCCAGCCGGAGAGCTGCTCCTCACTGTGAATGCCCGGCGTCCAGGCATAGCCCTGGCCACGGGGTTCGATTTGGGTCCCTTCGGTTACCATAAATCCCGCGCCGGTACGCTGACGGTAATACTCGACCATCATCTCACCCGGAATATTGCCCGGCTGTTCGCTGCGGCAACGCGTGAGGGGAGGAAGAGCAATCCGGTTACGCAAGGCCAGATCGCCAATGTTCAGCGGACTAAAAAGAGTATTGTGTTTCATAAAAGCGCTTCTCTTAAGGTCAAAATGTGGCTGACATTATATTTATAAATTTAAATATGTAAATGTGATTATTTGCCCGTGGAGTATTCCCAAGCGAATATTCATAGGTCGCACAGGGCAGAAGGAGGTAAATTACTCCTCTGAATTCTTTTCAAATCATTATCTTAAACACGACCCCGGCCAGCGAGGAAACGGCCCGTTTATCGGCTGTCTCTCCGCTGGCAGGCGCGGGTCATTTTCGGCTTCAGGATCGGCCGAAACCTTTAGCGGCTAGCTGAACTCTTTCAAAAGGGCATTCGCTGCCAGTTTGCCCAGCGCGTTGGCGGCAAACGGACTGTCTCCGGTTAACACTTTGCGGTCCTGATGGACGGCACCGGATATATCATTATTGACCAAGGTAAGGCCCATCTCTTTCAGCCGCTCACCGAAGAACCAGGTAAGGTGGCCGGGCATGTAGCCGATATCCGGCGTCTGCTTATCCGCGCTGTCAGGGAAGGCGCACACGGCGTAGCCTTTTAACGGGTTTTCCCCCTTGCTGACGGACAGGAAGGCGGCTGGTCCGTGACAGAGTGAAATAAGGTATTTATCCTGATCCAGGGTCCAGCGGATCGCGGCGGCAACATCTTCACTTTCCGGCAGGCCGATTAAAGCGCCATGCCCACCCGGAATAAATACGCCGGCATAGTCACCGTCCGCGCCGAGATTTTTCACCACGTCAGACAGTTTCAGCGGCTGACGGAAGCTCGCCAGGTAGTCATCAAATAATCCGGTAATCGCTTTGTCATCAACCGGCATCGCCCAGTGTTCAAATTTGACCATTTCGCCGGAAAGCGTGGCGATATCAAACTGAAATCCGGCTTTATGCAGATGGTACATCGGCAGCAACGTTTCAACCGGATGATTGCCGGTTGAGAACAGCTTGTCGCCGCTGACCGGGAGATAGCGTTCGTCTGCGGCTATCACCAGAATCTTTTTGTTGCCACGGTATGGGTTGGGATAATCCGCCCCTGCCAGGTCGGATACGCGGCTGGTGAACTGATCCAGTGAATAAGCCGAGGGGAAGAAAGCATTATGCTCTGCGGCATCGGGCTGTGGTTTTTTACTTAATTCAGTGCTCATGAAAGGCTCCGTTGCGTCGATATCCAGAACGTAAAGCGTAACCGATGATGCTGAATTTAGCGAAAAACCCGCTACGTCCACCGACGGTGATCGCAACCCGCGTAACATGTCACGCCGGGAAAAGGGGAACTCAACGATGAAAGCAGCCCCTTTTTAGCGCCGACGGTTAGGGCGATGATAGCGATCGTTTTTACTTGTGACTCAGGGCCGCATTAATGATCAGAATGATTGCCGTCGATATGGACGGCACCTTCCTCGACGATAATAAGAACTATAACAAGGCGCGGTTTTTATCGCTGTACCAGCAGATGAAACAGCGCGATATCAAATTTGTGGTCGCCAGCGGTAACCAGTATTATCAGCTGCTGAGCTTTTTCCCTGAAATAAGCGGAGAAATAGCCTTTGTTGCCGAAAATGGGGCAAACATCGTCGATAATGGCAGCACGCTGTTTTGCGCGCGGTTAAGCGATGAACACCTGGCCCAGGTACTGACGGTTCTGCAACGTATTCCCTATATTCATGCGGTCGTCTGCGGCCCGCGTAGCGCCTATATGCTCAACGATACCCCGGATACGCTGCTGGCGCTGATGTCAAAACACTATCACCGGCTGGAACTGCACCCGAATTTTGCGCGCTTAGATGACTGCATCTTTAAATTCTCCCTGAATCTGGCCGATGAAAAAATCCCCGAACTGATGGAGCACATTGGTCACGCGCTGGACGGCATCGTGACGCCGGTTTCCAGTGGATCTGGCTTTGTGGATTTGATTATCCCCGGTATGCACAAGGCGCACGGCCTGTCGCTGCTGCAAAAAAAATGGCAGATTGCCAACCATGAAGTGGTGGCAACGGGCGACAGCGGCAACGATATCGAAATGCTGGCGCATGCAGGCTATGGATTCGCCATGGCCAATGCGCAGCCGGCGGTAAAGCAGGTGGCTCGCTATCATACCGAGAGTAATAATCATGAAGGAGCGCTCAATGTGATCGAGCGGGTGCTGACACAAAGCGCCCCCTTTCATCTTTAGACGTCAAGCTGCAGGCGGTCAAGCGATCCCTGCTGGCACTGCTGGTACAGGCTGAATTCGTCCATCACCGGCGCGCCCAGCGCCCGTTCAAATTCGGCCTGGCTGGCATGACCACTGGTGGCATGACGCCGGTCATCACCAAGATTAGACTGGAAAATGCCGGCGGCGCTGACCGGGAGAAAATCTTCATAGATAACTGGCTCTGCCACTACCGCCCCGCTGGCAATCAGACTTTCCAGATCCTGCCCCGGCGCGGCGGCCACCAGCGGATTGCGTCGGTAGCGATACCAGGCAAGCTGCTGACGGCGCAGTTCGTCCGCGTCGTCCGGGAAGTCGGCAAATATCTTGCCCAGATGCTGCTGATAGCTGGCGTTGTCGGCAAACTTTTTCTCCGACGCCTGACGCAGCAGGCGATCGTACAGCTCACGCCCTTTGCGCGTCAGTGCCACGCCGCGCTGTTCAATTTCACCGAAGCGGGCGCTGTGCATGCCCTGAAGCCGGTCAGTGAAATCTATGGCCTCGTTCAGCGCCTTAAAGCTGGTCTGGCGCAGCAGGATCGGGCAACGGCGGGCGGGCGGGCCTTCAATCGTCTCTTTCGGCGTAATGCCATACGCAGGCATCAGCTGCTGAACGCGGTCGATGTCCAGCGTGCGCGGCGTCAGATGGTTAATGTGCGGCCCGCGAAAACAGACCACGTCGGCAATCAGACGATGCTGTGCCAGCAGCGCGTGATAGGTTTCAAGATCGACTGAAGCCTGCCGGTGCCAGCGAAAAGTTTCCAGCGCCTGGCGCACAAAATCATCGGCTTCCTCCTCTTTCAGCCCCCCCTGCTGCTGCCAAATCACCAGCAGTTCCCGCAGACGGGGCGTGAAAATATCGCGTTGATCCAGTATCTCACCTGCCCGCTGGCGCAGAACGGTATCGTCAATCAACTCCAGGCGCAGTAATGAGGTAAAGATGCGAAACGGATTGATGTGCAAAGCGCGCTCCGTCACCGGGCGAAAAGCGGTTGAGTGTACCGGCACGCCGGCGGCCGAAAGATCGTAATAGCCCACCGGAGACATGCCCATCACCGCAAACAGCTGACGTAATGTCGCCAGCTCTCGTGCCGTTCCCACCCGGATAGCGCCGTGACGTTCCACGCTCTGGCGGTTAACCTCCTGCTGCCAGTGTTCTGCCGCAGGCTGCCCGCTACCGCTCTCCGGCAATACCCGCTCGTTGACCTCACGCACCAGCCGTAACAAGGTGCCATATTGAGGAACTTCCGCCTGATACATTGCCGACATCGCTTTGGAAAAGCGGTCGCGAATATGATCCGCGCTGATAAAGCCGTTGCTCATTGCTGCTCTCCTGAAATGATCTCGAAAGACTGCCACAGGGAGAATAGCCACGCGCGTGGCGGCTAAGTGTTAGATTCGTCACAGATTGCAGAGAGGGAAACGGGATCTTATTACAGGCCTTAAGTTTGGCGAGACAAAGAAATAAACCAATCCCGCAGTAGCGGCAAGAAAAAAGGCGAAGTGGTTGCTTCGCCTTCGTTCAGAGTCCCAGCATCCTTAGCGGTTACCGGTCAGTTGCCGTAAGGCAACGATAATGTGCAGGCAAGCGAGAAAGATATTCAGCGCCAGCAGAACAGCTTCTGCGATTATCACTCGGCACGCTCCTTGTGAGCGAGTATGCACAGCGCTGCAAGTGCCTTTCCATTTCCCCTTGCGACGATGCACCGACTGCTGGAAGGTGCTTGTGCCACTCCTCAGGTGGAGGCAAACCGGACAGCACCACCTGTTTCCCGCCGGGAGTAAAACCTGACCCTGCCCACCCGGAGAAGGACGCCCCATTCCAACAATCGCGCCATTATAATACCTTTCGTGATAATTCATTACCGGTCTTATCTTGACCCTGCTCACATAACAGACTACTATCACGACTGCTGGAAGGTGCTTGTGATGACGTTCTCGCGGTTGTTACCCGCTACGGCGAGAACAAAAAAAAGAATCTGGCTTTGCCGCCAGATTCTTTTTTTGTGTGTCGTTGATACGGCAGAAATAGTCTAAGGCCGCCCCGGCGGGATTATAGCTGGGGGTACATCTCCAGCAGGCGGCGCGTAACGCCGTTGGTCCAGCCGAAGCCATCCTGTAACGGATATTCCCCGCCGCCGCCCAGCAGCGCAGCCTCTCCGCTGATATTATACTTCTCTACCATCTTGTGGTGCTGCTGCCAGGTGCTATTGACGGTATGCAGCCAGCGGGAGGCAATCTCCTGCGCCAGCAGCTCGTCGCCGTAGCTGTGGAAACCTTTGATTGCCATCCACTGCACGGGAGCCCAACCGTTCGGACTGTCCCACTGCTCGCCGGTCACACTCATGCTGCACAGTATGCCGCCCGGGGCCAACAGATGGTCGCGCACCGCTTTGGCCGTACGGTTGGCCTGGTCGAGACTGGCCATGCCGACATACACCGGCGTGACGGCGGCGGCGGAGAAGGTTGCCTGCTCGCCTTCGCGCCAGTTGTAGTCACGATACAGACCCGCCTGCACATCCCACAAATAGCGATCAACGGCCTCACGACGCCGCAGCGCCAGCTGCTGAAAACGTTCGGCCGTTGCCTGCTCTCCCCTGCTGGCCGAAAGACGAGCAATCGTGGTTTCCAGCTTGTAGAGAAGCGCATTAAGGTCAACGGGCACAATGCTGGTGGTTTGAATACTTTCCAGACGGCCAGGCTCACTTAACCAGCGCGAGGTATAGTCCCAGCCCGATGCCGCTCCGGCGCGCAGATCGCGGTAGACCTCGCTCGACGGGCGCGAAGATTGACCTGCCGTTTCCACATCCTCACGATATGACTCGTCGCGCGGCGTGTCGCGATCGTCCCAGTAGCGGTTTAGCACCGACCCATCGCTCAGCATAACCACATGACGATGCGCGCGGTTTGGCGCCAGGGTTTCCTGTCCGTCCATCCAGAAAGCGTATTCGCTTTTCAGCTGCGGCAGATAGTGTTGCGCTTCATGTACGTCATTCTTTTCAAACAGCTCTACCATCATGGCAAATACCGGGGGCTGCGAACGGCTGAGGTAGTAGGTGCGGTTGCCGTTCGGGATATGACCATATTTATCGATCATCCACGCGAAATTATCCGCCATGCTGCGCATCAGATCGCAACGCCCCGCGGCGGCGAAGCCGAGCATGCTAAAATAAGAGTCCCAATAATAGACTTCGCTAAAACGCCCGCCGGGCACGACGTAAGGCTTCGGCAGCGGCAGCAGTGAGGAGAACTTACGATGTTTTTCCGGCTGGCGAGTCAGCACCGGCCACAGGCCATCGATATGTTCTGCCATGGTATGATTTGGATCGGCAACATAGCGGCTGTCATGCACGTCTGGCAGATCGAAATTTTCCAGAACGAATTCCAGCAGGTTAAAATCTTCCTGTTCACGCTTCAAATAGTAGCGAAACAGAATAGGTTCCGGGTCCGTTTTTGGCGCGCAGTCGGCAAAGGTTTTGCTGTCGCTAAAAATGCGCGACATCTGCACCGCAGTAAACAGCTCCTGATAGCGTTCGGAGGGGGTGAGAATGTCTGAAGCCGGCAGCCCGTGGATCCGCTCCGGGTGAGGCTCACCCACGTCTTCAGGCCCTGTGATATAATCATCATGCCAGGCTTCAAATTCAACAGGGTTAGTGTTAATCATCGCTTCATTTTGGTTGAAAGTGATAAAAACCTCCTGATGCCCAGCCTGCGGCAAATTTGTCTGGTGAATAAAAAATTGATGCTACTAATTATAGTCCCGTCATTAGATGATGCAACCAGACACCAGGATAATTCCCAGTAAAAGATATTTTACACCGTCAGAAATAAATCTGAATTTTACTATTACATTCAACAATGAAATATTTATTCATCAGCGCGCATATTAAGAAATCTATTTAATCTATTCGCCTGACGTTATTCGTTAAGGGCGTTAATACCACCATTTATCCCTGCATCGCTGGCACATAACGAAAACAACTTTTTCCGCGTTCTTGTCGCTATTTCTTAAGGCTAATCGTGAATTAGCGCGGTGACACCTGCCTTTTTCCGTGGTGGCGCGTGCCAGCGGCAATGTCACGGCCGGTAATGCGGATCTTTGCCGCTTCTTCTTCCAGGGAAAAGCGGCGACGCCAGGCCGGGGATGGCGTAAAATCACTCCTGTACGCCCGCCCTAACCCGCCTTCAGCGGGAATATTTTCTGACTGTGATTTACTTCTCAGTGCCGGGAAAATACACTGGCGCGCCACGGTCACTTCGTGAACAGGACAGACCCCCTCTACCACGCCCAGGCATAGGCACGTAACCTGAAAGGATGATATTAATGACGCTTGAACTTTGGCTGGCCTATACCGGCGTGATCGCCGCGCTGATCGCCATTCCCGGCCCCTCAGCGCTGATCAATATGACGCACGGTCTGCGTTACGGTCGTAAGCAGGCGCTGGCAACCGTCGGCGGCGGCGTGCTGGCCGCCATGATACTGATGACCGCCTCGGCGCTGGGTCTGGGGGCTATTCTTGCCGCTTCAACCACCGCCTTTATGGTGTTGAAAATCGTGGGTGCCGCCTATCTGATTTGGCTGGGCATCGCCGCATGGCGCGACAACAGCGAACCGGCTCAGATTAACGCGTCTGAACTTGAAGATGCGCCGGGAGCCATGCGCCTGTTCCGCAAAGGTTTCACGGTGGGCATCAGTAACCCGAAAGATCTGCTGTTCTTTGCCGCGCTGTTCCCGAACTTTATCGATGCCAGCCATCCGCACGCCGCGCAGTTTGCCACGCTGGCTGTGACCTGGGCGGTGCTGGATGGCGGCATTATGTTCAGCTACGCCTGCGCGGGCCGTCGGCTGTCGGGCGTCTTTTCTGACGCTCGCCGTCTGCGCATCCTTAACCGCTCTACCGGCAGCCTGTTCGTTTTTGCCGGGGGCGCACTGGCAGTTTCGGCAAAATAGTTACGCGCTAACGTTGATACGCCCGCTGGCGCGGGCCCAGGCGAACAGTCCGCCGGCGGCAACCATATTCGCCAGCTCCCCCAGCGGGTCGGTCATCAGCCGCTCGCCGCTTTCCAGCAGCGTGATCGTCTGCTTGCCGATATCAATGCTGACCCGATCGCCGGTACGCAGACGCTGACATAAGGGTTCAGCGGCAGCGACCGGCAGCAGCTCCCCGGTGGCAACACAGTTGCGGAAAAAGATGCGCGCATACGACTGCGCGATGACCGCCTGAACCCCGGCCGCCCCCAGCGCCACAACCGCATGCTCGCGCGAAGAGCCGCAGCCAAAGTTTTTCCCCGCCACGATAATCGGGTAGGCCGAACGTCCGGTTTGTGGATCGATAAACGGCAGCGCCCCCTCCGGCAGACCGCACATGGCCAGCCGCGCAAGCTGCGCATAGCCCTCCGGCGTCGAGGGGTTGACCTTCAGATATTCCGCCGACAGGATCTGGTCGGTATCAATATTATCGCCGAGGACGTACACCGCCCCGCTGATCATCGCTTTCATTTGTCGTCTCCGCACAGTGCGCCGGGATGGGTTATCTCGCCGGTTACCGCCGCAGCGGCCACGGCATAAGGGGAAGCAAGATAGATGTTGGCCCGTTTGTGGCCCATACGCCCGACAAAGTTGCGGTTGGTGGTGGAGATCACCGAGATCGGCTGGTTGACGCGGCCAAAAGTATCGGCCGGGCCGCCGCAGCACGCCGCGCAGCCGGATTCGGACGACAGCTGCACGCCCGCATCACACAGGATGCGGTACACCGACTGACCGTCAATATCGGTGCTGATTAAACCGTGAAAGACCTCTTTTGTCGCGGGTACGGCGAAGGTCGGAACCACGACTTTGCGCCCTTTGATTACGCGGGCAGCGGCAATAAAATCAGCCAGCTTACCGCCGGTACAGGAACCGATATACGCCTGTGAAATCGCCACGTTCTTCAGCGTATCGATGGCCACCACGTTATCCGGCGAATGCGGTTTAGCCACCAGCGGCTGCATCTCCGTCACATTAATGTCCAGCACCTGGCTGTAACGGGCGTCCGCGTCAGGTTCCACCACGCTAAACGGGATATCGGTGCGCGTGGCAAGATAGTCCAGCGTGGCCTGATTCGGCACCATGATGCCGTTTTTCGCCCCGCACTCCACCACCATATTGCATATCGTCATGCGCTCCTCAACCGACATGGCATCAATGACGCTGCCGCCAAATTCAATGGCTTCATAGGTGGCCCCATCCACCGTTAGCCTGGCCAGCAGGCCGAGGATCAGATCTTTAGCCTGTAAATACGCGGGCATCACGCCGTGGTAGTTCACGCGGATCGTGGTGGGGACTTTCAGCGGGATCTCTCCACTCCCTAACGCGTAGGCGGCATCGGTGATCCCCAGGCCAATGGCGAAGCAGCCAAATGCCCCTGCGGTGACGGTATGCGAATCCGTTCCCAGCAGAACTTCTCCCGGCCTCGTGTGCCCGCCTTCCGCCAGGCCAATATGACAAACGCCCTTATAGTCCGGCGTACCGACATCGTAGAAGTATTTAATCTGCTGTTCGCGGGCAAATTCACGCATCACGCGAATATTCTGATTCGCCTGTGGGTCGGCGGAATAAACAAAGTGATCGGGGATCATAATAAAGCGTTCAGCATCCCAGACTTTTGCCCGTGCGCCGAACTCTTTCTTAAACACGCTGGCAACGCCCGGCGTACAGGGGTCGTGCGACATTAATATATCAACTTTTGCCCAAACGATTTCCCCCGGCGTAACACATTTTCGCCCGCTGGCACGGGCAAGTATTTTTTGACTGATTGTCTGACCCATTAATATTATCTCTGCGTAATAAAGCGACCGTTAAGAATGAATCCAATGTAATAACCTTACTGTTTTTCACTGCGCGGCAAACGACAAATATGCTAATATCGCGCATTGTTTCTCTCTAAAAACAATCCGGGATAATAATGAGCGATTTTGAAAATCTGCACGGGATGATTATTTTTGCCAAAGTGGTGGAAACGCTCAGCTATACCGAAGCGGCGAAAACGCTCGGACTGGCAAAATCGTCGGTCAGTAAAGAGATCTCGGCGCTGGAAGTACGCCTCGGGGCAAAATTGCTACAGCGCACCACCCGGCGCATTCAGGTTACCGAAGTCGGCATGACCTATTATCACTATTGCTATCGCATTCTGAACGAGGTGAAAAGCGCCGACCTGTTTATCCGCCAGTTCCATGAGGAGCCGACCGGCAGCCTGCGCGTGGCCGCCCCGGTTACCTTTGGCTGCCAGTGCATTGTTCCCGCCCTTAACCGCTTCGTCGCCGGCAATATCCACGTCAGCGTCGATCTTGATCTGACCGATCGACCGGTGAACTTTGCAGACGATCATATCGATCTCGCCATTGCCATCACCCGCGATCTTCCCGATCACCGCCACTATCGCCCGCTGATGGATATCGCCTGGGGGCTGTATGCCGCGCCGGACTACCTGCTTAACCGTCCGGCGGTGACCAGCCCGGATGATTTAGCACGCCATGAATTTATTCTTTTCCGTGGCCCGGCCCATACCATTTCATTGCCGTTTCGCAAAGAGAAACAGAAAAAAGATATTGAGGTACGCAGTCGTTTTCGCGCCAATAACAGTATCGCCCTGCTGAATTCAGCGGTGGCACAAACCGGTATTGCCTATTTACCCAATTATATCGCCAGGGAGGCGGTGGAAGTGGGGAAACTGGTGCAGCTGTTACCGGATTGGGAAATGGATATCTACAAATCGTATGTGCTGATGAAAAGCGACAGCTTTATTTCTCCGCGCGTACGTTTATTTATTGAGGAATTACAGCGTGCACTGGTGCCGGGCACAGCTACAGGCTAATTCTTTACATTGTTTGAAAATAAAAACCCCCGCATTGAATAAAGGCGGGGGGTTTTCTCACGGCCGATTACTCTTTATCGGGATTAATAGTAGTTACCGTGACGATAATCCCAAGTGGTGAAAACATCGGACATGATTGACATGATTTTATCCACGTCCAGTCCTTTACGGATCAGCACCGGGCAAGGAGAGATGTTACGCTCACCCTTCTGCTCAGGCACCAGCCGGCCGTTTTCATCCACCATCGCCACCATCACGCCCTGCTCGTAACGGGTTTTTTCCGACTCGTTCGGCTGGATAGACTTAACATAGTCATTCGCCGCGATGATCAGATCGGCATGCTGCTCAATGCGCTCGCCGATGCCTTCCACCAAGCCACGGTTGCCCTTGCCTGACGGGTTGGCCGAGCTGGCGAAGGAGAATTTGCCGTGATTTTCCCACAGCTCTTTCGCCAGATTTTCTCCCGGCACGCCGAACTTGATAACAAAGCAGCTGGTCTGGCGGCGATCCATCATCAGCTCTTTCGAGCCGTCATCAGGAATGCGCGCCACGGCTTCTTCTTTCCACGGCAGAATGCAGCCCAGCAGCACGTCTTTGTCCCAGTGCTGCTGATACAGCGCTTCGATTTCCGGATTCAGCTGCGCCAGCTCTTTCAGCTGCTCCAGAGAACCACACAGCACCACGCCCGGCTTGTTACGGTTGCGCTGCTTGGCATCAAATTTGCGCTCCAGGCCTTTGGCATCGGAGGTCATGATGATATAGCCCACTTTCGTTGGGCAGACGATCATACCGCCGTTCGCCGAGAGGATCTCAACCGCTTCCGGCTGTAAGCCACCATTCCAGTTAACCACTTTATCGTTCATCGCCCTGTCCTTCGCATTCGCTTTAATTTGTGTGGGTTATCACCCGTTGCAATCATCCTGCCACAGACAGTTTTTATCGCAACAATAAACGCGATATCCCCACTATTGTTTCCTTCAGGAAACAACCGTTGCACTATGCGTCAGGTATCAGCCTCTCTGCTTTCAGCCTGTCGAACAGCGTAAAGAAAGCATCGCGGGTGGCCTGGTAGCCGGTAAAGCCCGCCTTGCGGCTTTTGCTGATATCGGTAAACACCTCCATTGGCCGTCCGAGATCGGCGTCGGTGTGCCACCAGGAAGCCAGCTTCGAAACATCGTCCTGATGCAGGTCAAAGCGCCGGGCGATATCTCGCCACTGCTGCGGCGCGGCATCCATTCGCCCTTCCAGCGGCTGCATAGTGTCGGGGAAAGGCTGCGGCTCAATACCAAAGTAGCGGGCAATTTCGCCCCACATCCACTTCCAGCGAAATACATCGCCGTTAACCACGTTGTAGTCCTGATCCTGTGCCGAGGGCGTGGTGGCTGCCCAAATCAGCTGATCGGCCAGCAGGTGCGCATCGGTCATATCGGTCACCCCTTCCCACTGCGCCAGGGAGCCGGGGAAAATAAACGGCTGCCCGCTCTGCTTACACAGGCTGGCATACACCGCCAGCGTCTGCCCCATATTCATCGCGTTACCCACGGCAAAACCGATTACCGTATGTGGACGATGCACGCTCCAGCTGAAACCGTACCTGTCGGCGGCGGCGAACAGTTCATCTTCCTGGGCATAATAGAAGTTTTCCACCGGCTGGCGGCCCTGCTCTTCGCGAAAAGGCGTGACCGGAACCGACCCTTTGCCATACGCATCAAAGGGGCCGAGATAGTGTTTAAGCCCGGTGATCAGCGCCACATGACCGCCTTTTAGCCTGTTGCCAAGCGCATCCAGCACGTTGCGTACCATTGCCCCATTAACGCGGATATTCTCTTTCTCATTTTCCTGACGCGCCCAGGCGCTGAAAAACACCTTATCGACGCTTATCCCCTGTAAGGCACTTTTTACCGAAGCCTTATCGGTCAGATCGGCAGCCAGCGAGGTGACGCCCGCGGTGACCGCCGAGCGCCCGCGCGACAAACCATAAACCTGCCAGCCCTGTGCCAGCAGACGCTCGGCCAGTGCACTTCCAGTAACGCCGCTGACGCCGACAATCAAAGCCTGTTGCTGCATGATGTTTCTCCTGTTCTGTTGATAACATCAGCTTAATAGAGAATTAAATTCTCATCTGCGGTATAAATTCACAGCATTAGTGAACTGGAGGAATAAATGCCGACATCGGAAGAACGTCTTAAGGGGATTGCGCCCTTCGTCGCCAGCGTGGAGAGCGGCAGCTTTACCGCCGCCGCCGGGCGTCTGCATCTCACCAGCTCGGCGGTCAGTAAAAGCATCGCCCGGCTGGAGGCGCGTCTTGGCTCACGCCTGTTTGAGCGCACCACGCGCAGCCTGGTGCTGACCGATGCGGGACAGGCATTTTATGATACCTGCGCCCGCGTGCTGAGCGAACTGGCAGAGGCGGAATCGGTGCTGGCCGCACAGCGCAGCATTCCGGCTGGGCGTCTGCGCGTCGCCGTGCCGCATACCTTTGGCCGCCTGCACGTAATGCCGCTGCTCAATGACTTCTGTCGACAGCACCCGGAGATGCAGCTGAATCTGTCTTTTTCCGACCGCTTTGTTGACCTGTTTGAAGAAGGGGTGGATGTCGCGGTGCGTATCGGCGGCCGGGGCAACTATCCCCCCTCTCTTGGCGTGCGTTATCTCGGCAGCGAACGGCTGATCTTCTGCGCCGCGCCGGACTATCTGGCGCAGCACGGCACGCCGCAGACGCTGACGCAGCTGGAACGGCACCAGGCGATCGTTTACGACCGTATCGATGGCAGTACCAGCCCATGGCATGTGGTCTCACCGGATGGCCTTATTACCACGCGTACCGTGGCGCACCGCATGGCGCTGGCGGATGGAGAAGCCCAGCGCTCGGCTGTCGTGGCAGGGCTGGGGGTGGCGCAGATGGCAACCTGGCTGATAAAAGAACCGCTGGCGCGGGGTGAGCTGGTGACGCTTTTACCGCAGCGGGCGGTGCCGGGGCTGCCGCTGTACGTGGTGTGGCCACGGCGTAAACAGCTGATGCCGAAGGTGGATGCCCTGCTGAACACCCTGGCTAAGCTGAAGATTGAATAACCGCAGCCGGGTCAATAGGTTCATCACGCGGGTATAAGGTAATGTCACTGCCCCTGTAGCCCACACAAGTCAGTAGGGGCATTTTCCTTACCGTCATTACACGGAGCCGCTGGCTTATCTGCGCTCAACGTTGATGATTTCACCCTGCTGCGTTATGCGATATATCCCATCGTGGACGGTGAAACGGGTGCCCCTGTTTTTACTGCTGCTGACGGAAAAAACGGCGTCCTTGTCAATGCAATTCACGGTTGTTTTCATATCATCAAAACACAGCCTGTCATACTTGCCTTGCTCCTTATAGCCATCGCCAAAAAGCCAAAAGGTGATAGTGAAGAACCCATCTGAAGCTTGCTCTGGAGTTTTGTATTTATCTTTTAAAATCTCTTTATTTTCTTCCCACCAGCTAATTTTCCCTTTGTCGGTAGAAGGAAAGTTTTTGACTAAAATATCACTGTAGTTATTTCGCTGATGAACAGCGATAATTTCTACCTGCCGCTGCGACAGCCAGACAAAATAGCCAACCAGGGCACATCCCAGCAGTAAGAGTGCGACAAATATTTTTTTGCTCTTAGCCTGCATAGCGGCCTCCGCTAATCTCAACGACTGCTTCCATATTGGTCATAAAGGGTTTGAAACCAAACTGATTGTATCGCTGGAGAACAAACCAGATACGGAAAAAACGAAACTGGTTGTATGTAAAGGTTGAAATATCGTCACTGTCCAGGCCGAAGTGATCCTGTATCTTGTAATGAACCACTGCACGATAGCGATCGTGATCAATATGCAGCGATTTAATGGTGATGTGCGTGGCCCAGGTATCATGAACAGCGATCCCCATACCGTTAAATTTATCCTGAAATCTGTCGAATTTTGGCAGCCTGCCACGAGTCATCGCGTCTTTTAATCTATCCTTGTTTTGCAGCGGAAAAGACATATTTTCCCAGTCAATGTTGTCGGTAAAAGCGTTTTCCAGCCGCAGACGCGTACTGTTATCCGGCGATCTGTCATGCAGTATCTGCTCTCTCAACGCCCTGTCCAGCGCTATATCCCGGAAAGGGGTACCGTTGCCGCTCTGCATATGGCCGATCATTTTCTCAATCAAATACTTGTACGGGCTATACAAAGCAAAAGTCTGAGAGAGGTGCCGCAACTCATCAAACAGGATGCTGGCGCACTGCTGCCGGGTGATTTTCTCTCCCTCGCCACGGGAACCATAAAACATTGAATGTGGTTGGTTAAACGGGGTAATTTTCGTCAAAGTATAAGGGTTGGCTCTGGTGGAGATATCCATCAAATGATAATGCGTTTTTAATTGTGCTTCCGTCAGATCTCCGCAGCGCATATCGCTGGCGCTGTAGTCGTCCATCCTTTTTTGGGTTTTGAATATCGTGCAGGGAAACGGCAATATATCCATCGTAATACGCTCCTTGTGTTCACGTTTATTATCGCCTTTAGCGGGAAATAATACGCGGTGACTGCCGAGATTGTATACGCCTCATCTCCCCGGACGTTTTTTTTCAGATTCGCGGCAAAGAATGGATTTAACCGCCGGGCCGCCGGCGCGGCTGCAACCGCTATTGAGCAGAGTTTGCCCTCTGCCCAACGATCAAAAAAAGGGCGACCTTTAACGGTCGCCCCTGCAACATTTAAAGCCGTGCTTTCGCCTTACGGCGTTAATTTCTCAACATCCACATTGCCCTGGTGATTAACCACCGCTTCGTCTTTACGTACTTTTGCCACATCGCTGGCAGAGACCGTGGAGGCCGCGCTGTTACCCCAGCTGGTGCGGATAAAGTTCACCACGTCTGCGACCTGCTGGTCGTTCAGTCGCCAACCAAAGGCCGGCATGGTGATGGTCGTTGGCGCACCCTTCATACCCGGCAGCTGAGCGCCGCTTAATACAATATGAATGAGTGACGTTGGATCGGATGCCAGTACCACTGAATTGCCGCGCAGCTCCGGGAAGAAGCGTTTATAGCCGCTGCCGTCGGTCTTATGACAGGCTGCACAGCTGTCGACATACACCGATGCGCCCGTTTTACTGTCATCGCCTTTCCACAGCGCTTTTGCCACCGTATCATCCGGCGTGAACCCCACCTGATTCGGGTCTTTCGCCCCGAGTGACTTCAGGTAGCGGGCAATAGCGGTGGCATCTTCCGGCGTCAGGTGTTGCAGACTGTGCTGTACCACATCAGTCATCCCGCCAAACACGGCGGTATGATCGTTACGCCCCGTGCGCAGGAACTGTACCAGCTGGTCTTCGCTCCAGCGGCCAAGCCCGTCGCCGCTGTCACCACGCAGATTACTGGCGGTCCAGCCGTCAATCGGCGCGCTGCTGCCTGACAGGTAATCGCTGCCTTCACCGTCATTCAGCGCTTTTTCCTGCATGGTGATACTGCGCGGCGTATGGCAAGCCCCGCAGTGCCCCAGGCCTTCTACCAAATATTGACCGCGTGCCAGTACGGCATCCTGGCCTTTTATCGGCTGGAAGGCTTTTACATCCGGTGCAAAAATGCCGCGCCAGATAGCCAGCGGCCAGCGCATGGATAGCGGCCAGGGGATATCGCTTTCTTGGTTAGCCTGCGCCACCGGCTGCACGCCGTGCATAAAGTAGGCGTACAGCGCCTGCATATCCTCGTCGCTCACCACCGCGTAAGAGGGGTACGGCATGGCCGGGTAGAGCGTATCACCATTCTTCGCCACGCCGTGACGCACCGCTTTCTGGAAGTCGTCGTAGCTGTAGTCGCCGATGCCGTTTTGCTTATCTGGCGTAATGTTGGTGGAGTAAATGGTGCCGATTGGCGTCACCATGGGTAACCCGCCGGCGAACTCGGCCCCTCCGGCTTTGGTATGGCAGGCCACGCAGTCTCCGGCGCGCGCCAGATATTCACCGCGTTTGATCTGCTCTACTGCGGCATCGTCTGCGGCAGCGTTGAACGCCATCATGCCCAGCAACAGGGCAGAGAGTGTGATCTTTTTCATCTGCTGATCCTTATGCCTGCACCAGTGGGCCGGGGTTTTTCAGATACTGTTCACGGATTGCCTTCGCTGACCAGTAGGTCAGCGCAGCGACCATGCCGGTCGGGTTGTACCCCAGTCCCTGCGGGAAGGCAGAAGCGCCGGGCACAAACACGTTCGAAACATCCCAGCTTTGTAAATAGCGGTTGATGGCGCTGGTTTTCGGGTCTTCACCCATGATCGCGCCGCCGTTCATATGCGTGGTTTGATAGACGGTGGTATCAAAGTGTGTGCCCGGCATTTTCGGTGAACCGCTAATCAGCTTGGGGTTCATCGCTTCGGCGATTTTGTGCATGCGATCGTGCATAAACTGCGACATTTTGATGTCGTTATCCTGCCAGTCGAAGGTCATGCGCAACAGCGGCTGCCCGTGGATATCCTTGTAGTTAGGATCGAGGTCCAGGTAGTTATTGCGGTACGATTGGTGCGCGCCGTGGGCATCCATCGACACATGGTGCGTGTAGTGATCCGCCACTGCCGCTTTCCATTTACTGCCCCAGTTAGGCGTTCCCGGCGGGGTCGGCAGGCCGGAGATCGGTTTCACGCCGGCCTGATTCACCCACATCGGCGAGCCGCCAACGAAACCATATTTGGCATGGTCGAAGTTATCGGCGTTAAAATCGTCCACGCCCACCCCGGCCCCGCCTGCGCCAATAAAGTTATTGGTGAAGACGTCCTTATCGAAAAATGCCTTGATGGTGGAGATATTCTGGTAGGCGAAGTTACGCCCTACGGTGCCTTCATTCGTCACCGGATCGTAAGGTTTGCCGATGCCGGACAGCAGCATCAGGTGCACATTGTGGAACTGGAAAGCAGAGAGGATCACCAGATCCGCCGGCTGTTCGTTTTCACGTCCCAGCGCGTCAACATAGGTCACGCCGGTGGCGCGTTTCTTATCATTGGTGAGATTAACGCGCAGCACGTAAGCATCATTGCGCAGTTCAAACTTCGGCTCCTGGCGCAATGCTGGCAGAACATTGACGTTCGGCGACGCCTTGGAATACATGTAGCAGGCATAGCCGCTGCAGTAGCCGCAGAAGTTACACGGCCCCATCTGCGCGCCGTAGGTATTGGTATACGGGCCGGAGGTATTGGCAGAGGGCAAATCGTAAGGATGATAGCCAATACTTTCTGCTGCCTGGGCAAACAGCTGCGCCGAATAGGTGCGTTTCTGTGCCGGGAGCGGGAAGTCGCTGGAACGATCGGCGGCAAACGGATTGCCTTTACCGCCCTGGCCGACCACTTTGCCCTTAATGCTCCACGCCGACCCGGAAGTGCCGAACACTCTCTCCGCCTGGTCGAAGAACGGTTCCAGCTCGGCGTAGCTGACGCCGAAATCCTGAATAGTCATGCCCTGCGGAATAAAGTTTTTTCCGTAGCGCTCCTCATAGTGGCTGCGCATACGCAGCTCGATAGGATCGACACGGAAATGAACGCCGGACCAGTGCAGACCCGCGCCGCCGGTGCCGGTGCCGGGCAGAAACGCCGCCAGCTGGCGATACGGTTGCGCAGTCTGCGCCGCGTTATGACGGATGGTGACGGTGCTTTTCGACAGATCCTGGAAAAGCTTTTTGCGCACGTTATAGGTCAGTTCATCGATGACCTGCGGATAAGCGCCGTCAGGATAAGTATCACGATGCGGACCGCGTTCCAGCGCCACCACGTTCAGACCCGCCTCGGTCAGCTCTTTCGCCATAATCGCACCGGCCCAGCCGAACCCCACAATCACCGCATCTACTTTTTTTTGTACGTTTGCCATGCTTAATCCCTTTCCCCGCGAATTGATACCGGCGGCAGCGTGTAGCGCTCTCCGCGTTCTACCCAGTCCATAAAATCAGCGCGTGCGCCGGGGAAGTTGATTAGCTTCCAGCCGACCAGCCCCTGGTTACCACCATGTATGGGGTCGCTGAAAAAGCCTTCACGGGTATTCTGCAACAGGAGGGAAAAAAAGGTTTTAGCCGGTAGCTGGTGCAGTTCTGTGCTGCCCGCTTCCAGCCCCTGCAACAGCACGTCCTGCTGTTCGCCGTTAAGCTGGGCAAACACCTTGCCATGCTGCTGTTTTGCCAGCGCATCGGCGTCTGCCAGGCCAAGTCTGTAGATATCACGCGGTGTTAACGGCAGCTGATAGCCCAGCGCCTTATCGGCATCCGGGTGAAAAGGCCCCTGCATATACCAGTTCGCGCCGGTGGCGTAGGGTGTGTTCATCTGGCGGTCGATATACTCCGGCACGCCCGCTTCCAGTGCGCCGGGCCCACGCTCGTCGAAGGGAATAAGCCGCGCTACGGCTGCCTGAATAAAGGCGAATTCTTCCGGGGTAAACCAGGTCGGCTGATATTCACGCGCGGTTTCTGGGCCTGTTGCCGCGGCTTCTTTCGCCACGGCAGGTGCCGCCGCAGCCAGACCTCCCAGTCCTGCTGAACCTATCGCCATTGCAGGTGCAAGGGTGATGGTTTTCAGCAGGAAGTCCCTGCGGGTACTTCCAGTTTTTTGCTCTGACATGACATTGCCTTCTCACACCAGCAGCGTAGCGCTGGCTAAAATGGGGGCGGATTATTTTAGTAATATAAAGTGTAGGGGAAATATAGTCACTGCCTGAAATATTTACCAAAATCACTGTTACCGGTAACAGATTGACGTATTGTAACAGTCAGGGGCGTAAAGCGAGAAGGGATTGAAACAAAATGGCACAAATATTTTAACAAGTGTAATGGCGGGCCAGCCTCAAGTCATGAGCGGCCCGCTAACTCCCGATAAATTAAAATGTCTTAAGACGATTTTCCGACGGCTGTGGGCGACCAAAATAATAGCCCTGGAACAGGGTACAGCCTTCGTCTTTCAGGCGCTGAAACTGCTCGATGCTCTCCACACCTTCTGCAGTGATTTGGATATCCAGGCTCCGGCTCATACCTGTGATTGCCCGTATAATCGCCAGCGCCTCACGGCTGTCCTGCATATCATTAATAAACGACTTATCGATTTTGATCTTGTCAAAGGGGAATGAACGCAGATAGCTAAGCGACGAGTATCCCGTACCAAAATCGTCTAACGCAATGTGGACGCCCAGCGCCTTGAGATCTCGAAGAACATCGATATTTTTCATGGTGTTATCCAGAAGAACCGATTCCGTAATTTCCACCTCCAGGCGATGCGGAGCCAGCCCCGACTCTTTAAGAGCCCCCTCCACGACCGCTATCAGCGCGCTGCTTTTGAATTGTAACGGCGACAGATTAACCGCCACCATCTGCTCACCAGGCCAGCTTGCCGCTTCACGGCAGGCTTCATATAACGCATAGGCCCCCAGATTGTGAATTAACCCGGTCTCCTCAGCGATGGGAATAAAGTCTAACGGCATAATCACGCCTTTTTCCGGGTGATGCCAGCGCATTAACGCCTCGTAACCGACGATCTCACAGTGCTGATTGTTGGTGATCGGCTGGTAATAGAGCCTGAGCTGCCCGGTGGTGATCGCCTCACGCAAATCGTTCTCAACGATGCGCCGCCTCTGCGCCATCTCGCCCATCTCTTTGGTAAAGTGTTCAAAACGATTGCGCCCGTTACGTTTTGCCGCATACAGGGCCATATCGGCGCAACGCAGCAAATAGTCCGGCGAACTCGTATCGTCTTGTGCAATGGTAATTCCCACGCTCAGCCCGATAGAAAGGCTGTGCCCCTCAACGATAAAGGGAGGGCGAATGGTTTCGATCAGGGTGCGGGCCACCGTTTCAGCTTCTGCAGAATGGGATAATGCGGGCAGTACGATAGAGAACTCGTCGCCGCCATTACGTGCCAGCGTATCACGATCGCGCAGGACACCACGCAGGCGCACCGCCACTGAACAGAGCAAAACATCGCCGATCTGGTGGCCGAGCGCATCGTTCACGTTTTTAAAGTTATCCAGATCAAGGCCCAATACTGCCGTGAGTCGTTGGGCAGCGCTATCTTCACGCAGCGCACGCGTCAGATACTGGTTGAATAGCACCCTGTTGGGAAGGCTGGTCAGGTTATCGTGATGTGCCATATGGTGGATACGTTCATCCGCGGCTCGCTGGTCAGTCACATCATCGGCGATCAGCAAAATATAGCTGTGGCGTGCGTCTTTACCACGCACTATAGACGCGCTGCAGCTGATAATGCGGTCGCCGCCAGAGGTTTTCAGCCGCCGTTCGTTGCGCTGAACGCCTCCTTTTCGCTGCGTCGCATCGGAAAGCTGCATGAAGTACGCGCTCATCT
Source organism: Erwinia tasmaniensis Et1/99 (assembly GCF_000026185.1). Classification (NCBI taxonomy): domain Bacteria; kingdom Pseudomonadati; phylum Pseudomonadota; class Gammaproteobacteria; order Enterobacterales; family Erwiniaceae; genus Erwinia; species Erwinia tasmaniensis. The sequence continues at coordinate 3,420,367 of NC_010694.1, forward strand.
CAGCGCTCATAGAGTTCAGCGACGTTTTACCAATAAACTCATGCGGCTTACCGCCCAGCAGCCGTTCAGCCTGGCTGTTAACCAGAAGGATCTCGCCCGATACGGCATCCTCGACAATCACACATGAGGGGATATGGGCCACGATAGAATCAAGAAATTGCGATAGCGATTTCATTTTCTCGCTGTTCCGCTCGGCCAAATCTCTGGCGTGGATGATCTGCTGCTCGTACTCTCGCACTTTAGTACAGTCGCGGGTAATTTTGGCAAAACCAATCAGCTCCCCGTCATCATTTCGAATAGCATCAATCACCACATGTGCCCAGAAGGCACTGCCACTCTTACGATATCGCCATCCTTCGTCCTCGAAGCGGCCGGTCAAGGTGGCACGATGCAGGTTTGTATCCGGTAAGTTTTTCAGCCTGTCCTGTGCGCTGTAAAAGCAGGAGAAATGTTGACCAATAATCTCGCTGGCGGAATAGCCTTTCGCCCGGCAGGCCCCGGCATTCCAACTCACTACCAGCCCCTGTAAATCGAGCATATAAATAGCGTAATCATTCACGCTTTCAACCAGCAGGCGGAAGGTCTGGTCACGACGCTGCTGGTCACGCTGCACTCGTTTCTGCTCGGTACAGTCACGGGTAATTTTCGCGTAGCCCAACAGTTTTCCGTCATCATCATATATCGCATCAATCACCACCTGCGCCCAGAAAGCACTGCCATCTTTGCGATAACGCCAGCCTTCTGTCGCATAACGACCGGACTCGCGGGCAACCTTTAAACCGATTTGAGGTTGACCCAGTGACTGATCCTGCTGACTGTAGAAACAGCTAAAATGCCTGCCCACGATCTCGGCAGGCAGATAGCCTTTGGCATGCTGCGCCCCACGGCTCCAGCTGGCAACGTTCCCATCTGGCGTCAGCATGTAAACCGCGCAGCCGACCACGTTTTGTACCGACATCTGGTACATGACATCTGAGTTTTCAATCATTATTCATTCGCCTGGCGTTGGCGCAATATCCCTGGTGCGGGAAATCAGCTCAACGCAAATGCGCCAGTTATTGGCGAAAAGTTTACGATCCGCGCCCGTTGGGTGTCGGGATTATTCTCGTTCTACGGGTTTAAAATATCGGGTAATTAGCTGAAAAATTGAGCTAATACACATAAGCCAGGTTAATTCACCGAAGCTCATCCATTGTTATCGACTTTTTTTCGCAAAAATTAAGCGTAAATTTAAATTCAGGCCTGAAATATTCAGAGCAAGCAAATTAAATGCATTTAATTATGAAATTAAACAGTATTTATTTGGCTTATTTGAGAATTAAATTTTGCCAATGGAAAATGTCTGGTGGCGGAAATTTATCGATACAACAGCAGAGAGAAAAATCACAGTTAATCGCGGTATAACTTCAGAAATTGACTAAGGAGTACCTATGTTTAGCTCTTTTTTTGCCAAACCTGCGCTGTTTTTCAGTAGCGTAGTTATCTGGAGCCTGCTGGCCATTGCCCTGTGGTTTGCAGGTGCAGAGACTGAATTTACCCGCTTGATGCAGTTTTCCTGGCTGTCATCAGGCCCATTGCCGGAGAACGCGTTGCGTTTTATCGCCCCCTCCGCTCTGGGCTTTTACAGCTATTATCTGCTGGCTACGCTGCTGTTTGCGGCATTCTGGTTTGTATTCAGTCCACACCCCTGGCAACGCTGGTCCATCCTCGGCAGTGCGCTTATCATCTTCGTCACCTGGTTTTCGGTGCAGGTTGGCGTGGCGATAAACAGCTGGTATGAACCATTTTACGATCTGATACAAAAGGCGATGGCGCATCCCAACACCATCCGGATCGAAGCGTTTTATCATATGATTAACGATATCCTCAGCATTGTGCTAATAGCAGTCGTGATCAACGTGACGAACCTGTTTTTTATCAGCCATTATGTGTTTCGCTGGCGCACCGCGATGAACGATTACTATATGGCGCACTGGCAGCAACTGCGGCACATTGAAGGGGCAGCACAGCGGGTTCAGGAAGACACGATGCGCTTTGCCTCCACGCTGGAGGACATGGGCGTCAGTTTCATTAATGCCATTATGACGCTGATTGCCTTTTTGCCGGTGCTGGTAGCGCTGTCTGTACATGTGAAAACCGTGCCGATCCTGGGGCAGATCCCCTACGCATTGGTTATTGCGGCGGTCATGTGGTCGGCGTTCGGCACCGCGCTGCTGGCGATTGTCGGCATTAAACTGCCTGGATTATCGTTCCGTAATCAGCGGGTAGAAGCCGCTTACCGTAAAGAGCTGGTTTATGGGGAAGATAACATGCAGCGCGCTTCGCCAGCCACGGTACGCGAACTGTTCGCCAACGTGCGGAAAAACTATTTCCGGCTTTATTTCCACTATCTCTACTTCAACGTAGCGCGTGTTTTTTATCAGCAGCTGGATGCACTATTCAGCATATTTGTGCTGTTCCCTTCCATTATTTCAGGGGCAATCACCCTCGGTCTGATGACGCAGATCTCTAACGTCTTCGACCAGGTGCGTAGCTCGTTCCAGTACCTTATCAATTCATGGACCACCTTGGTGGAACTGATGTCTATCTATAAGCGCCTACGCAGCTTTGAGCAGACATTGGATAATGTGCCGGAGAATACACATCCCCTCACGTAGAGGATGAAATCTCTTTGCGAGGAAGCGCGAAAAGCTGATGAGACCCTCTGGTCATCGCGGGGTAAATTTCACAGGATAAAACGTGAACATGGCGTTGACATTCGTCAACATCGATTTTATTCTGTGAAAATAATTAAGAGCAACGATGAAGGAACATCCCAATAAACATATCCAGGCCGCAATAGACTATGCAATCGACCGGGGCTGGCGTTTTCGCCCGGCCAGCGGGCACGCTTTCGGAAGGCTTTTATGTGGCACTGCAGAACACCAACAGCACCAGATGAGCGTTTGGTCAACACCGCGCGTACCGGAGCACCATGCCGCTCAAATCCGCCGTAAAGTCGATAGCTGCCAAAACAGCATTCTTATCCACTAAAGAAAAGGACAGGGAGATATTTATGCCACTTTTTCACTTTACTCTGCTGTTGAAAGACGTCAGTTCAGAAACGCCTGGACTTGAAGACCATCTTTACGCCAGCGGCTGTAACGATGCGCTGGTGTGTTTTTACGGTAAGGCGGTTTACCTGGAATTTGACCGTGAAAGCGACAGCTTCGCCAACGCAATCATGAGCGCCGTCCGGGCAATTGAATCCTCACCACTTGCCGCCACGGTGACAGCGGTAGATGCCAGCCTGGTCGGGCTAAGCGATATTGCCCAACTCAGTCAACTTACCCGTCAGTCCATTGCCATGCTCAAAGACGGCAGTCGTGGCACGGGTGATTTCCCCTCGCCAGTGCAGCGTATTAACGGCAACTCGCCGCTGTGGAGCTGGGCAAGCGTGGCGGCCTGGTTACAGCGACACGGGAAAATTGCCGCACCGCTGGCAGAGAATGCACGCACGCTGGAGGAGATCAACCTGGCATTACAGCTGCGCAACGCTAACGGCCAGCAGGTTCAGCACTTCTGCCGCGCCCTTACCCCAGACCATGCGGATTAGCGGGCTGCTGAGCACATCGCAACACTTTCAAACACAGAATTCACGATAGGCGTATATTAGTTATCCAGTGGCGCATTAATCATCGCTACAGAGGCCTGTGCGTAGCGTACGGCGGGTATAACGAACTCAAGCTGCGATAGTGTTGTTTACCGTGTGCCAACACGCTTAACCTTGCGACCCGCTCGCGGCGACTGAATCAGAGAAACTAATCTCACTTTCCGCTTTTTTGAAAAGTTCGTCAGCGCTCTTCCAGTTAAACGTATTGGGTTTATGCCCGAGATGCAGGATAAAGAGCGCTATGGAGTCGGCATTTTCAACCATCAAATCAGCGTACGTAAGACCGAGACGATACATTCCGTCCATAACACGAGGATCCGAAGCTGCCAGGGGTAGATTTACGTCAAACCCCAGTTTTCTTTTTAAATCATTCGCTACATCAAGGCTTTCAAGACCATATTTTTTCATAATGTTCCACGTATAAAAACTGTTATAGTTCGTCACATCTATTTTTTGCTCATGACTGATTTGTATTATTGATTTTCGACCTGTGTCAGAGGATAGATACCTAGGATAATAAAAATAATCGAAGCCTCTATCTACGTGCGAAGCTTCATGCAGGAGAACCATTTCAAGGCCCCCTTGATTCTTGTCGGTAAAAGCAGCGTCACCTATAACCATCGCTTTGGTGCCTTGCAGATAATAGGCGCCAGCGTTTACTTCGTATGCAGCGGAACCTTTTGGGAAAGAGGCTAAAACTATATGAGTCGCGTCATTAGCCCAAAAGAAATCAAACGCTTTTATTGTTTTTAATACATTTACTCTTAAAATCTCGGCTTGCTTAAAGGTTTCGAGTGAAATGTTTGTCATCCCTTTGAACGATTTTATTATTTCCGCTGGATGCATACCCGTTATGACTCTTTCAGCCTCGCGCCCTATGTCGAATACGTTATTTAAGCAAATTTGCAGTATTTCATACCGAACAGGATTAACGGTCCTTAAAAGGGATACTTTATAAGCCGACGGTATAATTTCACGACCATGTTTCATATCAAAAACCGTGTTCCAACCTTTATCTGCAAAAGGTCTCGCCCGGCACAGTTCGTCGAGGGTGCGTTTAACGCGACCGCCCGTGGGGCACAGTGAATCCATCACCTCTTTCTTAGAAGGGCCTTCGGCAGGAGCGAGTTTCTCTTTTCCGCGCTGTGAAGCGACGCTTTCTGTCTTGCTGGCCCCGGATGCGGGCGTTATTTCGCCCGGGTGCCTGGTCACTAACTTCAACTCTCCTTCCTTAATGGAATAAGCCCACGCCGCCGTTTCACCGGTTTCAGGGTTAACGATCGCATACACTTTCTCATTGTCGACGGTACCCATAAACCTGACCGGAACCTTCATCTTTGTACCCGGAAGGCATGCCATTTTAATTGATAATCCCACAGGCTTCGTTTCCGGTTTTATCACACCAGATCTCTTCATCTTTTCAAGGATGTTATCCAGGTCAGCGACATTGTTTAGACGCTTATCCCCCCTGAACTTGCTGAAAATCGCCTCCAGGGTAGAAAAGCTGTATTTACCCGTGTGGGCCAACAGCTCAAAGCCCGGATCCTGCGTCAGGATGGCGGTTTTACCCAATGAGGCCAGTTCTGAAATGGTGGGCAAACTGATTTGCCCCAGCGCCTGACTTCCGGCCGTTTTTACCGCGTTTACGGTTAAGGCTCCTAAAGGCAAGAACTTTACGCCCACCGACATCGCCTTAAAAAGACTCTGTCCGAACTTCCCCGCCAGACTGACAGACTTGCCAAACAGGGGAATAACGGAAATGACGTCAAAAACACAGGAAGCTATATTGCCTTTGCTACAGTCATAAAAGGGAATCAATCTCTTAAAGAAATCAGTTAATTTTTGCTCAGCCGTTGCATCATAGCCTGCCGACCACATCCCGTCATAAAACCCCGAATGGCGCTTTTCCTTAAAATGATTAACGATTCTGTCCGCTGCCTCCCCCGCGCCGTCAATACCCTCTGAAATTTCCGGAAAAAACAGCTGGAACTTCACCCGGGGCCCGCCGCTGTACTCAGGCAGCATCACGCTGCCGTCATCATCTTTTTTCAACTTCACGTATTTTAGAATGTCAAAAAGGCCAAACCTGGCATACTTCTCGATATTTCTGTCGACGCGCCTGATGACATAGTCACCTCCTTTCTTCCTGACGAAGGCATAAATCCGTTCCGTTCCCCCGGCAACCACTGAAAAAAGGTCCGTATCTTTCAGGTATTTTCTCGCCCGACTGTGGGGCTCCGTCTCCCTGAGATAGGGTGAAACCTGCCTGATAACGGCACGGTCTGAATGAATAAAGCGAATGTCCTCTTCCGCAAGCCCGCCCATTGCCGCAGCCAGCGAATAATGATCCACCGCAGTAAAGGCATCCGCCAGCCCCCGGGTCTCACGCTCGTACTCCGCGGTCACGCTGACGTCGGGGCATCCTGAAGGAGTTATGTCATTAAGATATCTATTCTTTGCAAGATCTTTGCCCCTTATGAGAATTTTATCAGGCGTCTCACGAGGATTATTCATGACTGGAACCCTCCCCACGGTCCCCACTCTGTGTCCCATTTGCATCAGCTTATCTTCAGGGCACCGCTCGACGTATTTATCCGCTATTGCTCCACGGGATTTCCAGCTTTTTGTGGCTGCGTTTAACGCATCCATCTTTGTGCGCAGGTCGGCGCTGGCCGGTGCAACGACTCCGCGGTATTCAGCATAGCGTTCAACCGCCTTCAGGCGGTGAGTGAAACCGTGCTTCTTCCGGCCGGAAACCTTTTCAGGCCGGCTCTCCGCCTCGAACAGCAGGGCGGGCAGGGTGAAGTATCTCAGATAGCCGATATCCATATCGCCGGCCTCTGCCCCCCGCCAGAGCGCCCTCCCGACCGTCTGACGCTCCTTTACGCTGAAGTCGCCCGGCTTCATCCCCGCGTCTTGCAGCCAGAGCGAACCGGTATGTAACCAGACAAAATTTTCGTCCGTCGCCGCCAGGGATTTCACCCCGTCATCAATAAGGAAGTTCGTGAAGGGCAGCGTGTTGTCCAGCGCATAGCGCCAGAAATTGTCAAAATGCAGGATTTCTCCGTCGCTGAGCGCCCCCGTATTGACTGTCCCGGACGCGCGCAGCGTGTCTGACTTCAGCAGGGTTGCCATGACGGAGGCGGTAAACTGTTTGGGATGCTTCAGGGCGGCCAGCTTCCCGGCGAGCCAGGACTCGACGGGCATCCCCAGCACGTTATCAAACAGCCAGCCGCGCACCACCATCCCGGCCCGCGTGGCGCTGATTTTTTCGTCTGCCCCGCCCTCATCACGCTCTTCTGCTTTCAGGATCATTTTCGCCACCGCTTCCAGCCTTTTATCAGGCTGGGTGAGGTCATACGTAAAATCCGGATTGGGGGCAAACAGCGCGATGCCGACGGCGGCAATAATGCCCTCCCTGCTCAAGTCGGCGGGCCGTTTCGTTTCATCAAGAATGCCGGCCGACCGCATTATCCTGGCCAGTCTGATATTTACTTCCTGCGCTTTTGTTCGCTGATGATGCGGGCCGCCAGCGTGCGCTTCCGCCGATACCGCAACCTTCTCTCCCACCAGTCGCGAAGCGCATGCGTCCCACAACGTCCTGACGCCTAGCGCAAGGCCACCGAGTACGGTGACGGCACCGGCAGACCTCAATACGTTACTTTTCAGTGCCTGGTTCCAGGTATTTCCATGCGGCACCACGGCGGCGGCGGCCGTCATCGGGATGACGGTATAGACATAGGGCCGTTCTGCCGCCGAGCGGGTCTGCGCCGCCGGTTCACCGGCCCGCGGCAGAGAAACCGCGGCGGACCCGGGCAGGGCAGCCGGGTGTGGCGTGGCGTCACATTGCGTATTGAGATGGGTGTGGGTGGTTTCCATCCCGTGCTGCCACTGCCGCGTTTCCGTTTGACGGGTTGCGCAGTACTGCAGGCCCGACAGCCCGCTTTCCCTCTTCAGCCTCTCTGTTACCAGCGCGTGTAATGTCTCCGCGGCGCTGTAGGTGGCTTCACGCGTTCCCGTGCTGCGGTTTTCCACCGTTGCCCTGGTATACGCTTCAGGGTTCGTCGTGGAGTTCGACGTAAAGGCGGTGATGACGGGTCTGGAGGAGTCGCCAGCGATGCCGGAACCAGCGGACGGCCTGATGTATGAGACCGTTTCAATGCTGCTGTCCACCTCGAAAGCCGGCGGACGGGGGGGGTCGCCCGTTAGCGTGCCGTTCTGCACCATTCCGCCAAGCGCACTCCAGTAATATTGGGCGCGAAGCAGCAGATTGGCTGCGAAGGTCGGCACCCGGAATAAAACGCGCTGTGGGGCGGGCGCATTGGTGATGAAGTGGCTGGCGACGACGGTCGCCACGGCCAGAGCCGTATACAGATGTTCCTGATAGCGCTCGCCTTCGCCGGGGCCGTCGCGCAAAAAAGAAGCCCCCGTCCAGCTGATTATTGTCTCCCTGATGAAGGCCGCCAGCCTCGCAATAATATTAATTTCGTCAGGAAGATAGCAGGATGCCAGAGAAAGGGTGTGCAGCACGGCGCTGTCGACCTCTCTTTTTTCGGCAATGGTGGTATAGAGGCTGTTCACGGCCATCATGATATTGACCGGAACGCCGGGAAATATATTGGCAAACAGCTGGGAAAACAGTTCGTTCCGCTTAACTCCGCCCAGTATAACGGTAAGTTGTTTAATGCTGCGGAGGAGATCTTCCGTGATCGGCACCCGGGAGTCTGCATATTTCTCTGCGGATATATCTTCGGCAGGAAATTCACTGTTCGCATCAAACCAGGCGTCCTCCATATCTAATCGATCGAGGGCATCGAACCAGACATCATGCTCTTCATCACCTGAAGCCCTGTGGTGATTAAATGATCTGGCGGGTAATGGATATGAATATGCGGTTGCCGTGATGTTATCTGGCATTATGTCACTCCCTGATTTAAAGCCTGCCTCAAATAGAAACGTCCATAAAAACCAACACGGGATTTCTATCCGCCCTACAGGGCACAGCATTTATGACGTAAACATCCTTACCCAACCTATCCACGGACATTATTTTTCAAGATTAATTTTTACACCTCTATTTATATCCTGATGATATTTTCCTGCGGCCACTTCATCAAAAAAGAAGAATATAATGATATGAAATCAACAGGCAAGAATATAAAAATCATTGCTCATTTTAGACCGTTTTATATAAATGCATCGCGAAGTATAAAAAAACATTATAACAAAAAAACCACAATAAATAGTCAGTTAAAATGAATGACTATTCAGAAATTATATCACTTTTACTTAACGAGCGAACAATAAAAACCCCACCCATCGGAAAAGAAATAAATAAAACCATCGTAATTTCGGCCGTACTGTGACCTCGTAAATACTTTTATCTTATAACGAGGATAATTCCATACCGCTGTCAGAGCAGCCAGAGCATAAATAGCCTTCGGCTCTTTTTCTTACGATATTGCCATGCCGTACACGATGGCCATATTTTTCCTGCCAGCAAACAGGTCCACCTCGCGGCGGGAAAAAATTTTAAGATTGGAGTAAAGGAAGCAGCCAGCGCCAGAGAAAACTCTGGCGTGGCTGAAGAATGAAATAAACGAGTAGACTACGTTGGCCAGGAAAACCGCATGCCGTTTAAACCGAAAGATTCATCAACGGAATACGCCGATGGCGTCTACCAGACGCGTTGCCTGGCGCGTCATACGTCCCGAAGCCTGGGCCCCTTCTTCTACCCTCACCGCGTTTTGATGCGTAATGTTATCCAGCTCTTCAACCGCCTTGCCGATCTCGCTAATCGCGGTCTCCTGCTCGGCACTGGCTGCGCTGATCTGGGCAATCAATGACGACACGTTCTGCACCTGGGAAACAATATTTTCCATCGTTTTACCGGTTTCATTGACGTGCAATGTGCCTGACTTCACCTTTTCTGCGCTATTCTCCAACAGCATTTTGATTTCGCTGGCAGCCTTAGCACTGCGCTGGGCAAGGCTGCGCACCTCCCCAGCGACTACCGCAAAACCTTTTCCCTGTTCACCCGCACGGGCCGCTTCTACGGCTGCATTGAGCGCCAGAATATTGGTCTGGAAAGCGATACCGTCGATCACGCTGGTAATACTGGTAATTTTCCGTGAGCTCTCGGTAATTTCCGCCATCATTTTGACCATATCCACCATAGCGTTTCCGCCCTGGCTGGCTGCATTGCTGGTATTGGCCGACAGGCTGTTCACTTTGGCCGCGGTTTCCGTATTGCTTTTCACCGTCGCGGTCATCTGATTCATGGTGGCAGCCGTTTGCTGGACGTTGGCGGCGGTCTGACCGGTGCGGCGGCTCAGTTCGTTGTTGCTTTGCGCGATAGCATCACTGGCGCTCAACACGTTAACCGCCTGCCCGCTGACATCATCCACCAGCCAGCGAAACATCAGTCCAAGCTGGCCGATGGCTCGCAGCGTGGTCCCCACCTCATCAACCCTGTCCATCTGCTCTACCCTGTGGTCAGCCCCGGTAGCAACACGTAGTGCCTGCTGGCAAATGCGCTCAATCGGCCGAGATATCTGCATTTCCAGCCAGGCGCAGACCAGCAGCAGCAGCAGTGCCATCCCCGCGGCAAATATGGCCAGTGCGCCGTGGCTCAACCCCAGCCCCCAGACGCCCAGCGTTGCCAGCGGCATTAGCATGATTAGCGCACTGCGAATGCGCCAACGCAGCGGCAGCGTTTTGAAGACAGAACGCCAGCTCATCAGGCCACTGCGTACAATTACGCCTTTGTTGAAACGTAAACCTTTGGCTTTCCCGTTACGGAATTTCTGATACACGCGCTCGGTAACACGAATTTCCTGCTGACTGGGTTTAGTTCGTACCGACATATAGCCCTGCACATTTCCCTCGCGCACCACCGGGATAGCATTGGCACGCACCCAGTAATGATCGCCATTTTTACGCCGATTTTTGACCAGAGCGGTCCACGGCTCGCCCTTTTTCAGCGTAGACCACATATCGGCAAAAGCCTCCGGCGGCATATCCGGATGTCGTACCAGATTATGTGGCTGACCGCTTATCTCTTCAGGAGAGAAGCCACTGGCTTCAATAAAGGCATCGTTAGCGTAAGTGATAACGCTGTTAATGTCGGTTGTTGACATCAATGTAGCATCATCGTCAAAGGCATATTCTTGCTGTGTAACGGGAAGATTGTTGCGCATGAGTCACATCCTTTGAATGGCAGCACGGTAGATATGGGGAAGATTATCGGTAATTTTTTTTTATGTTTTCGGCAACAAAAATGAAATCTTTAGCGGATTTGTAGAACTTTAGTGAGCGGATAAAGTGAGAAGTATCATACGTTATGGTGGTTTGAAGACAGGAAAACGTCTGGCTGGCAGCTGTGGCGCGTACGCCTGTAGGTCAGGATCCTTCAGCGTAATTTATAGTCGATTCGTTACGGGGCGGAATAGGGGGGGTAACATAAATAAAGGCGACAAGCAGAAAGCTAAGTCGCCATAGCGTGCTGTAGAAAGCAAAATGGGCAGGGGAAGCTCCCCTGCCCATTCGTTTATCAGGCCGAAGGTCAGGCCTTTAGTTTTGCCTCATAGGCTGCTGCCTTTTCGGCATCGAACTGGTTTTCCCATTTGGCAATAACCAGCACCGCCAGCGCATTACCCACCACGTTAAGCGCGGTACGCGCCATATCAAGGATACGGTCAACGCCGGCGATAAACGCCAGTCCTTCCAACGGGATTCCTACGCTGCCGAGGGTTGCCAGTAACACCACGAAGGAAACGCCAGGTACACCGGCGATGCCTTTCGAGGTCACCATCAGCGTCAGTACCAGTACGATCTCCTGTCCAATAGACAGATCGATGCCATACAGTTGGGCAATAAAGATTGCCGCGATACTTTGATAAAGTGTCGAGCCATCAAGGTTAAACGAGTACCCGGTTGGTACCACGAAGCTGGTAATCGACTTTGGCGCACCGTAAGCCTCCATCTTTTCCATAATGCGTGGCAGAACGGTTTCTGAACTGGCGGTTGAGTAGGACAGGATCAGCTCATCTTTAAGAATACGTATCAGGGTGGTGATACGCAGCTTACAGAAGCGTGCAACGGCACCCAATATCACTAACCCGAAGAGCAGGATCGCGAAGTACACCAGCAGCACCAGCTTCGCTAACGGCCACAATGAAGCAAAACCAAAGTTAGCGACAGTGACCGAGATCAGTGCGAATACCCCTACCGGCGCGTAGCGCATGATCATATTGGTGACTTTAAACATGGTTTCCGAGGTGGAGCGGAACACTTTCACCAGCGGCTCGCGATGTTCTGACGGCAGCGAAGAGAGACCGAGGCCAAACAGCACAGAGAAGAAGATGATAGGCAGCATTTCTCCCTTAGCTATCGCCGCAAAAATATTTTGCGGGATCAGCGACAGGATAGTGGCAACCAGACTATGTGGCTGTCCCTGTACCTGTGCCGTAGTAGCTTCATATTTAGAGATGTCCACCGTTGCCAGCGTAGACATATCAATGCCTGAGCCGGGTTGGAACACGTTCGCCAGCGTAATTCCTGCCACAATGGCAATGGTGGTAATCACTTCAAAGTAAAGAATGGTTTTCACGCCGATGCGACCGAGTTTTTTCGCATCACCAACGCCGGCAATACCGACAATCAGCGTGGAAATCACGATCGGTACGACGATCATTTTAATCAGATGAATAAAGATATCACCTGCCGGACTCAGAATATTAGTGACTAGCCATTCACGATTTTCCGGCTGATTATGCAGCACGGCACCAACGGCAATCCCCAGTACTAACGCAATCAGTATCTGCCAGGCAAGGCTGAATTTTACTGCTTTCATAACTTGTCTTTTTCCTTAACAAAACCTGCTTTCCGCGTGATGTCTACGGAGTGAATGACACTCAAAGGAGGCTGACCGATATCCGGCAATTCACAGGTAATTGATGGGTGGACCTATTTACAGGCGCGTAATCAGTACCATTTCCGACCATGTGAATGCAACCCTACACGGTATGTGGCTTCTTTGTTAAAATGGATACTGACCGAGATTTAATGACGCCACGTGAAAATAACCCTTTGTTCTGAAAAGTAATATTCCCACTGAAAATAGCATAGCTATGCAAAACACACCCTTTTCCCGCAGAAACCAAATGGTTTATCCGCCTATTTTTTAGACAACACAAATAGAACATTTTCGGGATTTTGTCGTAGCGTCCTGCTTTTAACTACGGCCTTTACGCACATCATCCCCGTGATCTACCGCGCAAAAAGAAAACAAAGCCGCCTATAAACCTTTCCTTAACCTTTGGTTGACATATCATCAACACTCTTCAAGGAGGGCAGCCATGAGCCAGTCACATATTTACCCGATACCAGCCAACATTGCGCAAAATACGCTGATTAATCCCCAGCAGTATCAGTCAATGTACCAGAAGTCTATACAGGATCCCGACGCATTTTGGGGAGAGCAAGGCAAGATACTTGACTGGATAAAACCTTACGTTACGGTTAAGAACACCTCTTTTTCCCCCGGCAATATCTCCATTCGTTGGTATGAAGACGGCACCTTAAACCTTGCGGCTAACTGCCTGGACCGGCATCTGGCAAGCCGGGGCGACCATCCGGCGATTATCTGGGAAGGTGATGATGCCAGCGAAAGCAAAACCCTTACCTACCGTGAACTGCATCGCGACGTATGCCGCTTTGCCAATACGCTAAAAACGCTGGGCATTCATAAAGGGGATGTGGTGGCGATTTATATGCCCATGGTGCCTGAAGCTGCCGTGGCGATGCTGGCCTGCGCGCGCATCGGCGCCGTACATTCGGTTATTTTTGGCGGCTTTTCACCGGAAGCGGTCGCCGGGCGTATTATCGACTGTCATGCCCGCCTGGTGATCACCGCCGACGAAGGCGTGCGCGCCGGGCGCACCATTCCGTTAAAGAAAAACGTTGATGACGCGCTCAATAATCCTGGCGTGACCAGCGTGGACAAGGTGGTTGTTCTCAGGCGTACCGGCACAGAGACAGCCTGGCACCACGACCGCGATCTGTGGTGGCACGAACTGGTGAGCGTGGCCAGCGAGCAGCATCAGCCTGAAGAGATGAACGCGGAAGACCCGTTATTTATCCTGTATACCTCCGGCTCTACCGGTAAGCCGAAGGGCGTGCTGCATACCACGGGCGGTTACCTGGTGTATGCCGCGTCCACCTTTAAATATGTTTTTGATTATCAACCACAAGATATCTACTGGTGTACCGCCGACGTCGGTTGGGTCACCGGTCACAGCTATCTGCTGTATGGCCCGCTGGCCTGCGGTGCCACCACCCTGATGTTTGAAGGGGTGCCAAACTGGCCAAAGCCGAGCCGTATGGGTGAAGTCGTTGATAAACATAGGGTTACCATCCTGTATACCGCCCCCACGGCGGTGCGTGCACTGATGGCCGAAGGGGATAAAGCGATTGAAGGCACCGATCGCTCCACCCTGCGCATTCTGGGTTCGGTGGGTGAACCGATTAATCCGGAAGCCTGGGAGTGGTTCCATCAAAAAATCGGTAACGGCAAATGCCCCATTTCAGATACCTGGTGGCAGACGGAAACGGGCGGATTTATGATCGCCCCACTGCCCGGAGCAACGGCGCTGAAACCCGGTTCGGCAACCCATCCATTTTTTGGCGTCCGGCCGGCGCTGGTCGATAACGAAGGCAATTTGCAAGAAGGTGCCTGCGAGGGGAATCTGGTCATCGTTGACTCCTGGCCAGGCCAGGCACGCACGTTATTCGGCGATCACCAGCGCTTTGAGCAAACTTACTTCTCCACCTTCAGAAACTGCTATTTCAGCGGTGACGGCGCTCGCCGCGATGAGGACGGCTATTACTGGATAACCGGACGCGTCGATGACGTACTGAATGTTTCCGGCCATCGTCTGGGTACGGCGGAGATAGAATCCGCGCTGGTCTCGCATCCGAAAATTGCTGAGGCAGCGGTAGTGGGCATACCACACGCCCTGAAAGGCCAGGCGATCTACGCCTATATTACGCTAAATAGCGGTGAGGAACCGTCACCGGAGCTGTATAGCGAAGTACGTAGCTGGGTGCGTAAAGAGATTGGCCCTATTGCCACACCGGACGTGCTGCACTGGACCGACTCATTACCGAAAACCCGCTCGGGAAAAATTATGCGTCGTATTCTGCGTAAAATTGCCACGGGTGATACCAGCAACCTCGGTGATACTTCTACGCTGGCCGATCCGGGCGTGGTAGAAAAATTACTTGAAGAGAAACAGTCGATCAAAATGCCATAACCGCAACAGGGGCCTTCTCGGCCCTGTTAATAACCTGCCTTATTACGTCTTAATTACGTCTTATATTACGTCTTAATTTTCAGCGTTAGAAAGTCATAACAATAATCTGTCTCTCCCATCATTGCCTTGCCGCGGAACAGGCAGCAGCTCAATCGTGAGGGAGATAACCTCTGGAGATGCTGTGATGAACGATGTCCTCTACCAAAGAATTGAGAAAAGCGCACGCTTTAAGGTGCTGGTAAATAAACGACAACATTTTGCCACCCTGCTATCGATCGTTATGTTAGTCCTCTATGTCGGCTTTATTCTGCTGATCGCCTTCGCGCCCGGCTGGCTTGGTGCACCGCTTTATCACGGCACCAGCGTGACACGCGGTATTCCCATTGGGATTGGGCTGATCGTTATTTCATTCCTGCTGACCGGTATTTATGTCTGGCGCGCCAACGGCGAGTTTGACCGCCTGACGCGCGAACTGCTGAATGAGGTAAAAGGATGAGCAAAAATTATCTCTTAGCGGTACTCGCATTGCTGCTGTCGGGGCCAGTAGTGGCTGCCGATGCCATTGCCGGTACGGTTGAACGCCAGCCGGTCAATATGGAAGCGATCGTGATGTTCCTGATTTTTGTCGCCATGACGCTGGGCATTACATACTGGGCCTCCCGGCGTACCCGTTCACGCAGCGATTACTACACGGCGGGCGGCAATATCACCGGTTTTCAGAACGGGCTGGCGATGGCCGGTGATTTTATGTCTGCCGCCTCGTTTCTTGGTATTTCCGCACTGGTGTATACCTCCGGCTTTGATGGGCTTATCTACTCGCTCGGTTTCCTGGTCGGCTGGCCGATTATTCTGTTTCTGATTGCCGAGCGATTGCGTAATCTTGGCCGCTACACCTTCGCCGATGTGGCCTCGTACCGCCTGAAGCAGATGCCGATCCGCACTCTGTCAGCCTGCGGTTCGCTGGTGGTGGTGGCCCTGTACCTGATTGCGCAGATGGTGGGGGCGGGTAAGCTGATCCAGCTGCTGTTTGGCCTGGATTACCATGTTGCCGTGGTGCTGGTTGGCATACTGATGGTGATGTACGTGCTGTTCGGCGGCATGCTGGCCACAACCTGGGTACAGATTATCAAGGCCGTGCTGCTGCTGTTCGGAGCCAGTTTTATGGCGATTATGGTCATGAAAAACGTTGGATTCAGCTTTGATACGCTGTTTAGCGAAGCGATGAAAATCCATCCGAAGGGGGTTGCCATAATGCGCCCCGGCGGACTGGTCAACGATCCGATCTCCGCGCTCTCGCTTGGCCTGGGCCTGATGTTTGGTACTGCTGGCTTGCCACACATTCTGATGCGCTTCTTTACCGTCAGCGATGCGCGTGAAGCGCGTAAGAGCGTGTTCTACGCTACGGGCCTGATGGGCTATTTTTACTTCCTCACCTTTATCATCGGATTTGGTGCCATTTTGCTGGTCGGAGCCAACCCGGCGTTTAAAGATGCCACCGGAGCGCTGCTCGGCGGTAACAATATGGCGGCGGTTCATTTGGCCGATGCGGTGGGCGGCAGTTTGTTCTTAGGCTTTATCTCCGCCGTGGCCTTTGCCACCATCCTTGCGGTAGTTGCCGGTCTGACGCTGGCAGGGGCTTCTGCGGTTTCACACGATTTGTATGCCAGCGTGGTGCGCAAGGGCCAGGCCAGCGAGCGTGAGGAACTGCGGGTGTCGAAAATCACCGTGGTGGCGCTCGGCGTGGTGGCGATCCTGCTCGGTATTCTGTTCGAAAAGCAGAACATCGCCTTTATGGTCGGGCTGGCGTTCTCCATCGCGGCAAGCTGTAACTTCCCGATTATTCTGCTGTCGATGTACTGGTCGAGGCTGACCACGCGTGGCGCGATGACGGGCGGCTGGCTGGGCCTGCTGACGGCGGTGATCCTGATGATCCTCGGGCCGACCATATGGGTACAGGTGCTGGGTCATGCGCGGCCGATATTCCCCTATGAGTATCCTGCGCTGTTCTCCATGCTGGTCGCATTTATCGGCACATGGCTGTTCTCTGTCACCGATAACTCCACGCAAGGAGCCGAAGAAAGGCTGCGTTTCCGGGCGCAGTTTGTGCGTTCACAAACCGGCGTGGGGATAGAGGGCGGAAAAGGGCATTAATGCTGACGGGGCTAATCTGTGCCTGCCGGGGCGGCCATTAATGGCCGCCCCATGCCACTATCAGAAGTGCAGCGAAGCACCTACGTATGGACCATCGGCCACCACGTTGTCTTTGCGGCCGTCTTTACCGTTCAGAGCCATATATTTGTAGCCCACGCTAACGTCAACCAGCGAAATCGGCTGGAAGCTCACGCCCGCCGATGCTTCCTGATAGCTGTTGATGTGGCTGGAGAACGCATCCGGTGAATAGAAATACTCACCATACAGGTTAACCATTTTGGTCACGGGCACGCGCACACCGCCGCCTACCGCAATGGCATAGCCATCTTTGCTGTCTTTCGGGTTAGTCGACATGGCTTTAACCGTCGGAGACAGGAACACATCACCTATCGCCACGTTGTAGCCAAGGCCGAGGCTGGAAACATTACCGTCATGGTCGCTGCGCAGCCAGTCACCGGTGAGTGCAAAACCGGGCGTTGTGGTGCCCAGGCCAGCATGCACGTCGGTATAGTCTTTGCCTACGTTCACGCTACCTTCAATAGCTTGAGCAGATCCCACCAGCGCCAACAGCGCCAGAGCGCCCGTTGTCATTGCCACTCTTTTCATTATGTTCTCCTAATTAATTTCGCTTACGCATTGATGCGGCGGCTGTGAAGAGTAAACCAGGCGTACAAGAAATAACATGAGAAATCGGAGCAAAATATTGTCTTTCAGTAACAATACAAAACGGCATGCAAGCAAATATTTCAACTTATCGCCCACATAATATGGCCAATGGCAGGGGCGATAACCACGGTCACCACCCCGGAAAGCATCATCACCAGACTGGACACCACGCCCTCCTGCTGACCGATTTCATAGGCACGCGCCGTGCCGGCACCGTGTGACGCGGCCCCTAATCCAGCCCCTTTCGCCACCCCTTGTTTGATCGCCAACCGCAGAAACAGCAGGTCACCCGTTGCCATACCAAACACCCCGGTTACCACGACGAAGAGCGCCACCAGGTCGGGCTGTCCTCCAATCTGCTTCGCCGCTGCCAGTGCAAACGGCGTGGTAATGGAACGTACCGCAAGGCTGCGCTGAATCGCCTCCGGCAGTGTCAGCAGGCGCGCCAGCCACACGGAACTACAGACGGCCACAACGGTCGCGGTGAAGACTCCGGCGCTGAGCGACAGCCAGTGGCGTCGAACGATCGCCATATTTTCATAGACGGGTACGGCGAATGCCAGCGTTGCCGGGCCCAGCAGCCACAGCAGCCAGCGGCTTTCGCCGATATAGTTTTGCCAGGAGATATGGGTAAATAGCAGCAGCGCCACCAACACCATGGGCGTCATGACCAGCGGCATTAGCATCAGACGACGCCAGCGGCGGTACAGGCGCTTATTGCAGAAATACACCGCCAGCGTCGCCAGCAGGCACAGCATGCTGATAACAAAATCACTCATTGCGCTGCCCCTCTTTACGCGCCGCCAGCCAGATTTCAAAACGATAAACACGATCCACCACCAGAGAGGTTGCGGCCAGCACTAACAGAGTACTGACGGCAATCACCAGCAGAATACGCCACCCTTCTACCCGCAGCAGATCGGCGTAGTTGACCACGGCCACCACCGCCGGAATAAAAAACAGCAGCATTTCAGCCAGCAGCCAGCTGGCTCCCGCTTTTACCCAGCCGAGCGGCAATACGCGCAGCATAATCATCGCCAGCAGCAGCAGCATACCAACGATATTGGCCGGCAGCGGTAAATGCAGCCAGACGACCAGCCGCTCAGAAATCATAAAAATGCCAATATACAGCGCCACCTGAAGCGGAATTTGTATGCGGTGTAGCCATACCGCAGTCTGCTGATGCGTTGCCAATGCCATATTGTCTTTACTCTCGGGGAATGATGTCCTGCCAGAGAGTATAAAGCGTTCACAAAGGGTGAAAAAAATGACTTAATATTATCCAAACTATGCCAAATGGGAATAATTATGGACGTTCGCGCCCTGCGCTATTTTGTGGAAGTGGTTCGCCAGCAGAGTTTCACCCGGGCTGCCGAGCAGCTGTACGTCACTCAGCCCACTATCAGCAAGATGTTACGGCAGCTGGAAGATGAGCTGGGTTGTACCCTGCTGATCCGCGAAGGCCGCAAGCTGCACCTGTCCGATACGGGCCAGGCGGTGTACCAGCGCGGGCTGACTATTCTTCAGGAGTTTAAACAGCTGGAGGCAGAGATTGGTGATATTAACCAGCTGAAGACCGGCGAGTTGCGCCTGGGCATTCCGCCGATGGTTGGCATGCAGATCGCGGGGTCAATCTCGGCATTTCGCCAACGCTACCCCGGCGTGGAGCTGAAGATCGCCGAATTTGGTGGCCTGACGGTACAGCAGGCGGTGCTGTCCGGCAGTCTGGATATTGCCATGACCGCCCTGCCGGTAGCGGACGATTTGCCGCTAAATTCGCTGGCGCTGATGAGCCATCCCCTTTGTGTCCTGGTACCGCGTACCGAAGAGTGGTTGCGCCGCAGCCATATGCCGATCGGTGAACTGGCCGGGCATCCGATACTGATCTATAACGAAGAGTTTTCGCTCAATCGCCAGCTGATGCGCGCCTTCCAGTCCAGCGGCTTCACGCCGCAAATTGCGGTGCGTAGCGGGCAGTGGGACTTTCTGGCCGCCATGGTACAAGCGGGCATGGGCATCGCCATTCTGCCGGAGCCAATCTGCCAGCGTTTGGACAGGAGCCAGCTGCTGTGGCTGCCGCTGGAATCTGACCTGGTATGGAAACTGGGGCTGATCTGGCGCGAAGGCAGTTATTTGTCACGCAGTGCGCAGGCGTGGATCGGCTGTTGCCGCGAGTTCTGGCCCGGTGAAACGCCACGCCTGTCGATATAAACGGCGGCGGTATCATGGCAACGGACGATCGCTGAAAAGCAACGGTCCGTTGCACAATGATGCGCAGCCGCTATTCCTCTTTGTCTACCAGCAGCGCTTCCAGCAAATCAAGATCGTGCTGCAGTTTGCGCATGGTTTCATTGCTGATTTTCTGCGTGGCGCGCAGATGATACAGTTCCCCACGTTCAGCCCGCAGCGCGTTGAGGCGGAAACGGCGTTCGAGATTTTCCGCATACAGCGAACGCTCCATATCGTCTTTGCCATCAACCCGACGGCGCAGATTCCCCGATACGCGTAGACTGACCTCTTTCAACAGCTCACTGTCGATGTTCTCGTCGGTATCGGCAGCCAGCCGCTCTTCCATCTGATGCAGGCTCTCAATGGCGGTAGCCGCCATCGTCGCGCGCGCGCTTTGTACTTCGCGACGATGCATAGATTTATCTATTCCTTCCACGCCGCGTAGCAGCACGGGTAGCACCATCACCCCCACCAGCAGCGAGAACAGGATCACCCCCGTTGCCAGGAAGACCAGCTCATAACGTGCCGGGAAGTCATTACCATTAGTCAACAGCAGAGGGATAGACAGCACACCGGCCAGCGTGATGGCTCCGCGCACGCCGGCGAAGGAGGCGATCAGCAGCTCGCGCGTTGAATAGCTAGAAAACTCCATCGGCCGTTTTTTCAGCATTCTGCGGCTGATCAGGCGCATCGTCCACAGCCAGCCAAAGCGCACAATCATTAACGCCACGTAGATCAGCACCACCGAGGCGAACAGCGCCCACAGCTCCACGTTAGGATCGGCATTCGCCTGATTTAACGACACTTCGAGAATGCCCGGCAGCTGCAGGCCCAGCATCAGGAACACCATGCCGTTGAAGACAAATTCCAGCATCTGCCAGACGCTGTTAGCGCGCAGCCGCATTGCCAGCGGAGCCTGGCGAATAATACCGGAACGCGAGATGGTCATCCCTGCCGCCACCGCCGCGAGGATACCGGAAACGCCAATATGTTCGGCGATCAGGTAGGATGCAAAAGGCAGCAGCAGCAGCAGCACCGTCTGCGTGGCCGGGTCGTCACCGCTCCAGCGGCTGAACAGGCGCAGTGATTTACCATACAGCCAGCAGATGGCGATACCCGCCAGCAGGCCGCCGATTGCCACCTTCAGAAATTCCAGCGTAGCGCCGGAAACGGTAAACACCATGGTTCCCATCGTCACGGCCACGGCAAACTTCATGGATACCAGGCCGGAAGCGTCGTTCATCAGCGCTTCGCCCTGCAAAATACCCATGATTTTTTTCGGGATGCGCCCCTCCCCCACAATGCCGGAAAGCGCCACGGCATCGGTCGGAGAGAGCACGGCGGCCAGGGCAAAGGCAGGCAGCAGCGGAATACCCGGCACCAGCCAGTAAATCAGATAGCCAATTCCGACCACGGTGATCAGTACCAGCACCAGCGCCAGCCCGAGGATCTCGCGACCGTGGTGCAAAAATTCGCTGGTTGGGGTTTTCCAGCCGTCGGCAAACAGCAACGGCGGAATAAACAGAACTAAAAACAGCTCCGGATCAAAGTCAACATGCAGGCCGAACGTTGGCCAGGCAAGCAGCGCCCCCATGGCAATTTGCACCAGCGGCAGGGGAATTTGAAATGGAATGATTCGTGCGGCCACGCCTGACAACGAGACAACCAGTGTCAGAATGAGGATGGTAAAGAAGATTTCCATGTTTTCCTTTCTTATACGTCTTCCTGTGGGATTCAGGCAATACGGACATGGCGATGAACATGCCCACTCGATAGTAAAGCAAATTCATCGGGCATTGAAAAACAGGAAGTGCGTTAAGAGGGAAAATTCAGCAGCATCTGAAGCCGGGGCCGCAAGCTGCGACCCCAAACTGCATCAGATAGCCCATCCACCGGCATAAAATGCCACCAGGGCGATACCAATGATCAGGGTGCCGCCATTCAACTTGCGCCACTCACCGGCGACAATGCGCCCAACGATCAGCGATCCGAAGCCAAGCATAATTCCGGTCACGATATTGCAGGTCAGCACAATAAATACCGCCGCCAGCAGGCCAGACATCGCATCGACAAAATCGTTGAAATCAATTTTAGACACGTTGCTGAGCATCAGCAGCCCGACATACATCAGTGCGGGTGCGGTAGCATAGCCCGGCACCAGGTAGGCCAAAGGTGACAGGAACAGAATAAGCAGGAACAACACGCCGACCACCACCGCCGTCAGGCCGGTTTTACCGCCCGCTGCCGTACCCGCCGCCGACTCAATATAGACCGCCGCCGGAGCCGCCCCCACGAGACCGGAGAAAATACTGCTCAGTGAGTCGCTGGTCAGCGCCTTTCCGCCGCTAATAATTTGGTTGTTTTTGTCCAACAAATTGGCCTGGCCCGCCACGGCGCGAATAGTCCCGGTGGCATCAAACACCGCCGTCATCACCAGGGCCAGTACGCTTGGCAGCACCGCGGGCTTCAGCGCGCCGAGAATATCCAGGCTAAACACCAGGGAGTTGCCCTGCGCGTCGCTCAGACTTGGCATCGAAAACAGCCCCTGATAGCGCACGGCGGGATCAAAGATCAGCCCGATGATTGAAATCGCAATAATGGTCAGCAATATACCGCCGGGAACGCGCAGCTTTTCCAGGCCAAAAATCACCGCCAGGCCCAGCAACGTCATCACGATGGGGAAAGAGGGAAAGTGGCCTAACGCCACCGGCAGTCCTGGTCCCGGATTTTTTATCACCAGGCCAACACCGTCTGCCGCGATCAGCAGGAGAAAAAGCCCGATGCCAACGCCGGTGCCGTGTGCGACACCCATCGGTAAATTACGCAAAATCCAGGCACGAATACCGGTCGCAGAGATCAGGGTAAACAGCACCCCCATCAGGAACACGGCGCCCAGCGCCACCGGCAAACTAATATGCTGGCCCAGAACCAGACTGAAGGCGGTAAACGCCGTCAGTGACAGCGCACAGCCAATGGCCATCGGCAGATTGGCCCACAGCCCCATCAACAACGAGCCAAACCCGGCCACCAGGCAGGTCGCGACAAAGACGGCGGCCGGCGGAAAGCCTGCTTTTCCCAACATCGACGGTACGACGATCACAGAGTAAACCATTGCCAGGAAGGTCGTCAGGCCAGCAATCACTTCCTGGCGCACGCTACTGCCGCGTGCCGAAATTTTGAACCAGGCGTCTAAAGAGCCGCTGGCGGGTTGAGAAGGAGTAGACATAGTAATCCTCTGAGCTTTCTTATGAGTTATAGCGGCGTGGTATCGCGGCGGCCCCGCAGCGATCGACGTTTGCATCCCTGGTGCAATATTCGCGGTAAAAGTGCCTCATGGCGAGGCGTCACCGGATTAAAGGCAAACGTTTTCTAATTCACGCATAAAAACGCGTATTTGATATTACGCATCATTGTTGCCGCAGGTATACACCCGCCCAGAACTGTGGCTGAGGCTGAGGCTGATGAGCCGCCAACAGTACTGAGGTTTTCAAGATGACAGTTTTTTTGCAGGCAAACGATTATCCAGTGTTTTATGCCGTACTTTCAACACCTGTTCGCGCTTAAATGGCATTCTCTGAAAATGCACTATACCTGCCGTCAGCGTGAACAGAGTACCGGGAAAGGCCCCGGTACTCTGCAAGGATTTTCTTATGGCCGCTATCCGGTAAGGGAGGAGGTGAAACGTTCTCTGTTAACAGGGGAAAAGATTGTCACGAGAGAGTAATCTCTCCCCCTTTCTCCAGCGCGCGCTGCCAGGCCGCACGCTGCTGCACTTTCTCCAGCCAGGCCTGGATCGCCGGGCTATCAGCGGCACCGCCACGGGCGGAAAACGCCTGCAGGGGAAAGCTCATTTGCACATCGGCAATGCTGAATCGACTGCCGGCAAACCACTCATGGCTGGCCAAATGCTGCTCGATAAACTGGCGATGGTTAGCCAACTGGGGATCGATATAGCCCTTCTGCACCCCTTTACCGAAGGCGCTGCCTATCGGCCGCAGCAGCCACGGTACCGGCGCTTTGCCCATCCGGCTAAAGATCAGCTTCATCACCAGCAGCGGCATTAATGACCCTTCAGCATAGTGCAGCCAGTAACGTGATTGCAGGATCTCTTCGTCGTCAAAAAGTTTTAGCCGATGTTCAGGATCATATTGTGCTTCCAGATACTCCAGAATCGCCCCGGACTCCGCAACAACGCGATGATCATCGGTAATAACGGGAGATTTTCCCAACGGATGCACTTTTTTTAGCGCTTCGGGGGCCAACATGCTGGCCTCACGCTGATAGCGCTTGATCTGATACGGCACTTCCAGCTCTTCCAGCAGCCAAAGCACGCGCTGCGAACGTGAATTGTTCAAATGGTGCACGGTGATCATCATCACTCCTTACTCGCGGTAATCAAACCATCAGTATAGGAGTTCAGACGCTTTTCACATCCAGCAGTATTGCCCCCGTGCCCTGTTCACTCAGGCGGTCGTCAGGATTACGCAGCGGGCAATCCTCCATCGACAGGCAGCCGCAGCCGATGCAGCCGTCGAGATCGTCCCGAAGGTGGGTCAGCGTTTCGATGCGCCTGTCCAGCTCATCACGCCACTGTTGTGACAGCACCGCCCACTCCCTGGTGGTCATCCGTTTACCGGGAGAATACTGCATCAGGCTATCGCCGATGGTGGCGAGTGGAATGCCAATGCGCTGGGCAATTTTAATCACCGCAACGCGACGCAGTACGTCACGAGTGTAGCGCCGCTGGTTACCCGCATTGCGATAGCTGCTAATTAGTCCTTTGCTTTCATAGAAATGCAGCGCCGAAACCGCCACGCCACAGCGCTGCGCTACATCGCCCGGAGTTAGTTCGCGCTTATTGGGGTTATGGATATTTTTTTTCATTTAGCACTTTACCTCAAGTTAACTTGAGGAATTATACTCACCGACCATTGAGACCGCGAGAAGGATCGGTCCGTTTTCACCAGACTGGGAGAAAAGTGCATGCATGACGACATCATTAATACCCTGACCCACTGGATCGACAACAATCTGGGTAAAAACCTGTCGATTGATGAAGTGGCGGCAAAATCGGGCTACTCGAAATGGCATCTGCAGCGCATGTTCCGCACCGTCACAAAACAGACGCTGGGCGGATATATACGCGAGCGCCGTTTGACCCTGGCCGCCGAAGCGCTGCGCCAGAGCCACCGTCCGGTATTTGATATCGCCATGCAGTATGGCTACGATTCGCAGCAGACCTTCTCACGGGTATTTCGTCGTCAATTTTCGCAAACGCCAACAGATTACCGTAACACCATGCGTCGCCAGAGGTTGCAGCGCAGCAGCTGGAATTTTGACTGTAGTGACTACGCTGTCAGCAGCCTCACCCGGCAGCCGCATCGCAAAGCCAGTCCGACCTGTAACTGAACCTACGCGCACCGGTACGGCAGCGCGGCGCTGTCATGACTTCAGACTCCCGCTGCGCGCCTGTTCATCGCTATAAAGATGACCTGTCGTGCGTGCCCAAACACCGCTATATGTTGAAAAAAAAACGAAATTTCCCGACACCGCGGCAGGCATCTCGCCACCGACATGACGTTATTCCGACATTCGCGGTTTGCTATCGCGGAAATAGATTTCAGGTGAATAGTGAGAGGCGTCTTTTTCCAGCCGCGTACGTATTGGCTATTTTCTAACATTTTTAAATAAATGATCTAACCAGGTAAAAAAAGGTATCTTCGCGCACAGATATGCCCGATCTTTTCCCGCTTGAAATGCAGTATGGCCTTACCCTATGGCATTTTTGTCTTTAATAGCCAATCCAGTGCCCCCAACGTCATAAATATCTACGAAGCAGCCAATGTGCACGCGGCGGTAAGACGTTCCCGTTCGTAAGCCGTAACTGACCCTGTCAGAAAGAACCGTACCCTTTTCCGCTGGAAAGAGAAAAAATATGCTGGAAATCGCCAGAGGTAGGCCAGAACGTAACGGTCTGCGCAGCAGACGGAAGATCTGATAAACCTACCTTCACGGGACCAGGTAGGGCAATAAGCTGATGGCAATCACTGAGAGTGCTCCTCATTTTCACGACGCGCCCATTATTTTACAGGGAAGCGTGTCAGCACCTAAAATAACGGCAGCGGCAGTGTGAAGGAGAAAAATAACACGCTAACAGAGACTAACCTAAATATATCAGGGCCGACAAGCCTACCCAAAAATCGATTAGAAATATCGCGCCGGCATCGGGTTCTACTTAATTGCTTATCGCCCACGCGCCATGCAGCATCGTGCCGTATTTTATTGAAGAAGATTGTCTTTTTTTAAAGCCTCATCGTAACTTCCCGGTCCAACAACGTAATCACTAACGGGGCTGATGCTCTTACGAACAGTGATTAAATAAAGCTTTTCTTATTCCGATAGACAAATTTTACGGAACGTCCACTTAGCGCCAAGAAGACTGTTTTTGAACCGATAATTATTTCATGTTCATCAACAGCGGTAATCCCGTGTGATGATAGTCACTTAGAGTTTTCACATAAGCCGTAAGTCAAACATTGAAATTAGCTCATTTTTTTAGCTCCCCTGCCGGAGTTATCCTAATCATTCCTCCTTTAGGAGCGGATATGAGAGAAAGTTATAGCAAAAGACAACAATATCAAAACCCCTAAAAACTATTTCTTAAAATTTAGGATGAATCCCATAATGTTATTTTACTCATAATCCCCTAACGTAAGGCGTAACGACCTAATCAGCTGATTATTCAGGTCTGGATAATATCTTAAAAAACAGATCCACTTAATAATATAGTCATTCTTACCCACGCATTGTTAAGAAAGGTAATAACATTTATGAGAAAGTCACGATATACCGAAGAGCAAATCACCAACGCCATTAAAGCTTCGGAAAATGGCGGCAGTGTAAAAGAAATTTGTGACACATTAGGAATTTCTGCGGCGACTTTGTATAGCTGGAAAAAAAAGTATGCGGGACTTTCTTCAGAAAATGGACGAAAAATGAAGGACCTGGAGGAGAAGCTGCACAGTATTGAACGTGAGCTACGTGTTCTCTCCTCTGACAAAGAGATGCTACAAAGCGTGCTTAGGCACTTTTTCACCACTAAAGATAAACGGCAGGCCGTTAATTTTCTCCAGAATATCTATCAGATTGGTACGCGCCGCAGCTGTCGCCTGCTGGATATCAGCCGCAGTGTTTATCACTATCCTAACAATGGTGAAAACTGATTGTGGTATCAATGTCAACAAGTGGGTATGTAAAGGGATCAAATAAAAATATTCTTATGGCTGATTAAACATTGACGATCGCCCTTCGTAGCGGAAAATTTCCAATGAACGGTTTATCACCCGTCTCCGTGACCTGACTGCACCTCCTAGAAATCAACAGCTTCAGTGCGCGTTTATCTTTTTGATTGGGATAAACGTGCAGCCAGCTGCCTCGCCTCAACCCATCGTTCGATGACAATGCGAGCGTTTTCACCCACTCATGAGGATTTTTTCTAGATGGTTATTAAGCCACCCCTCGACCGTTAATCCATGCGCCGCTGATACCGCACGCCACAAAGATCCTGGTGACCAATAAGCCCCATCGCGCCCAAATACGTATTAACTATCCTTATTATTCAGGTCGATAATCCTGTCATGAGCGCATGTTGATGGTCATGTCACTTATTGATTGCCGGGGGTGATGATACCGGTATCCATCTCTTAAGACGCTATTTACATCGCAAATTTGATTTACAGATGGCATTTGCGCAGGGAGTTGGGCACAAGCAGAGATCTTCCCCCCTTCAACGTGGCATGAGAAATCAGCTCATGTGGATGAAAAGAACAGGGAGGAAATAGCGCCCGGTGACATAGGCAGAGGCTGCGCGCCACAAGATCGCGAGGGTTGAGTACACGGTCAACGCACAACGAACGATTTCCAGGCACCAGAACTAGCACGAAATATCAAAACTAAACAAAAAGCCAACGAACCCCATGCGGTGGGCGGTGATTAAAGGACATTGCGGTACCATTTATTAAGACCCTGTTCTAATAAAGTCCTCCCCCTCTATAAAGTTTAATAATTTAATAAATATCATGTCAGAAACACTGATTAGCCCTTGTGGCGAAAACGGATTTACGCTGTTTTTAGCTCTGGTTACCGGAAGAATAACTCCCGACACTCTATGGCGCTCCCCCACTTATCGGGCCAAATTTTTGCTGCGCTCGCTGGCGTTCCCTCGTGCCAGCATAAGCCATCTTCATCAGCTGGCCGTACTGCCTGAAATGCGTCATGCGCTGAATATTCAGGCCACGCTGCCCGGTAAAATACACCGGCCTTATCTTTATCTGGGGTTATCCTCTCGCCAGCGTGCGCAGGCTTTACAACAGCATTACGCATTTTTGCAGCAGCTTTCCTGCAACGCACTACGCAAGGCTATGCTGACGCCGCAGCAAACTGAGCTGGTCAGTTTTTGCGCTAAGGACGATAAGCATTTCAAGGTGACTCTTGCCTGTAACGGTCGATGTGAACGCGAAGGTGAGGTCAATATGTCCCTCAGTTGCGATGGCACGCTGCTGGCAATCGTGACGTTTTCGGTTCTTGAGCGCGACGGACGTCGGGTGCTGCTTATCGGTGGAATACAGGGGGCACACAGCGAAACGCCTCACGAGACGATCCGCACGGCAACCCGTTCCTGCTACGGGCTGTTTCCTAAGCGAGTGCTGCTGGAGGTTATCTCACTGCTGGCGCGTGCGTCGGGGATCGGGGCTATTCAGGCAGTCAGTAATTGCGGACACACTTATTACAGCCTCCGCTACCGCTACAAAAAGCGCGCCGTATTTCTCGCCAGCTATGATGAATTCTGGCAGTCGCTGAGCGCTGAAAAGGTGTCACGCCAGCTTTGGCAACTGCCGCTGGAGTTCCCTCAGAAGACAATCGAAGAGATCCCCAGTAAAAAACGTGCAGAATATCGCCGCCGCTATGAACTGCTGGAGGTTTTGCGCCAGCAGTTCACGCGTTTAGTTTAAAGGCCGCTATCGCTCAGAGGATTCTGGCTGGACTTCATCGATTTTCCAGCCATCGCGCTCGTGAACCAGCGTAACCAGCAGATGCTGCCTGTCGCTGGGATCACGACCGAGCGTGACATCGCCTGCCGCCCGCTTACCGTTATAGGTAAAACGGCTGACGCTGACGTTATTGACCCATCCGTCACTGTAGTCCTGATCCTGCAGGAAGTAGTCGTCGTCCATGCCGTCCGGGCTTTTAATCAGCAGGTTAATTTTTTGCAGCAACCGCTGCGTGACATACTCATTTAACAGCGGATCGTGTTCATCGATCGGACTTTCTTCTTTACTTAGCGCCGTCAGATACCAGTTGTAAAAGGCCAGGCTGGTGCTCTGGGGATCGTTATTATGCTCAGCCGCCGTCGCCCCAAAGGCAACGATCGCTGTCACCAGCATCAGCAACCACTTTTTCATGCAAACCACTCCGGATAACTCACGTCTTCATTCCTTTATCAATCGTGCTTTCCTGTGCGCCTGTGATTGTATTGAATTTAGCCGGCTAATCTACCCTCACCCTTCACTTTGTGACTTTTTTTCGTAACCGTTTACCGTAATGTGCGCCGATAACCCGTTCAGGCCGCATCCACCGCCACGCTCCTGCATCCCGCGTAAAGCGCCGCCTCTCCCTGAAATCAACAGGATTTAATCCTACTCATCTTCAGGCCCGCGGCCGGTCGCTTTTCCTCTCTTGCGCGTTTCCTGAATACCGTGCGTGACGCCGATGGTTTCCGCTCCGAAAGTAGAGTAATACGGCGTAGGGACGTTCTGTTTCCAGCCGCGCGTTTCATAGAACGTCATGGCGTAATCCCCATTTTTACCGGGCTTCAGCGCCAGATAATGGATCCACAGATCCCTTAGCTCCCCGCTGCTATCCTTTACCCGCACCTGAACACGCCTGCCGCGGGTATCGATCGCCAGCAGGGTGCTATCGCGATCGTTTTGCGCAGCGGCGTTATCGCGCAAGGTCAGTTGGCGAGTGGTCGGCTCCCCGTGACTGATCCCGGCACGGGCCACCGATCCCCATGAAAGCAGATAGTTGTCGTAGCGCTGCCACTTATCTTTATTTTTTTCAACGTCATGGGCACTATCCCATTCGTCAGGCAGTCTCTTCAGACGGCGGGCTTCCAGCGTCCTATCACTGCCGCGGTGCAGAGTGTCCTGCTGCACGACGAGATCCAACGCGTGCTGGCCGTGCAACGTGCCGCCAGAGCTATCCAACGTGCGGGTGTTCAGGCTCAACGTTTCGCCACTCTGCACCAGCCCCGCCTGATTCAGCACCACCAGCGCTGGGACGGCGCGCAAAGTGTCAGTATTAATGCGTAAATTATCGTTGGCCAGAATGCGCCCCCGCCGGTTATCGAGAGTGGTCAGCCCTGAGAGGGCCAGGGAACCTGCGCTTTGCAGGCGGCCTGCGCTATTGTCGACTTCGCGCGCGGTCACGACTCCCTGCGTGGTGCCAAACAGGATGCCACCGTCACCATTGTCGAGCCGATCGGCCTGAATATCGAATCCGGCCTGACTACTGAGGGTTCCCTGCCCGCGGTTATCGAACCGTGCCGCGTTGAGCGCGAGCATCCTGGTAGAAACCAGCTGGCCTGCCCGGTTATTCAGCCAGGGCGCATCGAACGTCAGCGTATCGCCGCTGTGTACCTTACCCTGATGATTATTTAGCCATCCGGCGCGATAAATACCGCTACCCTGGCTGTTCAGCGTGCCGAAAGCGTTGTCGAGCCGTGCCGCCGCCAGGCTCAGCCCGCGGTGGCTGCTGAAGACGCCCAAACGATTAGCCACCTGCCCTGCGGCAATCTGCTGATCGCCGTTGCTGCGTACCGCGCCACCGTCGTTATTCAGCAACTCAATAATGCTCAGCTTGAGTTGCTGTCGACCGTCCAGGACACCAGCGGTGTTGTGCAACGACCGCGCGTCAAGCTGTAATCCTTCCCCGCTTTGCACTCTGCCGTGGCGATTGTCCAGCTCCTGCTTAAAATCCAGCCGCATCGCCTTCTGGCTATACAACAGGCCGCCCTGCTGGTTATCCGCCCCTTGGGCCGCCACGGTGAGCCTGTCGCCGGACAGTAGCTGACCACCCCGGTTATTGAGATTGCCGCTGAAGCTCTCCCCGGTTGCGCCTTGCAGGTTCAGCGGTCCCGTGGCGCTCAGTTTTCCGCCGCGATTATCGGCGTCTGACATGATGCGAAGATGCAGAGCGCCAGCAGACTGCACGACGCCGTTGGCGTTATCCAGTACGGTTGCAGCGATCGCCGCATCGCGCTGGCTCTGGATGCGGCCCTCGCGATTGTTGAAATCGTCACTGACGGCGGTCCAGCTCCCCTGACTGCCAATGCGTCCCCGTGGATTAAAAATATGCTGCGCATGCAGGCTCTGTGAGCGTTTGCTGAAGATGCGGCCGCCGCCGTTATCCAGCTTCCCGGTGAAGTCCATATCCAGGCTGTCGAGCGCGTTAACGATGCCCTGTGCGTTATGCAGATCCGCGGCCCGCACGCGGGTACGTCCATTCCCGCTCAGCGTTCCCCCCCGATTATCCCAGTCGCCGGCCAACCGCAGCGAAAGCGCCTGCTGGCTTAACACCACGCCGCTCTGGCGGTTGCTTATCCCCCCGCCCTGTAAGGAGAGATCGCCTGCGCTTTGCAGCGAGCCGCCATCATTATCCAGCCTGCTGGCCGTGCTGCCCTGCCAGTTCAGATCCTGCAATGCGCCAATCCGCCCGCCCTGGTTACTGACATCACCCATACTGTTCAGGGTAAGTTCGCCACCAGATTGCAGCCTGCCACCGGCATTGTTGAAGCGACGGAT
Organism: Erwinia tasmaniensis Et1/99; assembly: GCF_000026185.1. NCBI lineage: Bacteria > Pseudomonadati > Pseudomonadota > Gammaproteobacteria > Enterobacterales > Erwiniaceae > Erwinia > Erwinia tasmaniensis. The sequence goes on from NC_010694.1 coordinate 3,452,241, forward strand.
AACCGCATTGACCCACCTGCCGCCCTGCGCGGCTCCGCCACGGTTATCCCAGTCACCATCGGTACGTACCACTAGCGCCTCACCCGCCTCAAGCAGCCCCTTCGTGTTATCCAGCGCCTGTTTCAATGACAGATTCAGCCCTCGCAGCGCAATGATTTTGCCCAGCATATTATCCAGCCGCTTTGCGGTTAGCTCCAGCCTTTCGCCACTGATTGCGCCGCTATGATTATCTGCCGGCCCGGAGGCTTGCAGCATCAGCCGCTCGCCGGACAGCAGCCTGCCTTCTTCATTATCTACGGCCCGCGCGATTATCGTCGCTACCCTTCCTCCCTGTATCGTGCCGCCACGATTATTGACTTGGCCCTCGGTGCGAATACTCATGGCCTCACCGGCAGCCAGCAGCCCTTGCGTATTATCCAGCCTCTGACGGGCGGAGAGGTTCAGGTCGCCCTGCCCCGTCAGCTCTCCCTGCGTATTATTGAGCCGCCGGGTAACGATTTGCAGCTGCCCGCCGTTGATGACGCCAGAGCCGTTATCAACGGCGCCCACGGCGTTTATTGTCAACCGATCTCCCGACAGCAGCGCTCCGCGAGCGTTATGAATATCGCCGCCAACGGTGAGATCCAGCGCTGACCGACCGCTAATGCTGCCATTCCGGTTATTCAGACTGCCAACGTCTAGCACCATGTCGCCGTTGCTGCCGATCGCCGCGCTACGATTATCTAACGCGCCGTTCAGGGTGAAACGGCTCTTTCCATCACCGTTATGAAACCAGATGGCCTGCTGGTTAAATAGACTGGTAGCACTGATATTCCACTGCCCGGCGGCGATCTGCGCGCGCTGCGCATCGACATCACCGGTCGTGTTAATGCTGAATTCCCGGCTGTTCACCGTCGCCTGGCGCAGCACCACGCCGCCCGACCGCGCGCTAATCGTGGCACGGTCGGCCACCAGCTGGCTTTGACTGATATCGACCCGTCTGCCGACCAAATCCACATCCTTGCGGCTCAACAGGTTGCCGCCAGCACGGACAGTTCCCCCGCTGGTCAGGCTCAAATTTGCCGCATGTATCAGCTGCCCTTTAGCATTGCTGCCGGACAGCACGTGTCCGTGACTGTGGATCGCGCGCTCGCCCTTCAGCCGCACTTCGCCTGCCGCCGACAGCGTACCGGACTGTTTCAGCTCACCGGTGCGGCTTTCGACAGCAAGCCGGCCGCCGCCGTGCAGCCTGCCGCGATACTCAATATTGTCTCTGGCGGCAAGGCTGACGTCACCGCCTGCCTGGGTCACCCCGTCCTTAACTGCTGATTGCCAGACGAGTTTCCCTTCGCTGCCCACGGTTAGCGTTTTGCCCGCCTGCACACGCCCTCCCTGGTTGCGTACCCCCACCCCGGTTTCAGTGCCAATCATACGGATATGACCGCTGTACATGCCGCCCATATGCCCCATATCTATCGCCAGATCCGGCGGTTTGCCGTCGGTCTCCTGGACGATAATCCGCTTCCCGTCTGCACTGATGTGATTGCGGCCCGCCACCAGGGTAAGCTCTTTTTTGGCCCAGATCCCGGCGTTGACCTCCACCGCTCGCGCCAGCACCTCGACATATTCGGTGTCATGCCGCGCATCGCCGTTCAGCCCATCGCCCTCAATACGCACCACGCCGCGTTCAACCGCATGTCCCGCCAGACCACCGTCGGCGTTCAGCTGCGGCTTGCCGGTTGTCAGCGTCATGCGCCCGGCATTAATGGTGCCGCAGCCGTTACACACCATTCCCGCCGGATTGGCGACAATCACCTGCGCACGGCTCCCTGCAACCTCCATCAAACCACGCAGCTGGCTCGGATTATTGTTGTTAACCTCATTGAGGATAACTTTTGCCCCAGTAGAAGTGAGATTGGGATTGCCCTGCACCATGCCGCCCAGCCTGGTTGAAGCCGTTACCGCCGAGTTATTAAGAACAATCCCTTGCTGGCCGACGTCGAACTGCCGGTACTGGTTATGCGATACGCCAGCCCGATTGGGGGCGGTGATATTAACCTGCGGCACCCCATTACGCGTGGCGATAACCTGTGGGCGCTGGCCGGATGCCGCCGCGCCGTCCGCCACAATGCCCTCGGCCACCGCCGGGCCGGTAAACAGCGCCAGCAGCCTTAGCAGACTGCGGATCGTCATCAACGGGCGCAGTGCGTACCGTTTTTCTTGATAAATGCAGCCAGAAGCCCGCCGCTCTTCGCGAACGCGGCTGAAGATAAGGCGATAACGGGGTTGACTCATGATGTTCATCCTTGAAAATTCGCTGTTATTTCAGCGTTAAGCGCCGGGCTTTGAACAAGCCGCCAGCATTACATTTCCATATTGACGCTGAAGCCCAGGGCAGCAGATGAGGTGTGAAATGACCGCGGCTTGGCCAATGGCGTGCCGGCAAACAGCTCGTAGCGGAGGCGGCCCCACAGCGCACCGCGCACGCCTAGCGCACTGCCCAACAGCTGATGTCCGGCCAGATAGCGGGTGCCCACCCCCTCAACGCGACCGTAATCGACAGCGGCGTAAATCTCGTGCCCGCGAGCCAACACATCCCATGCCAGCTCGTTACGCCAGAGTATTCCCATTTCACCCGACAGCATCTGCTCACCGTCAAAACCACGTACCGTGTAACGTCCGGCGATCGCCATGCGATCCTGTGGCGTCAGTGCATAAAGGCTCCACTGCCCGCGCAGGCTGGTGAAATAACGCCAGGGCTGCTGGTTCAGGGCAAAGGGCTGATTCAGACTAATATCGCCCAGCGCAATGCCGGTACGGGCGCTACCGCTGTGCACCTCCTCTTCAGGCGCACGGAGAGCGCCTAAGGCGGCAGTGCCCCGACGCCAGTTGAAGCGGGCCTCCAGCGAAGCAGAACCGAGGTAGCTGCGCTGGCTCAGGCCCAGCTCCCAGCCCGCGGTACGCCGCCGCTGCTGGGCAATATCCATATCATTGACTGCGTTCGTGGAATAACGCCGCCATACGCGCATAGTGAACGTGGTTTTGTGCTGCTGATTACGAAACAGCAGACGTGACAAAGTGAGCTGCACATTGTCACTCCTGCCCCGGTAGGTCAGCACCTCGGCGGCGTTGACGATATTCTGGTGATAGGTGTAGTGGTTGTAGTTGGCGGAAAAGCCCCAGTAGCCAACGGGGAAAAAGTAGTTCAGGGTATGAGAACGATTACCGAACGGGCTGTGCTGCAACAGATCCTTTCCGATGTTGGCATAAAAAAGATCGTTTTGCGCAAAGGGCGCATCAACCGCCAGCGTGGTGGAGCCGAGATAACGGCCGGTGCTCTTTGAACCGCTGTCATCCAGCCCCAGGCTAAGCCGCACCGGGCGGCCCTCTTTCCAGCTCAGGTACAGATCGCTGGTCGCCTCCTGCTGGCCTGGCACAATTTTAATATCGGCAGTGGCGCTGGGTACGCGGTTGAAATTCTCCAGAGCTTGTTCAATCGCCCGCAGGTTGAGTATTTCACCCGGCGAGAGCGGGATCGCATTCCACAGCCGCGCACGCCAGGAGACGGCATCCTCAAACTGGATATCGCCAATGCGACCGGGCTGAAGGGTCAACGTCAGTATCCCTTCAGTCAGGTCCTGCTCCTGCGCGGTCACTCTGGTGGTAACATAGCCTCTGGCGAGAACGGCATTTTGTACCTTATTGATAATCTGCAAGATATGTTCGCCGTTCAGGCAAAGACCTTTCTCCTCTTCGGCAGCCTCCAACGCCCACCGGAAACGAGCGGCAGAATCCCCCTCCAGGCGCAGGGTAGTGATGGTAACGCAAGAAGGCTCTGGAACAGGATAATCGGGCGATGCAATTTCAGGGCGTGCCGGTCGCGCATCACTTTCCGGGAGATTTCGCTGTAGCAAGGCACGCTCGCGCGTCTGTTGACGGTGCGGTTTCTGCGTGTCGAGGACGGCATCCTGCAAAATATCACTATCGGATATCATCGCGGCGACGGTCAGGGGAGAAAATATGAATAAAATGCCGTTAACGACGGGAATAACGATCGTCCGCCGTAATAGATGTAGTGGTTCAGCTATCAATTTGAAAATCCGTTTTCACAAGCGAAACTTAATGTAATTTTCAATAATTATCCATCCGATAAATTAAAAAGCAAGATAACAATAGTTATTTTGTATTCTTAGTAAAGGAATTGAAAAATCACCAAAGAAGGAAAGACCATTAATTTTTTCCGGCTATTACCGGTCAGGACAGACAGGCAAGCACCCGGATAATTTTTATAAAACGGCCAGAAAAAGGGCATCATTCGATGCTGCCCTGTACTTCAACAAGAGCAGCAGCACAGGGTTTTATTGGGATTGGACAATATGATAAGAGGGGATTTTTCTCGCCTGACTGTATTAATCGGAATAGGCTAAGACGCACGCCAGAAAATGATGCTTATCTCCACCGTTGAAAAATACCGCTGCCAGAGCTGGGTATTATCCTCTCTACTCATAATGAGACTTATCACGGCATTTATGAGAATTAAGTCTTAAAATTACCCGCACTTTATTTAATAAAAAAAAGCCTCCGACAAATCGGAGGCTTTTAATAAAACGATTAAAAATAGCTACCAGAGTATTTTTAGAACGGAATATCGTCGTCAAAGTCGATCGGCGGTTCATTATTAGCCGGTGCGTTGTTCTGCTGTGGCTGCTGCTGCGGACGTGCCTGCTGCTGCGCGCCGCCGCTAAACTGATTGCCGCCCTGCGGCTGCTGTGGCTGACCCCAGCCGTTATTGCTGCCGCCGTTCTGACCACCGGCCGATGCGCCGCCGCCCTGTGAACGTCCGCCCAGCATCTGCATAGTGCCGCCCACGTTGACCACAACTTCGGTGGTGTATTTCTCTACACCGGCCTGGTCTGTCCATTTACGCGTCTGCAAAGCGCCTTCGATATAAACCTGAGAGCCTTTACGCAGATACTCACCAGCCACCTCGGCCAGTTTGCCGAACAGGACGACGCGGTGCCACTCGGTTTTCTCTTTGGTTTCGCCGGTCTGCTTGTCACGCCAGCTTTCGGATGTGGCCAGAGTGATGTTGGCAACGGCGCCGCCATTCGGCATGTAGCGGACTTCCGGATCCTGACCCAGATTTCCGACTAAAATTACTTTGTTAACGCCTCTGCTGGCCATGTTACTGTCTCCGGTTAAGTGTTCTGTCTTAAGTCTACGCGCAAAATTCTAACATGGCATACCCTGATATCCTACATTTTGGAGATGCCTCGAAAATTGCTTCCTATCGTTACGTCACCACGGCGACGCAGATGGCATTCTTCATCAAAACACTGGTTATCCATTCAGGTTTTTTTGTGCCATACTAATTCGTTTCTTTCTGGCCGTGCCAGCCAGGCATGGTGAGGTTTGTGCTAATCCGGGGATTGTGAATGGATAACATCGAAGTACGGGGTGCCCGCACCCACAATTTGAAAAACATTAACCTGACCATTCCGCGCGATAAGCTGATCGTGGTTACCGGGCTGTCGGGTTCCGGCAAGTCTTCGCTGGCGTTTGACACGCTGTACGCCGAAGGACAACGCCGCTACGTGGAATCGCTTTCTGCCTATGCGCGTCAGTTCCTGTCGCTGATGGAAAAGCCGGATGTCGATCATATCGAAGGGCTGTCACCGGCGATTTCGATCGAGCAGAAATCCACCTCACACAACCCGCGTTCCACCGTCGGAACCATCACCGAAATTCACGATTATCTGCGCCTGCTGTTTGCCCGCGTTGGCGAACCGCGCTGTCCGGATCACGACGTCACGCTGGCGGCGCAAACCGTCAGCCAGATGGTCGATAACGTCCTGTCTCTGCCGGAAGGACGCCGCCTGATGCTGCTGGCCCCTATCGTAAAAGACCGCAAAGGCGAGCACAGCAAAACGCTGGAAAATCTCGCCAGCCAGGGCTATATCCGCGCCCGGATCGACGGTGAGGTGTGCGATCTGTCAGATCCGCCAAAGCTGGAGCTACAGAAAAAACATACCATCGAAGTGGTGGTGGATCGCTTCAAGGTACGTGACGACCTGACCCAGCGCCTGGCGGAATCCTTTGAAACCGCGCTGGAACTCTCCGGCGGCAGCGCCGTGGTTGCTGATATGGACGACGCCAGCATCGAAGAGCTGCTGTTTTCGGCCAACTTCGCCTGCCCGATCTGTGGTTACAGTATGAACGAGCTGGAACCGCGCCTGTTCTCCTTTAACAATCCGGCGGGTGCCTGCCCAACCTGTGACGGGCTGGGCGTACAGCAATATTTCGATCCCGACCGCGTGGTGCAGAATCCTGAGTTATCGCTGTCTGGCGGCGCTATTCGCGGCTGGGATCGCCGTAATTTCTACTATTTCCAGATGCTACGCTCGCTGGCCGAACACCTGGAATTCGATATCGAAGCACCGTTTAACAGCCTTGACGACCGCACGCGCAAGGTGATTCTGTTCGGATCGGGCAAAGAGAATATCGAATTCAAATACGTTAACGATCGTGGCGATACTTCAGTTCGCCGTCATCCGTTTGAAGGTGTACTGCACAATATGGAGCGCCGCTACAAAGAGACCGAATCCTCTGCGGTGCGCGAAGAGCTGGCGAAATACATCAGCAACCGCTCCTGTACCAGCTGTCACGGCACGCGCCTGCGCCGTGAAGCACGTCATGTTTTTGTTGAGAACACCACGCTGCCGACCATCTCTGACATGAGCATCGGCCACGCGATGGCGTTCTTCCAGAATATGAAGCTGAGCGGTCAGCGCGCTAAAATCGCCGAAAAAGTGCTGAAAGAGATCGGCGATCGGCTGAAATTCCTGGTTAACGTGGGCCTTAACTATCTCTCTATGTCACGCTCTGCGGAGACACTATCCGGCGGTGAAGCGCAGCGCATTCGTCTGGCCAGTCAGATCGGTGCAGGTCTGGTCGGCGTGATGTACGTGCTGGATGAGCCTTCCATTGGCCTGCATCAGCGCGACAACGAGCGTCTGCTGGAAACCCTTGTCCACCTGCGCAATCTCGGCAATACCGTGATCGTGGTAGAGCACGATGAAGATGCGATCCGCGCCGCTGACCACGTTATTGATATCGGTCCCGGTGCCGGGGTGCATGGTGGCCAGATTGTTGCCGAAGGAACGGTTGACGACATTATGGCGGTCGAAGGATCGCTGACCGGGCAGTTCCTGAGCGGCAAGCGCGGCATTGCCATCCCCGAGCAGCGTGTAAAAGGCGACCCGGCGAAGGTGCTGAAGCTTAGCGGTGCCAGTGGCAACAACCTGAAGGATGTGACCCTGACGCTGCCGGTCGGACTGTTTACCTGTATTACCGGCGTGTCGGGTTCCGGTAAGTCTACGCTGATCAATGACACCCTGTTCCCGATTGCCCAGCGTCAGTTAAACGGCGCGACCATTGCGGAAGCCGCACCTTATCGCGCCATTAGCGGCATGGAGCATTTCGATAAGGTCATCGATATCGATCAAAGCCCGATTGGCCGTACGCCACGCTCTAACCCGGCGACCTATACCGGTATTTTCACTCCGGTGCGTGAGCTGTTTGCTGGCGTGCCAGAGTCCCGAACCCGTGGCTATACGCCGGGTCGTTTCAGCTTCAACGTGCGCGGCGGTCGTTGTGAGGCCTGTCAGGGTGACGGCGTTATCAAGGTAGAAATGCACTTCCTGCCGGATGTTTATGTTCCCTGCGATCAGTGTAGGGGCAAGCGTTACAACCGCGAAACGCTGGAAGTGAAGTACAAGGGTAAAAGCATTCACGAAGTGCTGGAGATGACCATTGAAGAAGCGCGTGAGTTCTTCGACGCCGTACCGGCGCTGGCGCGTAAGCTGCAAACGCTGATGGATGTTGGCCTGTCTTATATTCGTCTTGGCCAGTCGGCAACCACGCTGTCCGGCGGTGAAGCACAGCGCGTTAAGCTGGCCCGTGAGCTGTCAAAACGCGGCACTGGCCAGACGCTGTACATCCTGGATGAGCCCACTACCGGGCTGCACTTTGCCGATATACAGCAGCTGCTGACGGTGCTGCATCAGCTGCGCGACCAGGGCAACACCATCGTGGTTATTGAGCACAATCTTGACGTGATCAAAACCGCCGACTGGATTGTTGACCTCGGCCCAGAGGGGGGCAGCGGCGGCGGTGAGATCCTGGTATCCGGCACGCCGGAGACTGTTGCACAGTGTGAGCGTTCACACACTGCACGCTTCTTGAAACCACTGCTAGAAAAGTAATCATAACGCGACGGGACACATCTCGTACGGTGCAGAGCTTTATGGCCGGGCAACGCCCGGCCTTTTTACGTAAAGAGTTTCTTCCGCTATTTGCAGCGCTTTTCTTACATAAACCACAAATTCTTGCAGGATCAGGCAAGACTTAGCGAGTTTTGCACATACCCCGATCGCCATTCCCTGACTATGCTTATTCTTTGCCACGTTGTGGAAAAGGATGCTTTTCTCCATCGGCTCCCGCAATCAAGGCCGCCGTGCCCTGTCATCAACAACTGGAGACACCAATGAATATTACGCATGCTTACGCTGCCCAGGACGCAAAATCTCCGCTGGCTCCTTTTGACTACCAGCCCCGAGAACTGCGCGAACATGACGTACAGATTGAAGTACTGTATTGCGGCGTCTGCCACTCGGACCTGCATCAGGCTCGTGACGAATGGCACAACACCGTCTTCCCGGTGGTACCAGGCCATGAAATTGTGGGCCGCGTAACGGCTGTAGGTGCCCATGGTCACAAGTATAAGGTCGGTGACCTTGTGGGTGTAGGCTGTATGGTTGATTCCTGTCGTACCTGCGACAGCTGTAAAGATGACCTCGAACAGTATTGTGAAGAAGGCTTTGTCGGCACCTATAACGGCAAGGATCGCACCACCGGCGATGTCACCTTCGGTGGCTATGCCACCCAGGTCGTGGTACATGAAGACTTTGTACTGCGCGTTCCAGAAAACCTCGATCCCGCTGGCGCTGCCCCGCTGTTGTGTGCCGGTATCACAACCTTTTCCCCGCTGCACCACTGGGGTGTTGGCCCGGGGAAAAAAGTTGGCATCGTGGGGCTGGGTGGTCTCGGACACATGGGCGTGAAAATCGCACATGCCATGGGCGCTCATGTCGTTCTGTTCACCACATCAGCATCAAAAGTCGAGGACGGTAAACGCCTTGGGGCAGATGAAGTGGTGATCTCTAAAGATGCCGACCAGATGGCGCAACATACCAACAGCTTCGACTTCATTTTGAATACCGTTGCCGCTCAGCACGACCTGAACCCGTTTATCAACCTGCTGCGCCGCGATGGCACCATGACGCTGGTTGGCGTGCCTGAACATGACCATCCATCTCCACAGGTGTTCAACCTGGTCTTCAAACGCCGCAGTTTAGCAGGTTCACTGATCGGCGGGATCAAAGAAACCCAGGAGATGCTGGATTTCTGCGGGAAGCATAATATCACCTCAGATATTGAGATGATAAAGATCGACCAGGTCAACGATGCGTACGAACGTATGCTGAAAAGCGACGTGAAGTACCGTTTCGTGATCGATATCGATTCCCTGCGGGCGTAATCCTCTCACGGCAGCGCAGAAAACTGCGCTGCACCTAAAGCATTTCTCTTTACTGATATCCTCTTCACTCTGTATTTGCTTCCCTGAATTAATTTTTCCTAACCCTAATTATGGTAAAAAGGCTGATCTGCATTTTGCCAAATTTTAACGTATAATATCGCCATTACGATCCTCACGATGTCATCCCGAAAAAAATAGATAAAAATCCAGATATAATAGACAAAGTAATAGTGATATCAGGATAGCCAGCGTAAACATGACTTTGATCGTAGATAACGAGCCGTGGCGACAAAGCAGAAGCCTTAGCCGTAATGGAATTTTTTTTATAAATGGATTCTTTACGATGACTGAATGATATTCCGTCACATCGTTTTTTTCATTTCCTGCCCGGACCACAAAAGATAACGTGCATGAACTGCGATAAAAAATTCTTGAACTCAATAAATATAATTAAACCATCAACAGAAAACCGCAGTTTTTTACCGATCCCTCTAAATTCCCTCCTCGCATTAATTGTAATTAATTGTTTCACAAGATATTCTCCGCGTAATGCGGTGTTGTATTTTAATAGAGATACAGATATCAGCATATTTTAACTTCATCATGAAAAAAATAGGTTTTTTTGTAAACCAGGTAAAAAAAGGCATATTTACTCCGATCAATAAACATTATTATGATTGTCGAAACCTATTGATATTAGGCTTTTGATCGTTTTTGACCAACTCTATATTTTATGTACAATTGCGTCGGTGAATATTATGGATACCTGCCTACGATATTTTCTGACGCGTTAGATATGTATTGAATGAGGGTGAACCTGACAACGCTAATAGCGAACTTATCTTTGCTACCATGGGAATACTTCTTGCCGTACTGACTCATAGAGTCGCCTTTGAATAATATGGATAAAATAATAATAACAGCGTTACCAGGAGATGGAGCATATGATAAGCGGATACGCTTTTTTTAGGGAAAAAGATGACCCACTTTTTGCAGTGGATAATGCAAGAATAAATCAAACCTGTTTTAAGCCAGGTCCTGTCTTCACGTGTAAAACGTCTGGCTATTTCTCTTTTCACCTCTGCATTATTTATGCGCTAATGTCATTATTAGCTTCATGCTATCGCCCTGATAAAACTACTGAGTTAATGTTGGCTATCACATGCCTGATGCCTTCTTGGCTATTTGTGGAGGGTAACTCCTTATACATACCCTCTGCATCTATTCATATCCATAATATTATCTGGAAGCTAAGTCACCTTCTGCGTAGTTGTCAATTAAATGCTCTCAGCCTGCCCCCGGATAAAACCCTTAAAAAACCCCTGATGATTTGTATTCAAAGACATCACTTTTGCTTATTTAACACCTTAGTCAAAAAGATACGTCCATCGCTACGTCTGAAGAATAAATAGGGTGAGATCATTTGGCTGATACCAGCCTGAAACACCCTCACCTTTCGAGTGATAAACGGTTACCTGAATATTTAATTAAGCCTGCCAGCATTTACTTGCCATCTGACGGTGGCCTTTCTATGGAGTCTATTTATGAAAATAAAACACCAGCAGCCCGTCCCCCTACGCATAAAGCTATTTGCCTGGGTAAATATTGGCGTGCAGTCCGCTTTTCCATTGACAATGGCGTTTACGCCAGCGATGGCAGGAGGCATTGACCGCCATATTGTCGAGACGACGAAGAAGCATCCCCCCAAGACACGGATATATATCTTGTCTCCCGGTGAAACCTCCGTGTCGGTGGCAAAAAAATTCCACCTAACCCCGGAAGCACTGCGCAAGCTAAACCAGCGGCGTACCTTCACGTACGGCTTTGATAACCTGCAGCCCGGCGATAAGCTGAACGTGCCGGCAATAAAGCTTGATGATGAACCCGATGTGCCGGCAGCCAGACTCGACAATAAAGCCAATTTGCCGGCAGCCAGGCTCGACAATAAACCCGATGTGCCGGCAATAATTTGGGGTCAGGAAGGATCCGCTGCGTCAGCCCTGGGCGACGATGCAGGAGCCAGGAAAATGGCTGATGTGGCCTCCAGGGCGGGAGCCTTTCTGTCAGACAATCCAAATGGGGACGCGGCTTTGTCCCTGGCTCGTGGTGAGGTCACCGCCGAGGCCAGCGGGCAGCTCCAGCAATGGCTAAACCAGTTCGGCACGGCTCGCGTTCAGTTGGATGCCGATGAGCACTTCTCATTCAAGAACTCTCAGTTTGATCTACTCGCCCCTCTTTACGAGCAAAAAGACAGCCTTATCTTCACGCAGGGCAGCCTGCACCGTACCGATGACAGAACCCAGGTTAACCTCGGATTCGGGCTGCGTTATTTTGCACCCTCTTACATGCTTGGTGGCAATATCTTCGGTGACTACGATCTGTCGCGCGCCCATAGCCGCACGGGGATAGGTATGGAGTACTGGCGCGATTTCCTGAAGCTGTCCGCCAACGGCTATTTGCGCCTAAGCGACTGGAATAACTCATCAGATTTCAAGGACTATCAGGAGCGCCCGGCCAACGGCTGGGACATCCGAGCGCAGGCCTGGTTGCCATCGTTGCCCCAGCTGGGCGGCAAGCTAACCTATGAGCAGTATTACGGTAGAGGGGTTGCTCTGTTCGGCAAGGAAAACCTGCAGCAGGATCCACGCGCCATCACGGCCGGCGTGAACTTCACTCCGTTCCCGCTGTTGACGCTAAACGCTGAGCATCGCCAGGGAGCGTCAGGGAAAAATGACAAGCGGCTAGGCGTCGACTTCAGCTATCAGCTGGGCATGCCGTGGCAGCAGCAGATAAATCCGCAGGCGGTAGCCACAATGCGCAGCCTGGCGGGAAGCCGTTACGACCTGGTAGAGCGCAACAATCATATTCTGCTGCAATATCGAAAAAAAGAGGTGATACGTCTGCATACGGTAGGCAGGGTGACCGGCTATGCCGGGGAAAGGAAGTCGCTGGGCGTATCGGTTAACAGCAGTTACGGTCTGGAACGCATCGATTGGTCGGCATCTTCACTGCTGGCTGCCGGGGGCAAACTGGTACGCGAAAATGAGGGTTCCTGGAGCGTGATACTGCCGGAACATAAGCCCGGCGAGGCTAACTCCTGGACAATCACCGGCGTGGCGGTAGACAAAAAAGGGAACGTTTCTACCGGGGCCGACACGCAGGTGACGGTGGCGCAGGCGGCCATTGATGCCAGCATGAGCCCTGTGACTCCGGAAAAAATAACGCTCCCGGCAGACGGGAAAACGCAGCAGCTGCTGCTCCTCAAGATTAACGATCGCGATGGCAAACCGGTTGATATTGCGGAAAGTGAGATCAGCGTTCTGCGTGAAGCAAAACTTCGTACCGCTGGCAGCACCACAATAACCGCATTCAGCCGTAGTGCAGCCGGGGAATATGTAGCCACGCTGACCGCCGGCACGCTGCCTGAATCCTTCACCCTGATCCCTACGGCGCGCAACGTTCGTTTTGCGCCCATTAGCGTGGAACTGACGGCGAACGATAATACGATCGTGGTTAAAGATGCCATCAGCGCCACGCCGACTTCTGCCGTTGCAGGAGACACGGTGACCTATAGCGCCGTGTTGACGGATAAGCAGGGCAACCCGCAGGGTGCCGGTATCCCGGTGGACTGGATCGCCAATGAGGGCAGCACCTTAGGTGCGCAGACCAGCAGCAGTGACGAAACCGGCACTGTCGCTGTGACCCTGACGCGCGCACAGCCCGGTACGGCAAAAGTCAGTCTTATCTTACCTTCAGGCAAGTATTCCGCGCCGGACGTCGAGTTCAGAGCGGGCGTTCCTGATGAAAGCCGTTCTGAACTTATCCTGACACCCGCCGTTATCGAGGCCGTGAAAGAGCCTGCAATGCTGACGCTGATCTTACGAGATAAAAATGGCAATACGCTGTCCGGTAACACGGTGCGCGGCGTAAGCGATAACAGCCTGGTCACCATCAGTAACGGCGAGGAAATCGCGAACAAGCCCGGCAACTACGGTATGACGGTCACCGCCAGCAAAGCGGGCAAGGCCATACTGTCAGTCACGGTCAACGGTAAACCTTTCGGTCAGCTCAAAACGCTGTTAACGATAACCGGCGGAACCACCACACCGGAACTGGGCTTTGCCACTGCACAGCACAACGTAACCTGGACCAAAAATTTCAGTGACTCGCAGGCGGTGAGTGGCGTGCCTGAAGGGGTTGAACAGCAGTGGTCAAGTTCAGATAACAGCGTAGCAACGGTGAATGAAGTCGGTAAGGTGACTTTACTGAAATCGGGCCAAACGACCATCACGGTGAAAACATCAGGGAATGACCAGTACGATCCGGCGGAGGCAAGCTATCAGCTGAAGATTGACAAAGCGGACCCACAGCTGCAAGCAGGGGATGGCGAACCGATTACGGCCGAATGGGCCGACGGTAAGGTCTGGAGTATCGCGTCTAAATTCGGCAATATCGACGCGGAAAATAGCCTGACAGCAACCTATACCAGTGAAAACACCGGGATCGTGACGGTGGCAGGTAATGGAGAATTGCAGGCCGTTAAACCCGGCAGCACCCGCTTAACGGTAAGTACACCGGAGACCGACCAGTTTAAGCCCGCCTCTGTTGAAGTGGCCTACCAGCTGGATAAAAGAACGGTCGATGTCAGCTTTAAAGCGGCTGTCATCAAAACAACGGATGAAGAGGAGTTCACGCTGCAATTACCCGAAAATGCGCTCCCGTCCGATGCCATTTTCACATGGGAGTCTGCCGATAAGAAAGTGCTCGATATATCCAGCTCAGGGATCGTGCAGGGTAAAGTCAGTAAGGGTAAGACCCGATTAACGCTCAGCATTACTGCTAATGACTATTATTCTGCAAGTTCAAATTATTATGATATGTGGATTTACAGCAAGCCCTCCGTCAGCATAGGGAAGGTCACCTATATCAGCAAAGGTGTGATGGCAGATAAGGGAGTTTGGACGCCTGTATTTACCGATGACAAGTTTTCTGTCACCTGGAGTACAGAGAGTTCGGATGAATTGAGCAAGGCCAAATTCGTCGCCATCTATCTGAAAGACAGTAGCGGAAAGGCTCTTGCACAGAAATTAGTAGATTCTCCTGCGGGAACTGTGACGACCACATTCGAGCCGAAACCTCGGTTCTGGAATGAAAGTCTGCATGTAGAGCTAGTTGCACAAGGGTTTGATAAACTGACCAACAGCGAAAAATCTCCAGGAATAAATGTTAAGAACCTGCCACCAAACAAGATTTGGGAAACATTCACCGTGAGGTCTAAAGCTTTAATTCGTTCAGACAACGGTAACGAATCAACATGCCGTGAAATCGCAGGGCCAGCCGGGAAAGAACACTGGATTGATGCCATTGTTGATGGGGGTCAGGTGAATTTTAACGGTAAGACATTAATATCACCGATGACTATTACCGGGCTGACGGACGGAGAGCAAAATGGCCATTATCGCAACGGCCAATTCCCACTCACCCAACGCAATATCTATTCAGACCTGTCCGTTAATTTTGGTACCAAACAGATTGCCCGAGAATGCTGGAAAGGTCACGATGGTAGTTATTTCATCGGGGCGAAAGTGAACTATAACGGTGAAAACTTTGAATATTGGATGGTTGACCCTCATAACTGGACTGGGAAAGGAGTCGGAACAAATAAGTATTATCTTGACACAGTGACCAAGGAGAGGAATCGAGCTGCCATAAACGGTTCATAATCAGTGGTACATTTAGGTCTTATGCTTACATTATAACGCCTTTGCAGTGAGCGCTTTATAGCGGCGAATTTCGCCACAACGCGCCCCGTTATCGATAAAAAGACAAAACACGGGAGGGTCGGGTAAAACGGCTCTCCCGCTTTAATTTTGGCCAGCGCATTCATTTAGCGCTGCGCCTGCCGTCAGTCGCTCAGTCCTTCCTGATTAATCATCCCCCTGTAGCGTGGCAACAATGCGCCTGTCACCGCCGTGGATGCGGTGCTCGCCCAGCCAGATGCCCTGCCAGGTCCCCAGCAGCAGGCGGCCACGGCTGACCGGCAGCATCAGCGAAGTGCCCAACAGTGAAGATTTAATATGCGCAGGCATATCATCCGCCCCTTCATAATCATGCTGATACGGCGCGTTTTCCGGCACCGTGCGCAGAAAATGCTGCTCCATATCGCCGCGTACCGTGGGATCACAGTTTTCATTCAATGTCAGTGAAGCAGAAGTATGTTGCAGCAGCAGGTGCAGAAGGCCAGTCTGAACGTCAGCCAGGCGCCGCAGCTCACCAAGAATTTCGTCGGTCACCAAATGAAAACCGCGCGGTTTTGCGCTAAGGGTAAGGGTTTGCTGATACCACATTGTGCTGCTCCTGAACGTAATCGTTTCTTTCAGTGTGCAGCAAGTGGCGAAAAGGTAAACCTGAAAAGATAAAATGAGGTCAATGCTGGCCGGGTCACCCCGGCCAGAGGCCATTACATTACGGCAGCGAACGCCTCCGCCACTTGATAAACATTGTTGCGGTTAAGCCCCGCCATGCATACTCGGCCACTTGCAATCAGATAAATGGCAAACTCCTCACGCAGACGATCGACCTGCGTCGGACTAAGCCCGGTGTAACTGAACATACCGCGCTGCTTCAGCAGGTACTCAAAGTTTTTCCCCGGCACGGCCTGGCTTAGCGCATCCACCAGCACGTGCCGCATATCCAGAATACGCGCACGCATTCCCTCTACTTCGGCCAGCCAGCTGGCTTTCAGTTCGGGATTATTCAGCACGCAGGACACCACCTGCGCCCCAAAGTTTGGCGGGCTGGAGTAGTTACGGCGCACGGTTGCTTTCAGCTGCCCCAGCACGCGCGCGGCTTCGTCGTCGTCATGACATACCACGGACAGAGCGCCAACGCGCTCACCATAGAGCGAGAAAATTTTAGAAAATGAGTTGCTGACCAGCGCAGGCAGACCCGCCGTGGCGATTGCCCGGATGGCGTAAGCATCCTCCTCCATACCGGCACCAAAGCCCTGGTAGGCGATGTCGAGGAATGGGATCAGCTCGCGGGCTTTCAATACTGCCGTCACTTCGTCCCACTGGGCGTTAGTCAGATCGGCTCCGGTCGGGTTATGGCAGCACGGATGCAGCAGCACGATACTTTGCCGCGGCAGGCCGTTCAGTTTTTCCAGCAGCGCATCAAACTTTACGCCCTGGGTACTGGCGTCATACCACGGGTAGGTGTTTACGGTGAAACCGGCACCGGCGAAGATCGCCACGTGGTTTTCCCAGGTCGGGTCGCTAACCCACACCTGGGAATGGGGAAAGTAGCTTTTAAGGAAGTCAGCGCCCACTTTCAGCGCCCCGGAGCCGCCCAGCGTCTGAATAGTGGTGATATGCCCGGCTTTCAGCTGTGGGTGCTCTGCACCAAACAACAACGGCGCTACCGCACTGCGGTAAGACGGCAGGCCTTCCATCGGCAGATAGAGCGAGGCGCCAGGCGGCTGTGCGTTAATCAGCGCTTCAGCAGCGGCTACGGCCTGCATTTGGGGGATCGCACCATGTTGGTCGTAATACAGTCCGATGCTCAGATTGACCTTGTGCGTACGGCTGTCCTGCTTAAAAGTCTCCATCAGGGAGAGGATGGGATCGCCAGCATAGGCATCAACATTTTGAAACACGGTGCAAGTCTCCATTGAATAATTTAGTGATATAGACGAAACCAGCACGACATCGTGCTTTAACCTGCCGGGCTAGACGAAGTAGCGTCCGGGCCTGTGGTTCATGGCAATAATCAGGTTGAGCACCACGGCACCGGCAATAGACGCCGCCAGCATCTCATGCGATACGGCGAACAGGGATGCCAGCACCACACAGATATCCACCGCCATTTGCAGTTGACCGGCGCGAATACCGTAACGATCCTGAAGCCATAACGCCAGAATATTGATGCCACCAAGACTGGCCTGATGGCGGAATAACACTATAAACCCAATACCCATCATGACATTTCCGAAAAGTGTCGCATAAAAAGGATCCAGATCGGAAAAATGAATAAATAGCGGGTGCAGTTGAGTGAACAAGGATACCAGCGCCACGGCAGAGAACGTTTTCAGCGTGAAGGCCATGCCCATTCGCCCGATCGCCAGCCAGTAGAATGGAAGGTTGATCAGGAAAAAAGCGAGGCCGAATGGGATTTTGCCCAGATACCCCATCAGAAAAGCGATGCCTGCTGTGCCTCCAGTGAGCGCGCCAGCCTGTTTCAGCAACGTAATACCGAATGACACCAGTAGCGTGCCAAAAAAGATCGCCAGCACATCTTCAAGATGCGTATGGGGAATTTTTAGCGGTTGTAATGTGTTGTCCATAATGTTGATCCCCGGTTGGTTTATGTCGTTTCCCTCCATTTTGTAGCACAGAGGTCTTCGCTGATTTCTGGAAACTATTGAGTGTATTTCAATTGGATCAGCAAAAATCGCACCAAATCATCGGGGATCACGGCGACGTAAAGACGTGATAACAGTAACTCATTGAGTAAAAGGCACTTTATCGACTCATTTTGTGCGCGTTTTTAGCATTACTCCATCATGACACGCAGAAGAGCCTTACCCGATGCACAATTCCCGCATCGACGACCCCATCCAGCACAAAACGGGGGCGTACCCTGCACCCGTTCAGCGCAGCAGCGCCCCACTGACGGACATCAGCCCATTCTCTTTCAGACGGTTGAGCACGACCGAGGTTTTCACATGCGCAACGCTTTGATGTCCGGCGACCAGCTGGCTGATCAAAGCGCTCAGCCCAGCCAAATCAGCCACCGCCACTTTCAGCAAATAGTCGGCATCGCCCGTGGTTTTATAAGCGTCGACAATTGCCGGCTGCTCCGCCACCATGCGGTGAAAGCTGTCAACGTATTCCGCCGTGTGGTTGATCAGGCGAACTTCGATCAGCCCAATCATTCCCAGCCCTACCGCATCCGGCGACAGCCGCGCATGGTAGCCGAGGATCAGGCCAGCCTGTTCCAGGTTAATGCGACGGCGCGAACACTGCGAAGCGGACAGCCCGACGATATCGCTCAGTTCCTGATTGGTCAGGCGTCCATTTCCCTCAAGTAATGTCAGTAATTTAAGGTCGAAGTTATCAATCTGTGTCATCGTCAATTCACCCCGGTCGGAGAGTACCTGTTGATGAAAGATAAACGCTTTTTTTATCCGCTTGTCCAATACTGATTGCTGACTATCGGGCGCGGAGATACATGGCTTGCCCAGCGGGAGGGAGCATCGTAGCGGGTCGACCTGCCCTTTGCGGTCAACCCACATGCAGAGGTTTATTCGTCGTCGTACTGCGGGCCGGCGTAATTATCAAAACGCGAATGCTGGCCGTTGAATTTCAGGCGCACGGTGCCGATCGGGCCATTACGCTGCTTACCGAGGATGATCTCTGCCACCCCCTTCTGTTCACTGTTTTCTTCATAAACCTCGTCTCGGTAGATAAACATGATGAGGTCAGCATCCTGCTCAATGGAGCCGGACTCACGCAGATCCGAGTTAATTGGACGTTTATTGGCACGTTGTTCCAGCGAGCGGTTAAGCTGCGACAGCGCCACCACCGGCACCTGGAGTTCTTTCGCCAGCGCCTTGAGCGAGCGCGAGATCTCGGCAATTTCCAGCGTACGATTATCGGAAAGCGCCGGAACGCGCATCAGCTGCAGGTAGTCGATCATAATCAGACTAAGCCCACCGTGCTCGCGGAAAACACGGCGCGCACGCGAACGCACGTCGGTCGGCGTCAGGCCGGAAGAGTCATCAATAAACATGTTCTTCTTCTCCAGCAGGATACCCATGGTGCTGGAGATACGCGCCCAGTCCTCGTCGTCAAGCTGGCCGGTACGGATACGGGTCTGATCGACGCGCGACAGCGACGCCAGCATACGCATCATCAGCTGCTCGCCGGGCATCTCCAGGCTGAAGATCAGCACAGGTTTGTCCTGAAGCATCGCCGCATTTTCGCACAGGTTCATGGCGAAAGTGGTTTTACCCATCGACGGACGGGCGGCGACAATAATCAGGTCCGAACGCTGCAGACCGGCGGTTTTCTTATTCAGATCCTGATAGCCGGTATCCACTCCGGTAACGCCATCTTGTGGCGTCTGGTACAGCACCTCAATACGCGCGATAGTGGCTTCGAGGATCTGATCGACGCTTTTCGGCCCTTCATCTTTATTGGCACGGGTTTCGGCAATCTGGAATACGCGAGTTTCCGCCAGATCGAGCAGATCTTCGCTGCTGCGCCCCTGCGGATCGTAGCCGGCATCGGCGATCTCGTTTGCCACGGCGATCATCTCACGCACGACCGCACGTTCACGCACGATATCCGCATAAGCACCGATGTTGGCCGCACTTGGCGTATTTTTTGACAGCTCGGCCAGGTAAGCGAAACCGCCAACCTGGCTCAGTTCACCTTTGGTTTCCATCGATTCGGACAGGGTGATCAGATCGATCGGTTTACTCTGTTCCAGCAGGCGCTGCATTTCCGCGAAGATCATCCGGTGCGGGCGGCTGAAGAAGTCCTTCGCCACTACGCGCTCCGAGACGTTATCCCAGCGTTCGTTATCCAGCATTAAACCGCCCAACACCGACTGCTCTGCTTCCAGCGAATGCGGAGGCAGCTTGAGACCTTCCATCTGACGGTCACGCGGCTCGCGGTTTTCGTAGGATTTGTTGGTGGGTTTATTTCCTGCCATAGTGATGTGATACCAAAAATCTTGTGGGGGGACGCGCAAGTATACCCGTTTGCAGGGCTGGCGTCCTCCTTCGCATTGCGGCGTAATCTCAGGAGTGAAGATGGCAAAACGTATTCAAATCAGCCAGCACGGCGCACCCGAAGTGATGCAGCTGGTGAATTTCGACCCTGTCGATCCGGCCCCTGGTGAAGTGCAGGTCGGGAATAAAGCGATTGGCATCAACTATATCGATACCTACGTGCGCAGCGGGCTGTACCCGGCGGCGCTGCCTGCCGGACTGGGAACGGAAGCGGCTGGTGTGGTGCTGCGGGTTGGCGCGGGCGTTAGCGCGGTAAAGCCCGGTGACCGCGTGGTGTACGCACAGTCACCGCTTGGGGCTTACGCCGAGGTGCATAACGTGCCGGTGGATAAGCTGGCATTGCTGCCGGATGCCATCTCATTCGAACAGGCGGCCGCCTCTTTCCTCAAGGGGCTGACGGTGCACTATTTGCTGCGTCAGACCTATGTCGTGAAGCCGGATGAGATATTCCTGTTTCACGCCGCTGCCGGTGGCGTTGGCCTGATCGCCTGCCAGTGGGCAAAGGCGCTCGGCGCGCATCTGATTGGCACGGTGGGCTCGGTGGAAAAAGCCCGCCAGGCTGAAAACGCAGGGGCCTGGGCCACCATCAACTACCGCGAAGAGAATATTGCCGAGCGCGTCAGTGCGCTGACCCAGGGCAAAAAGCTGCGCGTCGTGTACGACTCGGTAGGAAAAGACACCTGGGAAGCCTCGCTTGACTGTCTGCAACGGCGCGGGTTGATGGTCAGCTTCGGCAACTCGTCCGGCCCGGTGACCGGCGTCAACCTCGGCATACTGAATCAGAAAGGATCGCTGTACGTCACCCGCCCGTCGTTGAACGGCTATATCACCACGCGTGAGGCGCTGACGCAGGCCAGCAATGAACTGTTCTCGCTGATAGCCAGTGGAGCAATTAAGGTCGACGTCCCCGCTGCGCAGAAGTTTGCGCTGGCGGAAGCGCAGCGGGCACACCAGATGCTGGAAGGCCGCGGCACCCAGGGTTCCAGTCTGCTGATCCCATAAGCCAGAAAACATCAGGGCCTCCGTTCGGAAGCCCTGATGTTTTTTTCTTTTTTTACACTGATTGTAGGGACAGTGGCTATGAATACGTTTTGATTCAGCGAAAACATCCTGCCAGAATTTAGAAGTAAACAAAATGTTCTGGGAACGAAATCGCGCCAGCAATTTGTCATGATGTGATCAGGGCCGCATAACGCCAAAGAAAATGCGAGCAACGCCTTGATATCATCAATATAACCCTTTTTTACCTTGCGTATGCGGCTTGCAAAAAGTGCGATAAAGCCAGACGGCCGCTACCGCCATCGCAAGCCATGGCAACAATTTAATAACAATCGCAAAGAAACCGCCGATAAACATCACCAGCGTGGCCACCAGCAGCGCCGCAATAATGCCCAGCAGCGAAATGCCGGTCATCAACAGCATGATAAAGAAGCCAACGACAAATAAGATCTCTGACATAACCCTACGCTCCATAAAAAGACTCTGTAAGAGTTATTACAAGAAGCGTGCCAGTTATGTGGGATTTTAACGTGTTGATTAATAAGGGAAGGGATCACCAGATATGCCATAAACCTGGTGAGTTTCATTACTATATGGTCAGCTTTTGACGATATCAGCCTTCGGCAGTCACTTTATCCGCCACCAGAGACAGGGCCTTTTCCACGACCTCAACCCCCGCACCGGCTTTATGAGCGTTTTCACTGAGATAGCGACGCCACTGGCGCGCACCGGGAACCCCCTGGAACAGGCCGAGCATATGTCGGGTAACATGACCAAGATACGTCCCCTTAGCCAGTTCACGCTCAATGTAAGGATACATCGAGCGCACCACCGCCACCGGATCGGTATCTGGTAGCGTACAGCCAAACAGTTCGCGATCGACCTGTGCCAGCAGGCCCGGATTTTGGTAGGCCTCACGCCCCATCATCACGCCGTCCAGATGCTGTAAGTGGACCTTTGCTTCCTCCAGGGTCTTCACGCCACCATTAAGGGACAGGGTCAGATGCGGGAAATCGCGCTTCAGCTGGTACACGCGCGGGTAGTCCAGCGGCGGTATCTCACGGTTCTCTTTCGGGCTGAGACCGGAAAGCCAGGCTTTTCGGGCGTGGATAATAAACATCTCACAGCCGCCCTGCTCCGACACCGTGCGGATAAAGTCACAGAGAAACGCGTAGCTGTCCTGGTCATCAATACCAATGCGGGTTTTCACCGTCACCGGTAACGACGTCACATCGCGCATCGCTTTTATGCCATCCGCCACCAGCCGTGCTTCACCCATCAGACAAGCGCCGAAGCGGCCGTTCTGGACGCGGTCTGACGGGCAGCCAACGTTGAGGTTGATTTCCTGATAGCCACGCTGCTCCGCCAGTTTGGCACACTGCGCCAACGCAGCCGGATCGCTGCCACCCAGCTGGAGAGCAACGGGCTGTTCTTCGCGACTAAATGCCAGATAATCACCTTTGCCGTGAATAATGGCCCCGGTGGTCACCATTTCGGTATAAAGCAACGTTTGCCGCGTTAACTGACGATGGAAGTAGCGACAGTGGCGGTCGGTCCAGTCGAGCATCGGGGCAATGGAGAAGCGGTATGCGGGTAATTTTTCGGTTATCAAATGCGCTAACTCTGTAATCAGAAGAGGTATGACGATATTGCGCTCAATGATAACACGGCGGGAAGCGCGGATATAGCGCCGGAAGGAGCTTCCCCCTCCCGGTCACAACGCTCGTTAGAAAGTGAAGTTCAGCTGGGCGACCGCTCCCCAGGTCTTGTCTTTTCCTACCATTCCTGCCAGGTCAAGATGCACTTTCTTATACGGTGAAATCCCGACGCCGCCGGTAAACACGTTGGTGTCATTTGACTTCATATCAGCGCGGTAACCGCCGCGTAGCTGTAACCATTCCAGCAGGCGGTACTCGGCACCAATACCGGCATACTGGCTGTCCTGCTGGATTTTGAAACGTTTAGTGGGCGTCAAGTCAATATCCAGAGCGGTAGTTAGACGTTCAGTATGGAAGGAAACACCGGAGGTCACCAGTGGACGGATCTGGTAAGTATCCCGATAGCCGTTGACCTCTTTGGTATCAAGGTTGTGCGCAATCAGGTTCTGTCCACTCAGGCCCAACGTCCAGTTGTCACCCAGATCGGTCGCTGCGCCAAGATCGAGGTTAAAATCGGTATGGGTGTTTTTATATTTGTCGTTGGTCAGATCCGATCTTTTATAGCTATAAACCGAAGCGCTGTAATTGTACAACGTGGTTTTTTGTAGCTTCGGCGTCACGCCAAATGAAAACGGATGGCCGCCAATATCGAACTCATGTGCCATCGCGATACCAAAATCATAAACGATTGCGGCGCGCCCCAGCCCGGTGGAAGTCAGCTTATCCTGGAAAGAGGGAAATGCCGTCGCGTTGGCAATGCCCTGTAGCAGGTCGATATCGTGCTGGCTAATATTGCTGGTGCCATAGGCGGTGCCATAGGCTTTAGTCACAAAGGCAAACGGCAGCCTGTCGTTGGGAACCGTAACCGCGAGCGCAGCACCGGCCTGGCCCCAGGCCTTATCGCCACGGATATCACGCAGCCGGTTAGCGAGGTCGCCGCTGGCGGCGCGCAGACGAGGAATATCTGCAAAGGTGAAGTTATCCAGCATGCTTTTGTAACGATCGACGGTATCCGCAATGTCGTCGACCTTATCAACCAGTTTGTCTTTATCACTTATCTGCGCGCCAACCGCAGGCAGAATAATACTGATTTCGTCCTGCGGTTGTGATTTGGTCATGAGCGCCGGGTTAGCCAACACCGCAGAACCATAGGTAGAAGAAGCCACGCCAGTTCCACCCATTGCATCATTGCGGGCATCATAATAGTGACCGGCCGCCATCGCGCCCGGCGAAACAAATAAGAGAGCAGGTAACACTACTGGTGGTGAAAACCAAAATAATTTATTGAATTTGTTGATCATCTTATCTTAACCCACTTTAGAAATGAAAACGCGTATGCCAAATATGCACAAGGCTTTTAAGCCGTGATAATGGACATAAAGGCGACAATTCATTGCTGTGAATTAAGTGAATATGAGTGGGCTGATTAGTTCATTGTTCTTTTTAATAATCTGCTATAAAGCTTACCGTTAAGCTCCAGGTAACCTTTTTAGTGCCAATCATTTCCAGACCCTGTGTCAAGAAATATCAAGATAATCAGGGTATGTAAATACGTTTTGGCATATTAAATCAATGACACAACTTAAAATAGCACTAAGAAAAATCACATAACATCATTAAATTCAGTTGATTAAACCGCGATCTGCCGGAAAACATTTTCGGGTTGACCGTATTGCAAAACGGATCAGTTTGGCCCTGATGAATAGCAAACTCGGCGTTTTATGACAGGTGTGATAAAATAACATCCTGATTCTGGCCTGATGAGGAACTAGAAATATGACCAGCGCTGAAAAAATTCTGACGCAGGCGGAAATTATTTGTCAACAACGCAGCGTGCGCCTGACGCCCCAGCGTCTCGAGGTTCTGCGTCTGATGAGCCAACATAACGGGGCGATCAGCGCTTACGATTTGCTGGATTTATTGCGCGTTTCCGAGCCTCAGGCGAAGCCTCCCACCGTCTATCGCGCCCTGGACTTCCTGCTGGAGCAGGGCTTTATACATCGCGTAGAGTCGACCAACAGTTACGTGGTCTGCCATCACTTCGAGCAGCCTTCCCATACGTCGGCGATGCTAATATGCGATCGTTGTGGTCAGGTCACGGAACAACCTGCAGAGGGGGTGGAAGATATTCTGAAATCGCTGGCCCTCAAATCAGGTTTTACCCTGGGCCACAGCGTGATTGAAGCGCATGGTTTTTGCCGGCCGTGCGAAGAAATTGAAACCTGCACGCATCAGGGTGCCTGCCATCACGATCACAGCGTGCAGACGAAAAAACGCGGACGATAGGCGAAGTCTGACAGACTAAGACGCGAGCTGGAGGCACTCTCCTTGTGCCGCAATCGGGAGCTTTTTGCGCGTTAACAGCCGCTGGTTACCAGCGGTGGTCGTGACCGGATTCCCAGTCGCTTAGCTCTTTCTCGGCCCGATCCTTTTCATAGCCATAACGTTCCTGAATCTTGCCCACTAGCTGATCGCGCTTACCTTCAACGACCGTCAGGTCGTCATCGGTCAGTTTGCCCCATTGCTCTTTAACTTTACCTTTAAACTGCTTCCAGTTACCGCCGGCTTCGTGTTTATTCATAAAATGTATCCTCTACTCGGGGTTAAACAGCTTGTTAACTTCATCTTTCGGCTTTTAGGTAGATAATTATCTGGGAAAAAACCTGACACAGAGATAATTGTAGTAGAGGAATAGCGTTGCGATAGTAAACATACTCGGCGGCGGGGAAAGTAGCGGGAAAAAGAAATGAAAATCAATAAAATAGACAGAATTCAGCTTAAGTAATGAAATGTGTCAATAGGACTAACCGGCTTCCGTTACATCACTACGTCACCGGCCTTGTCATAGCATCATAACGGCAGCTGGGATGGATATGTTGAGCAGGGCCTTGCCGCAACGCGAAATCTATTGGGCCCGTTTTGCGTATTCAGTGAGCACGCGCTGCGGGCGCAACGCGCATTATTCGTTCGTATCGATATTTACAGCCAGTTGCCGTTACGGATAACGCCGACTGCAAGCCCCTCAATGGTCAGGGTCTGCTGACGCAGGTCGACGACGATTGGCTGAAAATCAGGATTTTCCGGCAGTAACTCTACCATATTGCCATTCTTTTTTAGTCGCTTAACCGTGACTTCATCATCAATACGCGCGACGACAACCTGACCGTTACGCACATCTTCTGTTTTGTGCACCGCCAGCAGGTCTCCATCCATAATACCGATGTTTTTCATTGACATACCGCTAACGCGCAGCAGAAAATCCGCGCCGGGCTTAAACAAACCGGGATCGACCTGGTAGTGTCCTTCGATATGTTGTTCTGCAAGCAGCGGCTCACCTGCCGCTACGCGGCCGATTAACGGAAGCCCACTCTCGTCTTCCATCATCAGGCGAATGCCGCGTGATGCACCGGACACAATCTCAATCACGCCTTTACGCGCCAGCGCCTTAAGGTGCTCTTCAGCCGCATTCGGGGAACGGAAACCGAGCTGCGCGGCAATCTCTGCCCGTGTTGGGGGCATACCGGTTTGATTAATGTGGTCGCGAATCAGGTCATAAACCTGCTGCTGCCTTGCCGTTAGTGCTTTCATCCCGCCCCCTGGTTGTTTATACAGTCGACTGTGAGTATATACAGGTATTTCTATATTGAAAACCTAAAGTTGGACGAAATTCAGGTTGTTGTAATTTATGAGTCCCTCATCACGAATGGGGCACCAGCAGCATGATCCAGACAAATACCGCCAGCAGAATGCTCAACAACACGGCGGCAGAACCCATATCTTTTGCCCGTCCAGCAAGGGGATGAATTTCGCTGCCAATACGGTCAACAACCGCTTCGATGGCGCTGTTCAGAATTTCGACGATGATAACCATCACTACAGTACCAATCAGCAGTACGCGAGTCACCGCGTCAACATCAAGCAAAGCGGCAATAAAAATGGCGATCGTCACCGCTACGGTTTCCTGACGAAAGGCCGCTTCATGTCGCCATGCGGCGCGCAAACCTTTCCACGAATATCCAGCGGCCTTGATAATTCGCGTCAATCCGGTGGCATTATTTGCCATAATGGCGAAGTCCCTTAAAAAGTTTAATGTCAATGGCGGGGTGTAGCGGGTTTCGTAACATCACAGATTCCGCAGATGCTTTCTGGTATGCTTGCATCGCTTTGCTAACAAGAGGCTTCATATTATCTATGTCAGGTTGGCGTAATTTATATTATAACTTATTGAATTTACCGGTTAAATTACTGGTAAAAAGTAAAGCAATTCCGGCAGAACCGGTTGCTGAACTTGGGCTTGATACGTCGCGCCCTATTATGTATGTACTGCCTTATGATTCAAAGGCCGATCTTCTTGCGCTGCGCGAGCAGTGCCGCAAACAGGACCTGCCCGATCCGCTGGAACCGCTGGAGATCGACGGCAATCTGTTGCCACGTCACGTCTTTATCCATGATGGCCCACGCGTGTTTCCCTATTTTGTTCCGAATCTGGAGTCGGTTAAGCTGTTCCATGACTACCTGGATCTGCACCGCAACAATCCGGATCTTGATGTCCAGATGGTGCCGGTCTCGGTCATGTTTGGACGTGCTCCAGGCCGCGAAGTTCAGGGCGACGAGCAGCCGCATCTGCGCGTGCTGAACGGCATCCAAAAATTCTTTGCCGTGCTGTGGTTAGGTCGTGACAGCTTCGTGCGTTTTTCACCAATGGTGTCGCTACGCCACATGGCAACAGAACACGGCACCGACAAAACTATTGCCCAGAAGCTGGCTCGCGTGGCGCGCATGCACTTTGCCCGTCAGCGCCTGGCGGCGGTCGGGCCGCGTCTGCCGGTACGTCAGGATCTGTTCAATAAGCTGTTACAGTCGAAGGCCATCGCGAAAGCGGTAGAGGACGAGGCGCGCAGCAAGAAAATTTCCCACGAAAAAGCGCAGCAGAATGCGATTGAGCTGATGGAGGAAGTCGCTGCCGATTTCTCTTACGAAGCGATTCGCCTGACCGATCGCATCATGGGTTGGACCTGGAGCAAACTCTACCAGGGGATCAACGTTAACGGCGGTGAGCGCGTGCGTCAGCTGGCACAGGACGGTCACGAAATTGTTTACGTGCCCTGTCACCGCAGTCACATGGATTACCTGCTGCTCTCTTACGTGCTCTATCATCAGGGCCTGGTACCGCCGCATATTGCCGCCGGGATTAACCTGAACTTTTGGCCTGCCGGGCCGATCTTCCGTCGCCTCGGCGCGTTCTTTATTCGCCGCACTTTTAAGGGTAACAAACTCTATTCGACGGTGTTCCGGGAATATCTCGGCGAGCTGTTCACCCGTGGTTATTCTGTTGAATACTTTGTTGAAGGTGGGCGTTCACGTACCGGCCGCCTGCTGGAGCCGAAAACCGGCACCCTGTCGATGACCATTCAGGCGATGCTGCGCGGCGGCAATCGCCCTATCACCCTGGTGCCGATCTATATCGGTTACGAGCACGTGATGGAGGTCGGAACCTACGCCAAAGAGCTGCGCGGAGCGACCAAAGAAAAAGAAGGCTTTATGTCGATGGTACGCGGGCTACGTAAGCTGCGTAACCTCGGCCAGGGGTATGTTAACTTTGGAGAACCGCTCCCGCTGGTCAACTACCTTAACCAGCAGGTGCCGGAGTGGCGTGAGGCCATCGACCCGATCGAATCCCAACGTCCGGCATGGCTAACCCCGGCGGTTAACGATATTGCACAGCAGGTGATGGTGCGCATTAATAACGCCGGGGCGGCAAATGCCATGAACCTGTGTGTTACCGCGCTGCTGGCCTCACGCCAGCGCTCCATGACGCGCGAAAAGCTTATCGAGCAGCTTGACTGCTACGTACAGCTGCTGCGCAACGTACCTTACTCATCCGACGCTACGGTGCCAGACATGACGCCAGAGGCGCTGCTGGAACACGCGCTCGGCATGAATAAGTTTGAGCTGGAGCAGGACAGCATCGGTGAGATCGTTATCCTGCCGCGCGAGCAGGCGGTGCTGATGACCTATTACCGCAATAATATTCACCATATGCTGGTGATGCCATCGCTGATCGCCGCCATTCTGACGCAGCACCGCGAGGTGAGCCGTAGCGAACTGCTGCGCCAGGTCAGCGTGATTTATCCTATGCTCAAGAGCGAGCTGTTCCTGCGCTGGGAGGAGCACGAGCTGCCTGACTTGCTGGACGCGCTGGTTGCCGAGATGGCTCGCCAGGGGCTATTGATAGCGGAAGAGAAGAGCCTGCACCTGAGCGCCGGACGTTTCCACACTCTGCAACTGCTGGCCGCAGGCGTGCGGGAGACCCTACAGCGGTACGCCATTACCTTCTCGATCCTCACTGCCAACCCAACGATTAACCGTGGCACGCTAGAGAAAGAGAGCCGAACCATGGCCCAGCGCCTGTCGGTGCTGCACGGCATTAACGCCCCTGAGTTTTTCGACAAAGCGGTATTTACCTCTCTGGCGCTGACCCTGCGTGATGAAGGCTATATCAGCGATTCTGACGATGCGCAGGTTGAGCGTACCGGCCAGGTTTATCAGCTGCTGGCCGATCTGGTGACCCAGGATGTGAGAATGACTATCGAGAGTGCCGTCGGGCACGAGTGATGGAATACGACGGTCGGGTCGGGCAGACGGTCCGACCCGATATATCAGAGCCGATGGTTTTCCATCGGCTTTTTTTTCACCAGATACCCAGCGCCACGCCAATAAACAGCACCAGACCTACCCAGTTGTTATTAAGAAATGCCTTAAAGCACAGCTCGCGCTGACGCTGGGCTATCAGCTTCTGCTGATAAATAAACAACGCCCCCGCCGCCAGGATCGTGACGTAAAAAATGCCGTTCAGCGCCAGCTGCCGACCAACCCAAGCCAGCAGGATCATTGTCGCCAGCTGCAGCAGGCCAATAATCAGCTTGTCATAACGCCCAAACAGGATCGCCGTCGATTTCACGCCGATTTTCAGATCGTCGTCGCGGTCAACCATCGCATATTGCGTGTCGTAAGCCACCGTCCAACATATGTTTGCCAGGAACAGCAGCCAGCAGGTTAGCGGCACGCTTTCACTGACCGCCGCCCATGCCATCGGGATCGCCCAGCCAAACGCCGCGCCAAGCACCACCTGAGGCAGATGGGTGTAGCGCTTCATAAACGGATACATCCAGGCCAGGCCCAGCCCGCCCAGCGACAGCCAGAGGGTCATGCTGTTCATCGTCAGAACCAGCATAAAAGAGATGAGTACCAGACCGGCAAACAGCAGCTTCGCCTCGCGTGTTGACACCGCGCCGCTCGGCAACGGTCGCGCGCGGGTGCGCTTAACATGGCCGTCGATTTTGCGGTCGGCGAAATCATTCACCACACAGCCCGCCGCGCGCATAAAGAACACGCCCAGCACGAAGACCAGCAGCACCTTAAGCGGTGGAACCTGCATCCCAGCCAGCCACAGCGCCCACAGCGTGGGCCATAGCAGCAGCAGTGAACCAATCGGTTTATCAATACGCATCAGACGGCAGTAAGCCGAGAGTTTGCTCATTTGCTGAATTTTTTCCACGCTACGTGTTCTCTTTTGCCAGGCTTCCATACAGCGGGGAAGCGGGTAAAAACAGTTCGGTTAACAACAGCGGTTTTCCCGCCAGGCGTAAACGCGAACGTCGCGCCCACAGACCTGCGCTCTGACCAACGTCGATAAAATCACGGGTTAACGATGAGGAGGCAAACAGATAGCGCCCCAGCGGGACGCTGCCCAACTGCCGCAACTTCTGCTCTGGCCCAACCAGCGTTGACTCTGGCACCAGCGTACGCGCCACCAGCCACGGTATGCCATCGGCACAGAGTTCAATTTCACGCAGCCAGTATTGTTTCTCTGGCGGCAGCAGAGCAGCCTCTGCCGCTATTTCCTCTGGGCTGATGAACGCCTCACGTAACAGATTCACCGTGACCTTCTGACAGTGGGCTTCAAAACGCCGGGTCATAGAGTCCGCTTCCAGCAGCCAGTCAAGCAGAGAGGCGGTAAGCAGGGGTGAAGGTTCGGGGAGCCATTCGATCGCGCTTAAAAGCGGCAGCGCGTTCTCCGTCATTGCACTTCTCCGTAAAACTTTCGGTGCGCCAGTGTAACGCAGACCCCGTCGGCAATCCTATCGGTGCGCGACAACATTTTGCCACGTACGGGAGAGTCGTCGGTTGAATTATTCACGCTTCAGGCGGTTGGTGTTCGCCAGCCACAGGGTGACGACCAGAATCAGGATGGCGATGGAGTAGGCGAGAGTATCAAACGGGTTTTCATGGTCGACGATAATCAGGCGAATAATCGCGGTTATACCGATATAGATAAAGTAGCGCAGTGGGAAGTGATAGCCAGACTGGAAGTATTT
Organism: Erwinia tasmaniensis Et1/99; assembly: GCF_000026185.1. Taxonomy (NCBI): domain Bacteria; kingdom Pseudomonadati; phylum Pseudomonadota; class Gammaproteobacteria; order Enterobacterales; family Erwiniaceae; genus Erwinia; species Erwinia tasmaniensis. The sequence goes on from NC_010694.1 coordinate 3,483,648, forward strand.
GATGATTAGAGCAATAAACTCGAAGTAGAGAAAATAGATGACGATGCCATCGATCAGCAGATACGACGAGGTTTGCTCCCCGGTATTGAGCAACACATTGCCAAGATGCAAAGTCTCTTTGCCAAGGAAAATAATCAGAATACAGGCAAGTACAATCAGACCAGCGTTTAACACCATTTGTAGGAAAAAGGCTAAATGAATGGCAGGAGTTTTGCGCACGGGGGAAGTCATGTTACACCTCAAAAGTCATTGTTATCTGTCGGGGTTCTCGACGGGTAACAATATGCTTTAGTGTGATTCAGATCACAAGACATCCCGCTACCGTTACGCTGGGGTTCTCCGGCCTGCGCACATTATGCAGTCATTAATACAGGCCTGGCCGCCTGCGCGGCTGACGGCCAGACGCGCGGGCGGCCAAAGACCGTTTTCCCAGTTATCGATAGCTGGCGTCACGATCGCTGGTCATATCATACAGCTGATATTTACGGTTCAGCATCTGCCCCCCATCCCGCGTCAGCGGCGTCCAGTTGATTTGAGCACGCCCACGGACGGGTGAAACGCTGAACACGTCTAACGGCACGGAGATATAGAAGCCTTTGGTAAAGTCTCCTTCGCCATACTCTTGCGCCGAAACGTTAGTTTTGGTGGCATAGGCGCCAACGATGACTCCGCTGTCAAAGCGCCTCGATACGTCCAGGGTAACGCCCTTATCCCCGGCCAAATATTGACCGGCGCTGGCTTTTACCAGCACATTATCCATAAACCACGGCTGCCAGTAGCCGGTGATATTGCCCACCTTCGCCGTATAGTCGGCGAACTTCATCATGTTGTTCCAGTCGCGCTGCCTGACATAGTTAGCATCTATTCCCACCGCCCAGCTGGCGTCAAGCGGGCGATACAGCACTTCGCCACCGGCCCCGCCGAACATGGTTTCCAGATAGCCACCATACAGCTGGCCGTAGAACCCGTTGCCCAGCTCATGCATGTAGTTGATCTGCAGGTTACTTACATAAACGTTATTTTCCACGTATTCGCGAATATGGGTGCGTACCCGTGGCAGCGTGGAGTCATTTGGCGCGCCGTCATAGCTAAATTTGTCATAGTTGTTAGACAGATTGCCAAACAGGCTGCCGTCCAGCAGCAGATGATCCGTCATCCAGAAGCTGGCGTTGGCCATCACGCCGATCTGGTAGAGGTAGAAGCTTTCCGGCCCGCCCACCGACTGGTTAAGTACCGGTGACAGATTGTAGTCCAGACGCTCGTCACGGATGTGGAAACCCTGCTCGACGCGCCCCGGTTTGACCGGCTCCACGCGCTGCTGTTGTAAGGTCTCTTCATGCCCAAGCGGGTAGCCCGTCAGCTGACGTTGCAGGCTGGCCACGTTGGTTTGCGTAGTGACCTGCGGCATATTGTTGCGCGTTTGGGTCACGCGTAGCGTATCAATACCGGTCGGCAGATGATTCGCCATAATGACATTGGCGCGATCCACGCCGAGCTGGGTATCACGATATTTACTTTGTTCTCCGGTGACGGACAGGGTACTGCCGTCCACCTGCATATTCGGCGCATCCAGCCCGGCGTTATACTTCAGCTGATTTAGCTGGTCTGCGGCCACGGTAGGATCGAGGAAGCGCCCCTGCGGCTGCGGGTGATAGGACGGTTTGGCGTTATCAAACTGACTTTGCTGCAGGTCGTTAAAGTTGGTACGCAGAGTAAAGCCCGCCATTAAGGTGTTACCACGCTCGTAGCTGACGTTAACATCTGCCCAGTCCGCCAGACGGTAAATGGCGCCCACGTTGACCTTACTGCTCTGCCGGAGCTTCCCGGCAAAGTCATCCTTATAGTCATTACCTTCAAATTCCACCTTCAGACGTAACGGCTGCCACGGGGTCTGATATTCAATCCCGCCAAAAAACGCCGTTGGCCCTTTAAACATCTCGCTGGTGCTCAGGGAACCGGCGGTGCCGCCGACGTTGGTGCGATGGCAATATTTATTCCCGGCCGAGCAGAACGGATTTTTTACCGTCCCGCTGTTGCCGAGATAACCCCAGCCGAAGCCGAGGGTAAAATCAAACGGCCCCCAGGCCTTGCTGGCCACCAGATACTCACTGTCAAACAATCCTGTACCGCCGAGGTCGCGCGATCCTATGGAAACCTGCGGCAACCAGTAGCTCTCTTCCCATAGCCGCAGCTTCAGGTCAAAAGCCTTATCTTTATAGGTTTGGCTACCGGAAAAACTCGAATTCGCGCTGTACTCACGGGTTTTTACATCGGTATAGCGGATAGTGGCTTCCAGCCACGGGAAAAGCTGCATGGAAGAGGAGTAAAAAAGATACTGATCGTTATAGCGATAGTTCACGCTGAACTCGCCATCTTGCGCCATGCGCGCGCTGGGTACTTGCAACAAACCCACCCCGCCGAAGTCCGACTGCGACGGGCCAATCGGATCGGGCGAGACATCAGCCTGAGCCTGGCAGGCACAGGTAATAGAAAACGACAGCAGGCTGAGGAGATAACGTTTTTTCATCAGTCAGGGATCCGGTGCGTCAGGACAGAAACGATCTGCAAGTTGAGATCGGCGTAGGCACGCGGTAGCGTCCAGGTGGAAAAGCCAATAAACAATGTGCTGCCCGCCTGCGGCTCGACATGACGGCGGTTCCAGTACGCTACCGGGATCTCAGTGACCTCACCGCCGGGGGAAATCAGCAGCGCGGTGCTGCGTTCGGCGCCGCTCATACGAGGATGCGCCGCCAGATACTCCACCGCGGAGCGCCCTGCCGCCCACGGCACTTTTCCCGTGCTTTCAATCGCACCCGCCAGCGTTATCGAGGTCGGCTCATTCAGCGTATAGACGCTGTACTCCCCCTGAAGCCGACGATTGGCCTGCGGCCTTAACCGCACCCAGTCCGGGTCAAGATTGACGAATTGACGCCCGGTAACCTTCAGCACGGCGATCTGCCGACGGACGTTATCCACCGTGGCGGCCTGTGAGTCGTCACCTTCGTTATGCAGCCGATCGCGCCACGCCTGTAAACGTGCCAAAAGCTGTTGCTGTTGTTGGAGCGCACCCACGGTCGCCAGTTTTTCACCGATCGCCGTGCCCGGCCACCAGGTTTTCTGCGCCAGTGCCGGGTCAGTGACCAACTGTTCCAGATCCGCCACAGGGTTGACCACCAGCGGCTGGCTCTGCCCGGGATAAAAAATGTTGACCCGGCCGTCTGCCAGGGCCAGTTGCGACAACGCAACCGCTATTACGGTAAGGAATGCCAGGCGTTTTTTCATTATATTGCAGGCTTCAGGATGGTGATATCAATAGAGAGCGCGTCTGCTCCCAGCGCTTGCTGTGAACGACGTATTTGTCCGCTGGAGGCATCTACCCAGAACGTGTTGCGCCAGGATGCGCCATTTTCAGCCAACGAAACCTCTTCCTGCCAGATATGGCAGGCTACCGGACGGCCAGCCAGTTGCAGCACCTCGTCTTTCCCTTGAGTAAAGCGCGATGTCGCCGTGTCGGCGCGCGCCTTACCGCTCTCAGTCCAGCGGAGGGTACGGCTCCAGCTCGATCCCTCGCTAAGGTGCAGGGCATCACGCAGCGGGTCATGCTGCAGGTTGCTCACCTGATTGAGGTTATCAGCCAGTCCCAGGGTTTTCACCAGTCGGCCGTGTTCGATGACCAGCATTGCTTTGTCACGCGTTATCCACTTCTGCTGGCCATTCTCGTTGTAGCCCAGCACCACAAAGAGCTGCTGCCCCCCGTTTATCCGCAGGTACATACTGGCGTACGGCAGATTATCTATCTGCTCGTTAGTCATCTGGATGTTATCAGCACCGAAAAAGGCCAGCCTGAACGTTTCACCCATTCCTTTCTGAGTCTGGGTACAGGCCTGAAGCAACAGGCAAAGCAGCAGCAGTGGTAAGTTTCGCAACGGTGGATCCTTGGGCAAATGAGAACAACGCTAAAAATAACCACACGACAGTGTGGTTATGGTTAGTTTTCAATACTCAGGGCGTTGGTGCTACGGTATTCACGACGGTATTAGAGCCACCGCCACCGCTGGACGAGGCCACGGCAACGCCAGCCAGAATGCCAACAACACCGATACCGACGGCCGTGGTAACCCCAGCCGATACGGCGCCAGCGCCGGCAGCACCGGCGGCACCGCCCGTTGTAGCCGAACCTGTCGGCTCGGCTGCAATAGCGCCAGAAGCGCCCGCTAAGTACATTATGGCTGCAGCAGCCCATAAGACTTTTTTCATTACGTTCTCCCTTCATTAAATGAATGGATACCAGGACCGGGATGGTTTCTGGCTTCTCCAGTATGTAAAATTAATTCCCGGAAAGCAGCGGGAGACTTGTCGTCACGACGCAATAAAAATTGAATGGATATAAACCCAGAAAATAGGAAAAGTAACAAACAAATAGCTCCCGGGAAGATAAAAAGTAAATCAATTCCCCTTTATTTCAAAATTTATTAGTTTTAAAAACCAAAGGTGTTTTTAAAGTTTAATGTTAATTACCTACCGTTAATAAATGAACCTCATCTTATAAAAAAACATATTATTCATACAGATAATTAATTTCCGACCAAATATTTTTGTCATTAACAGCGTTAATTTTTAGGAATTTCCCATTTTAAAAAAACCGTTTTTACGCTTTTTTTAGGAAAACACTCACTCTGGTAACGAATAATTCCAGCGTATTTTGGCTAAAGTTTTGTGTTTAGGGCGCCAGGATGGCCACCTCACTACAGGGATCGCCGTAGGTTGGCGAACCGCCGCCCGGTTATTGATCGGAAAAATAAAAAAAGCCCCCAGAATATGGGGGCTCCGGCAAAACGGGACAGGGCAGAATGCCCTCCCCGTTGAGCGTATTGACGATTACCGCCAGGACTTATAAAGGTTAATCAGTCCGTTGGTTGAACCGTCATGGCTGCTGACTTCTGCCGCATCGGCTAATTCAGGCAGAATGCGGCTGGCCAGCTGTTTACCCAGCTCTACGCCCCACTGATCGAAGGTGAAGATATTGAGGATCGCGCCCTGAGTGAAAATCTTATGCTCATACATCGCGATCAGCGCGCCAAGGCTGTACGGCGTGATATCACGTAGCAGGATTGAGTTAGTAGGACGATTACCCTCGAACACTTTGAAAGGCACAATATGCTCGACCGACTGTGCGTCTTTCCCGGCATCCGCAAACTCTTTTTCCACCACTTCACGCGACTTACCAAATGCCAGCGCTTCCGTCTGGGCAAAGAAGTTCGACAGCAGCTTACTGTGGTGGTCGCCCAGCTGATTATGCGACACCGCCGGTGCGATAAAGTCACAGGGAACCAGCTTGGTGCCCTGGTGGATCAGCTGGTAGAACGCATGCTGTCCGTTAGTCCCCGGCTCACCCCAGATAATTGGGCCGGTCTGATAAGAAACCGGGTTGCCGGCACGATCGACGTATTTACCGTTGGACTCCATATTTCCCTGCTGGAAATAGGCAGCAAAGCGGTGCATATACTGGTCGTACGGCAGGATCGCCTCGGTCTCTGCGCCAAAGAAATTGTTGTACCAGATGCCAATCAGCGCCAGCAGTATCGGCAGGTTTTTCTCTTCCGGGGTGTCCGCAAAGTGGCGATCCATCGCATGTGCACCGCTCAGCAGTTTCTCAAAGTTTTCGTAACCGATGGAGAGCGCGATAGACAGGCCAATCGCTGACCACAGCGAGTAGCGGCCACCGACCCAGTCCCAGAACTCGAACATGTTGTCGGTGTCGATGCCGAACTCACTCACCGCCTCGCCGTTGGTCGACAGAGCGGCAAAGTGCTTCGCCACATCCTGCTGCTGCCCCGAAGTAAGGAACCACTCACGTGCGCTGTGAGCATTGGTCATGGTTTCCTGAGTGGTGAACGTTTTTGATGCCACGAGGAACAGCGTGGTTTCCGGGCTAAGCATTTTCAACGTTTCAGCAATGTGGGTGCCGTCAACGTTAGAGACGAAGTGCATCTTCAGATGGTTTTTATACGGACGCAGTGCTTCAGTCACCATAAACGGGCCGAGATCTGAGCCACCGATACCGATGTTCACCACGTCGGTAATGGCTTTCCCGGTGAATCCCTTCCATTCGCCGCTGATGATGCGCTCAGAGAAGGCTTTCATCTTCGCCAGTACCGCATTCACCTCTGGCATAACGTCTTTGCCATCGACCACGATGGGCGTATTGCTACGGTTACGCAGGGCAACATGCAGTACCGCGCGGTCTTCGGTACGGTTGATCTTCTCTCCGGAGAACATCGATTTAATCGCGCTTTGTAGGTCAGTTTCTTTCGCCAGCGCCTGCAATTTTTCCAGCGTTTCGCTGGTAATGCGGTTCTTCGAGTAATCCACCAGCATCCGATCGTCAAAGGTTGCAGAGAAGGCAGCAAACCGGTTGGCATCATTGGCGAAAAGATCGGCGATGTGTACCTCTTTCATCTGCTCAAAATGCTGCTGCAGCGCCTGCCAGGCTGCGGTTTGCGTCGGATTGATATTTTTCATAGCAACACACTCTTTTTTATTGAGAATTTCCATTCAGACCGGACGATATGTTACCCGTTACGGGGAACTGGCTCCCCTTTTCCTGCAACAGGTTAGAGCTATCATCCCATCACGATTTTGCATTCGGCTGGTGAGATGCTTTCTCACTCAGCTTTCTGGTATGACTATTCATACCTTGTTAGGGCAAATAATTATAGTCCGAAGCGTGTTGTCCAAACTTGATGTTTCAGGTGTTAACGGTCATTTTCTGGCCCAAAACCATTAGCAAGACTGATGCTGAAGGCGACCGGGAAAAAAATGAACAATCATTAAATGACAGGCGTTGACAGCGGAGCCATAACCCGATATTTGTATGCGCAACTTGCGCACCCGTGCGCAGGCCAGAAGAGGCGCGTCGCCCAGGCAGTGTGTTGGAGGAACCGAATCCAGAGATAACACATCAGGGGGAGCGACGCCGAGGTATCAACCACGCGGAGTGGGGCGTATCGACCGCAGGGGCTGAATCCTCTGGGTTGTCACCAGCAACGTCCGGTAGTCGGGCGGCAAGGTGGGGCGCTTCTGGGTGACTCGTAGTGGTTTCTTCTACGTCTTCCCCTGGTTATGCCCTTCCCTTGTGCCAAGCTGATGTAATAAATCCTGACACGAAGGTAGTCATCGTAATGTCTCAAAATCTGATCGTGGCGAAATTTGGCGGCACCAGCGTTGCCGACTATACCGCTATGAACCGCAGTGCCGATGTGGTGTTGTCTAATCCCGATGTGCGTCTGGTGGTGCTCTCCGCGTCAGCGGGCGTGACCAATCTTTTGGTTGCGCTGGCTGAAGGCCAGCAGCCGGAAGAGCGCACCGCCCTGCTGGAAGAAATCCGCCGAATTCAATACGCAATTATCGACCCGCTTAATCAGCCGGAAGTGATCCGCGAGGAAATCGACCGCATTCTTGAAAATATCAGCACGCTGTCTGACGGCGCGGCGCTGGCGACGTCAACGGCACTGACCGATGAATTGGTCAGTCACGGTGAGCTGATGTCCACCCTGCTGTTTGTTGAAATCCTGCGCCAGCGCAAAGCGGCTGCCGAATGGTTTGACGTGCGCAAAGTGATGCGTACCAACGATCATTTTGGCCGTGCCGAACCGGAATCAGCGGCCTTACAGGACCTGGTCAATATCCAGCTGAAGCCACGCACCGCGGAAGCGCTGATTGTGACGCAGGGCTTTATCGGTAGCGAAGCACAGGGCCGCACCACCACATTAGGCCGTGGCGGCAGTGACTATACCGCAGCACTGCTGGGGGAAGCGCTGCACGCCAGCCGCATTGATATCTGGACCGACGTACCGGGTATTTACACCACCGACCCACGCGTGGTGCCTTCTGCCAAGCGTATCGATGAAATCACCTTTGAAGAAGCGGCCGAAATGGCGACCTTCGGTGCTAAGGTGCTGCATCCGGCCACCCTGCTGCCTGCGGTGCGCAGTGATATCCCGGTGTTTGTCGGCTCCAGTAAAAATCCGTCAGCGGGGGGGACGATGGTATGCAATGAAACCCGCAACCCGCCGCTGTTCCGCGCCCTCGCACTGCGCCGCAAGCAAACGCTACTGACGCTGCATAGCCTGAATATGCTGCACGCACGTGGTTTCCTTGCTGAAGTCTTTAATATCCTTGCTCGCCACAGTATTTCCGTGGACCTGATTACTACTTCTGAAGTGAGCGTGGCGCTGACGCTGGATACCACCGGTTCGACCTCGACCGGTGACAGTCTGCTGACCCAGGCGCTGCTGACAGAGCTTTCCTCCCTGTGCCGGGTGGAAGTGGAGGAGAACCTGGCGCTGGTGGCGATCATTGGCAATCAGCTCTCCAGGGCCTGTGGTGTCGGTAAAGAGGTATTCGGCGTGCTGGAGCCGTTTAACCTGCGCATGATCTGCTACGGCGCAAGCAGCTATAACCTCTGCTTCCTGGTGCCGGGCAATGACGCCGAGAAAATCGTACAGACATTGCACCGCAATATCTTTGAGTGATGCTGAAACCGGGTCCGCCCGGTTTTTTATTGGGGTATAAAAAAGGAAGTCTGACTATGCTCGCCGCCGTTACCCGACTGTTTCCCCTTTGGGCAGTCCTGCTCTCTGTCGTTGCCTGGTATACACCCGGCACGTTTAGCGCGATGGGGCCTTATGTTCCCTGGCTGCTGATGCTGATTATGTTTGGTATGGGCGTTACGCTGAACGTTAGCGATTTTAAACGCGTTCTGACGCGCCCGGCACCGGTTATCGCCGGAACCTTGTTACATTATCTGGTGATGCCGCTGGCCGCATGGGGCCTGGCGAAACTGTTTCATATGCCGCCCGATCTCTCCGCCGGAATGATCCTCGTCGGTAGCGTTGCCAGCGGCACCGCCTCCAACGTCATGATCTATCTGGCAAAAGGAGATGTCGCCCTGTCTGTCACCATCTCCTCCGTTTCTGCGCTGGTTGGCGTGTTTGCTACTCCGCTGCTGACAAAGTTTTATGTCGATACCCATATCCAGGTGGATGTGGTCGGCATGCTGCTCAGCATTGTGAAAATTGTGGTGATCCCTATCAGCCTCGGCCTGATTATCCACCACACCATGAACGGAATAGTGAAACGTGTGGAGCCCTGGCTACCGGTATTCTCTATGGTCTGTATTTTGCTGATTATCAGCACCGTGGTGGCGGGCAGTCAGAGCTTTATCGGGTCAGTGGGTCTGATGGTGATGAGCGCCGTGATCCTGCATAACGCCCTGGGTTTACTGGGCGGATACTGGGGGGGCAAGCTGTTTGGCTTTGACGAGTCGACCTGCCGTACTCTGGCGCTGGAGGTAGGGATGCAGAACTCTGGCCTCGCGGCGACGCTGGGTAAACTTTATTTTTCACCGCTGGCCGCCCTGCCGGGCGCCCTGTTCTCGGTATGGCATAACCTGTCCGGCTCGCTGCTGGCCGGGTACTGGTCCGGCAAGACCATGAAAAAGAAATAGCGTGATGCTGTTCGTGAAGGGGCCTCAAGGCCCCTTTTTTTATCAAACTGGCCGTACTGCAAGGGACAGTAAGATAGTAACCACTTACTCCTCATCGCGTTCATCGTCAGGCTGTTCCAGCACGCCGTAAGCAACCGCACAAAATAGCGAGTTCAGGCGCTTCATATCGCCCAGCAGCCCCAAATGCAGCGAGCTGGTTTCGATACTCTGCACGTTTTGCTGGTGCAGACGTTCGACGTGAGTGTAGGAATAACGGCGGTTGGTGATGCGAAAACGATGCTTGGCACGACGCAGCCGCTTCGCGCTGGTGATATCGCGCGATAAAAACACCGACAGGCTGAGGCGCAGATTGCTGGTGAGCAGCTCCAGCTGCGCGTCCAGCTCCTGCATCCCCTCCAGCGAAAAGGCCAGCCCCGCCGCCAGCGACTTATCGGCCACATCTCCGCTCATCCTTTCCAGGATGTCCCCGGCCATTTCAAGATTGAGCGCCATTTCAATGGTCTCGGCCCAGCGCCGTGAGTCCTCATCCGGCAGATCTTCTTTCGGCATCTGCGCAAGATAGAGTTTAATGGCGGTATACAACACATCGACGTCATCATCGAGCTTGCGTATTTCCCGGTCTTCACGCCGTTCACCGTGCACCACCCTGCTGAAGGTGGTAAGCATCTGTTCCAGTACATCTCCCATGCGCAGCGTTTCGCGCGCCGCATTCGCCAGCGCCAGCGCCGGGGTATCCAGCGATGCGCTGTCCAGGTGCCTGGGCTTTAGTCGTAAATCGGTTTCCGCCTCATCGCGGATCAAACGCTGGCATAAAGTGGCCATCGGCTCGGCAAAAGGCACCATAATCACGCAGCGGATCAGGTTATAAAACACATGGAAGAAGATCACTAATTCTTCATTATTAACCGGCAGTTTCTCCAGCCAGTTCGCCAGCGGGTCGATAAACGGCAGGATCAGCAGCGAGCCGATAAATTTAAACAGCAGACTGCCGAGCGCCACCCGTTTACCGGCGGCGTTAGAGGCGCTGTTATTCAGCATCGCCAACAGTCCGCTGCCGAGATTGGCCCCGATCACCAGACATAACGCCACTTTAAAGGAGATCACCCCGGTCGCCGCCAGCGTGGCGGTCAGCAATACCGCTGCCAGACTTGAGTAGCTGATAATGGCAAACAGGGCGCCGATCAGGGCATCGAGCATCACATCCCCAGTCAGCGATGAAAACAGCACCTTTACCCCGGCGGCCTGGGTGATGGGCGTGGCCGCGGCAACAATCAGCTGCAGCGCCAGCAGAATTAACCCCAGGCCAATGCTGGTACGGCCTAACTGACCGGCACGGGCCTGCTTGCGGCCCAGAAAGAACACCACGCCAAAAAAGATAAACAGCGGCGAAAGCCAGGAGAGATCGAATGTCAGGATGCGCGCCATCAGCGCGGTCCCCACGTCGGCACCGAGAATGATCACCAATGCCGGGGCTAATCCCACCAGTTCCTGGGCGACAAATGAGGTGACCAGCATAGTGGTAGCGTTACTGCTCTGTACCAGCGCGGTCACGCCAATACCCGACAGAAACGCCATAGGTTTTTTTGCCATGCTGCGGCTCAGTACCCGGCGCAGGTTGGCCCCAAAGACGCGCATGATCCCCGTACGTACGATATGAGTTCCCCATACCAATAGCGCAACGGCAGCAAAAAGATTAAGCAGAGTTAACACCGATATTGACCTCACTACGGCTGAAACGTTATTCATGCGCTGCGGCAAAAACCGATAACGCGTTTCGTATTCAGTTTAGTCGATCAAATTAAAAAATCTTTCTTATCAGTGTGATATCAGGCAACTTCCCGCAGTGTTTTCTTGTCCAGCAGCAGGCCCACCCAGGCTCCCGCCGCATAATACTCTTCGGCACGGTTAAGCACGTCTACCGTGAGTTCCACCTCATGAGCCCTGACACGATAGCGGATCACGTTACCCAGCAGGCTGTGGCTAATAATCTGGGCCGGGATGCCCTGCTCTGGCCGGCAGAGCCTTAGCGATTCCGGGCGGATGGCCACCTGTGAGTTAAAAGAACCCCCGATTAAACGCGTCGCCTGCGGCACGCTTAACAGGTTGTAATGCCCAATGAAGCCAGCGGCAAACAGATCGACCGGGGCGGAGTACAGCGATTCGGCATCACCGCTCTGGACGATTTTTCCCTTATTCATCAGCACAATGCGGTCGGACAGCATTAACGCCTCCTCCTGATCGTGGGTCACGAACAGCGTGGTCAGCTTCAGCTCTTGCTGGATAAGACGGATCTGGTCGCGCAGATGGCGACGAATGCGTGCGTCCAGCGCCGACAGCGGTTCATCCAGCAGCAGCAGACGCGGGCGCATAACCAGAGAACGCGCCAGCGCCACGCGCTGGCACTGGCCACCAGAGAGCTGGTGCGGATAGCGTTTGACGAAATCGTTCAGTTCGACCAGCTCCAGTACCTCCGCCACACGCCGTTGGATCTCTGCACCCGGCAGCTTCTGCATCTTCAGGCCGAACGCCACGTTACGCTCTACCGTCATATTAGGGAACAGCGCATAGCTTTGAAATACCATGCCGATGGCACGCTGCTGCGGAGAGAGCGGCACCAGATCCTTGCCCTGCAATAAAATCTGCCCGCTGTCGACCGACGTCAGGCCAGCAATGCAGCGCAGCAGCGTCGATTTGCCGCAGCCGCTGGGGCCTAACAGAGTGACGAACTCCCCTTCGCTGGCGCTAAAGTCGATATCCTGAAAAACGGACGTGGGGCCGTAGCTTTTATTCAGTTGAGTCACATTCAGGTAGGACATCGTCAGCCTCTCGTGCGGTTCAGGGTGTTCGCCAGCCAGGTGACCAGCAGGACAACAAGGAAATACGCAATAACCAGCGCACTGCTGAAATGCCCGCTACTGTTGCGCACGTTATACAGATAGACCTGTAAGGTTTCATAGCGCGTGCCGACCAGCAGGTTAGCGAATACAAACTCACCTATCAGGAATGAGAACGACAGCAGCAGAGCAATGGTCGCCCCTTTACGTAAATTAGGCAGCACCACCAGGCACGCAGCCTGCCAGGTGCTGGCACCCAGTAGATGCGCAGCATCAACCAGTTCGCGCAAATTAATCGCCTGCATATTGTTAGCGATAGCGCGGTAAATAAACGGCAATGCCAGGGTGAAATAGCAGCCGATAAGTATCCACGGCGTACCGGTTAACATCAGCGGTGGCGCGGAATACAGCTGCAACAGCCCAACGGAGGAGACCACCGGCGGCACGGCGAAGGGCAGCAGGATCAGAATATTCATTACCCCATCTAGCTTAGGGAAGTAGTAAGCAATCACAAACATTGCTGGCAGCACCAGTAATAGCGATAGCAGAAGCGCTCCAAAACAGAGCAGCAGCGAACGCCCCAGCGCAAGCAAAAAGCGCGGATCGTTCCACAGCTGTACCATCCATTTTAGCGTCAGGCCATCGGGCAGCATGGATGCACCCCAACGCGTTGCCAGCGCATACAGCAGTGTTGCCACCAGCGGTAACGCCAGAATAAGCAGTACCAGCCAGACGACGACCCGGTGATAAACGTATTCACTTTGCGACATCGTTGTTCTCCGGGTTAGCGCACATTGACATAGCTGGCGCGCAGCAGCCACTGATGGATAACGGTAATCAGCGTCATCAGCAGCACCAGCAGCATCGCCAGCGCGCTCGCCATATTCGGGTCGAGGGTGATATCACCCGCCACCAGCGCGGCAATCCGCACCGGAACCATGTTAACGTTACCGCTGGTGAGCGCATAAAGGGTGGCGTAAGCACCCAGCGCGTTAGCCAGCAGGATAACGAACGTTCCCAGTAACGCGGGTGTCAGGATCGGCAAAGCAATATGCCAGCTATAACGCCAGCGCCCGGCTCCCAGCAACACGGCAGATTCCTGCCACTCTTTTTTCAGGCTATCAAATGCCGGATAGAGCAGCAGCAGGCCGAGCGGGATTTGGAACCAGGTATAAACCACAATCAGGCCCGAGCTGGAGTAGAGCCTGAACCCCTGTAGGATTTCATATTTGCGCATCATCAGCGTCAGACAGCCGTTCAGGCCCAGCAGAATGATAAAGGCAAACGCCAGCGGTACGCCGGCAAAATTACTGGTCATGTTGGTGAAAGAGAGCAAAAAACGGTGCAGCCTGCCGGAGCCGATCTGATGCAGTGAATACCCCCCCAGCAGGGCAATAATCAAGCCATACAGGCTTGACCAGAGGGCAATATTCAGCGAAAAACGAATTGCCTGCTGGTAAAACGGCGATGTCAGTATCTCCCGGTAATTTGCCCATCCCCAGGCCTCCGAGGTTTCACTCCAAAAGCTGTTAAGCGCAATCCACCCCAACGGCGCGAGCTGAAACGCAAGATAAAATAGCGCAAAAGGGAGCAGAAACAGTAAGGCAACCCCTTTCCTCCTGGTCATATTCCTGCCCCCGTGGAGAGCAGCGCCGCGCACAGCGGCTTGTCGTGCGCAACGCCCAGGATTTGGCACAGCGTGCCACACAGCTCGGTTTGCTGCGGCGCGGCGTCCGCGCATAGTGAAAACGCCGCGCCAAAGACAAACAGCGGCACCTGAGTCTCCTCCGGCAACGTGCCGCCGTGGCTACGATCGTCATTCATTCCGTGGTCGGCAGTGACCATCACCTGATAGCCCTGCTTCAGCCAGCCCGGCATCCAATGTGACAGCCAGCCATCCGCCGCGCGCGCCCGGTTGCGGTATGATGATGAGTTCAGCCCGTGCTGATGCCCGGCATCGTCAATATTCATGGGATGGATCAGCAGGAAGTCCGGCTGATGCTGGATGCGCAGGCTTTCGGCGTCTTCAAACAGGTGGGAGTCAGGATAGCCGTCATCATGATAAAAATGGCCATACTGGATCGGAAGCCGTGGCGCATGGGTATGTCGATCGCGCACCGCATCAAACGGTGAGCGGTTGTACAGCTCGCTCACCCAGTGATAGGCGGCGGCGGCGGTCGTCAGTCCCCCATCGCGCGCATAGTGGAAGATGCTGCGCTCCGTACTCAGGCGGCTGACGCCGTTGTGGATAATGCCGCTTTGCACCGGCGTCACCCCGGTAAGGATACATTCGTACAGCGGGCGTGAGAGCGAAGGCAGCTCACAGCTCAGCGGGTAAAACTGCCCATGTCCCTGTGCGCATTCAGCATGCAGATAGCCCATGGCATCCCGCGCCACCTGAAAGTTAAGACCGTCCAGTACCACCAGAATCGTTTTCATCGGCCGCTCTTACTGCTGCATATTAAAAATGACGTTCTCCTGCCACAGGCGAGGCAGCGTTTTCGCCGCCTTATCCCAGGCGGCAGGATCGGCAACCGGATGGGCATTTTTGTAGGCGGCGGCGGGTAATAATTTAGCCTGAACATCCTGTGGCAACGTTAGATGCTCTGCGCGGATAGGGCGCGCATAGCCTCGGGCAAGGTTAATCTGACCTGCATCGGAGAAGATATATTCTCGCGCCAGTTTGGCGGCATTAGGGTGTTGGGCGTACTTATTGATGATGGTGGTATAGCCGGAGGTAATCGATCCATCAGACGGGATCACCACCTCGAAGCGGTTACGGTCAATCTGGTCACGATAGTTCAGCCCGTTAAAGTCCCACACTACCGCTACCTGAATTTCGCCTTTTTCAAGGTTGGCAATGACCGGGTTGGTCAGACCGAGCCGCCCTGCTTTCGCCAGCGAGCTGAAGAAATCCAGCGCGGGCTGTAGATTCTTTTCACTGCCACCCAGCGCATAACTTGCCGCCAGCACGCCATTCGCCGCCTGTGCCGCCACGCTGACATCACCAATCGTCACCACGTAGTTGCCTTTTTTCAAATCGGCCCAGCTGTGAGGAATGTCCTTAACCTGGTCCTTGTTGATAATGAATGCGATGGTGCCGGTGTAAGCCAATGCCCAGTATCCGTCTTTGTCTTTCGCCCAGTCGGGGATCTGATCCCACGTCGTGGGCTTATAAGGCTGCACCAACCCTTTCTGCACCGCTATCGGGCCGAAAGCCGCCCCTACATCGCCAATATCCGCGCTGGCATGATTTTTTTCAGCAGCAAACCTCGCCAGTTCCTCGGCCGAAGACATATCGGTATCACTATGCTTAATCCCGTACTGACGGCTGATATCATTCCAGGTGTCTTTCCAGTTAGCCCAGCTGTCAGGCATGCCCACGCTGTTAACCTGACCTTCAGCACGAGCGGCCTGTTCCAAGTCGGCATTCGCAGCCAGACTGTCGACGGGCAATAACATAACCATAGTCGTGGCCGTGGCCAGCACGGATGTAAACAACGATTTCATGACGGATGCTCCAGGTTAAAAGGTGAACGGCCTATAAATTCATACAGCAAAGATCGGGCCAATCTAACCTGCGCCGGTGACTGTTTGATGACAGTCGCAGCTGCCGCCGTGCGAACAAGAGATTTTAGAACACGTCAGCCGCGCAAAATGCGCCCTGCCGCTTCATTTCTGGGCTGCGTTGCACCCATTTGAAGCCGTGAGGTTTCAGAACAATGAAGTGGATTGCGTAAAGGTTGTAGACCTGCCGCCCTTGACTGAAGGTTGTAGAAAAGGACTCCGTTTTTTAAGCCACTGGCGCAAAATTTTATTAACTAAAATCGCGCTTATGTTTTTTGCGTCGCTTAAAAAAGATATTTAATCATTAAAAAATCGTTTTCATGACGTCAACCGGTCATCTGATGCGACTTTCAGGAAGTATTGGGAAGGGCATATCGATCGTGTTGGATCTTTGATCCTCCACGATCTGAAACAGAAAACCGATAAGATCAGTCCAGGGTTGGATTCATATGGCGCAGATCGAATGGCGTAATCTGATAGACATAATAATTTAGCCAGTTTGAAAAAAGCAGGTTACCGTGACTGCGCCAGCTGGCACGCGGCTCCAGCTGCGGATTATCCTGTGGGAAATAGTTGAACGGTATTTCTGGGTTTAAGCCCGCCTCATAATCACGGTGGTATTCACCCGATAAGGTTAACGCATCATATTCTGGATGTCCGGTCACGAACGCAAGACGCTTATCCTTGCTGGCAAACAGGTATGCGCCCGTTTGTTCTGATTCAGCGAAGATTTCCAGGTCAGTATAGTCACGGATAAGCCCCGCAGGGAAGTCAGCGTAACGTGAGTGAGGTGCCAGGAAGGTATCATCAAAGCCACGAGTCAGCAGAGCATGAGGGTGTAAGATTTGGTGATCGAATACGCCAGACAGTTTGCTATCGCGGGTTTGCTTAGGAATGCCATACAGGATATTTAATGCCGCCTGCACCGCCCAACAGACAAATAGCGTGGAGGTCACATGCTCTTTGGCCCAGTGTAGTACCTTATGAATTTGCGGCCAGTAGGCAACATCACAGAAGTCGACCAGGCCAAGTGGAGCACCCGTTACTATCAACCCATCATAGTTATCATGCTGAATATCTTCGAAATTACGATAGAAATTATTCAGATGTTCAGACGGGGTATTACGTGATTCCCGCGTATCAATACGCAAAAGCTGAATGTCGATCTGCAACGGAGAGTTAGAAAGCAGACGAAGAAACTGGTTCTCCGTTTCGATCTTCTTTGGCATCAGATTTAGTACCAGTACTTTTAGCGGTCGGATCATCTGAGTGCTGGCTCGCGTTGAGGTCATCACAAAGACGTTCTCGTTACGCAAAAAATTCACCGCTGGTAATTCATCAGGTACCCTGATTGGCATCGCCTACTTCCTCATTGCATACATTTATACTTTTAGACATCCAGATAGCTAAAAATAGCGTTACGAAGCGCAAATGTCGAGCACTTATCCGATAGTTGAAAATGTTTCATAACAGCGCGGGTGATAAAGGAATAAATACGAAAAATTGATGATAGAAAATCACCATAAAATCAGATAGATGCACAGGAGCATGTGATCTTTTGTTCTTCCTTGAAACGCAAAAGGGCCACCCCGGAGGGTGGCCCTTTATTCCAGACAAAAAAGCCCCGTGCTTTCGCACGAGGCTTTTCTGTTTATTTGATGCCTGGCAGTTCCCTACTCTCGCATGGGGAGACCCCACACTACCATCGGCGCTACGGCGTTTCACTTCTGAGTTCGGCATGGGGTCAGGTGGGACCACCGCGCTACAGCCGCCAGGCAAATTCTTTGTGCACGAAACGAATCTTTTTCACTGGTGCCGCGTTGGCCCAGCGCAAAATCTTTCGTTTCCGCTAATTCTTTTATCCGGTACAAGCTGAAAATATCTTTGCGTCTCTCAACACAACCCAGAACGCTTCTGGCGTTGTAAGGTTAAGCCTCACGGGTCATTAGTACCGGTTAGCTCAACGCATCGCTGCGCTTACACACCCGGCCTATCAACGTCGTAGTCTTCAACGTCCCTTCAGGACTCTCAAGGAGTCAGGGAAGATTCATCTCGAGGCAAGTTTCGCGCTTAGATGCTTTCAGCGCTTATCTTTTCCGCACTTAGCTACCGGGCAATGCCATTGGCATGACAACCCGAACACCAGCGGTGCGTTCACTCCGGTCCTCTCGTACTAGGAGCAACCCCTCTCAATCTTCCAGCGCCCACGGCAGATAGGGACCGAACTGTCTCACGACGTTCTAAACCCAGCTCGCGTACCACTTTAAACGGCGAACAGCCGTACCCTTGGGACCTACTTCAGCCCCAGGATGTGATGAGCCGACATCGAGGTGCCAAACACCGCCGTCGATATGAACTCTTGGGCGGTATCAGCCTGTTATCCCCGGAGTACCTTTTATCCGTTGAGCGATGGCCCTTCCATTCAGAACCACCGGATCACTATGACCTGCTTTCGCACCTGCTCGAGCCGTCACTCTCGCAGTCAAGCCAGCTTATGCCATTGCACTAACCTCACGATGTCCGACCGTGATTAGCTGACCTTCGTGCTCCTCCGTTACTCTTTAGGAGGAGACCGCCCCAGTCAAACTACCCACCAGACACTGTCCCCACGCCGGATCACGGCGCCAGGTTAGAACATCAAACGTTAAAGGGTGGTATTTCAAGGTTGGCTCCACGCAGACTGGCGTCCACGCTTCGAAGCCTCCCACCTATCCTACACATCAAGGCTCAATGTTCAGTGTCAAGCTGTAGTAAAGGTTCACGGGGTCTTTCCGTCTTGCCGCGGGTACACTGCATCTTCACAGCGAGTTCAATTTCACTGAGTCTCGGGTGGAGACAGCCTGGCCATCATTACGCCATTCGTGCAGGTCGGAACTTACCCGACAAGGAATTTCGCTACCTTAGGACCGTTATAGTTACGGCCGCCGTTTACCGGGGCTTCGATCAAGAGCTTCTCCTTGCGGATAACCCCATCAATTAACCTTCCGGCACCGGGCAGGCGTCACACCGTATACGTCCACTTTCGTGTTTGCACAGTGCTGTGTTTTTAATAAACAGTTGCAGCCAGCTGGTATCTTCGACTGGCTTCGGCTCCACGAGCTTGTCGCTTCACCTACGCGCCAGCGTGCCTTCTCCCGAAGTTACGGCACCATTTTGCCTAGTTCCTTCACCCGAGTTCTCTCAAGCGCCTTGGTATTCTCTACCTGACCACCTGTGTCGGTTTGGGGTACGATTGGTCGTTACCTGATGCTTAGAGGCTTTTCCTGGAAGCAGGGCATTTGTTACTTCAGCACCGTAGTGCCTCGTCATCACGCCTCAGCCTTAAAGAGTTCCGGATTTGCCTGGAACTCAAGCCTACACGCTTAAACCGGGACAACCGTCGCCCGGCTAACATAGCCTTCTCCGTCCCCCCTTCGCAGTAACGCCCAGTACGGGAATATTAACCCGTTTCCCATCGACTACGCCTTTCGGCCTCGCCTTAGGGGTCGACTCACCCTGCCCCGATTAACGTTGGACAGGAACCCTTGGTCTTCCGGCGAGCGGGCTTTTCACCCGCTTTATCGTTACTTATGTCAGCATTCGCACTTCTGATACCTCCAGCATGCCTCACAGCACACCTTCGACGGCTTACAGAACGCTCCCCTACCCAACAACGCATAAGCGTCGCTGCCGCAGCTTCGGTGCATGGTTTAGCCCCGTTACATCTTCCGCGCAGGCCGACTCGACCAGTGAGCTATTACGCTTTCTTTAAATGATGGCTGCTTCTAAGCCAACATCCTGGCTGTCTGTGCCTTCCCACATCGTTTCCCACTTAACCATGACTTTGGGACCTTAGCTGGCGGTCTGGGTTGTTTCCCTCTTCACGACGGACGTTAGCACCCGCCGTGTGTCTCCCGTGATAACATTCTCCGGTATTCGCAGTTTGCATCGGGTTGGTAAGCCGGGATGGCCCCCTAGCCGAAACAGTGCTCTACCCCCGGAGATGAGTTCACGAGGCGCTACCTAAATAGCTTTCGGGGAGAACCAGCTATCTCCCGGTTTGATTGGCCTTTCACCCCCAGCCACAGGTCATCCGCTAATTTTTCAACATTAGTCGGTTCGGTCCTCCAGTTAGTGTTACCCAACCTTCAACCTGCCCATGGCTAGATCACCGGGTTTCGGGTCTATACCCTGCAACTTAACGCCCAGTTAAGACTCGGTTTCCCTGCGGCTCCCCTATACGGTTAACCTTGCTACAGAATATAAGTCGCTGACCCATTATACAAAAGGTACGCAGTCACACCACGAAGGTGCTCCCACTGCTTGTACGTACACGGTTTCAGGTTCTGTTTCACTCCCCTCGCCGGGGTTCTTTTCGCCTTTCCCTCACGGTACTGGTTCACTATCGGTCAGTCAGGAGTATTTAGCCTTGGAGGATGGTCCCCCCATATTCAGACAGGATGTCACGTGTCCCGCCCTACTCATCGAACTCACAGCAAGTGCATTTTTGTGTACGGGGCTGTCACCCTTTACTGCGCGACTTTCCAGACGCTTCCACTAATGCACAAACTGATTCAGGTTCTGGGCTGTTCCCCGTTCGCTCGCCGCTACTGGGGGAATCTCGGTTGATTTCTTTTCCTCGGGGTACTTAGATGTTTCAGTTCCCCCGGTTCGCCTCATGCCACTATGTATTCATGACATGATAGTGCAACGGATTGCACTGGGTTTCCCCATTCGGGTATCGTCGGTTGTTGCGGTTCATATCACCTTACCGACGCTTATCGCAGATTAGCACGCCCTTCATCGCCTCTGACTGCCTAGGCATCCACCGTGTACGCTTAGTCGCTTAACCTCACAACCCACAAGCGTCCCGAAAGACGTGTTGTCGGCTGTAAGCATTTGAGAGACTCTAACGTATCGTTGATTTCATTCTTATTACGGAGAATGAATACGACACGTCGTTTCAATTTTCAGCTTGTTCCGGATTATTAAAGAGCATATATCTCAAACGTGACTCGCTTTCGCATAATCAGTTTTGAGATACGGGTGATAACGTCTTTCACTTCGTTATCGGTATGGCGTCCCCAAGGGGATTCGAACCCCTGTTACAGCCGTGAAAGGGCAGTGTCCTGGGCCTCTAGACGATGGGGACTCTGGTGTTCTTCGCTCATTACTTCTATCAGACAATCTGTGTGGACACTGCGCCGGAAGGTATCTTCAGGTAAGGAGGTGATCCAACCGCAGGTTCCCCTACGGTTACCTTGTTACGACTTCACCCCAGTCATGAATCACAAAGTGGTAAGCGCCCTCCCGAAGGTTAAGCTACCTACTTCTTTTGCAACCCACTCCCATGGTGTGACGGGCGGTGTGTACAAGGCCCGGGAACGTATTCACCGTAGCATTCTGATCTACGATTACTAGCGATTCCGACTTCACGGAGTCGAGTTGCAGACTCCGATCCGGACTACGACGCACTTTATGAGGTCCGCTTGCTCTCGCGAGGTCGCTTCTCTTTGTATGCGCCATTGTAGCACGTGTGTAGCCCTGGCCGTAAGGGCCATGATGACTTGACGTCATCCCCACCTTCCTCCGGTTTATCACCGGCAGTCTCCTTTGAGTTCCCGACCGAATCGCTGGCAACAAAGGATAAGGGTTGCGCTCGTTGCGGGACTTAACCCAACATTTCACAACACGAGCTGACGACAGCCATGCAGCACCTGTCTCACGGTTCCCGAAGGCACTAAGGCATCTCTGCCGAATTCCGTGGATGTCAAGGCCAGGTAAGGTTCTTCGCGTTGCATCGAATTAAACCACATGCTCCACCGCTTGTGCGGGCCCCCGTCAATTCATTTGAGTTTTAACCTTGCGGCCGTACTCCCCAGGCGGTCGACTTAACGCGTTAGCTCCGGAAGCCACTCCTCAAGGGAACAGCCTCCAAGTCGACATCGTTTACGGCGTGGACTACCAGGGTATCTAATCCTGTTTGCTCCCCACGCTTTCGCACCTGAGCGTCAGTCTTTGTCCAGGGGGCCGCCTTCGCCACCGGTATTCCTCCAGATCTCTACGCATTTCACCGCTACACCTGGAATTCTACCCCCCTCTACAAGACTCTAGCCTGCCAGTTTCGAATGCAGTTCCCGGGTTGAGCCCGGGGATTTCACATCCGACTTGACAGACCGCCTGCGTGCGCTTTACGCCCAGTAATTCCGATTAACGCTTGCACCCTCCGTATTACCGCGGCTGCTGGCACGGAGTTAGCCGGTGCTTCTTCTGCGGGTAACGTCAATCGACGGGGTTATTAACCCCATCGCCTTCCTCCCCGCTGAAAGTACTTTACAACCCGAAGGCCTTCTTCATACACGCGGCATGGCTGCATCAGGCTTGCGCCCATTGTGCAATATTCCCCACTGCTGCCTCCCGTAGGAGTCTGGACCGTGTCTCAGTTCCAGTGTGGCTGGTCATCCTCTCAGACCAGCTAGGGATCGTCGCCTAGGTGAGCCGTTACCCCACCTACTAGCTAATCCCATCTGGGCACATCCGATGGCGTGAGGCCCGAAGGTCCCCCACTTTGGTCCGTAGACGTTATGCGGTATTAGCTACCGTTTCCAGTAGTTATCCCCCTCCATCGGGCAGTTTCCCAGACATTACTCACCCGTCCGCCACTCGTCACCCAAGAGCAAGCTCTCTGTGCTACCGTTCGACTTGCATGTGTTAGGCCTGCCGCCAGCGTTCAATCTGAGCCATGATCAAACTCTTCAATTAAAAGTTCGATTTGCTGAAACAAGTTCAGCGATGCTCAATCGTAAAACGTCATAATGAATGTCATTATGTGTTCACTCATGAGGCTTGATATTTTTTTTGACACCCGGAGGTGTCTGATATCAATCCTGCGAGTGCCCACACAGATTGTCTGATAAATTGTTAAAGAGCGGTGCGAACAGTGCCGGAGCTTCCTGTCGCGAGGTGGCGTATACTACGCTTTCCTCCTTCGGAGTCAACCTCTTTTTGAGAAGTTTTTCCGGCGGTTCAGAACTTCCTGAACCTCTCAACACGCTGGCCTGTAAGCCGTTGTTCCGTGTCGATGGAGGCGCATTATAGGGATCCGAACTGAATGCACAAGCCTTTTTTCGATCTTTCTTTTTGACTGCTGGGTTTTCACTCTTTTTGCCGAGATCCCAGGCGATTCGCGTGATTTTAACGCATTTTCTACCTGTTTAATTGATCCTTGATCGTTCTCAGCGCTACGCTGCCCGGATCGTCCATATGGAGAGATCGCTATGAGCCACAACATTCGTACATATAAAGGAGCTCGTCCGCAGTGGGGTAACGGGGTAATGATTGATTCCACCAGCGTGGTAATTGGAAACGTGACGCTGGCGGATGATGTCGGCATATGGCCTTTGGTCGTTATCCGGGGTGACGTTAACCGTATTACTATCGGTAAACGCAGCAATATTCAGGATGGTAGCATTCTGCATCTTACCCATAAGTCTGCCGGTAATCCTGAAGGTCATCCGCTGGTGATTGGCGAGGAGGTTACCGTTGGACATAAAGCAATGCTACACGGCTGCACTATTGGTAACAGGGTACTGGTTGGAATGGGGTCGATCCTGCTTGATGGGGTGGTAGTAGAGGATAATGTGATGATTGGTGCAGGCAGCCTGGTTCCGCCGGGTAAACGTCTTGAGAGCGGCTATCTCTATCTGGGCAGTCCGGTAAAGAAAGTTCGCCCGTTGACGGAGGCAGAAAAAGACGGCCTGCTTTACTCGGCTAATAACTATGTCCGCTGGAAAGACGACTATTTATCTGAAGAAAGCCAGACCCAACCCTGATCATCTTCCTGCTGATGCTGAATGGCCCGTTCCGCCTGATCTTCCAGTTCCCAGCGGTTAAGGCGAAAGCAGGTCAATGCATCTCCCTGTGCATGAAAGCGGCGAAGTAACTCTCCGCCGCTGATCGCACAGGTTAACTGAAAGCCATTGGCCTGCGCGCTAAAACACACTGACTGCCTCGCCTCATCCCACCATTCGAGCTCCGGGAACTGAATAGACTGATTCACGCGCCCATCTCTGCTTTCAGTACGGCGATCGCTGGCGTGATTTGCGGCATTATCCCGTGCCATAGCATAAAGGAATGCGCGGCCTGCCCCACCAGCATCCCTAACCCATCAGCCATCTGGAAAGCTCCCTGCTGGCGGCACCAGTGCAGGAACGGCGTGTCGCCAGCCTGATAGAACATGTCATAGCAGCGGGTATGATCGCCTATCAGTCCTTCTGGAATATCGGGTATCCCTCCCCCTACTCCACTTGAAGTCGCATTGATCACCAAATCAAAACGCCCTGCGGCCAATTGCTCTTTCACCATTGAATCGATATGCCCGCTGTGCTTGAAAAGCTGCGCGAGATCTTCTGCTTTTTCCTGGGTACGGTTAGTCACGGTTAAACGACAGCCAAAGGAAAGCAGTGGAAGGATCACGCCGCGTGCCGCGCCGCCAGCACCGATCAACAGGATCCGGTCGTCAGGCTTGATCAGGTCTAAGCGCTCAAGATCGCTCAACAGGCCGATGCCGTCAGTATTATCACCAACTAATCGTCCATCATCCAGCTTCTTGAGCGTATTAACCGCCCCGGACAGCGCCGCACGCTCGGTCAGTTCATCGGCAAGCTTACAGGCCTGCTGTTTAAACGGCAGCGTCACATTGGCTCCCCCCCCATCTTTGGCAAAGAACGAACGCGCGGTCTGCTCAAATCCAGCCAGCGGTGCGCACAGGCTCTCATAAGGATGCGCAATACCGGTTTGTTCAGCAAACAGCTGATGGATGCGTGGTGATTTGCTGTGACCGATCGGATTACCGATGACGACGAAAGACGGCATAGTTTTCTCTATTATCCCTGGCGAATTAACTCGCCGGTTAACACATCGCGGATTTCTGATGGATTAAGGCGGCCACCGGTCTCGCCCATCAATACCGGGAAATCAGCGCCAAACTGCGCCAGCACCTCAGTCGCATGACGGCAGGGCGGCTGGCCGGTTAAATTGGCACTGGTTGAAACCAGAGGTTTACCAAAAGCATGGCACAAGGCGATGACATCGGGATGATCGCTGACGCGTACCGCCAAAGTGCTGAATCGCCCGGTTAACCAGATCGGTGTGGTCATGCGCGCAGGCAATACCCATGTTACCGGGCCAGGCCAGCGAGAGAACATGCGCGTCTTCTGTACAGCTGATAGCTTTTCGTCGGCAATATAAGGCATCAGCTGCTGATAATCTGCGGCAATCAGGATTAATCCTTTCTCGACGGGGCGCTGCTTCAACGCCAGCAGCCGCATCACCGCATTTTCACTGTCAGGATCGCAGCCCAGGCCAAAAACCGCTTCGGTTGGATAGGCAATGACTTTAGCCTGAGATAACTGGTCAACACACTGCGCCAACGAATCAGCCACGGGGTTCTTCTTCACTACGGTTTCCTGATGTTACGGGTTTGCCACAGGCTTTACTGGCGCAGAAACGCGTTATTCCTCTGGCCATTTTTTTCTCAATAAGCAGTGGAAACTGGCAAAATGCGCAGATACCTTCCACCGGCGTATAATTAACCGCAAACTGGCAGGCGGGATAGCGATCGCAGGCATAAAACGTTTTGCCATAGCGCGAACGACGCTGGATCAGTTTACCGTTCTGACACTGAGGGCAGGCAAGCGTGGTTTCATCCGGCTTATCGATTGTTTCGGTGTGTTCGCATGCAGGGTAATCACCACAGGCGACAAACATGCCGTAGCGTCCCTGACGAAGCACAAGCCCGCCGCCACATTGCGGACAGCGCTGCCCGTCGAGCACCTTAATAATGTGTCCTTCACCCTGGCTTTTCAGCGGTCGAACGAAGTCACATGCGGGATACTGTGAGCAACCAAGAAAAGCACCATGTTTCCCGGAGCGAATCGTCAGTTCTGCCCCACACTGGGGGCAGGGTTCATTTTTTCGCGCAGCGAAAAGCGCTGTTTTATTCATAACGTTGTTTTACACGAAGGCAATCTTCAGTGCAGCATTCCTTCATTGGCGTCGAAAAGTAGTTCTTCCATCTGCTGATAGGCATTTTCACATCCTGGGATATTAAACAACACCATCAGCACCACCCATTTGAGATCGTCCAGATCGAACTCGAGGGTATCAAGCGCCATGATACGTTCAATAACCATTTCGCGCGTTTCCAGATTCAGCACCTGGATTTGCTCCAGGAACAGAATAAAGCCACGGCAGTTGGCATCCAAACGCTGACCCTCTTCCTCGGTATAGATACGCATAGACAGCGGATCGCTTGTCAACAGAATCGGAGCGACCAGTCCGTCCTGATAATCTGCCAACTTTTCCAGCCAGTTCAACGCATTATAAATATCTTCACGATGAAAACCTGCATCAGATAAATCATCCGTCAACTTATCCTGATCCACACGCATTTCTACTTCATTGTGGATATAGGTTTCAAATAAGTACATGAGTACGTCGAACATGGCTTGCCCTCCTCAATCGGACATAGCCGCCGGGTACAGCTGCGATCCATCCTGCTAACTCCAACTCAAGCAGCTTCGCTACGATGGCTGGTACAGGTTGGCCGGCACGTTCAGCGACGACGTCAACAGGTGTAACCTCATCTCCTACGTTAGCCAACACATCGGGAAATGGCAATGGAGGATTGCTGCTCCCGGCTGAATTGTTTGTTACGGGGGCGAAAACGGGCAACCATGAAAGGCCGCTGTGCATTTGTTCTAAAATATTATTAGGATGCGCAACCAATAAAGCCCCCTGCTGGATTAGCCAGTGGGTTCCTTCACTGCCCGGATTACCCAACGCGCCGGGCAATGCATACACGTCCCGGTTCTGTTCCAGCGCCAGCTTTGCGGTCACCAGTGAACCGCTGCGTAACGTCGCTTCCACCACCAGAACCCCGCGGCTCAGGCCGCTAATAATCCTGTTGCGCCGCGGAAAATGCGCGGGCAACGGTTTGACCGATAATGGAAACTCAGAGACCAGCGCCCCACCGCAATCAATAATTTGCTGTGCCAGGAACTGATGCTGCCGCGGATAAATGGCATCCAGCCCGCTGCCCAATACCGCAAGCGTCTTTCCCTGCACTTCCAACGCCGCACGATGCGCAACGCCATCAATACCTGATGCCAAACCGCTGGTAATCGTCAGACCACTCAAAGCCAGCGCCTGACTGAACCAGCTGCCCCACTCCCGACCATAGTGTGAACAGTGTCGACTGCCAACGATCGCCAGCTGCGGTGATGCCAGTAATGTTGGATCGCCCGCGACAAACAGTATAAGAGGGAAGTTGCTGATGGTTTTCAACTGTTCAGGATAACAGGGGCTGTGCGGCGTCAAAAAAGAGCGCAAGGGGGATTCCAGCCAGCGAAAAGTTTGTACAATGATATGGGCATCGTAATCAAGGAACGCCTGCTGTTGCAAAGCCGACAGCCCCAACGATGCAAGATCACGGGCACCCGGAGAGGTAAAATCCAGTAACCTGCTCATCAAATCCAGCCGCTGCGAACTGGATAAACCGGTTACTCCTGTAAGCCTCAACGCACACTCGACTGGCGACATGATCTTCTCCCTGATTTTTGTCCCTTCTCCCTGAAGGTTAACGCCTGGAATGCTGTCAATCGCCGCGCGAAATGTCTACAATAAGGGGAATAAATCTCTCATCTCTTGAATACAGATCTGGAAAGTTATGTCCGTTTTGCAGGTATTACATTTTCCTGACGAGCGCCTGCGCATCGTTGCGAAACCCGTTAAAGAAGTAAATGCGAATATTCAGCGTATCGTCGATGATATGTTCGAAACCATGTACGCTGAAGAAGGCATTGGGCTGGCCGCGACGCAGGTCGATATCCATCAGCGCATTATCGTTATCGACGTATCAGAGGATCGTGATGAACGCCTGGTGTTGATCGACCCGGAGCTGCTGGAAAAAAGCGGCGAGACGGGCATCGAAGAAGGCTGTTTGTCTATCCCTGAACAGCGTGCGCTGGTGCCGCGTGCCGAGAAGGTCAAAATTCGGGCGCTGGATCGTGATGGGAACAGCTTCGAGCTGGAAGCGGACGGCCTGCTGGCCATTTGTATTCAGCATGAAATGGACCACCTGGTCGGCAAGCTGTTCATTGATTACCTGTCGCCAATGAAACGTCAGCGCATCCGTCAGAAGCTGGAAAAATTGTATCGCCAGAGTGCACGCGACTGAGTGCGTTGACTGAAGGGTAAAACGTGTCTGAATCATTGAAAATCATTTTTGCCGGCACTCCCGACTTTGCAGCACGTCATCTTGACGCGCTGCTTTCCTCCGGGCATCAGGTGGTTGGCGTTTTCACCCAACCAGACCGACCGGCGGGTCGGGGCAACAGGGTTACCGCAAGCCCGGTAAAACAGCTGGCAGCACAGCACAACATACCGGTCTTTCAACCTGAATCGCTGCGTTCTGAAGAAAATCAGCAGAAGGTTGCCGCTCTGAACGCCGACGTGATGGTGGTCGTTGCCTACGGGCTGATCCTGCCTAAACTCGTCCTGGAGATGCCTCGCCACGGCTGCATCAACGTGCATGGCTCTCTGCTGCCGCGCTGGCGTGGCGCAGCACCTATCCAGCGCTCGCTATGGGCGGGTGACGCTGAGACTGGCGTGACTATTATGCAGATGGATATCGGACTGGATACCGGCGATATGCTGCACAAGCTGTCCTGCCCGATCGAGGCCGCTGATACCAGCGCCACCCTGTACGATAAATTGGCCGATCTCGGCCCCGCGGGTTTGTTAACCACGCTGGCGCAGCTGGCAGACGGCAGCGCCCGGCCACAGGTGCAGGACGAATCTCTGGTTAGCTACGCGGAAAAGCTCAGTAAAGAAGAGGCCCGCCTCGACTGGTCGCTTTCCGCACAGCAGCTGGAACGCTGTATCCGTGCCTTTAATCCCTGGCCCATAAGCTACTTTGTGATTGATGAGCAACCGGTGAAGGTATGGAAAGCTTCCGTGCTGCCAGCTGTCAATGGCCATCAGCCGGGCGAGATCCTGCAGGCCAATAAGCAGGGTATTCAGGTTGTCACTGCCGATGGCGTGCTGAATATCGAAGAGCTACAGCCTGCGGGTAAAAAGGCAATGAAGGCTCAAGACCTGCTCAATTCCCGCCGTGAATGGTTTACCCCCGGCAATATTATTGCCTGATACGTTGCCCGGCCACGCAGCCGGGCCATCGTCAAAATTGTGAATCCCAATGAAAAAAATGACTAATTTACGCTGCATCGCTGCCCAGACGATTGAGAAGGTTGTCGAACAGGGTCAGTCGTTAAGTAACGTTCTGCCTGCTGCACAAAAAAGCGTTGGCGACAAAGATGCCGCTCTGCTGCAGGAACTTTGCTACGGCGTGCTGCGTACCCTGCCGCAGCTGGAGTGGGTTATCGGCAGGCTGATGTCGCGTCCGATGACCGGCAAACAGCGAGCGGTCCATTTCCTGATCATGGTTGGACTCTATCAGCTGATGTTCACTCGCATTCCGGCACACGCGGCGCTGGCAGAAACGGTGGAAGGTGCCGTGGCGCTTAAACGCCCACAGTTGAAGGGGCTGATTAACGGCGTCCTGCGCCAGTTCCAGCGTCAGCAGGACGAACTGATGCAGCAAATGAACGATGGCGACCAGCAGTACCTGCACCCGAAATGGTTACTGGAACGTCTGAAGCGCGCCTGGCCGGCACAGTGGAAGCAAATTGTGGATGCGAATAATCAGAGGCCGCCGATGTGGCTGCGCGTCAACCGTCAACACCATAGCCGGGATGCCTGGCTGACTCTGTTAGAGGAGAGCGGCAAACAGGCTTTTGCTCATCCTCAACACGGCGATGCGCTACGGCTGGAGTCACCCTGCGCCGTAGGCCAGCTCCCTGGGTTCGACCAGGGCTGGATCACCGTACAGGATGTCTCTGCTCAGGGATGCGTGGCGCTGCTCGCCCCGCGAGATGGTGAGCAGATACTTGACCTTTGTGCTGCTCCCGGCGGCAAAACCACGCATATACTTGAGGCTGCACCGCAGGCGAAAGTGATGGCGGTGGATGTCGATGCTCAACGCCTGGCAAGAGTTAGCGAGAATCTACAACGGCTTACTATGCAGGCAGAGGTTAAGCAGGGCGATGGCCGTACACCTGCTGCATGGTGCGGTGATACTCAGTTCGATCGTATCCTGCTGGATGCTCCCTGCTCTGCCACCGGGGTGATCCGTCGCCATCCCGATATTAAATGGTTACGACGCGATCGCGATATCGCGGAGCTGGCAGCCCTGCAACAGCAAATACTGGATGCCGTATGGCCACATTTGAAGCCGGGAGGCACGCTGCTGTACGCAACCTGCTCGGTGCTACCTGAAGAGAACCATGTGCAGATAGGTCAGTTTTTACAGCGCCATGCAGACGCCACGTTAATTGAAACAGGCGATCTGACTCAGCCAGGCATTCAGGTCTTCCCACAGGCGGACGGTGGTGATGGTTTCTACTACGCGAAATTGGTAAAACAGTGACAGAGGTGGTGCGCTACGCTGCACCACAATCGAAGCCAAACCAACAGGCTGAAGCTCAATGAAAATTATCATTCTTGGTGCAGGACAGGTCGGCGGTACGCTTGCTGAAAATCTGGTCGGAGAAAATAACGATATTACCTTGGTTGATACCGATACGTTGCGCCTGCGTCAACTACAGGATAAGTTCGATCTGCGCGTTGTCCAGGGGCACGGCTCTCATCCACGCGTTCTGCGGGAAGCCGGCGCGGAGGATGCGGATATGCTGGTGGCGGTGACCAGCTCCGACGAAACCAATATGGTAGCTTGTCAGATCGCCTATTCACTCTTCAACACGCCAAACCGCATCGCTCGCATCCGCGCGCCGGATTACATACGCGATGCCGACAGACTGTTTACTCCTGAAGCGGTGCCTATTGACCATCTTATTTCTCCCGAACAACTGGTTATCGACAATATCTATCGACTGATTGAATACCCTGGAGCTTTACAGGTGGTCAATTTTGCCGAAGGCAAAGTCAGCCTTGCGGTGGTCAAAGCCTACTATGGTGGCCCGCTGGTGGGTAACGCCCTGTCCGTAATGCGTGAACATATGCCGCACATTGACACCCGCGTTGCCGCTATTTTCCGCCAGGATCGTCCAATTCGTCCTCAGGGTTCAACCATTATCGAAGCGGGCGATGAAGTCTTCTTTATCGCCGCCAGTCAGCATATTCGCGCCGTGATGAGTGAATACCAACGTCTGGAAAAACCTTATAAGCGCATTATGATCGTCGGCGGGGGGAACATTGGATTCGGCCTGGCCCAACGGCTGGAAAAAAATTACAGCGTCAAGCTGATCGAACGCGATAAGCAGCGCGCCGCCGAGCTGGCAGAAAATTTACAGAACACTATTGTTTTCTACGGCGATGCTTCCGATCAGGAATTGCTCGCGGAGGAGCACGTCGATCAGACCGATCTGTTTATCGCCATCACCAACGATGATGAAGCCAATATCATGTCGGCGATGCTGGCAAAGCGGATGGGGGCGAAAAAAGCAATGGTACTCATCCAGCGCCGCGCCTATGTCGACCTGGTACAGGGTAGCGTGATCGATATTGCAATATCCCCGCAGCAGGCAACAATTTCTGCTCTGCTCGGGCACGTCCGTAAAGCGGATATCGTCGGCGTGTCTTCACTGCGCCGTGGTGTAGCCGAAGCTATCGAAGCTATCGCGCATGGTGAAGAATCCACCTCAAAAGTTGTTGGCCGCCAGATTGATGACATTAAGCTACCGCCGGGGACTATCATTGGGGCGGTAGTGCGTGGGGATGACGTCATGATTGCCAATGACAATCTTCGCATTGAGCAAGGTGACCACGTGATTATGTTCCTTACCGACAAGAAGTTTGTGCCTGATGTAGAAAGACTTTTCCAGCCAAGCCCGTTCTTCCTTTAATCCTGGTTTTATCAGCTTCATGCCCGGCTACCATGACGGGAGAGTTAATTGGCACTCAATTCACATTTATCTGTGATCTTCATGGCAAAACTACCATCATTTGTTAGACTTTAAGAATAATTTGAGGGCCGGAGATAAAAATGAGTATGTTCAAAGAGTTTCGTGATTTCGCTATGCGCGGCAACGTAGTGGATTTGGCAGTCGGTGTCATCATCGGTGCTGCTTTTGGCAAAATCGTGTCCTCATTGGTGGCAAATATCATTATGCCGCCTCTGGGTTTGCTGATCGGTGGCGTTGATTTCAAACAATTCAGCTGGATATTAAAGCCCGCTGATGGTGCAGCACCTGCGGTAGTGATGGAATATGGCGTGTTTTTGCAGACTGTGTTTGATTTTGTCATCGTTGCGTTTGCCATTTTTATGGCCATCAAGCTGATGAACAGGCTGTATACGAAGAAAGAGGTTGAGAAGCCTGTGGCAAAACCTTCTGCTGAAGAGACGCTGTTGAGTGAAATCCGTGATTTGCTAAAAGAGCAGAACGGTAAAGCTCAGTAATAATCTGGCAGGCCAGTAGCCAACGTAGTAACAAAATAAATTATCCGATCCCTGTGAGCGCTTAGCTGACAGGGGTTTTTTATTTCCCCGCAGTATGCCTGTCACGTCAAATAAACGCATCATCAGCCCCGCATTCTGAACGACTCGATATACGGTATAAGTCCCTAAAATATCAGATAAGTACGTCACCGGATATCCACCCTTGTGGAGACGACGGGATGGTGTCATTTCAGAATGGTTCTTCACTTCGCAAAGATAAGAGTTTTGTCAGAAAACATGCCAATAAAACCTGGCGTATGGCTCGAATAGCTATCTT
This sequence comes from Erwinia tasmaniensis Et1/99, assembly GCF_000026185.1. Taxonomy (NCBI): domain Bacteria; kingdom Pseudomonadati; phylum Pseudomonadota; class Gammaproteobacteria; order Enterobacterales; family Erwiniaceae; genus Erwinia; species Erwinia tasmaniensis. Next base: position 3,516,389 of record NC_010694.1, read on the forward strand.
CCATTACATTATTGATTCCGAAACCCATCCCATTACCACAGCCACGTCACAGGCCTCAGTCTCAAAGCCTTCGGACGGGTCTCGCCATAAAGACAGGATTGCTGTCCACAATAAGCTCAAACTAAAGGAGACGTATCATGCCCGTAAATATTCGTCATGATTTTCCTCAAATGTCTTTCTCACAGAGACCTGACAACAATAACGTTAAAGATGGCTTTTACCGCGATAATAAAGATCCTCAACTTCTTACTTCCCGAATCACAAAAGTTGATAACAGCAAAGAAGAGAGTCCCTCAAGCAGATGCAAGACCCAGTGGCCACCGGGTCGTGCGGCCAGTGAAGATGATGGCGCAGAGGTTATTTCACTGACTGAGATAATATGTGAAGGTAAAGCTCTGCGCTTGCAGGCAGAATCATTACTTGACTCCGGCGTTGACTCCCCCCTTTCCCGTGGGTGGCAAGGGGGTTTTTTCAAACGTCTCCTGGTCGGTGCGGGCATACTGACCGGAGCCGGCGTGCTGGGGTATCAGTGTTATGCGGGAAGAGAGAGTATCGCCGGGCAGAAAGCCAACTTAGCGCAGCCTTACCCCAAGGAGCCTCCTGTCAATCCGTTCATACCATTTTATGACAGTAGCGGAATGCGGAATAATTCGTTGAGCAATGTCGAGCGGCACCGTGACAGCACGCATGATGAGGTTAGACACAGACGTCGACACGTTCCACAGTCACCAGGCACACAGAGAAACTACTTAGTCGAACGACAATTGATGGAAAAGGAATTTATAAAGATAAAAAGTGATATATTTATCTTTAAAATCATAGCGGAAGATCTTTCTGCTCTAAAAGAAATAAATGAACGTCATCGTAATTACCTTCAATTGGTTATTAGCAACACGGTTAACATTGTCGACTCGGCTATAACATCACTTCTGAGATCGTCAAACAGATATAATACCATTCGACCTGTCATTGATGACTACCTGGGTAGAGCACTGCTTCGCCATTTAGATTTAAATATTGAAAATATAAAAATATCTGATTATAAGAACTACTTCGATGCGAGAAAGGTATTTGAAGAGCAAATTAAAGGTGAACTAAAGCAACCATTTTTGGTGGATATCATTCATGACAAAGTCTTTATCGACAAGTTAATTATAAACTTGGCAAAGATGCGCAACTACCTCGCAAGAGGCTGTGACCGTTATGACAATAATTGCCTGAACTTTATTTATGTCAATAAAAAAAAAGACACCAAAATTTTTGAAAAAGAAAATTCCCTATCCCCTCTTATAGCAACAATAGGCGATCAAATTCTACCTAAGATTGGATATGATAAACTTGATATTATCATTACGGAAGATTTTTTCAAACTTTGTACCGTAGATGCTTCTAATGTCATTGTTCACGAATTGGCTCACTACTTTACCGCTACCACAGATTTCTTCGAAATAAAAAGAGAGTCGAATTGCGAAAAATCTCCAGCCACTGCTACTAATCATTCATCCGTTATTGAGCAACTGAGTTTTGCCGAAGAGCGTTTATCCCATCTAAAGGATGATATTGAATCATATATTTCTAATAATTGGGGTAATATATCAATACAGATTGAAGATATTCTGGCACGTATCCCAAGTTACCCTGCGGAGGGAGTACGAATGGAGCAGATAAATATATTTTTAGAATATTACCGTAATCACCCTGAATTCAGAAAAAATATCAATCATCGCGCCACTGATTATTATTCGAACCTGATAATAGCTTTAGCTTCACAACAATTTAAGCATGATGGAAAAATCCCTTTATCGGCTGTCGAAAGACTGAAAGATAGTTGATAGCGTCCGTGAATACTTCAGCCGAGAAAAGCGGAAGGCCAGAGGTAAATACACTAATTGTGAACTTACCATTGGCCTCCAGATCTGCTTTCTTACCATGTTTTTCTTTACGCCGATAGCTGCCCTTGCCCTTTTGATTGACTTCAATGCGGTGTTTGAACAAAGGATCGTGCAGCAATGCTTCTATCGCGTTATCGCGGATAATACCCTTTTTATGTTGGTAGGTAGTCATGAACGCTTCCTGTTAGATGATGACGGTTAGGAATATAGGCCCGAAAAGAGAAAATTTCAATCATCCGTATGAACTAAAGATGTGGATGCCCCCTTCTCCAAAGCATCAAGGATGGAACAGTAGACGCTACTGTGCGCAGTCCCACAACAGGCATCATTCAGTCTCTTTAGTGAGCGTTGCATATGTTTTAGTTCTTTGAGCCTTGCTGCAACTTCATTAAGTCGTTTTTGCACGATTGATTTTGATTCCTCGCAGGTATGATGTTCTGGATCGACGCGGATCGACAACAGCTCGCGGATCGCCTCCAGGGTGAAACCTAAATGCCGCCCGTAACGAATAAATTTAAGACGCTGCAGGTCATTATCACTATATAGACGAAAACCGCCTTGCGTTCGCACCTCATGATCCATCATTTGTTGTTTTTCATAAAAACGGATGGTGTCTGGCGTAACGTTGGCCAGCTTAGCCAATTGTCCAATACGATACATTAATCCACTCCATTAAAACGAAGATGCACCTGCTGACTATAGTCGCCCTGCAAAAAATCAGTGCTGATACCAGCCTGCTTCAGTTTCAGCTCCAGCAGAGTGAGGCGTTTTTTCTGTGACAGATACCGCTCATCAAATGGGCTAACGCTGCGTAGCAACCGATCGAGCTCAACCGCTTCGCGTCGCATTTCAAGTTCGGCCGGAAGATGGCCTGAATTTTTCAGGATGCGGTAGCCCGCGCGCAGCTCTTCTGGAACATGTGAGTCATCATCCAGTTCTAGTGGACGCCCGCTGCCCGGTAGGTTATCAAGACCGCCCTGACGCAGGGCAGTGAGAATATGCTTTTCAGCCAGTTGATCAATTATTGACATGATGGCCTCGCTAAACGTCAAAAATTCAGCATAGAGCAATTATTACGTGGTGACGAGAGGAAGGAATTAGAGATATAAAAAAACCCCGCAAGCGGGGTTTTTTTAATGTTGTAACAGATTACTCTGCTACAGCTTCTGCTTGAGCTTCTGGACGATCAACCAACTCGATGTAAGCCATCGGAGCGTTGTCACCAGCGCGGAAGCCACACTTCAAAATGCGAGTGTAACCACCGGCACGGCTCGCGAAACGCGGGCCCAGCTCGTTAAACAGTTTTGCCACGATCTCGTTATCACGAGTACGGGCGAATGCCAGACGACGATTAGCTACGCTGTCGGTCTTGGCAAGAGTAATCAGCGGCTCAACTACGCGACGCAGCTCTTTCGCTTTTGGCAGGGTCGTCTTGATGATCTCATGACGAACCAAAGAGCCAGCCATGTTGCGGAACATAGCCTGACGATGGCTGCTGTTACGGTTCAGTTGACGACCACTCTTACGATGGCGCATGACCTTATCCTTCTCAGTGAAACCTTAACCTGTGATCGGGTTATTCATCAGCAATGCTAGCTGGCGGCCAGTTTTCCAGGCGCATGCCCAGAGACAGACCACGAGAAGCCAGCACATCTTTAATCTCAGTAAGAGATTTTTTACCAAGGTTAGGCGTTTTAAGCAGCTCAACCTCGGTACGCTGTACCAGATCACCGATGTAGTGGATAGCTTCTGCCTTAAGGCAGTTAGCAGAGCGGACAGTCAATTCCAGATCGTCAACAGGGCGCAGCAAGATCGGATCGAATTCTGGTTTCTCTTCTTTCACTTCCGGCTGACGTACATCACGTAAGTCGACGAAAGCTTCCAGTTGTTCTGCCAGGATGGTAGCCGCACGACGGATCGCTTCTTCAGGATCGATAGTGCCGTTGGTTTCCATTTCGATGACCAGCTTGTCCAAATCGGTACGCTGTTCCACACGCGCTGCTTCAACATTGTAGGCAATACGCTCTACAGGGCTGTAGCAGGCGTCGACTAACAGACGACCGATTGGGCGCTCATCTTCTTCCGAATGAATTCGGGCAGAAGCCGGCACATAACCACGACCACGCTGAACTTTGATACGCATGCTGATAGCAGCGTTTTCATCGGTCAGATGGCAGATCGCGTGCTGCGGCTTGACGATTTCAACATCACCATCATGGGTGATATCGGCTGCAGTCACAGGGCCAATGCCAGATTTATTCAGAGTAAGAATAACTTCATCTTTGCCCTGAACTCTTACCGCTAAACCTTTCAGGTTGAGCAGGATTTCCAGGATATCTTCCTGTACGCCCTCTTTGGTGCTGTACTCATGTAGTACACCATCAATTTCAACCTCGGTCACCGCGCAACCCGGCATTGATGAAAGCAGAATACGGCGCAGCGCGTTACCGAGAGTATGGCCAAAGCCACGCTCTAAAGGCTCAAGGGTCACCTTGGCGTGCGTCGAACTCACTTGTTCGATATCTACCAGGCGTGGTTTTAGAAACTCTGTCACAGAACCCTGCATTGTGTCCTCTCTTTGGTACTAAGCCTTACTTGGAGTAAAGCTCGACGATCAGGTGTTCGTTAATGTCCGCAGACAGATCGGTACGTTCAGGAATACGCTTGAACACACCTTCCATCTTAGTTGCATCAACTTCCAGCCAGGTTGGCTTTTCACGCTGTTCAGCCAGCTCCAGAGCGGCTTTCACGCGAGACTGCTTTTTGGCTTTCTCACGGATGCTAACAACGTCATTCGGAGTTACCTGATAAGAAGCGATGCTAACAACGCGACCGTTCACCATGATGGATTTGTGGCTAACCAGCTGACGTGATTCTGCACGAGTGGCGCCAAAGCCCATACGATAAACTACGTTATCCAGACGACCTTCCAGCAGAGCTAACAGGTTTTCACCGGTATTGCCTTTCAGACGAGCTGCTTCTTTATAATAGTTACGGAACTGACGCTCCAGCACACCGTAGGTACGGCGAACTTTCTGCTTTTCACGCAACTGCACGCCATAATCAGACAGACGTGGCTTGCGCGCACCGTGCTGACCAGGAGCTTGTTCAATCTTACACTTGGTATCAATCGCGCGAACGCCAGACTTGAGGAACAGGTCTGTGCCTTCACGACGGCTCAGCTTGAGCTTAGGACCCAAATATCTTGCCATTTTCTTTCTCCAACATTCCTAAAAAACGGGGCGTTATACGCGACGTTTTTTCGGCGGACGACAACCGTTGTGAGGGATCGGAGTCACATCAGTAATATTAGTGATGCGGAAACCAGCAGCGTTCAGAGCACGAATCGTTGATTCGCGGCCTGGACCAGGACCCTTAACCATAACTTCCAAGTTCTTAATACCGTAATCTTTCACGGCCTCTGCGCAACGCTCTGCAGCAACCTGCGCAGCGAACGGCGTAGACTTACGAGAACCACGGAAACCGGAACCACCGGCTGTTGCCCAACCCAACGCATTACCCTGACGGTCGGTAATAGTAACGATGGTGTTGTTAAAAGACGCATGGACATGAGCCACGCCATCAGAGACTTGCTTTCTTACACGCTTACGTGCACGAACTGGTGCCTTTGCCATTATTCAATCACCCCGATTATTTCTTGATCGGTTTACGCGGACCCTTACGGGTACGTGCGTTGGTCTTGGTACGCTGACCGCGCACTGGAAGACCACGACGATGACGCAAACCACGATAGCAACCAAGGTCCATAAGACGCTTGATGCTCAGGGTGACTTCACGACGCAGATCGCCTTCAACAACAAATTTCGCTACTGCATCACGCAGAATGTCGATTTGCTCTTCAGACAGCTCACTGATCTTAACATTTTCAGCAATGCCCGTAGATGCACAGATAGACTGTGAGCGGGTCTTGCCGATACCGAAGATTGCAGTTAATGCGATAACGGTATGTTTATGATCAGGAATGTTAATGCCTGCTATACGGGCCACTATGCACTCCTATTTAATTACTTATGCGTCCCATGCCGAAAAGCCCGTTTTCAGGATACTCAAATGGAAACGCATAGACATACAAAAGATTGGCTGGCTAATCTAGCCAGCTCAACCCGACTTTGCAAGAACAATATGCGATTAAATCAGCCTTGGCGCTGTTTATGCTTTGGCTCGGCACTACAAATCACACGCACAACGCCGTCGCGACGAATGATTTTGCAGTTACGACATAATTTCTTGACGGAAGCACGAACTTTCATTTTTACTCTCCGTAACTTCTCAAGCGCCTGAATTAACGGCTATAGCCTTTCAGGTTTGCTTTCTTCAATGCAGACTCGTACTGACTCGACATCATTAGAGTTTGCACTTGAGCCATAAAGTCCATGATGACAACCACAACAATCAGCAGTGACGTACCGCCGAAGTAGAATGGGACTTTCATCGCATCACGCATGAACTCCGGGATCAGGCAGATAAAGGTAATGTACAACGCACCGATTAAAGTCAGGCGGGTCATTACTTTATCGATATACTTCGCCGTCTGTTCTCCCGGACGAATACCTGGTACAAATGCACCAGACTTCTTCAGGTTATCTGCTGTTTCACGCGGGTTGAAAACCAACGCTGTGTAGAAGAAACAGAAGAAGATGATTGCAGTCGCATAGAGTAGCACATAAAGCGGCTGGCCAGGCTGTAATGACATGGAAATCGTCGTCAGCCAGTTCCAACCTGTTCCGCCCCCGAACCATGAAGCAATGGTTGCTGGGAACAGAATGATGCTGGAAGCAAAGATAGCTGGGATAACCCCGGCCATGTTCACCTTCAACGGTAAATGTGTGCTCTGCGCAGCATAGACACGACGGCCTTGCTGACGTTTCGCATAGTTCACCACAATGCGGCGTTGACCACGCTCAACGAAAACAACGAAGAAGGTCACTGCAAATACGAGAACTGCAACCAACAGCAACAGGAGGAAGTGCAGGTCGCCTTGCCGCGCTTGCTCGATGGTATGGCCAATGGCCGGCGGCAGACCCGCAACAATACCAGCGAAGATAATGATCGAGATACCGTTACCGATACCTCGCTCAGTAATCTGCTCACCCAGCCACATCAGGAACATCGTCCCGGTAACCAGGCTGACAACAGCGGTAAAGTAGAAGGCAAAGCCTGGATTTAACACCAGGCCCTGCATTCCAGGCATATTCGGCAAACCGGTAGCAATACCGATCGACTGGAAGATACCTAGTACCAGAGTACCGTAGCGGGTGTACTGGCTAATCTTACGACGGCCAGCCTCCCCTTCTTTCTTGATTTCAGCTAACGCGGGATGAACCACGGTCAGCAGCTGGATAATAATTGAAGCCGAAATATACGGCATAATACCCAGAGCAAAGATAGAAGCACGGCTCAGAGCACCACCAGAGAACATGTTGAACATTTCAATGATGGTGCCACGCTGTTGCTCAAGCAATTTGGCAAGTACAGTGGCATCAATACCAGGAATTGGAATAAAAGAACCAATACGGAATACTATCAGCGCACCAATCACAAACAGAAGTCTGCGTTTGAGTTCGCCAAAACCGCCTTTGGCACTTTGAAAATCTAATCCCGGTTGCTTAGCCATCTGCTACTTATTCCTCAATTTTACCGCCAGCAGCTTCGATTGCAGCACGAGCGCCTTTAGTGACACGCAGACCACGAATCGTTACCGGTGCAGAAACTTCACCAGACAGGATCACTTTCGCGAACTCCATCTGAATACCGATAATGTTAGCCGCTTTCAGCGTATTCAGGTCGACGATACCGCCTTCAACTTTCGCCAGGTCAGACAGACGAACTTCTGCAGTGACCATTGCTTTGCGAGAGGTGAAACCGAATTTCGGCAGACGACGGTACAGAGGCATCTGGCCGCCTTCAAAACCACGACGTACGCCACCGCCAGAACGTGAGTTCTGACCTTTGTGACCGCGACCGCCGGTTTTGCCGAGACCAGAACCAATACCACGACCCAGACGTTTAGGAGCGTGTTTAGAGCCGTCGGCCGGAGACAGAGTATTTAAACGCATCTGTTACTCCTCCACTTTAACCATGTAGGAAATCGCGTTAACCATACCGCGTACAGCTGGCGTGTCTTCACGCTCTACGGTGTGGTTAATACGACGCAGACCCAGGCCAAGCAGTGTTGCCTTGTGTTTAGGCAAACGACCGATCGAACTACGGGTTTGAGTAATCTTAATAGTCTTAGCCATGGTCATTACCCCAGAATGTCTTCAACGGATTTGCCACGCTTGGCAGCGACCATTTCTGGGGAATTCATGTTGGCCAGGCCATCCAGAGTTGCACGAACCACGTTGATCGGGTTAGTGGAACCGTAGGCTTTAGCCAGAACGTTATGAACCCCAGCAACTTCCAGAACGGCGCGCATTGCACCACCGGCAATAATACCGGTACCTTCTGAAGCTGGCTGCATGAACACGCGAGAACCTGTGTGCACGCCTTTAACAGGGTGCTGCAGGGTGCCGTTGTTCAGCGCGACATTGATCATATTGCGACGAGCTTTTTCCATCGCTTTCTGGATCGCTGCTGGAACTTCACGCGCTTTACCGTAACCAAAACCAATGCGACCATTACCATCACCAACAACAGTCAGAGCTGTGAAGGAGAAAATACGGCCACCTTTAACGGTTTTAGATACGCGATTAACCGCGATCAGCTTTTCCTGCAGTTCGCCAGCTTGTTTTTCGATGTGTGCCATCTTACACCTCTACCTTAGAACTGTAGGCCAGCTTCACGGGCAGCATCTGCCAGTGCCTGGACACGACCATGATATTGGAAACCAGAACGGTCGAAAGAAACACCAGTGATGCCTTTTTCGATTGCGCGTTCAGCAACTGCTTTACCAACAGCAGCAGCAGCGTCTTTGTTTCCAGTGTACTTCAATTGCTCACCGATTGCTTTTTCTACAGTAGAAGCGGCAACCAGGACTTCAGAACCGTTAGGTGCGATTACCTGTGCGTAAATATGACGCGGGGTACGATGTACCACCAGGCGAGTAGCACCCAGCTCTTTGAGCTTGCGACGTGCGCGGGTCGCACGACGGATACGAGCAGATTTCTTATCCATAGTGTTACCTTACTTCTTCTTAGCCTCTTTGGTACGCACGACTTCGTCGGCGTAACGAACACCCTTGCCTTTGTAAGGCTCAGGACGACGGTAGGCGCGTAGATCGGCTGCAACCTGACCAATCAGCTGTTTATCAGCGCCTTTCAGCACGATTTCAGTCTGAGTTGGACATTCAGCAGTGATTCCCGCTGGCAGTGCGTGTTCAACGGGGTGAGAGAAGCCCAAGGCTAAACTCACTGCGTTGCCTTTAACGGCTGCACGATAACCTACACCAACCAGCTGCAGCTTCTTAGTGAAGCCTTCGGTAACACCGATAACCATAGCGTTCAGCAGAGCGCGAGAAGTACCTGCCTGCGCCCAACCATCCGCAAAACCTTCGCGCGGAGCGAAAGTCAGGGTGTTGTCAGCATGCTTAACTTCTACGGCATTGTTGAGCGTACGAGTCAGCTCGCCGTTTTTACCTTTAATCGAAATTACCTGACCGTCGAGTTTTACCTCTACGCCGGCAGGAATGACGACAGGTGCTTTAGCAACACGAGACATTTTTCCTCCGATTAAGCTACGTAGCAGATAATTTCGCCGCCAAGACCAGCCTGGCGTGCTGCACGATCGGTCATAACACCTTTAGAGGTAGAAACAACAGCGATACCCAGTCCAGCCATTACTTTTGGCAGTTCGTCTTTGCGTTTGTAGATACGCAGACCTGGACGGCTTACACGCTGAATGCTCTCTACCACTGCCTTGCCCTGGAAATACTTAAGAGTCAGTTCCAGTTCTGGCTTGGTGTCGCCTTCGATTTTAAATTCTTCAATATAACCTTCTTCCTTCAGCACGTTGGCGATTGCCAATTTCAGCTTGGAGGAAGGCATAGTGACCGCAACTTTGTTTGCGGATTGACCGTTACGGATACGGGTCAGCATATCCGCGATCGGATCTTGCATGCTCATCTGTCTTTACTCCCGTGATTCAATTGGTAATTACCAGCTAGCCTTTTTCAAGCCAGGTACTTCACCGCGCATGGCGGCTTCACGCAACTTGATACGGCTCAACCCGAATTTGCCCACATAACCATGTGGACGGCCAGTTTGGCGGCAGCGCTTACGCTGACGGGACGGGCTGGAATCACGCGGCAGAGATTGCAGCTTGAGAACAGCGTTCCAACGATCTTCGTCGGACGAGTTCACGCTAGAAATGATAGCTTTCAGCTCCTCGCGTTTAGCGCGGTACTTGTCAGCCAGTTTCACGCGAACGACTTCGCGTGCTTTCATCGATTGCTTAGCCATCAGTAACCCTGCCTTACTTGCGGAACGGGAAGTTAAAAGCAGCCAACAGTGCGCGGCCTTCATCATCAGATTTCGCAGTAGTGGTAATGGTGATATCCATACCACGAACGCGGTCGACTTTGTCATAGTCGATTTCTGGGAAGATGATCTGCTCACGAACGCCCATGCTGTAGTTACCACGGCCATCGAATGACTTAGCGGACAGGCCACGGAAGTCACGGATACGTGGAACAGCAATAGAAATCAGACGCTCAAAGAACTCCCACATGCGTTCGCCACGCAGAGTTACTTTACAGCCGATCGGATAGCCCTGACGGATTTTGAAGCCTGCAACTGACTTGCGTGCTTTGGTGATAAACGGCTTTTGACCGGAGATTGCTGCCAAATCAGCTGCTGCGTTATCCAGCAGTTTCTTGTCAGCGATCGCTTCACCCACACCCATATTCAGGGTGATCTTCTCGACCCGAGGGACTTGCATGACAGAATTGTAGCTAAACTCAGTCATGAGTTTTTTAACTACTTCGTCTTTGTAGTAATCATGCAGTTTCGCCATCGTACTACTCCAAGTTACTTGATAGTTTCGCTGTTAGACTTGAAGAAACGGACTTTTTTGCCGTCTTCGAATCTAAAGCCTACACGGTCAGCCTTACCGGTTGCCGAGTTGAAGAGCGCAACGTTAGAAATCTGCAGAGCAGCTTCTTTTTCAACGATGCCACCTGGTTGGTTCAGGGCCGGTACAGGCTTCTGATGTTTTTTAACCAGGTTGATACCTTCAACAATGATCTTGCCGGAAGACAGAACATTTTTTACTTTACCGCGCTTACCTTTATCTTTGCCGGTCAGCACGATAACTTCGTCATCGCGACGGATTTTAGCTGCCATTTTTCGCTCCTTAGAGTACTTCTGGTGCCAGAGAGATAATTTTCATGAACTTTTCAGTACGAAGTTCACGAGTTACCGGCCCAAAAATACGCGTTCCGATAGGCTGCTCACTGTTATTGTTTAAAATAACGCATGCATTACCATCGAAGCGAATGACAGAACCGTCCGGGCGACGAACACCCTTCCTGGTGCGCACCACTACCGCTTTCAGCACATCACCCTTCTTAACCTTACCGCGAGGAATTGCTTCCTTGATGGTAATTTTGATGATGTCGCCTACGCCTGCGTAGCGACGGTGCGAGCCACCCAGAACCTTGATACACATTACGCGACGTGCACCGGAGTTGTCGGCGACGTTCAGCATAGTCTGTTCTTGGATCATTTTAGTGCTCCGCTAATGTCAACTACTACTTCGGGACCTGATTCAGGTCGTTTAATAGCCCCATAATTGAGGGCGCAGCATTATAACACTGCTTCTCGCATAAGGGTAGAAAAAATAAACGGCTCAGACGAGCCGTTTATCTTATTTTTTAGAGAGACGAATTCTATTACAGAATCGCTTTCTCTACAACGCGAACCAGCGTCCATGACTTAGTCTTGGACAGTGGACGGCATTCGCGGATGATAACCACGTCGCCGATACCACATTCATTGTTCTCGTCGTGTACGTGCAGTTTGGTCGTACGCTTGATGAATTTCCCGTAAATTGGGTGTTTCACAAAACGTTCGATAGCCACAACAATGGATTTCTCCATTTTGTCACTAGTCACACGACCTTGCAGAGTACGGATTTTATCGGTCATTACGCACCCGCCTTCTCAGTCAGTAAAGTCTTAACGCGTGCAACATCACGACGCAGCTGCTTCAACACATGAGTCTGTTGTAGCTGGCCGGATGCTGCCTGCATGCGCAGGTTGAACTGCTCACGCAGCAGGTTAAGTAGCTCAGTGTTCAGCTCTTCAACGCTTTTTTCACGCAGCTCTGTTGCTTTCATTACATCACCGTCTTAGTTACAAAGGTGGTTTTGATAGGCAGTTTTGCTGCTGCCAGCTTGAATGCTTCACGGGCCAGCTCTTCCGGAACACCGTCCATTTCATACAGGACTTTACCTGGCTGGATCAAGGCAACCCAATACTCTACGTTACCTTTACCTTTACCCATACGCACTTCCAGCGGCTTCTCGGTAATTGGTTTGTCCGGGAATACACGGATCCAAATTTTACCTTGACGCTTAACTGCACGGGTCATTGCACGACGTGCTGCTTCGATCTGACGTGCGGTCAGACGACCACGGCCAACAGCTTTCAGACCGAAAGTACCGAAGCTAACATCCGTACCCTGCGCCAGACCACGGTTGCGGCCTTTGTGCACTTTACGGAATTTTGTACGCTTTGGTTGTAACATCAGCGACTCTCCTTACTTACGGCCTTTACGCTGCTGCTTTTTAGGTTGAGCAGCCGGTTCCGGTTGTTCAACAGCAGCCATACCACCCAGGATCTCGCCTTTGAAGATCCATACCTTAACGCCGATTACACCATAAGTGGTGTGCGCTTCAGAGGTGTTGTAGTCAATGTCTGCACGCAGGGTGTGCAACGGCACGCGGCCTTCACGGTACCATTCGGTACGCGCGATTTCTGCACCGCCCAGACGGCCACTAACTTCAACTTTGATCCCTTTAGCGCCCAGACGCATTGCGTTCTGTACCGCACGCTTCATAGCACGACGGAACATCACACGACGCTCCAGCTGTGAAGTGATGCTGTCAGCAACCAATTTAGCGTCCAGTTCCGGTTTACGGACTTCGGCGATATTGATCTGTGCAGGAACGCCAGCGATATCCGCTACGACCTTGCGCAGTTTTTCTACATCTTCACCTTTCTTACCGATAACGATGCCAGGACGAGCGGTGTGAATAGTCACACGGATGCTCTTAGCCGGACGCTCGATAACAATACGAGAGACGGATGCTTTAGCCAGTTCTTTAGTCAGGAACTGACGAACTTTAAAGTCGCTGTCCAGGTTGTCAGCGAATTCTTTGGTATTGGCGAACCAAGTAGAGTTCCAGGGTTTAACAATACCCAGGCGAATACCATTAGGATGTACTTTCTGACCCATTGCTAGTCTCCAGAGTCTCAGCGATCGGACACAACCACAGTAATGTGGCTGGTGCGCTTCAGGATGCGATCTGCACGACCTTTTGCACGCGGCATAATGCGCTTCATGCTTGGGCCTTCGTCTACGAAGATTTTCGTGACTTTCAGATCATCAATGTCAGCGCCATCGTTGTGTTCGGCGTTAGCAATGGCAGATTCCAGAACCTTCTTAACCAGTACAGCCGCTTTCTTATTGGTGTAGGTCAGAATGTCCAGAGCCTGCGACACTTTCTTACCGCGTACAAGATCCGCTACCAAGCGAACCTTCTGTGCAGAAGAACGAGCGTGGCGATGTTTAGCGATAGTTTCCATCTCTTCCTCCTGCCTTAGCGTTTCTTGGCTTTTTTATCAGCCGCGTGGCCGCGATAAGTACGAGTCGGAGCAAATTCACCCAGTTTGTGACCGACCATTTCGTCGGAAACAAAGACAGGAACGTGCTGACGACCATTATGGACAGCGATGGTCAAACCGATCATGTTAGGGAAGATCGTTGAACGACGGGACCAAGTGCGCAGTGGCTTCTTGTCTCCGCTTTCCAAAGCTTTCTCTACCTTCTTCAGCAAGTGCAGGTCAATAAAAGGACCTTTCTTGAGAGAACGTGGCATGGCTTATCCTCTAAAATTATTTGCTACGGCGACGTACGATAAATTTATCAGTACGCTTGTTGCTACGGGTCTTCTTACCTTTGGTCTGGAGGCCCCACGGGGATACCGGGTGCTTACCAAAGTTACGACCTTCACCACCACCGTGCGGGTGATCGACTGGGTTCATCGCAGTACCGCGAACGGTAGGACGAACACCACGCCAACGAGCGGCACCGGCTTTACCCAGAACGCGCAGCATGTGCTCAGCGTTACCGACTTCGCCCAAGGTTGCGCGGCAGTCAGATTCGACTTTACGCATTTCACCTGAACGCAGACGCAGGGTGACGTAAGAACCTTCACGCGCAACGATCTGCACGTAAGTACCGGCTGAGCGAGCAATCTGACCGCCTTTGCCTGGTTTCATTTCTACGTTATGCACGGTAGAACCGACTGGGATGTTACGCATCGGCAGGGTGTTACCTGCTTTAATCGCAGCATCAACGCCAGACTGAATCTGGTCGCCAGCTTTCAGGCCTTTAGGGGCCAGGATGTAACGGCGTTCACCGTCTTTGTACAGAACCAGTGCGATGTTCGCAGAGCGGTTCGGATCGTACTCAAGACGTTCAACGGTCGCTGGGATACCATCTTTGTTGCGTTTGAAGTCAACAATACGGTAAGCCTGCTTGTGACCACCACCGATATGACGGGTAGTGATACGACCATTGTTGTTACGGCCGCCAGATTTGCTGTTTTTTTCTACCAGCGGGGCAAATGGTTTGCCCTTGTGCAGCTCTAGGTTCACCACTTTAACTACGTGACGACGACCCGGAGATGTCGGTTTACATTTAACAATTGCCATTGTTCTTCTCCTCCGACTTACTCAGCGCCGCCTGCGAAGTCCAGATTCTGGCCTTCTTTCAGGGTGACGTAAGCTTTTTTCCAGTCGCTACGACGACCAATACGCTGTCCCTGACGCTTAGACTTGCCTTTAACCAGCAAAGTGTTCACGACTTCAACTTCAACTTCGAAAAGTTTCTGTACAGCGGCTTTGATTTCTGCTTTGGTCGCATCTTTCGCAACTTTGAGAACGATGGTGTTAGTTTTTTCCATCGCAGCAGATGCTTTTTCAGATACGTGCGGCGCGCGCAGTACTTTCAGCAGACGTTCTTCACGGATCATGCCAGCATCTCCTCAACTTGCTTAACTGCATCAGCAGTCATAACGACTTTGTCGAAGGCGATCAGGCTAACTGGATCGATACCTGCTGCATCACGTACGTCAACCTTGTACAGGTTACGCGCGGCCAGGAACAGGTTCTCTTCCAGCTCGCCAGTGATGATCAGCACGTCTTCCAGCGCCATGTCTTTCAGTTTCTCTGCCAGCAGCTTAGTTTTAGGCGCTTCCAGAGAGAACTGCTCGACAACGATCAGACGATCTTGACGTACCAGTTCGGACAGGATGCTTTTCAGCGCGCCGCGGTACATCTTTTTGTTAACTTTTTGACTGTGGTCCTGCGACTTCGCAGCGAAGGTTACACCACCTGAACGCCAGATTGGGCTCTTTACAGAACCTGCACGCGCACGGCCGGTACCTTTCTGGCGCCAAGGCTTTTTGCCTGAACCAGTAACTTCAGCACGCGTCTTCTGAGCACGGGTACCCTGACGGGCACCTGCTGCATAAGCAACAACAACCTGGTGTACCAGCGCTTCGTTGAAATCACGACCGAAGGTAGTTTCGGAAACAGTCAGCGCGCTTTGCGCGTCTTTCAATACTAATTCCATTGCTATCCCCTTACGCCTTCACAGCTGGTTTAACGATAAGGTCGCTACCGGTAGCACCGGGAACTGCACCTTTAACCAGCAGCAGGTTGCGCTCAGCGTCAACGCGTACCACGTCCAGGCTCTGAACGGTTACACGTTCGTTACCCAGCTGGCCTGCCATTTTCTTGCCTTTAAACACTTTGCCCGGAGTCTGGTTCTGACCGATAGAACCCGGAACGCGGTGAGACAAGGAGTTACCGTGAGTCGCATCCTGAGTACGGAAGTTCCAGCGTTTTACAGTACCGGCAAAACCTTTACCTTTAGATGTTCCAGTCACGTCAACTTTTTTCACGTCAGCGAAAATGTCAACATTAATGCTCTGACCTACGGTGAACTCTGCGCCTTCAGCAGTGCGGAATTCCCACAGACCACGGCCAGCTTCAACGCCAGCTTTAGCAAAGTGACCTGCTGCAGGCTTAGTTACGCGGCTTGCTTTTTTAGCACCGGTAGTTACCTGAATAGCAGTGTAACCGTCGTTTTCCAGGCCTTTGACCTGAGTAACGCGGTTTGCTTCAATTTCGATCACGGTTACAGGGATAGAAACGCCATCTTCTGTGAAGATACGAGTCATACCCACTTTCTTACCGACTAAACCAATCATTGTTTCAACCTCTCAATCGCTCAATGACCTGATTAACCCAGGCTGATCTGCACGTCTACACCGGCAGCCAGATCCAGACGCATCAGAGCATCAACCGTTTTTTCAGTTGGCTCAACGATGTCAACCAGACGCTTGTGAGTGCGAATTTCATACTGATCGCGCGCGTCTTTATTGACGTGCGGGGAGATCAGAACAGTAAAGCGCTCTTTGCGGGTCGGCAGCGGGATAGGACCACGTACCTGCGCACCAGTGCGCTTGGCAGTCTCTACGATTTCCGCAGTTGATTGATCGATCAGACGATGATCAAACGCTTTAAGACGGATACGGATTCTTTGGTTCTGCATGAGACCAGAGCTCCAATTATTTATAAACGAAAAGAATTACTACTCGCATCCATTACGATTGATGGAGGAGTGTAATCGTTGAGCACATAACCCGCATATCGCGAGTATTGTTGACGAGCACTTGCGTACTGGTCTGCAACTCATATCGAGCTGCGCCATACCATATTGGCAGGCCCGCGTATTATACGTACATTTAGAGGCAAAGCAACAGCAATCTTACTTTTATAAATGACGCCGCGGATTTTCACGGATAAAAAAAGAGCGCCGAAGCGCCCTTTTTATTTGCTCTGACAGGGGTAAACCTTGTCAGACAGATATCAGCAATTAAGCGATAACTTTAGCAACAACACCCGCACCAACGGTACGACCACCTTCACGGATGGCGAAACGCAGGCCGTCATCCATCGCGATTGGGTGGATCAGGGTAACAACCATCTGAATGTTGTCACCTGGCATCACCATCTCAACGCCTTCTGGCAGTTCGATGGTACCGGTCACGTCAGTTGTACGGAAGTAGAACTGTGGACGGTAGCCTTTGAAGAACGGAGTATGACGGCCGCCTTCGTCTTTAGACAGAATATAAACTTCTGACTCGAACTTGGTGTGTGGCTTGATGGTGCCTGGCTTAGCCAGAACCTGACCACGCTGGATATCTTCGCGCTTAATACCGCGCAGCAGGATACCACAGTTCTCACCCGCACGGCCTTCGTCCAGCAGCTTACGGAACATTTCAACGCCGGTACAGGTTGATTTCACGGTATCTTTGATACCAACGATCTCAACTTCTTCACCCACTTTAACGATACCGCGCTCTACACGACCGGTAACAACGGTACCACGGCCAGAGATGGAGAATACGTCTTCGATTGGCAGCAGGAATGGCTTGTCAATCGCACGCTCTGGTTCCGGGATGTAGTTATCCAGGTGACCAGCCAGTTCAACGATCTTAGCTTCCCACTCTGCTTCACCTTCCAGCGCTTTCAGCGCAGAACCGTGAACGATTGGGGTGTCGTCGCCTGGGAAGTCGTACTGTGACAGCAGGTCACGTACTTCCATCTCAACCAGCTCCAGCAGCTCTTCATCATCAACCATGTCGCACTTGTTCAGGAACACGATGATGTATGGAACGCCAACCTGACGACCCAGCAGGATGTGCTCACGGGTCTGAGGCATTGGGCCGTCAGTCGCAGCAACAACCAGGATCGCGCCGTCCATCTGCGCAGCACCGGTGATCATGTTTTTCACATAGTCGGCGTGGCCCGGGCAGTCAACGTGCGCGTAGTGGCGAGACGGGGTGTCATATTCAACGTGAGACGTGTTGATGGTGATACCACGTGCTTTTTCTTCTGGTGCGTTATCGATCTGGTCGAATGCACGAGCTGAGCCGCCGTAGGTTTTAGCCAGTACGGTGGTGATAGCAGCAGTCAGGGTAGTTTTACCGTGGTCAACGTGGCCGATAGTACCTACGTTGACGTGCGGTTTAGAACGTTCAAATTTCTCTTTAGCCACGGCGATATTCCTTCCTTTCTGTGCTCACCCTGTGGGAGGTGAGCACGGGATCAATGGTGTAAACCCGAGAACTTATTTGCCACGGGCTTCGATAACGGCCTGAGCGACGTTGTTCGGCGCTTCAGCGTACTTCAGGAACTCCATAGAGTATGAAGCGCGGCCCTGAGTCTGTGAACGCAGGTCAGTTGCATAACCAAACATTTCAGACAGTGGTACCTGAGCACGAACGGTCTTACCGGTAGAAGTATCTTCCATACCTTCGATCATGCCGCGACGACGGTTAAGGTCACCGATTACGTCACCCATGTAGTCTTCTGGCGTTTCTACTTCGACCTTCATTACCGGCTCAAGGAGCACAGGTTTCGCTTTACCGAACGCAGATTTAAAGGCCAGAGAAGCAGCCAGTTTAAACGCCAGCTCGGAGGAGTCAACATCATGGTATGAACCGTAATGCAGACGAACCTTGATATCAACAACAGGGTAGCCAGCCAGAGGACCGGACTTCAGCTGCTCCTGAATACCTTTATCAACGGCTGGGATGAATTCTTTAGGAATCGAACCACCCACGATGTCGTTGACGAACTCGTAACCAGGACCGCCAGCTTCCAGAGGCCCCATATCGATCACAACGTGACCGAACTGACCGCGACCACCAGACTGCTTAGCATGCTTACCTTCAACATCCTTAACGGTCTCACGGATGGTTTCACGGTAGGCTACCTGAGGCTTACCAACGTTGGCTTCAACGTTGAACTCACGTTTCATACGGTCAACCAGGATGTCCAGGTGAAGCTCACCCATACCGGCGATGATAGTCTGACCTGATTCTTCGTCAGTCCATACGCGGAATGATGGATCTTCTTTCGCCAGACGGCCCAGAGCCAGACCCATTTTTTCCTGGTCAGCTTTGGTTTTTGGTTCAACCGCAACGGAGATCACCGGCTCAGGGAACTCCATGCGCTCCAGAATGATCACGTTGCTCGGGTCACACAGAGTGTCACCGGTAGTCACGTCTTTCAGACCGATAGCCGCAGCGATGTCGCCTGCGCGAACTTCTTTGATCTCTTCACGTTTGTTAGCGTGCATCTGTACGATACGGCCCAGACGTTCACGCTGAGATTTAACCGGGTTCATCACGGTGTCGCCGGAGTTAACAACGCCAGAGTACACGCGGAAGAAGGTCAGGTTACCTACAAACGGGTCGGTAGCAATTTTGAACGCCAGCGCAGCAAACGGCTCTTTGTCGTCAGAGTGACGCACGGCCGGAGTGTCTTTGCCATCGTCCAGGATACCGTTAATCGCGGTAACGTCAGTTGGTGCTGGCAGGTATTCAATTACCGCATCCAGCATCGCCTGCACGCCTTTGTTCTTAAAGGCAGAACCACAGGTTACCAGGATAACTTCGTTGTTCAGAACACGCTGACGCAGAGCTTTTTTGATCTCTTCTTCAGTCAGTTCTTCACCGCCCAGGTATTTTTCCATCAGCTCTTCAGAGGCTTCCGCTGCGGATTCAACCAGGTTCTGGTGCCATTCTTCAGCCAGTTCCTGCATGTCAGCTGGGATCTCTTCGTATTCGAAGGTCACACCTGCATCAGCTTCATTCCAGTTGATGGCTTTCATTTTCACCAGGTCAACAACACCGGTGAATTTTTCTTCCGCGCCGATTGCCAACTGAATGGGTACCGGGTTAGCCGCCAGGCGAGATTTAATCTGGCTGACAACTTTCAGGAAGTTAGCACCCATACGGTCCATTTTGTTAACGAACGCGATACGAGGAACTTTGTATTTGTTAGCCTGACGCCATACGGTTTCAGACTGTGGCTGCACGCCACCAACAGCACAGTAAACCATCACTGCGCCATCGAGTACACGCATAGAGCGCTCTACTTCGATGGTGAAGTCAACGTGTCCTGGGGTGTCGATGATGTTGACGCGGTGCGGCTCGAACTGCTTAGCCATACCAGACCAGAAAGCGGTAGTCGCTGCGGAGGTAATGGTAATACCACGCTCCTGCTCCTGCGCCATCCAGTCCATGGTGGCTGCGCCATCATGAACTTCACCGATTTTGTGATTAACACCGGTGTAGAACAGAATACGTTCGGTAGTGGTCGTCTTACCGGCGTCGATGTGTGCGCTGATACCAATGTTACGGTAGCGCGTTATGGGTGTTGTACGAGCCATTTGATTCCTCTGATTCTCGGACGTTCTAAGTTAGTAAATCCCAGCGGGTTGGCTACTTGAACGCCCGCTGGGTTAATAACAACTACAGAGCTGTTACCAGCGGTAGTGAGCGAACGCCTTGTTGGCTTCGGCCATACGGTGAACGTCTTCACGTTTCTTCACTGCAGTGCCTTTGTTTTCTGCAGCATCAGAAAGTTCGTTCGCCAGGCGCAGAGCCATAGATTTATCACCGCGTTTACGAGCAGCTTCAACGATCCAACGCATTGCCAGGGCATTACGACGAACCGGACGGACTTCAACTGGTACCTGATAAGTAGAACCACCAACGCGACGGGATTTAACTTCCACGGTTGGGCGGACATTGTCCAGGGCTACTTCAAATGCTTCCAGCTCGTTTTTACCAGAACGCTGAGCCAGGGTCTCCAGCGCGTTATAAACGATAGTTTCAGCAGTAGATTTTTTACCATCTACCATCAGGATGTTTACGAATTTGGCCAGCAGCTCTGATCCGAACTTAGGATCTGGCAGAATTTTACGCTGACCAATGACGCGACGACGTGGCATAGGAATACTCCGTTGTTAATTCAGGATTGTCCAAAACTCTATGAGTTTATTATGACATTTAAGTTAAAACGTTTGGCCTTACTTAACGGAGAACCATTAAGCCTTTGGCTTCTTCACGCCGTACTTGGAGCGAGCCTGCTTACGGTCTTTAACACCTGAGCAGTCCAGCGCGCCACGGACGGTGTGGTAACGCACACCTGGCAAGTCTTTTACACGACCGCCACGGATCAGGATCACGGAGTGTTCCTGCAGGTTGTGACCTTCACCACCGATGTAGGAGGTGACTTCAAAACCGTTGGTCAAACGAACACGACATACTTTACGCAGTGCGGAGTTCGGTTTTTTAGGGGTAGTAGTGTATACACGAGTACATACACCACGTTTCTGCGGGCAGGCTTCCAGCGCAGGCACGTTGCTCTTTGCAACTTTGCGTACGCGTGGTTTGCGAACCAGCTGGTTAACTGTTGCCATTAAATAGCTCCTGGGATTTAGCTTTTGCTTCGTAAACACGTAATAAATCGCCTCGTAGAATCACGAGGCCGCAGAATTTTAGGGCTGAGCTGAAAAAGAGTCAAGAAATAACCAGGATTACCGTCGTCACCAGGCCATTTGTTGCGGATTTCGCACCGCCAGCTGAATAAAGTCAGTATAGCCTACCACCGTCGCCCTGGGTGAAATTTGAGCAAGAAGTCCTCGCGCTTCGAGATCTTCCTTCAGCACATACAGATTAATGGGGGCTTTCAGCAGCGCTTCAAGGGGCGCGCTACCGTCAAGTGCGGCGATGACCCCATCCTGTAATAGCAAAACATCATCTCCCGCGGCCAGTAGCCTGAGTATGGCGGAGAGATCGCAGCGAAACGGCGATGTCATCAGGGTATGCAGCATATTGTCCTCAGAAGGTCATCACACGGTCATAGTTATTCAACGTCATACGCAGCGCCTGCGCAGACAGTACGTCGGCCGGCAGTACGCGCAGCGACTCGACGGCGATGCCCCTCTCGGCCAGCGATGCTGCGCAGATATAACAGCGCTCAACGTCATACAGAGGTAAAACGCCGAAGGTGGCGATGTAGTTGCGTGCCAGGACGCGCTGAGGATCCTGCCCACAGGTTAATTGCAGCACACCGTCACTGACAAAAAATAGGGCGATCTCATCGCTAAGGGCCGACGTTGCCAGTACGGCGTCCAGACCTTCACGCCCGGCGCTCGAGCCATGCGGCCCCTGGGTGAAAACGAAAGCAATGGATGTCATTAGAATTGTACCAGTCGATCGCAGCTGAGCGCGGCTTCAGCCAATGCCCCCAGCCCGGTGAGCTGAAAGCCTTCGGCAAGGTTAGCCGCTGCCAGACCCAGATTCGCCGCCTCCTGCTTATCGCTCACGCCGCGACGCAATGCCGCAGCGACGCATACGTTGAGCGCCACACCATGCTGTTGATGCAGCTGCTGCCAGTTCCGGGTCATGTCGACCTCATCGCTGGCGGGAGCAGTCAGCTCACTGGCGTTCAGTACGCCCTCACGATAAAAGAAGACGCTTTCCACACTATGCCCCTGCGCCAGCAGCTCACGGGCAAACAGCCAGGCACTGCTGGCATGCTGCGAACCATAGGCGGGGCCGGTGACCATCAGGCAAAAGCGCATTATTTCTCCTGCCCATGAAAATCGTCATTTTTGAACTGGCGAATATAGAGATAAACCGTGTGTTTAGAAATATCGAGGCGCTCGGCAACCTGGTTGATGGCATCTTTGATATCAAAAATGCCTTTCTCGTACAGATTAAGAACAATCTGGCGATTTTTAGCATTGTTGGAAACGTTACGATCCGCGCTCACTTCTTCAATGGTGAATTCCAGCGCTTGCATCACCAGGTCCTCTACCGAAGAAGCGAAGTTGACCGCAGAAGCGATTTCCTGAGTTTCCGGCGGCATAAAGGTGGCCATGACCTGAGAAAACGGCACATCAAGGTTGATATTGATGCACAGCAGGCCAATCACCCGGCGATCGTGGTTGCGAATCGCGATTGTCACGGACTTCATCAGCACGCCGCTTTTCGCGCGGGTAAAGTAGGTCCGCGAAACATTACTGTCCGCACCGGTCATATCATGCAGCATGCGTAACGCCAAATCGGTAATCGGTGAGCCGATTTTACGCCCGGTATGTTCACCGTTGGCAATGCGTACCGCAGAACATTTGAGGTCTTCCAGCGAGTGCAGGACGATTTCACAATGCGAGCCAATCAGCATGGCAAGACCATCGACGACAGCTTCGTAGGATTTAAGAATTTCAAAGTCGCCGGGCATAAACGGGCGCTGCTCTAACAGCTCAGACTCTGCCATATCGCCGGAAAGAAGTGAATTGGACATGAACGACACCACCCTTTGACAAGAGCCTGCCACGGGGCGCCAGACCAGACTCATGATGATTAAAATGCACGCCGGGAAGTTTAGCAAATAACGGAAAAGCGTGTATGACCTTTGTATGGAAATACGGCTTAACGCATAAAAGTGGGGTAATCAGAGAGAAAGATCGGGGAATAACACCGCCACCCGCAGGTGGCGGTTGGCGGATTATTTCTTCGCTTTCTCGTCGCCAGCGGCAGGTGCAGGTGCAGCCGGCTGGGCATCCTCTTTGGCGGCAGGCTTGATATCAAGCAGCTCCACGTCGAATACCAGAGTGGAGTTCACCGGGATCCCCGGCACGCCGTTTTTACCGTAAGCCAGGTTTGGTGGGATCACCAGCTTGATTTTTCCGCCTTTCTTAACGTGCTTCAGACCTTCAGTCCAGCCAGGGATCACACCGTCAAGACGGAACGACAGCGGCTCGCCACGAGTATAAGAGTTATCAAACTCTTTACCGTCAATCAGGGTACCTTTGTAGTTAACCACAACGGTGTCGATATCTTTAGGCACTTCGCCCGTGCCTTCCTTCGCTACCTGGTAAAGCAGACCGCTTTCCGTCTTCTTCACGCCTTTCTCTTTGGCGAATTTAGCCGCATAGGCCTCACCTTTGCTGGCGTTTTCCGTCGCGTCTTTTTCCATCTTCGCCTGAGCAGCACCCTTCACGCGCGCTTCAAACGATTGCAGCGTTTGCTCAACTTCCTTGTCAGAAAGTTTGCTTTTGCCAGCAAACGCATCCTGAACACCGGCGATAAGCTGAGCTTTATCCAAAGCGATACCCAGTTTTTCCTGTTCCTTCAGGGAGTTCTCCATATAGCGCCCCAGAGATGCACCCAGCGCGTAAGCAGACTGCTGGTTATCATCTTTGAATGCGGCATTCTTCGGAGCCTGCTGCTGCGGTGCTGCTGCCGGCGCGGCGGCTTCTGCAGCCATTGCCAGCGGTGCATTCAGCGCGGCGGCCATCGTGGTAGCTAACAATGTGATTTTTAACAGTGATTTCATCCATTTCTCCAAAACCGAAGCGTCTCACCTCGGAAATCGTGTGCAGACCAGCGGCCTGTAATATAAACGGTTGCAAGATAACGAAACAATCTCGCCATAAAAATGCGAAGTTAATTTCCGACCACGAGATGTTCCGAAAGTTTCATCACCCTCAATGGTGTCAGCAAAGCAGGTTTTCAACCTCTGCAAGCAAATCTACGCCATCTCGCCTACTTTCGCCTGCTGTTTACCGCTAGAATCAGACAAATCACACCGTTAGCGCTAAACGGGCAGTAACAAGAGGAAACAAAATGCAATATACGCAGTGGGAACACAGGCTGGACATGCTGGAGAGTAAGCTGGCGTTTCAGGAACATACCATCGAGGAGTTAAACCTGACGGTAGTGCAACATGAACTGGAAATGGCCCGCCTGCGCGAACAGATGCGACTGCTCACCGATAAGCTGAAAGCCGCTGCGCCGTCGATGATTGCTTCCCAGTCGGAAGAGACGCCCCCTCCTCACTATTGAGGCCGGTTTCAGTACCGTGCCATGCTGTTTTCTTGCGTTTTGCATCACAACAGGCAGCCGAGAAAAAACAAAGGCCACCCGAGGGTGGCCTTATGTCTCTTTAGCAAGATATCAGTGGCTGCAACCACAGCCGCCGGTACCACACCCACCCTGACCGTGTTCATGGTCATGATCGTGGTGGTGATCGTTCTCACCGTGAACGTGGCCATGAGCCAGTTCTTCTTCGGTGGCTTCGCGGATACCCATCACTTCCACGTTGAAGTTCAGGTTCTGGCCCGCCAGCATATGGTTACCATCAACCACGACGTGCTCATCTTCCACTTCAGTAATTTCAACCGGCACCGGACCCTGATCGGTCTCTGCCAGGAAGCGCATGCCAACCTGCAGTTCGTCCACGCCCATAAAGACGTCTTTAGGTACGCGCTGAACCAGATTGTCATCATAAGGACCGTAGGCATCGTTTGAGGCAATATTCACATCAAACTTGTCGCCGACCACATGATCTTCCAGCGCTTTTTCCAGTCCTGAAATCAGGGAACCATGACCGTGCAGGTAGTCCAGCGGTGCACTGACCGGAGACTCATCAACCAACACACCGTCTTCTGTACGCACCTGATATGCCAGGCTGACCACGAGGTCTTTTGCTACTTTCATGATTACTCCTAACCGTTGAGGGCTTGAGCCCTGAATTTTCTGGCTGCATTGAATCAGCCTACAGGGTCTAAGTGGCGCCAATTGTAACGAATTTCAATGCCGCTGTACGCTAAGGCGTAAAAAAAGCTGCGCTCAGACGTTACTCAGGATGAAAAATGCCAATCACCTGCTCATGGCTACGCACCTGTTCACGCGCCTGTTTATCGGCTTCTCGCATCTGATGCCCGCACTTGACGCACTCGACCACGTCCACATTATTTTCCCGCCACAGGGCAAGGGTATCTTTTGCCTGGCACTTCGGACAGACGGCCCCGGCAATAAAACGTTTACGCATAATGGTTCCAGATGACGGTTCGGCCGTGTGCAACACGCCGCCGTCCATGTAGTGAATTAATCGGCCTCATCCCAGCCGTCAAACTGGCGCTTCTCGTGACGCAACTCGGCCTGGAAGATGTCTTCCAGCTCGCGGCGCGCCTCTTTAACACGTGAGATTTGCTGGCTGTCGCCATGATTCGGCATCAGCGCACGCAGCATACGCATATCCAGGCGGCGGAAATGCTGCTGGGCACGAAACGCCTGATGAGGGTGCATTCCCAGCGACATTAACGTTTTGCGCCCCAGCTCCAGGGCACTGCTGAAGGTTTCGCGTGAGAACTGGGTCACGCCGGCCTGAAGCAGCTCATGGGCCTCCACACGCCCACGGGCGCGCGCCAGAATCTGCAGGTGCGGAAAATGCTGCTGGCACAGGTGGACAATCGCCATGGCATCTTCCGGGCCATTACAGGCGATGACCAGCGACTGGGCGGTTTCCGCCCCGGCCGCGCGCAACAGCTCCAGCTGGGTAGCATCGCCGTAATAGACTTTATAGCCATAGCTGCGCATCAGGCTGACCGCACTAATATCGCGCTCCAGCACCGTAATGCGCTTTTCATTGGCCATCAGTAGACGCGCCACCACCTGTCCAAAACGACCAAATCCGACCACGATCACCTGCGGCTTATCGTCTTCGACAAACGGCTTCTCCTGACTGTCATCCACCTCGTTAAAGCGGTGTTTGAGAATCTTATCCACGCCCTGCATCAGCAGAGGGGTGGTCATCATCGACAACGTGACCGTCACCAGCAGCAGCGGCATCTGGTCGCCACTAAACAGGCTGGTAGACGATGCCGCCGAGAACAGTACGAAGGCGAATTCTCCCCCCTGGCTGAGCACGCCGGAAAACTGCAGGCGCTCCGAGCTGCGCAGGCCGTAAATACGCGCCAGCAGATACAGCACGGCGGTTTTCACCGTCACCAGCATCACCACCCCGGCCAGTATTTCAAGAATATGGGTATAGAGCACGCCAAGATTCAGCGCCATACCGACCGAAATAAAGAACAGGCCGAGCAGCAGCCCTTTAAACGGATCGATGGCGATTTCCAGCTCGTGGCGATATTCGCTTTCCGCCAGCAAAATACCGGCGATAAAGGTGCCCAGCGCCATCGACAGCCCGAGCGCCTCCATAAACAGCGCGGAGCCTAAAACCAACAGCAGCGCGGCGGCGGTAAACACTTCACGTACGCCCGAAGCGGCAATAAAACGGAAAATCGGCCGCAGCAGGTAACGCCCACCGACCAGCATTCCAGCGAACGCCAGCACCTTCATGCCCAGCTTCATCCAGTCGGTATGGCCGCTGTCGCTGCCCGCCAGCAGCGGCACCAGCGCCAGCGCGGGGATCACCGCCAAATCCTGGAACAGCAGCACCGAGAAGCCCAGCTGGCCTGACTCGTTACGGTTCATGGCTTTGTCCCGCATCAATTGCAGCGCCATCGCGGTCGAGGACATCGCCAGGCCAATCCCGCCAATGATCGCCGCCTGCCAAGAAAAATCAGTCAGCCATAACAATCCGCCCAGCACGGCAGCGCTGAGCAGCACCTGGGCGGCACCGACGCCAAAAATAGAGCGCCGCAGCTCCCACAGCTTGGACGGCTTCAGCTCCAGACCGATGATAAACATCAGGAACACCACGCCCAGCTCGGAAAAATGCAGGATCTCCTGCACATCGCTGATAAAGCCCAGGCCCCAGGGGCCGATAGCGATACCCGCCAGCAGGTAGCCCAAAACC
The DNA here is from genome assembly GCF_000026185.1 of Erwinia tasmaniensis Et1/99. NCBI lineage: Bacteria > Pseudomonadati > Pseudomonadota > Gammaproteobacteria > Enterobacterales > Erwiniaceae > Erwinia > Erwinia tasmaniensis. Next base: position 3,543,998 of record NC_010694.1, read on the forward strand.
GCACCAATGCCGAGGCGAGCGGCGAGCGGCACCGCAATCACCGCTGCGCAAAGATATAACAGGCCCGCCATCAGGAGGCTTTGTCCTTCCATCTAAACTCCTCCGTGTGGCAGCGGATTTTCCAGCCAGTCGCCGTAGGCGCGGGCATAGTGTTTCATCGTTTCAGCGCTTTGACGCCGCGCCCAGTAGATAATCATCGGGGTCATCCAGTGCATGCGGCACATCTGCGCCGTTAGCTCGAAAGGCCGCATGATGTCCGACATCGGATAGCGATTCAGCCCTTGCTGATGATAGGCCGCCTCAGGCTCTCCGGTGGTAATCACGCTGCGCCAATATTTTCCTTCCAGCTCGTTACCGCCCGGCCCGCTGGCGAAGCCGCGTGACAGCACGCGATCCAGCCACTCTTTTAATAAAGCGGGACAGCTGTAGGTATACAGCGGGTGCTGAAACACAATAATTTGATGTTCACGCAGCAGCTGCTGCTCGTGGTGAATATCGATAAAAAAATCCGGATAGTGCGCATACAGGTCATGAACCGTCACATGCTGCGCATGGCGGGCTGGCTGTAGCAAAACGCGATTGGCAATCGAATCCTGAGACTCCGGGTGGGCATACAACAGCAGGACTTTAGGCGGTTGCGACATCATTCCCCTCCAAATCGTCGTCACGGCGGGCGATTTCCGCTACCATGCTCGACGCAACGGAACGCTGGATTCCGAAATACTGATTATGATGGCTTAATTTAACATACTCTGAACTGACGGCGCTTATGATTGTATTCTCCTCGTTACAAATTCGTCGCGGTGTCCGCGTCCTGCTGGACAACGCCACGGCGACGATCAACCCCGGCCAGAAGGTTGGTCTGGTGGGTAAAAACGGCTGCGGTAAATCCACCCTGCTGGCGCTGCTAAAAAACGAGATAAGCGCCGATGCGGGCAGCTACAGCTATCCGGGAAACTGGTCGCTGGCATGGGTGAATCAGGAAACCCCGGCGCTGGATATGCCGGCCATTGAATATGTTATCGATGGCGACCGCGAATTTCGTCAGCTGGAATCTGAATTAGCCCATGCCAATGAAATAAACGATGGCCATGCCATTGCCACGCTGCACGGCAAACTTGATGCGGTACAGGCCTGGACTATTCAGTCACGCGCGGCCAGCCTGCTCGACGGCCTGGGCTTCAGCCAGGAACAGCTACAGCGTCCGGTCAGCGATTTTTCCGGCGGCTGGCGCATGCGCCTGAACCTGGCACAGGCGCTGATCTGCCGTTCTGACCTACTGTTGCTAGACGAACCCACCAACCACCTTGATCTTGATGCGGTGATCTGGCTGGAGCGCTGGCTGAAAAGCTATAGCGGTACCCTGATCCTGATCTCGCACGACCGCGACTTCCTCGATCCGGTAGTGGATAAGATCCTGCACATCGAGCAGCAGTCCATCTTCGAGTACACCGGCAACTACAGCTCGTTTGAAATTCAGCGCGCCACCAAGCTGTCGCAGCAGCAGTCAATGTTCGAGCATCAGCAACAAAAAGTGGCGCATCTGCAAAGTTTTATCGACCGTTTTAAAGCCAAAGCCAGCAAGGCAAAGCAGGCCCAAAGCCGGATAAAAATGCTGGAGCGCATGGAGCTGATCGCCCCGGCGCACGTTGATAATCCCTTTACCTTTAGCTTCCGCGAGCCGGAAAGCCTGCCAAACCCGCTGCTGAAGATGGAGAAAGTCAGTGCCGGCTACGGCGAGCGTAAAATCCTCAACTCCATCAAGCTCAATCTGGTGCCGGGATCGCGCATTGGTCTGCTGGGGCGCAACGGTGCCGGTAAATCGACGCTGATTAAGCTCCTGGCAGGCGAACTTGCCCCCTTGCAGGGCGATATTGGGCTGGCGAAGGGCATTAAGCTCGGCTACTTCGCGCAGCATCAGCTGGAGTTTCTGCGCGCCGATGAGTCCCCGATCCAACATCTGGTGCGTCTGGCACCGAAAGTGTTGGAGCAGCAGCTGCGCGATTATCTCGGCGGCTTCGGCTTCCAGGGTGACAAGGTGAGCGAAGAAACGCGGCGGTTTTCCGGCGGTGAAAAGGCACGCCTGGTGCTGGCGCTGATCGTCTGGCAGCGCCCCAACCTGCTGCTGCTGGATGAACCCACCAACCACCTTGACCTGGATATGCGCCAGGCGCTAACCGAAGCGCTGATCGACTTTGAAGGCGCGCTGGTGGTGGTATCGCATGACCGTCACCTGCTGCGTTCCACCACGGACGATCTCTACCTGGTACATGACGGCAAGGTCGAACCCTTTGCCGGCGATTTGGAGGATTACCAGCAGTGGCTGAGCGATCTGCAACGTCAGAGCGCCGCCGATGCCGCGCCGAAAACGGACGGCGCCAACAGCGCCCAGGCGCGTAAAGATCAGAAGCGCCGCGAAGCCGAGCTGCGCACCCAAACGCAGCCGCTACGCAAACAGCTTGAGAAGCTGGAAAAGCTGATGGAAAAGCATAATGTGCAACTGGCCGAGGCGGAAGATAAGTTGTCAGACGCAACCCTCTACGAACAGGCGCGTAAAGCCGATCTCACCGCTGCGCTGCAACAGCAGGCGACGGCAAAATCAGCGCTGGAGGAGTGCGAAATGGCGTGGCTGGAAGCGCAGGAGCAGCTGGAAGCCATGCTGGCGTCCTGAGGCCTGGACGGGTGGGCGTAAGCCCGCCACACCGCGGATAAAATGCTCGTGGTGAAGCGAGACAAGGCGCAAGGCGGTGAGCGAACGCAGCATACACCAGTATGTGAGCATCGCGAGACAACGCCGCAATGCCGTCGCAGCCCACCACACCGCGGATAAAATGCTCGTGGTGGAGCAAGACAAGGCGCAAGGCGGTGAGCGAGCGCAGCATACACCAGTATGTGAGCATCGCGAGGCTTTGCTGCAACGCCGTCGCAGCCCGCCACACCGCGGATAAAATGATCGTGGTGGAGCGAGACAAGGCGCAAGGCGGTGAGCGAACGCAGCATACACTAGTATGTGAGCATCGCGAGACAACGCCGCAACGCCGTCGCAGCCCGCCACACCGCGGATAAAATGATCGTGGTGGAGCGAGACAAGGCGCAAGGCGGTGAGCGAGCGCAGCATACACCAGTATGTGAGCATCGCGAGGCTTTGCTGCAACGCCGTCGCAGCCCGCCACACCGCGGATAAAATGATCGTGGTGGAGCGAGACAAGGCGCAAGGCGGTGAGCGAGCGCAGCATACACCAGTATGTGAGCATCGCGAGACAACGCGGCAACGCCGTCGCAGCCCACCACGGACATTTTAGCTTAGAAAGGTTTATCGCCCAGAATAGTAGCCCGATGCATAATACGGCGCTGCGGCAGATAATCCGCATTCGCATAGTGCTGGGTTACCCGGTTATCCCAGATGGCCACATCATCCTGCTGCCAGCGCCAGCGCACCTGAAAATCGGGTTTAGTAATATGGGCAAACAGGAAGTTCAGCAGCGCATCGCTCTCCTTCTCCTTCAGCCCGATCAGCCGCGTGGTAAAGCCTTCATTGACGAACAACGCTTTTTTGCCGCTGACCGGATGGGTACGCACCACCGGATGCAGCACCGGCGGGTTTTTCGCCACCGCCTGCTGCCAGCGCTGATGCTCCTCTGCACTACTGCGGTATTTGTACTCCTGAAACGACTTTCTGAAATCATGCTCACCCTGTAGGCCATCAAGCAGCGCCTGTAACGGGGCGGATAGGGCATCCCATGCGGCAATGCCGCTGGCCCACAGCGTATCGCCTCCGCTGGCAGGCAGCTGCTTCGCGGCGAGAATAGCGCCTGCGGGTGGCGTTTCGATAAAGGTCACGTCGGTATGCCAGTTGTCGTTATCCGGCGGGTTATCGTCGTGAGTATCCAGCACGATAATCTCCTCCACGTCCGGTGCATGAGGATAAACCGGGTGGATATGCAGATCGCCAAAGCGGGACGCCAGCTGGCGCTGCTGATGCGGCGTCAGCGGCTGATCGCGTAGAAACAGCACCTGATGGCGGATCAGGGCGTGATAAAGCTGTTCAAACTGTGCGTCGCTCAGCGGGCGGCTCAGGTTGATATCACTGACCAGTGCGCCGATATGCGGACCCAGCGCCTGAATGCGAATACGTTCGTTCATTGTTGTTCTCCATGCCAGGGGGTTAAGCGGCGTTGTAAGGCCCGCAGCGCCAGCTCAAGCGCAAAAGCAATCAGGGCGATGACCGTGATACCGGCCAGCACCACGTCGGTCGCCAAAAACTCTCCGGCCGACTGCACCATAAAACCCAGCCCACGGGTGGCGGCGATCAGTTCTGCGGCCACCAGCGTCGACCAGCCAACGCCGAGGCCAATACGCACCCCGGTGAGGATTTCCGGCAGCGCGCCTGGCAGCACCACAAACCACAGCACCTGCCAGCGGCTTGCCCCCAGCGACCGGGCGGCGCGCAGCCGCACCTGCTGGGCGCTTTTCACCCCGGCGAGTGCCGACATGGCCACCGGCGCGAAAATGGCCAGATAAATCAGTAAGATTTTCGAGGTTTCGCCGATCCCGAACCAGATAACCATCAGCGGCAGATAGGCCAGCGGCGGCACCGGGCGGTACAATTCAATCAGCGGATCGAGGATGCCGCGCAGCGTAGCGTTCAGGCCCATTAAAATCCCCACCGGCACGCCAATCACCACCGCAGCCAGCAGGGCAATCACAATACGCGTCAGGCTGGCGGCAAGATGCTGCCATAGCGTGGCATCCATAAAGCCGGTCGGGCTGGCGATGGTCAACAGCTGGTGCCACACCTGCTGCGGCGCGGGCAGGAACAGCGGGGCGATCAGCTGGAGCCGGGTCACCGCCCACCAGACGGCCAGCAGCACCAGCAGGGTCGCCAGGCTGATGGTCAGCTGGCGCGGCAGCGGCCAGCGCAGTGTCGCTTTACGCGGCGGCGTTTTCTCATTGACCAGTGAACTCATGCGAACACCTCGCGCTGCTGAAACACCCGGCTAAGAACATATTCACGGCGTTCAATAAATGCCGGGTCGGACTTTATCGCCCGGCAGGCCTCTCCGGCCGCATAGCGGCGACCAAAGTCCAGTACCAGACGTTCTACGATGCGCCCCGGCCCCGGCGACAGCAGGATCAGCTCGCTGGCAAGAAATACCGCTTCTTCAATATCATGGGTGATCAGCAGGATCTGTTTGCCGCTGTCACGCCACAGCCGCAGCAGCAGCTCCTGCATCTGCTCGCGGGTAAAGGCATCCAGTGCGCCAAAGGGTTCGTCCAGCAGCAGCAGGCGCGGATCGGCCGCCAGCGCTCTGGCAATGCCCACGCGCTGGCGCATGCCGCCGGAAAGCTGCCAGATAAAACGCTTCTCCGCCCCTTCCAGGCCCACTTTTTTCAGCATGCGCCGCGCCACGGCGCGGCGCTCGTTTTTCTCTACCCCGGCCAGCTGTAGGCCAAAGGCGACGTTATCCAGCACGTTGCGCCATGGCAGCAGCCCCTCATGCTGAAACACCACCCCGCGATCGGCACCCGGCCCGGTGACCGGCCGCCCGTCCAGCGTGATACTGCCACCGTCAGCCGGGATAAATCCGGCGATCAGGTTCAGCAGCGTGGTTTTGCCACAGCCAGACGGTCCGAGAACCACCACCAGCTCACCACTGTCGATCGACAGATTGATATCCTGTAATGCCAGCTTTCCTGCATAGCTGGCGTGAAGATGAGAGACTGACAGCATCGGCGTGCTCCTGTTACTGTGCGAGAGGTTTAACGAAACGGTCGGTAACAAAGCTGCCGTAATCGCTGGCCACCTGCGGCACCTTGCCCTGCTGTTTCAAGAAATTAGCCGTGTCGACAATCGCCTGGTTCACCGGGCCGTTAAGCTGTTCAACCTGCTGAGCGGCGCTAAGATAGGTATTGCCCTGCACCAGTGCGGGCACCTGCGCGGTGGGAACGCCGCTCAGGCGCGACAGCTTGCCAAGATAGTCATCCTGCTTCAGCCACTGCTGCGGATTATCAAGATAAGTTTTTTGCGCGGCCAGCGCGCTGCGGGCGAAAGCGCTCACCACGTCAGGATGTTTTGCGGCGAAATCTTTGCGCACCACCCAGACGTCCAGCGTTGGCGCGCCCCATTCAGCCACCTGGGAAGAGTCGGTCAGCACCCTGCCCTCTTTCTCCAGCTGGTTAACGGCGGGCGCCCAGACGTAGGCACCGTCAATATCACCGCGCTGCCAGGCGGCGGCAATGGCCGGGGGCTGCAGGTTAATAATCTGTACCTGTTCGGGCTTGATGCCCCAGTGTTTGAGTGCTGCCAGCAGGCTGTAGTGCGTGGTGGACATAAACGGGACGGCGATACGCTTGCCGATCAGATCTTGCGGATGATTAATCTCTTTTTTCACCACCAGCGCCTCTGAGCTGCCAAGCTGCGAGGCCAGCAGAAAGACTTCAATCGGCACCTGCTGGCTGGCGGCCACGGCCAGCGGGCTGGAGCCGATATTGCCAATCTGCACATCGCCGGAGGCCAGCGCTCGCACCACGCCCGATCCGCTGTCGAATTTGCGCCAGTCGACCTTTGCCCCGCTCTCTTTGGCAAAGGTGCCATCGGCCTGCGCCACTTTCGCCGGCTCCGCCGAGGTCTGATACGCAACGGTAACATCTACCGCCTGTACGCTAAGCGCCGTCAGCGACAGCGCCGCCGTCAGAATTGAAACCGCAAATTTAGCCGTCATAACCCGCCCCGAAATAAGTGTTACTGCTGAATAGCTCCTTTGTAACCGGGCGGGGTAGTTATTATAAAGTAATTAAAAATTATTCTTTATAACGAAAATTACTTAGTACTTTTCGTGCATTCGATTGCCGGAAAGCGGCAATACGTGGCTTCACACGCTAACCTTTAGGGCAATAAACCGCGTCGCCCCATAGCAGTCGACGCGTAAGTTAGTGCCAAATCAACAGGACACAGGCCGCGGTTAGTAAGCCCATAAACAGGTTAAACAGCCGCCAGGCGCGGCGGCTGCGCAAAACACGGCCAATCAGCGTGCCAAAAGCCAGCCAGATAAGCCCGGACAGCACGTTGACCAGCGCCATACCGATACTGATAGCCACCACCGAGGTGCGATAAGCTTCACCCGCCAGGCTAAAGCTGGCAACTGCCCCCAGCGCCATCAGCCACGCTTTGGGATTGATCAGCTGTAACAGGCCGCCCTGCCAGAAAGGCATCTGTGCGGCGGGGGGGTTATCGGTATCCAGCTTTTCATATTCGGCGCTACCGATTTTCCACGCCAGCCACAGCAGATAAACGCTACCCGCCACTTTGAGAAAGAGATGCAGAGAGGGATAAAGCAGGATCAGTCCACCAATGCCAAACGCCACCATCAGCAGCATGACCTGCATACCGATCATGATGCCAACCAGTAAACTGAGAGAACGCAAGAAACCAAAATTCGCGCCAGAGGCGGTGAGTAACATATTATTAGGGCCGGGCGTAATGGCAGCGACCCAGAGAAAACCTAACATGGATAAAAACAGACTCAGTTCCATAAAACGGGTGCCTCTCACCCCCGGAAAAATAAACAACCTGATGAAGCTAACAGCGCGCTATGGAACCTACAAGCCCCGACCACATGATTTTTAATTGTCCGGCTGAAAACCCGTTTCGTCCGATGACGGGAGCCAGCAATGCGCATCTGCAAACCATCCTGCCGCGTCTGGTACGCCGCCGCGTGACGCTGAAACCGCACTGGCAGCGCCTGACGCTGCCGGACGGCGATTTTATCGATCTGGCGTGGAGCGAAAACCCGGCCCAGGCGCGCAGCAAGCCGCGTGTGGTGCTGTTCCACGGCCTGGAGGGTAGCTTCCACAGCCCCTATGCGCACGGCCTGCTACAGGCGTGGAAAGCGCGCGGCTGGCTGGGGGTGGTGATGCACTTTCGCGGCTGTAGCGGCGTGCCCAATCGCCTGAACCGTATCTATCATTCTGGCGAAACTGAGGATGCCAGCTATTTTTTACAGTGGCTGCGCGACGCATGGGGCGAAGTGCCGACCGCTGCCGTCGGCATCTCGCTGGGGGGGAATATGCTGGCCTGCCTGATGGGCAAACAGGGAGATGATTGCCTGCTGGATGCCGGGGTCGCGGTTTCCGCGCCGCTGATGCTGGAACCCTGTAGCCTGCGGCTGGAACAGGGCTTTTCCCGTGTTTATCAGCGCTATCTGCTCGGCCTGCTGAAGCAGAATGCGCGGCGCAAACTGCGCGCCTGGCCCGGCACGCTGCCCGTCAATCTGGCGCAGCTCGGATCCATGCGCCAGCTGCGCGATTTTGATAATGCCATTACCGCACGCGCCCACGGCTTTATTGATGCCAGCGACTACTACCGCCGATGCAGCGCCCTGCCGCTGTTGCCGCAGGTGCGTAAGCCGCTGCTGATTATTCACGCCCAGGACGATCCTTTTATGACTCCTGACGTGATCCCCGACCCTGCCCTGCTGCCGCCGAATGTTGAATATCAGCTGACGCAGCACGGCGGGCACGTCGGTTTTGTTGGCGGAACGCTGCGCAGCCCACAAATGTGGCTGGAACAGCGCATCCCGCAATGGCTCACCCCCTGGCTGGAAAACTGATGATTATTCCCTGGAAAGAACTGGATCCTGCAACGCTTGATAGCCTGATTGAATCCTTTGTACTGCGCGAGGGCACCGATTACGGCGAACATGAACGATCGCTGGAGCAGAAAGTCGCCGATGTGCGTCGTCAACTTAGCAGCGGCGAGGTGGTGCTGGTATGGTCTGAACTGCACGAGTCGGTCAATATTATGCCGCGCGGACAGTTTCACGACTAACCGGCACCCGCCTCTTTTTCTGCGCTTTACCCGCTGCATGGGTAACAAAGATCGCCAAATCATGTTACCAATGCAGCCCCACCCTTTTTTTGCAGGGAGTAGTACGTCATGTCGACCAAACATCCGGTGATTGCCGTTACCGGCTCCAGCGGGGCAGGAACCACTACCACCAGCCTGGCATTCAGGAAGATTTTCCAGCAGCTGAACCTGCGCGCAGCAGAAGTCGAGGGGGACAGCTTCCATCGATTTACACGCCCGGAAATGGATATGGCGATCCGCAAAGCGCGCGATATGGGCAAACACGTCAGCTATTTTGGCCCGGAGGCGAATGATTTCGGGCTGCTGGAGCACACGTTTAGCGAATATGGACGCAGCGGCACAGGCAAGTCGCGCAAGTATCTGCATACCTATGATGAGGCCGTGCCGTGGAAACAGGTACCAGGCACCTTTACGCCGTGGCAGCCGCTGGCAGAGCCGACCGATGTGCTGTTTTATGAGGGGCTGCACGGCGGCGTGGTCACACCGCAACATAACGTGGCGAACAGCGTCGATCTGTTGGTTGGCGTGGTGCCCATCGTCAACCTTGAATGGATCCAGAAGCTGGTACGCGACACCAGCGAACGCGGCCACTCGCGCGAAGCGGTGATGGACTCGGTGGTGCGATCCATGGAGGACTACATTAACTTTATTACTCCGCAGTTTTCACGCACCCATATCAACTTCCAGCGCGTTCCGACGGTGGACACTTCCAACCCGTTTGCCGCGCGCGGTATCCCTTCCCTGGATGAAAGCTTCGTGGTGATCCACTTTCAGGGGCTGGACGATATCGATTTCCCTTATTTACTGTCGATGTTGCAAGGTTCGTTTATCTCACATATCAAAACCCTGGTGGTGCCGGGCGGTAAAATGGGGCTGGCGATGGAGCTGATTATGGGGCCACTGGTAAAACGATTGATGGAAGGAAAGAGCATCGGCTGACGCTCTTTCCTTCACGGCTAAGCGGAGGTCTGCATCAGGCCAGTTCGATCACTTCGTAACTGTGGCCGATCTCCACTCCTTTGCCCAGCATGATCGCCACCGAGCAGTATTTTTCCGCAGAAAGATCGACCGCACGCGCTACCGCGTTATCCGCCAGCGCTTTTCCGCTGACAATGAAATGCAGATTGATATGGGTGAAAATACGCGGGGCCTCTTCGCGACGCTCTGAAGTCAGTTTCACCTCACAGTCGGCCACGTTATGGCGGCCCTTCTGCAGAATGGAAACGACATCAATGGCGCTACAGCCTCCGGCGGCCATCAGCACCATTTCCATCGGACTTGGCGCTTTATCACCCGAATTACCATCCATCAGCACCTGGTGACCGGATGAGGATTCTCCCAAAAACGTCATCCCTTCAACCCATTTGACTCGTGCCTGCATAACAAAATCCTCGAATTCATTCAGTTAGAGCAGGGTACGCCGCCGTCACTAAAACGGCAACGTTCTGTTTTTCTGACTATGCTGAAGCGAGACAACAGAAGACAGCCATCTCAAGCTGTGCTACAAACGGAGCTGTAAAATTTCACCTGCATTCAAGCGTCGGTGAAAGCAGAACAACGGCACGCGGCCAGCTCTGAAAAAGGCCCATGTTTCTTCCTACGGGAACGCTTGACTATTTCAACGCCTGGCAGGGATTCAGCTCCCGTATATTCCTATTATTACGTGCGACAGCAAGATAAGCATCACCCTTGCAGCGTGAAAAACAGGATGTATTCAGGCACGATAACAACAGAGGATAACAGCGAATGGTTCTCGGCAAACCGCAAACAGACCCAACTCTAGAATGGTTCCTGTCACATTGCCATATTCACAAATATCCGTCCAAAAGCACGCTGATACACCAGGGTGAGAAGGCCGAGACCCTTTACTACATCGTCAAGGGCTCTGTGGCAGTGCTGATCAAGGATGAAGAAGGCAAAGAGATGATCCTCTCCTATCTCAACCAGGGGGATTTTATCGGCGAGCTGGGCCTCTTTGAAGAGGGACAGGAGCGCAGCGCATGGGTACGTGCAAAGGCAGCCTGCGAAGTAGCTGAAATCTCTTACAAAAAATTCCGTCAGCTGATCCAGGTCAATCCTGACATCCTGATGCGCCTGTCTTCACAAATGGCGCGCCGCCTGCAGGTCACCTCGGAAAAAGTGGGGAATTTAGCTTTTCTTGATGTGACCGGACGCATCGCCCAGACGCTGCTGAACCTGGCGAAACAGCCTGACTCAATGACGCACCCCGACGGAATGCAGATCAAAATTACGCGTCAGGAGATCGGCCAGATCGTCGGCTGCTCGCGCGAAACGGTGGGTCGTATTCTGAAAATGCTGGAAGATCAAAATCTGATTTCTGCACACGGTAAAACTATCGTCGTTTACGGCACGCGTTAACCGCTTCTGAACCCACGGCGCGACAGCCCCCTGCCGCGCCTTTTTTTTATTTGGTGCGGCTGATGTGGCGGAGAATTATCTATCAACCTGAAGTGAACTATGCCCTGCGGCAAACGCTGGTGCTCTGTTTGCCGGTCGCGCTTGGCTGGTTGCTGGGTGATTTACAAAAAGGCCTGCTGTTTTCTCTGGTGCCCGCCTGCTGCAACAATGCCGGGCTGGATACGCCACACAGACGCTTCTTCAAACGCCTGGTGGTTGGCGGTAGCCTGTTCGCCGGCAGCAGTTTTGTTATCCAGTATGCCGCCGCCCAGGGCGCCCCCCTGCCGCTGATCCTGCTGGCGATGGCGCTGCTGTTAGGGGTGACTGGTGAGATAAGCCCGCTGCATGGCCGGCTCATGCCCGCTTCGCTGATCGCCGCCATTTTTACCCTTAGCCTCGCGGGCAGAGTGCCGATGTGGCAGCCTCCGCTGCTGTATATCCTTGGCACCATCTGGTACGGGGTATTTAACTGGTTCTGGTTCTGGCTGTGGAAAGAGCAGCCGATGCGCGAAACGCTCAGCCTGCTTTACCGCGAACTCGCGGACTACTGCGAGGCAAAATATCGTCATTTAAACCAGTTGAACGATCCCTCAACGGCAATGCCGCCGCTGTTCGCCCGACAACAGAAAGCCGTCGACCTCATTACCACCTGTTACCAACAGATCCATATGCTGGCAGCCAACCGCAACCAGCACTATCAGCCCCTGATGCGCGCATTCCAGGTGGCGCTGGATCTACAGGAACATATCGCCGTTAGCCTGCATCAGCCTGAAGACGTCAAAAAACTGGTACGCCAGAGTCACGCCGAGGCGGTGATCCGCTGGAACGCACAGCGCATCGCCGCGCGCCTGCGTGAACTGGCAGACGATATTCTTTATCACCGCTTTCCCAAACGCTTCACTCTGGAACAGCCGCTGGAAGCGCTGGAGAAGATTGTCCGCCAGCACCCTGATAACCCGGTCGGTAATTTTTGCTACTATCATTTCAGCCGTATTGGGCGCGTGCTGCGCGCCCAACGCCCGCTCTACCGCCGCGATCTGATGGCAGACCGCCAGCGCCGCCTGCCGCTGCTACCGGCGCTGAAAAGCTATCTGTCGCTAAAATCCATCGCTTTGCGAACCGCCGCCCGCTTCGGCGTCATGCTCACCTTTGCCAGTACGCTGGCGCTGTTTTTAAATATGCCGAAGCCGTATTGGATACTGATGACCGTAATGTTTGTCAGCCTGAACGGCTACAGCGCCACCCGCGTGCGTATTCAGCACCGAGCGCTCGGCACCCTTGCCGGGCTGGCGGTGGCCGCGCTGGCCCTGCGTCTGCATGCTCCAGAATCGATGACATTACTGGTAATGCTGGCCATTACTCTGGTCAGTTACCTGTTTTTACGCAAGTTCTATGGCTGGGCAACGGTAGGGTTTACGGTCACCGCCGTTTATTCCCTTCAGCTTTTGTCGCTGAACGGAGAGGGATTCTTATTACCGCGTCTGATTGATACCCTGATGGGCTGCCTGATCGCCTTCGGCGGCAATATCTGGCTGTGGCCACAGTGGCAGAGCGCGCTGCTGCGCCAGAACGCACATGACGCGCTGGAGGCTTATCAGGAAGCGTTGCGGATGCTATTGGGCAATGAGCAGAATGTTAGCAGGCTGGCAAACCAGCGTATCAAAGTCAACCAGGCACATAACGCGCTATATAACTCCCTTAATCAGGCAATGCAGGAACCCGGTTTTGATTCCCGCTATCTGTCCGATATGAAGCTGTGGGTGACTCATAGCCAGCTTATCGTTGAGCATATCAATGCAATGACGATTATGGCGCGGGAACATACTATGCTGACCTCGTCGCTGGCAGAACGCTACCTCCAGTCCTGCGAGATAGCCCTACAGCGTTGCCAACAGCGGCTGGAATATGATGGCCCGGGTTCGGAAAGTAACGTGCTGGAGGCGCCGGATAATTTTCAGCACGGGCCGGTGACCCTCCTGGAGGGTCACGTCGAACGTATTCTTGACCACCTTAACACCATGCATACCATTTCATCACTGGCCTGGAGTCAGCGCCCGCATCACGGCCACTGGCTGGTACACCGGCCGAGCAAATCGTCATAGCGACGCCCCGAATAAGGGGACGCCGCACGATTAGCTATCGTCGCTCAGCCCAGCACTTTCTCGACGGCCGCGGCGAAGCGCGCCATGCCTTCAGCGATATCGGCAGGTTCAATCACCAGCGACGGCGCGAAACGCATCACGCCGTGACCGGCCACCAGCACCATCACCCCTTCGGCGGCCGCCGCGTTAAGAATATCGCGCGCGCGGTCCGCATACTGTGGCTTCAGCGCCGCGCCAATCAATAGCCCTTTGCCACGGATATCGCTGAACAGATCCCGTTGCGCATTCAGCCCCTGTAGCGCATCAACAAACAGCTGCCGCCGTGCGGCCACGCCGTCGAGCACTTCCGGCGTATTGATAATATCCAGCGCCGCTTCGGCCACCGCGCACGCCAGCGGGTTACCCCCGTAGGTGGTGCCGTGCACGCCCGGCGCCATCACTGAGGCAATTTCATTGGTGGTGAGCATCGCACTGACCGGGAAGCCGCCGCCGAGTGCCTTCGCGCTGGTCAGGATATCCGGCTGCACGCCGTAGTGTTCGTAAGCAAACAGCTTGCCGCTGCGGCCCATGCCGCTCTGTACTTCATCCAGCACCAGCAGCGCATCATGCTCATCACACAGCTGACGCAGCCCCTGCATAAACTCCCGGGTGGCCGGCACGACGCCGCCCTCCCCCTGGATCGGCTCGACGACAATCGCGCAGGTATGATCGTCAATCACCGCTTTGACCGCCGCCAGGTCGTTGAAGGGAACATGAACGATATCCGCCGGTTTTGGCCCGAAACCATCGGAGTATTTTGGCTGCCCACCGACGGAAACGGTAAACAGCGTGCGGCCATGAAACGCATTATGGAAGGCAATGATTTTGCTTTTATACGGGCTGTGGCGCTGGGAAGCGTAGTAGCGCGCCAGCTTAAACGCGGCTTCGTTGGCTTCCGCGCCGGAGTTGGCAAAAAACACGCGATCGGCGAAGGTGGCATTAATCAGTTTGCTCGCCAGACGCAGAGCAGGCTCGTTGGTCAAGACATTGCTGGTGTGCCACAGGGTTTCTCCCTGGGTTTTTAGCGCCTCAACCAGCGCCGGATGGCAGTGTCCCAGTGCGGTAACCGCTATCCCGCCGGAGAAGTCGATATACTCTTTACCCTGCTGATCCCAGATACGGCTGCCTTTGCCTTTGACCGGCACAAACTGCGCTGGTGCATAAACAGGCAAAATCACCTCATCAAACGTTGCCCGAGTAACCGCTAATTTTTCCGTAGCCATCTATCACCTCACCGTTTCGTCTTTTTATATGCGTGAAAATATAGTCATAAAATATGAATAATTAATCACAAAGGCAAATGTTAATTAACGTTTAAGAAAATTAGCCAACAGCAGGTGACCCTGTTCGCTCAAAATGCTTTCCGGGTGAAACTGCACCCCTTCCAGCGGGAGCGTACGGTGGCGAAAACCCATGATCTCGTCGGGCTGCCCGTCATCGCGCAGCGTCCAGGCGGTCAGTTCAAATTCAGCGGGCAGGCTGTCTGCCGCCACGATCAGAGAGTGATAGCGCGTAACCGTCAAAGGATGATTAAGGCCGGAGAATACGCCGCCATCGTTATGTTCAATCGCCGAGGTTTTGCCGTGCATCACCCGGCGTGCCCGTTCAACGCGCGCGCCGAATGCCTGGGCGATGGCCTGATGTCCGAGACAAACGCCGAGGATCGGCAGCCGGCCGGCGAAATGACGAATGGCGTCAACAGAGATCCCCGCTTCGTTCGGGGTACAGGGACCGGGGGAGATCACCAGCTGCTGGGGCGACAGCGCGGAAATGTCAGCGAGGGTAATTTCATCGTTGCGCCGCACGCAGACTTCTGCGCCCAGTTCAGAAAAATATTGGTAGAGATTCCAGGTGAAGGAGTCGTAATTGTCGATAAGCAGCAGCATGATCGGTCCATTACAACCGGGCCAGCGGAAGCTGGCCCGGCAGAGAAGGCGGTCGGTTAATTAAGGCAGTACTTTAGCCGACAGGATAACAACCGGTGTTACCGGAACATTCTGGTAAGGGCCGAAGGTTTTGGTCTGAACCTGAGCAATTTTGTCCGCTACGTCCATCCCCTTCACTACTTTACCGAATACCGCGTAACCAAAATCACGCTGGCCGTGATCGAGGAAGGCATTATCGGCAACGTTGATAAAGAACTGGCTGGTGGCGCTGTCTTTGTCGGCGGTGCGCGCCATAGAGATAGTACCGCGTTTGTTCAACAGCCCGTTGTCTGCTTCATTTTTAATCGGTGCGCCCGTCTGCTTCTGCTGCATATCGGCAGTGAACCCCCCACCCTGCAACATAAAGCCTGGGATCACACGATGAAAAATGGTGTTGTTGTAGAAACCGTTATTGACGTAGTCCACAAAGTTTTTCGCCGAAACCGGTGCTTTCTGGTTATTTAACTCCAGCTCAATATTGCCCGCTGAAGTGGTCAGCAGTACATGCGCATCCCCCTTAGCGGCAAGAGCGGAGACAGAGATCGAAGACAGGGCGAGAACTGTCGCCACCGCGGTCAAAGTGCGTTTCAACATGATGGAATCCTTACTGAGGCAACAAATCATAGAATCAGCAATGATTGTAAAGAGGCACTCACCAACGCGCCAGCGGTTTACCGTTATTTACCCGGCGCTACCTGGGAAGCAAACGTTGTCGTCAGGGTATGAATGGTGACTTCGATCACGTTATTGATGAAATATGAAAAAATATGTTTCAGCAAAGATTTAAGCAGATCACGAATATCGTTAAACTTCCCCGGTTCACACAGGCATTCCGCCTGCAAAACTTCTTTCTCAACAGGTTTCCACTATGACAAATCGCGATCGCATTGGGCTTACCTGGATCAGCTTCTTCTCCTACGCGCTGACCGGTGCAGTGGTTATCGTTACCGGTATGGTACTGGAGAATATTGCTGCTTACTTCCAGCTGCCCGTCGCTCAAATGAGCAATACTTTTACTTTCCTTAACGCCGGCATCCTGCTGGCCGTGTTTCTGAATGCCTGGCTGATGGAAATCGTGCCGCTTAAGCGCCAGCTAATCTTTGGTTTTGTGCTGATGGTTCTGGCGGTACTCGGCCTGATGAACAGCCATAGTCTGAGCGTTTTCTCCCTGTGCATGTTTGTGCTTGGGGTGGTCAGCGGCATTACCATGTCCATCGGTACATTCCTTATTACCCACCTGTATGAAGGGCGTCAACGCGGCTCCCGCCTGCTGTTTACCGACTCGTTCTTCAGCATGGCCGGTACGCTGTTCCCCATTATTGCCGCCGCTATTCTGGCAAGATCGCTGCCGTGGTACTGGGTGTACGCCTGTATCGGGGTAATCTATGTGGCGATCTTTATTCTTGCACTGTGCTTCGAATTCCCGCAGCTGGGCAAGAAAGCCGTTCAGGGACAGCCGGTAGCGAAAGAGAAGTGGGGCCTGGGCGTTGCGTTGCTCGCCGTGGCCGCATTGTGCTACATCCTTGGTCAGCTGGGCTTTATCGGCTGGGTGCCGCAGTACGCGACTAAAAATATGGGAATGGACATTACCGAGGCCGGTAGCGTGGTGGGTTATTTCTGGACCGCCTATATGATCGGTATGTGGGCGTTTAGCGCCATCCTACGCTTCTTCGATCCGCAGCGTATCGTCACCGCGCTGGCGCTGGCGTCGACGCTGCTGATGTACTGGTTTATTAACACCACCGATGCCTCCATGCTGAAGTGGATAATCATGGGCCTTGGCTTCTTCTCCAGCGCCATTTATACCACCATCATTACTCTTGGCTCGTTGCAGACGAAGGTATCGTCACCGAAGCTGGTGAACTTTATCCTGACCTGCGGCACCATCGGTACCATGCTGACCTTTGTGGTCACCGGCCCTATCGTTGATAAAGCCGGGTTCCATGCGGCACTGGCCACCACTAACAGCCTTTATGCCGTGGTGTTCCTGATGTGTCTGCTGCTCGGCTTCGTCAGCAAGCACAAGCAGCACGGACATATGGATCCGCACTGACGGAACGGCCGTTCTGAACCGACCCCCATCGGCAGAACGAAAAGAGCGTAAGCCGCCTGACCGGGCGGCTTTTTTTTATCAGCGCTGTGCCAGACAGCCTGCCGTAAACCGCTTCGCTACCCGCAATATGCTGTTTCAGGCGTTATCTCTATCCAGCAGGGCTGTACCCTATGAATTGTCAACGGTGCAAAGCCAGTGACCGTTGCCCTCTTGCCGGAAAACATAGGTTGCCCGGTGTGTTGTCTCAACCGTGCCACCCTGACTATCAGGGAAGCAAAGAACCGTTTCCATGATAACCAGCGCATTGCCACCACCTTCAATAACCTGCATGCCCCCTATTTGACGAGCAGTCGATCCTGAAAGAAGTCAGAAATCGCGATGAAGACTTTGCGGATGTTATCTTTCCCCTGAACGATCATATCCGGCTTAACCACCAAAGAGGCTTCGTCCGCATAGTGCACCATAAGCGCGTCGACATCTCTGGTTGAGATAGCCTTGTCGCATGCCTCAATAATCTGCCTTATTCTGTGCTTATCTCTATTATTGGTTCCTTAGGGTCGTAACAGGCGCGACTTTTTTGTATGCCACATCTGCTCTTTCAGCGCCTGAAATCAATCGGCTCACTGCTGTCCAGATAAATCTGGCTGACCGCCGGTGGGGTTTCCGCTATCACCCGTCCGTGGCGAATGGAATAGCGCACCGGCACCTGACGGCGCAGCGCATCGAACCCACTTTCGGCCGGCAGGATCACCAGATTCGCACTGTTGCCAACCTGAATGCCGTAATCCGTTATCTGTAAGGTTCTGGCGCTGTTGACGGTCACCAGATTTATCCCGGCATCCAGCTGCTCATAGCCCATTAGCTGGCAGACGTGCAGCCCCATATGCAGCACCTGTAACATGCTGGCCGTGCCGAGCGGATACCAGGGGTCGAATACATCGTCATGGCCAAAGCAGACGTTGATATCCGCTGCCAGCATCTCTTTCACCCGGGTGATGCCACGGCGTTTCGGATAGCTGTCAAAGCGCCCCTGCAAATGGATATTGACCAGTGGATTAGCAACAAAGTTAATGCCGGACAGCTTCAGCAGACGGAACAGACGTGAGGCGTAGGCACCGTTGTAGGAGTGCATGGCGGTGGTGTGGCTGGCGGTGACACGCGCGCCCATCTTTTCACGATGCGCCAGCGCGGCCACGGTTTCAACAAAGCGTGACTGCTCATCGTCGATTTCATCGCAGTGTACGTCCACCATGCGTTGATACTTCTGCGCCAGCGCGAAGGTTTTGTGCAGCGACTCAACGCCATATTCGCGGGTGAACTCAAAATGGGGGATCGCCCCGACCACATCCGCCCCCAGCTGTAGCGCCTGCTCCAGCAAGGCTTCGCCGTTAGGGTAAGACAGAATACCTTCCTGCGGGAATGCCACCAGCTGGATATCCACCCAGGGAGCCATCTCCTGCTTCACCTCAAGCAGGGCTTTCAGCGCGGTTAGCGTTGGATCAGACACATCAACATGGGTACGCACATGCTGGATGCCGTTGGCGATCTGCCATTTTAACGTCTGCTTCGCGCGCTGCTTCACATCGTCATGGGTAAGCAGCGCCTTGCGTTCCGCCCAGCGTTCAATCCCTTCAAACAGCGTTCCCGACTGATTCCATGCCGGTTCACCGGCTGTCTGGGTGGTATCAAGATGGATATGCGGCTCAATAAACGGGGGAAATGCCAGCCCCCCTTCGGCATCCAGAGCCGCCCCGTCGGTGCAGGCAGGCGGCTGCGGCGCGATGCGCGCTATTTTTCCCTGATGGATCTCAAGCTGCCACAGCCCTTCACGATCCGGCAGGCGAATATGATTAATCCATTTTAATCCTGGCTGCATGGCACACCCTCCGATATAAATTAAGCTGGTTTGTTCATCCTGGCATCTTTTCATGCCTGGCGGGAATATTCGGTATGGGTTCCCAACCGTTAACAGACGGGGCGCGTTCATCCTCTTAAACTGACACAAGGAAGAAAATCATGAAAAAATTGATCCTCGCCAGCCTGCTGGTCACCCAGCCGTTGCTGGCTGCAACACCCGACTATAGCAGCTTGCAGGGAACCTGGCAGGTTGACGCCGTCAAGGTCGCCGACAGCCCGGTGCAGGCAGTGGTGGATAACGATCCGCAGTATATGGGCGCAGAAGTGACGTTTTCAGCTGATAAGATCGTGTGGAATAAAGGTACGCCGCAGCGACCGATCGATCCGTCCATCGATAACTGCCTGCACAAGCCCACGCTGACCGTGGCCGGGAAGAATGACCCCGAACAGGGTTATCAGATCGATGACGGGTTTACTGTTCTGTGCGGTGCCGAACCCTGGGGGCCCGGTGCAGGAGCGGTTGTGACGCGGCCGGAAAACGGCATGCTGACGCTGTTCTGGTATGACGGTGCTATTCTGTCACTGAAGAAGGTGGTGGATTAAGCCGGGTAACACGATAAAACGATCGTCAGGCTGGTTCACGGCGGCGGGCCCTGTGTTTTGGGCCCGCTCGTCAAACCACGACTAGGGTTGGGCGACGAAACCGATAGCCTGATATACCTTCTTCAGCGTTTCCTGCGCCTGAGCACGGGCTTTTTCTGCCCCGTCGCGCATCACCTGCTCAAGGAAAGCTTCATCATTACGGTAACGATGATAACGCTCCTGTAACTCGCTCAACATGCCGGAAACCGCCTCTGCGACTGCGCCTTTAAGGTGGCCATACATCTGGCCAGCAAACTGCTGTTCCAGCGCGGCTATCGGCGTTCCGCTCACGCCCGACAGGATATCCAGCAGGTTCGAAACGCCGGGCTTCTCTTTGATATCGTAACGCACGATCGGCGGCTCATCGCCATCGGTCATCGCACGTTTAATTTTTTTCACTACCGACTTCGGATCTTCCAGCAGGCCGATAACATTGTTGCGGTTGTCATCGGACTTCGACATTTTTTTGGTCGGCTCCAGCAGCGACATCACGCGCGCACCGGATTTAGGAATAAACGGTTCTGGTATCTTAAAGATGTCGCCGTACAGCGCGTTAAAACGTGAAGCAACATCACGGCTCAGCTCCAGATGCTGCTTCTGGTCTTCACCTACCGGCACCTGAGTCGTCTGGTAAAGCAAGATGTCGGCCGCCATCAGCACCGGATAATCGAACAGGCCGGCGTTAATGTTCTCTTCATAGCGCGCCGACTTGTCCTTGAACTGGGTCATGCGGCTCAGTTCACCGAAATAGGTGTAGCAGTTGAGGATCCAACTGAGCTGGGTATGTTCGGGGACGTGCGACTGGACAAAAATGGTGCTTTTTTGTGGGTCGATTCCGCAGGCCAGATAAAGCGCCAGCGTATCCAGCGTTGCCTTGCGCAGGGCCACCGGGTCCTGCCGCACGGTGATCGCGTGCAGATCGACAATGCAGTAAATGCAGTGAAAGTCGTCCTGCATCCGTACCCACTGACGCAGCGCACCCATATAATTACCAATGGTCAGTTCACCTGAAGGCTGTGCGCCGCTAAATACGATGGGTTTGCTCATGTTTGCGTCCTGATAATTACAGCCCGAGTGCGGGCAACAAATCGTTAAAATGATCGAGTGTGAGGTCAGGCTGGCTGGCGACGATTGACTCGCCGTAGTTATAGCCATAAGTCATGCCGATACAGGGACATCCCGCCGCCTGTGCCGCCAGAATATCATTCCGTGAATCACCAACAAACACCAGCTCACCCGGCAACAGGCCCATTTGGCCAAGCACCAGGAACAGCGGCGCCGGGTGCGGCTTCTTCGCCACCACATCATCGCCACCGATCACCAGTGAGAAATAGTCAGCAATACCCAGCGACTGCAGCAGCGGAGCGACAAAAGGGGTGGGCTTGTTAGTGACCAGAGCCATAGGCACGGCGCGTTCAGCCAGCGAGGCAAGCGTCTCTTTTACCCCCGGATAAAGCTGGCTACCGCCGTCCGCACTGTTCGCGTAATGTTTGTCCAGCAGCTGGCGGCCTTCACGCAGTAAATCAGCCTGTGGGGCATGGCCCAGCGCCCAGCTCAATGCGCGCTCGATAAGAATATCTGCGCCGTTACCAATCCAGGTCGACACGCGCGCAACGCCAGCGGCGGGCAGGTTTAACTCGGTTAACGCACCGTCTACGGCGCTGGCAAGTCCCGGTGCGCTGTCTGTCAGCGTACCGTCCAGATCGAAAGCCAGCGCACGGTAATCAGTGAAATGCCCCATGGCGAGATTTCTCCAGTTCAGTACGCATATCATCAATAACTTTCTTGTAGTTCGGATGACCAAAAATTGCCGAGCCGGCAACAAACATATCGGCCCCTGCGGCAGCGATCTCACCAATATTGTCGGCCTTCACGCCGCCATCCACTTCCAGTCGTATATCATAGCCGCTATGGTCAATCCGCTCGCGCACCTGGCGCAGCTTGTTCAGCGTGCCGGGGATAAAGGATTGCCCACCGAAGCCGGGATTCACCGACATCAGCAAAATAACGTCCAGCTTATCCATCA
Organism: Erwinia tasmaniensis Et1/99; assembly: GCF_000026185.1. Lineage (NCBI taxonomy): Bacteria > Pseudomonadati > Pseudomonadota > Gammaproteobacteria > Enterobacterales > Erwiniaceae > Erwinia > Erwinia tasmaniensis. Next base: position 3,565,926 of record NC_010694.1, read on the forward strand.
CATAGTCGAGGATGCTAAGCGGCGTTGCCGGGTTCAGTACCAGTCCCGCTTTACAGCCGTGTTCCCTGATCAGCTGCAAAGTACGGTCAACATGTTCGGAGGCTTCAGGGTGGAAGGTAATATAGCTGGCACCCGCTTTGGCAAAGTCAGGCACCAGGCGGTCAACCGGCTTCACCATCAGATGGACATCGATCGGGGCGGTCACGCCATAATCGCGCAGGGCCTTTAACACCATTGGCCCCATCGTCAGATTGGGAACGTAATGATTATCCATCACGTCGAAATGCACGACATCGCCGCCTGCAGCCAGCGCCCTGGCGGTATCTTCTCCCAGTCGAGCAAAATCTGCGGAAAGAATTGATGGGGCAATTAAAAACTGTTTCATCCGTTTCTCCCTGTTTATGCCTGCTGCCAGGCTTTCATCACCGGCCAGTATACAAAGCCAGTAGTTCATTGACCTTACTACGACTGTCGCCGCTTCGGCTGATCGAACGACGTACTTTAATTTCCTGCAGCGTCGTCGCGCCCTGATACCACTGACGGGTCAGCGGCGTATCGTGGTTGGAGATCAGCACGGTGATACCACTCTCCTGTGCCAGCCGAACGGCCAGTTCTGCCAGATGCTGCTGCTCGGCCATGCTGAAGCTATTGGTATGATAAGCGGTAAAGTTCGCCGTCGCAGAAAGCGGCGCATAGGGAGGATCACAGTAGACAACCGACCCCTGACGCGCTTTACCTAGCGTAACATCGTAAGATTCACAGACAAAGGTCGCATTTTGCGCACGCTCAGCAAACCAGTACAGTTCTTCCTGCGGGAAATAAGGTTTACGGTAGCGGCCAAACGGGACGTTGAACTCTCCGCTCAGGTTATAGCGGCACAAACCGTTGTAACAGTGGCGGTTAAGATACAAGAACAGCACTGCGCGGCGATAGGCATCGCGGCACTGATTAAACTCTTTCCGGTAGACGTAGTAGACGTCGGCATCGTTGGTTTCCGGGGTAAAGAGCGCGCGCGCATCGAGGACAAATTCGTCGGTACGTTCTTTAACGATAATGTAGAGATTAATCAGGTCGCTGTTGATATCAGCAAGAATGTAACGTGGATATTGCGTATTGAGGAACACCGATCCGGCACCGACGAACGGCTCGATAAGGCAGTCTCCTTCCGGGAGATGGCTTTTGATATCATCAAGTAACGGATATTTGCCACCAGCCCACTTCAAAAAAGCGCGATTTTTTTTCATGCCGTCGTTAATTACTTACTCGTAAGGCTGTGGCTATACCGACAGCATATCTGCGCTTTAAATGCTGCATGCCAAGGCACACACACTTCAGGAAATGCCGGGTTGCCCCGGCAGAATTTTATTTATTCGCTTCGTTTTTAACCTGACTAACCGGTTTTACCCACGGCTTCTGGGCACGAACCTCTGACGGTAGCGTCGCAACGGCTTTTTTAGCCTCCGCAGAGGTCGCGTAAGAGCCGCTTACCAGCACATACCATGGCTGGCCATTACGCGTGGTTTTATAGACGTGAAAACCGTTCAGATTTTGCTTTTTGGCCCAGGCGTTGAGCGAGTCGGCCCGGGAAGCACTGCTTAGCTGTAGTGTAAAATTACCGCCCGGTACGCTGCCGCTATGGCTGGCTGGCGCCACTGCTTTGCCAGAAGACAAGCTTTTCCCAGACGATGCAACAGGCTTACTTTCTTTCTCCGCCGATTTGTTCACGGTGGTGCGATGCACCACGGCTGGTTTCTGCTGATGTGACGGCGTACCGCGCACGGCCGGTACACTACCGACAGCCTGACGCGGTTTTTCGGCCCCTTGCGCGACCGTTGCCGCTGCCGTTGGCAGCGAGGTGTTGTTGTCCTGTACCGCAGCATCTACCTGGCCCTGTTGACCGCTCAAGGCGCTATTCAGATCGCCCGCCAACTCGACACGCTGTTGCCCAGAGGGCGTCTGTACGGGCTGTGCCTGAGTGGGGGTAGAAGAGATCGGAGGAGGTGTCGCATCCTGCATTGAGCCTGCGGGACTGTTTTCAGCGGATAACGGCTGGCCGGACTGCCCGCTCATCGACGAGCTATTGGAAAGATCGATACTCTTCTCACCGCGACTGCCCGCAGGGTTTTGCACCTGTTGTGCACCCTGGCTGTGGCCATTGTCCGGTGATTTTAGCGCCGACCCAATGCCCAGCATCAGCAACAACAGCACCAGGATGCCAATGCCCATCATCATATGTTGACGGGAGATCGGCAATTTTGGGGCGGCAGACGCTTTACGTGATCGCGTCGGACGACGGTCACTGGTGTCAGGTTTCAACTCGTCTTCCGGCTTAAACTCGTCCATTTAACCTCCTCCCATAGAGCGGCAATGCCGCCACAATCCTGTGGACGGCGCATATTTCAGTCCTGGCCAGGATCCCCGGCTCAGAATAAGCTAAGGCTACTGACAATCCCGAATGGATGCCAGAACGATATCATGCGCAACGCCTCTGCGCAGTTCAGCTCTGCCGATTTCCAGCGGAAGAACCAGCCGCATCTCGCCAGCCAGTACCTTCTTATCGCGCATCATATGCGGCAAATACTCTTCCGCCGTCATGCTTTCCGGCCCCTTTACGGGTAAACCGGCACGCTGCAACAGGGAGATAATGCGATCGGTATCTTGTGGGTTGAACTGCCCAAGACGTTCGGCGGTTCTGGCCGCCATCACCATCCCTGCCGCTACCGCTTCGCCGTGCAGCCAGTTACCGTAGCCCATATGCGCTTCGATAGCATGACCATAAGTATGGCCGAGATTCAGCAATGCACGCAGGCCATGTTCGTGCTCGTCGGCTGCGACCACTTCAGCTTTCAATTCACAACAGCGTCGAATGCACCGGGACATCGCCGTGCCGTCCAGCGCCAGTAACGCATCGAGGTTCTTTTCCAGCCAGCTAAAGAAATCACCGTCGAGAATAATGCCGTACTTAATCACTTCCGCCAGCCCGGAGGAAAGCTCGCGCGCGGGCAGAGTATCCAGGCAATCGAGATCGACCACGACCGCAGCAGGCTGATAGAAGGCACCAATCATGTTCTTGCCCAACGGATGGTTAACCGCCGTTTTACCGCCAACGGATGAGTCCACCTGCGACAGCAGTGTTGTTGGCACCTGGATAAACCGCACGCCACGCTGATAGCTGGCAGCGGCAAAACCGGTTAAATCGCCAATGACCCCCCCGCCCAGCGCAATGAGCGTGGTATCACGTCCGTGTGGCTTAGCTAACAGTGCGCTAAACACCTGGTCCATAACCGCCAGGGTTTTGTATTGCTCACCGTCCGGCAGGATAACCCTATCGACGATTACGCCTGCGCCCTCAAGCCGGGCACATAACGTATCAAGGTAAAGAGGTGCCAGCGTCTGGTTAGTCACCAGCATAGCCTGTTCGCCCGCTTTAAGCGGCCAAAAAGAGGTCGGATCGGAGAACAACCCGGCGGCGATGGTAATGGGGTAACTGCGTTCCCCAAGAGTTACGGTAATCCGCTCCATGACGCTGTATCACCTTTTTGCTGCGCCCACGGGTGGGCGACCGGAGTTTTAATCAGCTCTTTTCCAACATATTGATAATCTGATTAGCCACTACCTTGGCACTTTGATCGTCAGTGCGGATAGTGACATCAGCAATCTCGTCATACAGAGGATTGCGTTCATCAGCTAAAGCTTCCAGTACTTCACGTGGTGGAGATTCCACCTGCAACAGCGGACGTTTTTTGTCACGCTGAGTGCGCGCCAGTTGTTTTTCGATAGTCGTTTCAAGATAGACAACTACGCCACGAGCGGAGAGACGATTGCGCGTTTCGCGCGACTTGACGGAACCGCCACCTGTCGCCAGCACAATGCCCTGCTTTTCAGTGAGTTCATTGATGATTTTTTCTTCGCGATCGCGAAAGCCTTCTTCGCCTTCGACGTCAAAAACCCAGCCCACATCCGCTCCGGTACGTCGCTCAATTTCTTGATCGGAATCGAAAAATTCCATGTTGAGTTGTTGAGCTAACTGTCGCCCAATAGTGCTTTTGCCGGCACCCATAGGCCCAACCAGAAAGATATTGCGTTTCTCTGCCATTTTTTCGGTATTACTAAGACAATTCGTTAATGATACCCCGCCTTAAAGCAGACAGGACATGAACTGAAACCTCATGAGCGATAGTGCGAGAATCAGACGGGAAATTATCTCAACACTGAAGGTGTTTTGGCAACCGATTAAATTACCTTGCCCATTGCGCACGATATTTTGGCGCGTTTCAGTCCGCTTCATTTATCAGCCGGATGTGGTTGCATCGGCTACGCCGGTTGCGCACGATAAAAAACGGTTAAATAGCATTCGCTGCTGTGGGCACCAGGCCCGTTATTCAAAATCGCTAAACCTTGTAAGCTAATTCCGCCCTTGCGTCAAACGCAACCGTGACCAATTCGGGAAAAAACTGTGGGATTCATCATTTGCCGCCAAATTTTTTCAATCACTACGGATGAGACGCGGCGTGATAAAGATCACCAGTTCGCGTCTTTTTTGCTGGCGAACATCGTGGCGAAACAGGGCGCCCAGTAGAGGGATATCCCCCAGCCAGGGAACTTTTGTCCTGCCGGATTCGCTCTGCTGCTGAAATATTCCGCCCAACGCCAGCGTCTGACCATCCTTCAGTATCACCTGCGTGTCAATCTCCTGCTTATCAATAGTCAGTACCTCATTCTCCCCACTACGCATATTGCGCCCAGGGACATTCTGAGAAATATGCAGTTTTAGTAGGATCCGTCCGTTGGGCTGTACCACAGGCGTCACCTCCATTCCCAGCATTGCCTCCTTGAACTCCATCGTGGTAGAGCCGCTGTTACCGGTTGATACTTCGTATGGAATTTCAGTACCTTGCTTAATACTTGCCGTCTGCTGATGTGAAGTAAAAAGCCTCGGACTGGCGATAATATCGGCCTGGTGCTCACTCTCTAAAGCGCTCAATTCCAGCGCTAACAGGCGACCATCCAGTTTTGCCAGGGTAAAACCGGCAACCCCGGCAGGCCGGCCCGTGGCGAGTTCCACACGCAGCTGGCTGGTGCGCAGCGCATCAGACACCTGTGCTTCGCCGCTCATTCCCCAGGTTACCCCCATCTCACGAAGGCTCTCTTCACTGATGGTAACAATCTGCGCCGCCAGCTCGATTTGCGCCAACGGCACATCCAGTTGACGTATCCAGCGTTCGGTTTGCGTGAGCGCTTTCTCGGTATCGCGCAGCAAAAGGCTGTTGGTACGGCTGTCCAAAGTGACGCTGCCGCGCGCCGACATTAATCTTGTACGCTCGTTTTGTAAGCTGGTATTGACCGCTGCTGCATCTGCATGTACCAGCGTCAGGCTCCGATTAAATAGCGGCAGCATCTGTTCCTGTGCTTCCAGCCGGGCTGCCGTTTTGCGTTGCTCCTCCTGTTGCCAGCCTTCGGGAAATGCCAGTAACACATTTTCCTGCTGTTCCATATCGAGCTTGCCGAGCTTGGCCACCAGCCGCAGTGCCTGCCGCCAGGAAACATCTTTTAGCCGCAAGGAAAGTGTGCCTTTTACGCCAGGAGCCACCATCAGGTTAAGCTGCTGGTAGTCTGCCAATGCCTGTAGTACCTGGGCCACCGGGGCATCGTCAAAAGCCAGGCTTAACGGGGCCTGCGCTGCTGACAAAGGGGTAATTAACGCCATCCACAGACAAATTATCCTGAGCATCGTATTGTCCTTTTAGCGCCAGCCGCTGCGGCGGCAGGCAATCCTTAAATGGGATGAGGGTAGCGCTGCGCGCGTCAATGCGGGCGATTCGCCATACTGTTCCGGGCAGTAGATTGCCGGTCTTAAGCCGTAACGCAGCCCCTGCGGAGTCGGTGAGCCAGGCATCATAATGTCCCGATTTGCCGATGACTCCCAATAAGCGCCAGGCGCTATCTGCACCGGTGAGAGGTTGACAATGGCCGGCTGGGGCAGGGAAAAAGGGGTCACGCGCCCGGCTATAAAACATCATCAGCGTCAGTAGCGCGCAGGCGAGTTTAGCTTTCATCAATCAGCTCCATCATCAGGCGCAGCTTCGCCTCTTCACGCTTGAGGCTGAACGCGGGAAAAGCGGGCACCGGCCGCAACTCAGAGAGATAGTTCAGTAGCCCGGCAAACTGGGGCCATTGTAGGGTGACGGCCAGTTTTCCACCGTGTTCGGTCGGATGCCAGTACTCTAACTCCGCGCCGCTGGTAAGGAGCAGAGCAGGCAGAGAGAGATCTACCGCTGTCGCCGGCAGCAACAGCCGTTGTAAACAGTTCACCCGCCGCTGAGAAACGGTCAGCGGTGGTAATACGGCCAGCGACCGTAGCTGCTGCTGATATTGAAGGATGTGCTGGTGCAGCTGCTGTTCCTGCTGCTGCTGCTGACGCCGTGCCGGATAAAGCCAGCCGTACCACAACAGAAACGTGAGCAGCAGAGCCCCCCCACAGAAGCTGGTCAGACGTAACCACCCCGGTTCCAGCTGAAGCCAGGCCATCAGCCAGCGATTATTCATCATTGGGCATTCCGGAAACGACCAGCCGGGCCTGCAGTGTGAATGTCATTTCTCCCCTTTTGACGCGCTCAACCTGTTGCAGCCTCACCGCGTCGAACAGCGGGCTGGCACGTAATCCATCGCGTAGCTGGTGTAATGCACCGATACGGCGAGTCGCTCCCTGCACTTCCAGGCCAAGAGGGGTTTTACGCAATGTATACAGCCATACGTCTGCCGGAAAATCGTGCCCCAGCGTACGGGCAAAGCTCAGCCACAGATCCCACTGCCGTTGACGACGCTGCTGCTGCTCCAACTGCCGTTGCAGGCGGGTGGATTGCTGGGAAGCACTCTGCATCTGGCCCCACAGAGCCACAGCGCTTTTTAATGCCGTATTCCACAATGCCAACGTCGTGACATGCTGCTGATTCAGCCATCGCTGACACTGACCACAGCAAAGCCCGGCGATCAGGATTAGCAGCAGCCCCCCCACAATCAGCCGCCAGAAGGACCAGCGTTTTTTCAGCTCTGCACGCCGCCAGGGCAACAAGTTTACCCAAACCATCAGCAGTCCTCCGGGCGCAGCGCCAGTCCTGTCGCCAGGGCAAAAGCCCCGTCACAGGCAGGTAAAGGTGGCTGGTAGCTGCGCAAAACGCTGAGCGGTGCCAGCGCACGGGTGCCCGCTGGCACCGCTTCCGTCAGCGCTGAGCTGTACCAAACGGTACTGCTATGAGGCAAAAAGCGCCGTTGCAGCTGGGTGAAGTCCTGCGCTTCGGCAAGTGGGCACCAGCCCCAGGGCCGATCGTTTTGCTGAGGCGCATACCATAGCCAGTGATCGCTTAGCCGATGCACCAACGCGGCAGATGCCTCCAGCCCCAGTGTCCGGGCCAGTGCGAACAATGCTGCCGGGGTTAGCTCGAGCACGTCAGGCGTGAGTGAGACCTGCTGCAGGCAGTCCAGCCAGCTTTGCAGGGCCTCCTGACGGGCCGCAGTGACGTACAGCGAGCCCGCCTCATCACCGCTTGTGCGGTAGTCTAAGGCCAGCTCTTCGGGCGCTATGGGGAAAAATCGGCGCGCGGCGGCTATAATATAGCGGCTACGATCCGGTTCACGTAGCGCTGTTGGCGGCGGGGCAAGCTGGCGCTGCATCACCAGCTGCGGTGGAAAGCCAACCCGCAACGAGATCCGGCCAGGTAATTGCCTACGCCAGCGTTGGAGTAATGGCACGAGGGCGTCCGGACGTTGCACCAGGCCATTTCTTAACGTATCTTGCGGCAACGTATGCTGCCACCAGTGACGCAGCTGCCAGCCGTTGCGATGGCGCTGGATGCCCAGAGCACAAAGCTGCCCGTTTTGAATATCCAGCCCGACTTGCCATGTCTTAAAAGCCATTGACGCGATCTCCTTATCGTCAGTTAAAAGGACATATCCAAGGTACTGGCTTGCCTTTATACTACCGCGCGATTGTTTATAAACCGCTCAATCGACTTTAAATGGGAAATATCAGGTGAAGTTCGTAAAGTATTTATTGATCCTTGCAGTGTGTTGCATCTTGCTGGGAGCCGCCTCGATCTATGGTTTGTACAAATATATCGAGCCGCAGCTGCCTGATGTCGCCACGCTGAAAGATGTGCGTTTGCAAACGCCGATGCAGGTCTACAGTGCCGATAACGAGCTTATCGCACAGTACGGTGAGAAACGCCGAATTCCGCTGACTTTGCAAGACGTTCCTCCCCAGATGGTGAAAGCGTTTATCGCCACGGAAGATAGCCGTTTCTACGAGCATCACGGCGTCGATCCGATTGGTATTTTCCGTGCAGCTAGCATTGCGCTGACATCCGGGCATGCCTCACAGGGTGCCAGCACCATTACTCAACAGCTGGCACGTAACTTTTTCCTGAGTCCTGAGCGCACCCTGATGCGTAAGATTAAGGAGGCTTTCCTCGCCATCCGTATTGAGCAGACGATGAGCAAGGATGAGATCCTTGAGCTGTATCTGAACAAGATTTACCTCGGCTACCGCGCCTACGGCGTGGGGGCAGCGGCACAGGTTTACTTCGGCAAAAATGTTGACCAGCTGTCGCTCAGCGAAATCGCGATGATCGCGGGCCTGCCAAAAGCCCCTTCAACGTTCAACCCCCTGTATTCGCATGACCGTGCGGTAGCGCGCCGTAACACGGTGCTGGCACGTATGCTCGACCAGCAGTACATCACCCAGGCGCAGTACAATGAAGCTCGCATGACCCCGCTGGTCGCCAATTATCATGCGCCTGAAATTGCCTTTTCAGCGCCCTGGCTGACTGAAATGGTGCGCCAGGAGATGATCAAGCGCTATGGTGAAAATGCCTATACCGATGGCTACAAGGTTTACACCACCATAACGCGCAAATTGCAGCTGGCGGCCCAGGCAGCGGTGCAGGAAAACGTGATGGCCTATGATATGCGCCACGGCTATCGCGGGCCGGCCAGCCTGCTGTGGAAGCCCGGTGAGCAGGCCTGGAATGATGCGGAAATCGCTAAAAAGCTGAAAACGCTGCCGGTTTACGGCCCGCTGTTCCCGGCAGTGGTCACCGCCAGCGACAACGATGAGGCCCGCGTAATGATGCGCAGCGGCAGCAACGTGGCGTTAAATATTGCCAGCGTGCGCTGGGCTCGCCCATACAAATCGGACACGTTACAGGGCGCTACGCCGCGTTCTGTCAGTCAGGTAGTACAGCCGGGCCAGCAGATTTGGCTGCGCCAGGTCGACAACAGCTGGCAGCTGGCACAGGTGCCGGACGTCAACTCCTCGCTGGTCTCGCTCGACCCGCATAACGGATCGGTACGCGCCCTGGTGGGCGGCTTTGACTTCACCCTGAGCAAATTTAACCGTGCTACCCAGTCCTTGCGTCAGGTCGGTTCGAATATCAAGCCGTTCCTGTATACCGCGGCGATGGATCGTGGCCTGACGCTCGCCTCGATCCTTAACGATGTGCCTATTTCGCGCTGGGATGCCGGTGCCGGTGCAGACTGGCGGCCAAAAAACTCGCCTAACACCTATTCAGGCCCTATCCGCCTGCGCCAGGGCTTAGGTGAGTCGAAAAACGTCGTGATGGTGCGCGCCATGCGGGCTATGGGCGTTGACTACGCTGCCGAATATTTGCAGCGCTTCGGCTTCCCGGCACAGAATATTGTGCATACTGAATCACTGGCGCTGGGCTCTGCGTCCTTTACGCCATTGCAGATGGTGCGCGGCTACTCGGTAATGGCAAACGGCGGTTTCCTGGTTGACCCCTGGTTTATATCGCGTATAGAAGATGAGATGGGCAATAAGCTGTTCGAGGCCCAGCCCAAAGTGGCCTGCCCGGAATGCAACCTGCCGGTTATCTACGGAGAAACGCAAAAGGCGGTGGCGTTAAGTGAGGACAGCATTGAAAACGTGGCGGTCTCACAAGAAGGCAACAACCTTGCCGTACCACAGCCCCAGCTGGAGCAGGTTCCAGGGACGCAGAGCGGCGAGCAGCAGTATGCGCCACACGTGATCAACACGCCGCTGTCGTTCCTGATCAAAAGCGCATTGAACTCGAATATCTTTGGTGAACCGGGCTGGATGGGAACCGGCTGGCGTGCCGGGCGTGACCTGAAACGGAATGATATTGGAGGTAAAACCGGCACCACCAACAGCTCGAAAGATGCCTGGTTCTCCGGCTACGGGCCTGGCGTGGTGACATCGGTATGGATCGGCTTTGACGACCATCGTCGTGACCTGGGGCGTACCACAGCATCTGGCGCTATCAAAGACCAAATCTCTGGCTACGAAGGTGGAGCGAAAAGTGCGCAGCCCGCCTGGGACGATTATATGAAGTCCGCGCTGGACGGCGTACCGCCACAGCCGCTTACGCCTCCAGAAGGCGTGGTGACGGTCAAAATCGATCGTAGTACTGGCAAACTGGCTAACGGCGGCGGCAACACGCGCGACGAATACTTTATCAACGGCACTCAGCCAACCGAGTATTCCGTGCATGACGTTGGCACCACGCTGACAGACAACGGCGAGAGCCACGAGCTGTTCTAGCCTCCCAGAAACAGACAGCCCCGGCGATTGCGCTGGGGCCGTCTGTCCTGTTCGTCGCTAACGGCAAGCGTCCTGTCATCCAGATAGCTCAGTAGCTTAGACGCTCCTGCCCGATCAGCCACTCGCGCACCAGGAACAGGGCACTGACGTTACGCGATTCGCGAAAATCGGGCTCTTCCAGCAGCGCCAGCAGATTATTCAGTGGCCAACGCAGCTGCGGCAGCGGCTCCGGTTCATCCCCTTCCAACTGCTCCGGGTACAAACCTTCCGCCACCACAATATTCATTTGGCTGGAGAAATAAGAGGGGGCGGTGGTCAGTTTCCCCAGCGTTTGCAGCTGATGTGCGCCAAAACCGATCTCTTCTTTCAGCTCGCGATTTGCTGCAGCAAACGGCGTCTCACCGGGATCGATCAGGCCTTTTGGAAAACCCAGTTCGTAGCTTTCGAGCCCAACGGCATACTCCTGGATGAGGATAAGGTGGTTGTCTATGATTGGAACAATCATCACGGCCTCACGGCCTGAAGAACGCATACGCTCATACACTCGACGTGCACCGTTACTGAATTCCAGGTCGACCGCTTCGATGGTAAACAGTTTCGATCGCGCCACGGTCTCAACGTTGAGGATGTCAGGTTTCTTGAGTTGTCTGGTCATAATAGCCCCAGCTGAAAGCCGAAAATAAATGTCATTCCCCATCGTTATCGGGGATGACCGTGTCAGGTCGCGTCACGCAACGGTCGCAAAAGTAAAGTGTCGATGTTGAAGCAAACTACAGGCCACTCTGGGCCTCCGGCAAAGCTGAATACAGAGAGCCGCCTCGCAGGGCAAGCTCTGGAACGCTACGGACACAGTACCTGTTCCATTGTGCGGCAGCCTGAGCAAAAAACCAATCATCGCACAAATCAGTTAGGTCATTTATAACAAATCGTTGTTAATATAAGGGAATATTTTTGAACGATGTCAACCAGCCGGTTCATAAATAGGAATAGGCCGATACTTTGCAATCTAAATGCTTGATAACATGGACTCGCCATGATATTGAACTATGCTAAATTTATGATTTCTAGTGCTATTTTCAATACGCCGTTGGTGGCCAACGCGATTGAAGCTCGCCACGTTTGGTTTGAATATGACCACAGTCTTACGCGAGAACTATGACAGGAGCATCGTGGCAGGAATGAGGGAAGCATGAGCACAATAGTCATCATATTGGCTGTAATGCTGGCCTGTCTGATAACGGCGGGTTGTTTCTTTTGGTACGCTATGCGGCATCGCCCGCCATTGGCGAAACCACTGCCATTTATCAGTCCCCCCCACCGTAAATTGAACGCTGAAGAGCACGCGGCGGTTGAGCACTACGTCAAACAGCAGGCTATCCACAGCCACGCCACACCACTCAGCGGTGCCAGCAGAGCCCCCGCTCCGCTGGTATTGACCGCGCAAAGCAAGAATGTTTACCCGGTTACCCGCGCCATTACCCGCTACGGGCTCACCACGGATGAACCTTATAAATGGCGCTATTATCTTGATACGGTAGAAGTACACCTCCCCCCTCTTTGGGAGCAGTACATTGCGGAAGAAAACTACGTTGAGCTGATCAAAACGCAAACCATTCCGCTGGTTATTTCTTTGAACGGGCACTCGCTTACCCAGTACCGTATGGAATCTCCGGCCCTGGCATCTCTGGTGCCTGCCCCCGGACAGAATGCCTCTATCCGTAAAGAGGAAGGCGAAAATGTTGAACTGCTCAGCGTTCGCAAAGAGACCCTTGAAGAATATGCGCTAAGCCGCCCCGACGGCACCCGCGAAGCGCTGATCGTTGGCGTCGGTCTGTTGGTACTGTTTATCAGCCTGATTGCGCCACTGATTGTTATGCCTTGGCTAACGCTGGCAGGCCTGACGACGATCGCGGTCAGTAGCTGGCTGCTCTACCTGCGCCCGAAAGAAGATCATTTTCGTGAAATTCACTGCTTGCGTGGTACGCCAAAGCGCTGGGGATTGTTTGGAGAATCCAACCAAGGCCAGGTCAGTAATATTTCGCTTGGTATTCTCGATCTGAATTATCCGCCCCACTGGCAAAATTACATCGACCGCGACCTCGGCGAAACCACCGACATTGATATTAATCTGAACCATCAGGTGGTGCGCCAGGGGCGCTTTCTGTCACTGCATGACGAGGTGAGTAATTTCCCCCTTCAGCGCTGGCGCAAAAATGTGGTGCTGGCCGCCGCCTCACTGCTGGTACTGGTGCTGCTGATCGGCTGGATCCCGCTCTGCATGCCGCTTAAATTGAGCATGGCCTGGATCAAAGGCGCTAAAAGTTTGGAAGTGACCCAGGTGACGCAATTATCCAACGCCTCGCTGCGTGTCGGCGACAGCTTGACCTTGAGCGGCACCGGCATGTGCTCCATTCCGGCCAACTACCAAAACAACCGCAGTTACGCCTTTATGCCATTTGATTGCTCGGCAATGTACTGGAATGAAGCCGAACCGCTTCCATTGCCGCAATCTGATATTATCGATAAGGCCAGCGCCTTGCTGGATACCACCAGACGGCAGCTGCATCCCCTGAACAACATCGACCCGAAACTGAACCCGCATCTGGCAACCGCTATCCAGAAATCGGGCATGATCCTGCTGGATGATTTCTCCGATATCGTGCTCCGCACCCAGCATTTATGCAGCCAGGATCAGGATTGCATGCGGCTGAAGAATGCGCTGGTGAATCTCAGCAATGCGAAAGACTGGCAAACTCTGGTGCGTAACGCGAACTCCGGCGAGCTAAATGGCATGAACGTATTACTACGTCCGGTCAGTTCGGAAGCGCTGGAAAACCTGGTCAATACGGCGACCTCATCCTTCTTCTATCGTGAAACGCGTCGGGCGGCGGAGGCGCTTAACAGCCCACCTCCAGGCGGTTTCCTGATTATCAACGATGAAGGCCGGCCTTTGGTGAAGTACTCGCCTCCGGCAGCGTCACTGTTCGATCTTGATGCACCGGAGCAATGGCCTGAACTGCAGCGGCTGGCAGGTATGCTGCTGCAAACGCCGTTTAGTGCCAGTGGCATTATCACCAGCATCAGCACCGATGCCAACGGCACTCGCCATATTGCCTTACACGGCGCGCCGGGCAAAATGACGTTATGGCGCTACCTCGGCAGTAGCCTGCTGCTGCTGGCGCTGTGTCTGACTCTTGCAGTCAATAGCTGGCTGGCGCTGCGCCGCATTCACCGCAATCGCCTACGTCTGATGGAAATTCACCAGTACTATGAAAAGTGTTTTAACCACACTTTAGGCGATATCAAGCCGGTACGGCCACGTTTCTGAGCCAGCCACATCTGTGCTATTTTTAAAGCAGACAATCTGGCTCTCCTACCCGAAATAATCTGAATTCTTAGCGCGTGAGCTATCCGCCGCAAGGTGCCTTGATTTATCGCGCATCACCCATACATAGGGTATTCCCAAAGGACTCGATACGATGAGAGATAAACCCAGCGAAGGGGTGCGACTCGATAAATGGCTTTGGGCCGCACGCATCTATAAAACCCGCGCCGCCGCGCGTGAAATGATCGAAGGCGGCAAGGTTCATTATAACGGCCAGCGCAGTAAACCCAGCAAGCTGGTAGAAGTTGCGGCCAGCTTAACGCTGCGCCAGGGCAACGACGAGCGTACCCTGGTGATTGCAGCCGTCAGCGATAAACGTGGCCCTGCGCCAGAGGCTCAACGGCTATACAGCGAAACGGCAGAGAGTATTGAGAAGCGGGAAAAGGTGTCTCTGGCGCGAAAAATGAACGCGCTCAGCATGCCCCACCCTGACCGACGCCCGGACAAAAAAGAGCGTCGTGACCTGATGAAATTTAAACATTCTGGCGACGAATAACGCCATATCAGAGAGAAAACCTATGTCCCAGCAAGACCAGATGCACCGTTACCTGTTTGAAAACCATGCCGTACGTGGCGAACTGGTCACCGTTTCCCAGACGTGGAATGAGATCATTCAGGGCCACGACTATCCACAGCCGGTGCAGCAGATCCTCGGTGAGCTGCTGGTCGCCACCAGCCTGCTGACCGCCACCCTGAAATTTGATGGTGATATAACGGTTCAGCTACAGGGGGACGGTCCTCTGAAGATGGCGGTGATTAACGGTAACAATCGGCAGGAAATGCGCGGCGTGGCGCGGATGCAGGGTGAAATCGCCGAGGGCAGCAGCCTTAAAGAAATGATTGGCAATGGCTATCTGGTGATCACCATTTCACCTGAAGTTGGCGAACGTTATCAGGGCGTGGTGGGTCTTGAAGGCGATACGCTTGCGGCCTGCCTGGAAGATTACTTTATGCGTTCTGAACAGCTGCCCACGCGCCTGTTTATCCGCTCCGGCGAAGCCGAAAAGGGGTTGGGCGCGGGCGGCATCCTGCTACAGGTACTGCCTGCTCAGGACGCCAGCCTGGATGATTTTAACCATCTGGCGACGTTAACCGAAACGATTAAAACTGAAGAGCTGCTCGATCTGCCAGCCCACGATGTCCTGTGGCGTCTCTATCACCAGGAAGAAGTGACGCTGTTCGACCCGCAGGCGGTTAGCTTCAAATGTAGCTGTTCACGCCAGCGCTGTGGTGAAGTTCTGCGCACGCTGCCGCCAGAAGAAGTGGATCAAATGCTACAGGAGGATGGGCATATCGACATGCACTGCGACTACTGCGGCAATAATTATGTGTACGATGCGGTCGATATTGCCGCTCTGCGCACTGATTCTGCGGACAACGACCGACAGGTTCATTAAGCACCAGGGCCGGATAGCTTCCGGCCCGTTTATCTCTCTTCCGCACGCCTGGTCACTTGGTTATTAATGCAAAAAAACGCCCTGATAGACGGTCAGATTTAGCCCTTTCCCCGGCGAAGAAACTACAGTTTCTGACAATTCACGCCTGAATCTTCTCAGTTATTTAGCCGCACAAATGTAAATGGTCATGTTGCATTTCAGTTAATCACGCGCTGCTTCTCATTTCTTCCGTTTGCCTCTTTTTCTTCAAACTGACAAGTGTACACTGCGCGCCATCGTAACAACCCCGTATATCACCCTGGGTTAGCACGTCAAGGACCTGAAACTCCCCCTACAATTTAATGTGCAGTACAAAAAAAACCGAGAAGGAGCAGTAACATGGGCAATAACGGCCTGACCCCGCAGGAACTCGTCGCTTATGGCATCACTGATACGGTTGAAGTCGTTCATAACCCTGATTATGACATGCTGTTTAAGGAAGAAACCCAGCCCGGTCTGGCCGGTTATGAGCGCGGTATTGTCACGGAGTCGGGCGCTGTCGCGGTGGATACCGGCATCTTTACCGGCCGCTCACCGAAAGACAAGTACCTGGTGCGCGATGAAACCACCCGTGACACGCTGTGGTGGAGCGACCAGGGTAAAGGCAAGAATGACAACCAGCCGCTCACGCAGGAGACCTGGCAGTCGCTTAAATCATTGGTCACGCGCCAGCTATCCGGCAAGCGTCTGTTTGTCGTCGATACCTGGTGTGGCGCCAATCCCGACAGTCGTTTGAGCGTGCGCTTTATTACCGAAGTGGCCTGGCAGGCACATTTTGTGAAGAACATGTTTATCCGCCCGGACGATGCAAGCCTCGCCAGCTTCAAGCCCGACTTCGTGGTGATGAACGGCGCAAAATGCACTAACCCTGACTGGCAATCACAGGGGCTGCACTCGGAAAACTTCGTTGCCTTTAACCTGACGGAGAAGATCCAGCTGATCGGTGGCACCTGGTACGGTGGCGAGATGAAGAAAGGGCTGTTTGCCATCATGAACTATCTGCTACCGCTGAAGGGCATCGCTTCTATGCACTGCTCGGCCAATGTCGGTGCTGATGGCGACGTCGCGGTCTTCTTTGGTCTCTCCGGCACCGGAAAAACCACCCTGTCCACCGATCCGCAGCGCCAGCTGATCGGCGACGACGAGCACGGCTGGGATGATGACGGCGTATTCAACTTCGAAGGCGGCTGCTACGCCAAGACCATCAAGCTGTCGCCACAGGCGGAGCCGGAGATCTATCAGGCCATCCGCCGCGATGCCCTGCTGGAAAATGTGGTGGTGCGCCACGATGGCTCCGTCGATTACGACGATGGCAGCAAGACCGAGAACACCCGCGTTTCCTATCCGATTTACCATATCGATAATATCGTCAAGCCGGTTTCCAAAGCGGGTCATGCGAAAAAAGTGATCTTCCTGACCGCCGATGCTTTTGGCGTACTGCCCCCGGTTTCACGCCTGACCGCCGATCAAACCCAGTACCACTTCCTGTCCGGCTTTACCGCCAAGCTGGCCGGCACCGAGCGCGGCGTGACCGAACCAACGCCAACCTTCTCCGCCTGCTTCGGCGCGGCATTCCTGACGCTGCACCCAACGCAGTATGCTGAAGTGCTGGTGAAACGGATGCAGGCGGCAGGCGCAGAAGCCTGGCTGGTCAATACCGGTTGGAATGGCAGTGGGAAACGCATTTCGCTGAAAGAGACCAGGGCAATCATTAACGCCATTCTTAGCGGTGAGATCGCCCATGCGCAGACTTCGACCCTGCCGATTTTCAATCTGGAAATGCCGGATTCACTGCCTGGCGTAGACGGGAAACTGCTTGACCCGCGTAACAGCTACCCCAGCGAGGCGGCATGGGAAGAGAAGGCGCGCGCACTGGCACAGCGCTTTATCACTAACTTCGATAAGTTTACCGATACGCCTGCCGGCGAAGCCCTGGTTCAGGCCGGGCCGAAGCTTTAAGGGATAGTAAGGCATGCGGGTCGGCCTGTCCTGGGCCGACCCGCTTTGACTTATGCCATCGGTCCTGCTGGCAGGCTGACCTGCGGCAGCGGCAGATAAGCCCGAATACGTAATCCGCCCTGTTCACTGCTGTCGATCTCCAGCGCCCCGTGATGGGCATCAACAATACGCTGTACTATTGCCAGCCCAAGTCCGGTGCCGCTGGTACTGCGGGCGCTGTCACCGCGCACAAACGGCTGCAGCAGGTGCTGTAACTGATCCGGTTCAATGCCCGGCCCGTTATCCTCTACCTGGAACCACGCGCGCTGTAGCTCGCGCCCGGAGCTGACTTTTATCCAGCCGTTACCGTAGCGCGCGGCGTTCACCACCATATTCGCCACCGCGCGTTTTATCGCCAGTGGGTTAATATCGACCATCAGCTCGCCGGGCAGTACCGCATTTTCAATCTCACGTTCGTAGCCGCTTTCTGCCGCAACCACCTCGCCCAGCACGCTGTTCAGATCGGCACGCTCGAACTGCATCTCCTGCCCGGTGCGCAGATAGTCGATAAACTGCTCAATAATGGCGTTACACTCTTCGATATCTTTATTGATCGACTCCGCCAGATAGCCATCCTGCTCCGCCATCATTTCAGTGGCCAAACGGATGCGCGTCAACGGGGTACGCAAATCATGGCTTACCCCGGCCATCAGCAGGGTACGGTCATCGGCCAGCTGCTTCACGCCGGATGCCATTTGATTAAACGCCCGCGTAACGGAGCGCACCTCAGAAGCACCATACTCACGCAGCGGAGGGGGAATATTGCCTTTACCTACCTGCAAGGCCGCATGTTCCAGCTCCACCAGCGGGCGGTTCTGAATGCGGATAAATAGCCAGGCACCGCCTATCGCCAGCAGCATTATCGCCAGCGTATAACGGAACAGCGGAGAGAAGTCGCCCTGATGGATCTCGGTTAGCGGCACGCGCACCCAGATATCCGGCGACAGCCAGGTTTTCAGCCAAACCACCGGTGAGTTCTTATTCACCTCCACGCGCACATCGGTCGGGCCGCCAAGCTGCTGCCCCATCTGCTGGCTCAGGAATTCATAGTGCTGCGCCCAGCGTAATCCGCTCTCATCCGCCGCCGCGTTGGTATACAGCGAAATACCTAACTCGCGGTAAATTTCACGACGAAATGCCGGTGGCACTTCCAGCTGGGTGCCATCTTCCAGCTGTAGCCGGTCGGTCATCAGCATACGTACTTCATAAGCCAGCACTTTATTGAACTGCTGCAAGCTCGGCAGGATCGCAAAGTTCAGCACCACCAGATAGGTCGTTACCAGGCTGACGAACAGCAGGGTAACGATCAGCAACAGCGTGCGGGCAAAGGAACTACGGGGAGAGAAGCGGAGTCGCCTCATGCTTTACTGCCGTCCGGAACGAAGACGTAGCCCAGACCCCAAACGGTCTGAATGTAGCGTGGATGGGCAGGATCTTCTTCCACCATACGGCGCAGACGGGAGATCTGCACATCAATGGAGCGCTCCATTGCACTGTACTCACGACCGCGCGCGAGATTCATCAGCTTGTCACGCGACAGCGGTTCACGCGGGTGACTAACCAGCGCTTTCAGCACCGCAAACTCGCCGCTGGTCAGTGGCATCGGCTCATCTTCGCGGAACATCTCACGCGTACCCAGGTTCAGTTTGAATTTGCCGAAGGCAATCACCGCCTCTTCCTGTGAAGGCGCGCCCGGCAGCTCATTGGCCTGACGGCGCAGCACGGCGCGGATACGGGCCAGCAGCTCACGCGGGTTAAACGGTTTGGGAATGTAGTCATCCGCGCCGATTTCCAGACCGACAATACGGTCAACCTCTTCCCCCTTCGCCGTAACCATAATGATCGGCATCGGGTTGCTCTGGCTGCGCAGACGGCGGCAAATGGACAGGCCATCTTCGCCGGGCAGCATCAGGTCCAGCACCATCAGGTGGAAGGATTCGCGCGTTAACAGACGATCCATCTGCTCCGCGTTTGCCACGCTGCGCACCTGAAAGCCCTGTTCGGTCAGATAACGTTCCAGCAGTGCGCGCAGACGCATATCGTCATCGACCACCAGAATTTTGTAGTTTTCTTGCATTTCGCTACTCCCAAAGGCGCTATTGCCTGAGTCTGTATTTTCAAAAAAGATGCCTGAATGTAACAGTCAATTATGGTTTATATTGTAGCTGAAATTGTTACAAAGCATATTAAACAGCAGCTTATCATGCGTTACCCGGCCAAAAACCTTTTTAATTGACCCGGCCCTGCAACGGTATTTCCCAAGACAAACAACCAGTAACGTCATGGAAAAATGGGCAACCGCGTATTTGCATCCCTGCACCCAACGCCACACAATAGCGGTAAAACCAGATAAAAAGATGGCTGACGATGAAAACCAAACTGATTACACGCGAAGGCTACAATTTGCTCAAGCAGGAACTGGATTTTCTCTGGCGCGAAGAGCGCCCGGAAGTGACCAAAAAGGTGACCTGGGCGGCCAGCCTCGGTGATCGCAGTGAAAATGCCGACTACCAGTACAATAAAAAACGCCTGCGTGAAATCGATCGCCGCGTGCGCTATCTGACCAAATGTCTCGAGCAGCTGCGTATTGTCGACTACTCACCGCAGCAGGAGGGCAAAGTTTTCTTTGGTGCCTGGGTCGAGGTCGAAAATGACGACGGCGACATCAAGCGTTTTCGTATCGTCGGTTACGATGAGATTTTTGGCCGTAACGACTATATCTCTATCGATTCGCCGATGGCACGCGCCCTGCTGAAAAAAGAGGTTGGCGATGCCGCCACCGTCTTGACTCCGGCAGGCGAAGCGCTGTGGTATGTTAACGACATCCGCTACATAGCACAGCCCTGATTTTCCACGCCAGCACGCACCGCCGCCCGCCAACATCCGGTAATCTGAAAGTGAAACCGCGTCTGGCATTATGCGGCGGCAGTCCGTATAACTGGTGCCAATTTCTCAAGCCATTAAAGTATCAAAACATGATGAAAGATTCGCTAAGTCGCCTGATTGCAAATGAGTTGCAGGCCAGAGAAGAACAGGTTGAAGCCGCCGTTCGCCTGCTGGACGAAGGAAATACCGTGCCGTTTATCGCACGTTATCGTAAGGAAGTGACCGGTGGGTTAGATGATACCCAGCTGCGCCAGCTTGAAACCCGTTTGGGTTATCTGCGCGAACTGTCCGATCGCCGCCAGTCGATTCTGAAATCGATTGCCGATCAGGGCAAGCTGACCGATGAGCTGGCCAGCGCCATCAATGCCACGCTCAGTAAAACCGAGCTGGAAGATCTTTATCTACCGTACAAACAGAAGCGCCGCACACGCGGGCAGATTGCCATCGAGGCTGGCCTGCAACCGCTGGCCGATACGCTGTGGCAGCAGCCGGAAAATCACCCGGAACAGCTGGCAGCAGAGTATATCAGCGCGGATAAAGGCGTTGCCGACAGCAAGGCCGCCCTTGACGGGGCGCGTTATATTCTGATGGAGCGCTTCGCGGAAGATGCCGGCCTGCTGGCTAAAGTGCGTGACTATCTGTGGAAAAATGCCCATCTGGTCTCCCGTGTGGTTGAAGGGAAAGAAGAGGAAGGCGCAAAATTCCGCGACTACTTTGACCATCACGAAGCGCTGTCGACGGTGCCCTCTCACCGCGCGCTGGCGATGTTCCGTGGCCGCAACGAAGGCATCTTACAGCTGGCGCTGAATGCCGACCCGCAGTTCGATGAGCCGCCGCGTGAAAGTCACGGTGAACAGATTATCAGCGAACACCTCAACCTGCGTCTGAATAACGCCCCGGCAGATAGCTGGCGCAAGGCGGTGGTGAGCTGGACCTGGCGTATCAAGGTGCTGCTGCATCTTGAAACCGAGCTGATGGGCAGCGTGCGCGAACGGGCGGAAGACGAGGCGATTAACGTCTTCGCCCGCAACCTGCATGACCTGCTGATGGCCGCTCCGGCCGGGATGCGTGCCACGATGGGCCTCGATCCGGGTCTGCGTACCGGGGTGAAAGTCGCGGTCGTGGATGCAACCGGGAAGGTAGTGGCCACCGATACCATTTATCCGCATACCGGCCAGGCGGCGAAAGCGGCCGCCGCCGTGGCGGCGCTGTGCACGAAATATCAGGTTGAGCTGGTTGCGATCGGCAACGGCACCGCCTCACGCGAGACCGAGCGTTTCTACCTCGACGTGCAGAAGCAGTTCCCCCAGGTACAGGGGCAGAAGGTGATCGTCAGCGAAGCGGGCGCATCGGTCTATTCCGCTTCCGAGCTGGCCGCGCTGGAGTTCCCCGACCTCGACGTGTCGCTGCGTGGCGCGGTGTCCATCGCCCGTCGTTTGCAGGATCCGCTCTCCGAACTGGTGAAAATCGATCCAAAATCGATCGGCGTTGGCCAGTATCAGCATGATGTCAGCCAAAGCCAGCTGGCGAAAAAACTGGATGCGGTAGTGGAAGACTGCGTGAACGGCGTCGGGGTCGATCTCAACACCGCCTCGGTGCCGCTGCTGACCCGGGTAGCGGGCCTGAGCAAAATGATCGCCCAGAATATCGTTAGCTGGCGCGACGAGAATGGCCGTTTCCAGAATCGCCAGCAGCTGCTGAAGGTGGGCCGTCTTGGGCCGAAAGCCTTTGAGCAGTGTGCCGGCTTCCTGCGCATCAGCCAGGGCAATAACCCGCTGGATACCTCCACGGTTCACCCGGAGGCCTATCCGGTGGTCGAGCGCATTCTTGCCGCTACCGAGCAGGCGCTGAACGATCTGATGGGAAATCCTGCGGCCCTGCGCGACCTGAAAGCCGTGGACTTCACCGACGAGCGCTTCGGCGTGCCGACCGTCAGTGACATTATCAAAGAGCTGGAAAAACCGGGTCGCGATCCGCGTCCAGAGTTTAAAACCGCGCAGTTTGCTGACGGTATCGACACCATGAGCGACCTGCTGCCGGGGATGGTGCTGGAAGGATCGGTGACCAACGTCACCAACTTTGGTGCCTTTGTTGATATCGGCGTTCATCAGGACGGCCTGGTGCATATCTCGTCGCTGGCCGATAAATTTGTCGATGACCCGCACAAGGTGGTGAAAGCGGGAGACATTGTTAAAGTGAAGGTGATGGAAGTCGACCTGCAACGCAAACGCATTGCCCTGACCATGCGCCTTGACGAGCAGCCGGGGGAAACCAACGCCCGGCGCGGCGGTACGCAAAACGCGGCTAATGAGCGCAATAATGCCCGTCCGGCCAGGGCCGGTAACAAGCGCCCTGCCGCCCAGAGTGCGGGAAACAGCGCGATGGGTGATGCGCTGGCAGCCGCCTTCGGCAAGAAAAACTAGTCTGACCGGGCTGGCCTGTCGGCCCGCCCTTTGTCACCCATACCTTTTTATCCGCCGTCACCGCTTATTTCTCCCTCCCCGCCAGTCTTGTCAGGTTGTGATTTTAGTATGGGATTTGAGGGCAAGAACGGACGGGGTGCTGCAATGGTCTCTGGTGTTCGGTTCGGCATAAAGCCACATCATGCTACTTTTTTAGTCCTTGATCTGATCCGGCTGGGACAATCGTTGAAAATGGTGACAGAGAAAAAAGACATCCCCCATACAGCATATTTTCGTCTGAAAAAGCGTACCAATTAAGTTGGCAGTTTTTCTTGCCATAGATATTTTTGGCCGAATAAAATGAATGCTAAAGTAGCATTTTTATTTATGGAGTTAACGGGAAATATCAGTCCAATATCTGATGGCTGCTACCCAATGGAAGGGGAATAAGGATGAGTATAAGAAGCGAAATCATTGATGGCAAATTGGCACAAAGAAGTTCATACGGATTGATATATACGGAAGTATTGGGCTGGGTGGATCTCGGACATGCGCAGGGCACAGACATCCGAAATTTGTGGGCGCAAATGCTGCGTGGTGAATCCCAAAGCAGACCAACTTATGATGTTACCTATAAACAATCGATGATTGGCCTTAAACATCGTCTAACGGTCGGGAAATCAATCACCTGGCGTCTTAAAAAAGGCCTGCCACATCATCAAAAGCAAAGCATTGCTCTTGCCATGATGATGACAGTGGCCCGAAGATTCGAAGGGCTTCAGGGCTCTTTCCCATTCAGTTGGGCTACAGATAGCGGATTCAGCGGCGAAGACCTGGTATCGGACCTACTCGGCTTTTACCGGGTTATGTCGTGTATGAATAACGTGTTCAGCTACCTGAAACCGGTAAGCAAGGAAGAGGCTTTAAAACGGTGGGACCATTACGGAAAAATAGGCTCGTGGAAAAATGAAATGTTCAAACCGCTGCTATTCCCTAACCCGGCCCATTTCCCTAACGGCAGACCACACTTTGGGCAATTACCAAACTTCATGAAAACCGTCACGCCTTATAACAGGTGGACATCTGAAGATGTCGGTGTTGTTGACCCTAATCGGGGCTTTATCCATTTTGACAGGGGAGAACCACGGGCATGAAAAAGTCACTAAAAATTATGCTGGCCGTTCTGATGATATGCGTAATGGGTCTTTTTTATGGCTTGCAATATCTCAGCATGGAATTCACTGACGGTGCTGATTACACGGAACAAGATAAGCGGGAGTATGATTATTACACTCCAGAATTGCTCAAAAATATGCCTCGCGTTAGTAACGTCTACAACTTCCATTACAGCAATGTGTCCGGACCCAATCCCGCACTGATTTATCAGGCGAGTTTTTCCGGTACAACGGATACAAGCAAAATTGACACCTACCTGAAAAAAAACGGGTATGAAAAAACAGGAATGTGCAATATAAACGGAAATTGCTGGATCGGAAAAAATCCCAATATAACCGTGTCGGTGGGTATTGAGGAGATCCCGAGCATCATTCGTGTCGAGATGGTAGATAAGGCAGGATACAATTGACGAGATTTGGCCAGGAATAGCGAAAGACCCAACTCACTAACCTTCGCAAGCCCGGCTGATGCCGGGTTTCTTAAAGAATGCTCAAACACAACCTCAGAACATTATTTTCAATAAAAAAAGTAAATTAAACTTTTAGCATGGTTTTTTACATCAGTGGGCCTCAAATCCCATGATCAGCATCTACAGTGAGAAATCATCGCTGAATTTTCGCCTGTGGCAACCCTCCCTCCTCTGACCACCAGAGTTGCCGCCAGTGCACCTGTCATCTGAAGCGTCATGGATAAAGATAATGAATATTATCAATAGATTAATCGGCGAGATTTACGGTTCCACCTTCCCGTCAGGACACCTGCAACGGCTGCACGCCCTGATTGCCGCTGCCCGCACGGGGATTCACCCGCCGCGCAAAGCGCACTGGGATGAAAAGGACGTGGTGCTCATCACCTACGCGGATCAGGTTCGTGAAGATAACACCCCCACCCTGACCACCTTCTCGTGCTTCTACCGGCAGTATTTGCAGGCCAGCTTTAACCTCGTCCATCTGCTGCCCTTTTTCCCCTCGTCGTCAGACGATGGCTTTGCGGTGATTGACTATCACCAGGTGAACCCGCCCTACGGCGGCTGGCAGGAGATCGCCGACCTGCATCAGCACACGCGCCTGATGTTTGACTTCGTCTGCAACCATATGTCCGCACACAGTTCCTGGTTTAGCCACTATCTGGCGCAGGATGTCGGCTGGGATGATTTTTTTATCAGCCAGCCACCCACCGCTGATTTATCTGCGGTGACCCGGCCACGCACCTCACCTTTGCTCACGCCGTTTGTGCTGGCAGACGGAAAGACGCGCTTTATCTGGACCACCTTCAGCGCCGACCAGGTCGATCTGAATTATGCCAATCCCGACGTACTGCTCAATATGGTCAGGGTGTTGCTGGATTATTTGCAGCGGGGAGCAGATTATCTGCGGCTGGATGCGGTGGGCTATATGTGGAAGACACCGGGAACGTCGTGCATCCATTTGGAGAAAACTCATCTGCTGGTGAAGCTGTTCCGCGCCATCATCGATAAGGTGGCCGCAGGCGCGGTGTTATTGACCGAAACGAACGTGCCGCATCGTGACAATATCCGCTATTTCGGCAACGGCCGCGACGAGGCGCAGATGGTCTATCAGTTTCCGTTGCCGCCGCTGGTGCTGCACGCCATCCACCGGGGATCGTCACGCGCACTGCGCCATTGGGCTTCCTCACTTGACGGCGGCGGCGGTAGCACCACCTTCTTTAATTTTCTTGCTTCTCATGACGGTATCGGCCTGAATCCTCTGCGCGGCATTTTACCTGAAGGCGAAATCATTGCCCTGGCGCAAGATCTGGCGCAAGAGGGAGCGCAGATCTCCTGGAAAACGGATACTGACGGCACCTCCAGCCCCTACGAAATTAACGTCACCTATCTGGACGCGCTGAATAAACAACAGGATAGCGATGATACCCGCCTGCAACGTTTTCTGCTGGCTCACGGGCTGCTGCTGGCTTTTCCTGGCGTGCCGGCGGTCTACGTGCAGAGTATTCTCGGCTCGCGCAATGATATCGAGGGCATGAAGGTGACAGGACAAAACCGGGCGATCAACCGTCAAAAATATGCGCTGTGCGATATCCGCCGGGCGCTGGCGACAACGGGCTCGTTACGCCAGCGGATCTATACCGCGCTCAGCCAGCTGATTCAGGTGCGTAAGGGTCAGCCTGCCTTCCACCCGGACAATCCCATGCGACTTGTCGACAGCGATGACACGCTGTTGGTAATGCAAAGGCAGGCGAAAGACCCACAGGATACGCTGTGGTGCGTGTTCAATGTGAGCGCCAGCACGGTCAGCTACCGTCTGCCTGAACCGCGCGACTACCACGATGCGATCGGCGGCGAAAAAATCGATGGTAAGCAGGATATGGCGCTGGGCGCATGGCAGTTTCGCTGGCTCAGGGCCTGAAACCGCTCACTGTTGAGCAGGGCAGCGCCGGCATGATGCCTATGCCAGCCGCCGGTTGGCTAAAGCAACGTGTCGCTAAAGGCGATGACCTGCTCGCAGAACGCCTCCGGGTGGGAGATAAACGGCGCGTGTGCCGCACGGGCAATAATATGGCTGCGGCTAGTGGGCCAGGCCGCGTCGAGTAACGGCGCGATTTTGCGCGGCACCAGCCCGTCGAGCGCGCCGTACAGGCGCAGCAGCGGCATCGTTAACCCCTGCATCGCCTGACGCAAATCGGCGGTACGCAGGATCTCCAGACCGCCGTTGAGCACCTCTGCCGTCGGCATCGGCTGCTCAAGCACCACGCTTTTCAACATGCGGGCATCCTGACGGGCGCTGTCGCTTCCCAGCGTTTGCAGCGCGAGAAAACGCTCAACGGTGCGCTTAAAATCCTCACGCAGCTGCTGCTGGAAGCCGCTGAGCGTTTCCGTTTTGATCCCCGGCCATTCGGGCTGCGCGCTGAAGCAGGGCGATGAAGCCACGCTAATCAACCCGCTCACCCGCTGCGGATGGCTCAGCGCCAGCTGGCTGGCCACCAGGCCACCCAGCGACCAGCCGAGCCAGATGGCCCGCTCCGGGGCCTGGGGCAAAATGGCCGCCACCATGTCATCTAACGTCATCGCCGGGTATCCCTGGCTGCGACCGTAGCCGGGCAGATCCACCAGATGCAGACAAAAATGTGCGCCGAGTCGCGCGCTGATGTTATGCCACACTGCGGCATTCAGCCCCCATCCGTGCAGCAGCACAAGATGGCGATCGCCCTGCCCGATAGTCTCCCAATGAAGCGCCGTCATGGGTTATGGTCCTGTTATTTGCCAGTGAGGTCACCATGCTATCAATACCGGCAGGCTGTTGGCTATGCGCGATGCCGCTGGCCTTCGCCATACACGGGCTGTGCAACGTCTGTCTGCGTCTGCTGCTGGTGCGTTCTGCCTGCTGCGCACGCTGCGGCCTACCCTCATACGCCGCCGCTTATGACTGCGGTCGCTGTCTGCGCCGTCCTCCGCCGTGGCAGCGTCTGATTGCCGTATCGCCGTGGCAACCGCCGTTAAGCCAGCTGGTTAACCGACTAAAATTTTATTGCGACACCGCACTTGCGGCCACGCTGGCACGGTTATTACTACTACGCTGGTTACAGCGGCGTCATGAAAGCGGGCTTCGGCGTCCCGATTTACTGCTCACGGTGCCGCTGCATCATCACCGGGCCTGGCGGCGTGGCTATAATCAGTTAGAAGACATGGCGCATCGCCTTGCACACTGGATTCCATGTCGCTATCTGCCTGATGCCCTCAGGCGGGTACGAGGCGGAAAAATTCAGCACCGGCTGGGCGCGCTGGCGCGGCGTAAAAATCTGCGCGGGGCTTTCCGCCTTGAAACAGCGGTGCGTGGCTACCATATTGTTCTGCTTGATGATGTCCTCACCACGGGCAGTACCGCAGCGGAAATCAGCCGCATTTTACTGGCCAGCGGCGCTGCCAGCGTCGAGATATGGTGCCTGTGCCGCACCTTGTAGAGCAGCGGTGATGGGCGTATTATAACCAACGAAATTAGTCAACTATTGAGCAATCGCCATGATCCTAATTACCGACTCTGCACAAGAGCACTTCGCAAAACTGCTGTCAAAGCAGGAAGATGGCACCCAAATTCGCGTATTCGTTATTAATCCGGGTACGCCTACCGCCGAATGCGGCGTTTCCTACTGCCCACCCGATGCGGTAGAAGCAACCGATACTGAACTAAAGTTCGACAAGCTGTCGGCGTTTGTTGATGAGCTGAGCGCCCCTTATCTGCAGGATGCTGAAATCGACTTTGTTACCGACAATCTTGGTTCTCAGCTGACGCTGAAAGCACCCAACGCCAAAATGCGTAAAGTCAGTGACGATGCCCCGCTGATCGAGCGCGTAGAGTATCTGTTGCAGGCGCAGATCAACCCGCAGCTGGCCAGCCACGGTGGTAAAGTTTCTTTAATGGAAATCACCGACGAGGGTTACGCCATCCTGCAATTTGGCGGCGGCTGCAACGGCTGTTCAATGGTCGATGTCACCCTGAAGGAAGGCATCGAGAAAGAGATGCTGGCCGCGTTCCCGGAGCTGAAAGGCGTGCGCGATCTGACCGAGCACCAGCGCGGTGAGCACTCGTTCTACTGACAGAAAGTGCGGGGCCGACATTCCGGCCCCTCCTCATGCTTTTCCCTCGCATGGCCCCCCGGCAGCACGTTATAAAAACACTAATAGATATCGAATATCAGGCTATTATAATTACCGCCTGCCGGGTTCAGGCTGTATCTTTCTGGCGAACAAAATCCCGTCAGGTTACCTTCCCCATATAGCCCTTCGGCAAAGATAAAGCTGTTCTTATTTGAAAAATAGCCATTCCCGGCATTGTTCAGGGATTGTGCATTAACAATATTAATTTTGCTTCCACCGGTGCAGTGGAATCCGTCACCGCCATTATCTTGACTCGTGGCGTTAAAACCTGATATCACGCCCATCATGTCGCATTTAAAACCATCGCTGGTATTCTTTTCGCTGACCACATTGGTAATATCAATAAGAGAGTGTCTGTCACTCAGAATTCCCACGTTGTTATTAACGGAGAGTGAGCCGTTTGCCCCGATAAAACCGTTGTACGTCGCATAGATACCCGCCTCATTAAAACTGAATGTGGAACCATATTCGCCAATCGCGTTGCATTCAATACTGCCGCCCCAGGATAAAACGCCATACAGATTAAAAGAGGCAGAAACGCCATGAGCCCATACGCTGCCGCTGGACAGGGCATAATAACCCGCCTTTAAATTGTTATTGGAAATGGCATATTCACAGGATAAAAAACCGCCGGACTCAGCACAAAATCCGAAACCCAGCCCTTCAGGATCGTGAGCCGTATCGTAAGCTTCGGCACAGGAGACTTTCATGCTGGCAGCAAAGGCATGAAACGCCGCATCACCGGCGTTGTATACCTTGATCCCACCGCCCTGCTGACCGTTTTTAGGGTCTGTTTCATTAGTAATGAAAGCGCCGTTCATGGCCCTTATGCCGTAATACATTTTTTCAATTACGATCTCCGCGCCTAAAACAACCATGCTGTTTACCGCCCTGATCCCAGAACCGTAGCTGTTATCATGCCATTGTCCCTTACTGATAAAGCCGCTCTCTCCCCTGATCGTAAAGCCATTAAGCCATGATATACCGCAGCCGTTGCTAAATAGAAAACCATCGACATTATTTCTGTTATCAACCTTGATAACACATTTAGAAGGATCGGATTCATTCCCTCTTATCGTCAGTCGGTCTGAATATATCACTTCAGATTTGATGGGGGAGGCGATCTCATACTCACCGTCAGAAACTAAGATATCTACCCCCGAAACGATGACCTTAGCTTTCAGAAAATCAAGCGCCTGCTGGATAGTTGCATATTGCTCAGGAACCCGAAGGGATAATCTGTCATAAATATAATCATCACTCATATTCACCTCGAAAAAAAATTCATCAAGGCTGATGCTTAACCCTGGGATTCTCATAGATTCAGCCGTTCTGAATTTATGCCATGACTTTCCAGGCATCAGCGTAAATACATCATCGTCTCACTTAAAAAAAGGGGCAATGGTATTCTTACCGTGGGCAGCAAATTACCAGGCGGCTTAACGCCATCCGTAGAAGAATTCTGTTTATTTGACTAATAAAATCATTACACATCTGGCTTATCCATTTTTTATGGCTGAACGCCTATAACAACGCAAAAAACGCCATACGCAAAGAGAAAGCTTTTGGATAAACAATCACACAACAAAAAAAATGAAATATAACAAGGGAATGTTGTATGGCAATGAAAACAACGAAAAAAAATACCATCACCTTTATCAGTCATTAATTATTCCTTCACCTGTAACCGATCGTTGAAAAATTTCACTCATACGGTCAGTACTTCAACCCTAAAAGAGATCAGGTGAAAATTTATGATGCGTTGCCCAATATGTAATAAATCAGCCCATATACGAACCAGCAGATATCTCTCAGAGCAAACAAAGGAGTCATACTATCAGTGCCAGAACATCACCTGTTCGTGCACTTTTAAGAGTATTGAGAGCATTTCAAAAATTATTTCATCCCCATTACAAAACCAGGAAGTCAATTATGTGGCAACGGGCCAGGTGAAAACCAGGGGGATGGAGGCTGAAAAAATGCGTAACGATGGCAATAAGTGATAATCCGGTGGTCGATAGTGTTTTTTTAAATATGGCCATATTTAAAAAAACAATGAGCGCAAAAAAATGGATGTAAGATCCTGATAAGGCCCTATTGAGGGCATGATGTTTATTTATGCTCTGAGAAAGGGAGCTCCCGGCGCAGGATATTTATTTTTACCCTTCGCCGGGCACAGGATGGCGGCAAACAATCAATTAACCTTTGCGGCGCGTATTAACGTCTTTAAGCAGGCGGTTGATCCTGGCGTCCGCAAACATCACCTCCTGCGTCACGCTAAGTTTGCGTCGCCAGTTAGGATACTGGTCGGTGGTGCCCGGCACATTGACCGGCTTTGCCATATCCAGCCAGTCCTCCGGCTGCAGGCCGAGCAGCGCGCTGTCGCTGGCGGCGATAAAACGCTGCATACCGCGGTTGAGCTGCGCCGACATAGCGCTGTTAGCCGCCAGTTTACCACAGCGTTTGGGTACGCAGCCCGTACGGTGCAGCGCATCCAGCAGCGCCTGCTTTTTCCGCGCCCGGTCGGCAAATAATTCGCCGAGTATCTGTTTATCCGGGTACAGACCCAGCGTTTCACCCAAGGTTAAATCCCCTTCGCTCCAGAAACCGCGCAGCGTGGGAAGATCGTGGGTAGAGGCGCTGGCCATTGACTGACGTGGCCAGGCATCAGGGGAGCGGTAGCGCCCCGACGGCTCCTGTTCAAAATAAAGGACTTTCCAGGAGTAGATGCCGCTATCACGCAGCCTGCTGACGATCTCCGGCGGAACCGTGCCGAGATCTTCACCAATCACCATGCACTGCTGGCGTTCACTTTCCAACGCGAGAATGGCGATCAGATCGTCCACCGGGTAGTGAACATAAGCACCAACATTAGCGGTTTCACCGTAGGGTATCCACCACAGACGCAGCAGCGACATCACGTGGTCAATACGCAGCGCGCCGCAGTTGACCATATTCGCACGCAGCATATCAATAAAAGGCTGGTAACCCCGCATGGCCAGTACCTGCGGATCCATCGGCGGCAGCCCCCAGTTCTGCCCCTGTGGGCCGAGGATATCCGGCGGCGCGCCTACCGATGCCTGTAGGCGGTACAGTTCGCGGTCGCACCAGGTTTCCGCCCCACCTTGCGCCACGCCAACCGCCAGGTCGCGGTACAGCCCGATCGGCATGCGATGCTCCAGGCAGCATTGCCAGCACTCGGCGAACTGCCGGTCGGCCAGCCATTGTAGCCACAGCCAGAAGCGCACTTCATCAGCGTGCTCATCACGGAACTGCTGTACCGCATCGCTACCGCCATGTTGCCAGGCTTCCGGCCAGGCCGGCCAGCCCCAGCGCTTCGGGTCCTCTTTCAGCATCTGCCCGTGGAGAGCGTCATAGGTGGCCTGATCGACCAGGCTTTGCCCGCCATCGGTAATAAACTGCTCGAAGTCAAGGCGGCCTGGGTCTTGCTGCGCACGCTGCAAAAACTGCTGCCAGGCGTAGCGCAACCCACGGATTTTCAGTTCGCCTACCGTGGCATAATCCACCCATTCTGCCTGACGCGCCTTCTCCAGCCGCTGCCGGGTATTTTTCTGCTGCCACCAGCGCTGCCCGGCCTGGCTTTGCTGGAAGTCCGCCACCGCCGCCACGTCGATATAAATCACGTTTAGCCAGCGGCGCGATGAGGGGCTGTAAGGGCTGGCGTTTTCGGGCATGGCTGGGTACAGGGCGTGGATCGGGTTAAGCCCGATGAAGGAACCACCGCGTAGGGCAATGTCGCTCACCATGCGCTTGAGATCGCCGAAGTCGCCTATCCCCCAGTTTTGCTCAGATCGCAAAGTGTAAAGCTGCACGATCGCGCCCCACAGCTTATCCCCCCGCCTGAGGGCTGGGGGTTCATAGCAGCGTTGCGGTGCCACAATAATGCGGCAAGACCACTGCTTTTTTCCCTGGCTAAGCAGCAGCTGATGATAGCCATTGGGCAGATCCAATGGCAGCGTCAACAGTCCCCCGGCGCTGACGCCGCCGCTAAACGCCTCTCCAGACTCGCTGTCCAGCCGCCATTGATAATCGCCTTTGCCGCCAATCTGTAGTGGCTCAATACACTTTTGCAGCAATATGGTACAGGGGGGCAGAGGGGCATGACGGGCTTTTTGCGGCGCATTCATCGCCGCCAGCAGCTTTTCAGCCGTTGCCTGACTGACGGCCTGCTCCTGACCGGCAGCATTGATCCAGGTCGTGGCAATCCCGGCCTTTGCAGCGGCCCGTTCAAACTTTTTCATACTCATCGCCGTGCTCCTCTACCTCTTGGCCTGCCAGATGCGCTGTTGATAATCGCGAATTGAGCGGTCAGCGCTGAACATCCCGCAGCGGGCGGTATTCAGGATCGCCGCGCGCGTCCAGGCTTCCGGGTCTCGATACAGCGCGTCGACGTTGAGCTGCGCATCGCAGTAGCTGGCGAAATCCGCCAATACCAGCCAGGGATCGCCGCCTTTGCCCAGACTGTGCAGTAGCATATCGAACGCGTGCTTATCGCCGCCGCTGAACAGCCCTTTTTCCAACTCCTTCAGCAGGCCGTCAAGATGCCTGTTCTTCTTGCGCAGCTTGAGCGGGTCGTAACCGCCTGCCTTGAGCGATTTCACCTGCTCCACCGTATTGCCAAAGATAAAGATATTCTCCCCGCCCACCTGTTCGGCTATCTCAACATTCGCGCCGTCAAGCGTGCCGATAGTCAGCGCGCCGTTAAGCGCCAGCTTCATATTACCGGTGCCGGAAGCCTCATAACCGGCGGTGGAGATCTGCTCGGAAAGATCCGCGGCCGGGATCATCAGCTCGGCGGCGGTAATACGATAGTCAGGAATGAACACCACCTTCAGCCTGTCGCCAACCAGCGGATCCTGGTTGATCTTCTCCGCCACCTTGTTAATGGCGTAGATAATATTCTTCGCCAGGGCATAGCCCGGCGCGGCCTTAGCTCCGAACAGAAAGACGCGCGGTACGATATCCAGCTGCGGGTTGTCGCGCAGCCGTTTATAGAGTGAAAGGATATGCAGCAGGCCGAGGTGCTGGCGCTTGTACTCATGCAGCCGCTTAATCTGCACGTCGAACAGCGCCTGCGGGTTGACGACAATACCGGTGCGCTCTGCGATATACGCCGCCAGCCGCTGCTTGTTATCCTGCTTTATCTGGCGATACTGCTGCCGAAACGCTTTGTTATCGGCAAACTTCTCCAGCCCCCGCAGCGCATCCAGCCGGTTGGCCCACTCAACTTTAAGCGTGTCGTCAATCAGCCCCGCCAGCGCCGGGTTGCACTGCTTTAGCCAGCGCCGGGGCGTGATACCGTTAGTGACGTTATGGAATTTCTCTGGCCACAGCTGGTGATATTCCGGGAACAGATCTTTTACCACCAGATCCGAGTGCAGCGCCGCCACGCCGTTAACGGCAAATCCGCTCACCACGCAGATATTCGCCATGCGCACCTGCTTATCATGTATTAGCGCCAGTTTCGCCCACATCTTTTCATCGCCCGGCCACTGTTCGTCGACCCGCTGCTTAAAACGGCGGTCAATCTCTTTGATCAGGGTAAAATGGCGCGGCAGCAGGCTGCGTAACAGCTTTTTATCCCAGCGCTCCAGCGCTTCCGGCATCAGGGTGTGATTGGTGTAGGCAAAGGTTTTGCTGACAATCTCCCAGGCTTCGTCCCAGCCCAGCTGATGCTCATCCAGCAGCACGCGCAGCATTTCGGGAATGGCGATCGTGGGGTGGGTATCATTCAGCTGGATCACTTAAAATCGGGCAGCTGCTGAATTGTGCGCCCGGCAAGATGATGGCGGCGCAGAATGTCGGCTACCGAACAGGCGCACTGGAAATACTGCTGCATCAGGCGCAGACGCTTGCCCTGCTGATGGTTGTCGTTCGGATACAGCACTTTCGTCAGTTTCGCGGCATCAATACCCTGCTGCTCCGCCTGCAAAAATTTGCCGTCATTAAAAAGGGTGAGATCGAACGGATGGGCATGCGTGGCCTGCCACAGGCGCAGCGGCTGTACCACGCCGTTGCGATAGCCGGTTACCGGCAGATCCCAGGCTTCGCCGCGCAGCATAAAAGCCGGCTGCCAGCGGAAGCCGCCGCCGTCGTTTTTCACCACCTTGCCGCCAATACCGACATCCACGTCCAGCGCGGCGTTATGGCGAAACCACGGGTAGCGATCGCGCTGCCAGTCATCCGGCGCTTCCTGCTGTTTACCGTCGGCAAACGACTGGCGGAACAGCCCGTATTGATAGTTAAGGCCGTAGCCGATGGCCGACTGGCCCACCGTTGCCATCGAGTCAAGATAGCAGGCCGCCAGCCTTCCCAAACCACCGTTGCCCAGCGCCGGGTCGACTTCTTCCTCCAGAAGCTCACTGAGATCGCGCTGATAGCCGGCCAGCACCGCCTTCACCTCATCGTACCAGCCGAGATTGAGCAGATTATTGCCCGTCAGACGGCCGACCAGAAACTCCATCGAGATATAGTTAACGTGGCGTTGATTGGTCGCCGTTTTTGCCGCTGGCCGGGTCGCCAGCAGTTCTGCCAGAGCGTGGCTTATTGCCTGCCACCACTGATGTGACGTCATTTCGCTCGCGCTGGCGTAGCCCAATTGCCGCCAATGACGGGTCAGGGCTGACTCAAAACGGGTCTTACTGAATTTCTGCTGCGGCATACCGTCCCTCGCAAATAGTTGGGTACAGCTGAAGATGTGAGCACAAACACTTTACAGTTAAGACGGCAAAACGGAAAAAAGCTCATCGCAGAGGCCGATGAGCGAAAAAAAGCGTAAAAGAGTCTCTTTTCCAGGCAGACAGCCCGGAGGATATTTATCCAGCCGTTGCCGGAACGGGAGTACATCTGCGCCAGCAACGGCTTTTCAGATGATGGCGATCCGCTAACACAGCTCCAGATGAACATCATGCTGTTCAATGGTTTTCAGCACGCTGGCCGGCGGCATTTGATCGGTAAACAGGTAGTCAATCATCCCCATATTTCCTAAATTCACCATCGCGTTACGGCCAAATTTCGAATGGTCGGCAACCAGCATTACGCAGCGAGAATTTTCAATAATTGCACGCTTGGTGCGCACCTCGTGATAGTCGAAGTCCAGCAGGGAACCGTCCAGATCAATACCGCTGATCCCGAGAATACCGTAATCAAGGCGGAACTGGGAGATGTAATCCAGCGTTGCCTCGCCCATAATCCCACCGTCGCGGGTACGCACTTCTCCACCGGCCAGGATCAGCCGAAAATCAGGCTTCGCCATCAGCAGCACCGCCACGTTAAGGTTGTTGGTCACGATACGGAGATTGCTGTGGTTCATCAGCGCATGGGCTACCGCTTCCGGCGTGGTGCCAATATCAATAAACAGTGAAGCGCCATCCGGGATCTGGCTGGCAACACGCTGGGCAATACGTGCTTTTTCCAGCGACCACATCATTTTTCTATCCTGCCAGGCGCTATTTTCTGATGTGGAAGGTAAGGCCGCGCCGCCGTGGTGGCGCTGAATTCTGTTCTGTTCCGCCAAATCATTTAGGTCACGGCGAATGGTCTGCGGGCTGACGGCAAAATGCTCTACCAGCTCCTCGGTACTGACATATCCCTGACGCCGCACCAGGTCGATGATGGCGTCATGACGTTGTGTTTGCTTCACAAGCTTCCCCTTATCCCTTTCTCCTGCACGCGACGGGCGGCTGCTCATCACGTGGAGAAGCTGCCGAAAAATTAGCGTCGACGCGTATCGACAAAAGCCATCGCCAGTCCGACCAGCAGGCCGGTGACATGGGCCGCATTGGCTATCGACAGCCCAAACCAGCCGAAATACCCCACCAGCAGCCAGAGAACCGCGAAAGCCATCAGCCCGCGCTGCAAAAAGATACCGCTGTCGGGATCGCGCTCGCCACGCAGCCAGCTGTAGGCCATCAGGGCATAGACCACTCCAGAAAGCCCGCCAAACAACACCCCGCTAAATTTCGCCTGCATCCAGCCGCTCAGCAGCGCCGAGATCAGCATGATGACAAACAATTTACCGCTGCCGAGGCGCTTTTCCAGCGCGCCGCCGAGATACCAGAACCACATCAGGTTAAACAGGATATGCAGCAGGGAAAAGTGCAGCAGCGCGTGGCTGAACCAGCGCCACAGTTGATAATGCTGCGTTTCATCCGGCCATGACAGCAGGCTCATCACCGCCTGGTCACCCACCACCTGCATCAGGATAAACACCAGCACACAGGCAGCGATCACCGACAGGGTTAGCGGGCCTGCGCGTTCCCGCAGATTAGCCAATAGCGACGTGTGCTGATAATGGATGCCGCTGTGGGTGGTACCGGAGTGCCAGCTTGCGGCCTGGTAGCGCGCATGATTGGGATCGCGAATAAACCGATCGAGTTCGTTTTCGACCACGCCAGACTGCGACTCATCGTCCAGCCACAGCGTATAGCCGTTGTCGCGCTCAATGCGCAACCTGATGCCCCGCGTGGACATGTAGTCAACAAACGCCTGCGCCGGGCGTAAATGAGTGAAATGGGTAATGCGCATAATCGAACGGCTTCCTTTTTTCAATCGGATAGGGTGGGCCAGTATAGCGGCTTCATCCGGCAAGTTGCAGGGTAGTCTCACGACTCCCGATGAGTGATATCGGGTAGTGGTGCCTTCATGTCATACAGACAAAGTAAGCGGCGATAATCAGTACATTTTTTGTCTGCGAAGTTAATCAGGAAATTCTTCACATCTTTAAGTGGAAGAATTTCTCTATAGGCTGAGTAAAATATCATCGAAAACTGTTTGCTTTGAGCATAACCAGCATTGGTTATTTCAGTAATATCAATAATATCCGCCTGGCATGATGCAGGTATCCTAGCAAATACCTCATCGATCTTTCTGCGTTGCCTTATTTTTTTATCTTCAATATCTGTTAGCTCAGGGCAAATATTGCCGAAAGCATAGAAAGGGAAATGCTGTGTTGCTAAAATCCTCTGCTTATTAAGAAGTAATATTAACTGGTAATTTTCTTCCTCGACCAGTCTAAAATAATTCTGCATCATTTCTGTTGTTGTCTGGTACTCATACCTTATTGTTTTAGACGACCCAACAGCGAGAACCATATCTCCATTACTCAGAGAGTCGATATCTTCTGTTATACTAACTTTTATATCTCCACCGCTTCTTATCTCTCCCCATACACTTTGAACTTTACGTATATCCATAGCAGAAACAGGGAGCAGGAGATTGGATATCGAGTTATATATATTACTAAATGCATTCGTCTTTATTTTATTTATTCTTATAGTTGACAGTCCTTCTATATCTATATCGTGTTCCACAACCTCGTCAGATTGTGATTCTGAATCATGCTCTACTAACAAGAAATTTCTGCGAATACGCTCCGCCATTTCAGATCTATAATCAACACACGAAAAAATAGTTTTTAGAATATCTTTTATGTTTGAATCGCTAATGCTGTAGCCAATGAAAATAATTGGGTTATGTATGAATAACGACAATAGCTGGGCGCGAATAAGCTCATACTCTTGATTGAACTTATGATAGTCATTATCAGTGATAATCATACCTTCAGAATCAGTTACACACCCATGAATTTTGTAGACTGAACCATAAGGGTTACTGAGGAGTATGTTATTACCAATAAGAGGGTTAAATTCAAAAATTTTCTCTATCAACAAATCATAGTTCGTAGTTATAATTGAACCTATGTTCTTCCTCGCTTTGGTCAATAGCTTTATTTCTTCATCAACCCCGAGTTTATAATCAGTGCTTCTTAAAAGATGCGCTAAGTACATTTTGAATCTACTACGCCCTCCACCACCGGCTTCCATGTCTTTATAAAACTCATCATTTATAAAGGAGAATGGTCCATATCTATCATTACTAACTTCAGTGTTAAATAAATCCTCAATATCACTGGCAACCTTCTCATAATTAACCTTCCCATCATATTGGTGACGGTATCGTATGTCGAAATATTCCTCAACATTTCCACGAAGATCAATAACAACTCTTTTCAGAAGAGCATCCCAACTAAAAGACTCTGTCAGGTAGCGAAGACTAAATCCTGTACCCACAAATAATACCGGATGGTTTTTATAGTTCCTAACAAAATCATTTATATTCATTTAAACCACCATTCTTTAATTTTCTAAAATAGGTAGCCCTACTAATTTCCAATTCCTCCCAAGAATGACCAAGAAAGGGGCGACCTCCACCTTTACTACGCTTTCCTCTGACTGATTGAATATCAGGCTTGTGTGTTCTAATAAAAAATCAAGGAAAGATGACTCACTAAATTTACCGCTAGTCCACTTAGCAATGCTTTTAGCTATGCTGTTCACCTCATTTTCATCCAGAGGCGTAGCAAATTGCTGATTATAGGCTCTGGCACGTTCGTAGCAGGCTTGAAGCCACTGGTAATACTCAGGCCAGCCCTGACGGATAGCTCGGTAAGCCCACTTACGGGTTTTATCGAACAGGGTGCAGTTACGGCCTAAGCCGTAATCGGCAACGATTTCTTTGTCGTTCGCGGCGTTCAGATCGAGAGAGTCGGCCAGCCAGTCCAGCGTGTAAAGTTCAGGCTGCCATACAGCAATTTTCCAGTGCCCGTGATTCGGATTCTTGCAAATTAGCCCCGAATACCCCGTGTCAGCATCCAGTTTTTTACGTAGCGCATTCTCTACGGCGGCTGCGTATTTCAACGGCTTCATTTTTCCATCTGGCGCGGTGCGTATCGAGGTTTTCAGCGCATAAAGCAGGTGAGCATGGCCGTTTTCAGGGTTGGTGATGGTCAGTGTGGGCGCGGGCGCGTTGCGATCGCTCCAGTCGATGGCAGCACCAAGACGGTCAACGTCAAAACCCAGCCAGAACATGGCGTGAGGCTGGTTAAACTGGATGTATTTCGCCAGAATCGCGCGCTCTTTTCCCGCGATGCGTACACCAAAATGCAGATCGTCCGAAAAGTACGGCTTGTTAGGTAAGCGGTCGTTGAACAGGTCGAGAGCTGGGTTAGTCACTCATGCCAGCGCTTCTGGCGGGCTGTTGTCTTGCACTGTGCATGTGCTAATATCCTTCTTAGGTTTTATGCTTGGCCCTGACTTCATATTCCCTTCCGCCAAGTTGAGGTATGAATTCGGGGCTTTGTTTTTTCTGCCGTTAACGTTACACGCGAACAGCGACTCCTGTCGAATCCTTCCGTCACAAAGCCTTAATGTGAGGCAAGTTCCTGAAAGAATTTAGGGTTGGCCTGTATGGTCGCCAGCACCTTCGCCGCCAGTCCGGTCGGGTTACGCCTGCCCGTTTCCCAGCTTTTAATGGTATCGAGGCTGGTGCCGAGCACCTTCGCCATTTCATCCTGCGTCACGTTCAGCTGGGCGCGGAGTGCCTTCACATCAGCCAGTTCGTAGCGCGTGACGCGGGCAGGCGCTTTAACGCCTTTTTTGATCTCGACGGCTTCTTCCAGAGACGCCTTCAGTTCGTCAAAAAAACTCATGTTACACCTCGTCATTCAGTAGTTTAGTCAGCTTCTTCAGATCGACTTTTTCGGCGTCAGTCAGGCTGTCTTTGGTGCTTTTCGGGTAGGCCATCACCAGATAGATAATCTGGTCGGTGGCCAGGAAATAAATCAACCGCGCACTGCCGCTTTTTCCCTGATTGCCGGTTGCCATTCTGATTTTTCGCAGCCCGCCGGTTTGCCTGATTGAATCACCTTTATCCGGTGATTCAATCAGCGTTTTCTGGAGATCTTTTAGCTCGTCGTCCGTGGCGATTTGCTTTATCTGACGGGTAAACATCGGCGTTTCGATAAACTCTATCGCATGGCTCACTGTGTTATTCCCTTGCCTTGCAAGGGTACATTGTACACCAAGATAATGTTGCGTCTACTTCGGTTATCACGCATGTACGGTGCTAAAGCATGACCAATTAACTAAATTACGATTCTGGGCGTTCAGGAAGAAGCTTAACGACAACGTAGACGACAAAAATCGTCAATCCGATCGCTATAAATCGCTCATGCCACGTTTCATAATGAAAAAACCAGTAGCAACAAACGATAAGAAGTACCCCACCCAAAAGTGAAACACCAGTTTCAATAATGGTATGGAATGTGCGCTGCCAAAAATTCAGTTTCTTAGGCTCATTTTTTTGCATTGATTTCACTCGATACGATGTCAAGAATCCGTTCAAAAGCAGGCTGCCCCTGCGTTCTACGGACATTCAGGGCTTCAATAAATGGGTTGAGTGCTGGTTCGGCAAAGAAATAAAGCAGGTCGAAATTTCTTTGCCGAAGCGCATAATAAATTTCCGGGTTTACCTGGCGAAGACGTTCTGATGTGTAGAGACACCGTTCGATCATGCCGCCAATCAGTAAGGTATTGCCAATGATCCCCCCGCGCAGTTTGACAAACAGGGAGCTGCTTTGCGCGATTGAGGTGGCTATCCTTGAAGAAATGACAGAGTTAGTTACAGCCCGCCCAGCCATTGAAGCAATGGTTTTGCTATAAATCGCGTTTTGCTTTGATTCAGGTACATCTTTGTTGAATGCGTGAAGAACAATCTCGATAGTTTTCGTGAAGTTATGATTTTCTAAAATACCGTACCTGATAGCTCTGACCATTCGTGTTTTTTCAATCTCACGACAAGATCTGGTGTCGGTATCCATAAATCCATAAGCCAAATATCCAATGTCTTTTGGCACGGATAAAACGCCATCTAAAAAACCTATTACCGACTCCGGCGACATGATTATCTGGGCTATACGCCTCGCTATTTCAGTACAACTACGCATCATAATCCCTTTTACTGTACTAAGTTTGCTTTACATACGATGATCGAAACTACGGCCAGGTCTATTTTTTAAGTCAGTTTTTCCTGTCCTTCCTACCGCCGGTTAGCTGCTGAAATTCTTATATTCCTGATCGAAACTACCGGTACTAAAGCGTCAGGCCGTGATAGCGGGTGCGCTGCTTTTCCAGTTTCAGCTGGTGTTCGTGCTGTTTTACGAACGCATTAACCGGCTGAGATTGTCGCTCAAGCTCTCGACCTGCCCGCGCAAGCTGTTCACCTGACTGCTCAAGTGCTGACACACCCTGTCGCTGCGGCTCGGCGCGGTCAAAGTAGGGTTGCAGCCGTTTCCCGCTCTGTAATTCGATGTTAGGGATCACGAAGTTCAGCTCGAGGCGGACTTTGTCCTGATGCTCAACCCACAGACAGGCGTACTGGTCTTTGTCGAGACCGGTTAAACGTCACGTTGCCGCCGCACGGCTATCACTGCGCGCTAACCTGCTGTGGAAAAGCGATGCGCCAGGCCTCGAAGCCACCGTCTATGCTGTAGGCCGCGCTAAAGCCCTGCCCCAGCAGGTACTGTGCGGCACCCTTGCTACTGTTACCGTGATAGCACATGACCAGCACCGGGCGCGCGAGATCGCTTTGCGCGAGAAACGGCGGCAGTGATTCATTGCTCAAGTGAAAGGCGCCGCTGGCATGTGCGGCGGCAAAGCTTTGTGCATCGCGAATATCCACCAGCAACGCGTTATCGTCTGCCAGTTTCTGCTGCGCCTGCTGGATATTAATGCACTCAAATTGTTCCATGACGGGGTCTCATCAAAAGCGAAATAGCGCTCATTATAGCCTGAAGCGAACGCACGATAACCCGTATAACAGCAGGGTTAAGACGTTTTAATTTGCTACAAATATGTTATGTGCATCACGCATAATTGTTTTTATCCGGTTAACGCTGGTATCAATGTTTGTTTGCAACTAATATAATGTTCGAAAACGAACATTAGTAACAGATTCCGAATACCGGAGGAGATGACGTGGAAACCAAAGACCTGATCGTAATCGGCGGCGGCATTAATGGAGCCGGCATCGCGGCTGATGCTGCCGGACGCGGGCTGTCGGTGCTGATGCTGGAGGCGCAAGATCTCGCCTGCGCCACCTCCTCCGCCAGTTCAAAACTGATCCACGGTG
The DNA here is from genome assembly GCF_000026185.1 of Erwinia tasmaniensis Et1/99. Lineage (NCBI taxonomy): Bacteria > Pseudomonadati > Pseudomonadota > Gammaproteobacteria > Enterobacterales > Erwiniaceae > Erwinia > Erwinia tasmaniensis. Next base: position 3,608,407 of record NC_010694.1, read on the forward strand.
GCCTGCGCTACCTGGAACACTATGAGTTTCGTCTGGTCAGCGAGGCGCTGGCCGAACGCGAAGTGCTGCTGAAAATGGCACCGCATATTGCCTTCCCAATGCGCTTTCTGCTGCCGCACCGCCCACATCTGCGTCCGGCATGGATGATCCGCGTCGGCCTGTTTATGTACGATCACTTGGGCAAACGTACCAGCCTGCCGGGGAGTAAAGGCGTGCGTTTTGGCTCAGAATCAGCACTTAAACCTGAAATTATGCGCGGTTTCGAATATTCCGACTGCTGGGTAGACGATGCCCGTCTGGTGGTACTGAACGCGCAGGAAGTTGAGAAACGTGGCGGCGAAGTTCGTACCCGGACCCGCGTCACGCGCGCCCGGCGTGAAGATGGCCTGTGGATCGTTGAGGCCGAAGATATCGACAGCGGCAAAACCTTCACATGGCGTGCCAAAGGTCTGGTCAATGCCGCCGGCCCGTGGGTAAAACAGCTGTTTGATGACAGCCTGAAACTTAAGTCTCCGTACGGGATCCGCCTGATCAAGGGCAGTCATATCGTCGTGCCGCGCATTGGTACGCAGAAGCAGGCCTACATTTTACAGAATGAAGACAACCGCATCGTGTTCGTCATTCCGTGGATGGATGAGTTTTCGATTATCGGCACCACTGACGTCGAGTACAAAGGTGATGCGCACAATGTGAAAATCGATGATAACGAAATCAATTATCTGCTCAAGGTATTTAACGAGCACTTTAAGAAGGATCTCTCCCGCGACGATATCGTCTGGAGCTACTCCGGCGTACGCCCACTGTGTGATGACGAGTCAGATTCCCCGCAGGCAATTACCCGCGATTATACGCTGGACGTGCATGACGATGGCGGTCAGGCCCCGCTGCTGTCGGTGTTCGGCGGTAAGCTCACCACCTATCGCAAACTGGCCGAACACGCGATGGAGAAATTAAGCAAATACTATCCGCATGCGGGAGCCGCCTGGACCAAAAGCTGCGTGCTGCCGGGCGGAAATTTTGCCGGAACGCGCGACGATTATGCCATCAGCCTGCGCCGCCGCTTCCCGTTTATCAGCGTTGAGATGGCGCGCCACTACGCGCGCACCTACGGCAGCAACGCGGAGCAGCTGCTGAAAGGAGCGACCAGCCTGGCAGACCTGGGTGAACTGTTTGGTCACCATTTCTATGAGGCCGAGTTGCGCTATCTGGTGGAGCATGAGTGGGTACGCGCCACCGATGATGCTATCTGGCGCCGAACCAAAGAAGGCATGTGGCTGAATGAAGCGCAGCAGGCACGCATTGGTGAATGGTTGGCGCAACACGCCAAACCTCTGCTGTCGCTGGCATCCTGATGGAGATTGGGCGGACCCAAAAATAAAGGGCCGCCCTTTAACACCAACCTCTGTGGGCAGGCCCGCTACACCAGGTGGTGAACCGCATTAAGGCTTTTAGCTTCCGCTGCGGGAAGACGCATCCTCTTTTTTCAATTCCGACAACTGCTTATTAGTCTCTGCTAGTTGCTTTTCGATGTCCTTCATCTGATTGAGAGTGTACTCATTAAGGTAGGCTAATTGAGCATCACGCTCCGCGTCATTCTTGATATATTCACCAGTCACATTAGTGTTGATTTCTAATTTTTTTTGGAGTATTACCAAACTTTCTTCAAGTTTTTGTTTATTTTCCAATAGAGCAGTGATGTCGGGTTGTTCGACAACATTCAGAGAAGATGATTTTTTTTCCTTAGTGGCTTTGGGTAATGGCTCATTGGAATACTCAATGTTGCCCAGTCTTCTTTTCAGTTGAGAGCAAGCTCGATCCGACGTGTGGCTTTCCTGATTATCAGGCAGAATATCTTTAGAATCCGTTGGTCTAATGTCCATAACTTCCCCTTTGAAATTAAACTATAAATCCATAAGACATTTTTCCACAAGAGACGTGACTTCAAAGTCATGATTTTTTATTGTGTCCATCAGGCTATTGACCAATAAATTAAACATGACAGAGAGAGAACCGTCGAACGCAAAAAATTATTTTCTTAGGAGTGCAGTATCCTCTGTGCCTACCCTATTATATTCATTTATAAGCCGATTGCTCCGTTCAGAAAGAACAAGAGGCATCTCTCTGAGATACTTCTCTACCGTCACCATGATGATTTCGGTGGCTTCGCGTCTATCATCAAGGATTTTATCAATTTTCATTATTTCCTCACGACTCTTACTGGTCCTTAGGTCAAACGTTTTTTCCCTGTCTGCTGGCACCAATTCACCATCAAGAGGTTTATTATTAATTTTTGCCTGAAATGTATTTGTCTCACTAATGATTTTATTTATTTTAGACACACCCTTGCTCCGTCTTCCTAAGAGCTCGTTGAGTTTCACCTCTAACTTTAAAGGAATGCCTTTACGTTCCAATTCCATTTTAATTCTTAGGCCAGGCAAGTTATCCTTATTTTCATCCAATATTTTCTGGGCTATTTCTTGACGTTTTATATCATCTACACCAGGGACATTACCCTTCAAAAAGGCATTGTTTATTTTATTAGTTGTTATTAATTTTGATTCCTCTGGCCTGGTGTAAACCATAGCATTGATGATTTTTGCATTACATTCACTCGACCCCAGATTGTAAGTTGAAACTCTTAAAATATTATCTCTTAATGTCTTATTTTTAGTTTTAATAGCCTTATTTTCCAGTGCTTTGCGAAAAGTGGAGTTACCGATAAGATCTGCACCAACAGAGCTATCTACAACGCTCTCTAATTTTTTTAGTATTTTCCTTGCGTCATAGTCGGATATAGTAGCACCCAACACATTGCAAGCTTTTAAGTAAAGGAGATGACAATTTATAGCTGACATGTTTCTATTCCATAAAAGCCATTATTTTACAAAAAAAATACGACTATCATTGTATAAAACGCTACTCATAAAAATAAATCACATATTCCACATGGAAAACTGCCGGCAAACAGAAAAGACAAAAAAGGGGAAGCACCGCTAAGGATCGCCACGGTGCTTTAAGAAAATTACAGATACCTATAACTGAATCGGTTTAATTGCCCATATTTCATCGGCATATTCCTTAATCGTGCGGTCAGAAGAGAAGTAGCCCATATTGGCGATATTATGTAGCGCACAGCGTGTCCAGGTATCGGGGTTACGGTACAGTTTGTCCACTTTATCCTGAGTATCAACATAACTGCGATAGTCGGCCAGCAGCTGGTAGTGGTCACCCAGATTCACCAAGGAATCAAATATATTGCGGTAACGTCCAGGCTCCTGCGGGCTGAACACGCCGGTGGCGATTTGTGTCAGCACCTGATGCAGTTCGGCATCCTGTTCATAATAGAGATGAGAGTTATAACCGTTGCTGCGCAGCGCCTCTACCTGCGGCGTAGTATTGCCAAAGATAAAGATATTCTCCGCGCCAACATGGTCGAGCATCTCAACGTTAGCGCCATCCAGCGTACCAATGGTCAGCGCACCGTTGAGCGCAAACTTCATATTGCTGGTGCCCGATGCTTCCGTCCCCGCCAGCGAGATCTGTTCGGACAGATCGGCCGCCGGAATGATTATCTGCGCCAGGCTGACGCTATAATTGGGAATAAACACCACCTTCAGTTTACTTTTAACCTGAGGATCATTATTGATAACCTGCGCAACATCATTAATCAGATGGATAATGTGTTTTGCCGTCTGGTAGGCCGATGCCGCCTTACCCGCGAAGATGCTAACTCTGGGCACCCAGTCCGCGTCCGGTTCCGCCTTAATACGGTTGTAGCGGGTGATAATATGCAGCACGTTCAGCAGCTGCCGCTTGTACTCATGAATACGTTTGATCTGCACGTCAAACATCGCCTGCGGATCGATGACAATATCCAGTTTTTGGCTGACAAATTCGGCCAGGCGCTTTTTATTTTGCAGCTTGGCATGGGCAATCAGCTCAATAAAGTTGGGAAAGTCGATATGCTGTTTTAGCTCGTCCAACTGGCTAAGCTCAGTTCGCCAGGTGCGGCCAATCGTCTCATCCAGTACGGCAGAGAGCGGGGGATTCGCCAGCGCCAGCCAACGGCGCGGCGTGATCCCATTCGTTTTGTTGCAGAAACGCCCCGGAAACAGTTTGGCAAAGTCGGCAAACAGCGACTGTACCATCAGGTTGGAGTGCAGTTCAGAGACGCCGTTGACCATATGGCTGGCCACCACGGCCAGCCACGCCATACGGATCCGGCGGCCGTTGTTTTCATCAATAATCGAAATACGTGCCAGCAGCTCCCAGTCATCCGGGTACTGCTCCTGAACGGTCTTCAGAAAATAGTCATTAATATCAAAGATGATTTGCAGATGTCGCGGCAGGATTTTGCCGATCATATCCACCGGCCAGGTTTCCAACGCCTCCTGCATCAGGGTATGGTTGGTGTAGGAGAACACCTGACAGGTGACGTCGAAAGCATCATCCCAACTGAATTTATTTTCGTCAATCAGCAGGCGCATCAGCTCGGGAATGGCCAGCACCGGGTGAGTGTCATTGAGATGCAAAGCGATTTTATCGGCGAGATTATCGAAGGTCTGGTGCATCGTCCAATGGCGGTGAAGAATATCCTGCACCGTGGCCGAGACAAGAAAATACTCCTGCCGCAGCCTTAGCTCGCGCCCAGAATAGGTGGAGTCATTCGGATAGAGCACGCGTGAGACGTTTTCAGAATGGTTTTTATCCTCTACGGCGGCAAAGTAATCTCCCTGGTTAAATTTCCCCAGGTTGATTTCATTACTCGCCTGCGCGCCCCACAAACGCAAGGTATTGGTGGTATCCGTATCGTAGCCAGGGATAATCTGATCGTATGCCGTGGCCAGTACTTCTTCCGTTTCTACCCAGCGCGCACGGCTCCCCTCATGCTGAATACGCCCGCCAAAGCGCACTTTGTAGCGGGTATTGAAACGTTGAAACTCCCACGGATTACCATATTCCAGCCAGTAGTCCGGCGACTCTGCCTGACGGCCTTCGACAATATTCTGTTTAAACATGCCGTATTCATAACGGATGCCGTAGCCACGGCCGGGCAGGCCCAGCGTCGCGAGTGAGTCAAGAAAGCAGGCCGCCAGCCGCCCCAGTCCACCATTGCCCAGGCCCGGGTCGCTCTCTTCCTCAATCAGGTCTTCCAGGTCGAAGCCCATCTCCTCCAGCGCCGCCTGCGTATCGTTGTACATGCCCATCGCCAGCAGCGCATTAGACAGCGTGCGCCCGACAAGAAACTCCATCGACAGGTAGTAGACCTGCCGCACGTCCTGGGATAACTGAGCACGATTGGAACGCAGCCAACGCTCCACCATACGATCGCGCACCGCCAGCAGCGTGGCGTTCAGCCATTCATGTTTGTTGGCAATCGCAGGATCTTTGCCAAGGGTAAACATCAGCTTATAGGCGATGGAATGCTTGAGTGCATCGACGCTAAGCGTGGGCGAGGCATAGGAGAAAGGAGCGTTCATAGCAGTACCCCACTTTATTTGTTTACAACAAACGCTGATAGAGATCGCGGTAGGCCACCGCCGCCACCTGCCAGCTAAAATCCATCCCCATGGCCTGGCGCTGGACATAGCGCCACAGCGAAGGACGGGACCACAGTACGAAAGAACGTCGAATAGCGCGCAGTAACGACCAGGCATTGCTGTCTTCGAAGGAAAATCCGCTGGCAATGCCATCAGCCAGATTTTCCAGTGAACAGTCGTTCACCGTATCTGCCAGTCCCCCGGTGCGCCGCACCAGCGGCAGCGTGCCGTACTTCAGGGCATACAGCTGCGTCAGCCCACAGGGTTCAAAGCGGCTCGGCACCAAAATAACATCGGCACCGCCCATAATGCGGTGCGAGAACGCCTCGTGATAGCCGATTTGTACCCCGACCTGGCCCGGATTTTCCGCCGCTGCCGCCAGAAATCCCTGCTGTAACTCGGCATCGCCTGCACCCAGCACGACCAGCTGCCCACCCTGTTCCAGCAGGCCGGGCAGCGCCTCCAGCACCAGATCAAGCCCTTTCTGTTTGGTTAAGCGACTGACTACCGCGAAGATCGGCGCTTTTTCGTCGATCTTCAACCCCATCGCAATTTGTAACTGCCGTTTGTTTTCCCGTTTGGCATCCAGCACGTCACGGTTATAGCGTGCCGCCAGCAGCAGATCGTGCGCCGGATTCCAGATTGCCGGGTCGACGCCGTTGAGAATGCCGCTGAGTCGCCCCTCCAGCAGGCGCTGTTTCAGCAGCCCCTCCATGCCGTAGCCAAACTCTGGCTGAGTAATTTCCCGGGCGTAGGTAGGACTGACTGCGGTGACATGGTCGGCATAGAACAGGCCGGCCTTGAGATAGGAGATCTGGCCGTGGAACTCCATTCCGTACACATCGAAAAATGAATGCGGCAGCTGGATTTGCTCCATGTGGCGGGCGTTGAACAACCCCTGATAGGCCAGGTTATGCACGGTAAATACCGATTTGGCCGGCCGCCCGCGTGCCGCAAGGTAGGCGCAGGAAAGCCCGGCGTGCCAGTCATGCGCATGCACCACCTCCGGCCGCCACCATGGATCCAGCCCGCAGGCCAGCTCGCAGCTTACCCACCCCAGCAGCGCAAAGCGCAGGTAGTTGTCGCTATAGGCATATTGTGATTCATCGTGATAGGGGCTGCCGGGGCGATCGTACAGCCCCGGCGCATCGATCAAATAGATGCCCACGCCATTAAAATGACCAAAATGTAGCTCGACATAGCCAGCAAAAGTTTGCAGCTGCGCCACCACCTGGATTTGCGTAATCCCTTTTTTCAAATCGGGGAATGCCGGCAGTAACACTCGCGTATCGTCTCCCGCTGCAATTTGCGCCGCAGGTAATGCCCCAACCACATCAGCAAGCCCGCCGGTTTTCAGCAGCGGGAAAAGTTCTGAACAGACATGTAACACCTGCATTATTGGCTCCTGTAAAATGCCGAACGCGACCTGCAACAGGCCATACCCGCCCGGTTAACGCCAGCCAAGTTTTGCCAGCATGGTAGTTGTGACCAGCACAATCCCCTCTTCCGATCGATGGAAACGCCGGGCGTCATCATCCGGATTTTCACCAATCACCGTCCCCTCAGGCAGCACGCAGGCGCGGTCAATCACACAGCGACGCAGACGGCAGGAACGTCCCACCACCACATCCGGCAGCAGTACCGACGACTCAATATTGCAAAAGGAGTTAATACGAACCCGTGAAAACAGCACCGAATTGACCACCACCGAGCCGGAGATAATGCATCCGCCTGATACCAGTGAATTCATCGTCATCCCGTGGCTGCCGGAGCGATCCTGAACAAATTTGGCGGGCGGCAGCGGTTCCATATGGGTATGGATCGGCCAGTTACCGTCATACATATCCAGTTCCGGCATCACCGAGGCCAGATCAAGATTGGCCTTCCAGTAAGCCTCCAGCGTGCCGACATCGCGCCAGTAAGGTTCTGCGCTCTCATCCTGTTGGACGCACGAGAGTGAAAAGGAGTGCGCCAGCGCCTCACCGCTGGCGACGATTTTTGGCAGCAGATCCTGGCCAAAGTCGTGCGTCGACTGCGGCAGCTGCTGGTCATGCTCCAGCAGATCGAAGAGATATTCAGCATCAAACACATAGATACCCATACTGGCCAGCGCATGACTGCCGTTGCCGGGCATCGACGGTGGGTTAGCCGGTTTTTCAAGGAATTCTAAGACCTTGTTGTTGTCATCCACCTTCATCACGCCAAAAGCGCTGGCTTCCTCCAGCGGCACCGGCAGACAGGCAATGGTGCAGCGTGCGCCGTTTTCAACGTGGTCGATCAGCATGCGCGAGTAGTCCATTTTGTAGATGTGGTCACCGGCAAGGATGACGATGTACTGCGCACGGTAGCGACGGATGATGTCCAGATTCTGCGTCACCGCATCGGCCGTACCGCGATACCAGTGATCGGTCGCCAGACGCTGCTGCGCGGGGAGCAGGTCGACAAACTCGTTCATCTCTTCGTTCAGGAAAGACCAGCCACGCTGAATATGCTGCACCAGCGTGTGCGACTGGTACTGGGTACAGACCGCAATACGCCGGATACCCGAGTTAAGACAGTTAGATAGCGCGAAATCGATGATGCGGTATTTTCCGCCGAAATGAACCGCCGGTTTTGCACGTTTGGCGGTCAGGTCCTTTAACCGCGTTCCGCGACCACCAGCAAGGATCAGGGCTACAGTTTGTGTTGGCAGCTGTCTTGCCAGCATCACAGGGTCATTCTTCTCTAATTTCACCATGCCTGACTCCTATTATGATTTTTCCTGGAACACGCACACTCCCTGAGCGGCTCCATGCCAGACGGTTAACAGGATGGGGTTATCCTCACCGGCAAAAGGCGGTACGGCATGCCATTTCCCAGGGGGTAACACCAGGTCGCACACTTCTTCGGTGGCGTTAAGCGTGATAAGCCATTGTTTTGACAACCTTATTTGCAGACGATGCACGCCCTGCTCCCACTCAAGCCTGTTTAGCTGCCGTCCCTGGCCGTTGAGCCATTCCACGCTGCCATCCCCTTCCTGCCACCAGCGATCCTGTTGCAGGGCAGGAATGCGGCGTCGCAAATGGATTAACGCGGCGGTGAAAGAGAACAACCCGCGATCGCCATGCTTCCAGTCGAGCCACGTCAGCACATTGTCCTGACAGTAGGCGTTGTTGTTGCCGTGCTGGCTGTGGCCATGTTCATCGCCCGCCAGCAACATTGGCGTACCCTGTGCCAGCAGCAGGGTGGTTAACAGCGCGTGTATGCTGCGCCGCCGGTGCTCGGTGACCAATAACGGCGCTTTTAGCCCTTCCACGCCGTGGTTGTAGCTGAAATTATTATTGCTGCCGTCACGGTTATCCTCACCGTTAGCCTCGTTATGCTTATGTTCAAAACTGACCAGATCGCGCAGGGTGAAGCCGTCATGGGCGGTAATGTAGTTAAGGCTGGCGGAGGGCAGGCGCCCCTGCTTCTGGAACAGATCGCTGGAAGCGGCAAAGCGCCGCGCGAAATCGCCGTTAGAAAAGTCACCATGTAGCCAGTAGCGCCGGGCGGTATCGCGGAAGTGGTCATTCCATTCGGCAAACGGCGGCGGGAAGTTTCCTACCTGATAACCGCGCGGCCCGATATCCCACGGCTCGGCAATAATCTTGCACTGGGCCAACAGCGGGTCGGCGGCTATCGCCTGAAAGAGCGGCGCATCGCGGCGGTATTCAGGCGTGCGCCCCAGCGTGGTCGCCAGGTCGAAACGAAACCCGTCAATATGGCACTCCTCCACCCAGTAACGCAGGCAGTCCAGGGTCGATGCCACGGCCTCCGGGTGAACCAGATTTTGCGTGTTGCCACAGCCGGTCCAGTTGTCGTAGTTGCCCTGCCCGTCCAGCCAGTAGTAGGTCGGATTGTCGATCCCGCGCATCGACAGCGTTGGGCCGTTCTCATCAAGCTCGGCGCTGTGGTTAAACACCACATCGAGGATCACTTCAATCCCGGCCTGGTGCAGCGTTTTTACCGCCTGCTGAAACTCTTCCCGTGGGTTCTGCCCGCAGGCATAGCGAGATTCCAGCGCATAACAGGCCAGCGGGTTGTAGCCCCAGTAATTACTCAGCCCGAGGCGCAGCAGCCGGGGCTCGCTGGCAAAACAGGCCACCGGCAGCAGCTGGAGGCTGGTGATGCCAAGACGCTGGAAATAGTCAATCATCACCGGATGGCCGAGCGCGGCATAGGTGCCACGCATCTCTGCCGGAATGCCCGGATGCAGCTGGGTCAGACCGCGTACATGGGCTTCATAAATCACCGTACTGCCCCAGGGTACACGCGGCCAGGTATCATCTTCCCAGTCAAAATCATCTGCCAGCACTACGCCTTTTGGTGCCAGTGGGCCGCTGTCCAACGTGTCCGGCTGCTCCTCGCCGCTCTGGAAACAGGGGTTGTCGGTAACTTCACCCTCTATCCCGCGCGCGCAGGGGTCCAGCAGCAGTTTCGCCGGGTTGAAGCGCAGCCCCTGCTGCGGCTGCCACGGGCCGTGTACCCGATAACCATAACGTTGACCGGGGCGAACGGCGGGCAGGTATCCGTGCCAGATATCGCCGCTGTGCGCCGGCAGGTCGAGCCGCGTTTCAACGCCGTCATCGTCATACAGGCACAGCTCAACGCGCTCGGCGCGCTGCGAAAACAGGCTGAAGTTCACCCCTTTGCCATCGTAGCTGGCGCCACGCGGCGCGGGTTGCCCATCCCGTATCGGCATCATTATGCCTCCCGTACCAGCCATAGCGTTGCCAGCGGCGGCAGCGTCAGGCTCAGGGAGTGGCTGCGGTTATGGCTGCCCCATTCATCGGTACTGACCGCACCGAGGTTGCCGACATTACTGCCGTGATAATGGCCGGAGTCGGTATTCAGCACCTCGCGCCAGCGCCCTGCCTGCGACACGCCAAAGCGATAGTCATGGCGTGTTACCGGGGTGAAATTACTGGCAACAATCAGTTCATTGCCGTCGCAATCGCGGCGCACAAAGACAAATACCGAGTTATCGACGTCATCCACCACCAGCCATTCAAACCCCGCCGGGTCAAAATCCTGCTGATACAACGGCGGCTGTGCACGGTAGGTGTGATTCAGATCGCGCACCAGGCGCTGTACGCCGTGATGCCAGCCGTCTTCCCCTTCCAGTAAATGCCAGTCCAGACTGGTGTCGTGGTTCCACTCTTTGCCCTGGGCGAATTCGTTGCCCATAAACAGCAGTTTTTTGCCGGGAAAGCCGAACATCCAGCCGTAGTAGGCGCGCAGATTGGCAAACTTCTGCCAGGCATCCCCCGGCATACGGTCGAGGATTGAACCCTTGCCGTGTACCACTTCATCGTGAGAAAGCGGCAGCACAAAGTTTTCTGTGTTGTTGTACAGCATGCCAAAGGTCATCAGATTATGATGATGGCGGCGATAGATCGGGTCGAGCTTCATATAGTCCAGCGTGTCGTGCATCCAGCCGAGATCCCATTTAAACCAGAACCCCAACCCGCCCGTTTCCGGCGGGCGCGATACGCCGTTAAAATCCGTTGATTCTTCGGCGATGCTGATCGCCCCAGGCGCGGCGTGGCCGAGCGTATGGTTGGTATAGCGCAGAAAAGCGATGGCCTCGAGGTTTTCCCGTCCGCCGAAATGGTTCGGCACCCATTCCCCGTCGGTACGGCTGTAGTCGCGGTAGATCATTGACGCCACCGCATCCACACGCAGCCCGTCAATGCCAAAGCGCTCGATCCAATACAGCGCATTACCCGCCAGATAGTTACTGACTTCGCGGCGGCCAAAGTTATAAATCAGCGTATTCCAGTCCTGATGAAAGCCTTCCCGCGGGTCGCCGTGTTCATACAGCTCGCTGCCGTCAAACTTCGCCAGGCCGAAATCATCCGCAGGAAAATGGCCGGGCACCCAGTCCAGCAGGACGTTTAGCCCAGCCTGATGGGCGGCGGTAATAAACGCACGGAAATCATCGCGCGTGCCAAAACGTCGGGTGGGCGCGTACATGCCCAGCGGCTGATAGCCCCAGCTGCCGTCAAACGGATGCTCATTGACCGGCATCAATTCAAGATGGGTAAAACCCATCTCTTTGGCATAGGGCACCAGCTGTTGCGCCAGCTCCTGATAACTTAGCCAATAATGGTTATCGGTATGCCGCCGCCAGGAGCCGAGGTGTACTTCATAGATGGAAATCGGCGCATCGAAGCCGTTGGCGCGCTGGCGCTGGGGCGATAGCGTGGTCTTTTCAGGGATACCGCAAATCACCGATGCGCTTTGCGGGCGCATCTGCGCTTCAAACGCATAGGGATCGGCCTTCAGCCGTAGCTGACCGTGATTATCGATGATGTCGAATTTGTAGAGCTGCCCATCACGCGCTCCGGGAATAAACAGCTCCCAGACCCCCAGTTCGCGCCGCAGGCGCATCGGGTGGCGACGTCCATCCCAGTAGTTGAACTCGCCGACCACGGAAACACGCTGCGCATTAGGTGCCCAGACGGCAAAGCGCGTGCCGGTGACGCCATCAATCACACAGCCGTGAGCGCCCAGGGTTTCATAGGGGCGCAGATGCGTTCCTTCCGCCAACAGCCAGCTGTCCATTTCTGGCAGCAGCGGGCCAAAACGATAAGCATCATCGATCAGAGTTTGCTGACCGTGCCAGGTGACGGCCAGCTGATAACGAAACGGCTTTTTACGCCTGGGTATCACCGCATGAAAAAAACCACACGCGTCAAGGCACTCAAGCTGCACGCATGGATTACCGGTGCGGGTGTCGATAACCCAGACTTCGCTGGCGTCTGGCAACAGGGCGCGCACCTCCAGACCGAGGTGGGTTTGGTGCATCCCCAGGACGGAAAAGGGATCGGCAAAGTGACCGGAGACAACTGCATTAATGACATGACGATCCACTAGCTCTGACATGGTGTTCTTCCCGTGAAGGTCGGCAGGCGACGGGCGATACCCGATAGCGGGCATCACCAATGCACTGTTATTTATTGAGCCTTAAACACGCTGGCAGGGCTGGTAGATCTCCATGAAAAAGCCGCCGCAGCGCATGACAAACTGGCGTTACAAAAGAGAACATTCGGGACGATGACTTTTTTAAGCATAGCCAGTGTAATAGCAATATTCAGGCTCAAATGAGACAAATGTCTCTATTTCAGATTAAGGCGATATCAGCAGAGATAAGGGCAGATTCAACGGCAGGTTTCCCCTGCGGTGAAGACGTTGACATTGCCTGTTGAAAGGGCGTACGACAGAAGATGCAGACAGAGAGAATCAATCTATAGTGGAAATATTCCCCCGCCTGATACGGGGGAAATTCGTCGGAATTAATTCACCAGCAGGCGCAGCATGCGGCGCAGCGGTTCGGCGGCACCCCATAGCAGCTGGTCACCCACGGTGAAGGCCGAGAGATATTCCGGCCCCATATTCAGCTTACGTAAACGACCAACCGGCGTATTCAGCGTACCGGTTACCGCCGCTGGCGTCAGCTCACGCAGGGTGATGTCACGATCGTTTGGCACCACTTTTACCCATGGGTTATGATCGCCCAGCAGCCGTTCGATTTCTGCCAGCGGCAGATCTTTTTTCAACTTCAGGGTAAATGCCTGGCTGTGGCAGCGTAACGCACCCACGCGCACGCAAAGGCCATCAACCGGGATAGTATGGCTGGTGCGCAGAATTTTGTTGGTTTCGGCCTGCCCCTTCCACTCTTCACGCGTCTGGCCATTTTCCAGCGGCTTATCGATCCACGGGATCAGGCTGCCCGCCAGCGGCACGCCGAAATTGTCGGTTGGCAGCACGCCGCTGCGCCCCATTTCGGTCACTTTACGCTCGATATCGAGGATAGCGGAAGCCGGATTTTGCAGCTCTTTTGCCACATTGTCGTGCAGCATCCCCATCTGGGTGAGCAGTTCGCGCATATGACGCGCCCCGCCGCCAGAAGCCGCCTGATAGGTGGCAACAGAAGCCCACTCCACCAGGTTATTGGCAAACAGACCGCCCAGCGACATCAGCATCAGACTGACGGTGCAGTTACCGCCAACAAAGGTTTTCACTCCGCGCTCCAGACCGTCACGGATCACCTGATGGTTAACCGGGTCGAGGATAATAATCGCATCGTCTGCCATGCGCAGCGTTGAGGCAGCATCAATCCAGTAGCCCTGCCAGCCCGCAGCACGCAGCTTAGGATAAATGTCGCTGGTATAGTCACCCCCCTGACAGGTAATGATGATATCCAGCGCTTTCAGCGCCTCAATGTCGCTGGCATCCTGTAGCGTGCCCGTCGACTGCCCGCCAACACTCGGTGCCGCCTGGCCATGCTGGGAGGTAGAGAAAAACACCGGGCGAATCACATCAAAATCACGCTCTTCGCTCATGCGCTGCATCAGCACGGAACCCACCATACCGCGCCAGCCTATCAGCCCTACTGTTTTCATGTTAAACCTGCTTCAGGCGACCTGACTTATCGGCTACGCCTGACCTGTTAGAGTGAAAAAATCAGAGTTAAACCTTACAAGTTGCAGAAAAAGTGGCAAGTGAATTAAATCAATAAGCCGCTTTTTTTTAGCAGCGCTGCTTATAATCGGCGATAAACCGTCGATTATAAGCAGCGTGCGGCAGACGCTATGACAGCAGCTCGAAGGCGACCATCCCGACAATCGCCCCCACGGTGCCAAGGATGGTTTCCATCAGCGTCCAGGTTTTCAGCGTCTGCCCTTCGCTAGCCCCGGTAAAGCGGCCAAACAGCCAGAAGCCTGCGTCGTTAACGTGGCTACAAATAATTGAGCCACCGGCAATACAGATCGACAGCGCGGCCATCTGCGCGCCGGAATAATGCAACGGCTCAATCACCGGCATAATCAGGCCGACGGCGGTCAGACAGGCAACGGTCGCAGAGCCCTGGATAATGCGTACCGCGCCCGCCAGCACAAAACACGCCAGCGCTACCGGTAAACCCGCCCCGGTCAGCGCATTGCCCAACGCCGGGCCAACGCCGGAATCCACCAGAACCTGCTTAAAGACGCCGCCAGCACCGATAACCAGCAGGATAATGCCCGCAGGCTGTAGCGCCGCGCCGCAAATCTGCATCACGCGCTCTTTGTCCATGCCCTGACGATAAGCCAGGCCATAAATGGCCACCAGACAGGCCAGCAAAATGGCGGTGAACGGATGGCCAATAAACTCCAGCCACTCATACAGGCTGGTGCCCGGCGTGGTGAAACGCGCGCCGATGGTCTTTAATCCCACCAGGATCAGCGGAAACAGGATCAGCGACAGGCTGAAGCCAAATGACGGCAGTTTGCTTTCATCAAACTCGGGGTGGTCACCTTCAGAAGGCAGACCAAACCGGACGTGCTGACTGATAAAGCGGCCAAACAGCGGCCCGGCAATCAGCATCCCCGGAATGGCGGCACACAGCCCCAGCAGGATCATCCAGCCAAAGTCGGCGTGCATCTGTGACGCCAGCAGCATCGGTGCCGGCCCAGGCAGCAGGAAGGCCGCAGAGGCGGCTACCCCGGCAAACAGCGGGATCACCAGCTTCACCAGGTTGTCTCCGGTGCGGCGGGCGACGGCAAAAGCAATACTGATTAATAAGACCACCGCCACTTCAAAAAATAGCGGCAGGGCGCAAATCAGCCCGGCGATCCCCATCGCGTAGTGGGCGCGACTTTCACCAAAGGTTTTCAGCATGCGGATAGCGATTTGATCGACCGCGCCGGTTTCATGCAGGATTTTGCCAAACATCGCCCCAAGCGCGACGACGATAGCCAGAAATCCGAGCGTGCCACCCATGCCCTTCTGCATGGTATCGGCGATTTTATCCAGCGGCATCCCGGAAAACAGCCCCGCACCAATGGAGACCAGCATCAGCGCCACGAAAGCGTGCATACGCGCTTTCATCACCAAAAACAGCAGCAGCAGCACCGAACCCGCCGCGGTAAAGACCAGCGTTGCAGTACTCATGGTGCCCTACCTATTTGCGAGATGGCTGTATCAATGGTTTCCAGCGTGGTGGAGACGACCGCGTCCAACGGCTGATGAATATCGACCACCCGCACATCGCTTTCGTCGTCGCCCGGCTGCTCCAGCGTGGCAAACTGTGTCACCAGCATCTGGGGTTTAAAGAAGTGCCCTTTGCGCGCGCGCAGGCGCGATTCGATGGTATCGAAATCCCCTTTCAGGTAAACGAACGAAAGATTCGGATTCCCCTTGCGCAAAATATCGCGATAACTTTTTTTCAGCGCCGAGCAGACAATCAGTGAAACCGCATTGGTGCGCTGCATAGCAAACGCCGCATCGTTGATTGCCTGTAGCCACGGACGACGGTCGTCGTCATTGAGCGGATGACCGGCGGACATTTTTTCGATATTAACGCGTGGATGCAGGAAGTCACCGTCAAGGAACGCCGCCTTCAGCTGATAAGCCACCGCATTGGCAACGGCGGACTTGCCGCTACCGGATACGCCCATCAGCACAAACACATGATTGGACGGAGAAGATGTATTCATTATTTTGTTGCTCCGGCAGAAATGGACAGCCATACCAGCTGCATTGTTATCGGTAACATTGTTAGTGCCCGGATAGGTGATGGCAACCGCCTTATCGGAAAAAACTGGTAAATGTGAGGAGCATCAAAAAACGAACAGAATCAGACGGGAAGTGGCACAAAGAGGTAATACGGCCGCGCAGCGTGGTGATTTCACCACGCCCCTGCGCCAGTCAGCAGGCAATGGTTGCCGGTTCAGCGCGGCCGTAGCGAAGAGGCCAAAGCCCCTTTTTTTCAGATACTTTCACCCGGAAAAATGGTAAATCCGACATCCACAGGTTGCTGAGTCACACGTTCCCCACGGATGCGCGCAAGCAGCAGCTCCGCCGCCTGGTGACCAATACGTTCACGCGGCGTTTGCACCGTGGCCAGCCGGGGTGCCACTACCCGTGCGATATCGTGGCCGTGGAATCCGGCGATGGCCATCTGCTGCGGCACGCGCAGCCCCTGGCGCTGGCACTCAAACATTGCCCCCACGGCCAGATCGTCGTTGGTACAGAACAGGCTGTCGGTTTGCGGATAGCGCTTCTGCGCCTCGCATAGCAGCATGGCTCCGGCGGAAAAAGAGGACGCCGCTTCCATCATGACGCTCTTTGGCTCCAGCCCCGCTTCCAGCATAGCCAGGCGATAGCCCTGCTCTTTCTGCAAGGTGCGCTCGTCGAGGCGAGCACCAAGGTACACCGTGTGCCGGTAGCCTTTTTTCAGGATAGCCTGGGTCATCTGCCGCGCCGCCTCGACGTTATCGATCCCCACCGCCATATCAAGACAGGGCGAGGTACAGTCCATTGTCTCCACCACCGGAATGCCGGCGGTTTCAATCATGCGCAGGCTGGCAGCGGTGTGGGTGCGTTCGGTGAGGATCAGCCCGTCAATATTCCACGCCAGCAGAGAACGTAGCTGCAGCTCTTCTTTCTCGGCGCTGTAGCCGAAGTGGCCCAACATCGTCTGGTAACCTGCTCTGTCGGTCACGGTTTCAATACCGCGCAGCACGTCGGCAAAGACCTGGTTGGTCAGAGAGGGCAGCAGCACGCCAATCGCCCGACTGGTGGCATTGGACAGCATATCCGGGGCGCGATTGGGTATATAGCCAAGTTCATCCAGCGCGGCGGCGATCCTGCTCTGCAATGCGGCAGAGACCTGATCAGGATGACGCAGATAACGGCTAACGGTCATTTTTGTAATGCCGATGCGATCGGCAACATCCTGTAATCCTGGTCTTTTTTTCTTCATTTTCTTCAGCTGGCGGGAACGTGTTGTGCGGAGTGTAACAAAAAGCAGGCAATTGACGTTAACCCGAAGCTTACCGATGAATCTGCCTCACAGATTTGGCTCCGCCACCCACAAAAAAGGGTGCGACTCAGCGCACCCGGACGGGAAAAGGGTCTTTATACCGCAGGCAGATCGAACACCAGGATCTCCGCAGCGGCATCGGCGGTCAGTGCAAGGGAGTGCTCATCCCAAATCGCCAGGGCATCACTGGTGGCCGCCTGTTGACCGTTAACGGTCACTTCACCTTTCACCACCTGGATCCAAATGCGGCGACCGTCAGCCACCTCAATACCGCCCTGCTCGCCCGCCTGCAATGCCCAGCGCGACAGCGTCATATCCTGGTACACTTTCAGCGATCCCTCACGCGCATCCGGCGAGAGCACCAGCTGGCGGCCCTGAACTTCATCAAAACGGCGCTGCGCGTAACGCGGTTCAATCCCGTTACGTTCTGGGATAATCCAAATCTGATACAGATGCAGCGGCACGGTTTTGCTGGCGTTGTACTCCGAGTGACGCACGCCGGTGCCGGCGCTCATAATCTGAAACTCGCCTGCCGGGATCTGCTCTTTATTACCCATACTGTCCTGATGCTCAACGGTGCCGGACAGCACATAGGTGAGAATTTCCATATCCTTATGGGGATGAGTGCCAAACCCCTGTCCGCCGTCGATCACATCTTCATTGATCACCCGCAGCGCCGAAAAGCCCATAAAGTTGGCATCGTAGTAATCCGCGAAAGAGAAGGTGTGATAGCTGTCCAGCCAGCCATGATTAGCATGACCGCGATCTTGTGCTTTACGTAGGTAAATCATATTCCGCTCTCCTCAAGGTTTTCACCCAGTCTGAACCCGGAGCGAGCCGGATGATAGCGGAGAAAATTGTCTTCTCTGTTCAAATTATTCGACGTAGCGGGCGGCATAATATCCGTGGAATGAGCATCACGAGGGGTGGATAACAGACAAAAAAAAGCCAGCACCCGTGCTGGCTAAAAATATTGGAAGCAATGTGAGCAATGTCGTGCTTTTTCAGCTGGAACCGTGCATCCTGCTGAAAACGCATAGCAATAATAATCATTATCATTCGTATTTGTAAAGCCGTTTTGTGATTAATTTTTTCTTGCCTTGATGTGGAAAAACCCTGATTTTAAAGAGGATTTCAATAAACGAGGAGGAGCGAGATGGGCGAAATAGTGATTCGACATGTGGTCGACGAAGATGCCGGAGCCCTGCTCCAGCTGTATAGCCAGCCAGATACTATGGCCGATACGCTACAGCTGCCGCATCCCTCACTACAGAAATGGCAGGAACGCATTAGCAAAATACCTGAAGGTACACATATGCTGGTCGCCTGCATTGAAGATCGCATCGTTGGACAGATAACGTTATACATCAACGGCCCCGCACGCCGCCGCCATACTGCCAGCTTCGGTCTTGGCGTCGATACTCATCACCGCCGCAAAGGCGTGGCAAAAGCCATGATGTGCGCCATTCTCGACCTGTGTGATAACTGGCTGGGGGTT
Source organism: Erwinia tasmaniensis Et1/99 (assembly GCF_000026185.1). Classification (NCBI taxonomy): domain Bacteria; kingdom Pseudomonadati; phylum Pseudomonadota; class Gammaproteobacteria; order Enterobacterales; family Erwiniaceae; genus Erwinia; species Erwinia tasmaniensis. The sequence goes on from NC_010694.1 coordinate 3,627,275, forward strand.
GAGCGCGTTGAACTGACGGTATTTGCCGATAATCAGGCGGCAGTCGGGCTGTATGAGCATTTCGGTTTTGAAACCGAAGGCCGCGCCCGGCGTTTTGCGCTGCGTAACGGCGAGCAGGTCGATGCGCTATATATGGCGCGTCTCCGCCCATAACGGTGTTACGGGGAGGCACTGAACCTCCCCGCCACCGCTAATCGATAAAAGACCTGTCGATTTAATATCCTGCGGTTAAATCATCAATGCTGCGCGGATCGGACGCACCGTAACGCATACCGTTCGGCGCCAGCATGATGCTCTGGCTGCTGCCCATCGTCGACATCACCTTCACATTTTGCCCCTTTTCCGTCAGCAGTTTTAACGTATCCGGGCTGAAGCCCTTTTCTACCCGCAGCTGATCCGGCAGCCACTGGTGGTGGAAACGCGGCGCGTTGGTGGCTTCGGCAACGTTCATCCCAAAATCGATGCTGTTAACCACCAGCTGCAACACGGTGGTGATAATACGGCTCCCGCCCGGGCTGCCGGTCACCAGCCAGGTCTTGCCGTCTTTGACCACAATGGTCGGCGACATCGAGGAGAGCGGGCGTTTATACGGCTGTCGCCTCCATGCGCCAGGCGCATAAGACACCTTACGGACTGTATTTGTAGCTATAAATTAGCGAAAATAAGAAAAAAAATGAGAGCAGTGTTTATGATTGATACTGCGGTGAGCGCGAGGGTATCGCCAGCTTTAAAAGCTGCCGCGATGGTCAATGCGAAAGCGCCTGGCCTGGATTTATCGACCGTTATTCGTATGGTCGTGAATCGTTTAGCTGTAAATGCGGAGCTGCCAAAGGATTTGCTTCAGCCTAACCAGAAAACCTTAGAAGCTATCCGGAACTTAGAAAACGGTGTCGATATTTTCAAAGGAGACTTATAACCACATGATCAGCAATTCAGACCTTATTACCGGAATGCAGGCTGACAGTCTGTTAGCAGTGCGTCTTGAGAAGGCTATGGGCGGCGTGAAAGACGCAATGTTAGACCAGGCCAAACGCATACAGCTTGGTGCCACGCGCCTGGCTTACTACACATCCTGTTTTACCGACAATTATCAGGATGTATGCACCGGGCAGAAAAACGAAGACGTACGTTTTCTGGAAGCACTCGTGCAGCTGATAAAACAGGGAAACGTAGTCACCAGAATGTTAAGGATATACGTGGATCTGCTATTGCACGGACTGACGGCAGATCGCATAAGCCGCATTAAAACGCTGCTGATTGGTAAAGGTGCCAGAATTGCGTCAGGCTCGATGACAAACCAGGCGCTGGCGTATTCGGTCGTACTGGCTGCCAGCTACAGCTTCGGAACAAAGGTAGGAATAAATACAAAGCTGGCAAAAGTAAGCGCTGCAGCAGTAACCATCGTCAGCTACTACGGGTACGTCCAGGAGGCCGCTGAGGCTGCAAACAGACTTAAACAGCGGAATCAAACCTATTACTACGCGCTATACTCTGAAAAACTGGAAATGCTCTATTTCATTATTGAGCCAGTCATCAGAAGAAACGATCACCTGTTTTCCCTCCCCACATCAGACAACGACATTGCTGACGCCATTGTGAGAATTATCAAATGAGTGATTTCTTTAAAAAATGGTTGCGCAGCCAACTGCGATACTTTGCCAGCACCCTGATCCCAGTACTGCTCATTATCGGATTCGGGATGCTCGCGGTAACGTTCTGGCCATCTTTTGCATGGAGTTCGACAGCTGTCTTCGCGGCCGTAGTGATAGCCATTACCTTCTGGGTCATTTAAACGGCTTTGGGGTTATTTGCCGTAACCCTGGATTTCCCCGCGACCAGTATTGAAAGGGCTGTCACTCAAACGGCCGGTTGAGTGACGATCATAAAATCGACTGTTTTGACGCTGAGATGTTTGACTGATCCCCAACTGATGGACGGAGATTCCCACATAAACGAGCCGAAACTAAGTTGCGTGCTACGATTCAGGATTACGGGGTGTCAGCTTCAGTTCGCGTTCCATATGTCCAGGAGCCAGTCCTTTATACTGGAAAGAACCGATGAATCAGGGAGTTTATCGAGCGCCTTTTCGAAACGGCGGCCCTGGTAAACATTGATATCACTTGCCAGTGGTCCTTCGAACATAACGCGTGACCTTATTTTTGCCGACTTCACTTTGAGCCAGCAGGGTTTCGCGGATAAAACTGTATGGCAGATCGGGATTCTCTTCCGCAATCCTGCCAATTTTTGCCCAGTGCTCAATCTGCCTGGGAACACTGCGGCTTTCAGCATCAGCATGAATCCTTACATTCTCAACGAAATCATCGTCTAAACGAATGCTAATGGCCATGATGTTATCTCCAGGGGTGGCTTTAATACATGCCATTGCAGCGTATATGCTGCGAATAGCTCCCGTGCGTTGTGCGACAATATATCGCACAACGCAATACAAGGAGTCAGGCGGTGATATGTTCCCTCAAGCTATTGAGCATTGATTCTTCCCCGCCAAAGCTCACCGATAAGACGATTCAATATCCTGCGGTTAAATCATCAATGCTGCGCGGATCGGACGCGCCGTAACGCATACCGTTCGGCGCCAGCATGATGCTCTGGCTGCTGCCCATCGTCGACATCACCTTCACATTTTGCCCCTTTTCCGTCAGCAGTTTTAACGTATCCGGGCTGAAGCCCTTTTCTACCCGCAGCTGATCCGGCAGCCACTGGTGGTGGAAACGCGGCGCGTTGGTGGCTTCGGCAACGTTCATACCAAAATCGATGCTGTTAACCACCAGCTGCAACACGGTGGTAATAATACGGCTCCCGCCAGGGCTGCCGGTCACCAGCCAGGTCTTGCCGTCTTTGACCACAATGGTCGGCGACATCGAGGAGAGCGGGCGTTTATACGGCTGCACCGCATTGGCTTCCCCACCCACCAAGCCATAGACGTTCGGCGTTCCCGGCTTGGCCGAGAAATCATCCATTTCGTTGTTCAGCAAAATACCGCTGTTACCGGCGACGATGCCGCTACCGAAATTGGTGTTCAGCGTATAGGTCACCGCCACCGCGTTGCCGTCTTTATCCACCACTGAGAAATGCGTGGTCTGATCGCTTTCATACGGTGCCAGTTTACCCGGTTTGATCTCAGAGGAAGGGCGCGCTTTGGCCACGTCGATTTGCTGCGCCAGCGATTTAGCATAGGCTTTGCTGGTCAGCGCCTGTAGCGGCACCTTGACGAAATCGGGGTCACCGAGATATTGCGAGCGGTCGGCATAGGCGTATTTTTCCGCCTCCGCCATCACCTGCATCGCATCCGCGCTGCCAAAGCCCATTTTGGCCAGGTCAAAGTTTTCCAGAATATTGAGGATCTGCACAATGTGTACACCGCCAGAGGACGGCGGCGGCATAGAGAACACCTGATAACCGCGATAGGTGCCGCCGACCGGCTTACGCTCTATCGCCCGATAGTTCGCCAGGTCAGATTTAGCGATCAGCCCGCCGTGCTGTTCCATTTCACCGGCGATCTCATCGGCAATTTTGCCCTTGTAGAAAGCGTCCGGCCCCTGGCGGGAAATCAGTTCCAGGCTGTGGGCCAGGTTGCGCTGCACCAGCTTTTCACCCTGGCGATACGGCGTGCCGTCGGCCTTAAAGAAGATAGCCCTACTGTTAGCATGGCCTGACAGCACCTCTTTACCATAAACAGTGAGATCGTCGGCCAGTGAATCATTGACCACAATCCCGTTACGCGCCAGATCCAGCGCCGGTTTGATCAGCTGACTGAGCGGCAGCGTGCCGTATTCTTTATTCGCCAGGGCAAACCCGGCCACCGTACCGGGCACGCCGGAGGCCAGCGGTGACGTCAGTGATTTTTTGCTGTCCGCGTTACCCGCCGCATCCAGGAACATATTACGGCTGGCGCGCACCGGGGCCATCTCACGGAAGTCGATTGACGTGGTATGGCCGGAGGCGGTGCGCAGCAGCATAAAGCCGCCGCCACCAAGATTACCCGCCTGCGGATGCGTCACGGCCAGCGCATAGCCAACGGCCACGGCGGCATCAACCGCGTTCCCACCCTGCTGAAGAATTTTCACGCCAACGGCGGTGGCGGTAGCATCGACGGAAGCCACCATGCCGTGCTGCGCCCTGACGGGATGGAAGGTGTCCGTGCCGACGCCATAGGAAACCGGCGCGGCAGCAGGCGCTGCCGCAGTCGTAGCCAGCGCCCCCTGGCTTACCAACAGACTGATTAACAGCCCCCCTGAAAGGCGCTTTAATGAACTTTGTATCGTCATTTTGTATCCTTTATATTTATTTACATTGTGCTTGCCATTGATAAATAAGCATAAAAAAGGATAAAAAGCGAACAATAACGTGAATTGGGAGCGCTCCTGGAGCCAGGAAGTAACAGGGTGCATTAAACTGAATGAGTAACGCGGAGGAGTTAAAATGAAAACGCAATGGCTCGTCGTTTTTGCCGCCATACTGCCACTAAGCGGGATGGCCAACATGTTGAATAACGCCAATAATCCGCAGCAGCGGGGGTACAACCCCAGCACGCAGCGGCTACAGCAACAGATGCAGGATCAGCAATCGCGAGAGAAGCTGAAGCTGCAACAGGATCAGCAGCGCCAGCAGCAGGACCTGCAACGTAAGATTCAGGAACAGCGCGACAGCGCCACACAGCGCACGCTGAACTCGCAGCCTAATCAGCAACCGAAAGCGCCCGCATATTAATTCACGGCGGCGGCGGATCGGCAGTTCGATCCGCCCGCTGACTTAATGGAAGTCCGGCCCTATCACATCAATACGATCGGTGCAGATCGCGTCAACGCCCCAGTGCAGCAGCTCGCGCGCGCGCGCGGGACTGTTCACCGTGTAGACCAGGATGCGCAAGCCCGCCCCCTTCAACAGGGAAACGCGCTCTGCGTCCAGCAGCCGGTGATTAAGATGGATCGAAGTACACTCTAACGCCGTGGTCATCTCCTGCCAATGCGCTTCCCATTGATCCAGCAGCAGTCCACGCGGCAGTTCGGGGGCCGCCTCGCGTGCAGCTTCCAGCGCCTGAAAAGAGAAGGATGACAGCAGCGGAGCCACCTGCCCCTGCCACATCACCCGTGCGGCTACCGCCACCGCACGCCCGGTTTCGCTGTCCAGGCCGCTGGTGGGTTTGATTTCGATATTGGCCATCAGCCGATGCTGACGACAGCGGGCCGCCACCTCGGCCAGCAGCGGCAGGCGCTCGTCGCTGAAAGCACTGCCAAACCAGCTGCCGGCATCCAGCTGTATCAGCTTGTCCCACGGCAGTTGCCCCGCGATGCCCCAGCCGTTGCTGGTACGATCCAAAGTATCATCGTGCAGCAGGAAGATTTCACCGTCCTGCGACAGCTTGGCATCAAACTCAATCATCCTGTGCCCCAGCTGCGCACCAACATCGATGGCGGCCAGGGTATTTTCAGGTGCCAGTTTGCCGCCGCCGCGATGGGCAACAATCGGTGGGTACGGCCAGCTCACAGTCATTATTCTATCCGTTGTTGGTTTTCATCAAAAAAGTGCAGCGATCGCGGCGGCAGATGCAGCCACAGGGTGCTGCCCATCGGCGGACGCAGCGAGTGCGGCAGGCGAACCACCAGCCTGTTGCCACCCAGTCGGCCGTGGACGAGATTATCCGCCCCCAGCATTTCCAGCGTATCCACCACCAGCGGAATGCCGCCGTCCTGCTTTGAGGATAGTTCAATATGCTCCGGGCGGATCCCTAACGTCAACCGGCGATCGGCCCAGTGTGCCTTAGCGTCATCCAGCGACAGCGCCGTGCTGTCGCTAAGGGTAAAGCCTGAACCGTCGCGGCTAACCTGGCCGTCCAGCAGGTTCATGGCCGGCGCACCGATAAAGCTGGCGACAAAGCGCGTGGCCGGGCGCTCATAGATGTCGATCGGGGTGCCGAGCTGCTCCAGCACGCCCTTATTCATCACCATCACCCGCTGCGCCAGCGTCATCGCCTCGACCTGGTCGTGCGTGACATACAGGCTGGTGGTGTTCAGGCGACGGTGCAGCTGCTGTAGCTCCAGACGCATCTGCACGCGCAGACGCGCATCGAGGTTGGACAACGGTTCATCAAACAGGAACACCGCCGGTTCGCGCACGATGGCACGCCCCATCGCCACGCGCTGCCGCTGGCCGCCGGAGAGTTCACGCGGGCGGCGCTGCAACAGCGCCTCCAGCTCCAGGCTGCGGGCGGCTTCCAGCACGCGCTGGCGGATCTGCTCTTTACCCATGCCGCGGATTTTCAGGCCCCAGGCCATGTTTTCCTCCACGCTCATATGCGGGTAAAGCGCATAGTTCTGAAACACCATCGCGATACCGCGATCCTTTGGCTCTTCTTCCGTCACGCGCCGCGTGTCGATCCAGATATCACCGCTGCTCACCCGCTCAAGCCCGGCAACCATGCGCAGCAGGGTTGATTTACCGCAGCCGGACGGGCCGACTATCACCATAAACTCGCCGTCGTGGATCGTCACGTCCAGCGGCTGGATGACCTGGGTTCTACCGTCCCAGGATTTGGTTACTGCCTGAAGCCTCAGACCTGCCATTTTATTTCTCACTCTCAACCAGACCGCGCACAAAGGCGCGCTGCATGACAAAAACAATCACTACCGGCGGGATCAGCGTTAACAGCATCGCCGCCATCACTTCGTTCCACTGGGTGGGCGAACCGCTGCTGGAGATCATGCTTTTGATCCCCGCCACCGCCGTACCGAGGGAGGCATCGTTAACAATGAGTAACGGCCACAGGTACTGGTTCCAGCCGTAGATAAAGGTGATCACGAACAGCGCCGCCAGGTTGGTTTTCGACAGCGGCAACACCACGTCGCGGAAGAAACGTAGCGGGCCGGCCCCGTCGATCCGTGCGGCCTCCATCAGCTCATCCGGCAGCGACATAAAGAATTGACGGAACAGGAAGGTGGCGGTGGCTGAGGCCATCAGCGGCAGGGTTAATCCGCTGTAGCTGTCGAGCATGTTCAGGTCGGCAATCACCTGCACCGTTGGAAAAATGCGTACCTCCACCGGCAGCATCAGAGTGATAAAGATCATCCAGAAAAACAGATTGCGCAGCGGAAAACGGAACCATACCAGCGCGAACGCCGACAGGATGGAAACGCTGATTTTCCCCAGCGTAATGCAGAACGCCATCACCAGGCTGTTGAGCATCAGCACGCTAAATGCCGGGCCGCTGCCGTTAACGCCGTGCTGCCAGATACGGCTGACGTTTTCCCATAAATGCGCGCCGGGGATCAGCGTCATCGGCACCTGGTAAACCGCCTGGTTATCCAACGTGGCGGCAACAAACGCCACGTAGAGCGGAAACAGAATGGCCAGAATGGCCAGCACCAGCAGGGCATGACTGAAGATATCCAGCCCGCGTCGATTTTCAATCATTGGTAACGCACCTTACGCTCAACAAAGCGGAACTGAACAACCGTAAGCCCGATAACCAGCAGCATCAGCACCACCGACTGCGCCGCCGATGACGACAGATCGAGTCCGGCAAAGCCCTCACGATAGATTTTATAAATTAGCGTGGTGGTCGCCTGTACCGGGCCGCCGCCGGTAATGGCATCAATCACCGGGAAGGTGTCGAAGAAGGCGTACACCAGGTTAACCACCAGCAGAAAGAAACTGACCGGGGTAATGAGCGGCAGCGACAGGCTGAAGAAGCGGCGCACCGGGCCGGCTCCGTCAATCGCTGCCGCTTCCGTCAGGGATTTGGGGATCGACTGGAGAGCGGCAAAGAAAAACAGGAAGTTATAGCTCATTTGCTGCCAGATGGAGGCCAGCACGATCAGAAACATCGCCTGTCCGCTGTTTTGCGCATAGTTCCAGCGGTAGCCGATGCCGTTCAGCAAATGGCTGAACAGGCCCAGTCCGGGGTTAAACAGAAACATCCACAAGACCGCGGCCACCACCGGTGCCACCGCATAGGGCAGCAGCAGCAGCGTCTGATAGGTTTTTTTCAGGCGCACAACGTAGTCGACCAGCGCCGCCAGCAGCAGTGAGAAGCTCATGCCGCACAGCGTGACCAGCGCGCTGAATTTCAGCGTGGTCCAGAACGAGTCGAGGTAGTAGTCGTCGGCGAACAGCCGTGTGAAGTTATCCAGACCGACGAACGTGCTGGAGATGCCGAACGGATCGATGCTTTGCAGCGAATACCACAGGGCTTCGCCAGCGGGCCAGATAAAGAAGATGGCGGTGATCAGCAGCTGCGGCAGCACCAGCAGATAAGGCAGCACGCCGCTACGGAAAACGGGACGGGGTTGGGACATCAAAGTACTCTCGTATCAAAGTCGCAGTGGCGACCTCGAAGAGGATCGCCACTGGCGGACGGATAGGTGAAGCGCGACGAGTGGTTATTTGCTCTGCTGCTCAAAGCGTGCCAGCAGCTCATTACCGCGCCTGACGGCGTTATCCAGCGCCGCCTGCGGAGCCTGTTTTCCTGTCCACACCCCTTCCAGCTCTTCATCCACGATGGTGCGGATCTGCGGCATATTGCCCAGACGCATCCCTTTGGTATAAGGCAGCGGATCTTTGTTCAGCATCTGGCGGGTGGCGATATCCGCGCCCGGATGCTGCTGATAAAACCCCTGGCGTTTGGTCAGATCATAAGCGGCGGTGGTGATCGGCAGATAGCCGGTTTTCTGGTGCCATTCGGCGGCAATCTCAGGCTGCGCAAGGAACTGCATAAATTCGGCAACGCCTTTATAGGTTGCGGCATCTTTGCCCTTCATCGCCCACAGGCTGGCCCCGCCGATGATGGCATTCTGCGGCGCGTTTGCCGCGCTGTCATCGTAAGGCATCATGCCAACGCCGAAGTTGAATTTGGCATATTTGCGGATATCCGCCAGCGAGCCGGAAGATGCGGTGGTGATGCCACAGTCGCCGTTATAAAACTTGGCGGTGGGCTCATCTTTGCGTCCGAAATAGGTAAAATCGCCCTTCTTATTCATCGCTTCAAGCAGCGCGATATGGCTGACCTGGAGCGGCTTGTTGAATTCCAGCCGCGCATCGCTGCCGTCGAAACCGTTATTTTTCGTCGCTACCGGCTGACCATGCCAGGCGCTGAAGTTCTCAATCTGGATCCAGCCCTGCCAGCCGCTGGCGTAGCCGCAGGACATACCGGCTTTACGCAGCGCGGCGGTGTCTTTCTCCAGCTGCTGCCAGGTTTTAGGCGGCTGTTCCGGATCCAGGCCGGCTTTTTTAAACGCGTCTTTGTTGTAGTACAGCACCGGGGTGGAGCTGTTAAACGGCTGTGAGATCAGCTGCCCGCTGGCGTCGCTGTAATAACCCGCCACCGCCGGTACAAACTGTTTGGTATCTAGGGGGATGCCGGCGTTTTTGAACACTTCGTACACCGGCACGATAGCTTTCGATGCCATCATGGTTGCCGTGCCAACCTCATAGACTTGCAGGATAGCCGGAGCTTTTCCCGTACGCACCGCCGCAATGCCGGCGGCCAGGCTCTGCTCGTAATTGCCTTTATAGGTAGGAACGATGCGGTAATCAGGGTGCGTTTCATTGAAGCGGGTCGCCAGCGCGTTAACCTCTACCCCCAGTTCACCCTCCATTGAGTGCCAGAAGGGGATATCGGTGGCAGCCAGCGCGCTGGTGCTGAAAGCCAGTCCAAGTATCACGCTAAGTGCGTTGTGACGGAATGAGAATGATGACATGTCGGTTTCCTGTACCCGGTGTTATAAGGCGCGAAGACGCGCATTGCTGTAATTTGCAGGTAACATGACATGGAAAAATGACAGAAAAATAACGCTTTTATGACCGGGGAGTGACGATCAACACTGACCGAACTCGATTTTTCACCCGATGGTTAGCGCTTCATAGCGCAACGTTCGCCTTTCTTTTACACAGCTCGCAGCCCTGTTCTAAAAGCGGGGGGGTGAGATGCGCTGAAAGCAACGCGTTGCAGGCACAAAAAAACCGCCCTGGAAGGCGGTTCTTTTGTGCGGTATGAGATCGGGTCACCTCAGCCGCGTACCATATAGACTGGTAACTTGACTCGAGTATTTTAGCCCCTTATACAGCGGATGTATAGTGTTTCACTTTACATCCGCTGTATCGACTATTGTTGAGCTTCACCAGGGTGGATATAATAACGTCGTCAATTGCCGAACGGCCTGTAGCAGGCTGAAAATAGTGAATGAATACAGCTTTTTCCTGTAATTTAATGGAAGCAGTAAATTATTTTAAATACAGGTTCGATGGTATTCCCGCAGATCTGGAAGTCTGGGATGGGATTCAGGGGTGCCAACTTCAACCCTGCTACGAAAGGCTGGTAACTTGACAAAGCGCACTAGCCGGTGAGTAAAAGAAAGCTCCTATCCTGACTTAATTCCCCGTAGCTCCCTGACAGGAGCTGAAAAATGAAGAAATTTGTCTATATAACTTTGATCTTCGTCCTGGCTAACGTTAGTGGTGGCGAAACACCTTCGATGAACATCTTCACAGGCAATCACATCACTGTGACGGTTACCACCAGGTAAATAAACTCTATGTTTGTAGCCGTCCTTCGGGACGGCTTTTTTTATTCCCAGCAGAAACGGGCATTTTAATATATTCTGCACAGCCTTCTGAATTTAATCAGTAATGACGTTACATATTAGCGTAATGGCAATACGGTCTCCCTTGCCCTGATTTCTTACTGTAATATTCTCCCTCGCGACATATTTTTTCGGTAAACCGGCTACTTCCAGCGAGAAACAACCCATATTATTAGCACCGTAAAGAGTACCGTCGCGCCCCATGCATAGTTAGGCCAGAACATGCCGCCTGATGCAGCGAAACCAATAATAAGCAGAGCACAAATGATAGCGCTGGCAAGGTATCGTAGCTGCCAACCCAGCCATCTTTTAAAAAAATTCATCGGTTCATGCGCATCATGGTGCCTGCTCTCTCATTATCTGATGAGCGAATACGTAACAGGGGCGGATTTCTACTAATGATGGGATCTGGCAAAAATACGGCATTTCCCGTTTTTTTGCGTAGAGCGTGCGGCGGCGGTGACTTCAGCCTCTGTTTGATCGGAGCCACGGTATGAAGTCAGGGGGCCAGATTACCCACCCCCTTCCCTTAGCGAGATCGCGAGCGCAAACCCCGCCCGATCACCCCCCCAGATAGGCGTTTCGCACCGCCTCATTGGCTAACAGCGCCGCGCCGCTGTCTTCCAGCACCACGTGGCCGTTTTCCAGCACATAGCCCCGGTCGGCCAGCTTCAGCGCCTGGTTAGCATTCTGCTCCACCAGGAAAATGGTCATGCCTTCCTGACGCAGCTGTTCGATGGTGTCGAAAATCTGCTGGATGATAATCGGTGCCAGCCCGAGCGAGGGTTCATCCAGCAGCAGCAGGCGCGGCTGACTCATCAGCGCCCGGCCGATTGCCAGCATCTGCTGCTCGCCGCCGGACATGGTGCCAGCGCGCTGTACCCGCCGCTCGTACAGACGGGGAAACAGCTCATAGACGCGCCGGATGCGCTGCTGGTACTGCTGGCGTTCGGCAAAAAAACCGCCCATCGCCAGGTTCTCTTCCACCGTCATACGCGCAAAGACGCGGCGGCCCTCCGGCACAATGGCAATCGCCTCGCGCATAATGCGCGCCGTCTGCCAGTCGGTAATGTCCTTACCATCAAAGGTAATCGACCCCTGCGAGGCGCGCGGCTCACCGCACAGGGTGCCAAGAATGGTGGTTTTACCCGCCCCGTTAGCGCCAATCAGGGTGACGATTTCGCCCTGATTGATATGCAGGTTGACGTTATGCAGCGCCTGGATTTTGCCATAGTGCGTGCTGACGTTATTCAGCGATAACATTGCGTCGCTCACGTTATGCCTCCCCAAGATAAGCGCGGATCACATCCGGGTTCTGGCGGATCTCTTCCGGCGTACCGTTGGCCAGCGGCGTGCCCTGATTCACCACATAGATGCGATCGGAAATGCCCATGACCAGTTTCATATCGTGTTCAATCAACAGTATCGATACCTTGTGTTGCTGGCGCAGCTCGGCGATCAGCTCGTCCAGCTCGTGGGTCTCTTTCGGGTTGAGCCCCGCCGCCGGTTCATCCAGCATCAGGATTTGTGGGCGGGTCACCATGCAACGGGCGATCTCCAGACGGCGCTGCTGCCCGTAGGCGAGGTTACCGGCCTGGCGGTTAGCCAGCCCCAGCAGCCCAACGCGCTCCAGCCAGCTGGCCGCGCGATCCAGCGCATCGTTTTCCGCATGGCGGAAGCCCGGGGTTTTCAGCAGGCCGGAAAACACGCCGCTTTTCAGATGCTGATGCTGGGCCACCAGCAGGTTTTCAATCACCGTCATTTCACGAAACAGGCGTACATGCTGGAAGGTCCGCACGATACCCATGCGGGCAATCTTCTGCCCCGGCAGGCCCGCCAGCTGCTGGTCACCCAGCCTGATCGAGCCGCCCGTTGGGCGATAGAACCCGGTCAGGCAGTTAAACACCGTGGTTTTTCCGGCACCGTTCGGGCCAATCAGCGAAACGATCTCCTGCGGATACAGCGCCAGTTCGACGTTATTTACCGCCAGCAGACCGCCAAAGCGCATCTTCAGGCCCTCAACGGCTAACAAAGGCTGGCTCATGGCTGTTCTCCCTGCTGCGCCTGCTTCAACTTGAGGTGCGGACGTTTCATCGGCAGCAGCCCCTGCGGACGCCAGATCATCATCAGTACCATCAGGCCGCCGAGTACCAGCATGCTGTATTCATTAAGATCACGCATCAGCTCGCGTGATACCACCAGCAGCACGGCGGCGAGGATCACGGCAAACTGCGACCCCATCCCGCCCAGCACCACGATCGCCAGCACGAAAGCCGATTCGGCAAAGGTGAAGGACTCGGGACTGACAAAGCCCTGGCGCGCGGCAAACAGGCTACCGGCGAAACCGGCAAAGGCGGCGCTGATGGTGAAGGCGGTCAGTTTAATCCGCGTTGGGCTAAGGCCCAGCGAGCGGCAGGCGATCTCATCCTCGCGCAGCGCTTCCCAGGCGCGGCCCAGCGGCATACGCAGCAGTCGGTTGATCACAAACAGGGTGATGACCACCAGCAGCAGCGCCACCAGATACAGGAAGATAATCCTGTCGCCCGGATCGTACTGCAGGCCAAAGAAGTGATGGAAGGTATCCCAGCCGCCGTCGCGCACGCTGCGGTTGAATTCCAGCCCAAAGAAGGTCGGTTTGGGGATCTGGCTGATGCCGTTTGGCCCACCGGTTATTTCGGTATTGTTGAGCAGCAAAATGCGCACAATTTCACCGAAGCCAAGCGTCACAATCGCCAGGTAGTCACCGCGCAGACGCAGCACCGGGAAGCCGAGCAGCAGGCCAAAGGCCGCCGCGACCAGCCCCGCCAGCGGCAGGCACTGCCAGAACCCCAGGCCGTAGTAGTGATTTAACAGCGCGAAGGTGTAAGCGCCGATGGCATAGAAGCCGCCGTAGCCGAGCACCAGCAGCCCGGAGAGGCCGACCACCACATTCAGTCCCAGCCCCAGCATGACGTAAATCAGCGTCAGGGTGGCAATGTCCACCGTGCCGCGTGAGACCAGAAACGGCCACAGCGCGGCGGCAACGATCAGCGCCAGCAGCAGCAGCTTCTGCTTAACCGTTGAACCATCAATACCCGGCAGCATCAGCGCCGGGCCGGACACTTTTTTCAGACCGCTATGCAAAAGCGGGCGCAGCAGCTGGAACAGGAACACCACGCCGCAGCCCACGGCGATCCAGTTCCAGCGTACCTCTCCGGCGTTATTCACCACCAAATGCGTGCCGTCGAGGTTGAGGCGCAGCCCCATAAAGAACGCTGCCAGCACCAGCAGCATCAGTGCTGATGCGACGGCATTAAGCAGATTGAGCTTCTTCATACTTTCTCAACCTCCGGACGCCCGAGGATACCGGTTGGCATCACCAGCAGCACCACAATCAGCAGCGCAAATGACACCACGTCTTTGTATTCGGTACTGAGATAGGCGGAGGTGAGCGCTTCCGCAATACCGAGGATCAGCCCGCCCAGCATCGCGCCGGGAATACTGCCGATGCCGCCAAGTACCGCGGCGGTAAAGGCCTTCATCCCGGCCAAAAAACCGATATACGGGTTGATCACCCCGTAGAACTGGCCCAGCAGCACGCCAGCCACCGCCGCCATCGCCGCGCCGATAACAAAGGTCAGTGAGATCACGCGGTCGGTGTTGATCCCCAGCAGGCTGGCCATTTTCAGGTCCTCAGCGCAGGCGCGACAGGCGCGACCCATCCGTGAATAGCGGATAAACAGCGTTAAAGCCAGCATGGCAAGGAAGGTGACGCCCCAAATCACCATCTGCATGGTGGAGATAGTCGCGGCGAAGCCGTTACTGACGCCCAGCGTCCACTGCCCGGTCACCAGGCTCGGCAACGCCAGGTCGCGCGAGCCCTGCGTCAGGCTGACGTAATTTTGCAGGAAGATCGACATGCCGATCGCCGAGATCAGGGCGATCAGACGCTTGGAGGATCGTACCGGCCTGTACGCCACGCGCTCAATGCTCCAGCCGTAGCAGGACGCAATCACCACCGCGACGACGAAGCCGCAGCTGATCAGCAGCCAGCTGGTATCGATGCCCATCATCATCAGCGCGGCGATGACGATAAACGAAACGTAGCTGCCGATCATATACACTTCGCCGTGGGCGAAATTGATCATGCCGATGATGCCGTACACCATCGTGTATCCAATGGCGATCAGCGCATAGGTGCTGCCCAACGTGACGCCGTTGAACATTTGCTGCAGAAAGTAGAGAAACTGCTCGGACATACTATCAACCCTTACCTGTCCCCGATCGGGGGTAACAAAAACGCCCGGCACGGTTCGCCGGGCGTTATTGCCAGAATAACCCGGCTTACTTAACGGCGTCTGAAGAGCCGTCCGCGTGCCATTTGAAGACGCCAAACTCGAAGCCTTTCAGATCGCCCTTCTCGTTCCAGCTCAGGTCGCCCATGACGGTCGGCACCGTTGCGCCTTCCTTCAGGTTCTTCGCGATATCTGCTGGCTCTTCGCTTTTACTGCGCTCCATTCCAGCCGTCAGGGACTGCAACGCTGCGTAGGTCGTCCAGACAAACGGGCCGGTTGGGTTCTGCTTCTTCGCCTTCAGCGCATCGACGATGGCCTGGTTAGCCGGAACCTGATCATAGCGTTTTGGCAGCGTCACCAGCATGCCTTCCGAAGCCGCTCCCGCAATATTGGACAGAGAGGAGTTACCCACGCCTTCCGGGCCCATAAACTGGGTTTTCAGACCGGCAGCCCGCGCCTGACGCAGGATCTGCCCCATTTCCGGGTAGTAACCGCCAAAGTAAACAAAATCGACGTTCTCTTTCTTCAGACGTGCCACCAGCGTTGAGAAGTCTTTATCACCGGCGGTGACACCTTCAAACAGCACCACGTTGCCGCCTGACTTCTTCAGGCTGTCCTGCACCGAACGCGCCAGGCCTTCACCGTACTGCTGCTTGTCATGAACCACGGCAATACGCTGCGGCTTAACTTCGCTAAGAATATATTTGGCCGCGGTTGGGCCCTGGTCAGAATCCAGACCGGTGGTGCGCATAATCAGTTTATAGCCACGGGTCGTGAGATCCGGCGCGGTCGCGGCTGGCGTAATCATCAGCACGCCTTCATCTTCATAGATGTCTGACGCCGGCTGAGTAGAAGAGGAACACAGATGGCCGATCACGTAACGGATACCGTCATTGATCACCTTGTTGGCGACCGCTACCGCCTGTTTTGGATCGCAGGCATCGTCGTATTCCACGCCAACCAGCTTATTGCCGTTCACGCCGCCTTTGGCATTAATATCCGCAATCGCCTGTTTGGCACCGGTGAACTCCATATCACCGTATTGCGCCACCGGGCCGGACATAGCGCCAACAATCGCCACTTTGATGTCTTTTGCCAGCGCCGCCTGGCTGATGACCAGCGCCATACAGCTGGCCAGTAACGCACGACCTTTAGAGATTTTCATTTTCACTTCCCCACCTGTTGTGTTTGCGCCTTCAGATCCTGAAACCGCAGCGGCGTTGACATCCTGTGTCACTCTGGACATGGCGTTCCTCAATCAACGTCATGCCGCCTTGCTGCGGCGCGGGATCTTGCGGTTTATTTATTATTTGCCGTTACATCTGCGATAACGCTTTATGTTTTAGTCATTTAGCACGATTCACAGCATTTATTGTCAATATATGTTTAATATCAGGTCATTAAACAGGAATTTTCTGCTGTAAATCAACCTTCATATTCAGTAGAGAGCGGAGTTGTCAGGATAATGCACTGGCACAATAGATGGTATTTTAGCCGGTTAAATAGCGTATTATGCTGGACAAATAGCAACCAATATAGATTTACTCGGTAAAGCTGATTACCTTCCGCATATCGCCTCGTTTTCGTCCAGAAAACAAAAACGCTTAAGCCTGGTCAACTTCGTTACAATATGCCTTTCTCAGCATCGGGCTATTCAATGAAACTGACTATCATCCGCCTGCAACAGTTATCTGAACAGGATCGTAGCGATATACGCAAAATCTGGCCGCAAAGCGATATTGATGCGCTGACTGCCCGGCTGGATGAGCATCATCAGCTGTATGCCGCACGTTTTAACGATCGCCTGCTTGGAGCAGCCATCGTGCTGATATCAAATACACGGGCACGAATATCGCAGCTGGAAGTGCGCGAGGTGACCCGCAGACGCGGCGTTGGCCTGTACCTGCTGGAAGATATTCAGGCACAGAATCCACAGGTTGAGCACTGGTCGGTTGCCGCTGCTGGGTCATCATCCCCTGCGGTGATTAGCGCCTTTATGCAAAGCGCCGGATTTGTTCGCCGGGCGGATGAGTGGGTTTTGGCTGCTAAAATATGAAAGGAAAAAAGGATGCCATGATGCCTGCCCCGGGCAGCATGAGAAAACTATAGCCCGGTCATTTTACAACACGGATGCTGATTAATGCTGGCTTGCCTGAACACTGCTGGCGTCACCGTGGGCAGTTATGCCGCGCTCAATAAGCCCTGAAAATACAAACACCCTGTCAGCTTATCGCTCACAGGGTGTGGGTGCGCATCTTATTATCCGCCCTTGCTGGCGGTTTTTATGCTCAGACGGCAGCGTTACGCTTCGATAGCCACGCGCAGTTTTTTCATCGCGTTCTTTTCCAGCTGGCGTACACGTTCAGCGGAAACGCCATAGCGATCGGCCAACTCTTGAAGCGTGGTTTTGTTGTCATCGTCCAGCCAGCGAGCGCGAATGATGTGCTGGCTGCGTTCATCCAGCCCCTGCATTGCATCGTTCAGCTTGTCAGCGGCGTGATCTTCCCAGTTATCTTCCTCAATGCCGTTAGCAAAGTCGGAGGATTTATCCTGTAGGTAAAGCATTGGCGCCATCGAACGGCCTTCGCCTTCGTCATCCGGCGCGGGGTCAAAAGTCATATCCTGTGCGGCCATGCGCGATTCCATTTCACGCACGTCTTTACTGCTGACGCCCAGCTCACGCGCCACCATTTCTACCTCATCCTGGTTAAACCAGCCTAAACGCTGCTTGGCTTTACGCAGGTTAAAGAACAGCTTGCGCTGTGCTTTTGTGGTTGCGACCTTCACGATACGCCAGTTGCGCAGCACGTACTCGTGGATCTCGGCTTTGATCCAGTGCACGGCAAAGGAGACCAGTCGCACGCCCACTTCCGGGTTAAAACGGCGTACGGCTTTCATCAGGCCGATGTTACCTTCCTGGATCAGATCTGCCTGCGGCAGTCCGTAACCGGAGTAGTTACGAGCGACATGAACGACAAAGCGCAGGTGAGACAGGATCAGCGTTTTAGCTGCTTCCAGATCGCCCTGGTAATGCAGCCGTTCAGCCAACGCTTTTTCCTCTTCTGCCGTCAGCATAGGCCGGGCATTGGCCGCCCGGATGTAAGAATCCAGGTTGCCTAAAGGAGCAATAGCTAAAGTTTGCATTTCTTTGGTCATTCAAACCCTCTCTTTGTTATACATGATTGCGGCGTCAATCCATGAACCGTCCACAAGACTACGTGAACAGACGGTAAAATTAAACACAATCTGTGCTAACGACTTCATCATTTTCTAATCAGTAGACGCTAAAGTTATCCACAAGTTCAATTTCATCGGTGGATATTTTATAAACCGTTTTCGTGACGCGTGCCCATAGGCAGCACGGCGGGGGAGGCCACGGTGGCTGACCTTCCTCTGCGCCGCAGCTTCGCGCAGCAGAGGAAGATTATAGCAAAAAACATGTGAAGGGATTACTGCGGCGTAAATCGGCGTAAATGTTGTACCGTCGCCAGCCAGGCTGCAACCCAGCCAATCATGGCGGAAATCAGCAGCAGCAGCAGGCTTTCATCCCACGCCAGCCCGTGTAGCACAAAAGAAGTGCCAAACACCGACGCCACCTGTGTTACCACCGACTCCAGCCTGAATAACAGCGCTCCTGACAGCACCAGTGACAGCAATGCCCCGCTAAAACCGAGCAGTGCCCCGCCGTATAAAAACGGGCGCAGGATAAAACCGTCGGTTGCACCGATCAGCTTTTGCACGTTAATGGTGTCGCGGCGGGCAAAAATGCTCAGGCGCACGCTGTTACCAATCACCAGGAACACCGCAACAATCATCAGGATGCCAATCATTGCCGCCACCTGGCCCACCAGTCCGGTGAGCGCCGCCAGCCGGGCAAACCAGCTGTCATCCATCTTCACTTCATCAATGCCCTGCACCTTCGACACGCGGTCACGCAGGTTATCCATCGTCGACGAATTCTGGAAGTTTAGCTTCGGCGTGATAATCGCCACGGCCGGCAACGGGTTCTGCTCCAGCATGTCCATGGCTCCGCCGAAGCCAGACCAGTTGCGGAACTCACCCATCGCCTCTTCACGCGACAGGTAGTTGACCTTATCGACCCCATCCTCTTTTTTAAGCTGCGCCACCACGTTTTCGGCCGCGTCGTCATCCAGCGTTTTACTCAGGTAGACGGTGAGCTGCGGTGCGGGATACCACTGGTCTGCCGCCTGACTGACGTTCTTCCACACCATAAAACAGACGCTCGGCAGCGTCAGAGAGATGGCAATGACCATCACCGTGAGCAGCGTTGCCAGCGGCTGACGCCACAGATCTGACAGCGAACCGTGCATCGCGTAGCGCCACTGTTCCTGCCAGCCGCCCTTAAGCGCTTTGCTTTTTGATGGCTGCTTGTGCTTCGCCGTTTTTGGCGCTGAAGCGCGAGGATTGCGTTTATTCACCACGATGACCTCCGTGCAAACGACCCTTATTTAGGGTCATCTGCCGATAGTTGCGGCTGGCAATAAGCCCCATATCATGGCTGGCCATCAGCACCGTGACGCCAACGCGGTTAAACTCCTCGAACAGGCGCAATATGTCCTCAGACAGCGCCTCGTCGAGGTTACCCGTGGGTTCGTCCGCCAACAGTACCGCGGGCTTGTTCACCACCGCACGGGCAATGCCAACGCGCTGCTGCTCACCGCCAGAAAGCTGAATGGGGAAACTTTTTGCTTTATCGAGCAGGCCAACTTTGTCCAGCGCCGCAGAAACGCGGCGGCGGATATCTTCACCGCTGGCCCCGGCGATAATCAGCGGAATGGCCACGTTGTCATACACCGAGCGATCCATCAGCAGATGGTGATCCTGAAAGATCATGCCAATCTGCCGGCGCAGGAACGGGACTTCCCGGCTTTTGAGACGGCTGATATCATGACCACCAAACCAGATATGTCCGGCACTTGGGCGTTCAATGCCACAGATCAGCTTCAGCAAGGTGCTTTTCCCTGCCCCGGAGTGTCCGGTCAGAAACGCCATTTCGCCTGGACGCAGATGGAAATCCACCCCCTGCAACGCTTGCCGACCGCCGAGATAAGCCTTACTGACTTCTTCAAAGCGAATCATCCTAATTAGTCCTCTCGGGCAAAAAGTGCCTCTATAAAATCGTCAGCCTTAAACGAGCGTAAATCTTCAATGCCTTCGCCAACGCCAATGTAGCGAATAGGAATAGTGAACTGATCCGCTACCGAGAAGATCACGCCGCCTTTTGCCGTACCGTCCAGCTTGGTCAGGGTGATCCCGGTCAGGCCAACGGCCTCATGGAACAGTTTAGTCTGGCTGATCGCATTCTGTCCGGTGCTGGCATCAATCGTCAGCATCACCTCATGAGGCGCGCTGTCGTCCAGCTTCTTCATCACGCGGGTAATTTTTTTCAGCTCTTCCATCAGGTGCGACTTATTCTGTAGACGCCCGGCCGTATCGGCGATCAGTACATCAACATGCCGCGCTTTTGCCGCCTGGATGGCATCAAAAATCACCGATGCGGAATCGGCACCGGTATGCTGCGCCACCACCGGAATATTGTTACGCTCCCCCCACACCTGAAGCTGCTCAACGGCAGCAGCGCGGAAGGTATCCCCGGCAGCCAGCATCACCGATTTGCCTTCGGCCTGGAACTGACGCGCCAGCTTACCGATGGTCGTGGTTTTCCCTACGCCATTTACGCCGACCATCAGAATAACAAACGGCGTTTTACCGCTGACATCTAACGGCGATTCAACTTTTGCCAGGATCTCGGCCATGTCGGTTTTCAGCAGACCATAAAGCGCTTCAGCATCGCGCAGCTGCTTTCGGCTAGCCTGAGTCGTCAGGTTGCCGATGATACGGCGAGTGGTGTCCACCCCAACATCAGCAATCAGCAGCTGTTCTTCCAGTTCTTCAAACAGATCGTCGTCGATTTTTTTGCCGCGGAACAGGCTGATAAACCCGGAACCGAGGTTAGTGCGGGTTTTGACCAGGCTGCGTTTCAAACGAGCAAAGAAACCTTCTTTGCTCGGGCGCTCTTGCTCCGTGGCCGGCTCTGGCTCTGGCTCTGGCTCTGGCTCTGGCTCTGGCTCTGGCTCTGGCTCTGGCTCTGGCTCTGGCTCTGGCTCTGGCTCTGGCTCTGGCTCTGGCTCTGGCTCTGGCTCTGGCTCTGGCTCTGGCTCTGGCTCTGGCTCTGGCTCTGGCACGAGAATGTCGCTTACGGCTTCGGGTTCAACAACAATCGGCTCTTGCGCGACTTCTTCCGCCAGCGCCTTATCAACCGGTTCGGTAGCCAGCGCTAATGCTTCCAGCTGCGCCTCATCAATTACTTCTGCTTCGCTCTGCGCCGTGGGAGATCCCTCGACCTCGGTCGCTGGCAGCACCACAGGTTCAGTCACCGGCATGGAACCGGCTGGCGCTGCGGCCTCGTCTACCGGCCGTTCAGCCTCATGCGCATTATCAGCATTTGGCGTGTCGGCAGAAGGCTGCTGTTCTAACGTTTCTTTTACCTCTACCTCTTCCTGCTGCGTCTTTTCGTCACGCCCCAGGCCAAGCCAGGAAAAAAAGCCACGTTTTTTATTCTTTGCCATGGTGCAACCACACTCCTCGCGGGAAAACCGTTCTGTCAGAAAAAATAAGCTATGCCCTGAATAATTCGAGGTGCAGGATAGCGGTAAACGCGGGGTTCCTGATGAGTTAACCCCGGTTGACCATGTGTATCAACACCAACGGCCAACGCCTCTGCAGCTTGAAATATGGCGGGTACAGCGATTTAACGATTAGTTTCGTAGTCTACCACTTTCTGCAAAGCGCATTACAGCACCCTTTTACGTTTCCTCAACGCGGTTAGCCCGTTAAACTATGCAACAAATTATTAAGAGTTCAGCAAGATGAATAAAAAACCCCGCAGCGGCGCAGCCGGGCAAATACGCATTATTGGTGGTCAGTGGCGTGGCCGCAAGTTAACGGTTCCCGATAGCGCGGGCCTGCGCCCCACGACCGATCGGGTACGTGAAACGCTTTTTAACTGGCTGGCTGCGGATATCCAGCAGGCAAACTGCCTTGACTGTTTTGCCGGCAGCGGCGCGTTAGGCCTGGAAGCGCTGTCGCGCCATGCCGCCAGCGCCACGCTGCTGGAGCTGGAGCGACCGGTGGCGCAGCAGCTGGAAAAAAACCTTGCGGCCCTCGGGGCGAAAAACGCACGCGTTATTCATCGCAATACGTTGCAGTTCCTGGCCCAAAAGGGTGAGCCTCACCATCTGGTATTTGTTGATCCACCGTTTCGCAAAGGGCTGCTTGAACAAACGCTTACGCTGCTGGAGAACAACGACTGGTTAGCCGACGGATCCCTGATCTATGTCGAAAGCGAAGTCGAAAACGGCCTGCCGCCGGTGCCGGTAAACTGGCAGCTGCATCGTGAAAAGATCGCCGGTCAGGTGGCTTACCGCCTGTATATTCGTCACACGGAAAACGAGGATAACGCAGATGTTAATTAATGCAGGCCGTCTGTTGATGGTATTCGTCTGGGCTTTTTTGTTGCTTAACGTGATACACCCCTTCCCGAAGCCGCTAACGTATTTTGTTAACGTCGCGCTGTTCTTTATGACGATCATGCACGGCCTGCAGCTGGTGCTGATGCGCACCACTCAGCCACAGGGGTCGGCTAAACTCAGCGGCCTGACGCAGGCCAAAATCTTTTTCTTTGGCGTGTTTGAGCTGCTCGCCTGGCAGAAAAAGAACTTTCCCAAACGCTAATCAGTTTCGCCGGACTTCTGCGTCCGGCTTAAAACTCACAAAGCGCGTTCCTTTAAACCGCAGCTCGCCCAGCGTGCCCTTATCCATTTGATGGTAATCCCCGGCCTTCAGTTCCAGCTTAAAGTCACCGGCCTCGTTCAACGGATGAAACCAGGCCTCATAACGCATCTCTTCAACAGGAAGATGCTCACGCTGGCGTGAACGACGATTGGCGGCCGGATATTCCCGTTTGCTCTTGACTTCTACCCTCAGGCTGCGCAGCGGCGTGGCGTCGTTAACCGCCACCTCACGGCGCTGTTTGATAAACTGACGGGTCGCTAAAATGGCGATAATGACCAATACGAGCAACAGGAAAATGGGCGGCTTCATGACATTCATCCTACTGAATATAAAAATTGTTGGGTTGCAGAGCGCGCTTATCAGCATACAAGCAGAGCCATCTCATTGTCACATCGTTGGTCATTAACCTACACTGGGAATGATTTTGTCGGGTTCTTCATCTACAAGGACAACATATGATCTGGTCTTTTCTTGCCGTTCTCTTTTCCGGCTGGCTGTATGTGGACGCTTCCTATCGCGGCCCGCAGTGGCAACGCTGGGTATTTAAACCGGTTACCCTGCTATTGATGCTGGCCTGGGCCTGGCAAGCGCCGGTGTTAAAAACGACCGATTACCTGATCCTGGCCGGACTGATCGCCACGCTGGCAGGTGATGCGCTGACGTTGCTGCCCAACAAACGCATGCTGTATGCCATCGGGGCATTCTTCCTGTCGCACCTGCTTTACACGCTCTGTTTCGCCAGCCAAATGACGATTGCCCTGTACTGGCCAATACCGCTCACGCTGCTGGTTATCGGCGCGCTGGTACTGGCTACCGTCTGGACCCGGCTGGAAGAGCTGCGCTGGCCGATTTGTACCTTGATCGGTATGGCGCTGCTGATGGTCTGGCTCAGCACCGAGCAGTATTTCTTCCGCCCGAGCGACTACAGCTTTACCTTAATGGCCGGGGCCGGCCTGCTGCTGCTGGGCAATATTGTCTGGCTCATCAGTCATTTCCGCCGCCGTTTCAGCGCTGACAGCGCGATGATCGCCGCCTGCTACTTCGCCGGTCACTTTATGATCGTTCGCTCTCTGTGGCTGCAATGACTCAATACGCTTGACTCTGGAGTTGAATCCAGAGTGTAAGATGGCTATCGGCGGGTATTGGTGCCCGCCGCTATCGGCCAGGAGGCGTTATGCAGCAGCACTCTTCTTGTGGTTGTGGTCACCACCACGCCCGCAAACAGCATGGATGCGCGACCCGCTCGCGCCCCGTTATCAAAAAAGTTACCGCCGTCGGTGCAGACGCGCCCTGCTGTGGCGATACCGCCTGTAGTCCGGCGGATCCCCCCGATGAAGAGGGCGACAGGCTGGCGCAAACCGCCCGCTTTAGCTGGCAGGTACAGGGCATGGACTGCCCGAGCTGCGCGCAAAAAGTTGAAACCGCCGTCAAAAATCTTGCCAACGTTCGCGCAGCTCGCGTGGTTTTTGTCAGCGAAAAACTGCTGGTCGATGCCAGCGCCGATGTGCGCAGCGAGGTCGAACGGGCCGTCGCACGCGTTGGCTTCCGCCTCCGGCGCAGTCATGCGGCAGCAGCCGCCGCTGAAGCCGGCTTCTGGCGGGAAAACCGCAGCGCGGTGTTGCTGGCACTGCTGATGGCGGCCAGCTGGCTGCTCGGGACTCTCCATCCCGGCGCGGGAAATGTGGCTTTTACCCTTACCACGCTGGTTGGCGTCTGGCCGGTGGCGCATCGTGCTCTGCGCCTGATACGCGGCGGCTCACCGTTCAGCATTGAAACGCTGATGAGCGTTGCTGCCGTTGGCGCGCTGTTTATCGGCGCGACCGCAGAAGCGGCGATGGTGCTGCTGCTGTTTACGCTCGGCGAAAGGCTGGAGTCATTTGCCGCCGGCCGCGCGCGCAAGGGGGTGACCGCGCTGATGGCCCTGAAACCTGACCAGGCGCTGCGAGTTCGCTCCGGCCAGCGTGAAAACGTTGCGGTAAGCGACCTGCGGCCGGGTGACGTGATTGAGGTAGCCGCCGGAGGCCGTTTGCCTGCCGACGCGAAGCTGCTGACGCCGTTTGCCAGCTTTGATGAAAGCGCTCTGACCGGGGAATCGGTGCCGGTCGATCGCCAACGGAATGACGCTATCGCCGCCGGCAGCATGAGCGTTGACCGTCTGGTACAGCTGGAGGTGATGTCAGAGCCGGGCCACAGCGCGATTGACCGCATCCTGCATCTGATTGAAGAAGCCGGGGAGCGGCGCGCGCCAATCGAGCGTTTTCTCAATCGCTTTAGCCGTATTTATACCCCGATCGTTATGTTGCTGGCGCTGGTCGTGGCGCTGCTACCTCCGCTGCTGATGGCGGCGGAATGGCAACCGTGGATCTACAAGGGGCTGACGCTGCTGCTGATTGGCTGCCCGTGTGCGCTGGTGATCTCCACGCCGGCGGCGGTAACCTCGGCGCTGGCCGCCGCCGCGCGTCGTGGCGCGCTGATCAAGGGCGGCGCGGCGCTGGAAAGTCTTGGCAAAGTGCGTACGATGGCTTTCGACAAAACCGGCACCCTGACGGAGGGAAAACCCCGGCTTATCGCCATTACTGCGCTGGACGGCAGCGATGAAAATTCTCTGCTGGCTGTTGCTGCCGCCGTTGAGCAAGGTTCGTCGCACCCTTTAGCACGGGCTATCGTCGCGGCGGCCGATGCGCGTCAGCTGGCGATCCCTGCGGCCAGCGACCAGCGTGCGCTGGCGGGCAGCGGCATACAGGCAAAGGTAAGTGGTCGCTTACTATTTATAAGTTCACCGCACAGAGTGTCTGAAGAATTACTGGCCCCGCAGCGTAAAGCGATTGAAGCACTGGAAGATGGCGGCAATACGGTGGTGATACTGCACGATGAACGGCAAATGCTGGCAACCTTCGCCCTGCGCGACACGCTGCGCGCCGATGCCCGTGGTGCGCTGGCAGAATTGCAGGCGCTGAATATTCAGGCCGTGATGCTGACCGGGGACAACCCGCGTGCTGCGGCAGCGATCGCCGCCGGGCTGGGCATTGATTACCGCGCAGGCCTGTTGCCGGAAGATAAGGTCAACGCCATCAGAGCGCTGCAACAGCAGCAGGCGGTGGCGATGGTGGGCGACGGCATCAACGATGCGCCAGCGATGAAAGCCGCCACCGTCGGTATAGCGATGGGCAGCGGCAGCGATGTGGCGCTGGAAACCGCCGATGCGGCACTGCCGCATAACCGCCTCGCCGGGCTGGCAACGATGATCCGCCTGTCGCGGGCTGCCCACGCCAATATTCGTCAGAACATTGCGCTGGCGCTCGGGCTGAAAGCCCTGTTCCTGATCACCACGCTGCTGGGGATCACTGGGTTGTGGCTGGCGGTGCTGGCCGACTCAGGCGCTACGGCGTTAGTCACGGCTAACGCCCTGCGCCTGCTCGCTAAGAGATAACGAGCGAAACGCAGCGCCGGGCTAGAGGCCTTTTTTCAGCAGATATTGATAGGGCAGCGCGTCGACGGCCTGTGCCACCAGCGTATGTTCCATAAAACGGCAAAAACCGGGAATGTCACGGGTGGTGGCCGGGTCATCGGCGATGATCAGCAGGGTTTCGCCGTCCTGCATATGGCGCACGGTTTTACGCACCATCATCACCGGCTCCGGGCAGCGCAGCCCCTGGGTATCAAGGGTTTGGTCAGGATTGGCGAAGGGGTCGCTCATAGTTATCTCAATCAGGAAAAAGCAAAATTTGCGCTATTTTACCCTGGGTCAAAGCAGGTGCAACCATTCCGCCCCACGATAACGTTTGCGCTTAAATCAACCGTTGCATTGGCAGGCCAAAACGGTAATATGCCGCAAAATCGTACATATCCTCTCTATTTCACACGCCACAGCGTGAAAGATGAAGGACAAGACTGGGTTCCCTCACCCCACAACATATAAAAAGGCTCAATATGCTCGCATTCAGTTCTCGTCAGCGCCTGCACGCGCTGGTCTGGCTATCTCTGTTTCATCTGCTGATCATCCTCTCCAGTAACTACCTGGTGCAGCTGCCGATCACTATTTTTGGTCTGCATACCACCTGGGGTGCTTTCAGCTTTCCGTTTATCTTTCTGGCGACCGACCTGACGGTGCGTATTTTCGGCGCACCGCTGGCGCGGCGTATTATTCTGGCGGTCATGGTGCCGGCACTGTTTGTCTCCTACGTGGTTTCAGCGCTGTTTTATCAGGGTGAATGGCAGGGCTTTGCAACACTTGGACAGATGAACCTGTTCGTGGCGCGTATCGCCTGCGCCAGCTTTATGGCCTATGCGCTCGGTCAGGTGCTGGATATCCAGGTCTTTAACCGCCTGCGCCAGAAAGCGGCATGGTGGATAGCGCCCGCTGCGGCGATGTTCCTCGGCAATATCAGCGATACGCTGGCCTTCTTCTTTATCGCCTTCTATAAAAGCACCGATCCGTTTATGGCAACGCACTGGGTTGAGATTGCGCTGGTGGATTACAGCTTTAAGGTCCTCATCTGTATGCTGTTCTTCCTGCCGGCTTACGGCCTGCTGCTGAATGCAACGCTGAAGCAATTAACAGAGAAATCTAATCGCCCCCAGGTGAATTTCGGCTAGTCTGATATCTTGCCGACCTGAAGCACCAAGCCGATGGCTTCAGGTCGTGATATTGTCACGACCAGCGGATTGCTTTTATGCGCTGAATACGTTTGTATCCATGCTTAGCGACATGCGATCAATTTAAAAAGGGACTCTGATGCGTAACTTACTGAAATATGCCGGAATTGCAGTGCTGGTCACGGGCCTCGCAGCCTGCGATGGCAAAAATGATAAAGCCGCTGACGGCCAGGACGCCAGCAGCAGCCAGTCAGCGCAGAACGTCACGCTGATGGAGGGCAAACTGAGCTTTGCGTTACCGCCGGGGATGAGTGATAAGAGCGGTAAGCTCGGAACCCAGGCCAATAACATGCACGTTTATGCCGATAATTCTGGCCAGAAGGCGATTATTGTTATTGAGGGCGACAGCAGCAGTGAAGGTCTGGATACCCTGGCGGGACGCCTGGAAGCGCAGCAGCGCAGCCGCGATCCGCAGCTTCAGGTGGTGGCCAACAAGAGTATCAGCGTGAAGGATCATCAGTTACAGCAGTTGGACAGCGTGATCTCTGCCAACAATCAGTCCTCGTGGTCTTCCGTGGTCTTGGGCAAAATCGACGGCAAGCTGATGACCCTGCAAATCACCCTGCCCGCCGATAACCAGCAGCAGGCGCAGACTGAAGCAGAAAGTATTATTCAATCCATTACGCTGAAATAGCCTGAAAGCGTATAAAAGCCGCCTTCACGAACGGTGAAGGCGGCTTTCTGCATGTGATTACAAACCGGCGTGTTGGCGAATGTACCGGCGCGCTTTTAACGCATATTCAAACGGGTTCGCCCGCGCCGGGTCCTGTTCCGCTTCCACCACCATCCAGCCCCTATAGCCGGAATCGTCCAAGATTTTAAATACCGGATCGAAATCAATCACGCCGTCACCCGGCACGGTGAATGTGCCTCGTTTTACGCCCTCCAGGAATGACAGCCGCTGTGCCTTCACCTCTGCTACCACCTCGTCGCGCACGTCCTTCAGATGCACATGATTAATACGCGCCAGGTGTTTTTCCAGCATGGCCAGCATGGCTTGCTGCGAACCTTCCGAGTAGTAGGCGTGGCCGGTATCAAAGAGCAGGTACACGTCATCATGGGTCTGCGCCATAAAGCGATCCACCTCCGCGCAGGTTTGGATCGCGGTGCCCATATGGTGATGCAGGCCAACGGTCATCCCCTTTTCGGCCGCCAGTTTTGCCAGCTGGTTGTAGCCTTCCACCGTCAGCCGCCACTGTTCATCGCTAAAGTGCGGTTTTTCTTCCAGTACCGCTTTTGCCGTGCCCTGAATGCTCAGACTCTGCTCAGAACAGCCGATGACTTTCGCGCCCATCGCATGCAGGAAATCGCGATGATTGATAAACTCATCGAGGGTTTTTTCCCTGTCGCCGTTGGCAAAAAAGGTGCTGAACCAGGCATTAACGATCTCAAGCCCACGGATATCCAGCATCGGCTTCAACACCGCCGGGTCACGCGGATATTTACTGCCTACCTCACTGCCGGTAAAGCCCGCCAGCGCCATCTCACTGACAATTTGCTGGAAGCTGTTCTCTTTGCCTAACTCCGGCATATCATCGTTAGTCCAGCCGATCGGCGCAATCGCCAGTTTGACCTTATTTTTGTCCATACGTGTTCCCCAGGATTCAGCGTGCGGCACGGGCTGCCGCGCGGTTATTTGCGCAGCAGCTCGCGCTCGATCAGCTCGCGCGTTTCCACCGCCTGATATTTCATTTTTTCCGGATAACCGAACAGTGAAGAGGCGATAATCGACTCGCCTCCGACCGGATAAGTGCGGTTGGCAAAATCCATCTCGCGCAGCGTCTGGAACAGCGTGGAAAAGTCCACTTCCCCTTCGCCCACCCCAACATGCTGATGAACAACGGCGTCAACGCCCGGCGGATTCACGATGTAGCGGCAGTGTTTGGTGTGGTTCATGGTGTCCGCGATCAGCACATGCGACAGATCTGCCCCGGCGTACTCCAGCATGCTCCTCACGTCCCCTTTTCCTTTGTCGTAGAAAAAGGTGTGCGGCACGCTGTAAAGATATTTGACGTTATCACTGCGAAACGATTTCACCAGATCGGCGGTTTCATTATTCTCTTCACAGAAGTCCCACGGGTGGGACTGGATTTCAATGCGTATCCCTTCACGCTCGACGATGGGCAGCAGCTCCTCCATTGAGCGATAGAACATCTCCTCACAGATTTCAGGCTCATTAGGGTTACCGGAAAGTTCGGTGTTGATCACCTGCACCCCGGTTTCCACCGCAATCTCTATCATCCGTTTCCAGTTACGCACGGCGGCCTGACGGCGCGCTTCGTCCGGACCAGACCAACGGTAAACCACAATATAGGAAGAGATTTCCAGCCCGGTTGCGCGCAGCGCGTTCTTATACTCAGTGATAATTTCACGGCTGGCTTTAGGGTGTTTATAGAACGGGTTGATCTGCGGGTGGGGCGACTGCTCAATATATTGATAGCCCCAGTCCGCCACCTGGTGGACCATTTTAGTGATGCCCAACTCTTTAATGACATCAACGTCAAAGGCGATTTTCATCAGAATCTCCGTCATAAATCAGTACGGTGTTTCATCGTTACCCCGCCGGCAGGCAGAGAAACACAGCGGGTTTAGCGATAAAACGCCGGGCGCTGCGGTAATTCAATCGGCTCTACGCCGCCGCTGTTCTGCGCTTTCAGGCAGGCGTCCGCCGCTACCGAGGCGGCATAACCGTCCCAGGCGGATGGCCCGTTCAGTTTTCCGGCGCTGGCGTCATTGATAAATGCCTGTAGTTCAACGTCATAGGCCGCGATAAAGCGATCTTTCCAGTCGGTAAGGATCGCCGTCGACAGCCTGGCATCCTTACGCATTTGTACCGCAGACGGCTCCGGCAGCCTGGCGATGCCGTTTTCGCCGACCACTTCACACTGGATATCATAGCCGTAGGCGCAGTTAACAAAGATCTCCACGTCAATGCGAATACCTTTGCGGGTTTCGAACAGCACCACCTGCGGGTCACGCAGCCTGCCGTGCGTTTTACTGGTGGAGCGCGGGAACACCACCTGCACCGATTTGTATTCGTCTTCGGTCAGCCAGCGCAGCACGTCCAGCTCGTGGATCAGGGTGTTGGTGATGGCCATATCGGTGGTGTAACTCTCCGGGACGGTGGGATTACGGTGCGCGCAGTGCAACATCAGCGGTTCACCAATCTCTCCCTGGGTAATGACGTTTTTCAGCGCCCGATAGCCGCTGTCGTAAGGGCGCATAAAGCCCACCTGCACCAGACGTTGGCCAAACTTGATTTCAGCATCAACGATACGGCGGCAGCCTTCGGCACTCATTGCCAGCGGTTTTTCGCAGAATACCGGCTTGCCCGCCGCGATGGCTGCCAGGGTGAACTCTTCGTGGGTCGGGTCCCAGGAGGTCACCAGCAACGCATCCACATCCGGTGATTTCACCACCTGGTAACCGTCGGTAAATACCTGCGCGTCAATACCGATACGGGCCAGCGCCGCTTTAGCCCCTTCCACATTGATATCAGAGACGGCAACCACCTGCGCTCCCTGCAACACTTTGCTACAGCGGCGGATATGTTCCTGCCCGATAGCGCCCGTTCCGATTACACCCAGTCTTAATGTCATGGCCTTTCCTTACTATGTAGGAGAAATCAGGCTAACCGACCCAAGTCGGGTGATAAGGTTAGCGCCCGCTCAATCTGAAACATAAAGCGCATCAACGGTTAATATTCACGCGCCTGGTCGATATGTTCATTCAGCATCTGTGCTACCGCGTCGATGCGCGGCGAGGTAGAGACCTGGGCTCCGCCCACGCGCCACCAGCTTAAGTACTTGTGGATCATGGTTTTTGGCAGGACCTTAATGTCAATCAGCGTCGATACCGTTTCTTTCTGCGCCGCAATCAGCGCCGCATGCAGCTGTTCAAGCGTGGTCACGCGCCAGGTTTTACAGCCGTAACCGGCCGCAATGGCCGCGAAGTCAACCGGGATCAGTCCCCCGTCCAGCCTGCCGCCTTCAGCATCGCGGAAACGGAACTCGGTAGTGAAACTGTCCATGCCGTGTTCCATTTGCAGGTTGTTGATACAGCCGTTGGCCATGTTGTCCAGCAGGATCACGTTGATTTTCGCGCCCTCCTGAATCGAGGTCACCAGCTCGGAGTGCAGCATCATAAAAGAGCCATCCCCCACCAGGGCGTAAACCTCACGCTGCGGCTCCGCCAGCTTAACGCCCAGCGCGGCATTGACCTCATAGCCCATGCAGGAATAGCCGTATTCGACGTGATAGCTGTTGTCATCTTTAGTCCGCCACATGCGTTGCAGATCGCCCGGCAGACTGCCCGCAGCGGCAACAATCACTGCATCCTTCGGCAGGTATTCATTGAGTGTGCCCACTACGCTGCTCTGCGTCAGAAAGGAGCCGGTCAGGCGATTAAATTCGGCGTATAGCGCGGTACGGTCAATATCGTCGTCGATTTCCGGAATAAAATCGTCGCCGCTGTAAACCGCCGAGTAAACGCGCTGGGTCTCTTTCAGCAGCCGGCTCCTGGCCTGAAGCACTTTTTCGCCCCAGGCATGTCGGAAGCCGATGGCCGCCAGGCGACTGTCGATGGCAGTCAGGGCTTCCCGCGCATCCGCCACCACCTGTACGCCATCCAGTTTACAGGCATCAAAGTTGCTGACGTTGATATTGAGGTAGCTGACGTCCGGATGCTGGAATATCCATTTTGATGCGGTCGTAAAGTCGCTATAGCGCGTGCCGACGCCTATCACCAGATCGGCCTCTTTCGCCAGCAGGTTTGCCGCCAGACAGCCGGTTTCCCCCACCCCGCCGACGTTTAACGGATGGTCAGACAGGATCGTGCCTTTACCGGCCTGGGTTTCGGCAAACGGGATCTGGTAGCGTTCGGCAAAAGCGCGCAGAGCATCGCCCGCGCCGGAGTACTTCACCCCTCCGCCACAGATAATCA
Source organism: Erwinia tasmaniensis Et1/99 (assembly GCF_000026185.1). Lineage (NCBI taxonomy): Bacteria > Pseudomonadati > Pseudomonadota > Gammaproteobacteria > Enterobacterales > Erwiniaceae > Erwinia > Erwinia tasmaniensis. The sequence continues at coordinate 3,659,556 of NC_010694.1, forward strand.
ATGGTTTTTTCTTCGCGGTAATCAGCGCCAGCGCGTCATGCAGCTGCCCTTCGGTCGGCAGACGGCGATCCAGGCGATGCACGCGCTTCTGAAAGAAATAGTCAGGGTAGTCATACGCTTCGCCCTGCACATCCTGCGGCAAAGAAAGGGTCACCGCGCCGGTTTCCGCCGGATCGGTCAACACGCGCATGGCATGAATACAGGCCGTCATCAGCTGCTCCGGTCGGCTGACGCGGTCCCAATATTTGCTGACGGCGCGAAAAGCATCGTTGGTGCTAATGCTTAAATCGTGACTCTGTTCAATCTGTTGCAGCACCGGATCGGGCTGACGGCTGGCGAACACATCCCCCGGCAGCAGCAGCAGGGGAATGCGGTTAGCGCTGGCGGTGGCGGCGGCAGTGAGCATATTTGCCGCTCCCGGCCCGACGGACGAGCTACAGGCTATAATCTCGCGGCGAAGCTTTTGCTTAGCAAAACCTGTCGCCGCATGCGCCATGCCCTGCTCATTACGCCCCTGATACACCACCAGGTCGCCACTGTCCTGCTCCAGCGCCTGGCCTAAACCCAGCACGTTTCCGTGGCCGAAAATAGCGAATATGCCCTTAACAAACTTACTTTCCACGCCGTCCACCGACAGGTACTGGTTGTCGAGGAATCTGACCAGTGCCTGTGCCGTGGTTAATCTGATCTTGCCCATATGCTGTTCCTTTTCTCTGTCGCCAGGCCCACACCGGAGGCAGGCGGCAACAGCGGTAAGTGAAACGTGAGACAATTATAAACAAATATTTTTTTCACTAAACACCATTACAGAAGAAACATTTCATTATGCGAGAGAGATCAAATTATGCGCTGTAACCGGGAGAAATAACGCGTCAGACAGGTGCCAAACGAAACCATCATCTTCCCTGGTATCATTAACGGAAAAAATCGTTTTTTTTCAGAATGTTTACCGGCCTGGTATTCATCAGAAAAGCGCGCCGCGCACGCCGCTGAACTCACCTGAAATAACTGACTGACGGCGTGAAATCTCGTCTGGTATCACAGAGTTTTAACCCCCTCACGTTTTCGGGGTAATAATTTCATTTCGAATTGAATTTGGAATTTTTATTTCCTATAGTGCTTTATATCGCCGCAGCCGCCTGGATGCCGGGGGCAGAACAGAGGAAACAACAGATATGGGTACACAACAGAAGCCACTTGATGTGATTTGTATCGGGCGTATCGCCGTCGACCTTTATGGTCAGCAAATCGGCGCTCGCCTTGAAGATGAAACCACCTTCGCTAAGTATCTGGGTGGATCTTCCGGCAATGTTGCCTACGGTACGGCGATCCAGGGGCTGAAATCGGCGATGCTGGCTCGGGTCGGTGATGAGCATATGGGTCGCTTCCTGCGCGAGGAGCTACAGCGCGCCGGCTGCGATACCCAGAGCCTGATTACCGATAAAAAACGCCTGACCGGACTGGTGATCCTCGGAATAAAAGATCGGGAGACCTTTCCGCTGGTGTTCTACCGCGATAACTGCGCCGATATGGGCCTGGTGCCGGACGATATTCGGGAAGAATATATCGCTTCTGCACGCGCCCTTGCCGTGACGGGGACTCACCTGTCGCATGCGGATACCCGTGCCGCCGTGCTGAAAGCGCTGGAAATAGCACGCCGCCACGGCCTGCGCAGCGCGCTGGATATCGATTACCGTCCGGTGCTGTGGGGGCTAACCTCTTTGGGCGATGGTGAAACCCGCTTTGTGGAATCGGCTCACGTCACAAAACAATTGCAGGACGTGCTGCACTACTTCGACCTGGTGGTAGGGACAGAAGAAGAGTTTCATATTGCCGGCGGCAGCACGGACAGCCTGACCGCCCTGAAAAACGTCCGCCGGGCGACGAAAGCCACCCTGGTATGCAAACGTGGGCCGCTGGGCTGCGTGGTGTTTGAAGGCGAAATCCCGGATAGCTGGCAGCAAACAACACTGCAACCTGGCGTGCGTGTTGACGTACTGAACGTGCTGGGCGCGGGCGATGCCTTTATGTCGGGCCTGCTGCGCGGCTGGCTTAACGATGAAAGCTGGGAACAGGCCTGCCGTTACGCCAACGCCTGCGGGGCGCTGGTGGTATCGCGTCACGGCTGTGCCCCGGCGATGCCGACCAAAGAGGAGCTTGACGACTTCCTGGATCGTCAACAGGCGGTGAAACGCCCGGATCTCGACGGTCGCCTGAACCATCTGCATCGCGTTACCACCCGTAAGCAGCATTGGCACGAGCTCAACATCTTCGCCTTCGACCATCGTAAGCAGCTGGTCGATATGGCCACGGAGGCGGGCGCGGATGATACGCGCATTCCCGAACTGAAAAGTCTGCTGTTGCGGGCTGCGCGTGAGGCAGCAAAAGAAGCGGGCCTTGATAACGGCCGCTGCGGCATTCTGGCCGATACCACTTATGGCCTGCCCGCCCTGAATGAGGTCACCGGCACGGGCTGGTGGATTGCTCGCCCGATTGAACTTCCCGGCTCGCGTCCGCTGCGCCTGGAGCATGGCAATATCGGCTCCCAACTGGTCGACTGGCCGCAGGAGCACGTTGTCAAATGCCTGACTTTTTACCATCCACAAGACGGTGCGGACATGCGCCAACGCCAGGATGAGCTGCTGCTGGACGTGTGGCAGAGCTGTAATAAATCCGGACACGAGCTGCTGTTGGAAGTGATCCTGCCGGAAAGCAACCCGGATAAGGATGAGAAACACTATGTGCAGATCCTGAATCACTTTTACCATCTGGGCATTAAGCCTGACTGGTGGAAACTGCCGCCATTGTCACCTGCCAGCTGGCAAGCTATTGGCGAGCTGATTGAAGAACAGGATCCACACTGTCGGGGCATACTGCTTCTGGGCCTGGATGCCCCGGAAGCCGAATTGAAAAACGGGTTTGCCGCTGCTGCCCGATCGCCCTGGGTCAAAGGCTTTGCGGTCGGTCGCACTATCTTTTCCCAGCCTTCGCGCCTGTGGCTACAGAACGAACTGGATGACGCCACGCTGATTGCGAAAGTGAAAAATAACTATTTGACGCTTATCGGCTACTGGCGTGAGGCACGCCCGGCACCATAATGTCTCCCGCGCCCCGACATGTCAGACAGCAAAAGCGGGCGGCTCACGCGCGGAGTCGCCCTTGCTGAATGATTTTGCGCCACGCTCGACGATTTTGTGAACTGTTTCCCATACCGGATGAAATAAAAGCTGCTGGTTTCTTCACCAAGTGAAATTTATCGTTCATCTGATAGAATGGCCTACAGCACATCTTCTTTTCTTTTAGCGAGTCGCTTAATGGCCAATAATCCTACCCAGCTTTCTCTGTTACAGGACGATATCCGTCATCGCTACGATACCCTGAGTAAGCGCCTGAAGCAGGTGGCACGCTATATTCTGGATAACAGCAACAATATTGCTTTCGATACCGTCGCCTCCATTGCCCAGCAGGCAGACGTGCCGCCTTCCACCCTGATCCGCTTTTCCAACGCCTTTGGCTTTAGCGGCTTCAATGAAATGAAGCAGGTGTTTCGTCAGCACCTGATGGAAGAGACCGTCAGCTATACCGAACGTGCACGCCTGTTCCGCCAGACCGCAACGGATGAAGCGCCTGCCGCCCCGGAAAGCCCGGCGGAAATCCTCAACGTGTTTAGCATGGTGAATGCTCAGGCGCTGCAACAGCTGGCGATGCAGGTCAATCCGGAACAGCTGGAAAAAGCGGTGAAGCTGCTTGATGAGGCAGACAATATCTACGTTATCGGTCTGCGCCGCTCGTTTAGCGTGGCGTCCTACCTGACGTACGCCCTGCGTCATCTTGAACGGCGTGCGTTCCTGATCGACGGGCTGGGCGGCATGTTCGCCGAGCAGCTGAGTATGGTGAACCCGAAAGACGTGGTGATCGCCATCAGCTACTCGCCTTATGCGCGCGAAGCGGTCGAGCTGGTGGAACTGGGGGCAAAGCGCGGTGCGCAGCAGATAGCGATTACCGACAGCCAGGTCAGCCCGCTGGCCGCCTTCAGCGATGTCTGTTTTGTGGTGCGTGAAGCGCAGGTCGACGGTTTCCGTTCCCAGGTCGCCTCCCTGTGCCTGGCACAGACGCTGGCCGTATCGCTGGCGCTGAACAATGCACGCCGGGAGCCAGAGGCATAAAAAAACGGGTGAGCCCGTCCGGCCACCCGCCCCGTCACGCCGTTTTCATCCCTTTTACCCGCTGGATGACCCTTTACGCGGATAGTCCGCGCTATTTATCCAGGCGTGATCTTCTTCCCAGCTGAATTTCCACAGGCGCACCGGCCCGGCCATCACGTTGAGATAATAGTTATCATACCCGGCAATGGTCGCTACCGGATGATAGCCGCGCGGGACCGTCACCACATCGCGGTTATAAGCCGCCATGCACTCATCCAGCGAACGGTCGTCAGTGTAAACGCGCTGCATGGCGAAACCGCGTTCCGGGTTGAAGCGGTGGTAATAGGTCTCTTCCAGATAGGTTTCCTGGTCTGAATCTTCGCGGTCGTGCTTATGGCTTGGGTAAGAGCTGGTGTTGCCTTCATCGGTATACACTTCCACCACCAGCAGGCTGTCCGCCGGCCTGTCGTCAGGCAAAATATTGTGTACCCGCCGCTGATTGTTCCCCTTCCCGCGCTGCTCAACGCCGACATCCTGCGGTGCAATAAGGCGTACCGGGAGTGTGCCGGAAATGCCGGGCGCACTGCACACCGCCAGCTCAAGATCGGACTCCGCCAGCACGTCTACCCGTTCATCGGGCGGAACATAAACCGAGTAAGGCGGCGTACGCTCGAACGGGGACAGGCGTTTACCGATATTCGGAAATTCGGCCTGGCGAGTTTTCACCGAGGCCAGGCCCGCGACCAGTACCAGGCACAGCTCTTTATCACCGCTTTCCAGCGTCAGCAACTGTCCTTTTTTCAACCGGTACGCTGAAAAACCGACATAGCGCCAGCCGGCGCTCTCCGGGGTAATATACTGGATGCGCCCCTGTGCATCCGGCGGGGTAACTTTGTGCAGCAATGACATAGAAATCAGCTCCTTAGTTCACCAGAAACGGCAGTATAAACGCCGCGATCAGCCCAGCGTCGGCATGCTGAACTCAGAAACGGTTTTCTGACCGCTCGGCCAGCGCACCGTGGCCGTCTTCATCCTGGTGTAGAAACGCACGCCGTCCGGGCCATGTACGTTTAGCGCGCCAAAGACCGAACGTTTCCAGCCGCCGAAGCTGTGGAAAGCCATCGGCACCGGAACCGGAACGTTAACCCCGACCATTCCCGCCTGCACCTCACGCACAAAATCACGCCCGGTGTGGCCATTACTGGTAAAAATGGCGCTGCCATTACCAAACTCGTGGCTGTTTACCAGCGCCAGCGCGCTTTGATAGTCAGGCGCACGCACGATGCTCAATACCGGCCCGAAGATCTCCTCACGCCAGATCGTCATCTCCGTCGTCACATTGTCGAACAGCGTGCCGCCAACGTAGTAACCATCAGGATGGCCTGCAACGCGGATCTCACGCCCGTCAACCACCAGCCTTGCCCCCTCGCTGATGCCTTTGTCGATGTAGCCCACGACTTTCTTCTGATGTGCGGCGGAGATGACCGGCCCCATCTCATTTTCATCGTTGCCCTTGTGCATGCCCGGCCCCACCCGCAGAGCCTGCACCAGCGGAGTTAATGCGGCAATCAGGTTATTCGCCGTCTCATCACCCACTGCGACTACCACCGGCAGCGCCATGCAGCGCTCGCCGGCTGAACCAAACGCACCGCCCATAATGGCGTTGACGGTGGCATCCAGATCGGCATCCGGCATGACGATGGCATGATTTTTTGCCGCGCCAAATGCCTGCACGCGTTTGCCGTGGGCGCTGGCGGTGCTGTAGATATGTTCAGCCACGGTGGATGAGCCAACAAAACTGACCGCCTGAACGCGCGCGTCTTTATACAGCTGTTCAGCGTTTTCATTGGAGCTGTGGATCACATTGAAGACCCCATCCGGCAGACCCGCTTCACTTAACAGTTCCGCCATACGCACCGAGGCAGAGGGGTCGAGCGCTGGCGGTTTCAACACGAAGGTGTTACCACAGGCCAGCGCGATAGGAAACATCCACAATGGCACCATCGCCGGGAAGTTAAACGGGGTGATACCCGCCACCACGCCCAGCGGCTGCATCAGCGAGTAGCTGTCGACGCCCGTTCCCACATCGGCCGAATTTTCACCTTTCATCAGGTGTGGAATACCACAGGCAAACTCCACCACTTCCAGACCACGGGTCAGTTCACCCTGCGCATCTGACCAGACCTTACCATGCTCACTGACAATCAGTTCAGCCAGCTCATCACGGTGCTGTTCCATCAGCGTTTTAAAGTTAAACAGAATACGCGCACGGCGCAGCGGAGAGGTACGCGACCAGCTATCAAAGGCTTCATGGGCCACCCTGATGGCGTGCGCCACTTCGTCACTGGTGCTTTGCGTCAGTTCACGCACCGGCTTGCCGCTTGCCGGATCGTAAATCGGGATGGTTTCGTTGCTGGCGCTAAGAGAGGTTTTACCGCCAATAAAATTTCCTGTGATAGTCATGTTCTGGCCTCTTTGATGTGATGTCGGCCAGGCGTTGCCGGTCACGCAGCGTGACTGCCTTACGCTACCTTGACGGACAAAAACCTGATGCGTAGAGAAACAGTACGATAATGGAACAAATTTTTCAAATAACGAACTTTAGAAAATTTGTTTTTAGAGAAATCGATCGCATTTCTTTCATCCCAACCTTGCGCAAGGTTCAGAACGTGGCGTGCCGGGCAGTCATCTGGCCCGGTACACGCCAACCGCCCCTGACGGATGCGGCATGAAGCGGGTAGGCGCACGCAAACACTGAAAATCTGCGAGATATATCTAAAAAATTAAATTTCATATTTCACTAATAATGAAATAAATGTTTTCCTTAATGGCACAGATAACAGCAACCGACTGTCTGTGCAGGCATCCGCACCGATCGGCGTGTGACGGGTGCCACTTTTCACTTTGCCGGCCAACTGAACAGGAACCCTGCTATGGCTATCGATCCCTCCCGTTTTTGCATTAACCGTAAGATTGCCCCCGCACTCAGTATCGACGCTTTTTTCCAGCTGGTGAGCAGGCTGGGTCTGCATAAGGTTGAACTGCGTAACGATATGAAAAGCAGCAGCGTTACCGATAACCTGCCCCATCAGCAGGTGCGTAAACTGGCAGAGGAACATGGGCTGGAAATCGTCACTATCAATGCGCTGTATCCCTTTAACCGCATCGATAATGAACTGCTGGATCGGGCCGAAAACCTGTTGCAGACGGCACAGGGCATCGGGGCCGGTGCGCTGGTGATGTGCCCACTGAATGACGGCACAAAAATTTCCGCAGAGGAGACGCAAAAAGCGTTGAGCACGCTGGCACCGCTGTTTGCGCGCTACGGGGTCCGTGGGCTGGTGGAGCCGCTGGGCTTTCCGATCAGCTCTCTGCGCTCCGCCGGTCTGGCACAGCGGCTGATCGCCCAGGCGGAAGTTCCCTTTAAAATCCTGCTCGATAGCTTTCATCACCACCTGTACGAAGGCGCGGAGCAGGATTTTACCCAGGGAATTGATGTTAGCCAGATTGGGCTGGTTCACCTGTCAGGGGTGGTTGATACGCGCCCGGTCAAGGAACTGACCGACGATCAGCGCCTGATGCTGCACCCGGAAGACCGGCTGAACAGCGCCTGGCAGGTACAGCGCCTGGAGAAGATGGGCTATCGCGGCGATTATGCCTTTGAGCCTTTTTCCCCGGCGATGGAAAACTGGCAGGCGGCAGATATTGAGCGCGAGATCCGCCAGAGCCTCGCGCTGTTGCAGGGCTCACCCTTAGCGTCATAATCAAGACCCGGCGCCAGCACGCAGCGAAAGCCGCGGCTGGCGCGCAAGGCCGATGTTACCCATCCCCCCATCTATTCTCACCCTGCCGATCACACCTGCCAACATAGCGACGATTCCTAAAGTCACCGAGCCGATTTTCACAGCCGCTACACTTGCAGCGCATATGTTGAGAACGGAGGAGCAATGAACTCATTGCCACAGGAGAACGTCGGGCAGAATATTTTGCTAAAGCTTGCCACGCTGGTGGTGATCCTTGCCGGTATTAAGCTGTCCGCAGAGATTGTGGTGCCTTTTTTACTGGCGCTGTTTTTTGCCATCGTCATCAATCCACTGGTCAGCGTGCTGATCCGCCGTGGAGTTCGCCGCGGGATGGCGATTGCCCTGGTCATGGTGGTCATGCTGCTGCTACTGACGCTGGTGGGCATCATGGTGGCCGGTTCGCTACAGCAGTTCAGTGAAGTCTATCCACAGCTACAGGCGCAATCAGCACAGAAGCTCGGCACGTTGCAGCATCTCGCCGCCCGTTTTCATTTGAATATCTCCAGTTCATCTCTGGTTCAGCGGCTTGACCCCGGCGCGATGATGGATGTGGCCACGACCATGCTGAAACAGTTTTCCGGCGTCATGACGCAGCTGGTACTGGTGATCATGACCGTGATTTTTATGCTTATCGAGGTGCATCATCTGCCGTACAAGCTGCGCTATGCGCTGATCAACCCGCAAATTCATATCGCAGGACTGCACAAGGCGCTGAAAGGCGTGACGCACTATCTGGCGTTGAAAGCGCTCATCAGTCTGATAACAGGGGTACTGGTCTGGCTGGCTCTGCTGGCGCTGGGCATCAAATTTGCCCTGCTGTGGGGCATCGTGGCCTTTGTGCTCAACTTTATCCCTAATATTGGCCCGGTGCTGGCTGGAATTCCGCCGATATTACAGGCACTGCTGCTCAACACGCCGCTGGACGCCGGGCTGGTAGCCGCACTGTTTGTTAGCATTCATATGCTGCTGGGTAATCTGCTGGAGCCCCGGATAGTAGGGCGCGGACTCGGGCTTTCGAGCCTGGTGGTGTTTTTGTCACTCATCTTCTGGGGTTGGCTGCTTGGCCCGGTCGGCATGCTGCTGTCGGTGCCGTTGACCAGCGTAAGTAAAATCCTGATGGAAACCACGCCGGGCGGCGGCAGACTGGCCATTTTACTCGGCAACGGCCGCAGGCGGCCAGGCCGTGAGCAAAGGCTTCCCCGCTAAGCGGCCACCCAAACGGACCTCACGTGCGGGCTAATCAACGATAAACAGCTGCGCACCGCTTTCAGTCCAGGAGCGATGCGCTTCGGCATTATCCGCCACCTGATAGCTCATGCCCGCCGAGAGGGTAAACAGGCGTCCATCATCAAGTTCCGTATGCAGTTCACCGGAGAGGCACAGCAGGATATGTCCTTTACGACACCAGTGGTCGGCAAGATAGCCGGCGCTGTAATCCACCCTCCTCACGCGCACATCTCCAAACTGCGCGGTACGCCAAAAAGCCATGCCGGTTTCGCCGGGATGCTTCGTCACCGCCAGTTCAGACCAGTTTGTGGTGCCGAAAGGGATATCACTTATTTTCATCGCCGGATTTCCATAACGGTTAAAGCACCAATCTAAGCCATCATGATGGTGGCGGCAATCGCCCATTGGCTTCAGCCGCGACCTTGACGAGATCGGATATATTGCGATCGTCACGGGCGGTAACGCTATACTGCTGTTAAATAATGCTCAAAATCGTTTCCGCCGCGCCACGCGGCGGGGATCATCAGTGCTTTCATAACGATTTTTTACCGCCGCCAGGGTCTATTCGTGCGCCGCCGCGCGCTCACAGGGGAACTGCTTGCAAACATTTGTAAAGCCTAATCATGAGCGGCTCTGGCTGGTGGTGGCCGGCCTGCTGCCGCTGCTACTTTGCCTGTTTTTTACCTTTATTGAGGCGCGTCAGACGGGGGCACGCCAGCAGGAAATGACCGCCGCCGCGCTGTTAAGCCAGGCCGAACACATCAGCGATCTCGCCTGGGATATGACCGACAGCCTGCAAACGTTCAGCAACCGGCCGTGCAAAGATATCCGCTCTCAATTGCAGAAGTTGGGCGCACTCAATCCCTATTTCCGCTCCGTCGGTCTGACCCAGGACAACACGGTATATTGCTCCTCGGCCTTTGGTGCCACCCGCGGCCCGGTAGCAGGTATGATCCGCCACGCCCTCCCTGCGCCCGGCCAATCGTGGTGGACGCTCTCTCTTGCCGGTACCTTTGGTGTTCAGGATCGTCCTGCGGTGATATTTATGCGCCAGACACCCGGCAAGACAGGAAGCTATGCCGTGGTTGACGGTCAGTATCTTATCGACCTTATGCGGGCAACGGGGCTCAAGCTTGGCTATCACATCACCATGCGGTTTGGCGGAGGCTACCAAATTGCCAACGCCGCCCCCTTAAACCCTCAGCAGGCGAACTGGAAAACGCGCACATTTAACAGTGGTTCCAGCCATTATCCGATCGCCATCAGCATTTCCGCCCCGCGTACCGAAACGCTGCAAAACTGGCGCCAGGTGCTGCTCACCTTTATGCCGATGGCGGTGATCCTCTCGGTGCTGTTTGTTGCCGTGACCAACAGCTGGCTGCGCCGCCGCAGCTCATACCGCGATGAACTGCGGCGGGGAATGGCATTTGGCGAGTTCTCGGTACATTATCAGCCGGTCTGTAATCTGGTAAACGGTCAGTTAGCCGGAGTCGAGGCGCTAATGCGCTGGCAGCGTTCCGACGGAAGCTGGGTACGCCCCGATATCTTTATTGCCGCAGCCGAAGCAGAAGGCATGATCGTCCAGCTGACGCGGCATCTGCTGCAACTGATCGCGAAAGATTGCGCCAGCTGGAAGGTTCCCGCCGGTTTTCATATCGGCATTAACGTGGCGGCGGACCATCTTCAGCACGAAGATTTTGTTAAAGACATTCGCGGGTTCTCACAGAACATTGCCCATCTTTTGCCGACCATTACGCTGGAACTGACGGAGCGCAGCCTGATTAGCGAAGGCGATCTGGTCGCACATAGGCTGGCTGAGCTACGCAGTGAAGGCATTCGCGTCGCGATTGATGATTTCGGTACCGGCCACTGTTCACTGACCTATCTGCAAACCTTCCCGCTGGACTATCTGAAGATAGACAAAAGTTTTGTTAACGCCATTGAATCCGCTGATGGGGAAACACCGATCCTGGATACCATTATTCAGCTGGCACACAGGCTGGCACTCCAGGTAGTAGCGGAAGGCATAGAGACCCCGCTACAGATGGAATACCTTAAAAATCATGGTGTGGTGTTTATACAGGGCTTCTACTACGCGCGTCCTCTGTCCAGCGCTGCGCTGATGGTGTGGATAGAACAAAACCCCCCTCCTGATACCTCTCCTCTCTGACCTGCCATCAGAGATTTCTTAGCGAAATTATGTCAGTACGCGAAGAAACGATATACTGATACCTGGCAGAGTGCGCTGCCGTACCGCATTGGCACGTCGCCAGTGCCTGACGATGGTGCATTTTGTCGTTAGTTTTATTCCCCTACATGTTCAGGCTTTAAACACGGCGCCTGAAAAATATGACGGGTTTTTAAACAGGAAAACAGATAATTACAGGGTATTTCATATGAAACTACGTAGGAAGCGTGTTAAGCCTATCGGGTTAAAGGACGTCACGATTATTGACGATGCCAGATTACGCAAGGCGATTACAGCTGCCTCATTGGGCAACGCTATGGAGTGGTTCGACTTCGGCGTTTATGGTTTTGTTGCCTATGCACTGGGGCAAGTTTTCTTTCCGGGAGCCGATCCAGGGACACAGATGATTGCCGCACTGGCAACCTTCTCCGTTCCCTTCCTGATCCGCCCATTAGGAGGTCTGTTCTTCGGATCGTTAGGGGATAAATACGGCCGTCAGAAAATACTGTCGATGACCATTATTATCATGTCGGTCAGTACCTTCTGTATTGGTTTAATTCCGTCTTATAACTCGATCGGTATCTGGGCACCGATCCTACTGCTGCTGTGTAAAATGGCGCAGGGCTTCTCGGTTGGCGGAGAATATACCGGGGCCTCTATTTTTGTTGCCGAATACTCGCCTGACCGCAAGCGCGGCTTTATGGGCAGCTGGCTGGACTTCGGTTCTATCGCCGGTTTCGTATTGGGTGCCGGACTGGTGGTACTGATTTCAGCCGTTATCGGAGAGGCGAGCTTCCTCGACTGGGGCTGGCGTATTCCGTTCTTCGTCGCGCTACCGCTGGGTATCATCGGGCTTTACCTGCGCCACGCGCTGGAAGAAACCCCGGCGTTCCAGCAGCATGTTGACAAGCTGGAGCAGGGCGATCGCGAAGGACTGGCCGATGGCCCGAAGGTTTCCTTTAAAGAGATCGCGACAAAACACTGGAAAAGCCTGTTAGCCTGTGTCGGTCTGGTGATTGCCACCAACGTGACCTACTACATGCTGCTGACCTACATGCCGAGCTACCTGTCGCATAACCTGCATTACTCAGAAGATCATGGTGTGATGATCATCATCGCCATCATGCTGGGGATGCTGTTTGTACAGCCGGTGATGGGCCTGATGAGCGATAAATTCGGGCGTCGCCCGTTTGTCATTATCGGCAGCATCGCGCTACTGACGCTGTCAATTCCGTGCTTTATGCTGATCAACAGCGGCGTAATGGGGCTGATTTTCGCCGGCCTGCTGATACTGGCGGTGATCCTCAACAGCTTCACCGGGGTGATGGCATCAAGCCTGCCAGCCATGTTCCCAACCCACATCCGCTACAGCGCGCTGGCCAGTGCCTTTAACATCTCCGTACTGATTGCCGGCCTGACGCCGACCGCCGCTGCCTGGCTGGTAGAAGCGACCAGCAACCTGTATATGCCGGCTTACTACCTGATGGTGGTGGCAGTGATTGGCCTGGTGACCGGGATCATGATGAAGGAAACCGCTAATCTACCGCTGCGCGGTGCAACGCCTGCGGCTTCAGATATGGCGGAAGCTAAAGAGATCCTGCAAGAACATCACGATAATATCGAACAGAAAATCGAAGATATAAACGATCAGATTACCGAGCTGGAAGCGAAGCGCTCCCATCTTATTAATCAGCATCCGCGTATTAACGAATAACCTCTCTGAAGGGGCACGGCACAACGTGCCCCTGTTTATTCCCACCCCACGCATTGTCAGCGTCTGCACTCCCTGCAATAAATTAGGGTGATTAAGTTTCGCAAATAACACAGCCGCCGGCGGCGATGTGAATATCATACGGCCATTCCTGCTATGCTTGATACGGCAGATTTTTTTCGTTATTAACCATAGCGACCTGCATTCCGCATGGCGTGAGCCTCACTGCCTGCCTCCATCAACGGATACGATAATAACGCTGGTTAATAGTTTTTTTGTCGTATGGACAGTTATATATAAAGTCCTGATGCTTGATATGACTAAGCCGTTTACCTCTCAAACCGCCCTGCCGTTACCAAGAAAAATCTCTAAATAGATATACAGGGATCCCCCCCCATCTCCCGATGCTTTTATTTTCTCTTTTTTTCTCTATACAATCTCACAAATTGCGCAAGCATAATCACACAAATCATTGATATAAATCATATTAAATGTCTTTTTCAATAAAAGAGATAAACTTAAAAATTTGAAGTTCCCCGATTGATCAATCCGCTCTAGAATCCCCTTCCAATTTTAAACGACAGTGCTTTTGAAATGTCCTCATAGTGGAAAAAAACGTCCAGAAAGGATATTCACATGAAAATAAAAATCGTTAAAACGGAACAACAGACAACGGATATCGCTTCCCGTTGACGCACGCTAAGTCAAACCGCCCGTTATGATTGTAAATTTAAAATGACGTTTACCATGTAGAACGGTGTGGTTGAAATATAAATGCAACATCACATTCGCTACTCACCATGCTGCATTCCACTGGCAAGCGGGTCCGTATAACTACTTAAAATATAGTTTTTATCGCAGCTTATTCGCTACGGTAAATTTGGTAATCAGCTAATACTGGCTGATTTGTTTGGAAAACACTACGTAAAAATAAAGGAAATATCATGGGGAAAAGTCATTTCATGCTGGCTTCATTAGTTTCATTACTGACTATGAGTGCCTTACCCTTTTACGCGAAGGCAGATCCGGCTGCCCCCAAAAAAGTGACCGTGGACGGTGGAAAGATCCAGTTTACCGGTTCGGTGGTCTCTGCACCTTGTGTGGTCGATAACGATACCGACTCACAGATGGTCAACCTGGGGCAGATTGCCGTGAACTCACTCGGGAAAAAAGGGAGCACAGGATCACCCGTCGGTTTTAATATCAAGCTGACAGGCTGCGATCTGACCCCTCCCGGCGCAAACCCGACGGAAACGGCAAATTATACCAAGGCCTCAATTGTCTTTAATGGTGTGCCAGCGGGGGATGATTCCACACTATCGTTGAACGCAAACGGTAGCGGGGAGTCCGTGGCGAAAAACGTGGGTATTCAAATCAGCCAAAATAACGTACCGGTGAAAATCAATGGTACGACCGCGACGAGTTCCAACAATCTGCATGTCGGGAGCAATCTTATCCCATTTGCGGCGACTTACGTCGCAACGGGTGATGCAGTGGTAGCCGGCTCCGCCAATGCCGTAGTCAATTTCAGCGTTAACTACGAGTAATCTCAACGGGCACCCTCTGACGTCACGTTCTGCTGTGCATGCCGGTCAGGCATGCACCTCTTTATACATAAAAATTTTAAAAGGTTAGGATATGTATTTTATTTCAATGCGAAATATTTTTTGCTGGGGTATCACATTTTTCGTCTTATTCATGTCGCATTCATCATTGGCGGGGGGAATAACGCTTGCCGGTACGCGCGTGATTTATCCTGAACAAAGTAAGCAGGTCACCCTGTCGCTGCGTAATACCTCTGATAAATCCAGCTTTCTCGTCCAGTCTTGGGTTGAAAATGCAAATGGTGAAAAAAACCATGATTTTGTGGTTGCTCCGCCACTCTACGTTAGCGGCCCGAATAACGAGAATACTCTGCGCCTGATCTATAACGGGGCTGCTCGAAATAAAGAGCAAGAAACGCTTTACTATTTCAACGTTAAGTCCATCCCATCGGTTGATAAGTCGAAGATTTCTGGCCAAAACGTATTGATGCTGGCAGCAATAACGCGCGTTAAGCTGTTCTATCGCCCATCAGGCCTGGCGTTCCTTCCCGCCCAAGCCCCGGAAAAAATGCGCTTTCAGCGCACGGGCAGTGGGATAACCATCGAAAATCCAACACCTTATTACCTGACGCTGGCGCAGATAACCGTTGGCGGCCAGAAACTCGATGACAGGATGATTGCGCCTTACGCCAGTGAAAATATCGCCTTAAAAAAACTGAGCAATAATGAAGTTAAGTTCAGAACGATTAATGACTTTGGCGCAGTCACGCCAGAAATGAAGGCCCAGCTACGGTAATAATAATGTGATTGCCAATTTGATTAAGGTTAAACCCGCAGGGTGTAAGCGTTATTGGGCCGATAACGCCCAAGCGAATATATGTGCCTCCCTTACGCGTTAATTTATCAAGCGCACCCTGTGGCTAAATCTTTATTATGTTCAGGGATTATAAAACCCGTGCCTACAATAAATTTATTAAAGCCATTGGTCAGAGGAACGCTGGTTTCGCGCTTTTTTTTTCTGACTCTGTTCATACTCTGCTCTTTTTCTGTGCGGGTTAATGCTGATGTTTATTTCGCCCCAGAGCTGATCGGTAACGATCTGGATATGGTCGCAGATCTCAGCCGTTTCACTAAAAATGGTCAGCAGATCCCAGGGACTTATCGCGTTTCAATTTTTGTCAACAACCGTTATTGGACTGAAAAAGAGCTGGTCTTCTCAGCGTATGACAACCAGGAAGTGGGACAGCATCAACCGAAAGACGTCAAAGATAATACGGGCCTGCAGGCCTGTCTGACGCGCTCAGATTTAGCGGATGCGGGGGTTAACGTTGACGCTTTAGCCGCGCTTAACGCAATAACAGATGAGGCATGTCTTTCTCCTGGCCAATTTATCAAAAACGCATCCACCTCATTTGATTTTCAAAAAATGCGTTTTGATATCAGCATTCCTCAAGCCTATATGCAGCACAAAGCGCAAGGCTATATCTCTCCCGAGAGATGGGATGAAGGGATAAACGCGCTGCTGCTGGATTACAACTTGAGTGGAAATCAGAAACGGAGCCGTGGCAGCACGGGCCGCAGCCATTATTTAAATCTGAACGCGGGAATAAATATAGGCGCATGGCGCTTACGCGACAACCGCAGCTGGAACGAGTATCACAGCCGTGGCATCAGTTACAGCCAATGGCAGCGTCAGCAAACCTGGGCTGAACGTTCGGTGATCCCGTTGAAAAGTCATGTGCAGCTGGGAGACCTGACGACAGGGGGAGATATGTTTGACACGGTGAGTTTCAGAGGCGTGCAGATTGCCACCGATGAAAATATGTATCCTGACAGCCTGCGTGGTTTTGCCCCCACGATCAGAGGCAATGCACGGACCAATGCTCAGGTTATCGTCCGCCAAAACGGCTATGACGTATATCAGACTTACGTTCCGCCCGGCGCGTTTACGATTAACGATCTGTATGCGGTCAATTCAAGTGGCGATCTTGATGTTTTGATTACCGAAGCGGACGGCAGCACAACGTCTTTTGTGGTTCCTTTCTCATCGGTGCCCCTGTTGCAACGCGAAGGTCAAACCAAGTACTCACTGACCGCGGGAAGATATCAAAACACTCGCCGGGGTTATGAGCATCCACAGTTTTTGCAGGGAACCCTGCTGCGGGGTTATACGCATAATATTACCGCCTACACCGGCACGCAGCTTGCGCGTCGCTACACCGCTCTTCTCGGAGGAGCAGGTCTGAATCTGGGCAGGATGGGGGCCTTCTCAATGGATATCACCCAGGCTAATAGCACGCTAACCAGCGGCGATAAATATCAGGGCCGTTCTATGCGTCTTTTGTATGCTCATTCTTTGAATTCAACCGGAACGGCTTTCCAACTTGCAGGTTACCGCTATTCCACGGCGGGTTTTTACACTCTGGAAGAAGCCGCCAGTCAGGAGATGTCCGGCTGGCGCAATCAATCCTGTCACCGGGCAGAATGGCAGGATGAAGGTGATCCTCTGGCCACAAAACCTTGCGGAAACTATTTTGATCTGCGGCAGCATAAAAAAAGTAAAATACAGCTAAATATGTCTCAACAAGTGGGTTCTCTGGGAACGATATTTCTGTCAGGAACGAAAGAAACCTACCGCAATAGTCGTTACGCCAGAAAGTCATTGCAAACGGGGCTGAACTCTTCATGGGGCAGCGCCAGCTACAGCCTGACGTTCAATTATAACTTTGCCAACGCGTCGCAGCGCCCCGATCGCTCAGCTTACTTTAACCTGTCCTTCCCGTTGAATACGCTGCCGTTTATGTCCAACTCTCAAACCTGGGCAAATTACAGTATTAACCGTGATAACAATGGAAATATGTCTCATCAGTCAAGCCTGAGCGGGAGGATCCTTGATGAGAACAAACTTAGCTGGAATATGACTCAAGGCTACAGTGGCCGCAATGGAAATTCAGGTAGCCTTAGCGAAACGTATAAGGGCCGATACGGCAGCAGCAACGCCGGATACAGCTACGGTAAGGATTACCGTCAGATAAGCTACGGTCTTGCGGGGGGAATAATTTTCCACGGTGAGGGGGTGACATTTGGCCAGACGTTAGGGGATACCAATATCCTGGTTGCCGCACCGGGCATAAAATATACCGCCCTGGAAAATGAAACGGGTATTTCGACTGACTGGCGGGGATACGCCATTAAGCCTTTCGCATCGGTCTATCGCGAAAACCGCGTGGCGCTGGATGCAAAAAACCTGGATTACGGAACCGATATCGATAACCCGGTCATGCGCGTGGTGCCGACTAAGGGTGCCGTAGTCAAGGCGGTGTTTAAAGGCCGGACGGGAAAAAGCATGTTAATTACCCTAAGTCATAACAATAAATTCCTGCCGTTCGGCAGCGTGGTGACCGCAGGAGAGAGTAGCGGCATTGTCGGCGATGACGGGCAGGTGTATCTCTCTGGCATGGCGGTGAGCGGCAAGGGCCAGGCGCGCTGGGGTAACGAGAGCAACCAGCGGTGTGACTTTGACTGGCAAACGGTCAGAGAACCGGCAAAGAGCGGCATCATTTCATTCAACGCTCACTGTGGCCAGGGGGAAAAATGACATTACTACCGCGTGCAGTATGTATTTCGTTGGCGGGGGTGCTGTTGTCTACGGCTATCGACGCCGGGGCCGCCAGTGATACAGCAACCGTTACCCTGAAAGCTACCGTGAAAACGAATACCTGTAGCCTTGAAGATCGCGCGCCCACGGTATTCTTACCCGTCGTTTCGGTAGGTGATTTTGCCGCTGCCAGAGGGACGAGAGTGGGTGATAAAAAGGTCGCAATACATCTTAAAGACTGCGATCCGGGGGCAACACAGGTGAAGGTAACGGCCAAAGGCATATCTGATTCAGATGACTACAGCGCGTTTAAAAATAGCGCCGATGGCGACCATGCCGCTTCGGGCGTAGGCCTTTATTTTTACACCGCTGATGGCATCCGCCGGTTTTATCCCGATGGTTCTGTCTCCGACAGCGTTCCGCTGAGCGCGGGTCAGAATAATACCCTGGTGTTCTCCGCCAGCTATGTCTCCACGAGAGACAGCGTTGCGCCCGGCAGCTTTATCAGCGTAGTGAATCTTGAGTTTGAATATCAGTAATTGTGCAAATAGAGACAGATAAACAGGTGTTCCATGAAAAATAAAATAGTCCGCAGTGTTGTTTATGCTCTTCTTTGTATGGTGTCTGCCGGGGGTTTATGCGCCGATTACGGGGGTCATATTACCTGGCCGGCATCGCTCACCGGCGCCCCAGGCACCGGGAGGGCAACATTAAACCTGCAGGCTCCGAGACAATCCTCAGCTTCAATCGGCAAGGGTAACGTTTGGGTGGCCTGGGGGGCAGATACGTATCACCTCAACAGGGATTGTATTCAGTGGAACGGCACTGCCTATCTTGACGTAGAGTACAAGCGTAAAGGCGGTGGGTGGCTTGGCAGCAGAACGATAGCTTTCCCGGCTAATTTTTTCGTCAGTAGCGATCATATTTCGGTCGAGGGAAATGTATGGACAGATGTTGATGCGGTCAGAATAAATAGCATCAACTCAAGCGGGTTAATCATTGAAAATACCTGTTTCCATAATGAGGAAATCTGGATCCAACGCGCCATCTCGATCGGCGAAAATCATTGGGATATGGAGATAAAAGGCACGATCCCCTTTAGAGCACAGTGTACCGTTTCCGTCGACACCCTGGTCGATTTGGGTGATATAAAGTACGGTGACCTGGTGAAATCCCCAGGGGGATTATTAATGGAAAAAAAAGTAAAGCTTCCGGTGCAATGGCACTGTTCGGGTAATAACCTCAACGAAAAAATAACCATAACGACAAATAAGGTATCGAACGGCTGCGTGGGGACGGGAAATGACTCATTACGCTTTTGCCTTTTCCGCGAAAACAGCGCGGTGCCGATAGATTTAAGCCAGGGAACCGCTTCATTTTCAGCGCCACAGGCTGGTGAGAGCACCCATATTATGGTGGTTCCCGGCGCGGGAAAAAACCCGCAACCCGGTGAGAGCCAGGGGATAATGACCGTCAGGATAGAACCGCAATAAAAAGATGTTATTTCGGCTCTGACACGGCAAGCCGATAAAACATATCAACGATTGGATCCTGGTTTAAATAGCAGCATTGAGTTATCACGATGAGAGCGTATTATTTAGAGCATAACGGAAATCGGCAAAATGAAGCGGAAGGAACGTACCTGCCATCTCCCTATATGCCTGAAAGATAACAACCCTGAAAATTTACCTTATGTCAAAGTAATTTACTGATAATGTGTTGCCAAAATATGAGTTAGGCTGGAATAAATCGGCTTCTGAAACCACTCAGTCTCCCGCTATTTAACTGTGCTATAATTGCAGGAATAAATAATAAAACCCTGATATTTAAACAACTAATTATATAGCATGATGATTTAGGGGAGCTGGTTTGAGTAGAAAATTTACGATCAACAAGATAATCACTTTTGAACCCGAAAAAAAAAGCATTTCCGGGAAAAATTCTACTGTTCCAGTCAGTGCCTCAGCTGCATTATGCCTCGAGTTATTAATCATCAATGAATAGACCCGGATTTCGTAGACACTTTTTTGCCTCATAATGGAGGCTCAATGAAGGAGTGTTTATGTCAGCCAAAAATTTCACTGAAGAATTCAAAATTGAAGCCGTAAAACAGATTAACGAGCAGGGATACCCTGTTTCTGAGGTTGCGGCACGACTCGGTGTTTCTACCAACAGCCTTTACGCGTGGATTAAGCGTTACCAAAAACCTGAACCACAGCGAAAGCAGGACGATGCCCTTCAGCACGAAGTAAAGCGCCTCAGGCAAGAACTTAAGCGGGTGACTGAGGAGCGAGATATTTTAAAAAAGGCCGCCGCGTACTTTGCAAGAACGTCAGGCTGAAGTACGCCTTCATTAAAAAAATGTCGTCCTTTTATGCTGTACGCCGGTTGTGTCTGGTTCTTGGCCTCCATTACAGCGGTTATTACCAGTGGCTAAAGCGACCTCAATCTTTGCGTGCCAGGCAAGATGATCGCCAAACAGGTCTCATTAAGCAACTGTGGCTTGAAAGTGGTACGGTTTATGGTTATCGAAAAATCTGGCTCGATATGAAAGACTTGGGTGAACGAGCCGGGCGTAACAGGATCGCGCGCCTAATGAGGCTTGCAGAGTTGGCTTCTCAAACCGGATACCGGAAACGACGCTATTGCGGCGGCGGAAAGCCTTCAGTTGCCAGCCCTAATTACCTTGAACGCCAGTTCATTGTTCCTACCCCAAATACTCATTGGGTGAGTGACATGACCTATATAAGAACGCATGAGGGTTGGTTGTATCTGGCCGTTGTTCTCGACCTCTTCTCGCGCCGGGTTATCGGCTGGAGTATGGGGGGACGAATGACAGCAGAGTTGGTGATGGACGCCTTGTTGATGGCGGTGTGGCGACGCAAACCAGCGGCAGAAGTACTAATCCATTCGGATCAGGGGTCTCAATATACGAGCGAAAGATGTCAGCACTTTATGACAGCTCACAATTTAAAAAGCAGCATGAGTCGTCGTGGTAATTGCCATGATAACGCGGTGGCAGAAAGCTTTTTCCAGTTGCTAAAACGAGAACGCATAAAGAAACGGATCTATAAAAATAGAGAAGAAGCAAAGGCTGATATCTTCGATTATGTAGAGATGTTTTATAATGCTAAACGTCGGCATAGCGCCTGTGAAGATCAACCCCCTGCAGTTTATGAAAGTGCCTGGTTCATGAGGCACGGAACCGTCTAGGAAACCCGGGTCTATTCACAATATCGGCGAACTGGTCACTCACGAACAGCTGTATGACTTTGCGTGGCGTAGATTCGGCATGGAACCAACGTCGACATCCCTTTACCAAAACATATCCAACCTGCGACGCGCACTCAATAAAAGTGGCCTGAATGAAGGGATCATCCGCACTATGCCACGCAGGGGATTCCTCCTCTCCCCGCTAACGGAAATCGTACGGGAAACCTATACGCCTGATACGGAGACGCTGCCTGATCTCACGACCGCTGGTGGCGTTGACCGGGCCGAAAAAGAGGTCTTTTTGCCCCCAACCTCCGAGGTCAGTGAGAAACCAACGACGCGACGTAGTGACACTAAAACGACGGCAAGTATCGAGAAAAAAATTAAAAGAATGGCCGCATATGGCATCGGCCTTATGCTGATCTTTTTACTTATTTTGGCACCGTTGTACCTTAATAAGGCAGAAACCTTGCAAAATAACAGTCTGTTCGTGCCCTTTATGCACAGCGATCGTTGCTCTATTTTTGTCAATCGCGATAGCCGATTAAGTTCCGAGGAGATACATAAGTTTGTCTCCGTGCTAAATATCTCCTGTCAGACGCATCGATATTTTTATATCACAACCTATAAAAATGCAGACAGAGCTTCAGTATTTATGTGTCAGAATTCACTGTTGGAGAAAGAGAACGCCTGGTGCCACTCTGACTATTACATAGGAAATATGATTGATGAATAAGTTGATAATATTCCCACTGCTGATCGTCGTCATTATTGCCACGGCCGTTATCGTCACTTATCGGAAAAACAGCGAGCAGACGATAAACTGCCGCGGCGAGGTTTCCATCAAAAGAGGCACCGACAGGCTGAATATGGTGGTAGCACAACAGTTAAATGCCGGGGACGGAACCGTGTCTCTCTCAGGAGTACTGTACAGAGGCGATGATATTGCGGGATATTTAAGTAAAACGGTCAGTTTTACCTACGATAAGGATGGAGACCTGTATCGGCTAAAGTCTGCGCATATTATCAACTCACCACAAATGACTTTACCTGCTGATACAGAAAGAGCCTGGCTTCCGACCTTTTTTATTGATGAGGGCACGCCCCATACGCTGGAGATCAAACCGTATGGCAACCACAGCTGGTTGATTTACTCGCATACGGTCCCGATATTTATCTGTGAGAAAAATCTGTAGCCCGTGATTCAAACCACTCATTTTCCAGCCGTTATTTAGCATATCCCCAGCAGACACAGGCTTAACCGTTTGTGTGGCGAGATTTCCGGTTCCGCATTTGAGCAGCTACAATCAGTGGCTGAACTTAACCGGATAATGAGATATCGATGAAAATTAAAAGCTATGCGGCAATGAAAGCCGGGCAGGCGCTGGAGCTTTATGAGTTTGAAGCCGAAGCGCTATCTGCAGAAGAAGTTGAAGTCGAAGTCGAGTACTGCGGCGTTTGCCACTCCGATCTGTCGATGATCGACAATGAATGGGGGATTTCCCGCTATCCGACCATCGCCGGTCATGAGGTGGTTGGGCGCGTATCGGCACTCGGAGAGGCGGCCAAAGATAAGGGGCTGTCGCTGGGACAGCGCGTTGGCGTCGGCTGGACGGCGAAAAGCTGCCAGCATTGCGATGCCTGTATCAACGGTGAACAGGTCAACTGCCAGCAGGGCAGCATACCCACCGTGCTCAACAACGGTGGCTTTGCCAACAAAATGCGTGCCGACTGGCAATGGGTTATCCCTCTGCCGGAAAGTCTGGATGCCGCGACCGCGGGCCCGCTGCTGTGCGGCGGCATTACGGTATTTAAACCGCTGCTGATGAGCAACATCACCGCCACCAGCCGCGTTGGCGTGATCGGCATTGGCGGCCTGGGACATATCGCTATCAAGATCCTGCATGCCATGGGGGCGGAGGTGGTCGCGTTCAGCTCCACCCCGCATAAAAAGCAGTCCATCCTGAATATGGGTGCCGACGAGGTGGTCAACAGTCGTGACCCGGAAGCCCTTAAGGCGCAGGCTGGGCGCTTTGATCTGATCGTCAGTACCGTTGCCGTCGACCTTGACTGGAAGCCGTACTTTGACGCGCTGGCACCGCAGGGCAAATTCCATACCGTTGGCGCAGTGATGAAGCCATTCCAGGTGGGTGCGTTTGATTTGATCTCAGGTGATAAAGCGTTGACCGGCTCATCCACCGGCTCTCCTGGCCAGCTGCGCTCGCTGCTTAAGCTGGCATCACGCCATGATATCGCGCCACAGGTTGAATTCTTCCCGATGTCGCAAATCAACGAGGCGCTGGAGCATGTGCGCGCCGGTAAAGCCAACTTCCGTGTAGTACTGAAAGCGGATTTCTGATGTTGTCACGCCGCACGGCGTGAGCCAGAAAGACGGGTAAAACACGATCGATTCAGAATACCAGGCGACCTGCCATCGGGTCGCCTTCTTGCCACAGGTTAATGCGCCCTTGCTGCGTCACCGTCAGGCAGCTCACCATTTTGGATTTTGAGATAGAGGAAACTTAACGAGCGCGCCCGGTATTTGGTTTTCATGTTGTTCAGATGGGAGTATACCGTCTTATGGCTCAGCATAAGCCGTGAGGCCATATTCGCGACGGGTAAATTCTTAAATACCAGCGTTCTGATTTTTCTTTCCATATTCGTTAATAAAATACCCTGGGAGGCATCCTTATGGTGGATCAGCCCTGTCAGCCTGGCGCAGTATTGATCTACGCTAATTTTTTCTCGCGATAACCTCAGTAACCGATCGACAAAATCGGTCATACTCATGCTTGAATCAATAAAAAAATGACTATCATAAAAATCCGGCGGAAATAATGATTTATTACCGACCAGGACAAAATGGTGAGCGATAAATACATTCGAGACATTCATGAATTTTTTAAAGGCTTCTTCAGGAAATGACAGGTAGCGCATATCGACAATAACCAGCTTTTCGTGTTCGTGACTTATCCTATTTTCATTGATAAAAACCGAATTTACTGCAAATTCAAAATAACGACAGTCACTAATAACGTGCATGAGAAAGCCTTCTGCTATTCTTAAAAGAAACAAGATATTGATTAACCTGAAAAGTCATGCCATGTTAATTTGAGACTGAAGGGCAGACAACTACTCACAAAAAAAATAACAAAATAATAAGATGGTTGAATGTAACTGGCTGTATCTCAATAACTTTCTTAAATTATTAAAGAGAAATAAATAGGTTTTAATATCATTAAAATAATTAAAAAGAAATTTTAAGACCTCCATTTCCTTTGTTTTATTCTCTCTGTCTTGCATGCAGGATAAGCACAGCTGCGCCAGATAACAGGCAGGTCAGTCAGAACAGCAGGAGATGACAGGCTGATAAAATAACTATCACGCGGGGGAAGATACGGCTAAAAATAGGGTGCGGGCGAGGATATCAGCCAGGTAGCCGCATGGCGACTCTGGCTGGCAATTAACGTCAAACAGGCGGCGGTTAAAATCGCGTAAAGCAATAAGGTTTAGGATCGATTATTGGGGTATAGGCGGACACGATATCCGCCGCCAGCTGTCCGGCAGCCGGAGAAGTACCGAATCCATGCCCTGAAAAACCGGTTGCCAGCGTCAGGCCCGGGATCCGCGCCACCGGGCCGATCACCGGATTGGAGTCCGGCGTGACGTCAATCACTCCGGCCCAGGCATCGGCTATCTCAGCTTTTTCAAAGGCGGGCCAGGCGCTCATCAGATTCGCCATGGCTTCGGCGTTCAGGGCTAAATTGGCCGGTGGGTCCATCGTGCGAACGCGTTCAAACGGCGAGCGTTGAGTGGCGGCCCAACGGCGCGGTAATGCCAAATCCTGGAGAAAATTTTTGCCAAGCGAGAGGCGTAAAAAATGTCGCTGGGCGCGCAGCTGCGCCATATAGCGCATTCCGAGCAGCAGATGGTCCAGGGTCAAAGAAGCATCCAACGCGCCGCGCTGGGTGATAATAAAGCCACCGTCACGGTGCTTACGGAATGAGAAGTCCGGAGCGCCTACCGCGATCTCCGTGGGTCCCTCCATCGGCGTAGTGCGCAGCACCGAGCAGATCAGTGGCAGCGTGGGAAGCGAAATGCCAAGATTGCCGAGGAAACGCCGTGACCATACTCCTCCGGCCAGCAGCACCTGCTCACAGCGAATTTCGCCTTTTTCTGTCACGACGCCGCTCACCTTGCCGCCGGCGGTCACCAGCGAACGTACCGCGCAGTTCTCTACTATCGTCACGCCCTTTGCGATAGCCGCTTTGGCAATCGCGCTGGAGGCCAACGTGGGTTCCGCGCGACCATCAGAGGGCGTAAAGATGCCGCCCGCCCATGCGCCGCGTCCGCCGGGCACCCGCTGGGCAATCTGGCTGGCGCTCAGCAGGTGCGAATCCAGATCGAGATGCGCCACGGATTGCAGCCAGCCTTCGTGCATCGCCATCTGCGCCCGGGTGCGGGCGATAAACATAATGCCCGACTGACGATAGCCGACATCATAACCGGTGCGCTGCGGCATTTCGGCCCACAGGCGGTCGGAAGCCTGCGCCAGCGGAATATCTTCGGCGACCCGACTGGTTTTGCGCACCCAGCCGAGGTTGCGCGAAGACTGCTCCCCCGCAAGCCGCCCTTTTTCCAGCAGCACCACGGGAATATTACGTTCAGCCAGCGTCAATGCGGCCGTGAGTCCGACGATCCCGCCACCAATCACCACAACGGTGGTGGCAGGCGGCAAGGTCGACGCGGTCTGAACCGGAGTGATTGCAGGAGCCATAGTGACCTTCTTAGTCCGTGTTAAAGAGCGAGCGTCAATTTTTGCACGTCTGCCGTTGCCGCCCCGCGCCAGGCCGTCACCTCCAGCTCGACCTTATAGACGGTAGAGCCCAGCGGCGGGCAGGTAACGGTGGTTGCCGGGTCCACGCCGCGAAACTTCTCGCCAATAATCGCCATTACCGTTGACACGTCGCGTGGATCCTGGATAAACACGCGTGACATCACAACGTCGGCAAGCGAAGCATCAACGGCGGCCAGCGCCTGCTCGATATTGGCAAAAACCTGATGGGTCTGCTCGCTCACATCCTCCGGGATGATTTTGGTTTGGGGATGACGTCCGGCGGTGTTAGAGACATAAATCCAGTTATCCACCGCCACGATACGCGAGTAGCTCGCCTGTTCTTCCAGGACGGAGCCCGTTTTAAGTTTGATAATGTGGGTCATTTTGTTTTCCTGATAAGTTAGCTTAAGACGGGAGATTCCCAGAGATTCAGCTTCACGCCGATGCCTTTTTCCAGCGCGTTGCGATAGACCACGGTGCCCCAGGCCACGTCCTCAACCGGCATACCGCCAACCGACATGATGATGATCTCTTCATCGTTCAGACGGCCAGGCGCCTCGCCGGCGATAATCTTGCCAATGTCTTCCAGCTGCTCAGGCGTCATCTTCCCTTCCGCCACCATGTCCATAAAGCGCACGCCGATCACCGGGATAGTGTGGTGAGCAGGCTTTGGCACCTCCTCAAACCAGGCGTGATAAAGTCCCGTATTGTCGAGCACCTTGCGCACATCAGCCTGCTCCATGCCCTCGTCAATGTTGCATGACGCCGGCATGGCCAGGAATGCGCCGGGCTTAACCCATTCCCGTTTCACCAGCGGATAGGTCGCCGGGTCGCCTACTTCACCCGAATTGCAGTAGGTGACGATATCGGAGCCACGCACGACCTCTTCGATACTGTCGACAATCTCGACCGAGGTGATTTGTGGATAAGTGGCCGTTACCCAAGAGATAAAGGAGTCCAGACTCTGCTTCCCACGCCCTTTAACCTTGATGGTGTCGATCTCAGGACAAACGGCAATAAAGGCGGCAATCACGGTTTTCCCCATCACGCCCGGCCCCAGCAGGCCAACCACCTTCGCGTCTTTACGGGCCAGGTGACGCGCGCCTACGCCAGGGATCGCGCCGGTACGGTACGCCGACAGCAGGTTGGCTGACATATGTGCCAGCGGTGCGCCGGTTTCCACATCGTTCAGGGTAAACATCAGGATCGAGCGCGGTAGCCCCCTCTCCCGGTTAGCAATATTGGAGCCGTACCATTTCACCCCGGCGGTACAGAAGCTGCCGCCGAGATAGGCCGGCATCGCCATTAAGCGGCGGTCGGCCGTTGGCTTCGGCATGGCTGGAAATGGGGAGTTCTCCGGGAACGTCACCATCGCGCCGTGCGAATCATTGTTAGAACCCGCCATCCGATAGTCCCCCTGCCAGAGCAGGCCAAACATCTCTTCCATCGTATCCACACAGGCTGGCATATCCGTTACCCCGGCGCGGATCATGTCCTGTTCTGAAAGATATATAAAATCAATTTTGGTTGAGTCCGACATGCCGATTACCCCGTTAAATGAATGAGTTACATTTTATTGAACGCTACGGTACGGATTGAAAATAACGCCCGTAAAGGCGGGCTGTATTGAAGATTTGCGACACGCGCGCGGTCAGCGAGTGAAAAATGGCACCCGGATTGCATCATCAGTGAGTCATCTCACCTCCAGGACTCGTCTATGTCACAGGCTATGCTTCCGCTTCATCGTGCAGATATTCATCCCGAACAGCCCTGGTTTGTACTCAGTGCGGCACAGCATTATTCCTTGATACCCGGCAGCCACCCGGCCATTTCCCACTTCTACAGTTTCGACGTGGCGGCGTCAGCCGGCATGACGCTGGCAGTGCCCGACGGCTGCGTGGATATTATTTTTGACTGTGATGCCGTGCGGCCCGTGGCGAGAGTGTGTGGCACCACGCTGGAGGCGCGTAGCGCAGAGCTGTACTGCAACCATCGTTATTTCGGCGTACGGTTTGCGCCCGGCGTAATGCCGGATTTTCTTGATATGGCGGCATGTGAACTGACCGATGACGAATTTGATTTTTTTGACGCGGTGCCGGACGCGCGCTATGCCTGTGAGCAAATCCTGCATACTCCGCTATTTTCACAGCAGATCGCGCTGTTTAACACCTGGTTTACCCCCAGACTGGCGCGTAAATCTTCGGCGGTCACCCGCTCGGCGATCCGCACCATCATGCAGCATAAGGGGAATATTCGGGTTGAACAGCTGGCGGCATTAAGCGGCTATACCTGTCGCACCATCCAGCGACAGTTTCGCCAGGATACCGGCATGTCGCCCAAGACCTTCGGACGCATGATGCGCTGCCAGGCAGCGCTGAATAACCTCCACCTGCCCGGCAATCTGTCCTGCTCGGACCTCGCGCTGGATCTTGGCTTCAGCGACCAGTCTCATTTCCTGCGCGAGTTCAAAAAGCTGGTCAGCATCACGCCGCTGGACTATCAGCGCCGTACCCTGATGGCCGCCTGGGATGACCGTATTCGCTGTCACTAATGGCGCCCGCTGGCGAGCATCAGCACTGAAAAAGTGCATCCGTTGCACTGTCGCCCTGTCCGATTTTTTCTATCCGTGCCCGCCGATACTGATAAAAGATGCCAGTCAGTCCCGTGGCTCGGAAGACCCCTTTCAGAGCCCCTTACACAGTCAACTAAGGTGCTGGTAATGAGCAACCCAACCGGTTTAAGAAAAAATACTCTGGGCTTATTTTCTCTGGTGTTCTTTGTTGTGGCAGCCGCATCTCCCCTGACCGGGGTGGTAGGCGGACTGCCGATAGCCATTTTCACCGGCAACGGCGGCGGCATTCCCGTCATCTACATTATGGCCTGTGTCATTCTGATGATTTTTTCGGTGGGATATATCGCAATGAGTCGCCACGTCAGCGACTCTGGCGCTTTCTATACCTATATCTCAAAAGGACTGGGAGAAAACTGCGGGGCTTCGGCATCCATCGTCGCGCTGATTGCCTATTTTTCGATACAGACCGCCGTGGTGGCAATGCTCGGCTTCTTTACCCAGATCTTTTTACAGCAGCACCTCGGCGCGCATGTTCCGTGGTGGATGCTCAGTATGCTGTTTGTAGTGATTGCCTGGGTGCTGGGCATTAAGCGGGTGGAGGTTGGCGGCAAACTGCTGGGCGTGCTGATGCTGGCGGAAGTGGCGATCGTGTTACTGACTGACGTCATGCTGCTGGTGAAAAAGGACGGGCCGCTGAACCTCAGTTCGTTTGAGCCTTCGGTGTTTATGCACGGCAATCTCGGCATCGCTTTTGTCTTCGCTATCGCCTCGTTTATCGGTTTTGAGTCAACGGCGATTTACGCTGAAGAGTGCCGCGACCCGTATAAAACCGTACCGCGTGCGACCGTCTGCGCCCTGCTGATTATTACCGCCTTCTTCTGCTTTACCAGCTGGTCGCTGGTGCAGGCCTACGATTTCGATCGGCTGGTACAGATTGCGCGCCAGGATCCCGGCAATTTTATCTTTGATATCACCCGTCAGTATGTTGGCCAGTGGGCGGTCGATACCATGTCGGTACTGCTGATCACCAGCCTGTTCGCCGCGTCACTGGCTTTCCACAACAATATCTCACGCTATATCTTCAGCATCAGCCGTGATGGCCTGATCTGGAAAGAGCTGTGCAGCACCCATCCGACTAACGGCACGCCGCATAACGCCAGCCACGTCCATAGCGTTATCCTGCTGCTGCTGCTGGCGGGAATGGGCAGCGTCGGCATCGACCCGATGGCGCAGATTTTTGCCTTCGGTTCGGCCATTGCGACGCTGTCGATTCTGGTGCTACAGGTCGGCGTATCCATGGCCGTCATCCTGTTTTTCCGCCGCAAAAAAACGCATGGCTACAGCGCCTGGCAGATATTCTGGGCTCCGCTGATCGCCTTATCCGCGATGTCGGTCACCGTGGTTCTGGTGGTTCATAATTTGCAGCTGCTTAGCGGCAGTGATTCAAAACTGGTCGGGCTGATCCCGTGGTTTATCGTTATCTGCTGCGCGGCGGGTTATATGCTGTCAATGAAGCGCCAGGCACGCAGCGCGGCATGATAGCTGCGGCGGGTCTGGGCGTAAGAAATGACGGGGCGAGTGGCGCGATTTCCGCTACTTACCCGTGGCCGGGCAGGCGCGATCGTATTGACCGCAGAGGGTCGTCCGGGATCGCGCCTCCGCCTGGCATTGCCTACAGCGCCTGCGCGCAAGCCCAGGCAGAGCTCCACGCCCACTGGAAGTTATAGCCCCCCAGCCAACCGCTGACATCCACCACTTCACCAATGAAGTACAGTCCGGGCACGTCGCGCGCTTCCATCGTTTTAGACGACAGCTGGCGGGTATCGACGCCGCCCAGCGTCACCTCGGCGGTACGATAGCCTTCGGTGCCGTTTGGCTGCACGCGCCACTGGTGCAGGGCGCTGGCCAGTTCAAGCTGCTGGCGGCTGTTCAGCTGTTTCAGGGTACATTCCGGTATCATACCCAGCAGCTGCAGGCACTCAACCAGACGCTTGGGCAGCAGCTTAGCAAGGGTGTTTTTCAGGCTTTGGTTAGGGTGAGCGCGGCGCTCGTCGTTCAGAAATGCGTCAATATCCTGCACGGGCGACAGGTTTACCGTAATAAACTCTCCCGGCTGCCAGTAGCTGGACAGCTGCAATACTGCCGGGCCCGACAGGCCGCGATGGGTAAACAGCAGCGCTTCTTTAAAGACCGTGCCGTCTTCGGCGGTGAGGGTCGATGGCACCGACACGCCGGACAGGACCTGCAGCTGTTCCAGCAAAGGTTTATGCAGGGTGAACGGCACCAGCCCGGCGCGGGTGGGAAACACCTTTAAACCAAACTGTTCGGCAACCCTGTAGCCGAACGGCGATGCGCCCAGGCCTGGCATCGACAGGCCCCCGCTGGCAATCACCAGTTTTTCAGCCCACGCCAGCGCACCATTCAGCTCCAGCGTGTAGCCGTCGGCATCGCGCGTGATGGCCAGCACCTCGCTGCGCAGACGCAGCGTGACCTGTCCGGCCTCACACTCTTTCAGCAGCATATCGACCACCTGCTGCGCCGAATCATCGCAAAATAACTGCCCAAGGGTCTTCTCATGCCAGGCTATGGCATGGCGATTTATCAGGTCAATAAAGTCCCACTGGGTGTAGCGCGCCAGCGCAGATTTGCAGAAATGCGGGTTATGCGACAAATAGGCTGACGGTTCGGCGTAGAGGTTAGTGAAATTACAGCGCCCGCCGCCTGACATCAGAATTTTGCGTCCGGCTTTTTTGCCGTTATCGATCAGCAGCACACGCCGCCCTTTTTGCCCAGCCTGGGCCGCGCAGAACAGGCCAGCCGCACCGGCTCCAATTACGATAACGTCAAACTTTTCCACCACACACTCCGCGCCAGGCCGTAAAAACGCTGATTGTAGTGAGTTGAAGGCAGGGATACCAGCTTCACGCCAAAACAGCGACAAAACTTTTTTTAACTTTATGATTTGAAAATGATTTCATCAGAAATCGTCACTTTACTGACGCATTAATGTCAAAAAAAGTCTATATTTCCCTTTCCCCGCGCGCGGTTTGTCGCTGATAATGCGCCGCGTTCATGTCCTCCAAAATGGCTTAACGCTTATGCTACATCTGTTTGCTGGTCTCGACTTAAATACCGGCCTGTTATTGATACTTGCTCTGTTGTTTGTCTTATTTTATGAGGCCATCAATGGTTTCCACGATACGGCCAACGCGGTAGCTACCGTGATCTATACCCGTGCAATGCGCTCGCAGTTAGCGGTCGTCATGGCGGGGATTTTCAATTTCTTTGGTGTACTGCTGGGCGGCCTGAGCGTGGCTTACGCTATCGTCCATCTGCTACCCACCGACCTGCTGCTCAACGTCGGGTCGGCGCACGGGCTGGCTATGGTCTTTTCCATGCTGCTTGCCGCCATCATCTGGAATCTTGGTACCTGGTATTTTGGCCTACCGGCCTCCAGTTCCCATACCCTGATTGGTGCCATCATCGGTATCGGCCTCACCAACGCGCTGCTGACCGGCACCTCGGTGGTGGATGCGCTGAACATCCCCAAAATGATCGGTATCTTTACGTCGCTGATCGTTTCACCGATTATTGGCCTGGTGGTGGCTGGCGGCCTGGTGTTTATTCTGCGTCGCTACTGGAGCGGGAATAAAAAACGTCGTCGTATTCATATGACGCCGGCAGAGCGTGAAAAGCTCGACGGCAAGAAAAAGCCGCCGTTCTGGACCCGTATCGCACTGATTGTCTCGGCGATTGGCGTCAGCTATTCGCACGGTGCAAACGACGGTCAGAAAGGTATCGGCCTGATCATGCTGGTGCTGATTGGCGTGGCACCCGCCGGTTTCGTGGTCAATATGAACGCCAGTGGTTATGACATTACCCGTACCCGCGATGCGGTGAACCACCTGGAACAGTATTATCAGCAGCATGCCTCCTCTCTGAAGCAGGTTATCGAAATGTCGCCGCCGGCTTTGCCAACGCCGGAACAGGTTCCTTCCGGGCCGCATGAATTCCACTGTGATGCGGCACGCGCGCTGCCTGCTATCCATCTGGCACAGGGGCTGCTTAACAACCTCCCCAGCTATGATGCGCTGAACGTGGAGCAGCGCAGCCAGCTGCGCCGCCTGCTGATGTGCATCTCGGATACCGCAGAAAAAGCCGCCAGGCTACCGGACACCCCGTCGGAAGACAAACGTTTCCTGACCAAACTGAAGGGCGATCTGCTGAATACCGTGGAGTATGCCCCGGTATGGATTATTGTTGCCGTAGCCTTAGCGCTGTCGCTGGGTACAATGGTTGGCTGGCGTCGCGTTGCGACCACCATCGGTGAGAAAATTGGCAAGAAGGGAATGACTTACGCTCAGGGAATGTCTGCGCAGATGACGGCGGCGGTTTCGATTGGCGTAGCCAGCTATACCGGGATGCCGGTATCGACGACCCACATTCTCTCCTCCTCAGTGGCGGGCACCATGCTGGTCGACGGCGGCGGCGTACAGGGGCGTACCATTAAGAACATCCTGCTGGCCTGGGTCTTCACCCTGCCGATCTCGATTGTGCTTTCTGGTTCCTTGTACTGGCTGGCGCTGAAACTGATCTGATGCTGAAAATGGAACGCTAATCTGATGCCAGTCACCCACGTGACTGGCATTTTTTTTCCCCGATGTTAGTGCCAGATGGCCAGCCCAATCAGACCGATCGCCACCAGCCCACACAGCGCGCTGGTTAGGATAAATTGCCCGCGCACCCGCTGACAGCGCCGGATAAATTCATCATCGTGATGGTCAAGATAGCGCTGCGCCCAGATATAGCCTATCAGCCGCACCTGCTTACTCGGTTGTCCATGAGAAGTAAAGAATCCGCCGCCATCCACATACTGATACAGCAGCGGATCGCAGCCGCGAAGCACCACCAACAGCGCACGCAGCGAAGAGTAATAGCGTGCCATATTGATGACACAGACGACACAAAGAGCCCAGAATAGCGAAACGGTGCTGATCATCATCTCCCTCCCGTCCATTCATCGCCCCGGTGCGCGCAGCACCTGACGATGATATCGCCTACCCTTACTAACGAGAATATTGTTGCAAACCGGTTGACGGAATAAAGGCGATTGCCGCCGTCAATCATCAGTGTAGGAGATCTGTTTATTTTTTTTCCAGCGCGGTGTCGCTATCTGCAATCAAATAGTTGCAGGAGGATGTCATCCCTTGAATAAAGGCTGAGGTAAGCCACAACAATCGGCAACATTTTCGCTATACTGCCAGTCAGCACTCACGCGCACAGGAGTAAAGATTATGTCCTATAAACACATTCTGATTGCCGTCGACCTTTCGCCTGAAAGTAAGCTGCTGGTCGACAAAGCCGTATCAATGGCGCGCCCCTACAACGCCAAAGTCTCACTGATCCACGTTGACGTTAACTATTCAGATCTCTATACCGGGCTGATTGACGTTAACCTCGGCGATATGCAGAAGCGGCTTTCTCAAGAGACGCACAGCGCCCTGACCGAGCTGTCAACCAACGCCGGCTATCCCATTGCGGAAACCTTAAGCGGCAGCGGCGATCTGGGTCAGGTGCTGGTCGATGCGATCAAGCAGTATCAGGTTGATTTAGTGGTTTGCGGCCATCATCAGGATTTCTGGAGCAAGCTGATGTCCTCCGCGCGCCAGCTGATCAACACTATCCATATTGATATGCTGATCGTTCCATTGAATGACGATGACGACGAAGACGACTAACCCAGGCGTGGCGGGCCGGCCTCACCGGGTAAGCGGGGCATAAATATCAAAGCGATGGCTTTTGGTATTCACCGCATTTGGCGTAGTGAGGCCCGCTAACGGCGGCGCGTAGTCTGGACGCTTTACCACTACGCGCTTCTTCGCCAAGGTGCGCGCTGGCTGTAGCAGCCCGTCGGCATCTTCATCAGCGCCGACCAGTGACTGGAATACGCGCATCTCTTTTTTCACCAACGCACTTTTTTGCTTATGCGGATACATCGGATCAAGATACACCACGTCCGGCTGTGGAGTGATATCGGTGAGCGCAGACAGGCTGGAAGCATGCAGCAGCGTCAGATTTTCGCGTAGCCAGGGGCCGATCTCGACATCGGCATAGCCACGGCGTAAGCCATCATCGAGCAGCGCTGCCACCACCGGGTTACGTTCCAACATACGCACCCGGCAGCCGAGCGCAGCCAAAACAAAGGCATCGCGCCCCAACCCTGCCGTGGCATCGACCACATCCGGCAGGTAGCCACTTTTGATGCCAACGGCTTTTGCCACCGCCTCACCCCGGCCACCGCCAAATTTACGTCGGTGCGCCATCGCCCCGCTGACAAAATCAACGAATATGCCGCCGAGTTTTGGCTCATCGCGCTTGCGCAGTTCGAGATGCTGCGGCGTCAGAACCAACGCCATCGGCGCGCTGTCATCATGTTCCAGCTGCCACCGGGCGGCTAAAACAGATAAGGCGCCGTCTCCGGCGCCTGATTCATCTAATAAACAGATGTTCACTGATGGCTTACCCTTCGCTGCCCTGTTCTTTAATACCGTAATGTACCAGCATCGCATCCAGCTTGGGTTCGCGACCACGGAAGCGGCGGAACAGCGCCATCGGCTCTTCAGAGCCGCCGCGCGTCAGGATGTTATCCAGGAAGGACTGCCCGGTTTCACGGTTGAAGATCCCCTCCTCTTCAAAACGCGACCAGGCGTCTGCCGCCAGCACGTCGGCCCACAGATAGCTGTAGTAACCCGCCGCGTAGCCTCCGGCAAAGATGTGGCTAAAGGCGTGGGGGAAACGGCCCCATTCTGGCCCAGGCATCACGGCAACCTGTTTCTTAATCTCTTTCAGCATATCAAGGATCTGCGCACCTTTAGCCGGGTCAAACTCGGCGTGCAGGCGGAAGTCAAACAGACCGAACTCCAGCTGACGCAGAATAAACAGCGCCGCCTGATAGTTCTTCGCCGCCAGCATTTTTTCCAGCAGCGCCTGCGGCAGCGGTTCGCCCGTTTCATAATGACCGGAGATAAACGCCAGCGCCTCCGGCTGCCAGCACCAGTTTTCCATAAACTGGCTTGGCAGCTCGACCGCATCCCAGGGCACGCCGTTAATGCCGGACACGCCGGGGGCTTCAATGCGCGTCAGCATGTGGTGCAGGCCGTGGCCGAACTCATGGAACAGGGTAGTCACTTCATTATGGGTGAACAGCGCAGGCTTGCCGCTGACCGGGCGGTTAAAGTTGCAGGTCAGGTAGGCTACCGGTTTTTGCAGGCTGCCGTCAGCTTTGCGCATTTGGCCCACGCAATCATCCATCCAGGCACCGCCACGCTTGTGCTCGCGCGCATACAGGTCAAGGTAGAAACTGCCGCGCAGCTCGCCGCTTTCGTCGAACAGGTCGAAGAAACGCACGTCCGCATGGTAAACATCAACATCATGGCGCTCTTTAGCGGTAATGCCATAAATGCGTTTTACCACTTCAAACAGGCCACCAAGCGCACGCTGCTCTGGGAAATACGGACGCAGCTGTTCATCGCTGATGGCGTACAGATGCTGCTTCTGCTTTTCACCGAAATAGGTCAGATCCCAGGGTTGCAGATCGTCCACGCCGTGCTCTTTTTTGGCAAAGGCACGCAGCTCGGCCAGCTCCTGCTCCGCCTGTGGGCGGGCGCGCTTCGCCAGGTCGCTAAGGAAATCGGTCACCTGGGCCGGGTTTTCCGCCATTTTAGTCGCCAGCGATTTGTCGGCATAGGAGGCAAAGCCCAGCAGCTGGGCAAGCTCATGACGCAACGCCAGCTCTTCTGCCATCACCGCGCTGTTATCCCACTGACCGGCATTTGGCCCCTGATCGGAGGCGCGGGTCGAATAGGCGCGATACAGCTCTTCGCGCAGCGCCTGATTATCGCAGTAGGTCATCACCGGCAGATAGCTTGGAATATCCAGCGTCAGCAACCAGCCATCCTGCTCTTTGGCTTCCGCCTGGGCCTTCGCCGCCGCCAGCGCGCTTTCCGGCATACCGGCAAGCTCACTTTCATCCGTAATCAGTTTGCTCCAGCCCATCGTGGCATCGAGCACGTTGTTGCTGTAGGTTGAGCCAAGCTCCGACAGGCGCGCGGCGATTTCGCCATAGCGCTGCTGTTTCTCTTTCGATAGCCCGATGCCGGACAGCTCAAAGTCACGCAGGGCGTTATCCACCGCTTTTTTCTGCGCAACGTCCAGAGGCGCATAGTTCTCACCCTCTTTCAGATCGCGATACGCCTGGTACAGCCCCTCATGCTGGCCCACCCAGGTGCTGTACTCTGACAGCAGCGGCAGGGTCTGCTCGTAAGCCTGACGCAGTTCCGGGCTGTTTTTTACCGAGTTAAGATGGCTGACCGGTGAGAACAGGCGGCTGAGATGGTCATCCACTTCCGCTAACGGCTGCACCAGGTTATCCCAGCTGTAGGGAGCCCCCAGGGCCACGACCTGCTCTACCGCTGCGCGACATGTATCCAGCGCCTCCGTCACGGCTGGCACCACATGTTCAGGTTTTATCGCAGAGAAAGGGGGAAGCGTAAAAGAGGAGAGTAACGGATTGGTCATAGCGCAGTCCTGTAATCATTGTATGGGCAATCCATCTAACATGGGGGTAAGTGGAGTGAAAATCAATGCTGCGGTGCGCAAGCTCGTTCGGCCGCTTTTGTTCTAATGCGCTTTAGGCAATTTACGATTTGCCACGGCTAAAGGGGCATTGCATACTGCCACGTCCTAAAATCCCCACGATCTCATTAAAAACAGGGAGTGTCTCTATGTGGTATGTTTTGGCAGCCTCACTGCTGCTACTGCCGCTCTATCTGCGCGGCGCAATGGTGCTGCTGTTCGTCGCGCTGGGGCTGGCTATCAGTCACCAGACATTGTCAGCACCCGGCATCGTCGCACTGGCGTTAATCGGCATTGTCGCCATCTATTGCCGTTGGCAGAAAAAGTCTGGGCCCGTTTCTCTGGTCGGGGAATTTATTCTGGTCGCCAGCGCCGTCGCCCTGATGCTGCATCTTATCCCTGGCTTCCATAATCTGCCGATCGTTTCCGGCGTGCAGGTCGGGCCGCAGAGCGCGCCGTTTACCTTCTATTATAATCTCGATAAAGCCCTGATCCCGTTTCTACTGCTGGCCTGTCTGCCCGGCCTGTTACAGCGCCCGGCTAAAGCACCGTCTAACCCGGTGTGGTGGCTGGTTCTGCTGATGTCCATGCCGCTGCTGCTGCTGGCAGCCACCCTTGCCGGGGGGCTGAAGGTAGAGCCGCATCTGCCGGAGTGGCTGGGCGCGTTTATGCTGGCCAATCTGTTTTTTGTCTCGATGGCGGAAGAAGCGCTGTTCCGTGGCTACCTTCAACAACGGCTGAGCAAGCTGCTCGGCGATAAGCCAGCCCTGTTAATTGCCGCACTGCTATTCGGCTGCGCGCATTTCTCTGGCGGACCGTTGCTGGTACTGTTTGCTACGCTTGCCGGGCTGATCTACGGCCTGGCCTGGATGTGGAGCGGCCGCCTCTGGGTAGCCACTCTGATGCACTTTTCCTTTAATATGCTGCACCTGCTGTTCTTCACCTACCCGGTGTTACAGCAGCCGGGCTAAGGGGCATTCTTATCTTTGTACCGCCCGAGAGCAACATATCTGTACCACAACGAACGGCAAGCTAATGTCTTACCGGATTGAGTTCATCGTTCGAGATGAAGGGCAGCCGAAAGGCTGCCCGAAAACGTCACAACCGCAGCCTCAAATTGATCATGATGGGTCGATGCCGTTCTGAGTTATCGGCAAGCTCTGCGACTTACCTGACTCTATT
Organism: Erwinia tasmaniensis Et1/99; assembly: GCF_000026185.1. Taxonomy (NCBI): domain Bacteria; kingdom Pseudomonadati; phylum Pseudomonadota; class Gammaproteobacteria; order Enterobacterales; family Erwiniaceae; genus Erwinia; species Erwinia tasmaniensis. Next base: position 3,698,210 of record NC_010694.1, read on the forward strand.
CCCTTCAGCATATTCATGACCGTCATTACCAATGAGGGAGATTTCAGCGGTTCGTACCGCCGGTCTCTATACAAAGTGGGAGAACCGTCGATGTCGCGCTTACCCAGTTTGGCGCTTTCCGCTTCCTTGATAACTGGCACTGGCAAGCTCTGGGGCTTTTTCGACTGCTTTAGTTGGCCTTGATTCGAGCTGCAACGACTCCTCTCTGACGTTTTTGCCTGTGTAAAATTATAGGTCACACTCGTGCTTTGAACAGAGCGGGCGGTTGGCTTCAAGTTTCGCCTGATATCCAGCAGCATGGACGGGGTGAGAACCTCATGCGCTATACTCGCTTTATGCGCAGTAGCACAGTTTTTCCCCTGTGGGGTATTCTCAACGCTCATAAAGTGATGCAGCACCCTTCTGACGTTTCCCTGTAGGGAGGGATTACGATATGTATTAATAAACTGACTGGTGACAACGTTCCAAACCATAATAAAACTCCTTTTTCAATATTATCACCCTGTATAAAGAGGGCACTCATTCGACATGACGACTGCTGGATGTTCATACAGAATAAAAAATCTCTGGGAAAAAATCTATTTTCCCCAGAATTTCACCACGCCTTTCTTTCCAGATAACCACCGACAACAAAAACTCAAAATAGCGGATATAAAAACACATGTCTTACAAACTTTCGTAATATGAGATCTCACTCTTACTTGATCAATTAGTGATAGAAAGCGGAACCGTCGCCGCCTGATGGCGTGAAGTCATTACTCGTCACCCCAGGTTACCCATGGGATAACCTTCAGCCATACCACAATAGACATCGTTCTCTGCATCAATTTTTAATAAAACGCATAGCGGCCTGTGCTCTATCTTTCCTGATTTTTTCGCTAATGTCACTGGCAGACTAATTTAATCCAATAACTTTTTTTCTCTCTTTCACCTCACCGAAAGTTTTTTATTTTCAATATCATTTAAGAGTTGATGTCTATTTATGACAATTAATGAAAACCTTATTTATGATTGATATCACGCTGAACGACAGCTTTTTATCTGTCGAGTTTAAGCATTTCACTTTCATCGTGACATTCACTTTTCGTGAGTAGCGAGATGGCATAAATATTTGCGTCAGTACTATGCGATTTTTACCGTTAAGAGAATGTTCATCCTGTTATCGATAAAGCACGGCCGGGGTTTGATTCACTGAGCGCCGATTGCCCGGCAAAAGCCGAAGAACGGCAGCCCATACGGGGCCGATCCCTGATATAATCCCTCGCCTTAAGAGGTTCTCATGCTTTTTCCTGCATCCGCTGCTGTGCGCCGTTCTGTGGGTAATCCGTGGGGTAATAATTGTGAAAATTGATTCACTATCAATTAAAACCTTATAAAATCAACAGGATAAAAAATGCTCAGTTACCGCCACAGTTTTCATGCTGGCAACCACGCCGACGTTCTTAAACATACCGTACAAAGCCTGATTATCAGTTCGCTGAATGAGAAAGATAAGCCTTATCTCTATCTCGATACTCACGCGGGGGCCGGACGCTACCAGCTTAGCGGTGAACATGCGGAGCGCACCGGAGAGTATCTGGAAGGCATCGCCCGCATCTGGCAGCAGGATAATATACCGGAAGAGCTGGCGGCCTATATCGGCGTGGTCAAAAATCTTAACCCCGGCGGCAAGCTGCGCTATTACCCTGGGTCACCGTTGATTGCCCGCTTCCTGCTGCGCGAATGCGACAGGTTGCAGCTGACCGAACTGCACTCCAGCGACTTCCCGCTGCTGCGCAATGAATTTCTGAAAGACGACCGCGCACGCACTGAACGTACCGACGGCTATCAGCAGCTGAAATCTAAACTGCCGCCGCCGTCACGCCGAGGTCTGATCCTGATCGATCCGCCCTATGAGATGAAAAGCGACTATCAGGATGTGGTTAAAAGCATTCAGGAAGGTTACAAGCGCTTTGGCACCGGGGTGTTTGCGTTGTGGTATCCGGTGGTGTTACGCCAGCAAATCAAGCGCATGTGCAACGAACTGGAAGCCACCGGCATCCGCCGTATTTTGCAGATTGAGCTGGCGGTACGCCCGGACAGCGATCAGCGTGGCATGACGGCCTCCGGCATGATCGTGATTAACCCGCCGTGGAAGCTGGAGCAGCAGATGAAAAACGTGCTGCCGTGGCTGCATAAGGTGCTGGTCCCAGCGGGAACCGGCCACACCAAAGTCAGCTGGATTGTGCCGGAATAACCGCGCTTTGCCGGAGCAGGATCGCCTTCCCGCCCCTGCTCCGGCAGACGAAATGCCCCTTCACGGAGTACACAGCACGCGTTTTAACAGGGAAACAGCGCAAAGTCGTGCGCCATCTCGGTATGCGGGAATACCGCCCGGCACTCCGCCAGCAGCCGCTCGCAGTCATGATGCAGATAGCGTGAACTGAGATGCGTAATAATCAATTTTTTCGCCCCACTCTGCTGCGCGACCCGTGCCGCCTGTACCGTTGAAGAGTGGCCGCGCCCGTTGGCTTTCTCCTCCATCGCCACTTCCAGCGTCGCCTCATGCACCATGATATCCACCCCGGCCGCCAGCTCAGACGCCGCCGCCGTCGGTGAGGTATCACCAAAAATCGCCAGACTGCGCCCTTTGATCTTGCTGCCGACGTAATCCCAGCCGTTGATAACACGCCCGTCATCCAGCGTCACGCTGCGCCCCTGCTTGAGCTGGTAGAAATGAGGCCCCGCCGGAACGCCGTGTGCCGCCAGCTTTTGTGCATCAAGCGCGCCGGGCTTATCGAGCTCGTCAATGCGGTAGCCGTAGCACTCTACCGGATGGGTCAGCGGGTAGGCGGTAACGCGAAAATGCGCGTCCTGGAATACTTCTCCCGCGCTGATTTCGATAATCTCCAGCGGGAAAGTCAGCCAGGAGCCGCTAAGGCTAAGGCTGGTTTCAACGAAGGTTTTTATCCCGGCTGGCCCGTATAGCGTCATGGGTTCCACACAGCCATTCATTGAACGGCTGGTCAGCAGCCCCGGCAGACCAAAGAGATGATCGCCGTGCAGATGAGTGATAAAGATCTTTTCGATCCTGCCGGGTTTGATCGGGGTGCGCAGGATCTGATGCTGGGTGCCTTCGCCACAGTCAAACAGCCAGGTCGCATTGCGCACGCCGTGCAGGTCCAGCGCGATGCTGGTAACGTTACGCTCGCGGCTTGGCGTACCGGCCCCGGTTCCTAAAAACTGCAAATGCATAATCAGCAGGCTCCGTTGATTATTGTGCCGGGGGTTGCGCACCCATTCCGCCGCCCTGGTCGAGCATATGCTGCATGCTTTGGGTCAATGAGGCTTTAAATGCCGGGTCATTGGCGTAAAGCTTATAGAGTTCAAGCTCATCTTTCCGGCGCAGTAGCATAATTTCCCTCAGCATTTTGTCAAATGCCAGCTGCCGGTTGTGCGGGTCCGGGTTATTTTGATACTTGGCTGCAAAGTCCGGATGGCTGCGCACGCTATTGACCATATTCACAAACTTAACTTTCTGCTCCTCTGGCGTGGCGCTCCACCCCTGGAACCAGCGTTCATTGAAGTTGCGAATAATATCATCCAGCGGATCGGCCTCTCTTTCTGTACCGTACGCACCTCTGGGATTCGGGTTCTGAGGATCAACTTCCGTTTCAGCGGCATCCAGCCTGATACCATGACCCAGCCTGACCCGCTGTAAGCCATAAGAGCTTAAATCTACCGACTCCAGTAATTTGTCGAACGCATCTGCGTCCGGATCTTCTACGATCAGCTTAGGGATCAGGAACTTCAGAAACCAGAACAATTTTTCCCATGCCACAATCTCATAAGGCATGATCGATGCCATCTGGCCGTAAATCTTAACAAATTGCTTGGCCTTAATTTTAAAATCTATTTTTTGCTCTGGCTCCAGTTCCAGTTCGCTTTCAAAGCGTGCCGTCGCCCTGTCTATAATGGGGCTTAACGTTTGCGCATCTTCATTATTGAAATAGCGCACAACAAAATCTTCGACTTCGTACCACTCATACACGCCCACCTCATCCATCTCATCCTTCAGTTCATGAAGCACGTTGACATCGGTCGCCTGGGACAGCGACGTGGCGGTATAGAAGGGGTTAAATGCCGTCTGGACATCTTCGACAGAGTTGAAGAAATCCAGCACAAACAGGTCTTCGGTTTTTTTACCCAACCTGGGCGCACTTCGGTTTAAACGCGAGAGCGCCTGTACGCACAGCACGCCGGTTAACTTCTTGTCGACGTACATGGCACATAATTTAGGCTGGTCAAAGCCGGTCAGGTATTTATTGGCCACTACCAGCAGGCGAAACTCATCGCTATCAAAGGCCTCTTTGGTATCATTTTCCGCGAAGCCATTGATATCCGCTTCGGTATATTCAATACCATCGACCTCTTTACTGCCGGAGAAGGCAATAAGCACCTTAAATGGATTGCCCTGCTGTTGCAGAATACGCTGAATGGCCTTGTAGTAACGAATGGCTACCTCGATATTCTGCGTGATCACCATGCCCTTCGCTTTCCCCTTCAGCTTCTTCGCATTCACAATATGCGGAACAAAGTGTTCAAGCATGATCTCGGCTTTGGTATCGATGGTCTGCTGACTACGCTCAACGTAAGCGCGCAATTTCTTTTGCGCTTTCTGACTATCAAACTCGGGATTATCGGCGATGGACTTTTCGATCTCGTAATAGCTTCTGAAAGTCGTGTAGTTGGCCAGCACATCGAGAATAAAACCTTCTTCAATGGCCTGCTTCATCGAATAGAGATGAAAAGGTTTGAACGAACCGTCCTGCTGGCATTGGCCAAATTTTTCCAGGGTGCTGTTTTTCGGCGTGGCGGTGAAGGCCAGATAGGTGGCATTGCCGCGCATTTTACGCGTGTTCATGGCCTGTAGGATTTTATCCTGGGCGTCTTCGGCCTCTTCCACCTGCGCTTTACCCATAGCACGGTTCATATTGTCATGGGCAGAGCCGGATTGGGAGCTGTGCGCTTCGTCAATGATCACCGCAAAACGCTTGTCGCTGAGATCGGCTATGCCGTCAATAATAAAGGGAAATTTCTGGATGGTGGTGATAATGATCTTTTTACCACTTTCCAGCGCCTGCTTAAGCTCCGAGGATTTATACGCCGGGGCGATGATATTTTTGACCTCGGAAAATTCTTTGATGTTGTCACGCAGCTGTTTATCCAACAGGCGTCTGTCGGTCACCACGATAACGGAATCAAATAGCGGTTGTTCTAAACTTTTGCCAGCAGCGGCGGCAGCAGAAAAGGGGTAGGTTTCAATTAACTGATAGGCCGCCCAGGTAATTGAATTGGACTTGCCTGACCCGGCCGAGTGTTGGATCAAATAGGTTTGACCAACCCCATAAGTCGCCGCATGGGCGACCAGCTGCCGAACCACATCAAGCTGATGATAACGCGGGAAAAACAGCGTGCGTTTTGCTAAGGCATCTTTGCTGCTGCCATCCAGACGCACAAAATGCTGGATGATATTGGCCACGCTGTCGCGGGTAAAAATCGCCTGCCACAGATAAGCCGTTCTGTGCCCGTTGGGATTGGGTGGGTTGCCCTGGCCATGATGGTGGCCTTTATTGAACGGCAGGAAGAAGGTGCTTTTACCCGCCAGTTTGGTCGTCATATAGACTTCATCGGTATCCACCGCCATATGCACCAGGCAGCGGCCAAAAGTCAGTAACGGCTGGGTGCTGTCCCGGTCTTCGCAGTACTGTTTTTGGCCGTGATAACGCGCGGTCTGCCCGGTCCAGGCATTTTTAAGTTCCAGCGTGGCGAAGGGAATGCCGTTGATAAACAGCACCATATCAATTTCTTGCAGCGGATTGCCCAGTGAATAGCGCACCTGTCTGGTGCAGCTAAATATATTTTCTGCAAAATTTTGCTTTATCTTTTCACTGCTGCTGGCCAGCGGAGCGGGAAACATCAGGTTAAAATGCGCGTCATCAACGCTTAACCCTTTTTTCAGCAGGTGCAATATGCCGTGTTTTTTAATCAGTCGGTCATAACGCTCAAGCAGCTTGCGCTGCCAGTCAGCCGGGTGGTTTTTTTGCAGTTTGGCCAGTTCCGGCGCATGGGTCCGGTTGAGATACTGCCAGAACAGGCGCTCGTCAAGAGCATACTGCTTATTGAAATCGACTGCCGACCCCGCCAGATACCCTGCTGCGGCGTGCTGTGCTGCCAGCCCCGCCTTTCGCTCTTCAGCACTGACCCCCACCAGACTCTTTTCAATGGCTGATTCCAGCGCCTGCTCGTTAGTCTGACTGACCATAATGTTATTCGTCCTTATCCAGAATATGACTGCTTTTTGCCACCGGCGTGGTTGATTTATTCCACCATTTCAGGGGTAATTTTTATTTTCCCGGTGACCGCGCTGTTGATTAGCGTGGTTTTGTATTCTTTGAGTTTTTCGATTTGTTGTTCAATCAAATTCATAGCTTCATCTGAAGATGTCAAAAATGACTCAACATAATTAGCGATTGCAGTCTGTTCTTCGAGTGGCGGTATAAAAAGATCAACTCTTGAAAAGTTATCAAAGTTCAAATCCTGGCCATCTCTGATAAAACTTGCCGTTTGCTGTAACGCTGCAATGTAGGAAGGTAATTTCAATAAGTAGCCATAAAATAAAGGATCAATATTCTGCAATGCTTTCAGAACCACATAAGAAGAACGGATGCAGCCACAAGACCAGGCTCTTTCAAGACCTCCTTGAAAGCTTCTCATACTGATAACAAAATCATCCTTTTCAACATGCTTCCGTTTATCTAAGTGAAATTGTATTTTTACAACGCGTTTACCTGTTAATGCTTCATATTTCTCTTGTGGTATAACCCCATAGGCCTGGGTTGCCGATAGTTGAACATCGTCATTCAAGGCTTTCTCTTTACGTTGAGTAAACAAGAATTTGCTGCGACGGATCTCCCAATGCACTGGGATTTTTCCAATCCAGTCAACTCCGGAATCTTTCATTTGTACATTCGGATCAAGCCCCTGCGTTACCGCCTTTTGAATAATGATTTGCTTACGCTCTTTTAAAAGCGTAATTTGCTGCTGTTTGATTTTTATTGCTTCATCAATCTGGGCAGATTTCTTATCAAGGTATTTGACTATTATGAATTGCGTTTTAACATCAGGCAAAATTGCATGAATGGAGTAAAGGTCCTCAGTATACAAACGGATAAACCCTTCCATCACGCCTGTAACTCTTTTTTTAAACTCTCCAATATATTCAGGCTGCAATAGTAAATAGCCAAGAAAGTCTATATTCAATATAAGGTTATTCTTAGATCTATAGACTGAATAGTCAGGGCTGGTTATTCCTTCGATTCTTGACACTGCAAGCAATCCATTAACTGCTTGCATTTTGTTGATCACTAGATCTTTTATTCCTACACGCTTATAACCAACAAGCGTTTCTGCGCAACCAGAACGTTCTTCCAGGGAGTCTTTTGGCAAAACTCCATTGTATTTGCTTAAGGAAAGTAGAGTTTCCTTACCCGTTTTAGAGCGGAGATTAATTTCATCAAGGATATACTTAAAGCGTTTTAACTCCCAATCATATGGAATAGTGTCGATCCAATTTAAGCAAGACTCTTTATAAGCCTCATACTTAGGCAACTCAGCCATATTCACCATTATCGCCCCCTTATCCCTGAATCTTATCAACTGAAATGCCCAGAATCTGCGCAATTAGCCCTTCAGACTGCTGCTCCAGTTTGATAATGTCCTGCGCCACCTCCTCTAAAGAACGCAGCGGCTTATGGCGATAGAAATATTTATTAAAGCTGATCTCATAGCCTATTTTTACCGAGTCAAGATTAATCCAGGCCTCTGCCACATGCGGCTTCACTTCGTCGAGGAAATACTGATAAATACTTTGCTTAAGGGGTATTGATTCCGTATCACGCAGATCTGCACTGCTGTCGTAAGTGATATATTCGTCTTTCTTGCCGCTGGGGTAGAAACCAAAATCGGGCAGGTCTGCGGCTTCACATTCAAGGCGTTCTAACAGGTCCTGTAGCTTATCGCCGTTCAGCTTCACCGTTTTATTGATAACTTTAGCCGCCGATTCGTCATACCAGCTTACCGCGTTTAAAATCGCGTTCTTTTCCGCCGCCGACAGCTTTATTTTTTCCGCTTTCAGCACCTGTTCAACCTGTGCTTTGAACCGGTTGAAATCGTCAAATTCTTCGCCGCCGATAGTGGCCATCAGCCGTTCAGCGCAGTGATAAACCGTTTGCAGCGACAGCCAGTTTTTCACATCGAGCAGCTTGCTTCTGGCCTTGGTATTCAGACTGATATCGCGCTCTGCGCACCAGCCCTGCGTGTCTTTTTCGACCGAGGCTAAAAAGCCCTTTTCGTAGACCTTGTCGCCGTGTTCGGCGTACAGCCAGGCCATTACCTCGGCAAGCTGTTTATCAAAGCGCAGCGGCCGGATGGCCTCACGGCTAAAGCGGGCCTTGCGCCGGTCGGGGCGCTCGATGGTGACCTTGTAATAGCCAAAGTCGTCGTTACTGAACACCTTGCTGGCGATACCCACGGCATCGTGGTTAGCGTCCAGTGCTCTTTCCGCCCCGGTACAGGCAAGATACGTTTGCGCGATCTCGGCAATATGTTCGGGGGCAAACTCGCAGTTTTTATTGCCGAGGTTCTTGCGCAGTTTGCGATACAGCAGGCTGGCATCAATCAGCTGCACCTTGCCCTGGCGATCCTGTGATTTGTTATTATTCAGCAGCCAAATATAGGTGGTGATACCGGTGTTATAGAACAGGTTATTGGGCAGCTGCACGATAGCATCCAGCATATCGTTTTCGATCAGGTAGCGGCGGATATTGCTTTCACCACCGCCGGCATCACCGGTGAAAAGAGAAGAGCCGTTGTGCACCGAGGCAATGCGGCTGCCCAGCGAGCCGATCGCCGGGTCTTTCATTTTGCTGACCATTTCCATCAGGAACAGCAGCTGTCCGTCACTGGAGCGCGGCGTGGCGTCGACCGTCTCTTCTTTGCCGAAGTAATCCCGCAGTTTGACCTTAAAGCGTGGGTCAATCACATCGCCGCCATCTTTGATGTACTTCTGCTCAGTGGCCCAGCTCTTGCCATAGGGCGGGTTGGACAGCATAAAGTCAAAACGCTGCGCGGCAAACTCATCGGTCGATAGCGTCGAACCCACCCTGATGTTCTCGGGATTGTTGCCCTTGATCATCATATCTGACTTACAGATAGCATAGGTTTCGTCGTTGATCTCTTTGCCGTACAGGTAAATATCACGATTGCTGCTGGGGTATTTTGCTTCGATAAAGTTCTGCGATTCGGTCAGCATGCCGCCGCTACCGCAGGCGGGATCGTATACCGTCATTGTCAGCGGCAATTTGTCTTTTACCGGGTCGAATACCAGGTGCGTCATCAGGTCAATCACTTCCCTTGGCGTGAAGTGCTCGCCGGCCTCTTCATTGTTTTCTTCGTTAAATTTACGAATCAACTCTTCAAAGACGTAGCCCATGCCCAAATTTGACAGGGCTGGCATGCTGTAGCCATCAGGATCGTCTACGGCTTTATGCGTCAGGTTGATATAAGGCGAGACAAACTTTTCCACTACATCCAGCAGCACCTGCTTCGCCGCCATATGGCGGATTTGTGCCTGCAGGTTAAAGCAGGCCACGATCTCTTTGACGTTGTCGCTGAAGCCCAGCAGGTACTCTTCAAAGTTCGCCAACAGGATCTGCTGACTGTTGGTCGCCGTCTTAAACAGCGAATTTAACGTCCACTTTGAGGTGTTGTAAAACACATAGCCACTGGCCGCCATGAGCGGCGCATCATCCAGTTCGGTTGCCTGTAATTCTTCTTTCTGGAACCTGACTTCGGCCAGTACGGCTTCTTTGCCCGGCTCTAACAGGGTATCAAGGCGGCGCAGTACCACCATTGGCAGAATAACGTCACGGTATTTACCCCGAACATACACATCACGCAGGCAGTCGTCGGCGATGTTCCAGATAAAAGAAATCAGTTTGTTGTGTACGCTGTGATCCATTTTTTGTCCTGTAGAAAGCGGCCTGACACTGGGTCACCAAAGCCGCTTTTAAACGCTATGCAAATGTTAACCGGCCGGGGCTACGTCTATCGAGTCACCGACCGTTAAGTATAATCTTACTTGCCAGTATGCCAGGCAGGTTGATTATCCTATACCATTTTCGACGTTTTCTGGCTTAAAGCCTGTTAACGTCGTCAGTAAAGGGCGGGGGCTGTATGGCTGCGAGTCTGGCACAGCGCTCGCTCTGCGCCTCGCTCCTATCACAATCATAGACGCAAACTTTGCGGGTTTTACCCAACAGGCGTTACACTCTCGGGTAGCTGAATTTACTCACTTATGGAACTGGAACACGCGATGACCAAACACTATGACTATCTTGCCATCGGCGGCGGCAGCGGCGGTATCGCCTCCATTAACCGTGCGGCCATGTACGGACAGAAATGTGCACTGATCGAAGCGAAGGATCTCGGCGGCACCTGCGTTAACGTGGGCTGTGTACCGAAGAAGGTGATGTGGCATGCGGCGCAGATCGCCGAGGCTATCCATAACTACGGCCCGGACTACGGCTTTGATACCACCGTCAATCAGTTTAACTGGGACGTGCTGGTAAAAAATCGTAGCGCCTATATCGACCGCATCCATACCTCGTACGACAACGTGCTGGGCAAAAATAAGGTCGACGTGATCAAAGGCTTTGCGCGCTTTGTCGATGCGCATACCGTTGAGGTGAACGGCGAGAAAATTACCGCCGATCATATTCTGATCGCCACCGGCGGCCGCCCAAGCCTGCCTGCCATCCCAGGGGCCGAGCACGGTATTAACTCCGATGGTTTCTTCGAGCTGGCAGCGCTGCCAAAACGGACTGCCGTAGTGGGTGCAGGCTATATCGCCGTTGAGATCGCGGGGGTGCTGAACGCGCTGGGTTCCGAAACTCATCTGTACGTGCGTAAACACGCGCCGCTGCGCAGTTTCGATCCGCTGATTGTCGACACGCTGGTCGAAGTGATGAACAGCGAGGGCCCAACGCTGCATACCGAATCAACGCCCGAAGCGGTAGTGAAAAATGCCGACGGCAGCCTGACCCTGAAGTTGGAGAATGGAAAAGAGCAGACCGTGGACTGTCTGGTCTGGGCGATTGGTCGTGAACCGATGACCGATAACCTGAATCTGGACGTGACCGGCGTGCAGCTGAACGAAAAGGGTTACATCAGCGTTGATAAGTTCCAGAATACCAACGTGAAGGGCATCTATGCGGTCGGCGATAACACCGGAGCGGTAGAGCTGACCCCGGTGGCAGTAGCTGCCGGACGCCGCCTCTCCGAGCGCCTGTTTAACAACAAGCCGGACGAGCATCTGGACTTCAGCAATGTACCGACCGTGGTATTCAGCCATCCGCCAATCGGCACCGTGGGCCTGAGCGAGCCGGAAGCGCGTGAGAAGTTCGGCGACGACCAGGTGAAAGTGTATCAATCATCGTTCACCGCGATGTACACCGCCGTCACGCAACATCGCCAGCCGTGCCGGATGAAACTGGTGTGCATGGGTAATGATGAGAAGATCGTCGGCATTCACGGCATTGGTTACGGGATGGACGAGATGCTGCAGGGCTTTGCGGTAGCGCTGAAGATGGGCGCAACGAAAAAAGATTTCGATAACACGGTAGCGATCCACCCAACCGGGTCGGAAGAGTTTGTCACCATGCGATAGTCTCGCGCTTAACGTTGCACGGTGGGTTGGCTCTCCAGCCCACTTCCATATTTCCATACCTCGCGGCTGCATGGCCAGGGCGCTCGCAACCCGTAAACCAGGGTAAAGCGGCGCGTATCTCGTCAGAAAAATAGCGGGAAATTACCGGTAGCTGATGGTCAGCAGGCCCTGACGTTGTGCGCTGTCAAGCCAGTTCAATTGCGATCGGGTGCGGTTCTGATTGAATGTCTGTACATCGCTGGTTGAAACATCGATAGGCTGGCGTGCCATTTTCCCCTGATTAAAGCAGTCGCTGGAAACGTTGCTCGTTTCAACCTGGATCTGGCAGGCAGGCTCGTAAATTTGACCGCTGAAGTGAACCTGACCGCTGGCAACCACCGCCCGCTGCTCGCTGGCTAATGCGTCGCCCTGCATAACTGCCATCATCATTCCTGATAACAGAATGCCTTTGCGCCAGTTCAAATAACTGTTCCCATACATAAGCCTACCCCCACCCTATCTCTGCCCACCAATGCCACCGGGAACGAACTGACCGTTTCATCATCCGCTCTTCGTTCCGGTTATCCACACAGCTTTCACACCAGCCAGACAGTTCACGAAAATCCCCCGAGACTTCGGAGGTCCTGCGCGCCTGAAGCACAACGGCTGCATCACGCTTGCCTTATTAAGCATACACAGAAAGCGGACGCGTAATGCATATAAATAGGTTTATGTCTGCTGTTTAAATCTATTAATTAGCATGGATTGATAGGCTAGAGTAGGTTTACGGAGTGATCATATACTTATTTGAGATAGGATAATGGTTACCGCTGTGATCTATAACTTAGGAAACAATCTGGGGAGTCGCCAGCGATCCATGCGACGATAAATGACAGGGGCAAACTAGTGAGGGTCGGTATAGAGCATCGAGGGCGTTTCTTTTAACTCTTCCATACTCATTTCAGACCACAGTTTCCCCTGTAGGGCGTAAAACGGCATATTACCCAGCCACTGGCGTTGCGCGCCGGTCTCAATGCCTTCAATCACCACACAGAAATTGCCACGTTGCAGTTCGGTCAGCAAAGAAGCCAGCTGGCGCTTTCCCGTTGGATGCCGCCAGTAATTCCAGAAAACCTGTTTATCTATCTTAATAAAGCGAAATGCACAGCCGGGCAACATCTGCATGCGGGCGATTCCGTTACCAAAATCATCCAGCCAGAGAGAATAATGGCGAGTGAGCAGACTGTGCAGCTGCTGCTGCCAGAACAGGCGGGAAGCATTCTCGTGCACTTCAAAATGAATGAAGCCCATCTTTTTTACCCGGCGAATCATTTCGCTCTGCGCCAACAGGCTCAGCGTGTCGTCATCAACGTTTAATGTGACGATGACACCACGCTGCCGGAACCATGTCTGGTGAACTTCGATAAAGGCAAGCTGGGAGAGAAAAATCGCACGGCGCTGTTGCGCACTGGCATGTAAAAAGAAATGTTCAACACAGTCACTGCCTTGATTGGCCAGATGGGGAAAGCGCGTCAGACACTCAAAGGCGATCGTTCTGCCAGCGCCATTGTACATGGGATGAAACACATATCGAGTGACGGGCGGCACGGCAGACGGTGATATTTGCATTATCGAAACCTCCTTTTAGCGCACTATTTTCGCCCGTCGGCAGGATCGCCAGACGATGGGATCTCTGCTCATAAAATGTCATTGCCTTATTTAAAGGTGACATCGACATTCGCCGAGGCGTTGAATGTTCCCGTTTGAGGGGAATCACTCAGCCAGCGCAGGCTGGCAATGAAATCATTCTGCACCACGCTGCCATTCACTGAGCCTAACGGCACGCTGGTATTGAAAGGAATGAAATTACCCGGAGCGCTGGCCGTCGAGATCGAGATACCAAAGCCGCTGTTGGTACTGGGCAAAATAATATCCGTGCCGCTCACTGGCGACGTGGTGCTGAAGCTGGCAACCAGCACCTGCCCCTGACAATCCTGCCCGGCATTGGTCAAGTTGGCCGCCACCGAGAAAGGCATCTGCTTTTCAACGGTGCCCGCCACCGCCCGGCGTGCCGGAATGGTGCCGAAATTCACCGTATTGCCATTATTCGCCACGACGCTGACCTGCGGCGTGCAGGAAATAAAACGAATGTTTCCCAGCCCGGTAACGTAAGCACGAAAATTACTGTTGGGCGTACTGTTCAGACCATAGAAACCGTCAACCTGAAAAATAGCGTATTGGCCAGTATTGTTGATGCGGCCGTTAGCCGGGGGAGGGCTGCCGGTCGCTTTAATGTAAACAGAATAGGTGACGTTCACGGTTAATGACTGCGCCGGCGCTCGACATCCCCAGCCCCAAAATCCCCACGCCCGACGACATTCGGTTCCCCGACCTACGTCAGACCTGCTGCCGGAAGTGGGTTTAATATCAATGCTTCGCCAGGTGACGCCCACTTCTATTGACGGGTGAATGGCCTGCATCTGGCTGGACGGGTCCCAATAGAGATAGGCGTTCTCACCCTGTGGATAATTTTCGCTATCCCGGCACTTGAAAGTTGAGGTGTAGGTTGGTGAGCGCCACAGGACCGTTCCCGGCGTTAAATTTGCCGTTGAAACGCTGATCGCCTGATCCAGTGCGATGGTCTGAGCAAGCGATCCGGTTGATGCCTCCGTGCAGGAAAGGGCCAGAGCATGGGGGGAAAACAGGCTAAATACCGCCATCATCAATGCGAAGCCGGAGTAGGTCAAACCGCGAATAAACTGCGCAACCATAGAGAGCATCCTTTTTATTGAGTCCTGCAGGGAAGATTAAGTTCCTGATAGCCCACCGTCTGGCGGATCTCGATGGCCGGTAACGTTACCCAGCAGGTTTCTGCGGCGCTTTCGCCCCATTTAATCTGAAGACGTTCATCGCTGTTAACGCCGGAAACAAAAGTACTTCCGTTGGTGCCGACGGTGCCGACATTGCTGCCGGTCACGTTGAAGACCGCCGCACCAATCGCCGGCGAGCGCTCTTCCGTTCCCTGCAGATGAATGAGTAAACTTTGCCCGCTGCGCGTTTCGAAAGCGACTTTGCTGATCGCACCATAGGTCGGCACCACGTCTTTCGCTGCCAGCGGCACATCCAGCCCGGCACCAATGTCCTCGGTGCGCAGCGCAACCCGGTTGTGGCGGTAGGCCATGGCAGAAGTCATTACCGCATAGCCGGCACGATCGATAGCCACGCCCGGCTGGTTTTCCAGACGCACGCCACGGGCATTTTTCGCTTCGACCAGGACAATCGTATTTTGCAAAGGCTGGGACAGAGTGATGCCGCCGCCGTGGGCTAACGCCCCTCCCGACAGATTCAGCGTGCCCTGCTGGTAAGTTTCACTCTGGGTATAGCCCACCTCGGCATTTCCCATGCTGCCCATGTACCCCACATCGCCCGTGCTGGTCTGCCCGCCGCTGCGCGAATGGCCGGTTTGCAGATAATAATTCAGACGGTTGTCGTCAAGCAGCGTGCCGCTCACGCCGGTGTTATAGCTGTCGCCACTTTGTTTGCTGTGTGACAGGTTCATATTTGCCGTGATCTGTCTGTCGCTGAACACCGTAAAGGGCATGGATAGCGTAAAGGTGATATTGCGGTCTTTTTGACCATAGTTACTGCGCGTATCCTGTAAAAAGAGGCCATAACTTATCTCTTTAACCACGCTGTTCATCCCCACCTGGAAAGTTTGGTCGCGATTGCCGCTGCCCCAATAGGTCTGATTGGTCACGCTGGAGTACAACGAAACGGGGCCGATATGCTGGTTGAGCGTCAGCTCAAGTCGCTGCCGCTTATTGTTATAGCGATCGGTGTAATAAACCTTGCGACGATCTTCCGCCCATCCGGGCACCCCTTGAGCCGGCTGCGTATTATCACTGTATTCATTGCGATAGCGGCCATTTTCATAGCTCGATCGTTCACTGACCATGTCACTAAAATCGTAATAACCTGACGTTGAATAGCGATAGCCGGCAACCTGTAATTGCGTACCGAGCGCATTCAACGACTTTGAATAGAGGAAACGGAAGCTGGCTCCCTGCTGGCGATCGCCATTGAATAATTCGGTGTCCGACCAGGCGGTATCAAAAGAGGCCGCGCCTAGCACACCTAAACTTTTCCCCACGCCCAGCACGCCAGAACGGTAGTGCTCGGCGACCAGCAGGCCACCATAGGGCGTCAAGTCATGGCTCAGCCCTCGTGAAAGCGTGCCCTGAATAAAACGCGGCTGGTAGTTCGTCGTTCCGTCCTGATATTTACCCGCCGTCAACGCATAGTCCCAGATGCCCTCACGCAGCATGTGTGTGACGGAGGAAAAGGGCACGCTGAAGTTCTGTTTCGCGCCGTCGGCTTCAAAAACCGTCACCTGCAGGTCGCCGCTTGACGTCGTAGGGTAAATATCGTTGAGGACAAAAGGTCCTGGGGCCACGTTGGTGCTGTACACCGTGTAACCGTTTTGACGGACTTCGATACGGGCGCTGGTGCGGGCGATGCCGCGTATCACCGGGGCGTAGCCTCGCAGGCTGTCAGGCAGCAGGTCGGTGACGCTCGAAAGCTGCACGCCGCGAAACTGGAAGCTATCAAACACGGCGTTACTGGTGCTGCGCTGGCCCAGCTGGAAACGCGAACGCCATGGAATAATGTCCGTTTCTGCCCAGCTGGCGATAGGTCGCCAGCGGCTTTTGCCGGACTGCTGCTGCCAGTTGGCATTGTTACGTAACCGCCACTGACCCAGATTTAAGCCGCTGTTAGTCGACAAAAAATAATAATTACTATTGCTGTTGAGGCCTGACGTGCGCGAACGGTTATTGGAGCCACTGAAATTATAGTTAATAAACCCGGCATTGATCCCGTGGTCGTATAAACGCGGTGAAAGCGAGCCCTGAGCCACCGGCACCAGATAAATTTGCGGCACCAGGATATCCACTTTCTGCACGCTGGCATCATAGGACAGCTTAGCGCCATCAAGATGACGGGCAAGATCGTAACAGTCTGATGCTGTTCCTTCGCTCTCATCGAGCTGGACACCATACGCGAGATAGTCACGGGCGCTGATACAGACCTGTATCGGTTTTTCCGGCGAGATTTTACGAAAGTCGACGGCTTTATGATCAACCCGTTGCCCGTTGAGATAAATATCAAAGGGGTAACTACCGGGAAGAATATCATCGCCATTAGCCAGCGTACTGACGGCGGAGGGATCGCCGTGAATAAAAGACGTGTTGAAGGTTTCTTCCGCCGAAGCCGATGAAATACCGAGTAGCAACAACATTGAGACAGACGCCTGAAGCAGGCGCGATCTCATGCTTCTTCTGCCTGCGGCTACATCATTTTTCACTGCGAACCACATAACATATCTCTGTCCAACATCATCCATAGCGCTGTTCAAACCGTCACATTACAGACTGATATCTTCTACCCGGGTATTCCCGCCAAAATCGTTGATATAGGTAAAGCTCAGCCGTTTAGCATTTTCTGCCCCGGCAGGAAGCGGGATGCTGATGCGATCGAATGCTTTTATCATATCGGCATTGATCTCCCGTTTGTTACCGGCGCCCCCTGCCAGGCTGATCACACCCAGCGTAATATTCAGCGGCCCATTATTTTCAACGATCAGCTGATTCCCCTGACGCTGCCATTTCAGCGCGGCAATCTGCTGCGGCAAGGTGGTGTTCAGCCCCGTTGGGCGGTAGAACAGTTTGATGCGGGTACGTACCGCTATCTGCAATACGTTCTCATTCTTAGGCGCTGGCGGGATCTCTTGTATATTGATCCAGAAAAGGGATTCGCGATCCTGTGGTAGTCCATTACCAGAGTAGACAAAGCGCAGAACGGCCTCTTTTTTGCCGGCCAGCTTAAGTATCGGCGGGATCACCTGCATAGGAATATTCTGCGGGATTTTACTTTTATCACCCTCATCCAGCCAGGTTTGCACCATATAGGTATCAGGCTGATCGTTATGAATATCCAGTGACGCCGACTTCGCATTGCCATTATAAATGACACGGGTTTGGTCGACCTGAATGCCGGCGGCAGCACTCAGGGAGAAAAAACACAGTGTGGCAGCGAATAACTTAATCATTTATCTACCCTTTTAAAGTGTGCCATCCATGGCAGGCACAAAAATTACCGTTTATTTGTACTCGATGGTGAAGCTTGAGCTGGCATTAGCATCACCAGCAGTCACTGCGGTGTTATAGGACTTGTAACGCGCTTTCAGGTTAAACGCGGCGCTGCCGTTAGCGCTCTGGCTATCGGTGCTGGCAATAGCGACCCACGGTGAGTTGGCATCGGAGCTCTGGTTGATAGGGAGCGTTTTTTCGTTGTTATCCAGAATTTCGATACCCACACCGGCGGCGCCGTTGACTGCCAGTAAGTTCGGGTTACCAGAAACGGTAGGGCCATCAAAACGCAGCGTGTAATTACCGGTTTCACAGTTGGCCAGGTTAATGGTGAAAGCTTTAGAAGCGGTGACATCACCCACTTTTTTAAATGCGCTGGTTGGGTATTTACCGATAAATACTTCTTTGCTGGCATCGCCCGACGTAACATCACAGGCAGATTTAACGATAGAGCCAGTAAATTTAACCGTGCCGTTGGCGGCCTGCGCATTAGCGGCCATCAGAGTCAGTGCTGCGGCAGCAAAAGTTAACAAGATTTTTTTCATTTTCTTCTCCGTGAATGACAAATGCATCAATATTTAAGCGAATGTAAGTGTCCCGACCCGGCCATCCCTTTTCATTCTGTTTTGTAACCAGATACCGCAGAAGGCTGTCGAGAAATAACTACCCGTCAGGAATATATCCTGGAGTCACTCACTGATTGATGAGTAAAATTGCGCCAGGTGCATTTATTAATAGAGAAAAACAATCAAACAATACAATTTATTGATCTTAAGAAGATTCTTATCGAAATCTTTACATAAAAACAGCAAAAAAATTTTGTTTGTTAGGGAAAAAAAATAAAAAAAACCTGCGGCCAGGCTAGATTTTGCTGATTTTGATTAAATATCAAACAACCTCTGCCGCTGACGTCACCTCCGAATGCTGACTGATAAAACATTAGCGCAGACGCTTCATCCGCTTATCTTCCAGAACAATACCCATTACCGTTTCCTCCATTTTTCGCGAAAAATCAGGAGACGGCTTGTGGAACTGACAGGAAAAAATGTGATGCGTACACTCTTTGTTCATTTCGTCCAGTGACGTAATTTCCTTAATGCTCAGCACGGTTAAATCCACCGTGAATGAGTCAAGATCGCCCAACATCAGCAACATATTTTTAAGCAGCATGCCTGGACGAGTGAGTTCGGGCAGTGGCCTGTCGTAAATCAGCCCGATACCGTTGCGTGACAGGTCTTTAACCCGCAGTTTATGGCTAAAACCATCGCGGAACCGCCCTTCACAAAAGAAATTGTGGTGTTCAGCGATGGTGATCCTGATCTCACTACGACGCTGGGCAAGAGTGATTTCTGCTGGAAACTGAAATGCCAGCCCCCCAGGAACGTTTTGTTCAGCCAGCCTGGAGGTGGTAAAGCCGATTCTTTCATTACTGCCTTTAATCACAAATTCCAGAGGAGTCGCAACGTCGCACAGCTCCTCCATGAAGGCAATGCTAAAACTCTGTAAATCAATATGCAGGAACTGGCAGCTTAGCGTCCTCTCCTGAAGCTCCAGCTCAACGCTACCACTTTTTTTCATCGCTTCTCGTAGTAAAGCGAGAATTTCGTAACGGTCAGTTTTAGTCATGACTCGATAAGATAATGTTGGCATCTGGCCTTATTATTCCTTTCAATTGTTAGCTTTAATATTGCAATTACTTAAGTCAAATAGCCCGTCAAAAATATCGCGTTGGTATCCAGACGCATTGCCATCATATAAAACGAACGAGTTATGTTAATAACAATGCGCGATATGGTGACGCACATATTAAATATACCGCCTCGAAACGACACGGCACGCATTTTGACGTCAAATTTGTACTGTCCGGTTGCGGTGGTCAATGACCTACGAAGAAACTTTCATCAGGATAAGGCCCGAAACGATCAGCGTCGCGGCGATGATTCGCATGGCGCTGGCCGGCTCGCCAAGGAAAAAAATTCCCATCAGAAAGGCCCCAACGGCGCCGATACCGGTCCAGACAGTGTAGGCGGTGCCCAACGGCAGTACGCGCATTGCCCATGCCAGACAGCCGAAACTGACCAGCATGCCAACAATGGTGACCAACGAAGGCGCCAATTTTGAGAAACCATGTGATTCTTTCATGGCGAATGACCAGACGATTTCAAAAATACCGGCAATGAAAAGGATTAACCACGCCATCATTAACTCCATAAGTTTAGAAAGCGGGTCGTCCCGTCATATATCTGAAAACGTTGAGGTCGTCCTCAACCAGGCAATGCGTAGAGTTTAAACCTAATCAAGGTATTTGACACGACAAAGCGCCAATCTGCGACTTAATTCATCACATGAGTCGGCACTTAGTGGCAAGAAATAGCGCACCTGGCACGGTTACCGCGTTATTGCAGTTGACCGCCGGGGCGGTGATCGCGCGGGCGCGCCGTGGCAAGACTGTCCATCTATTAACGACAAGACCCGCGGGGTGACGCTGTTAGCTTCTCAATGGGGATTCTGTAGGCTACATCCGGGACTCAGGCGCTTTTGCGCCGTCAGGTTCAGGCATACGGCAAGTCTTGTGTTCGTTACAAATCAATCACCAATTGCGACGTGCGGCTGCGCGAACAGCACAGGGCGATTTGCTGGGAGGTGCAGGTTTTTTCCGCTACCGATTGCACGGTATCCCGGTGATCGGCAAGCCCGGAGACCACCGGCGTCAGGCAGGCACCGCAAATGCCCATTTCGCAGGAAAGGGGGATGGCAATGTCATTCTCCAGCAGCACCACGGCGATCGTCTTCTCCGGCGGTACGTAGAACGACCGCCCGCTGGCCTGCAAGATAAGCGTAAAGCCTTCCCCTGCATCCTGGCCGTCCAACGCGGTGACGGCGGCAAAGGCTTCGCTGTGAACCTGCTCCGGCGACCAGCCGTGGTGCAGCGCCTGCTGCTGAACGTGGGCCATCAGCCCCTGCGGGCCGCACAGATACAGGCGCTGGCCATCGGGATGCTGTAACGCCGGCGGCAATGCGCGGCGCGGGCTGTGCCCTTCACAGCCGCACCACAGCTTCACGCTGCCGTGGCGAAAACCCTGCTGCCAACGGTGGCGAAAGGCGATATCACCCCGCTGCCGGACATAGTAGTGCAGCTCAAAACTCTGTCCGCTGGCGTCCAGCTGTTCGGCCATCGCCAGCAGCGGGGTAATGCCAATTCCGCCAGCGATCAACACCGTGTGCCGGGCGGGCCGCAGCGCAAACAGCGAGCGCGGCAAAGAGGCCGTCAGCCGCTGACCGGGCCGCAGCTTCTCGTGCACCAGGCGCGATCCTCCGCGCGAGGCCTCTTCACGCTTGACGCACAGCAGCCAGCTGTCGCGCTGCTGCGGATCTCCGGTCAGCGAATACTGACGGATCAGCCCGGCGGCAAGGTGCAGATCGATATGCGCCCCGGCCTGCCAGGCGGGCAGCGTACTGCCGTCCGCGCTCACCAGCGTTAGCGACAGATTGTTGTTGCCCTGGCGTGCCAGCGCATCTACCACCACCTCAATGGTCTGCATAATGCCCCCTACACGAGGAAAAAGTCGCCAAAGCCCTGTTTTTTCAGGCCACGACGATAGGCTATAGAGCTGCGGTCAGCAGGAATATGGGCTTCCAGCGTTAAATCGAGCGGCAGCCGCTCCGGGCGTTGGGTTTCCACCATCAGCCTGTCTTCTTCAAATACCCGATGATTGAAGGCATGGACCTCCGCGACCGGGATATGCAGGTCAAAATTGCGGGCAATCGGCGCAAAAAGCCGGGTTTTACGCGCTGAAACCGGAGAAGCCGCATTCATAATCACCAGCTTCTCCTGCTGCGGAAAGTGAATAGTCAGGGTCGCGGTAAACGGCAGGTGCATCTCAAAATGGCGCAGCCACTGGAACCCCTCCGGCGCCTGACGATCGGAGTCGGCAGAGTAGTTACTGACGGAACTCCAGTAATCGACGCTAAAACCGTAGGACGTTTCTACCGGGTTATACGGCGGAACCGCCTGATTTTCCGGGTCAGCAAAGGTTTCCGTATGGATCCACGCAAAATGCGCCACATCAAGAAAGCCCTCCACCTGACGGCCGGCAAACCCGGCCACGTCAAAATGCGGGCAGACAATCTGCTGGAAACCGGCATCTTCCCAGTGCGGCATCACCGGCAGCGTTGGCTCGGCCCCTTCGTCCGGTGCCAGACAGGTCCAGATCAGCCCATAGCGCTCCTCGGTAGGATAAGTCAGCAGATGCAGCTTCGCCGGGATGGGCTGGTCGGGGCTGGACGGGATGCGATTACAGCGGCCACCTTATCCAAAGCGCAAACCGTGATAGGGGCAGATAATCCCCGCCTGATCATGGAAGCCCAGCGTCAGAGGCACGCCGCGGTGCGGACAAACGTCGCGCGCCACCACCACCTCGCCATTAACACGGTAAATCACCAGCTGTTCATCCAGCAAAACCGCCTTTATCGGGGCCTGGCCGATATCAGCGGCCAGCGCCACCGGATGCCAGTGACGCGCCAGGCGTTCCCAGTCATCCGGTTCAAAAGTGCAGTGCGGCGGCGGCGTTATTTTGGCTGTCATGGTAGTCACCTGGGTTAACGGACGGTTGTTATCGTTACGGACATTGTGGATACTCGAAGGTGTTGCAGTCCATCAGAGATAATTCACTCATCCTCTGCAAAAATTCGTACAGGAGCTGCCCGTGGATCCTTTTTCACGTTTTTCCCACTACTTCGCCGCCGTGGCCACCAGCGGCAGCCTGCGTAAGGCGGCGGAGCAGCTGCATGTTTCCGCCTCGGCGATCAACCGACAAATTCTGCTGGCGGAGGAGATGATGGGCACCCGGCTGTTTGAACGACTGCCCGCCGGGCTTAAGCTGACCACGGCCGGAGAGCTGCTGTATGATGATATTCGGCGCTGGGAGCGCGAATTCTGCCGCACCCGGCAGCGCTTTGATGAACTACAGGGGCTGAAGCGCGGGCACGTCAGCCTGGCGCTGATTGCCGCGCTAAATGAAGGCGTGGTGGTGAATGCACTGGCCGACATTGCCGAACTTTATCCGTGGCTGACCTTCGATCTGGCGGTGCACAACAGCCAGACTATCGTTGGCAGGGTGGCCAGCGCCGAGATCGATTTCGGCCTGCTGCTGGATCCGATAGCGCACGGCGGGCTGGAGGTGCGGGCATTTTGCGAACTGCCGATCGGCGTGGTGATGCCTGCCGACCATCCGCTGGCGCAGCAGCCTTCGCTCTCCTTCGGCCAAATCAGCGAAAGCCGCCATATCATGCCTACGGCACCGCTCATGGTGCATGAGCGCACCGCGATGCTGTACGGACGGCACGGGATGACGCCGCAGGCCACCATCAGCTGTAACGATATTCGTTTAATCAAATCGCTGGTCTGCGCCGGAGCCGGTCTGTCGGTTCTGAGCCTGCTGGATGTCAGGCAGGAGGTGGCGAGCGGTACGCTGGCGTTTGTGCCGCTGCATGGGCAGGCGGTACGCCCACTCACGCTTGCGCTGTGCGTGGCACCCAAACGCCAGCTGTCACGCGCCGCCCAGGTGGTGATCCAGCACTTGAGCCGGGTACTGGAGGATCTCGCGGGGGAACAGAGATAGCACCAGGCCATGCTGATGCGCACGGCGGCAGATCAGTGACGTGCCGCCAGCCACACCGCGTAGGCTTCATCCCAGATAGCGGCTGGCGATCCCACCTTACCCAGGCCGAATCCGTGACCGCCCTGCGAAATACGGATCATTTGTACCGGCACCCCGTGGCGGCGGCAGGTATCGTGCATGATGACGCTGTTTTGCGGGTTAGAGGTGGGGTCATCCTCCGCCTGAGCAATAAACAGCGGAGGGAAGGTACGGGTGATATAGTTTTGCACCGACCAGTACGCCTCGTCTGCCGGGGCCGGGTGATGGCCCACCAGCGATAAATGGGTATTGGTATGGGTGTAGGGGGGTTCAAGCGTGATCACCGGGTAGATCAGCCCCACGCTGTTGGCTTTCGGCACCAGCCGATCGATAGCATCCTGGGGCGGATATGAGGCAAAATCGGGCCGTGCGGCGGCCATGCCCAGCAGATGACCACCGGCCGAAAAGCCGAGCAGATGGACGTTTTGCTCCATGGAAAGCACCAGGCGGATTGCGCGCTGCGCATCCTGCAAAGACACATGATTGCCATCCTGCCAATTTTCGCCGGGCAGACGATAGCTAAGCACATAGGCGGTGAAGCCTTTGTCGTTAAGCCAGCGCGCCACAGGCCACCCTTCACGCCCCATACCGATCCAGCGATATCCCCCACCGGCAGCAATCAGCACCGCTTTACCGTTTGGTTTTTCCGGAACAAAACGCTGAATGCAAGGCGTCACGATATTGGACCAGGAGCCGTTGGCAGAAATACGCAGCGCGCCCTTTGGCCCGCCGCCTTCCGGCGGCTTATCCGGCCACAGCGGGAAAAAGTCCTGACGTGCGTACAGGTTGTCGGTATTCATGGCAAATATAAACGCCCCGGTTCCCAATAATAACCGACGGCGACTAATCACGGTACATGTCCAGTATCTCAGCAGGGAGCAGTAAGGGAGTGCTGAGCAATAAAAGAAGCCTGGCCCAGTGGCGAGATAGTAAGCATACGCGCCTAAAAATGCCACTTCCGTCACACTTATTTCATCACCTGAGGGAAGATTATTGACGCCTTCATCGCTTCGTGGATTGGGAAAACGTGGGCCAGGGGGAATATCGGCGCGAAGAAAAACGCAGCAGGCATCACATGCGGTTCAAAACGAATAAATCACCCGCACAGCCAGAGTGTCACAACGGCCTGGCAGCACCAGGCCGCGTGCGGTTACAGCTTATCTTTGCGTGACATGCGGTCCAGATAGCCCATCACAAATGCCGACAGCACAAACGTCAGGTGAATAATCACGTACCACAGCAGTTTGTTATCGGCAATGTTGCGCGCGTCCATAAACACCCGCAGCAG
Source organism: Erwinia tasmaniensis Et1/99 (assembly GCF_000026185.1). Lineage (NCBI taxonomy): Bacteria > Pseudomonadati > Pseudomonadota > Gammaproteobacteria > Enterobacterales > Erwiniaceae > Erwinia > Erwinia tasmaniensis. The sequence continues at coordinate 3,723,089 of NC_010694.1, forward strand.
GTGAATGGAGGAGATGGCAACGATCGACGCCGCAACTTTATTCTTTAACGAGCCGGAATCCATCTTGCCCAGCCAGTTAAGTTTCTCTTTATGCTCGGCGAGATCCAGCTTGGAAACAAAGTTCTCATAGCCAGAAAGCATCACCATCACCAGCAGGCCACCGACCAGCGTCAGATCGATCATCGACAGCAGCACCAGTACCATATCGTTTTCCGCCATGCTCAGCACATGCGGCAGCAGATGAAACACCTCCTGAAAAAACTTAATGCCCAGCGCCAGCAGTCCCAGCGACAGGCCAAGATAGATCGGGGCCAGCAGCCAGCGCGAGGCATAAATCAGGTTTTCAACAAAACGTTCCATACCATCCACTTCACAATTCAACAGAGCGCACAGTATACCCGAAGGTCGGTGAACTTTTTCAATCTGACGAAGGTTAAAGCGTGGGATCGGATGATTTTTACACGATGATGACATCAGCAGTCTCGTCTTGATGGTGCGATTGGACGCGCTGACGATCGTCGAACCCAATAATAAAATGACTTATCGCCAGCCGTCAGTTCTGAAGCGGCTGGCCCTGCTTTTGCAGCGCCGACAGGGTAGCCAGACTGGCCCCAAAAACCAATGAAACGATGGTAACTAAGTCTCTGTTTCATAGGATATATAGCGGCATTCGTTGCCTGTACAAATGTCTACATCTACTCTTTTCGCACAGGAGCAGGAGGCCATTCCCCTCCATTAGCAATTAGCTTCCCTTTTATTTCTTCAAGTACTCTCCTTTCCTCGCTTCCCTCACCATTCATTTTAATTAAACGTTGCAGCTGATGAGCCATAGTCCATCCTGAATTTCCCTTTATGTCACTCCTCGCATTTTTATCTAACAACAGAATAACGTGTGCATAGGAAGCAGAATCTAGCGCATCTATAAGTAACGTGTCCCCCAACGAGTTTCTTATATTGATATCGGCACCGTGATTTATCATTTCATTTAAGGTTTGAGTGTTCTTAGCCCAAATGCTTTCAAATATAATGGGTTGGTTGTGAACTTTATCCCTGGCATTTGGCGATAACCCTCCATCAAGAAGCGCTTTTATCCAAATCCCTTTATCCGCCTGCATCATGGACTCTGCCGGACTGCCGGGCATATTGGGCTGTGGCTGTAAGGGATCTGCGCCTGCTTTAACCAGTTCGGTTATTATCTGCAGTCTCTCCGGCGTGGCCTGATCGTACAGTGAGCTGCTTATTGCCCAGAACAGCAGGGTCATCGATGCTTTCCCCGGCTGGTTTAGCTCTTCTGCGCTCATTTCAGGCAAAATTTTTCTTATTTCATCACGGTCTCCTTTTTCAATTCCCTTTGCCAGAGCCAACTGCTTTCCTTCGAAATAATCCTGCGCTTTCAGATCCATACCTTTTTTACACCCCTGTACCATCAGTGCTGAAAGTAATATCGTGATGACGATTAATATTTTTTTCATATGCGGCCCCTGATTATGGCAATATCCTCGTCTTTCTGACCTTCAATACAATCAATCGCCTGATCAATCCCGTGCCTGTCGAGCAATGACCCCTTTCCTCCCGGCAGAGTGTGTTTTATCCCCACGGCATCCGGGATGACTGACGACAACCCCTCTTTTGCAGACAGTAAATGGAGGTTACCATTGACACTCTTGTAATCTTCTAACAAATTGATTTCCTGCAATTTCGTCAGCAGCTCGCCCTCTACCCGATAAGCCTGTATGTTTCTGGCACCGCCAACAAGGGTGCCACCGTATTTCTCCACCGTGCCTGCATTCACCCCTGCGGCATTAAATGTCCATGCCGGTTTTCCACTGGCAATAGAAGCAGCAGAAGCCATACCGCCACCAAGCGAGTGACCTGATATATCTATTCCATTTGGTGACTTAGATAATTTCATCCCTATTTTTACAGCCTTCCTATAATAATCGGAATCAAATCCGCCCCCTGGTTAATATTATTAGCCCAGTCATTGATATTTTTAATTCCAGAGTAATCCCCTTCAAATAGCACTTTCTTTGCGACATATCCAACGCCAGCCGAGAGCTCCGGAGCTCTCGACCCCCTGAATACCAGCGTAGGGTTCATCTCTGAGCCAAATATCGATTTATCCGGAGAATAGATCCGCGCAAAAAAGTCCGGGTTTTCTGACCGGTCGTAAAGCATCTTAGGGGTTAATCCGATCAATGATAAGGCATTGTTATCATTGCTGATATCAGTCCAGCCCTCAGGAACGTTCGGCATCGATTTCAGGGCGTTTATGGGATTATCCTTAACACCGTAGATATTCTGGGCCAGCTTCGCTTTTTCAACGGCAATATTGTTCTCTGCCAGTCTCCGTGCGGCGATCATCGCATCCGGATAAAGGCTGCGGCTTCCCCGATCGATCAGGTATTTCCGCTCCTGCCACCGCTCCGCCTTGGTCATCGGGCGCATGCTGTCCACTGTCGCCACCACGGTGGCTGCTACCGTGGCTATCGCCTGCCGTAATGGAGATTCCTTCGCTAAATTCTGCCGAGAGGGAAGCGGGGTTGGTCTGGGGCGTCTGGCGTAACGGCTGACCATTTCTTCGTAGCGTCCGATGATACGCGATACCGGGTACATCGCAGGAAGATAGCTTCCTGGATAACGTTGTAACTTTCCCTTTTCATCAATGTAAAACGGGTGCTTCAGCGGCGACCAAACGGCGAAAACTTCATCAATCGCCAGCAGGCTGCCGTGATTGATTTCATCGAAGACGTGCCTCTTGACGCCGGGTTCCTCTGCAAAACCCGGAATATCCCTACCCGACTGCCTTTTGCGCATGATGTTATAGCGGCTGCAAATCGACATCTGTGCAGCACCACCGAACAGATAGCTGCGGTCAAGTTCACTGCGTGCGTTTGCCGGGCTGATGATGCGTGAAAAGCTCTCAGGTTCCGTGTTTTCGTAAGAAAAAAATATCAGTTTCATGCTTTCCCTGTTCTCCCTGCATGTATTCAGCCACATCATAGTGGCCGCTATCAGGTATTCCATATTCCGCTAGCCATCGGCAATATTGCGCACGTCCATAAACACCCGCAGCAGGTGAATGGAAGAGATGGCAACGATCGACGCCGCAACTTTATTCTTCAACGAGCCGGAATCCATCTTGCCCAGCCAGTTACGTTTCTCTTTATGCTCGGCGAGATCCAGCTTTGAAACAAAGTTCTCATAGCCAGAAAGCATCACCATCACCAGCAGGTCAACGACTGGCGTCAGATCGATCATCGACAGCAGCACCATATCGTTTTCCGCCATGCTCAGCACATGCGGCAGCAGATGAAACACCTCCTGAAAAACTTAATACCCAGCGCGAGGCATAAATAAGGTTTTCAACAAAACGTTCCATACCATCCACTTTACAATTCAACAGAGCGCACAGTATACCCGGAGGTCGATGAACTTTTTCAATCGGCTCTTCGTTAGTCGTCGGAATTACGTAATTTCAGGTGGTGATACCGCAGACGATAGCGTCTTATCCGCATTTGTTACCTAAGAGGATCCTCAGGCAGCGGCTTTTGCCAATAAGTTAAACAGAGCTGAATCTGGTCAGAGGCATAGTGTCTGGTTTTTTTAGAAAAAACAGCGTTCATATTTATTTATCCGCCAGGATTAGCACGCTTACCCGAAGAAAAAACATTCCATATATTCACTGTATTCAATTAAAAACGTTCAATTAAAAGGGAGGGTGAATCCGAATTTTATACTCTAACCTATAATATAAAACGAGTGGATCTCAAAGCAGAACAAATATCATCATGTGAGAGTGAATACACAAAACATGTGAGTAATCTCTCAATATTTAAAATATGCCTCACCGAATGCTTTACCTACGTTTCACTCTTCTCTATTCTATTTTATTCTGCACTGGATATTCATTGACTGGCGAACACATGAAATCAGCGGCTTTTAACCTAATCAGCTTAGCACTAACAATGCTCCTGGCTTATACATCAAGCATTCGTTTGATTGAGAATGAAAACTTTCCCGACATTATCCTTATTTTGGTGAGCTTTTTTGGCTTTCGCAGTTTGGTCAAAATGGTTCTCTCAAAGGTACTCGATAACTTCACCCATAGTGAATAATTGACCGGAGATAAAAATGGAAATATTGAATTTTGGAGAGATAAGTGTCGTCTCAGGTGGTGATGGTGGCGCGCCAGCGACGGTAGCAAATGCTGCTGGTGAAATGGCGATTATAGGGGCCATTGCTGGTATTCCTGGCGGCCCTTACGGAGTGGTAGCTGGCGCTCTTCTTGGGGGCTTAGGTGTCGCTATCGGTTCCATGCCAGCACCACTGCCCCCGCGCGTTTGCCACATTGAGCGTGGTTATCAAGTTTGTTTCTAGCAGGCTTTATAAAATACTATAGATTATCTGGTGGTTGAGGATCTCGCTCTGACCAGAGCTGTTGGTTGAATGTCAGCGTAATTCATGATTCGGAGAGAAATCCTGGCTGATGAGATGGCTTGACCAATACGTAGTCAGCGTTCTTAATCTGACAAGGACGTGTGAAGCTAACACTTCTGTTAAAGCTATCTCCATGACTAAATAATATATTTTGATATCGTAACAGAATACTATCACGCGTAAACTTAATCACTTTATATAGAAATGACTGATGGTGGACGGCGTTCTGTTAAAAAAGACCTCTCTATTATTTGGCTTTCTTATAACCATACCCCTGCTTCCCATAAAGACACATGGAGAAAAGACCATTCACTGGCGTTTTCCTATCGATTTTCATCATTCCTTGCATTGTGATTTCTTTTTAAAATAGTAGTTAATTTGTTAATCCGGATGAAAAAAATGAATTTGATAAAGTAGATTTAAAAGTCACATTTTTATGTGCCAGTAAAATAAATCCTTCAGGAGAATATACGTTGTTTCGCCAGGAAGCGCTTGATAACCAGAAAATGAAATGGCGCGGTAGGGCGCTCCTTCTCCCCGGTATTCCTTTCTGGATTATGGCGGGATTGTCTCTCTTCTTCATTATTGCTTTCCTGACCTTTGTTATCGTCGGCAGCTATAACAGGCGGGTGAATGTTACAGGTGAGATATCCACCTACCCCCGTGCAGCTAACGTCTATTCTGCTGTCCGTGGGGTTGTGGTCAAACAATTCGTCAATGAAGGGGAGCTCATCAGAGCTGGCTCCCCTGTCTACCAAATCGACGTCAGTAAAAGCACCCGCAGCGGCGTGGTCAGTGACAACCAGTACAGGGATATTAATAACCAGCTGGCGCGTATCACTCAGATGATCAGCCGACTGGAAAGCAGCAAGAAAGACACCCTCGAGATGCTGGAAAAGCAGAAGGTGCAGTACACCCGAGCATTTCAGCATTCTAACGACATTATCCACCGTGCCCAGGAGGGGGTCCGCATCATAAAGGAGAATATGGAGAATATGGAGAACTATCGACAATATCAGGCGAAAGGACTTATCAATAAGGATCAGCTGACCAATCAGGTGGCGCTGTATTACCAGCAGCAAAATAGCCTACTGGGTCTGTCCGGACAAAACGAGCAAAATGCACGACAGATCACCGCGCTGGAAAGCCAGATCCACATCAAGGCAGCCGACTATGACAATCAAATTTACCAGATGGAGCTGCAGCGTTACGAACGACAGAAAGAGCTGCTTAACATCGATGCAGACGGCGCGATCATCGTGCGTGTGCTGACCGATGGCCGCATCGATTCACTCAGCGTCACGGTCGGGCAAATGGTCAATGCGGGCGACAGCCTGCTGCAGCTCACCCCGCACAACGTGGACCATTACTCCCTGATCCTCTGGGTACCTAATGACGCCATCCCCTACATCAACGCGGGCGATCGGGTCAATATTCGCTATGAAGCTTTCCCGGCAGAGAAATTCGGCCAGTTCGCCGGTACCGTATCCGTCATATCAAAAACGCCAGCCTCACCGCAGGAGATGATGACCTGGCAGGGCGCGCCCAGGGACGCACCGACGGCTGCCATCCCCTACTACAAGGTGATCGTCAGGCCGGAAAAGCAGAGCGTTGCGTACGGCGGTAAGCACCTGAGCCTGGAAAATGGCATGAAGGCGCATAGCACCCTGTTTCTTGAAAAAAGGAAAATCTATCAATGGATGTTGTCGCCGTTCTACGATATGAAACACAGCGCGCAGGGGCTGGTGAATGAGTAAGCTCCGCTTAAAAACATTGATTGACCAACTGGACATGCGCTTACGTCGCCGCGTCCCGTTGATCCATCAAACCGAATCTTCGGAGTGCGGACTGGCCTGCCTCGCGATGATCTGCGGACACTTTGGCAAAAACGTCGATCTGATCGCATTACGTCGACAGTTTTGTCTGTCGACGCGTGGCACTACGCTGTCCGGCCTAATCGGTATCGCCGATCGGATGGGTCTGGTCACGCGCCCGCTGTCACTGGATCTCGGCGATCTCGGCGCACTTAAACTTCCCTGCATACTGCACTGGAACTTCAACCATTTTGTGGTGCTGGTAAGCATCAGGCGCAACGGGGTGGTACTGCACGACCCGGCTCGCGGGCGTCGGATTGTGAGTCAAGCCGAACTGTCGCAAAGCTTTACTGGCGTGGCGCTCGAGTCATGGCCAGGCAGCGATTTCACCGCCGACACCCTGCGTAGCCGCTTAAGCCTGCGTACGCTGATTGGCAGTGTGCACGGCCTGAAAGGTGTGCTCGGCAAAATATTTTGTCTGTCACTGGTGATCGAAGCCATTAATCTGGTGATGCCGATCGGCACACAACTGGTGATGGATCATGCGCTGCCTTCCGGCGATCGCGGCCTGCTGACCCTGATCTGTGCCGGATTAATGATGTTCATCCTGCTGCGGGTGGCTGTCAGCATGGTGCGCGCCTGGTCTTCTCTGGTGATGTCGACATTGATCAAAGTTCAGTGGCAGTCGGGACTGTTTAACCACCTGCTACGTCTGCCGCTGGCCTATTTTGAACGGCGAAAGCTGGGTGACATCCAGTCGCGCTTCGGTTCGTTGGATGCGCTTCGCAGTACGTTCACCAACAGCATCGTCGGCGCCATCATGGACAGCATCATGGTTATCGGCGTGCTGGTAATGATGGTTCTCTATGGAGGCTGGCTGAGCGGAATAGTGGTCGCCTTTACCGCCCTGTACGTGCTGTTGCGCCTGCTGACCTACAGTTATTATCGGCAACTGTCCGAGGAGTCGCTGGTGAGGAGTGCCCGGGCCAGTTCGTATTTTATGGAAACACTGTACGGCATCGCCACGATCAAGATGCAGGGCATGGCGGAACGCCGAAGTACGCACTGGCTTAATCTTGAAATCGACAGTGTTAATACCGATATCCGGGTCAACAAAATGGATATGCTGTTTGGTGGTATCAACACTTTTTTCGCAGCCTGTGATCAGGTGGTGATCCTGTGGCTCGGCATCAGCCTGGTGATCGACAATCAGATGACTATGGGTATGTTCGTCGCATTTGGCGCTTTCCGTGGGCAGTTCTCTGACCGGATCGGTTCACTGACAGAGTTTTTGCTGCGGTTGCGCATGATGAGCCTGCACAACGAACGTATTGCCGATATCGCCCTGCATCCGCCGGAGATGCGCAAACCCGACCTTCCCTACAAGGCCGAACTGAAGCCGGCTTCGCTGACTACGCGCGCGCTGATGTTCCGTTATGACAGCCAGTCGCCCGCCGTTTTCAGCGATCTGAACACCGCCATTGCACCGGGTGAAAACGTGGCTATCGTCGGGCCGTCCGGGGTGGGGAAAACCACACTAATGAAGGTATTGTGTGGGTTATTTACGCCAGATGGCGGCGAAATCAAGGTAAACGGTACTGATATTCAGCAATTGGGTATCAATAACTATCACAAGATGATCGCCTGTGTGATGCAGGACGACAGGCTATTCTCCGGTTCTGTGCGGGATAATATATGCGGTTTTACGGATGAGATGGATGAAGAGTGGATGCAGGAGTGTGCCAGGATCAGCTACCTGCATGAGGTCATCATGCACATGCCAATGGGATATGAAACGTTTATCGGTGAACTGGGGGAAGGCTTATCCGGCGGCCAGAAGCAACGCCTGTTCATTGCACGGGCACTTTACAAAAAACCTGGGATCCTGTTTCTGGATGAGGCAACCAGCGCGCTGGACAAGGAAAGTGAGGATGCAGTGAATCAGGCCATCAAAAGCCTCAGCATTACGCGGATTATCATCGCTCACCGTGAAACGACAATAGCCTCGGCAGACAGAGTGATAACACTGGTTGGGGAATAAACGTACCTGATGTGGCTTTCCCCCGTCTGGCACTGTTTTTGCCATTCAACTCAGTGATATTGGCGATGCCGGATGCGGTAATCGCGCGGCGTAATGTGGAAGTGTTTTTTGAAGACGCGCTGGAAACACTGCTGGGAAGAGAAGCCGAGCTCGGTTGAGATAGCCATAATACTTTTGGTTGAATTCACCAGGCTTTGCGCGGCCTGCTCAAGACGGCGTCCACGAATAAAGGTCGCCAGCGTGATCCCCTTTTGCGCCTTAAAAGCACGCTGCAAATGCCATTTCGAATAGCCCGATTTTGCCGCAACCGCTTCAATATTCAGCCCTTCTTCGATATGGCATTCGATCCAGTCGACGATGACATCAACAATTTCGTTTTTCATTTTACTGCTCCGCGATATGGGTATTCCCCATCCTTTCCCTGATTTAAATGTAAAAATGTGCTTTATTATGTTGATTTTATTGAATTAAGTTTTGAGTTAAAAGAAAGCCATAAGATATCAATAAAACGTGGAATGGATGTTATTAGAGTGTTTAAAATAGTTCAAATAGATAATATTAATCTCCTCTAATAGACTGGAACTATATGTCAGTAATGATGGATCTCAATCTGGTACGGGTGTTTATCGCGATTTACGAAACCCGCAGCGTCAGCGGGGCCGCCGCACGACTGTTTATCACCCAGCCTTCCGCCAGCTACGCCTTAGCCCGGCTGCGGGTTGAGACAGATAACGAACTGTTTAAACGCAGTCGTAAAGGGATGCTGCCCACTCCGACCGCCAACCAGCTGTATGAAGTCTTTAAGAAATCAATTAGCGGGATTGAAAAAGCGGTCGCGGACACGCGTAGCTTTTCCCCGGAAACATCCTTTCACAGATTTCGCCTCGCCCTTTCCGATCTCGGCGAGCTTTTGCTGTTGCCCCGGCTGGTGAAGCACCTGCGCACCGTAGCCCCCAACGTGCGTCTGGAAGTGATCCCGGTAGAAATGCACAAAATGGATGAATGGCTGCTGACAGGCCATATCGATGCCGCGCTATGTAGCCGCAACGAGCGCATTTCGCTGGCACAGCGCGATCGCATTATGGATGAGCGCTACGTCTGCCTGCTGAACAACCAGCATCCGCGTATTGGCGACACCCTGACGCTGCCCGCCTGGCTGAATGAGCAGCACATTATGGTGTCTGCCAGCAGCGGGCATTATATGGTGGAAGAGCGGATTAAAGAGTACGGCTTCGAACGCCGTATTGCCCTGGAAGTGCCGCACTTTGCGGCGCTGGGCGAACTGATAGCCAGCAGCGAACTGCTGGTGTTGCTGCCTTTCAGCGCGGCGAAGGTCTACGCCGCGCGCGGCAATGGCCGCATCGTCGAACTGCCCTTCGAACTGCCCAATCTTGAGGTTTATCTCTACGGCCACCCTGAAATTGGCGATATCACCGCCAAAACCTGGTTCTACAACACGTTGAAAAACGCCTGCCCGCTATTGATGGAACCTTAGTTAGCATTTGCGCCGGGGGCCGCGGCTCCAGTAAGCCATAAAGCTAATACATTCAGAAGACAGGCCGCGCTCGCCAATCAGATAGCGCCGTACCTGTTTCACCGCGCTGGACTCGGCGGCCACCCAGCCGTGAAAACAGGTATCGGCCCCGGCAGCACGATCCCACAGCAGGTCGCCCTCATCGCCCTCTGACAGCTCCTGACGCTCCATCGCCGCCGCTGGCAGTACCACATGCTGCCTGACCGCATTCAGCATCGCTTCACCGTGCGCCGCGCCGCTCTCGTCGCGCGGCAGCCAGTGAATATCGGCAAAGCGATATTGACTCAGATCGATACAGTCAGCGCGTTTCGGCAGCTCAAGAAACATTTGCAGCGGCGGCGGATTGCGCCATTGCGCCAGCTGTTCGAGGATGGCCTTTGCCGCCGGAAATGCGGTTTCATCAGCCACCACCAGCGCCCGCTCAACGTCGCGGTGCGGGTTCCACTCGTAGCCGCCGCTGTCGGTGGTACAGGCACCGTTTGGCGCGATAATCTGTAAAGGATCGCCCGGCTGCGCCGCCAGCGCCCACGCAGACGCCGGCCCATCCGTTCCGTGCATGACGAACTCCACTTCAAACTCGCCGGCCTGCGCATTGACGTGGCGCAGGGTGTAGGTTCGCGCAATCGGGCGGAGTTCTGTCGGCATGGCACAGACGGTTTCCCACCAGGATTTTATGCCACACAGCGCCGAAGGCGTGCCGTTGCGCGATGGGAACAGCAGCTTGATACGCTGGTCTGGTGCCTCCATCTTCATCTGGCGCACGTCATCACCGCTGAACACACAGCACAGCATCGAAGGAGAAAGTACCTGCTTACGCGCCAGCACTACGTTGAATAAGCGATACTCCTGAACATCTGCCATCATTCCGCCTTATAAACCTGGAAACCCCGCACGTCGTACCACGCGCCTGAAGGGGCAAAGAATAGCAAAGCCAAATGATAATGAGAATGAGAATGAGGTCTCTTTACCCACGTGCGGTGCAGAACCGATTGATCGCCGGGCTAAAAACGTTCAACGTAGCGTTTCACTGTAATCGATGCGGAGCACACCGATGTCCCTGACTCTCCTGACCCGGTTGGCCGATATTCCGGCCAGCCAGTGGGATGCTCTGACCCCCAACGAGCAGCCCTTCCTGCGTCATGCTTTTCTTAATGCGCTGGAGGAGAGCGGCTCGGTGAGCCGCGCCAGCGGCTGGCTGCCGCAGCACCTGCTGTGGATTGAAGATGGCGCTCCGCGCGCGGCGCTGCCCGGCTACGCGAAAAGCCATTCGATGGGCGAGTACGTGTTCGATCAGGGCTGGGCGGAAGCCTGCCAGCGCGCCGGACTGCCTTATTATCCGAAATGGCTGTCGGCGGTTCCTTTCAGTCCGGTGAGCGGCGCACGGCTGCTGGGCGATGATGCCGCCGCCGCACGGCTGTTGCGGGCGCTGCCCGGCTTTCTGGATGCAGGGCAGCTGCACAGTGCGCATATAAACTTCAGCGATCGGCGCATGCACCCGCTGTTGCAGCAGGATCAACGCTGGCTGCTGCGTCTTGGCTGCCAGTACCACTGGCACAACCCCGGCTACCGCGACTTTCAGGACTTTCTTGATACCCTCACCTCGCGCAAGCGCAAGCAGCTACGCAAAGAGCGCCAGCTGGTAGCGGGCCAGGGCGTGGAGTTTATCTGGTATCAGGGCGCGGAACTGAGCGAAGCGCAGTGGGACTTTATCTATACCTGCTACGCCAATACCTACCGTGTGCGCGGCCGCCAGCCCTATCTCACCCGGCTGTTCTTCAGTTTACTGGCAGAGCGGATGCCCGCCGCCATCCGCGTGGTTATCGCCAGCCGACAGGGCCATACGCTGGCGATGGCTTTCAGCCTGGTAGACGGCGAGACCTTCTATGGCCGCTACTGGGGATGCCTGGAAGAGTACAACCGCCTGCATTTTGAGACCTGTTTTTACCAGGGTATGGAATATGCCATAGCGCACGGACTGGCGCGTTTCGATGCCGGAGCACAGGGTGAACATAAGCTGATCCGTGGCTTCGAGCCGGTTCTGACCGAATCCTGGCATCTGCTGCGCCATCCGGGCCTGCACGACGCGGTCGCCCGCTTTCTGCACCAGGAGCGCGACGGCATCCGTGCCTGGGCCGTTGAGGCGCGTGAAGCGCTGCCCTATCGTCTCTCAACACCATAAAATCAAGCCATGCCCAGCCAGCCGGGCCGGGTCATAACGCCTCGCCGACAAATCCCCCGGTTTGGTGCCGCCACAGGCGCGCATACAGCCCGCCGTGCGCCAGCAGTTCACTGTGGGTGCCGATTTCGGCAATCCGGCCCTGCTCCAGCACCACCAGCCTGTCCATGCGGGCGATAGTGGAGAGGCGGTGGGCAATGGCGATCACCGTTTTGTCGCCCATCAGGTTTTCCAGGCTCTCCTGGATCGCCGCCTCCACTTCAGAATCCAGCGCCGACGTGGCCTCATCCATGATCAGAATCGGGGCATCTTTCAGCAGCACGCGCGCAATGGCGATACGCTGGCGCTGCCCGCCGGAGAGCTTCACCCCGCGCTCACCCACATGGGCGTCCAGCCCGGTACGCCCCTGCGGGTCGGACAGCAGCGGAATAAACTCATCCGCTTTCGCCCGGTGGATCGCCTGCTGTAACTCGTCTTCGCTGGCGTTCGGGCGGCCATACAGCAGGTTGTCACGAATTGAGCGGTGCAACAGCGAGGTATCCTGAGTGATCATGCCAATCTGCGCACGCAGGCTCTCCTGGCTGACGTCGGCAATGTTCTGCCCGTCGATGGTAATACGCCCGCCGTTCAGGTCATAAAGCCGCAGCAGCAGATTAACCAGCGTCGATTTCCCGGCGCCGGAAGGGCCAATCAGCCCAATTTTTTCGCCGGGCCGGATGGTCAGCTGTAGGTTGTCGATCACCGTACGCTCGCCGCCGTAGTTGAAGTCAACGGCGTCAAAATGGATCTCGCCCTTCTCCACCCGCAGCGCCGGGGCCTGATCTTTATCACTGACGTTAACCGGTTGGGCAATGGTTTTCAGGCCGTCCTGCACCATGCCGATATTCTCGAAAATGCCGTTCACCACCCACATAATCCAGCCGGACATATTGACGATGCGGATCACCAGCCCAGTGGCCAGCGCAATGGCCCCCACGCTCAGCAGCGACTGTGTCCACAGCCACAGCGCCAGCCCGGTCGTACTGACAATCAGCAGGCCGTTCAGCGTGGTGACCACCACGTCCATGCCGGTGACCATCCGTCCCTGGTTGCGCGTTTTGATCGTCTGATCGCCAATCGCCTCACGCGCGTTCTGGCGCTCCAGGTCGCTGTGGGCGAACAGCTTCAGGGTGGCGATATTGGTGTAGCCGTCAACAATGAAGCCCATCAGGCGCGAGCGGGAATCGGAAGAGGCCACCGAACGCGCTTTGACGCGCGGCACAAAGTAGCGCAGACAGAGAATATAGCCAACGATCCAGATAATCAGCGGGATGGTCAGGCGCCAGTCGGCCTCGGCGAACAGCACCAGGGTGGTGATGGCGTAGATCAGCACGTGCCACAGGGCATCCACCGCCTGCACCGCCGAGTCGCGCAGCGCGTTGCCGGTTTGCATAATGCGCTGGGCGATACGCCCGGCAAAGTCGTTCTGGAAGAAGTTCTGGCTCTGACGCAGCACGTAATTATGATGTTGCCAGCGGATCATGCTGGTCATACCGGGGTTAATCGTCTGGTGAACCAGCAGATCGTGCAGGCCGATAAACAGCGGCCGCAGCAGCAGCGCCACCGCCGCCATCCACAGCAGTTCACCGCCGTGATCGCTAAAAAAGGTCACGGCAGGACCGACATTCACCAGGTCAATAATCCGGCTAAGGTAGCGGAACAGCGCCACTTCGATTAATGAGGCAATAAGTCCGATCGCCAGCAGCAGCGCGAAGCTCGGCCATACCTGGCGCAGATAGAACAGATAAAACGCCCAGATGCGGTCAGGCGGCGTGTCGGCCGGGGCATCCTTGAAGATATCGATGATCCTTTCAAAACGGCGATACGGCATAAGGCAGGCTCACTTGCAGGTCAGTAAACCTAAAGCTTAGTGCATGAGTGGCACGGACAGAAGTCGACCACCGGGTTATGGCGAAAAATGGTTGCCATGGCAATCGTCAACCACGGCACCCTGTTTGAAAGACCGCTTGCCGCCCTGTCGTCTGAAATAACTTTCTCTTCCCCCCTGTTTCCTGGTCATAAAGTGCCGATAGTCTTTTTTTCACACAGAAGATCTGGATAAACGAATGAAAATATCGACCCGTCTGATAGCAGGCTATGCCCTGCTAATTTTCATCTTTGTGCTCTGTTCTGCCATCGCCTGGAACGGCCTGAATAAGGCCCGTCACGGCATGGATGAGGTGGTCAATCATCAAATGAAAAAAATGGTGCTGGCAAATGAAATGGGCACCGCCTTGCGAAACATGCTGGTCGAAGTCAGAAATATGGCGCTTTTCTCCGATCCCCAGGCGATAGCGTCAGAAGGGCAGCGTTTTCAGCAGCAGAAGTCGGTTTACCTGCAAAAGCGCGACGCGCTTGCCGCTATGATCCGGGCGCATACCTCGCCAGAAGAACTGGAATTACTGGGTCGGGTGAGCGATAACGAAAAGGCCGCCCTGTCGGCGCTGGAAAATGCCGCCCGCATGGGGCAACAGCATCAGCTAGAAGGGTTCGCTGACTATCTGACCCAGGTGGTCAGACCCCCTCAACAGATTTTGGTCGCCAGCCTGAACAGCCTGACAAGCCTGCAAACCAAAGCGGCTGAAGACAAAGCGCAGGCAGACAGCGATGCCGCTCAGCACATTTTATTACTCCTTAGCGCACTGATTTTACTCTCCGTGGTGACAGCGGTGTGTATCTGTCTGTTCACTGTGCGGGTGTTGACGCGCCAGTTAGGCGGCGAGCCACGACAGGCGCAGCAGCTGGCTGCCGCTATTGCCAGTGGCGATCTCACCACATCGATCGTATTACGCCGTCATGACGGCAGCAGCCTGCTTGCCTCGCTGGACGTGATGCAAGAGCGCCTGCGCAGTCTGGTGTCTCAGGTTAAGGAAGCCTCGGCTTCCGTTGCGCTAGCCTCCGACGAAATCGCCTCTGGGAATACGGAGCTGTCGTCACGAACCGAGCAGCAGGCGGCGGCGTTACAGGAAACCGCAGCCAGTATGGAACAGCTAACGGCCACCGTGAAAAGCAACGCCGCCGGGGCCCAGCAAACGGCGCAATCGGCCCGTGAGACCGCTAAGGCGGCGCGTGGCGGCGAGGCTGAAGTACGGCTTATGACTCAAACCATGAGTGACATCTCTCTGAGCGCCGTCAGGGTGAGCGATATCATCAGCGTTATCGAGGGGATCGCCTTCCAGACCAATATTCTGGCGTTGAACGCCGCCGTCGAAGCGGCACGCGCAGGCGAACAGGGGCGAGGATTTGCGGTGGTCGCCGGTGAGGTGAGGACGCTGGCACAGCGCAGTGCGTTGGCAGCAAAAGAGATCAAAGAACTGATTGAACGAACCGTCGCGCAGGTGGAAAACGGCGCGACGCTCGCCCAAGGTACCGGGCAAAGTATTGTGAACATCGTCGCCAGGGTCGGCGAGCTGGCCACCGCGATGGATGAGATAGCCCTTTCCTCTTCAGAACAGCTACAGGGCATTTCCCAGGTGAGCCTGGCGGTCAGTCAGATGGACGGCGTGACGCAGAATAATGCCACGCTGGTGGAGGAGTCATCCTCTGCTTCACAGTCTCTTTCTGCACAGGCGCATGCGCTACGCGGGATGGTGGAGCGCTTCAACGTGTAAACGTCTGCCTGCTGCACGGTCAGGACGGCGTCATTTTTTTCGCACCGTCCTGACGGCTTAACTGAGGGACTATTTATGTAGCGTATCCGCCCCTTTCACCCGCACCGGGATACGCAGCACCCGGTCGGTCGCGGTCACGTACATCCAGTGCCTGTTCTGCGCATCGGTGCACAGCGCCAGATTCGCGGTCGCCTTCGCGGGGATAAGTATTTTCCCCAGACGCTTCCCTGCCGGTGAGAATACCTGAACGCCGTCCTCGCTGCTGGTCCAGACATTGCCTTTGGTATCGACCTTTATGCCATCGGGAACGCCCGGTGAGATCTCAGCAAATACCCGACCTGCTTCGGTCTGCTGCGCGTTGACCGGATAAACCATAATGCGGTGTTGCAGCGACGTGTTGTTAACATCGTGCCCCAGCTGCGCATCCGACACGTAAAGCAGCTTACCGTCCGGCGAAAACGCCAGCCCGTTAGGGGTATAGAGTTCAGGCGTGTTCATCTTAGACAGCTTTTTCGCTACCGGATCATAGCGATAGACAAATTCCCCTTCTATCTCCGGCTTCCCTGTTCCGTCGCTCTCTTCCTTACTCAGAATGCCGAATTTAGGATCGGTGAACCAGATTGCGCCATCCGGCGCCACGGCGACGTCGTTCGGGCTGTGAAAGCGTTTTCCCTGCCATGAATCTATCAGGGTTGTCCAGCTACCGTCATGCTCACGGCGCACAACGGCGCGTTTTCCGTGGGAGGCGGCGATCACTCTCCCCTCTGCGTCAACGGTATGGCCATTCTGATAATCAGCCGGGGAAAGCCAGCTTTTCAGGCCGTCCTTCTCTGACCAGCTCATCACCTCGTTGCGCTTCACATCACTATAAATAAGCGTGTCAGGGGCGATGCAAGCCGGTCCTTCAAGCCATTTGCCATTATCGGCTATCTTCTGCGCGACGGGATGTTTAGCGATAAGATCGTAAAAGCCGGGCTGTTCGGCAATCAGCTTGATATCCGATCCGGCTGCCGCGCTCTGGGCGGCATTCAACAAAACGATGCTGCCAACGGCGCTCAAAAACCAGGATTTGTGGTGAAAAGACATGTTAATGGCTCCTTAATATGCGCATGCACCGCGGGTGCGGGCCTTATCGGCATCGGGTTTGAGTTTAATAATCAGCTGGACGTTAGGCTCAGCGCCCACGGTGCGCGTGATATGCCCCACGCGGTCATCGCCGGGACGTGGCCGGGAGGGGGTATCGGCATTAAACTGCACTTCGCCAGGGCCCTGTACCAGGGTGCTGCCGTCTGTCGTTTCCACCGACCACTTGCCCGACAGCGTAATCACCCACTGCGGACCGGGCGCATGGTGCCAGCTGCCCACGTAGCCCGGCGGCAGCACGGCATAGGCAATGCTTTCGACCTTATCCGGGGAGAGGCCAATCCACTGTGGTGCGGACGGCGGCGCATAGCTTTTATGCTCCAGCCCTTCAAAGCGGCAGTGGCCGATATGCGTGGCACCCGTATCGTCGGCCCAGACGGTGGCAAATTTGACCGGTGGCTGGGTTTTGCCGTCGCTGACGGTGGTCTCATGGGAATCGCCGGGCACGGCGCGTACCTGAGTACTGGCCCCGGCAGAGGCCATAACGGTGAAGCCACAAATAAGTACCACTTTGCGTAGCATGCTGTCTTTCATCATATTCCCTTAATAATTAATACCAGAGTATTATTATAGACGGCTCTATCCTCGCATACCTGGTTACCCCGGCAGATAGGGAATATGCCTAAAACAGGTGTTCAGGTGCGGTGATAAAGGGGCTGATGTCCTTTGAATAAGCCAGCGGTTGGTGCATTTTGCTGCCGTTTACCGGATTCGCCACAATACCTTGCTTAAACTTACCGTTGCTGAAACGAAAAAAGGCGGGGTGGTTAGCCCTCGCCTTCGTTCAAGTTCCTTCTGCCCTTAGGGGCGTCAGGTCAGTTGCTTGATAACAACGATAATGCTTAAGCTAACGTGCAGTATCTGCAACATCAGCAGGATAGTACTTAGCGTTATCACTTGGCCGCTTTCTTTTCAGGAAGGCGCTACCCGTCGCTTATACTCTTGAACTTCCCTCGCGGCGTGTATCAATGCGAGTTGGTACATGCAGCACCCTGTTCCTGAGCGCGGCCTCCAACCGTAGCCGGAACTGAAAATAAACCTGGTTTTCCAAACCGGGTTTTTTTCCGTCTCAAAGAAGCCGCCTACGACAGAGTTCTGATCTAAATCGTATTTCAGTGGATCCTGATTTTTTCCAGGACAGCATGTGGGCATGTCTGACTTTTTTCTCATTTGATAAAATGCCAACTCTGCTGAAACGTATAGCCGTGCAAGATTTCTTCACAAAATGCCTTCGGTGTAGTTCAACCAGCGAGAATTATTAAACCACTGCTTTGCAGCACTACACCGTAACAACATGATATTCATAACGCTGCAGGCTGTGCGGGTGGTGGGGTTTCAATGGAGCACTTGACACCGCGCGTTAAGCTTCCACGGATATACCTACGCCTTAACTCCCCATTCTAACGCCTCGATGATGCTGTCAGTCACGACCTAGTTAACATCTGGTTTGGCCTTGCCCTTAGAAAATTTCGTCTTTGTATAGCCTGACAGTTCGATGTCCCGGAATCGTTCTGGCCAGCAGAGGTGAGACAGCTCGCCAGGCTCAATCCGAAAGCATGATGTAGCGCTCGGACACCAAAGGAATTATCTAATGACTTATGATATAAATATTTTACTTAGAATTTGAGGAGATATTTATGGAATGGCCTAAGATATTTAGTTATGTAGGGGAGATATAAGAAAAAAAGCTTTCGAAAAGTTCGAAGTGGAAGCCATAACAAAAACAACATTACTTCCTGGACAGGAAAAAAATGCCTATCATAAAGGGAAACTTACAACAGACTATTATATTTTTATCTTTACCGATCGTGAAGATAAGAAAAAACAAGGTTCATTTTGTTGCGGTGTCCATGCGTCTAAGGGATGGTTTGAGCTAAACGGGCAAAACCCTCTCGATATTGCTTCTTACAACCCCCTCACAGGGGAAAGCTCTGGCGACGCAGTCACCGTAGGTACGGAGGCAACTATAGCCATCAACCGCCCCAAAGAAAATAAAGAAAAAAAACGACTAATCAATATATTGCAAACATACATTGCACTCACGGATAGCATAACAAACACCCAAGATGGCGAGTCCACAGCGGTTAAAATATTAAAAAAACTGATAACCCACCCATCAAACACACCTGAAAAATCTGAAATAAGAGCCGTAAATACGTTACTCTATAAAACTTTTACCGACATTAAATATAGAAAAAACAATATAAAAAAATATTCGGAATTGGTTTTACTCAAAGAAAATTTATTTGACATAACAATAAGAAAAATACCGGTTAACTACTTTAACGATATCATTGAAAATACAAGAGAATCAAAACACTCTGGTTATATATACCCTAACCCAGCATCATTTTAAGCATGAGAGAACATATGAATACTGAAGCGATTACAATATTAGAACTTACACATGAGCAGGCTCAGGATTTTTTCCTTAAATCTGAAAGTTATTTTAATGCAGACATGCCGCCTTACTTTAACTTCAGACCAATATTAGATGCAGTTAAAAATACAATGGGGGATTTACAGTTAAATGGAATTATGGCAGAAAAAAAGGTAATAGATTGCGAGAAAGTAAATCATACCATACATACAAACAAAGATGGGAAGTTATCCTGGCGTCCTTTGCAGTTAATTCACCCTGTTTTATACTTTTATTTAGTGAGGGAGTTAACAGAGGCTAAAAACTGGGAAAAAATAAAAGAAAGATTTAGTAAATTCTCATCAAACCAAAAAATAACATGCTTAAGCATACCTGTAAAATCCTCTGAAAACAAAAAAGATAAGGCGGCTCAGGTTAATAGTTGGTGGCAGAAATTTGAACTACAATCTATTGAATTAGCTATAGATTACGACTATCTATTTGAAACAGATATTGCTGATTGTTATGGCTCTATTTACACACACTCTATTGCCTGGGCTGTTGAAACCAAAGAGGTTGCTAAAATAAATCGCAGTATAGCTCTCTTGGGTAATTTCATTGATAAAACTATTCAGAAAATGCAGTTCAATCAAACAAATGGAATACCTCAGGGCTCTGTTTTAATGGACTTTATAGCTGAAATAACCCTTGGTTACATTGACGAAATCGTTGGTGAAAAGCTAAGTGAAATTTTAATATCAGACTATAAAATACTCCGCTATCGCGATGATTACCGCATATTTGTCAATAATCAATCAGATGGGGAGCTTATATTAAAAACTTTAGCTGATGTGATGTCTGATATGGGATTTCGTCTAAACTCATCTAAAACAAAATCAAGTAGTGACATTATTACCTCATCAGTCAAATCTGATAAAAATTCCTGGATGGCATCTAAAGGATATCATAATAACCTACTAAAGCATTGCTCTCTAATCAAGCAACATTCTTTGAATTATCCTAATTCAGGAAGCCTTTCTACAGCATTAAGTGAGTTTCACAAAAGAATAGTTAAACTTAAAAAGTTCGACAGCACAACATCTTACTCAATTATAAGTATAATAATTGATATTTCTTATAGAAATCCAAGAACCTATCCCGTAGCTTTTGCCATACTCAGTAAATACTTATCCTTAATAACAGATATTGAAGAACGGACCTCACTAATTAAAAGGATAAATATAAAATTCAACAAACTACCTAACATTGGGTATATGGAAATATGGTTTCAGAGAGCTATAAAATCAAATATAGAGACAATTACATTCAACGAGAAACTTTGCAATTTAGTTACAGAACCAAATAACTCTGTATGGAATTCAGAATGGATCAGTTCCAAAAAAATTATGCGAATCATGAACACAACTCCAATAATTGACTTAACAAAGCTACATGAAATAGAAGACGTGATTGACTCTTTAGAATTTGATCTATTCCCGAGGATTTCAGGATAATATAAAGATAGACCGTATTTATCGCATAAATCATATATATTCCTAACAGCAATTGATGTTTCTGTTTAAGTATACTCTTCCAGCATCGGCGGTGCCGTCAGCGGCAGAGAGATAACAAAGCTTACCCCGCCCTGTGGCCGATTCTCCGCATGAATTTTGCCTTCGTGCAGCGTGACGATAGCCTGGCAAATGGCCAGACCCAGCCCAACCCCCGGTACCGTTGACTCTTTATCGCCGCGTGAGAATTTCTCAAAGATCAGCTGCTGCTGGTCCGGCGCAATGCCAGGCCCGGTATCCCACACTTCTAACTCCAGCCGCTGCGCCACGGCGCGTGCCCGGATACCAATTTGTGCCTTATCACCCGCATATTTCAGCGCGTTCTCCAGCAGATTAACCAGCACCCGCTCCATCAGCGGGCCGTCCACGTCAATCAGCAACAGCTCGGCAGGTAAATCGAGTGTGACTGGACGATCGGCCAGCAGCGGAGCAAGCTGACGCAGCGCGCTGCCAATCAGCTCGTCCAGCGCCATCCACTCGCGGCGCAGGCTAAAGCCGCCAGATTGCAGACGTGCCATATCCAGCAGATTGTTCACCAGCCGGATGGTATTCAGCGTTTGTTCACGCATCGCGCTGGCCTGCCCGGCGTAGGGGGAATTTGCACTGGCGAGATCGAGCGTGAGGATTTCCGCCTGGCCAAACAGCACCGTCAGCGGGGTGCGCAGATCGTGCGACAGCGCCGACAGCAGCGCATTGCGCAGTTGTTCGCGCTCGGCTGCCAGCCGCGAGGCGGCTTCGCGCTGGCTCAGCGCCATGCGTTCCAGCGCGTTAGCGATCAGCACGGTAAAGGTTTCCACCAGCCGCTGCTGTTCCGGGATCATCAGCTGACGCAGATTAAGCGGTTCCAGGATCAGCAGACCCAGCATATCGCTGCCGCTTTTCAGCGGTAGCATCTGCCACTGCACGCCCGGCAGGGTATCGGTGCCCGCGCCGGCTGGCTGGCCCTTATCAAAGCTCCAGCGCGCGATCGCCCGGTCGGGCACCGCGCTAAGATGCGCAGCGCCCACTGGCACCAGCTCGCCGTGCTCGTCCGGCAGGTAAAGCTCGCTGCGCGCCTGTAGGGTACTTTCCACGCTGCGCTGTAACGTGGAGGCGATATCGCGCTGTGTCAGGGCGCGACTCAGGGCTTTTGCCGTTTCATAAAGATGATGTGCCCGCTGCTCACGGTAGCGCGCCACCCTGGCCTGGTAGCGTACTCCGGCGGTTAAATTCCCGACGATCACCCCCACGGCCAGCATCACGCCAAAGGTCACCAGGTACTGCACGTCTGACACCACCATAGTGCCGGTCGGCGCAACAAAAACCAGGTCGAAGGCGAGGATATTCAGCAGGGTTGCCACCACCGACGGCCAGCGACCGTAGCGCAATGCAACAATCACCACCGACAGCAGGTACACCATCACCAGATTGACCGAATCCACCGCGGGCAGCAGCCAGCGCCCGGCCAGCGTCACCAGCATACATAGCAACAGGGCGGCGGCACAGCCGCGCAGCTGGCTACCTCTTTTTCCCTCCTGGCTATCAACCCGTTCAGCCAGTGAGCTGACGCTGTCCGGCGGCGGGTCATCCAGCGCGACGATCAGAATATCCAAATCCGGGCCGAGCTCGCCGACACGTTCGGCAAAACTTTCACGCCACCAGCGCCGGGTCGGCCGACGGCCAATGATAATTTTGCCGAGGTTATGTTCCCGCGCGTAGCGCAACACCGCGCTGGCTTCGCTGGGATCGGAGAGCGTGGCCGTTTCCGCGCCGAGATCCTGGGCCAGTTGCAGCGTACGCAAAATGCCGCGCCGCCGCGTCTCGGACAGCCGGTACAGGCGCGGCGTTTCGACATATACCGCGTGCCATACGCTGTCGAGGCGCGCCGCCAGCCGCGCCGCGCTGCGTACCAGCTTTTCGCTGCCGCTGTTATCGCCAATGCACAATAAAATGGCATCACGCGTGTGCCATACCTTTTCGCGCCCCTGGGTATCACGCCAGGCACGCATCTGGTCATCTACCCGGTCGGCGGTGCGCCGCAGCGCCAGCTCGCGCAGGGCGATCAGGTTGCCCTTGCGGAAGAAATTTTCAATCGCGCGTTCCGCGCTTTCACCGATATAGACCTTGCCCTCTTTCAGGCGCTGGCGCAGATCGTCCGGCGGCAGATCCACCAGCACCACTTCGTCGGCGGCATCGAAAAACGGATCCGGCACCGTTTCACGTACCCGGATGCCGGTGACGCCGCCCACCACGTCGTTCAGGCTTTCAAGATGCTGCACGTTGACGGTGGTCATCACATCAATGCCCGCCTCCAGCAGCTCGTCGATATCCTGCCAGCGCTTAGGGTGGCGCGAACCGGGCGTGTTGCTGTGCGCCAGCTCGTCCATCAGGATCACCGCCGGATGGCGCGCCAGCGCGGCATCAAGGTCAAATTCCGGGCGGCGCTGCGGCCCGGTCGCTCGCCGTGGCAACACAGTCAGTCCGGACAGCAGCGCCGCGGTTTCCGGCCTGTCATGCGTTTCCACCACGCCAACCAGCACCTCCAGACCCTGGGCGCGCAGTCGCCGCGCCTCCTGTAGCATCGACCAGGTTTTTCCCACCCCGGCACAGGCACCAAAGTAAATTTTCAGCTTGCCGCGATGGCTTTCCACCGCCTGGCGTAGCAGCGCATCCGGGTCGGGGCGCTGAAGTTCATCGTTCATAGCTGTCCTTTAGCGTTGTAACGCATCCAGCGCCAGGTTCAGCGCCAGCACGTTCACCGCCGGTTCACCAAGAAATGCCGGCATTGGCGTGGTGGTATTCTCGTCAATCAGGCGTTTGACCACTTCCCGCGGCAGCCGACGCGCCGCCGCGATGCGATCGGCCTGCCAGTACGCCGCCTGCGGTGAAATCTGCGGATCCAGCCCGCTGGCGGAGGCCGTGACCAGGTCAACCGGCACCTGCTGGCCGGCCTGCGGGTTAGCCGCACGCAGCGCCGCCACGCGCTGGCTCACCGCCTGATCCAACGCCGGGTTGCTGCCCGCCAGATTGCTGCCTGAGGAAGCCAGCGGATTATAGGGGCGATCGCTGGTTGCCGATGGCCGCCCCTGGAAATAATCCGCGCGGCTGAAGCTCTGGCCGATCGGCGCCGAACCGCGCACGCTCCCCTGCTCCAGCAGCAGCGAGCCGTTTGCCTGCTGTGGGAACATCCACTGTGCCAGCGTGGTGGTCAATAAAGGATAGAGCAGCCCGGTGATCAGCGTCAGCAACAGCACTAAAAAGACGGCAGGACGAAGTTGGCTCATGGTCGTTCTCCTTATGCCAGACCGGTGACGGTCAGCAGCATATCAATCAGTTTGATGCCGAGGAAAGGCACCAGCAGCCCGCCCACGCCGTAGATCCACAGATTGCGGCGCAGCAGCGCCGCCGCGCTGAGCGCCCGGTAGCTCACGCCCTTCAGCGCCAGCGGGATCAAAAACACAATCACCAGCGCGTTAAAAATAACCGCCGACAGGATCGCCGATGCCGGTGAATGCAGCCCCATCACGTTGAGCTGATTGAGCTGCGGATAGGTCGCTGCAAACGCGGCGGGCAGAATGGCAAAATATTTAGCCACGTCATTGGCGATGCTGAAAGTGGTCAGTGAACCGCGCGTCATCAGCATCTGCTTACCGATGTGCACCACCTCCAGCAGCTTGGTGGGGTTTGAATCCAGATCCACCATGTTACCGGCCTCTTTTGCCGCCTGGGTGCCGGAATTCATCGCCACCGCCACGTCGGCCTGGGCCAGCGCCGGGGCATCGTTGGTGCCATCGCCGGTCATCGCCACCAGCCGACCTTCCGCCTGATACTGGCGGATCAGCGCCAGCTTGGCTTCCGGCGTGGCTTCCGACAGAAAATCATCCACTCCGGCCTCTGCGGCGATCGCGGCGGCGGTCAACGGATTATCACCGGTGATCATCACGGTTTTGATCCCCATCTTGCGCAGCTCGGCAAAGCGCTCTTTTATTCCGCCTTTGACGATGTCCTTCAGCGCCACCACGCCCATCACCCGGTTGCCGTCACTGACCACCAGCGGCGTACCGCCCGCGCGCGCCACCCGATCGACCAGGCTGTTGACCTCGCCTGGGAACTGGCCGCCGTTGCTGTCGATATAGCGGCGTACCGCATCCGCCGCCCCTTTGCGGATGGCCCGCTGCTGGACGTTGACCCCGCTCATGCGCGTCTGCGCCGAGAACGGAATAAAGGTCGCGCCCATGCTGTTAAGGTCGCGCTCTCGCAGATTAAATTTCTGCTTGGCCAGCACCACAATGCTGCGCCCTTCCGGGGTTTCATCAGCCAGAGAGGCGAGCTGGGCGGCATCCGCCAGCTGCTCCTCGCTCACGCCCGCCGCAGGCAGAAACTGCGTGGCCTGCCGATTACCCAGCGTGATGGTGCCGGTTTTATCCAGCAGCAGCACGTCGACGTCACCTGCGGCTTCCACCGCGCGACCGCTGGTGGCAATCACGTTGGCCCCCAGCATCCGGCTCATGCCCGCCACGCCAATCGCCGACAGCAGGCCGCCGATGGTGGTGGGGATCAGACAGACCAGCAGGGCCACCAGCACCGTGATACTGACCGGGTTACCGCCCCAGGCGGAAAACGGCCAGAGCGTCACGGTCGCCAGCAGTAGCACGATGGTCAGCGCCAGCAGCAGGATGGTGAGGGCGATTTCGTTTGGCGTCTTGCGTCTTGTCGCCCCTTCCACCATCGCGATCATGCGGTCAAGGAAGGTTTCGCCGGGGTTCACGCTGCACTGCACCACCAGCCAGTCTGAAAGAATGCGCGTACCGCCGGTCACCGAGGAGAAGTCGCCGCCGGATTCGCGGATCACCGGAGCGGATTCCCCCGTAATCGCGCTCTCATCCACCGAGGCACCGCCCTCCAGCACCTCGCCGTCACAGGGGATAATATCGCCCGCTTCGACCAGCACCCAGTCGCCTTTACGCAGCGTGTCCGCCGCCACCGGATAGTGGCTGGTGCCGTACTTCGCCTCGTTCAGCTTTTTGGCAAAGCTGGTTTTGGTCACGCCTTTCAGGCTGTTGGCCTGCGCCTTGCTGCGCCCTTCCGCCAGCGCTTCGGCAAAGTTAGCAAACAGCACGGTAAACCACAGCCAGACTGAAATGGCTACGGTAAATCCGGTATCGCCCGGCGTTTTACCGGCGGCCATCGCGACGGCCAGCAGCGTAGTGACCACACTTCCCAGCCACACCACAAACATCACCGGATTGCGCACCTGGGTACGCGGGTCCAGCTTTTTCAACGCATCGAGCAGCGCGACACGCATCAGCGCCGCGTCAAACAGCGCCAGTTGATTACGACTCATAACTCGATTCTCCGCCCGTTAATGACCGGACATGTGCAGATGTTCCGCTACCGGCCCAAGGGCCAGCGCGGGGATAAAGGTCAGTGCGCCCACCAGCATCACGGTGCCAATCAGCAGGGCAATAAACAGCGTTCCGTGGGTAGGCAGCGTGCCGTTACCGGCCGGCTGGACTTTTTTCATCGCCAGAGAGCCGGCGATCGCCAGCACCGGAACGATGATGCCAAAGCGGCCTACCAGCATGCAGAACGCCAGCAGCATATTCCAGAATGGCGTGTTGGCGTTCAGGCCCGCAAAGGCGCTGCCGTTGTTATTCGCCGCCGAGGAGAGCGCGTACAGCACCTCGCTAAAACCGTGGGTGCCGGGGTTAAGCATGGCGCTGCGCCCGGCATCGGTCATCATCGCCAGGGCGGCTCCGAGCAGCACCAGGACCGGCGTCACCAGAATGGCCAGCGCGGTCATCTTCATCTCCCAGACGTCGATTTTCTTACCGAGATACTCCGGCGAACGGCCGATCATCAGCCCGGCGATAAACACCGCCAGCAGCACAAACAGCAGCATGCCGTACAGCCCGGAACCAACCCCGCCAAACACCACCTCACCTATCTGCATCAGCCACATTGGCACCATGCCGCCGAGGGCGGTAAACGAGTCGTGCATGGCGTTAACCGCACCGCAGGAGGCCGCCGTGGTGATCACCGCAAACAGGCTCGAGTTCAGAATGCCGAAGCGCGTTTCCTTACCTTCCATATTGGCAGCGCTGTCAGCACCGAGGGTCAGAAAGTGCGGGTTACCCTTTACTTCGGCCCACATCACCACCACCACCGCCGCGACGAACATCAGCGACATGCTCCACAGCAGCGCGTGGCCCTGACGTCGATCGCGCACCACGTCGCCAAAGGCAAAGCACAGCGCCGCCGGGATCAGGAAGATCGCCAGCATCTGCACAAAGTTACTCAACGCCGTGGGGTTTTCAAACGGATGGGCCGAGTTGGCGTTAAAGAAGCCACCGCCGTTGGTGCCGAGCATTTTAATCGCCTCCTGCGAGGCCACCGGCCCCATCGGCAGCGTCTGTTTCGCCCCTTCCAGGGTGGTCAGGTCGAGGTAGCCGTGCAGGTTTTGCAATGTTCCCTGACTGACCAGAAACAGCGCCATCAGCAGCGACAGGGGCAGCAGGACATACAGCGTGATACGAGTAATATCGCGCCAGGCGTTGCCCAGTTCGCCCTGCTCGCGGTTAACAAAACCGCGCATCAGGGCAAAGGCAACGGCAATCCCGGTGGCCGCCGAGAGAAAGTTCTGCACGGTCAGGCCGGCCATCTGGCTGAAATAGCTCAGCGTGCTTTCACCGGCATACGCCTGCCAGTCGGTGTTGGTGATAAAGCTGACGGCGGTGTTCAGCGCCAGATCCCAGCTCAGGTTTGGCATCTGCTGCGGGTTCAGCGGCAGGCTGGCCTGATTCATCAGGATCAGCAGCAGCAGCAGCAGCCCGGCGGCGTTAAACAGCAAAATGGCCAGCAGATAGCGCTGCCAGCGCATTCCCTGGTTTTCCACACCGCTGACGCGCCACAGCCCGCGCTCGGCGGTGGCAAAACCATGAAGCGGGCGGTCAGCGACCAGGTGCGCCAGCCCCTTACCCAGCGGACGCGCCAACAGCATTAGCAGCAGCAGATAGCTGCCAATCAGCAAACTTGCGCTAGCCATCATCAGAATGTCTCCGCGTTGATCAGGGCATAGACCAGATAGCCCAACAAGATAAACACCAGCACAATGCCGGTTATCACAGCGATGCTCACAGTACACCTCCAGAGGCGTTTCACATGGCGGACAGTGTTGCGGTTAGCGTGCAAAGTTGATGTAAAAATATCGGGGCGGGATGTAAAAAGAATATAAAAATGGCGGAGTGTTGCCTGAATTTCAGCCATCATCCTCCGCCCAAGCCCGTTTATCGAGAATAAACGGGATAGGGCTGCACAGCATGAAAATCGCTTAGTCTGCTCTCCAACAAGGCGTCTGACCGCAGGAGGGTGCTGGCAATGTTTTCAGACAAAGGGGTTTAGCGCCTAATGATGCCAGTTAACTGCTGGCTGCCAATGCCACCCGTTTCGCATCCAGACCGCCACGATCGCCAATCCACTTCCTGGGCATGAAAGCCACGCACAGCAAGTCATGATTAGTCTTTCTTCTTTTTTTTGGAAATTATGGAAATCTCTACGGCGGCGGCAATGATTAATGTTAGCACGCTGCACAAAAGCCAATAATCGGGAACAAAAAAATAGTAAAAAACAAATAATAATATGACAACTACGTTGATGCTTAAGTATGAAGCCGTATCTTTTAAAAAAGCCTGAAAAAAACCTTTCATTTAAGGTTATTCTTTTTAATTAATTTCATTGCGCAGCAGTAAATTAAAATGGCGATCAAGAAAGAAAAAACCAATAAGCCAATAAATAACGAGTCAAATGACTCTTTAAAACCTAAAAATGACAAATTCCCCAACAGGGAAATAAATATATCAGCATTTCCAAGCCTGAATGCTATTTCGAAAATCAGTACGGACACCACAATAAGAAGAACAAAAAATAGGATAATTTTAAAAATCTTCTTTTTCAAAATTCATTACCTCATGATACTGTAAAACAAGGTATTTTTTATCACGAACATGAAAAGGATACACTGTAATGTATATATCATCAATAATAAAATTCCGGACTACATCTGAAAGAGATGCCGCGATAGCCCTTGATAAAGCTGTGAACGGCGTAGGCGCGAACAGTATGGGGTCCCTGGACGATGTGAAAGCCGGTGTGGAAAGGGCATTATGGTACAGCTCTTGCCTTTTTGATAAATACGATGATGTATGTTCTGAGTTGAAAGGTGAAGATCGTAGGTTCATTAAAGCAATATTTGAAATTTACAAAAGAAGAGATATCATCGCTGATATGATTAGGATGTATATCGAAGCAGAATTAAAGACGGCGGATCGATCAGAGATCCAATCCATTGATGCAAGGCTAGCTAAAATTCTTGTTGGATATAGTGCTGGTAAACTAACAAAAACAGCCATAGCCAGCAGTCTTTCAATATTAGTTGTGAATTCATTTCACTTTAAAAATGAAGTATTAGTGAGACTGAATAAATACTCTATCGCCATCGTTACCGCAGCAGCATTTTATGGGAAAGTTCAGGTGGCTGCATTAGCTGCCAGAAAATTACGCCAGCTCTCACCCGGTTTATACCAAGTATACTATTCTAATAATATTGAAATGCTCTATTTCCTAATGAGTGACAGCATTGATAAAGCTTTAATTAACTCGATAGGATTGCGAGGAGAAGAGCGGTTCATATCTATAATTAGATATCTGGCAAGATGAAATAACTATATTCAGGCTATTGGTTTACAAGTTTTTATATAATGCAGGCAGTCCGTGGGAGGTTTTTTGCAATCGTTCCCTGACTTACCTTGGAAT
Source organism: Erwinia tasmaniensis Et1/99 (assembly GCF_000026185.1). Lineage (NCBI taxonomy): Bacteria > Pseudomonadati > Pseudomonadota > Gammaproteobacteria > Enterobacterales > Erwiniaceae > Erwinia > Erwinia tasmaniensis. Next base: position 3,752,607 of record NC_010694.1, read on the forward strand.
ATAGTTTGCTCCCTTCAGAATGTCTCCGCGTTGATCAGGGCATAGACCAGATAGCCCAACAAGATAAACACCAGCACAATGCCGGTTATCACAGCGATGCTCACAGTACACCTCCAGAGGCGTTTCACATGGCGGACAGTGTTACGGTTAGCGTGCAAAGTTGATGTAAAAATATCGGGGCGGGATGTAAAAAGAATATAAAAATGGCGGAGTGTTGCCTGAGTTTCAGCCAGACCGCTGCGCCCGATCCCGTTTATAGAGAATAAACGGGCTGGACCTGTCCTCAGACTGCACAGCATGAAAATCGCTTAGTCTGCTCTCCGGCGAGGCGTCTGACCGCAGAAATGGCGCTTAGCGCTTAACGGCGGCATCACCACGCGGCAGGCGGGGGGCGACTGTACCGGTCACCAGCCACACCGCCAGGATGATCAACAATGCCCCGGCAATAAACCCCTGGGACAGCGTTTCGCCGAGGAAAAGATAGCCCCACAGCACGCCAAATGGCGGGATCAAAAAGGTGACGGTCAGCGTACGCAGCGGGCCAATGTCGGCGATCAGGCGGAAAAACAGGACATAGGCCCAGGCGGTACACACCAGCCCCAGCGCCAGAACGCACAGCCAGACGCCGGGATGATGCCAGTCAACCGCTGGCTGCGTGCTTATTGAACCGACAAACAGCGGCAGCATAAAGATAAGGGCTCCCAGCTGGCTGCCGAATGCCACCAGCTTCGCGTCCAGACCGCCACGATCGCCAATCCACTTTTTGGTCATAAAGCCAGCCAGCGCATAGCAGGCCGTCGCGACCAGGCAGGCGGCGATACCCAACAGCACCGAATGTGACAGGCCCAGAGTGCCGGAGGCCGTCAGAACCGCAATACCCACCAGCCCCAGCAGCACGCCGCCGACCTTTCTCAAGCTAAGGGGTTCGCTGAAAAACAGGCCGCCAATCAGCACGCCCATCAGCGGCGTGGTGGCATTAAGAATAGCCGAGTAGCCCGCCGGCAGCCATTTTGCCGCCATGCAGTACATCACCAACGGCACCGCCGAGTTAATGATCCCCAGCAACATTGCCAGCAGGGCCTTTCCTTTAAAATTAAAGGGCGTGCGCATCACCAACAGCAGCGCCAGCAGACCGAGACAGCCAAAGAAGACGCGGAAAAAAGCCGTATTTAACGAACCGAAAACCGGCGTGGCGACGCGCATAAACAAAAAGCTGGCGCCCCAAATGGCCGCCAATAATAATAACCGCCCGATATCACCTTGCTTCACGCCGCTCCCCCGTCAGATAAGAATGTGACAGAAGATATCGCTGTCACCGTTAAGCAACCTTTATAGGCTTCATCTGGAAATCAAAGCAAGCCGTTTTCGGACATCGAACGATCAATATCTTACTCCATAACAAAACGCCGAGTATCAGGCGATCGATAACCAAAAATAATGATGGGAATAGAGTATTTCGAAAAATGACGATAGGATCTCATGGCAATTTATGACGGGAAACCCATAAAAAATGAATATACACGCGTTCCCCTCTGCGACAGGTCACGGCTCCCTGGCGCCGCTGATGGGCCACCGCAGTTAGGCCAGAAAATGTGCACCTCGCGCGCTGTGTCCGTGAAACCGATCGTTTCCTGCCGATTAATTTCAATCTATCAACGCACTTCGCTACCCAGTTAACAGTCTGTGTACAGCATCCTTCACTTCTCCTTATCAGAATGGTTAAATTCAGTACTCACCCCCGATTGGAGATTTTATGCTGTCCTCACACACCGTTAGTTTGGCTATCCAGCGTAACTGGATCGATCTGTACGAAACGATTTGGAAGCCGGATTTTTTCCCGAAGTGGGTTTCCGCGCTCGGCAAGGGGCCGCTTGAGCAAGATGGCAATAGCTGGAAGAGCCAGGGCCCGCATGGCCCGGTGAAAGCGCGTTTCACCGAATACAATGCGTTCTGCATTATGGATCACTATATTGACAGCGGTTACAGCAAGGAAATTTTTATCCCTATGCGCATCGTGGCCAATGAAGAAGGCGCACAGGTACTTGTCACCGTATTTCGCCAGCCTTTGCTCTCCGATGAAAAATTTGCTCAACAGCTGGAGTCAGCGCAACACGATTTGCAGACACTGCATAGCCTGCTGACGACCTGATCATCAGGACAGGGATGAACGTGCGTCACACAATGGAAAGGACCTTCAGATGCAGAAAATTATCTTCGATACGGATATCGGCGTCGACGACGCTTTTGCTCTTACTTATGCGGCGCAAAGCGTCGACATCGTTGGCATCACCACGGTTTTTGGCAACGTGCCGGTCGCCCAAGCGGTTAGCAACGCCCGCCTCTGTAGTCACAAAATTGGCCTGAATGTTCCCGTCTATCGCGGCTGTTCGCGGCCGCTGATCCACTTGCCCACATCCCCCGCCAGCACAATACACGGTAAAGATGGTTTCGGTGACGTATTTGATAATCCGTGGAACGGCGCGGCCGGCAACGCCGTCGATTTTATTATTAACAGCGTGCGCCACAGTCCTGATGCACTAACCCTTGTTGCCGCCGGCCCGTTGACCAATATCGCCCTGGCCATTAATCAGGCACCGGATATCGTTCCGCAGATAAAGCAACTGGTCATGATGGGAGGGGCATTTGGCACGCAGGGGCGTGGCGGTAACATCACGCCCTATGCCGAATGGAACATGTGGCGGGATCCGCACGCCGCAGACCAGGTGCTCCAGTCAGGGCTGCCGGTAGTGATGATACCGCTGGATGTCACGCTTGAGGTGTTGGTCAGTGACGATGAGATCAGCGCACTCAACCAGCCCGTTCTGGAAGCCATCTCGCGGCGCTATCTGCAATATAGCCGTGAAAAGAATGGCATTGCGGCCATTGCGCTGCACGATACGCTAACCATCGCCTGGCTTAATCATCCCGAATGGTTTGGTATCGCGGAATCTCGCGTGCGCGTGACCCCCGAGGGCATCAGCCGGGGTCAAACTTTGCGCCAGACAGAAATGTTCGCGTCCGGTCACGATCCCTGTGCCGGTCACCCGGTACAGCAGCTCTGCCTTACGGTACAGTCGCAACGGGTTAAGCAGCATCTCCTTGCTACTCTGCAAAACTGAAAATCAATTTTTTTGATGTAGATAGACAAATCAATCCGCTATTCAGAAATCATTAGCAGGCGTACTATTGCTTTCAACGAGGCAAACCGCCTTTCAGAATAATGATTAATGAAGGAATGACACCATGAAAACCATCAAAAATATTGCAGCTGTTCTTGTTCTCTCTACCGTATCTTTCACCAGTTTCGCCCAAAGCGTGACCGCAACCGGCACAACTCTGGACAGCGCTGAAGCTAAAATTGCCGCCCAGGCACAGCAGGCTGGTGCCTCTTATAAGATTACCGAGGCGAACACCAACAATGTTGTGCATATGACCGCAGAGCTGATTAAGTAACCTGAGGGTTGGGATCCACGGACAGGTTACGCAAAGCGTTAAAGCGTTAAACCGTTAAACCGTTAAAGACCGCCAATATGGTCCATAACGGTTTTCCGATCGTCTGACTGAAACCTGTCCGTAGGACATTCCGTAGAAGAATGTCCCGCACAATGAAATATTCATTTCCAAAATAAACAGTCTTGAAAAAAATCTGGATGCTGGGTGTCTTCCCAGCCCTGTTCAGCTGCGCTACATCCCCTTCACTCGCGAAACTCACCACTTCTCCCTGTTAAAATCGAGAATATTGGGAGCAACATCAAAAATTAAATATTCCAATATTGAATAAAATGGAATATTAATTTAATTATCTCTCATTCACCATCTGTGGGCTTGTCGAAGCTGACTACCGTACAACGGCCAACCCGGTCGATCGTGACGTCCATAAGACAGATGCAGATTATTAGAGGAGATCATCATGACTATTTATATCGCTAACGCGCCCTGTAGCTGGGGGGTAGATGATCCGAAAAACCCGTATCTGCCCCCTTATGAAAAAGTGCTTAAAGAGGCGGCACAGGCCGGCTACAAAAGCATCGAGCTTGGCCCGTGGAGCTACCTGCCAACCGATCCGACGCTGCTTACCAGCCAACTCAATCAGTATGGCCTGTCGCTGGTGGCCGGTACGCTTTTCGATGATCTGGTGAGCGAGGCCAATTTCCCGGCCATGCTTGAATTAACGCACAACATTTGTCGCAACCTGGCTAAAGTGCCTACGGCGGCCAATGCCCACGCTGCTCACTTACAGACGCCTTATCTGGTGATTATCGATTTTGGTCACCCCGGGCGTGCCCGTCTCGCGGGTCAGTATCATCAGGCTGAGCGCCTGTCGGACGATGACTGGCAGCGCATGATGCGGCACATCACGGAAATCAGCCGTATTGCGCAGGAGCAATACGGCGTACGCCCGGTGATCCACCCACATGCCGGCGGCTGTATCGAATATGCCGATGAAATTGAGCGGCTGGTTCAGGATATTCCGCACAGCGTGGCGGGCCTGTGTCTCGATACCGGACATCTCTACTATTCAGCGATGGACCCTGTCGTCTGGCTCGGTCGTTACTTTGAACGTATCGACTACATCCACTTCAAGGATGTCAACGAGGCGGTATTCCGCGACGTTATCGCTCGCAGGCTGGACTTTTTTACCGCCTGTGCGGAAGGCGTGATGTGCCCCATCGGCAAAGGCGCTATCGACTATCCGGCGATACGTGTTTTGTTAGCCGAGCGTCATTACCAGGGCTGGGTAACCATTGAACAGGAGCGTGACCCGCGCGATGCCGGGGGCAGCCTGCACGACGTCACCGAAAGTCTGCGTTACCTCAAATCCATTGGATTTTAATCAAGGAGTCACCCGATGATTAACGGCATCAAACCTCTCGATCGCTCACTGCGCTGGGGCATGGTGGGCGGCGGCGGCACCAGCCAGATAGGCTATATCCATCGTTCAGCCGCGCTGCGTGATAATACCTTTACGCTGCTGGCAGGTGCGTTTGATATCGACGCGGAGCGCGGTCGTGCGTTTGGCACGAGTCTGGGCGTCGATAGCCATCGCTGCTATGCGGACTATGAGACGCTGTTCCGTCAGGAAGCGGAGCGCGCAGACGGCATTGAGGCGGTCTCGATCGCCACGCCGAACAATACCCACTTTGCCATCTGCAAAGCCGCGCTGGAATATGGCCTGCACGTGGTGTGCGAGAAACCCCTGTGCTTCACCACCGCCGAGGCAGAAGCGCTGGCAGAACTCAGCCAGAAACAGAACAAAATTGTTGGCCTGACCTACGGTTACTCCGGCTTTCAGCTGATCCAGCAGGCGCGCAGTATGATCGCCGAAGGGCTGTTGGGCGATATTCGCATCGTGAATATGTCGTTTTCGCACGGTTTTCATAACGAAGCGGTTGAGCTGGATAATCCGAGCACGCGCTGGCGCGTTGACCCGAAGTTTGTCGGGCCAAGTTATGTATTGGGTGACCTGGCGACCCATCCGCTATTTCTGGCAGAAACCCTGCTTCCGGCGCTGAAAATCAAGCGCCTGATGTGCTCACGCCAGAGTTTTGTGAAAACCCGTGCGCCGCTGGAAGATAATGCCTTTGTGCTGATGGAGTACGATAATGGCGCGGTCGGCTCGCTGTGGTGCTCAGCGGTAAACAGCGGATCGATGCACGGCCAGAGGATCCGGGCGATCGGTTCTAAAGCCAGCATTGAGTGGTGGGATGAACAGCCAAACCAGCTACGCTATGAAGTTCAGGGCGAACCGGTACGCATCCTGGAGCGCGGCATGAGCTACCTGGCACCGCATGTGCTGGAAGAAGATCGTATCAGCGGTGGCCATGCGGAAGGGCTGTTTGAGGCCTGGTCAAACCTGTATCGCCGTTTTGCCATCGCGATGGATGCCACCGATCGCGGCGATAAAGCGCTGCTGGCTCGCTTCTGGTATCCGGACGTTCACGCTGGCGTAGCGGGCGTACGGTGGGTTGAACGCTGCGTCGAGTCGGCGGATGCGGGCGCAATATGGGTAGACTTCGCCAGTTAGATCGCGTTAATCACCGGGGCGTTCGCCTGTGCTCGCCCTCTTTTTTTGCCATCAGATCCAGACGCCCATCGGCAGACTTTCCGCTCACGTTATTTTCACCGCAACGACGCCATTATTTTCTATATTTGTGCCGCTCCCGAAGCATAATGTCGTATCACTTCTTCGGAGTAGGATGCAGATGCCCTTTTCTAACGGTTTTTTACTTAGCCTGTCCCTGTGCCTGGACATTGGGGTTGCCAATATCGCCATGATCACGCTGGCGATGCAGCGTGGCTATATGCACGGTTTCTGGCTGGGGATCGGCACCTGCGTTGGCGATCTGATCTACGCGATCCTTGCTATGGCCGGCATGGCGGTGCTGTTACAGTTCGCCAGCGTGCGCTGGGTTTTATGGATTGGCGGCTCGATGATGCTGCTGTGGTTTGCCTGGAAAATGGTGCAGAGCGCGCTGCGCCCCTCAACCGAACTGAGCATGGGTGATATCGGCCAGCGGCTGAGTCGGCGGCAGAACTTCCTGCGCGGCATTTTACTTGCCGTCTCCTCACCGACCGCCATCCTGTGGTTTGCGGCAGTTGGCGGCGCATTGATTGCGCGCATGGGCAATAACAGCACGGCGGCGTCAGGGTGGTTTTTGGCAGGGTTCTTCCTGGCGGGCGTAAGCTGGACGGCTATTCTGTGCGCGTCGGCCAGCATCGGCGGACGGATGCTGGGGTCAAAAATGCTGCGCGGCTCGTATATCGTTTCGGCGCTGATTTTCTGTTACTTCGCCGCCTACGTGATTATTTCCGGCTACCGCGAGTTTATCGGCTGACGGGGGTAGAAGCGAATACGGCGAGCCGCCTGTCATTTGACGTCAGCGATAAAGGATTATCGCGTACGCCACTTTCGCTCCGCTACGGGCTGAAAAGCCAGAGAATTAGCCCAGCAGCCCGAGGTGTTCAACCAGGATACTGCTGCCGATACCAATCAGTACCACGCCGCCAAAGATTTCTGCCCATTTACCCATCACCGGGCCGAGGAAGCGACCAAGCAGGATACCCATGGTCGCCATAATCATGGTCGATGCGCCGATCGCCAGCGCGGTAGTCACAATATTGACCTGCAAAAACGCGAGGCCAACGCCCACCGCCATCGCATCAAGGCTGGTTGCTACCGCAGTACAGGCAAGCAGCCAGAATCCGTGGCGACTGGGTGCATCTTCGAGACTGCACTCTTTCTTGCGTATCCCTTCAACGATCATACGCGCACCGAGAATAAACAGCAGGCCAAACGCCACCCAGTGATCCCACGCCATCACGTACTGGCTGGCGGCAATACCGATAGCCCAGCCAACAAGCGGCGTCAGTGCTTCAATCACACCAAAAATAAGGCCGGTGCGCAGGGCTTCTTTCAAAGTCGGGCGGCGCAGGCTGGCACCTTTACAGATCGCGGCGGCAAAAGCGTCCATCGACATAGCAAAAGCCAGAATCAGGGTTGCGTATAGGTTCATTGTATTTATCCCGGTCTGAGACTCCGGGTACGCTCCAATCGTTAAAATGTTGGCTTATGTTGCTATTTTAGCCACAGGCCAGCTCAAGTGAAGGGCATCCTATCATGCGTTAACGAATAAAAAAAGACAGTAAAATCATGGATTTGAGTATAGCCTCGGCTATACTTTTTAACGAATGCTATTTCTGACATTGATTCTAAGGCGGAAACTCTAAAAGAATTACCGTGTTACACAAAGTGCGGGGATAAACATCCCTGATGTATCTGGGGAATAATTCACCGGGTTGAGCGGCCGGTTCTTATCTCTTTTTTTGCCCGGCGCGGATGGGCGCTGCCATGGGGGAAAAAATGGGAGGCGATCTGAAGTCTGGCGCCGTGCCCACGAGTGGCCTGGCCGTTTAATCGTTGAACCCCAGGCAGGATTGGCTGAAAATAGCGACATCAAAACAATACGGAACCGCGATGAAAAACCCTTTTGACACTTTCCTTATGCCCATGAGCACCCTGCTGCTCGGCTTTCTTTCCGCGCTGCTGCTGCCCGCGCCCTGGTTCGGCCTGGCGCTAACGCGTCAGCTGGTGGAGGTTTTCCATCTGGAGGATATCGGCCAGCTGTATACGCTGGTGTTCTGCCTGTGGTTTTTGGTGCTTGGCGCGCTGGAGTATTACGCGATCCGCTTTATCTGGCTGCGGTTTGTCGATCCCCGTTAACAACAAGGCGCCAGCAAAAGCCGGCGCCCGCAAAAAATAGCAGAATGATGTTAACTGACACCCTGTCGTGCCGGTTCACGCCCTGCCATCTGTTTAGCCGCTAAACACCATGGCCACACCGCCGGCAAAGATGAGTAGCCCGACGAAAAACAGCACGATCGCGGTCACCGCATTATCTTGTTTCATTATCTGTTCTCCTTAGAACCACTGGCCGAAACGGCGCATATAAAGACGTTTTACGCCCTGGGTCACCAGGCAGTAGCCGAGCAGCGTTGCCAGCAGCCACGGGAAGTAGCTCCACGGCAGCGGCACCAGGCCAACGGCATGACCCAGCGGCGAGAACGGGATAAGAATACCCAACGCCATCACTAACCCGGTCATCAGCATCACCGGCAACGCGGCACGGCTCTGGATAAACGGAATTTTCTGGGTACGCAGCATATGCACCACCAGCGTCTGCGACAGCAGCCCTTCAACAAACCAACCGGACTGGAATAACGCCTGTGATTCCACGCTGTTGGCGGCAAAAACGTGCCACATCAGCCAGAACGTGGTGATGTCGAAAATGGACGATGTCGGGCCGACGCACAGCATAAAACGGCCAATATTTTTCGCGTTCCACTTACGCGGCTTACGCAGAAATTCTTTATCCATTTTGTCCCACGGCAGCGCCAGCTGGGAAAGGTCGTACATCAGGTTCTGCAACAGAAGATGGATCGCCATCATCGGCAGGAACGGAATAAATGCGCTGGCCACCAGCACCGAAAAGACGTTGCCAAAGTTGGAGCTGGCGGTCATGTTCAGGTATTTGATGATATTTCCGAAGGTTTCACGGCCCTGAATCACCCCCTGTTCCAGCACCAGCAGGCTTTTCTCCAGTAAAATGATATCCGCCGACTCTTTGGCGATATCGGTAGCGCTATCGACAGAGATACCGATATCGGCCGCGCGCAGCGCTGGCGCATCGTTGATACCGTCACCCAGAAAGCCCACGGTGTGACCGTTGCTTTGCAGCATCTGTAACACGCGGGTTTTCTGCTGCGGGCTGAGGCGGCAAAATAGCGTTCTTTGCTCGACCAGCCGCGCCAGCTCCGCATCATCGAGGCGCGAAATCTCGCTACCGCACAGAGGTTCACCCGGATCCAGCCCAACGTCACGGCAGACTTTCGCGGTGACAATCGCGTTATCGCCGGTTAACACTTTGACCGTGACGCCGTTTTCATGCAGGGCAGCAATCGCTTCCGCGGCGCTCTCTTTCGGGGGATCGAGGAACGTCAATATGCCGCTGATGACCAGCTCACGTTCATCTCCGGCACTAAGCAGCTCTGTAGGCGAGTGCTTACTCATCTGGCGAGAGGCGATGAGCAGCACGCGGAACCCCTGACGGTTGTAGCTTTCCGCCAGCTGCTTCACATGCTGGCGAGCCGCATCGTCCAGCGGGCGTACTTCTCCCGCATCCATCCAGTAGGCCGATACCGCCAGCATTTCATCCACGGCCCCTTTGCAGATCAGGGTTTGCTGATCCTTATCAGCCACCAGTACCGACAGACGACGACGCTCAAAATCAAACGGCAGCTCATCCACTTTGCGATAACGCCACAGTTCACCGATCGCCGCACTGCCCTGGCTGAAGGCGAGGATGGCTTTATCCATCAGATTTTTCACCCCGGTCTGATGGCGACTGTTGAGCCAGGCATGTTGCAATACGTGTTCATCGCTGTGGCCGTGCAGATTGAGATGCTGCGCAAGAATGATCCGATCCTGAGTCAGAGTGCCGGTTTTATCGCTGCACAGCACGTCCATCGCGCCAAAGTTCTGGATGGCATTCAGTCGCTTAACCACGACTTTGCGCTTAGACAGCGCGATAGCCCCCTTCGCCAGGTTAGAGCTGACAATCATTGGCAGCATTTCCGGCGTCAGGCCAACGGCCACCGCCAGGGCAAACATCAGCGCATCGCTCCAGTCGCCCTTAATGTAGCCGTTTAACAGCAGCACAACCGGCACCATCACCAACATAAAGCGGATCAGTAGCCAGCTCACGCTGTTGACGCCTCTGTCAAAAGAGGTTTGTGGGCGATCGCCTAGCAATGAGTGGGCCAACGAGCCAAACCAGGTATCGTTACCCGTAGCCACCACTACCGCAGTAGCCGTTCCGCTGGCGACATTGGTTCCCATCAGGCAGATACCGGGCTGGCTTAACAGCGCCTGTTCATCAAGCGGTGCCTCCAGCGTTTCGCGATGCGGCCGGCTGGAGGTGTCATATTTTTCGACAGGCAACGCTTCACCGCTCAAGGCCGCCTGGCTGACGAATAGATCGCGGGAAGTGAGCAGCCGCACGTCAGCGGGGATCATATCCCCGGCTGACAGCACAACGATATCGCCCGGCACCACTTCGGCAAGCGGCACCTCAATGTTTACCGCCTCACGGTCGGCATGGCTCCGGCGAACAACGGTCGCCGTGGTGCGAACCAGGGATTTCAGCGCCTCGGCCGATTTATTGGTGCGGTACTCCTGCCAGAAACGCAGCAGCCCGCTTAGACCGATCATCACCAGCAGAATAATCGCTTTGGTCAGGTCAGTCTCCTCACCCTGATGCCGCGGCAGCAAATAGTCGGTGAAGAAGCTGATGGCGGCCAGCACGATCAGTATCCAGATAAACGGGTTGTTGAAAGCCCGCAACATTTGCAACCACGCGGCAGGTGCCCGTTCGCTGGCTACCTGGTTTGATCCATACTGCTGCAACCGTTCGGCGGCATCTTCATAGGTCAGTCCCTGGCATTGGGTATTCAGGCGAGCAAGGGTATTGTCCAGGCTCTGTGTCGCTGCGCTGGCAATAGCCAGATCGCGTGCCTTTTTCAGGTTGGCTTTATGCATTTTCATGTGCCAGTTCCTTGAATTAAGTGTTTTTTACGCGCAGGCGTCGCACGCCTGCCAAAGAGGATTTTCAAAACTATTCAGAGGGAAGACGGAGCTGACAGGGTTAAATAACCCGGGGGGCTATTCCAAATAACGGAGCGGCAGCAGAGTGGCAGGTGTGCGCATCCCCCGGCGCTGGTTGTCAGTAACTGGGGATGAGTACACGGCCATTAATCGCTGCGGCTGTCGGTATCGAGAACAGAGCGCCGCCTCTCTCCGGACGGAGGTTCTTTCATCATGTGCTCCTTATCGCGTGGTTAAACCGCTACCGCTGGTGCTATCCGCCAGTGCACCGCACTGACGCTTTTTTCCAGGCTGATGCGGCAGACAATGTTTTCTATTTCGCGCTGTGCGGCGGGGAAAGCCATCACCTCCGCGCTCACTTCAAGATGCCCCGGCCGGGCAATGTCGGCGCTATAAAGCGACTGCAGGCGCAGCGCCATGCCGTTGAGCGCCTGCAAAATCAGGGTACGCACCAACACTTCATCTTCGCTACCGCAGACGATCTGAATACGGTAGCGCTGTTCCGTTTCACTGTCTGCGGCTCGGGGCTGCATATTGATACGTTGAGCCGCCTCACGCAGCAGGATGTTGGCGCAAAGTAATACCAGCGTAGCCAGCGTGGCGTTAGCAAACTGCCCAAGACCGCAAAGCACGCCAACCGCGGCGGAACACCATAGCGTGGCGGCGGTATTCAGCCCGGAGACATTCAGCCCCTGGCGCATAATCACCCCTGCGCCGAGAAAACCGATGCCGGAAACAATCTGCGCCGCAATGCGGCCAGGGCTGTCTGGCGACGTGCTGGCGGAGCTAAGAATAAAAATTGCCGCGCCGGTCGCGACCAGGGCATTGGTACGCAGCCCGGCCATACGCTGACGCCACTGACGTTCAGCACCGATAATCGCCCCGAGCGTCACCGCCAGGGCCAGATGCAGGATAAAAGGAGTCCATGCCATTCTCATTGTCCTCATTGTCGTCTCACGACGGGAATTCAGATGCGCAGACGCGCACCACCGGGTTAAAGCGTGCGTGAGCAGCCCGGAGGAAAGAGATGATGACGTTGTGGTGTGATAATGATATGACGCATAAGCAATCCCATTCTGGCCAGGGCCAGGACGTTCAGATATCTAAATTCGGGATGCGACAGCTCAGAAGAGATGAAACATAGCCCGCCGTGTTACGGCAGGCTCACAAATGGCGTGCGCCTGCCTGTTATAACGCTTGAGTTACAGGGTGACTGTCCAATTGTGGGCTCCATTTGAGAAAGTGGCCGAATTCTAGCCCCGTGGGCAAAGGTTGTAAACATTGATCATAGTCACTTTCGTAAACCGTTTATCAACGCGGAGAGAGTAGTCTCATTTCTTCCCGCCTGAAGAAAATGCCCTTGATCAGCCAAAAATCGCGCTGTTAGGTTAATTATACCGCGCAAAGTGGCCTATACCGCCGTCGACCCACTTTTATTTAGCCCTTTTGCAGTGATTCAAGCCAGAAAAGCGCGTTTTAACGCTGCCATATAGGTACAAATAAGACGTATTGAAGATTATCCTCTTGTTGACCAGCACGAGCGGCAGACGCGGGCCCGCATACCATTGAATGCAGCCTGCCCAATGCGTAAGATTCTGTGTTCATCGTTTACAAATAGATAAGAATATATATATGTCAGCCTCCATCGCACCCTCTATCGACGCCGAAGCCCCCCCCGTCAACTCACGTGGTAAAGTGATGGTCGCCTCACTGGTCGGAACGGCTATTGAGTTCTTCGACTTCTATATTTACGCCACCGCAGCTGTCATCGTCTTTCCCCATATTTTCTTCCCACAGGGGGATACCACCGTTGCCACGCTCCAGTCGCTGGCCACTTTCGCCATTGCCTTTGTCGCGCGCCCGATTGGCTCCGCCCTGTTTGGCCACTTCGGCGATCGTGCCGGCCGCAAAGTGACGCTGGTTGCCTCACTGCTGACGATGGGGATCTCAACCGTTGTTATCGGCCTGCTGCCGGGTTACGACAGCATCGGCGTGTTCGCCCCGCTGCTGCTGGCGCTGGCACGTTTCGGTCAGGGGCTCGGCCTCGGTGGCGAGTGGGGAGGCGCAGCCCTGCTGGCGACCGAAAACGCCCCGGCGAAAAAGCGTGCGCTGTACGGATCGTTCCCGCAGCTCGGTGCGCCTATCGGCTTTTTCTTTGCCAATGGCACCTTCCTGCTGCTCTCCTGGCTGCTAAGCGAAGAACAGTTTATGAACTGGGGATGGCGCGTGCCGTTTATTCTTTCTGCCGTGCTGGTACTGATTGGCCTGTACGTGCGCGTGTCGCTGCATGAATCGCCGGTCTTCGCCAAAGTACAAAAAGAGAAAAAGCAGGTAAAAGTCCCGATTGGCACCCTGCTCAGCAAGCATCTTGGCACCACCATTATCGGCACGTTTATTATGCTGGCGACCTATACGCTGTTCTACATCATGACAGTGTATTCAATGACCTACGGAACAACCCCGATACCAAATGGCTTAGGGATCCCGCGTAATACCTTCCTGTGGATGCTGATGCTGGCGGTAATCGGGTTTGGCGTGATGGTGCCGATTGCCGGGCTGCTGGCGGACCGTTTTGGTCGCCGCAGGACGATGATTGTGATTACGCTGCTGATCATCGCTTTCGCGCTGATTTTCCCGTCAATGCTGGGTTCCGGTAATCAGGGGCTGATTATGGCCTTTTTGTTGTGCGGTCTGAGCATCATGGGATTGACCTTCGGCCCTATGGGCGCGCTGCTTCCGGAGCTTTTCCCTACCGAGGTACGGTATACCGGGGCATCGTTCTCCTACAACCTGTCGTCTATTCTCGGCGCGTCCGTCGCCCCCTACATTGCCACCTGGTTAGCGCACACTTACGGGCTGTTCTACGTGGGAATCTACCTGACGGCGATGGCGTGTCTGACGCTGGTGGCGCTCATCTTGTGTAAAGAGACGCGCCACGCGTCGCTGTTTGAGTAGCTAAAGGGCAGGCGGAAAAGGGTCGTCCATGACCCTTTCCGTTCGCTTTACCCCTTATCAAGCCGGGCTTATTTCGCTTTCATCTGTTGCAATACGCGGGTGCACTGATTCTCGTCATTATCGCTGGGTGAGACCAACGCCAGTAACGCGGCGGCCGGAGCCACCACCGTACCCAGTGCTAAGGCGGCGGCACCACGGGCCAGCAGCGAACCGGTTTTCACCCCGGCATCCGGGTTTTTAAAGGTGCCCCGCACGTAGAGCGGTGAACGCAGGGTAATAATCCTGATGCCCTTACTCTGCGGATTAATCGAGAGATCCAGACGTTCATTCGCAAAGTTGGTGCTACCGGTGACATTGATAATCGCGTTCTCGGTATCAAACACCAGCAGACGCGACGAGGCTACCCCTTGCTTCATCTGCAAATCGACGGCGGCGCAGTTGATTTTCACTTCGTCATCGCCAAACAGTTTACCCACCACAAAGTTACCGACGTTAAGACCAACGATCTCCATCAGGCTGCGGCTGATAAGGCCATCGTTCATCAGCAGTTTTAGATCGCCATTGCTGGTAGCAAGCAGGTCAGCCACCGAGTTGCCACGCCCATTCAGGCTGGCATCTCCGTTTATCTGACCCAGCGCGCTGCGCATGGCGGCCACGTCGGGGAACAGTTGACGCAGCTTGAGATGGCGCGCATGCAGATCGACTCTTCCCAGCATCGGCGACCGGTCGCCCTGTAAGCGCACGGTGGCATTCAGGCTACCGCCTGCAATGTCAAAACGCAGCGGATCGAGCAGCAGATTGCCATTATTAAGGACCAAATGCGTCGAAAGGTCGCTAATCGGTAGCGAACTGCCGTGCTCAATGCGCTTGCCGCGAAAGCGCACATCAGCATCCATCGCCTGCCAACTTTGCGTGTCGAATGTGTCATGCGGCAGCACGCGCCCGGCAGGTTGCATGGACTTTTCGCCACGCTGCGCTTTGGCCCGTGCCGTCTTCGCGCTGTCTTTACCGGAGTTAACGCCGATCAGTGGCCCAAGATCGGCCATGCGCAGCTGAAGCGACTCCAACGAGCCTTCCAGCTTAGGCCGGCGGTCGCCCTGAGCGTAAGCGAGCGAGCCACGAATGTCGCTGTCGCCAATATGGCCGTTAAAGTTTTTATAATGGAATACGGCTCCGCCCGGCTGCTGAAAACGCGCCGTCAGATGGCCGTCAGTTTCATAAGGCGGCGTATCCGGCAGCAGCACGCCCGTCAGTCCGTAAAGATTAGCCAGGGTGTCGCCGGAGAAGCGCAAACGGAGATCCATCCCGCCCAGATCCATCGGGTCCTGCACGGTGCCCGCCACGCGCACGCGGGTGGTGCCATTGCGCACGTCGGCCGCAACCGGGAATGGCGTGTTCTGGCTGCGCAGTGACAGCATGCCGCCAATTTTGCCTTCGCCGGTCAGTTTTTCATTATTGTAGGTGCCGCTGGCCCGCCAGCCGAACACAAAGTCGGCCGCACCTTTTTGCTTATCATCGCCGCCAGCCAGCTGGGCATAAGGCACCGGCTTACCCAGCGGGTCGACCACGACCTGCACATCGGCCTTATTGATGGCATCACGGTAGCTGATAGTGCCCCGATCAAAGGCGACGTTGTCGAGACGAAAAGACCATGCGGAGGGAGCCTGACTGGCCTTTTCGCCATCGCTGTCCGCCAGGTCAAACGTCCAGTTGTTTTTTCCATCGGCGTTCTGCACCAGCTTAACCTGTAGCTGTTGCAGTTTGATCCACGGCAGATAAATTTGCTGGCTCAACAGCGCCAGCGGGGAAATCGTGGCGTCTATCCGCTCAAGATGGATCATGGTGACATCGGGTACGTTGGGCGGATTACCCAACATGATGTCTTCCGCATGCACCTGGGGCCAGGGCACCCAGCCGCGCCAGCCGGGTTCGGTGCGGTTACGCTGCCAGTTCACGCCGAGATCGCCACGGATAGCAAACGGGCGGTTGATCTCTGTCGACACTTTCCGATTGAGGGTAGGTTTCAGGCGATTCCAGTCAAACCACGCGACCACCGCCACAATGACGACCACCAGTAATAAAAAAATCCCGCCAATACTGCCTATAACTTTTCCCGTACGCGACATGCGTGCTTCTCCTGATAGCTATCTGTCTCAGGTCAAAGCATAGTCGAGCCGTCTACACATGCCATCAGATGAAGTGCTTTGGCAGAATATCCAGCTGGTCAAACGGCACGGGGCGAGAAAATAAATAGCCCTGGGCAGCACAGGCGGAGGAGCGGCGCACCTGCTCCCACTCTTCATGGGTTTCGACGCCTTCAACGATCACCCCTTTACAGTAACGATTGATCAGCACCAGCAGCACATCAAACAGATTGCGCCCCTCTTCGCTGGCGCGCAGCATAATAAACAGTTCTCGCGCCAGCTTGATGTAGTCATACTTCATTTCGGTCAGGGCCGAGAAATTCGCCATACCCGATCCGAAATCGTCAAGCCACAGGGGAACGGGTTCAGACATTTGCGTCACAATCAGCTCCTGTGGCACCAAATGATGTTCCACCAGTTCAAAACGCACCCACGGACAGCGCGCGATCAGCTGGCGCACCCTGTTATTATGCCGAATGGCTAACAGGGTCGAGCCGTCGATATTGATCGAGGCAACCAGTTTCTCACCGATAAACTTTCTTTCCCATCTAACCAGCAATTCCAGCTGCTCGGCGATAATGTTCAGGCGCTGCGAGATCTCAATTTTGGCAAAATACAGCTCCGGCGACACGTTCTGGCCCGGGGCGGACGGATGGAACACCGCGGTGAGCAACTCAATTGCCATCAGGCTTCCGTTCACCCGATAAATCGGCTGGAAGTGATAGGAGCGCTGACACTGCTGCCAGTATCCACGTTCTCTTAGCAGACCTTGTTCGACAATTGCGGAAGGAAGCCGGTGGCTGAGGCTATTCAGCACCATTAATATGACCCTATATCTGTGAGACCGCCTTCATATGGCACCCCCTGTAGCAAGTATCGGCAACGTCTTAAAGAACTTTATCCATCATATCGTCACCTTCATCCCACTCATGGTAATGAAGCCGCGCACTTTTCAATCGGCAAAACAGGCAGCCTTTAGGGTGCTTCATCCCTCATCCGAAATAAATTAGCGCCGTGAATGCCAATAAATACCGATGTTCAATAATCTTGCGGATTTATTCCGCGCGCGCTGGCGGCGAATGGATGCTGAAGCGCGGTTGCGATAGCAGCCAGCAATCGCGCTGCGCATCCAGCATCGCCCCACGCGCCGCGCCGCGTTCGGGGAGCGTCCACGCCGTCTGCCGAATCGCCTGCTGATAACGATCGCTACCCAGCTGATTATCCGCCTGTGACAACAGCGGGATCAGGCGTACCCCGATAGGGTCTAAGCTACGCCACGGCCAGCGCTGACGGCCATCGCTAAACGGCACCATAAAATCTAGCGCCTTCAGCAGCGTAACCTGTTGCGTGGTGCGATAGTGCCAAAGATCTTCGCCTACGCCGTGCCGTGCCAGCCCGGCCAGCGCGGTGAGCGCCTGCAGATTAAACCAGCTGTAGTGGAAGGAGCGGGTGCGGGCCAGCTCCTTCGGCTGGCTGCCATCAGCGGCAAACTGACTATTCATGCGCCCTGTTGCCTGCTGCACCATCTGCTTAATCACCTGCGGTCGTTGCAGATACCAGGCAATCCCTGCCACCTGTACGTTGTACCAGCTGCCGTGATTGTTTTCCGCCCGCGCCTCACTACGTCCCTGCCGACTGTTGAGCAGCCAGTACAGATAGTCGTTCATCCACCGCTGCATCTGCTTTTCGTCTTCGGCACGCCAGCCGGGAGCTAGCCGCAGCATGATCAGCGAGTCGACGATACGCGTGGCAAAATACCGCCCGTCGAGCACCCCGGAGCGCCGGGCGGATGCCCTGCCCGGTATCATCTGGGCGAAAGTCAGGTTGGGATCCATGCGCGTGCTCGGGGAGATAAACCAGCGGCGAATAAGCGCTATCGCGCGGCGGGCGTAACGTTCATCGTCGGAAAAATACCAGGCCAGCGTCAACGTCTGCACGCGGGCGGTAAATTCGGCCAGGCGCACGCCGTCGCTGTCGCCATTTTTACTCGCCGGATTGACCTCACCATCGCGTCGCAGCCACGGCAGTCCGTCCGGGGCAAGATTATCCGGCCACCAGTAGGCGCTAAGGCTGTAGTAGTCGTGCTGAGATCCCCCCGGCGGCGTCAGTTTTTTATCGGTGACGCTAAGCAACGGCAGAGTCAGATCGCGGTCGGCCTGTACCCGTAACCGACGCCAGGCGGCAACGGTCAGATCGGGCGCCTGCTGCTGTTGCAGCAACCGCTTGTTCAGCGCCAGCTCGTGGCGATGAAGAAAAGCATATTCCTGTGCGCCCAACGCCAGGCTGAAAAAGCCCGTCAGTAGCAGCAGAACGATGCGGCAAAGAACAGACTGCATGGCGATCCCCCGGCAATATCCCTGCCATAAAGCATAGCGTTTGCAGGCCGTCACGACGGGCATCATGCACGGGCACGATCCGGTATTTAACTGGAATGGAGAAGATTATCCGGCGCAATCAGGGGAGCCGCCGCCGGCTGCCCCTGTATAGTAAAGACTTAAGGTGCGGGGGTGGCGTTCTCGCCGGCTGCGGCTTCTGAAGAGGCAACGGGGGCCATAATCTTCTGAAAACCTTCCTGCAACGCGTTAATGTTGGTTTCCGCTTCGCCCTGAGGCTGCATCAGCACCATAGTCATATCCTGCGTCAGCTGCTGGCGTAGCTCCTGATTAAGCATATCCAGCGTCAGGCCAGACAGAAACTTCTGGCGCAGCGTCTGATACTGTTCAGGGGCGATATCCACGACCGCATTCTGCTGTGAACGCAGACGCTGGTTCATCAGCACGCCGGTATCGGTACGCGCATAGGTCGCAAACAGTTTGCTCAGCTCGGCGTTTTTCTGCGCCATCAGCGCATTAAACTCCGTCTGCGTCAGGCCCTTATCGCGCACGGAAACCATCTCTTTTGCTACCAGCTCAAGATTGCTGGTCAACGCCCCGTTGTCGGAATCCATATTGATGGCGCACTGGGCGCGTTGATACAGCACTCGACAGTCGAAGCCAACCTGGATGCCCGGCGTTTTTTTATCGCTCAGCGCGCGCTGCACATGCCAGAACAGCGCTTCACGCGCCAGATCGCTCTGCCAGTAGCGCAGCAGGCTGGACGATTCGCGAATGGGTGGCCACGGATTATCCCATACCAGGGACAGACGATCCTGGCCGAGGGCGTTGTTAACCAGACTCACCGGCTGTTGCAGCAAAGGAGAAAGGGTTGGCATCACGGCGGGCTGTTCACGTTTGCCGTGCAGCGGAGAGAACGTTTTATTGATTTGCTCCGTCAGGCTGCGGCTGTCGACATTACCCACCACAAACAGCGTCATGGCATCCGGCGTGTACCACTGCTTATAAAAGGCATTGAGCTGTGCAAGATCGACGGGCTGCTTCACGACCGCAGCGGGGTCGTGCGCCAGCATGGACGAGCCTTTCAGGCGATAGCGCCACCAGACATCCTGCGGATTACCCGGCCATGTCGCGATGGGATCGTCAGCATGAATCGCCGTATTCACGACCTGCTGATTAATGGACATATCGCCTGCCGTTGCCGCCAGCCAGTTCAGGGCTTCTTTGAGCACGTCCGGGCGGTTATTGGGCAGGCTGAGGTTATACAGCGTGTAATCGTACGAGATGATAACCGGTGGCTGTGTGTGCTGCGGATCGATGCTCTGCTGCCAGAGCGCGCGCTGCTGGGTGGGGTCAAGCTTTGCATTATGAACCAGCGCAAGGCGCGGTAAAAGATGGCTATAACCTTCCTGTTGGGTGCTTTCCACCATCGAGCCGGTATTGACCATCAGGCGGATCTCAACACGGTCACTTGGCCGTTGAGGTGTAGCCAGCAGCTGCCAGCTGAAACCGTTTTCCAGCTTTCCTTGTTGCCAGGCGGGGTCGGGTTGCAGCGTTTCCGCCTGCACTAAACTGGCTGCTGCCAGCAGTATCCCCCCAACCAAAAGACGAATTCTGGTGTCCTGCATGTGAACCCCTACTTGATCACTAACTCAATAAATAACGGGTGAGCTACGGCCTGCTGCTATCGCGCAATGATATATACCCGCTTTGTTACCTGTAACTCACATTATTTTGGGTACAAATCAGGAAAGCCGCTTTTTTTAAGGAACAGCTTCTTAGACCACGCATCCTCAAGGATGTCACACAGCGGCATGAAATTTCTTAAAACAGATGGGGGTTATTATGCAAATGCCCGCCGTGAGGGCAAGTCACGACGGGCATTTGTAGCGGTTTTTCACAAATTAACTGCGGGTTGCATGATTTCAGACGCTTTTCACCTCATTTTTTCTGTGAACAAGCTGCTCTTTGAGCTTTTTCTCATCCAGCTGGCCGACCCACTTCGCCACGACCAGGGTCGCCACGCCGTTACCCACCAGATTGGTCAGCGCACGGGCCTCGGACATAAAGCGGTCAATACCGAGGATCAGTGCCAGTCCCGCTACCGGCAGATGCCCGACCGCAGACAGCGTTGCCGCCAGCACGATAAAACCGCTGCCGGTCACGCCCGCGGCGCCTTTTGATGAGAGCAGCAGCACCACCAGCAGAGTGATCTGATGCCAGATATCCATATGGCTGTTGGTTGCCTGGGCGATAAAGACAGCCGCCATCGTCAGATAAATCGACGTCCCATCAAGGTTGAAGGAGTATCCGGTCGGGATCACTAAACCCACCACCGATTTCTTGCACCCCAGGTTTTCCATCTTAGCCAACATACGTGGCAACGCCGATTCCGATGAGGAGGTGCCAAGTACGATCAGCAGCTCTTCTTTGATATAGGCGATAAATTTGAAGATGTTAAAGCCTACTACGCGGGCAATTAGCCCAAGCACCACCACCACAAACAGCAGACAGGTGATATAGAAACAGACGATCAGCTGGCCGAGCTGAACCAGAGACCCCACCCCGTACTTACCAATAGTGAACGCCATAGCGCCGAAAGCGCCGACCGGAGCCAGCCGCATAATCATATTGATAATGCCGAAAAACACGTGGGAAAAGCTGTCGATAAAGTTAAACACCAGCGTGCCTTTATCACCCATGCGGTGCAGCGCAAAGCCGAACAAAATAGCGAACAGCAACACCTGTAGAATATTACCGCTGGCAAAAGCGCCAATGACGCTGCCGGGGATCACATCCAGCAGGAACGCCACCACGCCCTGCTGTTCAGCCTGCTGGGCGTACATCGCTACCGCTTTGGCATCCAGCGTAGCCGGGTCAACGTTCATACCCGCGCCGGGTTGCAGTACGTTGACCACCACCAGACCGATAATCAAGGCAATGGTGCTGACCACCTCAAAATAGATCAGCGCTACGGCACCGGTGCGCCCAACGGCCTTCATACTTTCCATACCGGCAATCCCTGAGACAACGGTACAGAAGATCACCGGGGCAATAATCATTTTAATCAGCTTAACAAAGCCGTCACCCAGAGGCTTCATCTGAGCGCCCAGCTCAGGGTTGAAGTGACCCAACAGGACGCCGATAGCGATAGCAGCCAACACCTGGAAATAGAGGCTTTTGAACAGAGAAGGTTTCATATAATTTCCGTTAATCGCTTTAATTATTATCAAAGGAAAGATAACGCGAAAGTAACATCGGATTAACGAGATAGATATATCGTGCGCAAGGCCAGGACCTTGCACAGTTCATTTTTATGAGCTGAATCACTTCAGTTGGATCTTGTAAAACTAAAGAAAGTAAGGGCGTGCGAACACAGCCCGCGACGCCATTCAGGCATTCGACAGATAGCGTCGGTTAAATTGGGGCAGCGGCAGCGCTTCCGCATAGAGATATCCCTGAGCGTAGTGGATACCACAGGCCAGCAGCTGCTCGCGCTGTTCTTCGGTTTCGACACCTTCAGCAATCACGTCCAGCTTCACGATCCCGGCAATCGCCGCCACGATGTGCACCATAGTGGCATCAAGGGGCAGCGCCGCAACGAAACTACGATCCATCTTCAGCTTGTCTATCGGCAGGGTTTTAAACTGATTTAGCCAGTTAAGGTTGGCATAACCCATGCCAAAATCATCCAGCGCCACGGCAACGCCGGTCTTTTGCAGCCCCTGTAGCAGCAGCAGCGCCTGCTCTGGCTCACCAATCTGGGCAGTTTCCGTAATTTCCACCACCAGGCGGCCGGGACAGATATCATAGCGCTGGATCAGGGCCTGCAAGTGGGTCACCATCGCCGCCTCGCGCAGCTGGATGGCGGAAAGATTCACGCTTAACGTCAGATCAGAGCCTCTCTGTTTCCAGATCGCCAGGATGCGGCAGGACTCTTCAAATACCCAGTGCCCGAGTGCTGCGATCACGCCAATTTCTTCCGCGTTAGCAATTAAATCTCCCGGCAAAGACCAGGTGCCATCAGGCTGACGCATACGCAACAGCGCCTCGGCACCGACCAGTTGGCCGCTGCGCATATCCACCTGCGGCTGTAGCCACAGCGCAAACTGTTCCTCTGCCAACCCCTGTAGAATGTCATGCTCCTGGGTCAGACGCTTTTGCGCTCGCTCGGTCAGTCCCACATCAAAGAACAGGATCTGATTTTTTCCCTCGTGACGCGCTGACATCATCGCCGAGACGGAACGCGCCAGCAGGTCGTCGGCGCTGATACCTGCTTCGCGCTGCGCGATGCCGATACTGACATTGGGGCGCAGCTGCATATGCTGGAGTAACACCGGCTGATTAAGCGCCTGCATCAGATTACGTGCCAGCCTCAGTGCGCGAAAGGGGTTGTTGGCTGGCTTGATGAGCAGGGCAAAATCACCGATCGACAGCTGCCCCAGCACCGTATGCTCATCAATACAGGCGCGAATTTTACCTACCAGTGTCAGGAGCAAAGCGTTGCGCTGCTCGTCGGTTACCAGGCCATTCGCTTCCAGCAGCGTTTCAATACGCACGACCATGACCGTAAATACGCTCGCGCTACCCACCGCGCTCAAATGCTGTTCCAGCAACGCGAGAAACAGGGTTTTGTTCGGCAAATCGCTCAAGGCAAAGTAAGTGCTCTGGCGGCTCATCTCATCATACCTGGCGCTCAGCGCCTGCTGATTTCGGTTGTAGTTACGGATGAGAAGGCCTATCTCGTCATTACGGTGATACTTAGGCATTGATAACTGATGGGTAACCGCCTGCTGTGGCGTAAGATCCTGAAACGCATTAGCAATGTTGCGCAGCGGGCGCACCATCAGTCGGTTAATACACCAGCTGATAGAAACCGACAGAATAAGCGCCAGCAGCAGGTAGGCCGTGACCATGGTCGAGACTGCGCTAAGGATAAACTGGTAAACACGCCATGAATCCGCCTGCAGCACTAAAAAGGCCAACGGTTTGGGGTTAGCGGGTTCGACCGAGTAGAGCGGTACGGTGATTTGCACCGGCAGTTCAAACAGCCGGGCGATAAAGTGAGGTATCGGTTTTTCCGCGGCAAACTCGGAATGCAGCGCCTGTAAGCCGTTGGGCAATACGACCTCTGCCCGCGCAAGTATCCCGGCCGGGCCGAGCGAATTCAGGATAAATTCGGCCTGCGCGATATCCGCTTTCAGCACCGCCTGCGAAAGGGGATGACGCACGGTATGCGCCACGTTCTCCATCTGTTGGGCGTAATCAATCCTGCGCTGCTGCACAAAGTGAAAAAGCTGTATGACGATAAAGATACAGACGGTGACCAGCACAACGCTGGAAATGGTCGCCATTTGCTTAATCTTTAATGAACGACTGACGCGCAAGCAAGCTCTCCGAAGCGCTGAATGGGTTATTTAGCGCGTTTAGGGCGAAAACAGCCCTGAGTATACCCTAAGGTAACAACTTATTAAGCTAACATGCCTGGCCAGCGGCCCTTTAAGTGTTTTCCTGGACAAAATCATCACGTTGCTCGCGGAGCCGCGCAGCGTTGACCCGCGCGGAGAATTAGGTACAGGGTCCGGGGAGTGACGGTTCTAAGAATGGCGACCTGATAAAGCGATTACGGACACCTCAGATCGGGCCGCATCCACCTGCTGGGCTGGCCGGGGGCGACCGGCACGCCCGGCGATGTTTAGCGGCTTTTAAACGCCAGCCACGCCAGCAATTGCAGACTCGACGAATAGTAGTCTTCGCTGGCACCCGGCGAATCGTTGAGATACCCGGCGTCATCCAGCGTTAAATCGCGTACCGCCAGCAGGCCACCCGCCATATTGTAGGGGGCTTTCTCATTTGTCAGCACATCAATCCATGCCGGAGTTTGCAGACGCGGGAACCCCATCCAGAAACGCTGGAACGGCACCAGGCGCAGAGAAGCCGCATCATACCAGTGCAGGTACAGCGGAATGCGGATCGCATCATAACTAAAACGCGCGGGCCAGGCGGTGGCCGGAGCCAGCGAGCCGTCGACGTTCATCGCCACCCAGTCCAGCGGTAAAGCGGTGTCGCCGAAGCGCATTTCGGTCAGTAAATCCAGCCCATCTTTAATCAGTTTATCCCACAATTTTAAATGGCTGCGCCGGGCAAAATCCCGCCAGGCGGGGAAGACAAAGTAGGAGGGATTCAGCACCACGTAACTGGTTTTATTAAAGCCCTCTGCGCCAGGCAGCATCAGGGTGCGGCCGCCAAAGACGATCACGTTATGGGCGACAATGGCGCGCTGAATACGGTCTGACTGCTGTAGCCAGCCGGCAACCTGCCACTTTTCACCCGCCTGCAGCAGCGCCCAGGCAATCAGTACATCACCATCGGCGGCATTATTTTTGTCGCTGACGGGATCGCGAGCCGCAGGATTGTATTTCCAGTAGAACAGGCCATTTTTCGGGTTACTCAGGTTGTTTTGCGTCCAACGCCACAGCTTGTCAAAGCTGCTGCGATCGTCGTAATACACCGCCATCAGCATCGCATAGCCCTGACCTTCCGTGTGGCTGACGTTCTGATTACCCGTATCCTGAATGCGCCCGTCGCTGGTCATAAAGCGAAGTTTAAAGCTGCTCCAGCCATCGGCTGCGGCTGCCTGGGCCATTCCCAGCATCAGCGCCAGCAGCAGCAAGCCCGTCCTGAACATTGCCATCATCTTGCCTCTCAAGCCTGATAACGAAAACGAAGTGAACCGTCATCGGTTTCTTCATGTGACAGCCCAACCCTATCGCTGCCGCCCTGGCTACGCAGCCAGCCCGCATACAGTCCGAGCAGCACCGCCCCCATGGCCAGTTGCCACTGCCCATGCGTCATAACACCATCACCCGCCGGCAGCGCACGGTGATCGATAACGATCGCGTTGTGACAGGGGCGCAGATCGACAAAGCCCCAGTGGAACTGGGCCAGCACCTTGTTGATCCGATCCTCCAGATCGGCCACGGTTCGCGCCTCACCCAACGGGTAACGGACGGCCAGTTTCTCACCCATCTGGTGCAAAAATGCCTGGGTTTCCTGCTCACCCGCATTATCCAGCATGCTGCCGATCGTCACGCTCAACAGATCGAACCAGCCCGGATGAGACTGCCGTTGTCGATAATATTGCAGGGTGTATTCCTGTAATAACGGACTCATGCTTATTTGCCTCCCAGCATGTAGCGCAAGTGGAGTTGTGCCGTACTTTCGTTATAGTCACCAAAGGTGTCATAGCCGAGCTGGCCGCCGATGGTCACGTTTTTGTTAATCTTATAGTCTGCGCCAGCATGAATGTTATAGCCGATGCCACTCTTACTGCTGCCGCCGAAAGAGGCTTCTTTTGCGTAGCCTGCTGTGACCATTTCCTCCAGCAGCGACTGATACTCTCCGTTATTCGGGAAGTAAGCGCTGCTGTTCTGAGTGTAGGATTGATAGCCTACAGAACCGCCCAATTTAACGCTCAGATCGTCGTAAGTCTGTGAGAAGTCCACCGGCAACGACACGCTGATATAGTCCTGCGGACTAAAGTAGCCGCCCTGGCCAAAACTGTAGTTGCTGAGATTTTTTGAGAAGTTCATCCAGCTGATGTTAATCCCGGTTTTCAGCTCGCGATCGCTAGAGTGAAACGGACGCACATAGACCCCGGCATTGGCCATTAAGGCATTATTGCTGGCCACGTTTTCACCCGTATAGCCGTATCCACCGCCCCCCGCATAAAATCCGGCATCGCCATCATCGTAGCTTAACAACGCGTTAGCACCGTTTTTGGTGACCCGTCCCCAGCGCTTACCCGAGTATTGATCCTTCATACCCACATAGGAGAGCAGGCTGTCGGCCACGGCGCGGCGTTCACCGGTCAGGATCAGCGTCAGGTAGTCCGTCAGTTTAGGTGCCCATTTAATCCCGCCGACCAGAGTACTGAGATCCTGGCCGAGCGGCGTACTGCCGAGGTCGATACGGTAACTCTCGCCGCTTAACGCCAGGTTGAGCTCCACGCCGGACGCCGTCTGGGGATCCGAGGAGTAGGTGCTCGCGCTATCAAGGTTAACTTTGCGCGACGAAGCCGCGAGATAATTTTTGAGGGCGGTGTTGCCGTTGATCGCGTTGAGATTGCTCAACCCGCTGTTAGTGAACGGGTTGTAATCAGCCGTGTCGATCCCATTCAGGCTATCCAACGCGGATGCGACATCCGGGTTGGCGGCATTGAACGCATCTACGCCCTTCGTATTGCCATTAGCGCTGTCCGTGGCCCGCAACGCGTTAAGAGAGTCCTGTTCGTTCTTGATGTTCTGGATCTGATTGGCCACCGCCACGCCAGCGGCACCGGTTCCCAGACGGCGATAAGCATCGCCGCTGGCGCTGCCCGCGCTTAGCGTCATTGGCGTCACGGTGAAGTCGACACGCGCATCGCCCAGCGGCGAGCTGGACCAGGTGAGCGGCGCTTTAACTTCATTCAACTTGCTCAGACCCTCTTCACCATCGCGGCCGCGGACCTGTACTCCGGCCTGCGCCCAGGTGCCGGTCTCCGCTTGCAGAGAATCCATCAGGGTATCAATCTGGCGCAGCGTCTGATTCGGCCCGCTGACGCCATCAATACTGCGGTAGTCACGCGCATCCGGTGACTGCTGCCACGGCATGGCGTTGCCATAGGTCGACGGGGACGGAACGGCTGAAAGCGTGGTGCGGTTGATGAACGGGTTATCCGCCAGCGCCAGACCGCCAATGTCGACAGCACTGCCGACATGGCTGCCCTCCAGTCCCAGCATTTTACCCTTAGCACTGCGCAGATAGCCCAGCGCCCGGCTGCGGTCGCCGTCTGCTTCTGATACTCGCGCCAGCAGCAGCAAACGCTGTGGTGAAGGTTCACCGTGCAGGCCAGCCGCCAGCTCACGCGCTTTCGCCACGTCATTCAGCGCCAGCGCGGTATTGATCGCCCCTTCACGCGCCTCCTGGCCTGGCCTATCCCGCGTCATCAGATAGTTGTAAACCACCGCCGCTTCTTTGTTCATTTTGCCGGACTGATACAGGCGCGCCATAGCAAACATCAGGTCACCGTTCTGCGGATCTTGTTGTAGGGCGCCAATCAGCCTGTCGTAGGCGGCGGCATACTGTTTGCGTTCGCGCAGCTCATCCACCTGATTGATTAACGCGCCGTTGCGCACGCCGGCCAGCTGCATGCGGGTACTGCGCGCCTGCAATTGAGGATTATCAATAAAGCTTTGCGCTTCCTCTGCCAGCCCGGCCCGATCCAGCACCGCCAGCTGCGCCGCATAGTCGCCGGCATTGCCCTGAACACCACGCCGCATATTGTTACGCACCACCGCCACGGCGGTAGAAAGGTCGCCTGCCTGCGCCAGACCGGCCGCCAGGTTCCCCGCGTCGAGGGGGTTGTACGGTGGATCCACCGCCAGCGCCTTCAGGGTATTGGCCGCTGCCGCCGTAGAACCCTGTGCCAGATAGCGCCGGGCCACCACCATCTGCTGGTTAAAATTGACCCGCCGCATCAGATCGCGCATATCCGTGTTCCGGTCGCGGGGAGGAATGCGCGACAGCAGGCTTTGCGCCTGCGGCCAGGCATCGTTTTCGCTGGCAAGCAGCGCGGCAGCATAGATCTCGCTGCTGCCGGCCCCCGGGCGAAAGGCGGGCTGCATCACGTCGGCGGCTGCGGCGGTGTTGCCCTGCTGCTGATAGATACGCGCAAGGTCAAGACGTAACCAGCCATCGTTCGGAAAACGCTGCAACCCCTGTTGCAGGATACCTATGGCACGCTGCGCATCCCCCGCCGCCAGCCGCTGCTGTGCTTCGTGCCGCAGGGGAGCGCTGCTGGCGACCGGGCGCGGCGTCACGGCCTCGCGGACGCTGGCCGGTAGTGACGCCAGCAGGGTGTTGGCTTCGGCAGTACGATTCTGCTGGCGCAGCACGTAAAACAGCCCCTCCCGCGCCTGGCGGTTAGCCGCATCGTCGGCCAGCACGGCGCGATAGATCGGCTCCGCCCGATCCGGCCGATCGCTAAGACGCAGTACGTCCGCGCGGAACAGTTTCGCCGCAACGCCTTTTTCACCTTCCGCCTGCGCCAGCGGCGCGCTCAGACTCAGCGCCTGCGCGCTGTCGCCGGATTTCAGCGCCTGTTGTGCGTTGGCCAACTGACCGTAGAAACGCGCGTCGTCTGCCTGCTGCTGACGCTGCTGGCTGTCGTTACCGCCGAGTTTCGCCGCACGATCCAGGTAATCTGCCGCCTGAGAATAGCGTCCGCTGCGCTGCGCCGCATAGCCAAGCCCGGCCAGCGCATCCGCATCCTGCGGGTTAGTCTGTAAGACCTCGTCGAAGGCGCTCTGCGCCGCCGGAATATCGCCACTGTCCAGCGCACTAAAGCCCTGGTCTTTTTCCGCCACCGCGACATTTTTCCGATAGTAGTCGGGCACCTCCTGGTCACGCGGATGGCGCTGCTGGAAATTCTGGTACAGCGGCGCGTCACCGGGCCGGGGGACAAGCCAGAGCAGCGCCTGGCGCAGGGAACGATCGGCATCGGTATTGCCGTCCGCCAGCCCTTCCAGCATCTGTAAACCTTCACGCCGGGTGGACTCCTGGTAAGTCAGGGCTTTGCCAAGGGCCAGTTTCGCGCCGATATCCTGCGGTTGACGGGCGGAGAACTGCCGCAGATTATCCACCGCCTGCGGCAGCAGGCTGCGGTCACCGGCCATCGTCAGATAATACTCCGCCGCGACGCTGGCCGGAGGCGAGTTACCGCTGAAGGTATTACGCCAGGTTTGCAGCGCGCCGGCGGTGTTGCCGCTGCGCGCCTGCTGACGCGCCAGCGCCAGCTGTGCCGCCGGCAGGGCCTGGAGCTGAAGGTCGTTATCCAGCTCTGCCAGACGTGCTTCCCGCGTCGGGAGCTGGCCCAGTCGGGCGCGCCATTTGGCCGCTTCAGCGGCGTCCCCTTTCTGCTGTGACCACAACGCCATCAGATACAGCGCCTGCGCGTTGTTGCCGTCGACCAGCAGGACTTTTTGTAACGCCTCACGCGCCAAATCATCGTGGGCTTTCTGATGCCAGTAGTTGGCCTGGTCGAACAGCGCCTGGAGTGCAGGATTGTCAGCCGCCGCATATGCCGGTAACGCCACCATCGACAATGCCAGGCCGCTGCCCATCGCCCAACGCTGGCGAAAACGGCCGATGGCGTGAACAGGTTTATTTTTCATCATCTTTTTTCCCGCCAGAAGACCCCGGCTTACCTCGTGGGTGCAGACGATGCCGCGCATGGCGTTCCAGCAGAACCCAGACACTCAGGCCGACGAGGGTTGAACAAAACAGCGCCAGCAGTGACAGCAGCACCGCATGCTGGTTGGCATACCACACTACCCTCAGATACCACGGCATTTCTCCACTCGGGAACTGTGCGCCCACGCGAAAGCTGCGAATCGCGTTTTCGTCAGTAATGATCGCCGTGTCGCCACGGATACCGGCGTTGATCTTCCTGGAGGTCATATCGTTATGCAGACGCGACAGCTGGTCGTCATTGGTCGCCACGGCCATCACCACCACACGGCCAGGGTTCCACGGCGAACGGTAGCTGATAAAACCACGCCACTCCTCGTTAGAGGAGAGATAACGGTCTGCGTCAAGCGTCTGACGATACCAGTCTCCGTCCAGCCAGCCGCGCAGCCTATTCAGCGTATCGGGGACCTTGACGCCAAGCGTATGGTGATTGAACTCATAGGGAGAGTCGGCCAAGATCTGCTGGTTAAAAACGCTCTGCTCCAGCGTCGACACGGCGAGAATATCGCTGTTTCCCAGACGTTCACGCTGCGTGCCGTCAGGCGGGATACCAAACATCACGCTGTTGTGGAACAGCGCCACGCCGGTGGCATTACCGGAACGGCCGGCCATATCCAGCAGGGTGCTGATTTCGCCATTGGACGGCTTTTCAGGCAGCATCAGCACGGTTTGCGAGTAGTCTGCAAGGCGAGAGAATGGGAAAGACGCGCCGACGAAATAGGCGAGGTTCGGCAGTAGTGTAAAATGGCGCGTATGGCTGAGATCGATAAAGGAGTCGCCCTCAATGCGGCTTTTGATATTGTTGTTGGCCAGTACGCTACAGGGTGCGTTGTTCTTTGGCTTAATATCGAAATAGAGTTGCATCTGGTTGTCACCGTAGATCAGATACGGGTCCAGCCGCAGCGTATACTGCTCCTGGCGTGCATCGCCACCAAGACGGTGCCAGATACTCTCCAGCAGGCCGACTTTGTTCACCGTCAGGTTGCGCAGAAAGGTGCCGTTCAGCGTGACGTTCAGCAGCGAGTTATCTTCATCAATCCAGCTTTCTGACGGAAAACGATAGTTGAGCAGCACGGGAACGCTGTCACCGTCCCATAAAAATAAGTCCGGCGCGGCACGGAAGTTAACGCGCAGCGCGTCGTGCCAGATACCGGTAGTGGTCAGGTCCTGATCTTTGCGCAGCAGTTCGCTAAGGCGAACCGGGCGATCGGTGTCGATCCAACGCGGCGCATCATACGGCTTGCGCAGCGGGATCTCCTGCCGTGCGACCGCCAGCCGGGGCGCGTCCTGTTCCAGCGGTTGCAGCAGACGCCAGGTCGCCTGACGCAGCGCGTCATCATCCTTGCCCATCACCAGTAACAGCTTGTACGCAGGGTTATTCGGGTTATCGATAAGTTGCAATGACGGACCTTCACCGTCGGGCAACGTCAGAGCGCCAATTTTTTCGCCGGGATGAGCAAAAATCACCCCATTTTGCTCCGGCAGCTGTCCGCGTATCACCGGGAAGCTGACACCACGATAATCGGCCTGGATCCCCATCCAGGACGCCAGTATCGCCGCCGCACTTACCGTTCCCGGTGTGGCATTTTGGCCAAAGCCGATGACCACGCTGGCCGGGCTCATGCGCAGCGGATCGATAAACGGAAGAGGGAAATGACGCAGGCTGTTACCGGTATTCAGCAGTAGCCCTTCAAGCGCCAGCCGGGATTGTGGCAGGATCGTCACCTGATAGCGCCGCGCGCTGTCACGCTCACACATCAGCCTGTCCACATCATTAATTTTAAAGCTCAAATTGTTGCGGGAAACCACCATCGCCGCCGGAATGTCCAGCTCATACTCTTCGCTGGCGCTGTCCGTTGCGCTCAGCGGCAGCGTACCCAGCGGCTGACCATTCAGCATCAGTTGCAGCGAAGCGTTGCGCGCCGCCAGCGCGGGCGAGACTTTCAGCAACAGGTTAAGCCGTGCATGAGTCACCACCCGATCGTTCGGAAGGGTAAAGATAATGCCTGCCTCTAGCTGCCCCCCATTCAGAGTCACCCCCCGGGTTTGCCCCATCTCCGCCACGCTAATCGCGCTGGAGATCGGCTGCACAACAGGCGCGTCATCAGCAATGGCCGGAAGCGGGGGCAGCCCCTGTTGAGGGTCGGCAGACAGCCCAACTGGCGCTGGTGCCGCGGAGCCAACGTGCGCCGGAGGAGGGATATCCGCCAGCGCATCACTGTTCCGGGTCACGTCGGCAGGCGCTGCCTGAACGGCGCAAAAGGTGAGCACCGCGCATAAACACAGGGCGCGCACGATAAGCTGCTTCATGCCGCACCCTCCTCTTTTATTTGCGTCTGACTTTTTTTCTTCGCCCGGAGGTCTTTCCATGACAGCCAAAACAGTTCAAATACGGTACGAATAATGTTCAACAACGAACGCAGCGGATTATCTTTGTATTCCGACGTGTTAAGCCACGCATCCGCACGCGACAGCACCACGCGCACCAGCTCACGCCGGCGCGCAAGCGGCATTTCCTCAAACTGCAGGCGGATCACGCCATCGTGCGCGTCGATATACTGCACCGGCATCGAGATAGTGGCGGAATGCAGGATCACATCTATTGCTTCGATGTCATCATTTTCATGGCGCGCGTCCGGCGCGTGGATTTGTGCGCCGCCCATTGACAGATTGATGGTATGAGTACGTGAAGAGATGCCGCTGGCGTAGTGCACAATAGCGGGCAGAGCGGCATCGATACGGATAGTTTTGCGCACCTGTCTGGTTTCACGCGCAACGGCGATGGCAGCCATCAGGATGATCAGGCTAAAGCTTGCCCAGCCCACGTTCAGCGCGATCACATAGCGGTCAACGCCAAAGTAATCCTGGGCCGTGCCGCGCACGATGCCGCTGACCACGCCAGCAAACAGTAACAGGGCACAAATAATGTGTGGCCGCACAATATTGAAGTCAAAGAAACCGACGTCCAGCAGGCCGCCTTTGTCCGTCACGTTAAACTTACCGTGTTTAGGTGAAATCATCGTCAGCAGCGTAGGGAGCACCAGATGGAATGCCATCACCGTTTCATATATCTCACCCCAGAAACTGGCGCGGAAACGGCCATTCATACGGGCGTTGACGTACAGCGACATCACCAGATGCGGCAGCACGTAGGCAAAGATCAGGCTGGCCGAAGAGTGAATAATATTGAGATTAAACAGCAGATAGGCCAGCGGCGCGGTCAGGAATACCACACGCGGCAGGCCGAACTGGAAATGCAGCATGGCGTTGAGATAGCACAGCCGCTGCTGCCATTTCAGACCCCGGCCAAGCAGCGGGTTATCCACGCGAAATATCTGCGTCATGCCCCGCGCCCAGCGGGTCCGCTGGATAATATGCAGGCCAAGCCGTTCGGTCGCCAGCCCGGCCGCCAGCGGGATGGCCAGAAAGGCGGTTCCCCACCCCCGGCGCTGCATTTTCAGTGCGGTATGCGCATCCTCGGTGACCGTCTCCACGGCAAAACCGCCGATCTCTTCCAGCGCACAGCGGCGTATAACCGCACAGGAACCGCAGAAGAAAGTGGCATTCCAGTTATCGTTACCCTGCTGAACAGGACCATAGAATAGCGCCCCTTCATTTGGGATCTCACGCGCGGCTTTCAGGTTACGTTCAAAGGGGTCCGGCGAATAAAAGTAGTGTGGCGTCTGTAACAGCGCCAGCCTGGCGTCTTTCAGGAAGGCACCCACCGTTGCCTGTAAAAAGGTGCGGGTCGCCACATGGTCACAGTCAAATACGCATATCAGCTCACCCTGAGTGATGTGCAATGCGTGATTCAGGTTACCGGCTTTCGCGTGGCGGTTATCAGGCCGGGTGATATAGCCAACGCCGGCATCGGCGGCAAAGCGCGCAAATTCACTGCGTTTCCCGTCATCCAACAGGTAAATTTTTATCTTATCCTGCGGATAGTCGATGCACTGGGCCGCCAGAACGGTATCACGCACCACGTCGAGGCTTTCGTTATAGCTGGGAACATAGACATCGACCGTTGGCCACAGGCGGACATCAGCAGGCAACGGTTCGATAGTGCGCTTAAGCGGCCAGCATGTTTGCAGATAACCGAGGATGAGAATAAGCCAGACATACAGCTCGGCAAGAAATAGGCCGATACACAGAATCGCTTCTATTTCAGAATTGAAGTGCAGCGTTTCTGTCGCGCGCCAATAAATATAACGGGTCGACATTAGCGTGGACAGCACAACCATAATCAAAGAAATTTTTTTGTTTTTACTAAGACTTAATAAAAACAGCAGTGCAATCGAAACCAGCCCAAAAATATATTGCTTTTGGCTATCCATAGGAGCCACTACGATAACAGCAGCCAGCGGAAACAATATCAGCAACAGCAGATAAAACAGGACCTTATTCATAGGTCATCCAAATTATATTGTTATACCAGGTGGCATACTTGCCACATGAATTCAGACATCCCTGCCTGGCGATAATCCGAAAATTAACGAGAGGTGAGCGGTGCGTGCATTTCCCCGTTACCCACGTTGATATTCAGCAATGCCACCAGGCGCTTACCAATCAGCTCAATATCAAAAGCCGCAGCAGAGACCGGATTAAATTCAAAAATAGACTGCTGTGATCCATTCGCCTCCACCACGCTTTCATCGCGGTTGATGACACCAATCAACCTGTCGCCGAGGCGCTGCTGCATAAAGGCGGTGACATCGCGGCTGATTTGACGGCGGTTATCGATCTGATTCAGCACGAAGCAGTGACCGGCCCGGCGATTCAGCTCGCCACCGATCATTTTTTCATTTTCGATCTGCGACAGTAGGGCAAGAGAGGCGGTATCAGACATCATGACCACCAAATGCAAATCGGCAAGCGCCACCATCGCTTTCAGAGCCGGCCCCGGCCCAGGCGGAAAATCGGCAATAATGACCAGCCCCGGATAGTTGAGAACCGCGTGCAGCCCCCTGGCGATAAAGTTGGCGTCGTTGGTTAAACGTGATTCAAAATCAATACGCTGATCTTCTGTGACCTCACCATAGGGCATAACAAAGATAGTGTCGTCGGTGGTGAGGATGGACTGGCTCCAGTCAGAAGATTGCGCAGATGTCGCCACAAAACCGCGGCCGTCTGACAGCGGCACGCCGAAGTGCAGGCGCAAAGCATTCTGCACATCAAAGTCAATCGCCAGCACTTTGCTGCCGTCACGCGCCAGCGCATAGGCCAGGTTGGCCACCAGCGTGGTTTTACCTACCCCGCCTTTAGGAGAGCAGACACAAACTAGCGGCATAAGGCAATTTTCTCCAGCAGGGGTTTGAGCAATGTCTCTTTCCCCATCGCATCCGATGCCAGCGCGGCCGACGAACGAAATAACCGTCCATAGGCAGATTTCGCGGACTCCTCTGCCTCCGTTGCCGTTGCAGCCACCGCAAAAGGCCGTGGTGATACCGGTGCGGTGCTGGCCGTGGCGGATGGTGAAGCCGGCACCGACTCCAACTGCTTCAAGAGGGTCAGACCGGATACGGCGGCCATCTGCGCCATGGACGGCGGCGGAACGTCAGCACGCGCGGCGGCCGAGGTGGCTTCAGGCAACGGCATGGAAACAGCAATACTGTTCAGCAACGGTGCCCCCGTTTTTTTTACCGCTTCCCGTGGGTTGCTGCCCAACATTACGGACTTTTCAGCGCGCTTCGGGGCCAGAAAAGCCGTGGAGTTGACCGTGCGCGGTATGCCAATTCGCTGGCCGATATGCCACTCAGACCCGGCATTTTCATTCATAAGCTGCTTAATCACCGCCCAGCGGGTGTCGTTGGCATGAAACAATTGCTCAGACATATCTTTAAAATCAATATTCTTTGTTTTTATTTTTTCTTTAAAACGCTGCAGGTCATCATAACTTTTCATCAGTATGATCGCCGAAGGTAGGGAATTTCCCCTGAATGTAACACATCATCGGAACAACGGTAATACAACATGAGATTATTCTTATAAAATAAGTATAATCTCATGTTGATAATCATCAATAATAAACAATGTGCGGTAATTTATTTAAACAAAACAGGGAATTTAAGACAATGACAGGGAATAAATAAGACTGAATTCTCTATTTATTTATGACGGCCTTATTTATGCTTCAGAATGTTTTCATTCTGATTTCTTTGCTATTTCACGGAATGAAAGCCACCAAATATCATCAGGATCTGGCAGTCTGCTTTAATGCGGGGAACAGGGGGCAACCGGTGCCCCCTGCTCTGTTCAGGACGGCCGGCTTTCGTCCTGCTCAACGGCAAAGCAGGCAATCTGCTGGCCATCGACGTTTTTCAACTTAGGCTGTAGCTGCACGCAGGTGCCAAAGCGGCGGCGACAGCGCGCGTTAAACGCACAGCCCGGCGGTGGATTGAGCGGACTTGGCAGCTCTCCGGTCAGTTTGATACGTTCGCGGCGCTCGTCCGGGTTAAGGCGAGGGGTCGCCGACAGCAACGCCTGCGTGTAAGGATGGCGCGGGTTGGCAAAAATCGCCTCCTTGCTGCCCTTCTCTACGCAACGGCCGAGATACATCACCATCACTTCATCGGCGATATGCTCCACTACCGACAGATCGTGAGAGATAAAGATGTAAGACAGGCCAAGCTCCTGTTGCAGGTCCATCATCAGATTCAGCACCTGCGCACGTACCGAAACGTCGAGTGCCGATACCGGCTCATCGGCAATCAGCACGTCAGGGTCGAGCATTAACCCGCGCGCAATGGCAATGCGCTGACGCTGGCCGCCGGAAAACATATGCGGGTAGCGGTCGTAATGCTCGGTTTTCAGCCCCACCTTCGCCATCATCTCCAGCGCTTTCTCCCGCCGTTCGGCGCGGGTCAGGCGGGTATTAATCACCAAAGGCTCCTCAAGGATCTGACTGACCTTTTTGCGCGGATTGAGCGAGCCGTACGGGTTCTGGAAAACGATCTGAATTTTCTGACGGCGCAGTTTTTCTGCCTGCGGGTCGGGCTGTAGCAGATCCTGTCCCTGATAAAACAGCTGACCTTCCGTGGGCGTTTCAATCATGGTCAACAGGCGACCCAGCGTGGATTTACCGCAGCCGGACTCCCCCACCACCGCCAGCGTTTTGCCGCGTTCCAGGTCGAACGAAACCCCATCAAGGGCTTTGACCAGCTGCTGTTGGCCAAACAGCCCCTTTTTCACCGGGTAGTGTTTTTTCAGGTCGATGGCCTGCATCAACAGGTGCGATTTATCGTGTTCAGGCTTCATAAGAGGGCCTCCCGGCATCGTCCAGAGGGAAATGACATTTTGACTGACGCCCGGCAATATCACGCAAGGGGGGCTCTTCGCTACGACAGCGTTCTTTCGCATACGGACAGCGTGGGTTCAGCAGGCAGCCGCTCGGCCGATCGTACTTGCCGGGCACGACGCCAGGCAGTGACGCCAGTCGCGCTTTATCCGCGGCAAATTCCGGCAGCGCACGCAGCAGCGCCTGGGTATAGGGATGACGAGGGGCCTTAAAGATATCCCGCGCTTCGCCGGTTTCCACCACCTGGCCCGCGTACATCACGATGATGTGCTGCGCGGCTTCTGCCACCAGCGCCAGGTCATGCGTGATCAGGATCAGCGCCATATTTTCCTGGCGTTGCAGGTCAAGCAGCAGCTCAATGATCTGCGCCTGGATGGTCACGTCCAGCGCCGTGGTTGGCTCATCGGCAATCAGCAGCTTTGGCCGACAGGCAATCGCCATCGCGATCATCACGCGCTGGCTCATCCCACCAGACAGCTGATGCGGGTAAACATCCAGCCGCGAAGCCGGGTCCGGGATGCCCACCTGCTCCAGCAGATCGATCGCACGCTGGCGACGAGTGCGGCGATTGCCGCCCTGATGCACCTTGATGGCTTCCATAATCTGGAACCCCACGGTGTAACAAGGATTAAGGCTGGTCATCGGATCCTGGAAAATCATCGCCACTTCCGAGCCCACCAGCTGGCGGCGCTCTTTTTCAGAGATGCGCTGCAGGTCGCGCTGATTAAAGACCAGCTGTTCGGCCATCACCTTACCGGGATAGTCAATCAGCCCCATGATCGCTAGCGAGCTGACGGACTTACCGGAGCCGGACTCACCAACAATACCCACCACCTGCCCCTGCTCAACCCGATAGCTGATGCGGTCCACGGCGCGGAACGGTGCTTTTTCGTCACCGAAATGCACCGAAAGCTTATCTACAGTTAATAATGCCATTTCGCTGCCTACTGTTTGAGTTTCGGGTCCAGAGCGTCGCGTAAGCCGTCGCCCATCAGGTTAAATGCCAGTACCGTCAGCAGGATCGTCACCCCTGGGAAGGTGACCACCCACCAGGCACTTTGCGCGAACTGCAGGACGTCGGAGAGCATGGTGCCCCATTCCGGCGTAGGCGGCTGCGCGCCCATACCCAGGAAACCCAACGCGGCCATATCCAGAATGGCGTTGGAAAAACCGAGAGATGCCTGCACGATCAGCGGTGCCAGGCAGTTTGGTAAAATGTTGACGAACATCTGGCGCAGCATACCGGCCCCCGCCACGCGCGATGCCGTCACGTAATCTCGCGTCACCTCGACCAGTACCGCTGCCCGGGTAAGACGGATATAGTGCGGCAGCGCCACAAAGGTCAATGCCAGCGAGGCATTCACAATCGACGGGCCAAAAATAGCCACCAGCACCAGCGCCAGCAGCAGGCTTGGCAGCGCCAGCATAATGTCCACCAGACGCATAATGGCCGCGTCAACCGCCCCGCCCAGGTAACCGGCGATCAGGCCAAATATCACCCCCAGCACCAGCGACAGGATCACCACCAGACAGCCGACCAGTAACGACAGGCGCGCGCCGTACATCAGGCGCGACAGCACATCACGACCCACGTCGTCGGTGCCAAACAGATACTGCCAGCTGCCGCCCTCCTGCCAGGCTGGCGGACGCAGCAGCGCATCACGGAACTGCTCTGCGGGCGCGTGTGGTGCCAGCACGTTGGCAAAAAGGGCGATCAGTACCATCAAAACCACGTAGACCAGGCCAATGACGGCACCTTTGTTACGCTTAAAGTAGTGCCAGAATTCCTGTAACGGGGTCATCGGCTTGGGTGCAGCAGTCGCGCTGCCTGGATCCATAACAGACATGTTGGCCCCTTATTTCTTGTGACGGATGCGCGGATTCACCACGCCGTAAAGCAGGTCAACCAGCAGATTGACGAGAATAATCAGCGTGGCCACCATCAGCACCCCGCCTTGCACCACCGGATAGTCGCGACGCTGGAGTGCATCAATTAACCAGCGCCCCAGGCCCGGCCAGGAGAAAATGGTTTCAGTGAGGATGGCGCCGGCCAGCAGCGTGCCGACCTGTAGCCCGATCACCGTGACCACCGGCAGCATGGCATTGCGCAAGGCGTGCACCACGATAACCCGTAGGGGCGTCAACCCTTTGGCGCGCGCGGTACGGATATAGTCTTCACCCAGCACTTCCAGCATCGCCGATCGCGTCATGCGCACAATCACCGCCAGTGGAATAGTTCCCAGCACGACGGCCGGCAGGATCATGTGCATCACCGCATCTTTGAAATCGCCGGGTTCGCCCCAGATCAGGGTGTCGATCAGCATAAAGCCGGTTAACGGCTGGCTGTCATCAAGAAAGACGGTATCGGCAATTCTCCCGGAGACCGGGGTCAGATTGAGCTGCACCGATACCAGCATGATCAGCATCATGCCCCACCAGAAAATCGGCATTGAGTAGCCGGTGAGTGAAATACCCACGGCGGTGTGGTCAAAAATGGAGCCGCGTTTGACCGCCGCCAGCACGCCGGTCGGAATGCCGACGGCAATGGCAAACAGCATCGCGCAAATGCCCAGTTCCAGCGTGGCCTTAAAGCGCGGTACGAATTCGTCCCATACCGGCACGCGACTCTTCAGCGACATGCCCAAATCACCGTGCATGACGCCATTGATATAGGTGATGTACTGCTGCCAAAGGGGTTTATCCAGGCCGAGCTGGGACATCAGCTGGGCATGGCGTTCAGCGGAGATACCGCGTTCGCCGACCATAATCATCACCGGGTCACCGGGGATCATGTGCACAAACGCGAAGGTTAACAGGGTGATACCAATAAACGTCGGGATGACAAGCCCCAGGCGTCGGAGTATGAACTGCAGCATATTCCGGATTCTCTTTTGTTTCCTGCCAGCCGTAACCGACAGGATTATTATTGCTCACATCTTGCGCGCGGTGATACCCGTGGGTATTAACCACTCGCTACGCAAATCATGCGCCTTGACGACCGTTTTGCTCACTGGCAAGAAGGGCCGGGGTTCCCCGGCCCTTTGGGGATCCGTCTGGCCGTTTTCACACGGCCAATACTTTATTCCTGGATATCGACGTTATCGAAATGGTGCTTACCTAAAGGATCAACCACGTAACCAGAAACCTTTTTACTGACCGGTTCGTACACCATTGAGTGCGCGACAACCAGCGCAGGCACCTGGTCATGCATCACCACCTGAGCCTGCTGGTAGTCAGCGATACGCTTGCTGTGATCGGCTTCGGCGCGGGCGGGTTGGATCAGGTCTTCAAACGGCTTATAGCACCAGCGTGAATAGTTCGATCCGTCTTTCGCAGCGGCACAGCTAAACAGGGTGGCGAAGAAGTTGTCCGGGTCCCCGTTGTCTCCGGTCCAGCCCATCATCACGGTCTGATGTTCACCGGCTTTGGCACGCTTCAGGTATTCACCCCATTCGTAGGTGACGATTTTTGCCTTCACGCCAATCTTCGCCCAGTCGTTTTGGATCATTTCGGCCATGCGACGCGCATTCGGGTTGTACGGACGCTGCACCGGCATCGCCCACAGATCGATAGTAAAGCCCTCCGCCATGCCGGCTTCTTTCAACAGGGCTTTGGCTTTTTCGGGATCGTAACCGTAGTCCTGAATACTGTCGTTATAGCCCCACATGGTAGGGGGGATAAGATTTTTCGCCGCCTGGCCTGCCCCCTGATAAACCGCTTCGATAATCGCTTTTTTGTTGACCGACAGGGTTAGTGCCTGACGCACCTTCAGATTATCCAGCGGTTTCTTTTCCGTGTTGTACGCCAGGTAACCCACGTTCAGGCCGGGCATCTGCATCAGGTTGATATTTTTATCTTCCTTCATGCGCGTAAGGTCGGCCGGGTTGGGGAACGGCATCACGTGGCATTCGCCTTTTTGCATTTTGGCGTAGCGTACGGAGGCATCAGGCGTGATGGAGAACACCAGACGGTCTATCTTCGGCTTGCTGCCCCAGTAGTCCGGGTTGGCTTTATACAGGATGCGCGAATCTTTCTGGTACTGCAGAAGCTGGAACGGCCCGGTGCCAACCGGATTCAGATCCAGCTTGTCCGGCGTACCGGCTTTCAGCATGTTATCGGCATATTCAGCGGAGAGGATTGAGGCAAAATCCATGCCGAGGTCGGCAAGGAACGGCGACTCTGGACGGTTCAGCTCGAAACGAACGGTGTAATCATCGACTTTAACAATTTTGCTAATCAGCTTCGGCATATCCATGCCTTCAAAGTACTCGTAGCTGCCGCCGGAAACGCCGTGATATTTATTGTTCTTATCCAGCTGGCGCTCGAACGAGAACACCACGTCGTCAGCGTTGAAGTTGCGCGTAGGTTTAAAATCTTTGCTGGTCTGCCACTTCACGCCCT
Organism: Erwinia tasmaniensis Et1/99; assembly: GCF_000026185.1. NCBI lineage: Bacteria > Pseudomonadati > Pseudomonadota > Gammaproteobacteria > Enterobacterales > Erwiniaceae > Erwinia > Erwinia tasmaniensis. The sequence goes on from NC_010694.1 coordinate 3,794,184, forward strand.
TGCGTAAGTGGAAGGTATAGGTTTTGCCATCAGGGCTGACATCCCATTTTTCCGCCAGGCCCGGCTCAATTTCAGTGGTGCCGATTTTAAATTCAACCAGACGGTTGTAGATCGGCACTGAACTGGCGTCATAGGTGGTACCCGAAGTAAAGAGCTGCGGGTTAAAACCCTCTGGCGAACCCTCAGAACAGTAAACCAGAGTTTTTGCCTGAACGCCTGTGGCAATCATCAATGCAAGGGTAGTGAGACCCACTTTAAGCATACCGAATTTAGCCTGGGGAATACGCATGTTTATACTCCAGTAGTGATGTGTGATGTGTGTTGTACGCCGGCCAATAATTATTGTGGGTGGCCTGTGCGTGGTGCCTTACGGCATCAGTGACATAGCGAGATTGGTTGCCCTGAAGTGACCAGAAGATTCCCATACCTTTTGTACTGAAGCTTCAATTTGTCAATAGTTGCAAAGAACGTCAATACAAACGCCAGTTTTTTACTACTAATGTGAGATTCAGCAACCAAATATAAAAATGCCATTAAGCCCTTTCTTCATCGTAAATATCAGCGCGTTAAGTCAAAAAATCAGTCTTAACCACCTAAAAAAAACATATTAGCAGTGCGTTACTCTGCGAATAAACTTTATAAATAATCTAAAAAAGTCGCCATTCTCCATGAGAAAACAGCATGGAGTCCTGTTTAACAGACAAAAACGCTGCAACTCATAAATAAGAAATGGTCAACGTATTGAAGCTGACCATAAGTAAAATGCGTAACGAATTAAGTAACCGTAGACGGACTGCTATCTTCAGCCGGTTTATATAAGATTTTCTTTACCACTCAGGGCGATCCACTTTCCACAGCAACTGCGATAAGACCGAGGGGGGAAATGCGTGTTTAGGTTAACTTGTGATACGTAAGGCAGAGGTGGAGAGTCGTTTTTATCCATTTGGGTATATCCTGGTTCGAATACGTTCTGGATGTCTATACACTTTATTTTTTTAAGGAGAGAAATGTTTTTTTCTATTTCATGGTATTTTACTATTTTATCTTTCATCGAAATCATTTTTTGCGAGTCCTGAGTGGTATTTTGGTTAAGACTATCCATTCGCCTCATCTTTAGCTCTGCATTTGTTAATTTGACCTTAACAAGCTTCTCTGCAAAAGGGATATGACGTTTATTATTGAACGCCAACCAGCTGGCTGAACTGCTGCTTTTTAAAAAATGTGCGCGTGCGAGGTGTAATGTCGGGGAAAAAAATAGCATTCTAAAAGATCCTTTTCAGCCGATAGTCAAATAATTACTTTTTCTAAAATATTACCTTTCAACCTTACGGTAAGTCGAATAGGTTAGGTTATTACCGACAGCCGGCGATGCTGGTTGATATTATTTATGTTTTTTAATGCATTATTGAAAATATGAATTAGCTTTTTAAGAACGCATCAACTTTTAAACAACAGCGTTAAGAAAGTCAATTAAAACGGTCGTTAGCGACCGTGAAAAACAGGAGTGAATATACATTTATTCGAGAGGAGGGGGGGGGAATAGTCAGCAGTTGTGACCTGCCGCTATTGTGATGCAGGCCCAGCTTTATCAATAATCGCTGGATAGCGGGGCCGCCGTTTGGAGCAGACGGCCCTGAAGAGTTTATGGTGCGGCACACCAGTTATTAGACGGGTTAATGCCGCCATTTGGGGAGGTGTAGCCCAGACAGCCTAAGATGGTGTCAAACAGTTCAACATGGCGGTGAGTTTTACCCGCACGCTGCTGCGCCTGTAGCTGCTCAAAAGCGCGCTTATTTTGCCCATCGGCAAGATACTTATCTGATGCCCAGACCATCATCGGCACGCGGAACTGCTCCGGCGGGGCCATATTGCGTGGCGTGCCGTGCAGGTGCATGTTATCGCTGATCGATTCGCCGTGATCGGCGGCATAAAACACAATCGCCTTCTTATCACGCAGCTGGTCAAACACGCTGTCGAGCATGGTGTCGATATACAGAATGGAGTTGTCGTAAGCGTTGATCAGCATCTCTTTACTACAGGTATCGTCTACGCCCATGCACTCCGGCTGGTAGCGGGCAAATTCGCGTGGATAGCGCTGTGAATAAAGATAGTGTGAGCCTTTGGTGTGCAGTATCACCAGATGTTTGCCCTTTGCATGATCGTCAATAGACGACTTCAGCTCGGGTATCAGCAGCATATCGTCCACCGATTTACCCTGATTACGCTGCTCTGAGCCAATCTGTTCGCGGAAGGCGTAGCTGTCTGCATTGGTATTGTTATAGAACCAAACCTCGCTCTGCATCGCATACAGATCTGAACTGAAGCCCAGCTCTTTCAGCACCGCAAACACGTTCTGCTCTTTAAGCGTGCGGGCCGGGTTATCATCCGTTCCCCCCTCGCGCACAAACATACAGCGCAGCGAAAGCTTGGTGGAGGTATCGCAGGACTCACCACGGAACGCCACCAGATTTTTCTCTTTAGACAGCTTCGGTGTGGTATCGCGTTGGTAGCCCAGCAGGCCCATATGGTCCCAGCGCGTGGTTTCGCCGATCACGAACACCACATAGGTGTCATCTATTCCGGCAGGCGCGGTGTAAGTAAATTTTTTCGCCGGATCGAGCAGGTTACCACTGTCCATATGTTCGTCGTAGCTGGTATAGGCAAACAGTCCCAGCGCCGTCAGCCAGTTAGACGGCAGGTAGGAGTGTGCCACCACGCCACCGTAGCTTGGCAGATCGATATTGGTCTGCTTCTCGTTGGCGCTTTGAGCCTTATCGAAATAACGGATGGGCAGCCAGACCAGCAGCACGGCCAGCAGTAGCGTAAGAAGCGGTTTGATGCGCTGCCCTGGCGTTTTCATCTGTTCAAGCAGCGTCAGACGCAGACGGCTGCGCCAGACCGCGACCAGCGGGATAAGGCTGATGAGCACCATCCACAGCACAAAGTGGTAGCCCACCACCTCTTTCGACAGGTCGGTGTCAGTGGTCATCACCGAGGCAACAATGCCGTAGCCGATGACAACATTAAAGAAGGTCATGTAGTAGCTGGCCGCCACGGAGATCACCACCAGCAGGCTGACGGACAGGCGCCAGAATAGTTTTCCCCCCAGCGACAGCAGGCGCAGCAGGAAGAAAACCAACAACACAACTGCCACAACTTCAGCCAACGCGGACAGCCATTGCATCATTGCAAACTTAGCGAGGAAGGGGTCGAAGCGACGATAAAACACCGGCATGTTGAGGAACAGTCCGATATAGAGGGCCAACAGCAGCGACAGCGTTTGTTGGGTACACATTTTAATATAATTCATTCAACCTTAATCCTGACCTAATCTGAACAATTGCCAAACACCATCCGAACGCTAATCAGACCCTGGCGATACGTCAGAGTTCACCGACGCGAACGTTTAACCTCAAGAAGGGTTATAAACCTGGGGAACGAGATGACGTTGCAGGGGGGTCAGTTAAACATACTTACGCCTGCGCGTCTGTGCTTAGGGTAAACCACGGAAAAAAAGTGAGCGATTTATAATAAAGCTCGCGCAATTTTCTGATTAAGAAAGGGAAAATGACAACGGCCGGGTCAGATAAACCCGGCCGTTTAAGATAACGTCAGCTTAGTTAATGATATTCAGCGTCACGTCGATATTGCCACGGGTCGCATTTGAGTAAGGGCAGACGATATGTGCAGCATCAACCAGCTTCTGAGCTTCAGCACTGTCCATACCAGGCAGGTGGATATTCAGCGTAGCTTCAATACCAAACCCGGTAGGTAGCGGCCCGATGCCAACTTCGCCCTCAATAAAGGCATCTTTTGGCATGGTGAATTTATCGCGACCGGCAACAAACTTCATCGCGCCCAGGAAACAGGCGGAATAGCCGGCAGCAAACAGCTGCTCTGGGTTGGTCGCTTCGCCGCCCGCACCGCCCATCTCTTTCGGCACGCCGAGTTTGATGTCCAGCACGCCGTCGGAGGAAGTCGCACGGCCATCACGTCCACCGGTGGCTTTTGCTTTTGCACGGTATATAACTTTTTCTAATGACATAGTGAAATTCCTTAGTTTGTTTGCTTGCGATTAAATCGCACACTATTTATAAGAGTAATAATTTACGGCATTTTCCCGGTGTCAGCACACTTAACCGTTAAGGTTATCGCGTAGCATTTCAAGCTCACTTTTCAGCGATTGCAGCTGCGTCAGTTCACAGGCGGAGGCACGACAGACGGATGCGGGGAGATCCAGCGCCTGCTCGCGCAGTGCGCTTCCCTGCTCTGTCAGCGTAACGACCACCTGACGTTCATCCTTACGCGAACGATGACGGTTTAACAGACCGGCCGTTTCAAGACGCTTTAATAATGGCGTCAGGGTGGCCGAATCAAGGTACAGACGCGTGCCGACCTCAGATACCGTGACATCATCCTGCTCCCACAACACCATCATCACCAGATATTGTGGGTAGGTGATGCCAAGCGGGGCCAGCAGCTGTCGGTACAACTTATGCAGCGCCAGATTGGCGGAATAAAGCGCGAAGCACAGCTGCTGGTCAAGCAGCAGTGGTAGTGCATCGCTCGCTTTCTTGTCGTCTTTATCGGTCATCATGTTAAGATGATAGGTAGTGAGCTATATAATAGCAAGCGATTTTATTTTCGGGGGAGAGAGAGCATGAATACGGTGGAAGAAAGAGCGCGTCGCTATGCCAGTAAAGCTCATGCCGAAGCCGGGCAGCGGCGAAAATATACTGACGAGCCTTATATCGTACATCCCGCAGCGGTAGTGGAGCTGGTTCGCAGCGTCAGTCACAATGAAAACATGCTGGCTGCGGCGTGGCTGCACGACACTGTCGAAGATACCGCCAGCACACTTGACGATATCCGCAGCCACTTTGGTGACACTATTGCCACCCTGGTTGATATGCTCACCCATCGCGATGGCGCGGAAGGTCTGAGCCGTGTGGCGCGCAAAGTCGCCCATTTTCAGCACTCGCAGCGCGCTAACCCGGAGGCGCAAACGATCAAACTGGCCGATATTATCGACAATACGCGTTCAATCGTTCAGTACGCCCCCCAGTTTGCCCGGGTTTATCTGGTTGAAAAACGCGTGCAGACAGGGTATCTCACTGCCGGGAATGCTACGCTGTTGCAGCAGGCTGAACGGATTATCGAGCAGGGCATACGGCAGCTGGAGCAACCGCCGCACAATGTCCCGACAGACTGGTTTAAGCGGCAGGAAGCGAAGTATCGTTAGTCCGCTCAACGGCTGCCCGGCGCATCCAGAACATGTTCGTTAAGGTTTCTGTCAATCGCGGTCATGTATAATTTCACAAACTCAACGGCTATCTGAAGGAATTATGCCTAATACTTATCTCATTCTTGCTATATCAATCTGTGCTGAAACGCTTGCCACAACCATGATGAAAGCGTCAGAAGGATTCACCCGACTGATCCCCAGTATTTTTGTTGTGATTGGCTATGCCATTTCATTTTATGGTCTGTCACAGGTTGTTAAAACCATGAATATTGGAATTGCCTATGCCATCTGGGCAGGAATGGGGATATTTCTGGTCTCCATTATGTCATTCTTCATCTATAAACAGCGACTCGACCTTCCGGCCATTGCAGGAATGCTCTGTATAGCCGCGGGTATTATCATTATTCAGGTGTTTTCAAAATCTGTCGCTCACTGATAAAGAGTACGGCCTCACGGTAAAGGGGAATGCTATTCCACGGCTCCCCTTTGTCGTCATGCTTCTTTAAATAAAGCCTCTTTCCATCATGTTAGTCACCCCGCTATTTCTTCCTTCCCCCTGTCAGCAAATCATTTTTCCCGTCACGACTTTCTGGAAGCGAACCTTTTCCAGCGATCGAGGCTGGGCAGCGTGCGCCTGTCGTCCCCGGCCGCAATGCGGCTGTTTGCCGCGCATGAGCGCTGCCATAACGGTTTCGCGAGCTGGCAGTTAATCGTTGCCGATATTATGCTGCATCCGTTGCCTCTCTTTTATGTGTATCCAGCCAGAACGGGTCACAGTACGGGTCAACATACTCTGAGCTGAAACCAAACGTGCCATCCGCAAGAGCGCACGTTTCAAGGAGTCAAACTATGTGCGCGTATCGCCACACCTGGCCCGTGAATAAATTAAAAGTCGCCGTCGCGCAGGCGGAACCTGTGGCCGGAGATATCCCGGCCAATGTGCAGCAGTCCGTTAGCCTTATCGAACGTGCGGCAGAATGGGGGGCTAAGGTGATCCTGCTGCCAGAGAAATTTCTTAGCGGCTATGAACCTGCATTAATCCAGGCCGATCCGGCCCGTTATGCCATCGGTGCTGATGACCAGCGGCTGAAGCCGATTGCGGAAGCCTGCCGTCAGGCGGGTATTTTCGCCATTATTGGTGCTGCTACGTGCGAAGATACCGGGGTTTGCATCACCTCGCTGTGCTTTAACCCAGAGGGCGAGCTGTTTGCCCGTTACCACAAACGGGCGCTGTTCAGCAGCGAGGCGGAGTTTTTCCAGCCCGGCCAGCAGGCGGTAGCCATTGAGGTCGAAGGATGGTCTTTAGGGCTGGCTATCTGCTACGACAGCGGATTTGCCGAACACGCCCGCGCTGCCGCGTTATCAGGATGTCATGCTTACCTGGTGAGCGCCCTGTTCAGCTGTGGCAATGGCTACCATGAATCCCGTATCTGGATGCCAGCGCGCGCGCTGGACAACACCCTCTACGTGCTGATGTCCAACCACGTTGGCAGGACCGGAGGCTGGCAGGCCTGCGGCGGCAGCGCCGTCTGGGATCCTTACGGCAAGCTTATTGCCGAGGCCAGCGCAGAAGATACGGAAGTGATCGTGACAGAACTGGACCCGGCATTCCTGCGCGATATGCGCGGCCGTGAAAGCATGCTAAGCGATTTCGCCGAACGTTACTTCACGCTGGCCGATCCTGTTAGCCTGGCACAATCATCATCGTGATGCGGAACAGAAAGTAAAACAGTGACCCGCTGAATGCAGCCGTGCCATCAGCGGCGTTAAAGTTCGGTTTCCCTGTTTTGGCTGCAACATGCCGAAGATGGGCTCCCCCCTCATCCTGTCCCTCCACGACCACATCATGTCCGTTTTTGACCTTCTTTATGTCACGGGCCTTGGCGATGATAGGGTTAACCCAATCAGCCAGGAGTCCGAAAATGACCGATAGCGTTCTGTTAATCATTGATGCCCAGCAATCCTTCTATCATCGTGGCTACCTCGAGGCGCCTGAAACCCCAGCCTTTGAGCTGGTGTTGAGTCAGCTGGCAGACGGCTGCCGGGCCAAAGGTATTCCGATAGTGGATATTCTGCATGTGGAAAGCGAAGGGGCTTTTGCGGCGGGATCCGGTTTAGTGGTACGTCTGCCTTTCCTACAGCATCAGGCGGCGGCCACCTTTCGTAAAACCGTGCATAATGCGCTGACCGACTCCGGTTTGCAGCAGTGGCTGGAACAGCGCCAGGTGAAGCATGTCATTATTAGTGGCCTGCGAACGGAGCAATGCTGTGAAACTACGGCCCGCGTGGCGTCCGATTTTGGCTATCGCGTGACCTTTGTGACCGAAGCAACGCTAACATTCCCGCTTACCCATAACGGTATGACACTCAGCATCGCCGATTTACGCCACCGTACCGAAAGCGTGCTGATCGACCGTTTCGCCGCGATACGTCGCGTCGATGACTGCCTGCAGGAGCTGACATAATATGACTATTCCAGTGTGGTTTATCACCCTGCCCGGCATCATGGCGCTGGATCTGACAGGCCCGGCGGAAACGCTTAAGTTGGCGGGTGATGCCTTTTCCCTGCGCTACATCGGCCCGGATGAAAGCGTTCTGACCTCAACCGGCATGTCGATCAGCCGTATTGAACCCCTGCCGGAAACGCTGCCCGTCGGAAGTCTGTTGGTGATACCCGGCGTCAGCGACTCCAGCCTGTGGTTTGACACCCCGCAAGCGCTGGCGGCACGCAACTGGCTGCTCCGTATCCAGCCGATGATCCATGCACGCCAGCTCACGCTGGTGTGTATCTGTTCCGGCTCGCTGCTGGCCGCCAGGGCCGGGCTGTTGAACGGCGTGCAGTGCACCACTCACCACGACGTGATAGCTCGCCTGAAGGCGGCAGAACCCGGTGCGATCATTAAAGAAAACCGCATTTTCGTCGAAGATCGCGCTATCTGGACCAGCGCGGGCATTACCGCCGGCATCGATCTGTCACTACATCTTATCGGCCACCTGTGCGGATCTCAGGTCGCGCTGAACGTCGCACGCGAAATGGTGGTCTTTTTCCGTCGTTCGGGGGAAGACCCGCAGCTGTCACCCTGGCTGCGCTATCGTAACCATATCCACCCTGCCATCCATCGGGCTCAGGACCTGATGGCGCAACACCCGGAGCAGCCGTGGTCGCTGGAAGAAATTGCCTCGTGCGCTCATGTCAGCGCACGCCATCTTACGCGCCTCTTTCGGCAGCATCTGGGGATCAGCGTGCGTGATTACCATCAACAGCTGCGTCTGACCGTTGCCCGCCAGCGGCTCCAGCAGGGTGAAGGCAGTGAAAGAGCGGCGCTGTCAGCCGGGTTCTCTTCCTCACGCCAGTTACGCCGCGCCCTGGAGCGCTGGCAGGAGTGATTTTTTCTCGCCGCCGCCGCCGGGCGCTGATGCCGCCAGTTTTATAACGTTGATTTTCTGTGCTACGGTTACAGGTAACATTGTCACTATCTGTATCAGATTAAGGATAAGGTTTGCACCCCAACAACGATAAAAAATCCAACTGGTTACATCTTGGCGCTGGCGCCTTTCACCGCGCACACCAGAGCTGGTATTTGAACCAACTCCACCAGCAGGGAGACAACAGCTGGGCACTTTCTCTCGCCAATATTCGCAATAGTAAAACGCAAAAAACGCTGCAACAGCTGGCAAAACAGCAGGGTCGCTACACGCTGGAAATTATCTCTCCCGAAGGTGAAATCGTCTATCAGCCCATCGAAGCCGTTGAAAACGTCATCCTGTGGGATGAGGGGCTAAAATCGCTGGTCGCCGTGGGTGCCAGTGCAGCAACGAAAATTATCTCCTTTACCGTCACCGAGGGGGGCTACTTCCTTGATGATGATGGCGAACTTGATCTTGAACACCCGGCGATCCAGGCCGATCTGGCAGAGCAGCAGGAAACCAGCACGCTGTACGGGGCGCTGGTGAAAATTCTGCGCGAACGCATGCGTAATGAAACCGGCCCGGTGACGTTGCTTAACTGCGACAACCTGCGCGATAACGGCGATAGCGTGGCGCGCGGGCTATCACAGTTTGTCAACGCGAAGGGCGATCAGCAGCTGCTGGCGTGGATCGAGCAGAATACCTCTGCCCCTAACGGCATGGTTGACCGCATCACGCCAAAATTTGATGCCGCGCTCTTTGAGCGGCTGGCAGAACAGGGGATCGAAAATGACGGCGCCCCGCTTTCCTGCGAAGCCTTTTCGCAGTGGGTACTGGAAGACAAGTTTATTGCCGGCCGCCCGGCGCTGGAAAACGCCGGAGTGGAGTTTGTCAGCAGCGTGACGCCGTATGAAGAAGCCAAAATTCGCGTACTGAACGCCAGCCACAGCGGTATTGCCTGGGCCGGTGCGCTGCTGGGGAAAAAATATATCGACCAGAGTCTGCAACCGCTGATCAAACGGTGGATGAGCGATTACGTGCTGAAAGACGTCGCGGCGGCGTTACAGCCTTGTGACATCGATTTAGCGCATTACGGCGAAACCACACTAAACCGATTTAGCAATAAATGGGTGCGCGATACCACGCAGCGCGTCTCGTCAGACAGTATCGCCAAGCTACAGCAGTTTATCGTGCCAACGCTGAAAGCCCGTTACAAGCAGGACGCAACACCCGCAGCCACGCTGATCCTCCCGGCCCTGTGGTTCCGCTTTATGCAGCAGCATCATGCCGGAACGCTGCCGTTCGACTATGAAGACCGTGCGCTGGACGAGGTGCCGTTCGCAGATATCTTCAACGCCGACGATCCCCTTCTGGCGTTTACTCAGCAGAAAAAATTATTCGGTTCGCTGGCCGGCCGCCCTGAACTGTATCGCGATTTGAGCGCAGCGGTGGATAACGTAGACAAAGGTCTGCAACAGATGCGAGAAGGTGCATGAAGAATCTGCTGATTGTCATCGCCACCGTTGTCCTGGCGCTGTTATCGATAATCTTCCTCACCCCTTGGCCGGTATGGCTGGGAACCCTGGCGGCCTGGGTCACCACCGGGTCCTTTTGCCTTCAGGTCATGCATATCGTTAAAAATAAGGATACCAGCGGGCTCTCGCTGGGAATGTGGGCCGCGCTGTTCTTCGGCGTTGCCTGCTGGACGTGGTACGGCTACCGCATGCACGACGTCCCGGTGATGAGCGCTAACGGTATTACCGCACTACTGGCTCTGACGGTGATTATGCTCAAACTGTGGCACGAGCGCCCGACGCGAAACCCGAACCGGCGCAGGCTGGTACGCACGCCGGGGGTGATCCTCAACCCACGCATCAGCCGTCTTCGACCGCTGGTCACGCCGGGAATGCGCCGCCGGGATAAAAAACGTCAGCTCACCAAATGATATTTATCGATGCGCCTCAGTCCCGCCGCAAGTAGCAAACTGCCCAGCAGGGTCAGGGTAAATACCAGCGGGATATCCAGCAGCGGACGATCGGTATTGTCCAGCTGATGGGTGCGCATAAAGTGGATAAACAGGGCATGGAAGCCGTAGATCGGCAACGAATAGCGTGAGATCAGCGCAAAAAACGGATTAACCCGCTGGTTGAGGGTGTTTTTAAACAGCACCAGCAGACTGACGGCGGCAATAAACACCGCCGGGCCGCAATACAGATACCAGGTATCGGCAAAAGCGCCGTTTATCGCAAACTGCCTTTTAGTGCCGAACGCGATCAGCCCAACACAGAGGACAAAACTTCCCCCAGCCAGCCCGCTAACGCCGCGTTTCTGCGTCTCCATCATCCCTATCGCCCGCCCCGTCAACGCATATAACAGGTAGTAAATCGTATCGCCGCTGATATACAAATTAATCGGCAGCCAGTGGAATCGGGCGATGGAACCGTCGACGGTATTAGGGTTGGCGAGGATCGCCAGCACCAGCGTTACCACGGCCAGATAGCCTGCACGCACCGGTTTGACCTGAATTAAGGGCGAAAAAAGATAAATAACGATAATCGCGAAGAAGAACCACAGGTGGTAGAACACCGGCTTTTGCAGCAAATGCCGGATGGAGAGCGCCTCGTTGATCGGCGTTAACAGCGTGATGTAGAGCAGCGCCACCGCGCTGTAAAACAGCAGGCACAGCACGATGCGTAGGAAATGCCGCTTCTGCGCGCTGCGCTCGCCAAAGAATAAGAAGCCAGAAATCATAAAGAAAAGCGGTACGCAAACGCGTGAGGCGGAATTCAGCAGGTTGGAGAGATCCCAGCTGCGCTCACCTACCGACATGCCGGTAGTCACATACCAGGTAGTGGTATGGATCATAATCACCATCAGACAGGCCACGGCGCGTAAATTCTCTATCCAATCGATTTTGTGCGACATCTCATCCTCATTTCCGATCAACCCTGTCTGTATGCGAATTGAGGGTAGCCAGTCGACCCGTCTTCAACAAGTCATAAACAAGAAATTAGGAGCAGGATGAAGGCGCGTTTGTGGCGCGCGGAAACGTGAAAAACGCGCCGTCACCCATTTTGCGCAGCGCGCCGCAAGTGCAGATACCATTTTGGTAATCCCCCCGGTCAAAGGGTATACTGCTACCCACTTTTATCACTACTCGTATCGCGTGCGAAATCAACATGCAAAAGTTTGATACCAAGACCTTCCAGGGACTGATCCTGACCTTACAGGATTACTGGGCTCGCCAGGGCTGCACCATTATCCAACCGCTGGATATGGAAGTCGGCGCGGGAACATCCCACCCGATGACCTGCCTGCGTGCGCTCGGGCCGGAGCCGACCGCGGTCGCCTATGTGCAGCCTTCACGTCGTCCGACCGACGGCCGCTATGGTGAAAACCCGAACCGCCTACAGCACTACTACCAGTTCCAGGTGATCATCAAGCCTTCACCGGACAATATTCAGGAGCTGTACCTCGGCTCTCTGAAGGAGCTGGGCATGGATCCCACCATTCACGATATCCGCTTTGTGGAAGATAACTGGGAAAACCCAACCTTGGGTGCCTGGGGTCTGGGCTGGGAAGTGTGGCTGAACGGCATGGAAGTGACGCAGTTCACCTACTTCCAGCAGGTTGGCGGCCTGGAGTGTAAGCCGGTGACCGGTGAGATCACCTACGGCCTGGAGCGCCTGGCGATGTATATCCAGGGCGTCGACAGCGTTTACGATCTGGTCTGGAGCGATGGCCCGCTGGGTAAAACCACCTACGGCGACGTGTTCCATCAGAATGAAGTCGAGCAGTCGACCTACAACTTCGAATACGCTGACGTCGATTTCCTCTTTACCTGCTTTGAGCAGTACGAGAAAGAGGCGCAGAGCCTGCTGGCGCTGGAAAAACCGCTGCCGCTGCCTGCCTATGAACGTATTCTGAAAGCCGCACATAGCTTTAACCTGCTGGATGCGCGCAAAGCGATCTCCGTCACCGAGCGTCAGCGCTATATTCTGCGTATTCGTACCCTGACAAAAGCCGTGGCTGAAGCCTACTATGCCTCCCGCGAGGCGCTGGGCTTCCCGATGTGCAATAACAAGAAATAAGAGGCAGCCATGACTGATAAAACTTTTCTGGTGGAAATCGGCACCGAAGAACTGCCTCCGAAAGCGCTGCGCAGCCTGGCCGAATCCTTCGCCGCTAATCTGACCGCCGAGCTGGACGCTGCGGGCCTCGCCCACGGCGAGGTAAGCTGGTTTGCCGCCCCGCGTCGTCTGGCGCTGAAAGTCGCTAATCTGAGCGCCGCACAGCCGGATCGCGAAGTGGAAAAACGTGGCCCGGCGATCCAGGCGGCGTTCGATGCTAACGGCGTGGCGACCAAAGCCGCTGAAGGCTGGGCGCGCGGCTGTGGCATCACCGTCGACCAGGCCGAACGCCTGAGCACCGATAAAGGCGAATGGCTGATGTACCGCGCCCGGGTGACCGGTGAGCGCACCCAGGTATTGCTGCCGGCCATGATCGCCACCTCACTGGCAAAACTGCCGATCCCGAAACTGATGCGCTGGGGCGCGTCCGAGGTGCAGTTCGTGCGCCCGGTTCACACCGTAACGCTGCTGCTGGGCGATGAGCTGATCCCGGCCAACATTCTCGGTATCGATTCGGCACGCATCATCCGCGGCCATCGCTTTATGGGCGAGCCGGAGTTCACCATCGACCATGCCGACCAGTACCCGCAGATCCTGCTGGAGCGCGGCAAAGTGCAGGCGGACTACGCAGCACGTAAAGCCATCATCAAAGCGGATGCCGAAGCGGCAGCGGCGAAAATTGGCGGCGTTGCCGACCTGAGCGACAGCCTGCTGGAAGAGGTGACCTCGCTGGTCGAGTGGCCGGTGGTGCTGACGGCGACGTTTGAAGAGAAGTTCCTCGCGGTTCCTGCCGAAGCGCTGGTGTACACCATGAAGGGCGATCAGAAATACTTCCCGGTGTATGACAAGGCGGGCAAGCTGCTGCCGAACTTTATCTTTGTAACCAATATCGAGTCGAAAGATCCGCAGCAGATTATTTCCGGCAATGAGAAGGTGGTGCGCCCACGTCTTGCTGACGCCGAGTTCTTCTTTAACAGCGACCGCAAACGCCGTTTGGAAGATAACCTGCCGCGTCTGGAAACCGTACTGTTCCAGAAAGAGCTGGGCACCCTGCGTGCGAAAACCGACCGCATTCAGGCGCTGGCCGGCTGGGTTGCTGCGCAGATTGGCGCTGACGTTAATCACGCCACGCGCGCGGGCCTGCTGTCCAAATGTGACCTGATGACCAACATGGTATTCGAGTTCACCGATACCCAGGGCGTGATGGGCATGCACTACGCCCGTCACGACGGTGAAGCCGAAGACGTCGCGGTGGCGCTGAACGAGCAGTATCAGCCGCGCTTTGCCGGTGATGAGCTGCCTTCTAACCCGGTGGCATGCGCGCTGGCCATTGCTGACAAAATGGACACCCTGGCGGGGATCTTCGGCATCGGTCAGCATCCGAAAGGCGATAAAGATCCGTTTGCACTGCGCCGTGCTGCGCTCGGCGTGCTGCGTATCATCGTCGAGAAGAATCTGCCGCTGGATCTGCAAACCCTGACCGAAGAAGCGGTACGGCTGTATGGCAGTAAGCTGTCTAACGCTAAGGCGGTCGATGAAGTGGTCGACTTTATGCTGGGCCGTTTCCGCACCTGGTATCAGGAAGAAGGCCACAGCGTGGATACCCTTCAGGCGGTGCTGGCACGCCGTCCTACACGTCCGGCAGACTTTGATGCGCGTATGAAGGCGGTCTCTCATTTCCGTACCCTGGAGCAGGCGGCAAGTCTGGCCGCAGCCAACAAGCGCGTCTCCAATATTCTCGCGAAGGCGACCGAGCCGCTGAACGACAGCGTGCAGGCATCACTGCTGAAAGAGAATGAAGAGATCAAGCTGGCGACCTATGTCACCGCACTGAGCAGCAAACTGCAGCCGTTCTTTGCCGAAGGTCGCTACCAGGATGCGCTGATTGAGCTGGCGCAGCTGCGTGAAGCGGTGGACAACTTCTTCGATAAGGTGATGGTCAACGCCGAAGAGAAAGAGGTGCGTATCAACCGCCTGACGCTGCTGGCCAAGCTGCGTGAGCTGTTCCTTCAGGTGGCCGATATCTCTCTGCTGCAATAATCTGGCGTGGTCAGCGGCGGAACCGCACAGGTCCGCCGCCGCCCGCATCAGAATGATGCGCTAACAAACGGGCGGCTAAATTTAGCCGCCCGCCGAGTTTTCTGACACTTCATCTTACCCTTCCCCCATTGCCCACCGCGCGTCATTCCCCTACCCTGTGCGGTTTTTGCCAACCAGGTTAAGACTTTATGCAATCACATGGCTTTGCTGCGAAAGCAGCTAACACCCCGCTGGAACCCTTCGAATTTACACGCCGGGAGCTTCAGGCTGGCGATGTACTTATCGATATTCACTATTGCGGCGTCTGTCATTCCGATCTTCACATGGCGCGTAACGAATGGGGCGTCAGCCAGTTCCCACTGGTGCCAGGCCACGAGATCGTCGGGCGCGTACTGCGCACAGGCAGTGACGTCAGCACCTTTAAAGCTGGGGATCTGGTCGGTGTCGGCGTAATGGTCGACTCCTGTGGTCACTGCGGACAGTGCCACAATGGCGAAGAGCAGTACTGTGAGACCGGTTTTACCGCCACGTACAACGGTGAAGAGAAATTTATTGGCGGTAAAACCTTCGGCGGCTACTCCGACAGCATCGTGGTTAACAGCAAATTTGTTGTCGCCGTGCCGGAAAATCTGCCGCTGAATGCCGTCGCCCCGCTGCTGTGCGCAGGTGTTACCACCTGGTCACCGCTGAAATACTGGAACGTGCAGCCGGGCCAGCGTGTTGGCGTTATTGGTCTGGGTGGACTGGGCCATATGGCGGTCAAGCTGGCGACTGCGCTGGGTGCCGAGGTGGTACTGTTTACCACCTCCCCCGCCAAAGCAGCCGATGCCCTGCGGCTCGGGGCCAGCCAGGTGGTGATATCAAAAGATGCACAACAGATGGAAAGCGTGAAAAACAGCCTGGATATGATCCTCGATTGTGTTGCTGCGCCGCACGATCTCGACCCGTACCTTAGCGCGCTGAAGACTAACGGCCATTTGGTGCTGGTAGGCATCCCTGATGCGCCACATAAGTCACCTGATGTGACGCCGATGGTGTTTAAGCGCCTGAGCATCTCGGGGACTTCCATCGGAAGCATCAAGGAAACGCAGCAGATGCTGGATTTCTGTGGACAACACAATATCGTGTCTGACGTTGAAGTGATCCGCCTGGATGAAGTGGAACAGGCGTTTGAACGAATGCTGAAAGGGGATGTGAAATACCGCTTTGTTATTGATATGAAAGCCGCTAAGTGACCGTTATAACACAAAAACCCGCCTGATGGCGGGTTCCTTTTTCTAGTTCAGCAGATCTCTGCTGAGATACGGATTCGACTTACTCAACTGCATTAGCTTCTGCGTACTGCGCGAAGGTTTGGTCCGTTTCGCTTCCCAGCTCTTCACCGACGAAACGCTCACGCCTAATACCTGGGCAAACTCATCAATCTGCAAACCGGTAATTTCACGAATTCGTTGCGATTCGGGCATCGCCATAATGTCGTTTTGGGCGAGCGCCGTCGGCATTCCTTCTCGGGTTAACACTATCATCTGCTCCAGACTGGACAGCAGTTCGGACATTGGATCTTTAGTCTCCATCAGCACACCTCAATAAACTCACTTAATGTGAAAAACCAGAGGGGGTGAACCTGAAGATCAGGCTCTGAATACCGGCGAATATCTGCCATAAGGACACTTCAGAGGCAGCAAAAAGGGAAACGCCAGAACTCTAAGTATTAGATCATTTCCGGGACTCCGATCGATATTTCAGATTATATTTACCGCTCACAACGGCCTGCTACAGGTGCCCGGACGGGTTAAAAATGAAGATGCACAGAGACACCTATCCATAAAAATTGATTTCGACTATTCTCTACGCAAGATATTAAGCAGGCAAAATCGACAGATATTTGTTAACAGGAGTTAATTTCTTATGACGACAGGATTATCACGCATCTGGACGCGTGCGCTGGTGCCATTTATGGCGCTGTTTCTGGTGTTGCAGTTGACCGGCTGTGGCGATAAAGAAGCCGATCAACGCAAAGCGTTTATCGATTTTCTACAGAATACGGTGATGCGCAGCGGCGAGCATTTACCCAGCCTGAGCGAAGATCAGAAGCAAAAATTCGGCAATTATGTCGGCGATTACGCCATTCTTTACGGCTTTGCCCAACAGATTAACCGCGCGGTAGATTCCGGCCTCAAGCCGGTGGTAAACGAGCTTTCTGCTATTCGCACACCGCAAGACTACCTGACGCACCGTGAGATGCTCCGCCAGGCGAGCGGATCGCTGGGCGTGCTCGCCCAGCAGATCCAAACGGCGAAAAACCAGGCGGAAAGCAGCAGGTCGACGTTGAAACAGCCGGAAGATCTGAAAACGGTGTACAACAATGTGTACAACAAGGTGGTTACCCAGCCTGCCACATCGCTGTCCCCTCTGCTTCCGGCATTGCAAACCCTGAGCCAGGACGCGGTACAGGCCGGTGATTTTCTACAGCAGCAGGGAACAAACGTCAGCTTTAACGGCGCGGCGATCCAGTTCCCCACCCAGCAGCAGGCAACGCAATACAATACCCTGATGAGTAATTTGAGCGCCAACGTTCAGGCCTTATCTCAGGCGCAGCGTTTACTACAAGGTGAGGTTAACTAACCCCCAGAAGCGCAGAGGGGCAACGGCAGCGTTGCCTCCTGGCAGCCTACATGGCATTAAGAGTATTCAGGCGCATGATAACCAGCGCATCTTTTCTGTTTTGACTTTAGCGCTGAACGGGCCGATGCAAAATCCGTTCACACCGCAGCGAAACCCTGTCCGATTGATTCTGACCGCTGAAAATATTTTATTCGATATCGATGTTAAAACGCCGACTCAAGCCCAATAAATAGGGGCAGCAGGCGTGTCCATTTTTAAAGTTCATTGAATCACGCTGGCCAGACGGAGATATTATTATCAATGCGATCGGTATCACTTTGCGTTTCTCCGGGGCAGGCACCGCGGAAATGAGCGAAATTTTGTGAATCACATCACATTATAAATAGAAAAGACAAATGAAGAAATGTGATTAAAATCACAAAAACACGCCGACCGCGTCTGTTTTTTCGACGGTTTTTTTTAAACATCTTTATTCTTCGTGATTAATATCACTAAAAACCATCACCTCCCCCCCATTATTCAGTGACACTGATCACACTTAATCCTTTGGCTACGCAAGCGTCATCTTCGCATGATAGAGTCAGCCGACTTACAGTGACACCAGCGGCCCGCGCCGTAACGTTTCATCCAAAAATCAACGCGCTCTCTTATTGGGTTAGCGCTTACTTATAAGAGGTGGGTTTATATGTCCTCATCAGATATCAAGATCAAAGTTCAAAGCTTTGGTCGTTTTCTGAGTAATATGGTCATGCCTAATATCGGCGCGTTTATCGCATGGGGCATCATTACCGCGCTATTTATCCCGACCGGATGGCTGCCAAACGCCACGCTGGCGAAACTGGTTTCACCAATGATCACCTACCTGCTGCCGCTACTGATCGGTTATACCGGCGGTCGTCTGGTTGGCGGCGATCGCGGCGGCGTAGTGGGGGCAATCACCACAATGGGCGTTATCGCCGGAGCCGAGATGCCGATGTTCCTCGGCTCGATGATTGCCGGCCCGCTGGGCGGCTGGGCTATCAAAACCTTCGATCGCCGGGTTGATGGCAAGATCAAAAGCGGGTTCGAAATGCTGGTGAACAACTTCTCTGCCGGTATTATCGGCATGCTGTTGGCGGTTCTCGCATTTCTGGCCATTGGCCCGCTGGTACAGGGTCTTTCCCATCTTCTCGCCTCTGGCGTCAATCTGATGGTGCAAAATAATCTGCTGCCACTGACCTCTGTATTCGTGGAACCGGCAAAGATCCTGTTCCTGAATAATGCAATCAACCACGGTATCTTTTCGCCGCTGGGTATTCAGCAGGCAAGCGAAGCGGGTAAATCGATTTTCTTCCTGATTGAAGCTAATCCAGGCCCGGGCATGGGCGTGCTGATGGCCTATATGTTCTTTGGCCGTGGCAGTGCCAAACAGTCTGCGGGTGGAGCAGCAATTATCCACTTCTTTGGCGGTATTCATGAAATCTACTTCCCGTACGTGCTGATGAACCCGCGTCTGATTATCGCCGTAATCCTCGGTGGTATGACCGGCGTGCTCACCCTGACGCTGTTAAACGGCGGGCTGGTTTCTCCAGCCTCACCGGGGTCGATTCTTGCCGTACTGGCTATGACGCCGAAAGGCGCCTACTTCGCTAACATCGCGGCAATTGCGGCGGCCTTTGCGGTCTCCTTCGTGGTCGCGGCTATTCTGCTGAAAACCAGTAAAGTGAAAGAGTCTGACGACATTGAAGCGGCAACACGCCGCATGCAGGAGATGAAATCCCAGTCTAAAGGGATCCCTGCATCGGCCACCGTGGGGCACGATGGTCCACAGAGCGATCTGGCACACGTACGCAAAATTATTGTCGCCTGCGATGCCGGCATGGGCTCTAGCGCAATGGGTGCGGGCGTACTGCGTAAGAAGGTGAGCGAAGCGGGCCTGGCCCATATTTCTGTGACGAACAGCGCAATCAACAGCCTGCCGGGGGATGTTGACCTGGTGATCACCCATCGCGACCTGACGGAGCGGGCAATGCGCCAGGCACCCCATGCCCAGCATATTTCGCTGACGAACTTCCTCGATAGCGGGCTGTACAATGATTTGACGGCGCGTCTGGCGGAGGCGGGCCGCGCTGCCGAACATCGTGA
The DNA here is from genome assembly GCF_000026185.1 of Erwinia tasmaniensis Et1/99. NCBI lineage: Bacteria > Pseudomonadati > Pseudomonadota > Gammaproteobacteria > Enterobacterales > Erwiniaceae > Erwinia > Erwinia tasmaniensis. The sequence continues at coordinate 3,813,756 of NC_010694.1, forward strand.
GAAGGTGAGCGCGGTGCTCAATGACAGCCTTGATGACAACCAGCAAAACCTGTTCAAACTCAGCGCGGGTAACGTTTTTCTGAACAATCATGCCACGGATAAAGAACAGGCCATTCGCTTTGCCGGTGAGCAGCTGGTCAAAGGCGGCTACGTAGAGGCCGAGTACGTGGAAGCAATGCTGGCGCGTGAGAGACTAACGCCAACCTACCTGGGTGAATCTATCGCCGTGCCACACGGAACGGTCGAAGCGAAAGACCGCGTGCTGAAAACCGGCGTTGTATTCTGCCAATATCCTGCCGGGGTACACTTTGGTGAAGAGCCCGACGACATCGCTCGACTGGTGATCGGTATCGCAGCGCGCAACAACGAGCATATCCAGGTCATTACCAGCCTGACTAACGCGCTGGACGATGACAGTGTGATCGCACGCCTGGCAACCACGACTGATATACAGGAAGTCCTGGATCTCTTATCCGGCAAAGCCAGCACCTGAAACGGTTGGCGGCGATAACTTTGCGGGGGCCGGGACAGACGCCCGGCCCCGTTTGAGCTCTGGTGAGACCAGAGCCTTGCATCATTGATACGGGGATATTTATGAAAGCGTTACATTTTGGTGCCGGCAATATCGGCCGTGGCTTTATTGGCAAGCTGCTGGCCGATGCCGGGGTTCAGCTCACTTTTGCTGACGTCAACCAGGCGGTGCTGGATGCGCTGAACGCCCGTGGCACATATCCGGTTCATGTGGTGGGTGAGCAGGCCCAGATTGAAATAGTGAATGGGGTCAATGCCGTACACAGTAGCAGCGACGATATTATCGCGCTGATTGCAGAGGTTGATATCGTTACCACGGCGGTGGGTCCACAAATCCTGGAACGCATTGCCGCAGGCATGGCACAAGGCATTGCTAAACGCAGTGATAACGCTAATTCCCGTCCGCTAAATATTATTGCCTGTGAAAATATGGTGCGTGGCACCACGCAGCTCAAAGCGCATGTGTTAAAGGCATTGCCCGAACGGTATCACGCCTGGCTGGAAGAACATGTCGGCTTTGTCGACTCCGCGGTCGATCGTATCGTTCCCCCCTCGGCAGCAGACAGCAGCGATCCGCTGGAAGTGACGGTAGAAACCTTCAGCGAGTGGATTGTAGATAAAACCCAGTTCAAGGGCGAGCCGCCCACGATTCCAGGCATGGAACTGACCGATAATCTGATGGCATTTGTCGAACGTAAACTGTTTACCCTCAATACCGGTCATGCTATTGCCGCCTATCTCGGACAGCTCGCCGGCCATAAAACCATACGTGAAGCGATTATGGATAAAAAAGTTCGGGCAATCGTTCAGGGAGCAATGGAAGAGAGCGGTGCGGTGCTGATTAAACGCTATGGTTTTGCGGCGGATAAACATGCGGCCTATATCCAGAAAATCATCAACCGTTTCGAAAACCCGTACCTGATCGATGATGTAGAGCGCGTGGGCCGTCAGCCGCTGCGCAAGCTGAGCGCCGGCGACCGCCTGATTAAACCAACGCTGGGCACGCTGGAGTATCATCTGCCGAATAATAATCTAGTCACCGGCATTGCGGCAGCCCTGCTGTATCGCAACGAAGGGGACCCACAGGCGATTGAGCTTGCCGGCCTGCTATCCCGCCAGGATGTTGCCACAACGCTGGTTCACATTTCGGGTCTCGACAAGGACAGCGACGTGGTCAAAGCAGTAGTGAAAGCGGTAAACGCGCTGGCCTGAGCCGGTGCAGCGCTCACCAAGGACGAATAAGGCACGGCATGCGCTGTGCCCGTACAAAACAATGGCGCCCTATGAATGACATTCTGTCTTTAACAAGACAGCCCCAGGCTTTTGAAAATCGCGTTCTTGAACGCCTGAACTCCGGGCGCTCGGTGAGGTGCTTGCTTATCGCGGCCGTTGACATGTTGGCAGAAGCGGTTGATCTGCTGGTGGGTCAGGTGTTCCGCAAAGATGATTACGCGGTCAAATATGCCGTTGAGCCTTTGCTACAGGGGGACGGCCCGCTGGGTGAACTGTCCGTACGCCTGAAGCTGATTTATGGGCTGGGGGCGATTAATCGGAACGAATATGAAGACTGCGAGCGCCTGATGGCACTATGCGAAGCGCTGAACCATGATCGACACGAGTACCGTTTCACTGATGATAAGGTTGCCGGGCCCGTCAGCGCATTGCACTGCGTGGATACGTGGCCAACCTGCCCCAATCTCTCCAGCCACGATAGCGAACTGCGTGCTATGCAGCAGCAACGTTATCAGCAGGTGCTGCGCTCCACGCTGGTGCTGTCGCTGACGGCGCTAATTTCCCCTCTGGGTCTGAAACAAGCCTTCAAAAAGTAACCGACTCCTTTCCCTCTTTGCCCCGCTTTCGTGTATCCTTTGCAGTAATGAATGAATTTAATGGTTGAGCGTAATGAAAGAACAGGTACAGGCAGAAATTAAAGAACTCAGTGACAAACTGGATGCGCTGAATCACAAAGAGCCAGCTCTGCTGGCGTCCGGTGAAAGTGAGAAGCTGGGTGAGATGCTGAAAGAGAAGGACAAAATTGAAGCAGAAATCGAGCGCCTGCGTGGCGTGCGCGCCGAGAAGCTGAGCAAAGAAGCTCAACAGTTGCAGAAGCTCCCATTCAGCCGCGCAATCACTAAAAAAGAACAGGCCAATATGGGCGCGCTGAAAAAAAGCGTGCGCGGATTAGTGGTTGTTCACCCCACCACCGCGCTAGGGCGAGAAATGGGCCTGAAAGAGATGACCGGCTTCGCAAAAACCACGTTTTAAACCGTCGCTTTCTTGTGACGTTGCAAGCAGGATGCTGCCATCCTGCTTTTCATCTTTTTTACCGGCATCTTATCCCCCTTCCCCTTAAAACCTGACTCCAATAGCAGCTGCTGATTCACAAAACACATTTTTTTATATGCTGGCATTAATATTTATTAATGCCGTTATGCATCATAAAAAGATTGACCGAAGCCTATAGCCTGCTTCATGGGCGGTAAATCTTTTCGGCGCTGATTGCCCTACCCCCATCGTCCTTCTCCTCTTCCATAACAAAATCACAAGAAATTATAATATAAAAAAATATAGTGCTATTGGATATCGATATTTAGTATCGAAAAAAATCAGATATATTGAAATCGCGATTTATATGACAATTCAAACCCAATAAATCAACATCAAATATCGTAATAATAATTGCGGCAAACATTGATATCGTCACTAGACTATTTTCAATATAATAATTCAGAAAGGACTATTCAGGATTTTCGTGGAGGCAGCTAATTAACGCCTCTGTTTAGGGATATCTTCAGGTAATTTTCCATGAAAAAAAACAATGTTACCGTTGTCATCAATGACCCAAATCGATTTTATTTTGAAGGATTAAAGAGTAGTGTTTATGAAAACTTTTTAAAACAAGGATTCAACGCAAACTACACTGAGTCTGCATTTAATAGCCGAGCTAAAATCATCTTTCTGGCAGAAGAGTCTTTATCTTTAGCGAACATTCACTATTTGAATCGACGTATGTCGATGCGGCCACTTTGCATTTTTATTATTAAAAATGCCCCCGGGAAAGGTGATACTCCAGATATCAAGACGGACAGTATTCATCATTACGCGGTGATTTACCGCAATCAATCGGTTGAAAGCATTTTGGCGGTAGTCAACGCTCAAATGGAACAGATGAATAACTTTCGTACCATGCCCTCCCCTTTAGGTGTTAATCGTTCCAATAACAACTTAACTCGTCGTGAAACCGAAATACTTCGTTACCTGGCACGTGGCATTACCAATGGAGGCGTGGCACGCTTCCTGAATATTAGTGAAAAGACGGTCAGCGCACACAAAAGAAACATCATGTCGAAGCTGAATATGGTACGGCCCGCAGAGCTTAGCTACTGGTTAATTCAAGAAGGGTGGTGTGAATCTCTACGCAGTAGTTAAAACGATCTGAAAAGAAACTTATATTTTAAAGAAAACCTGAATTTTGGCGTATTCTGCCGGAGATATACGCCATCGCTTAACATGTGTTAAAGTCACCCCTTGAAAGCGCCCGTTTTGTTCCAATACAAACTTTTGCTGTTTTCTTTTTTGAATGAGGTGATAACACCTTCTTGCTCAAGTTTGATTAATATATGCCTTGCGTTATATATACTGAGTTCCGATCTGTTTGCAATATCTCTGGTGCTGGCCGAGATAGAGGAGGCGTTATTAGAGCCACTCTCTTCAAAGAACTCATTTATCGCTCTTATAACTTTATCTACCGATATTTTCCGCTTAGCATTTTTGATGCAGTTATCGCGCATTGTACTGCTCCTTTTTTATAGCCGGCTCCTGCCGATTTGGTATGCAAATCCTTAAGAGGGATACAAGGATGAGCAAATCAATGATAATACGCAACATGATAAAAAAAAACTTAATCTCAATTATTAAACATTATTATCATTAATATTCATGTTGAGATAATCTTCAAGTGAAAGGCATTATAAAATGATAGAAAAACCAGTAACGTTAAATAAATAATCTAAAAAACACACGCTCTGGCTCTGTTTATCCGTCAGCATATTGCATAGCCAGGAAATATTTTAATAACATTAATGTAACAAGCCATCTGATGTCTTTGTGCTACAAACGACCTGACGATTAATAAATCTTGCCGATGAGAAAAATGAATTACATTATCAATAAAAAAATCTACTTCAACTCATTAAAAGGATTGCTTAATTCAATGAATAACAGCGTTCCTATGGTACAACTTTCCAAGCCGGGAGCAAGGCTACTTGCCGAGTTGATTATTCATTCTGGTGAGATAATGACGCGCGAAGATTTAATCAAAAAAGTGTGGGAAGATCACAACCTCACCCCGTCCGGTAGCAACTTGAGCAACCATATCAGTCTGTTGAGGAAAGCATTCTTACAACTGGATATGACAGAACGTATTATTATCACAGTGCCTAAAGTTGGTTTTCGGCTTGAGGCTGAAATCGATACTTATGGAATGCCCCACCGTCCCTCCGGTTTTTTCATTAGCAAAGTTAAAGACTTGTTGTGGCAATGGAAAACAAAATCATAACAGCAAAACAGGAAAATTTATTCGTGACCGAGAGGACCCATTCAGCCTGGTTACCGGACGTACCGGAGAAGAGATAAACACTGCGTCACTTTCCACCATCAAATTTACCCATATTGAGGTGATAAGACGACTCTTTTCTCGGCAGAAAAATAGGGGGAAAAGAACCTCCCCCCCATTGAGTACGCAGAAATTGAGTACGCAGAAAAAGCCGCTCACGGATAAATCCTAACCCACGAATATAAAGAGTATGAGTTAATAATACGCGTACGGCCATAGCAAAAATAGGGCTTATCCATGCAGCAGATAGGCCATTTAAATAAGAGGGTCAGCCCAAGCCTTATTTCTTCGCGTACTTCGCTTCCAGGCCGGCAAACCACGGGGCGATAAAGTCAGTCGAGGTTCCCCAACCCGGAATGATTTTGTTCAAAGTGGCAACGTTAACCGCGCCGCTCTGGGTAGCCAGAGCGGCCTGCGAGATAGCGGAAGCTTTGAACTGATAGCTGGCGGGCGTCTGCTCACCGCCAATTTTATTGGCAACAAGGCGCATATTCGTTGCTCCAATCAGCTTACTGTCAACCGCAACGGTCTGCTTCCAGGGACTGTTTTTCTCATGGATTAGCTGCAGGTCCTGATTGGATACGTCAATGCTATAGAGCTTGATTTCCGTACGTCCGTTTTCCTGTAGGGCTTTATAGGCCCCCTGGGCGAACGCATCCCATGCCCCCCAGATCGCATCAATCCTGCCTTTTGGATACTTCGCCAGAATAGCGCCAATTTTGTTAGCCGTGTCCCCCTGCACATCCGAGGAAACCGCGCCAATAGACTCCAGCTGGTGAATGCCGGGGTTTGCTTTCAGCACTTTTTCATAAACGACCTGTCGGCGTTCCATAGCCGGAAAGCCCGCCACCCACAGTTTGACGATGTTCGCCTTACCGTTGCTATCTTTAACCAGCTGGTCCAGAGAGATCTGGGCCAGCGAAGCATCGTCCTGTGCCGTCACCGTCACGCCAGCGATGGGCTGGTTGACCGGCGTATCAAATACCGACACTTTAATTCCGGCCTCGGAGATACGTTTTACCAGCTCGGTCGAGTAAGGGTCTTTGCCATGAGACAGAATAATAGCGTCATATTTTTGACTGATTGCCTGATTAACAAAGTCCTGGAAGCGCGCATCGTCCCCGTTGCTCAGGAACGTGCTGACTTTAAAGCCCAGCTTGCGGCCTTCCTGAACGGCTCCGGCGACAAACTGCGTGGTATTATCATCGGAGCCGAGATTGCGGATAACCGCCACACGTACCGGGCCATCGTGGTTAGCGATAGCAGCAGGTATCGCGGCATCGGCAGCAAAGGCCGATGATGTCGTGAGCAGGCTCAGCGCCAGCAGTGATAAAGTGAATTTATTCATTTTGTGATAGCCCTGTTTAAAAGTTAAGCAACCTGCGCGCGCTGTACATAGGTGATTGCCAGTGCAACCGCCAGCACCAGCCCTTTGATAATATCCATCGCGTAATAGGGTACGGACAGCATCACCAGGCCATTTTGTAAAACGCCCAGAATCACCGCCCCCAGCAGCGTTCCCAGCGCGTTAGGCTTGCCCGCTCCGGCGAGCGATAAACCGATCCAGGCAGCGGCAACGGCATCCATCAGATAGCCCCCTCCGGCATTGACCTGTGACGAACCGATACGCGAAGCCAGCAGGATGCCCCCAAGTCCGGCGAGCAGCGCCGATATCACATAGGCCAGCACGCGATAGCGCCGTGTACGGATGCCGGAAAGCCGCGCCGCTTCAGGGTTCCCACCGATGGCATACATGCGGCGGCCATGTTTGGTCAGCGACAGCAGTAGCTGTGCCACCACCGTCACCACCAGCATAACGATAACGATGATCGGCACCTGTCCAAGCTGTGAAAATATCGCCGGGATCGTACCCTCGGCCATATCCCCACTCGGCAGCACCATGTTCTCGGTAATCGACCCGCCATAGCTGTACGTCATCGCCACGCCCTGCACCACAAACAGGCTGGCCAGCGTGGCAAGCATGTCGGGGATCTTCAGCACCACGATCATAAAAGCATTAAACAGACCAACCAGAGTACACAGCAGCAGGGTGAGGGCGATGGCCTGAGTCGGCCCGAAGCCGTACCAAACGAACAGCGAGATAACCAGCGAGTTAGCCAACGATGCGGTAGAGCCGACCGACAGGTCAAAGCCACCAATGGTCAGGGATATCGATACGCCTATCGCTATCACCGTTACGATGGCAATCGAACGCAGAATATTGATGATGTTCGTGGGTTCAAGAAAGGTATCCGACGCGATGCCGAAGCCGCCGATCAGCGCGACGACCGTCAGTAACATCCCCCATTTATAGAGAAAATCATATATCTGATGCCGTGCGGACATTGCCGATTTCAGGGAAAGTTCTTTGCTGCTCACGCAGGCGTTCCTCCGGTAGAATAAAGTAAAAGCGTCTCTTCATCGGCGTCATCGGACGCGATTTCCGCGACAATCCGGCCATCCCACAGTACGCAGATGCGATCGCACAGGCCAATCAGCTCGGCAAACTCGCCCGAAGCATAGATCACGCCTTTACCGTTGCGAGCCAGCCCGTCAATCAGGCTGAACAGATCGGTTTTAGCCTTGATGTCCACGCCTTTGGTCGGTTCGTCAAAAATCAGGATATCCGCGTCGTTGCGCAGCCATTTGCCAATGGCGACTTTCTGTTGGTTACCCCCTGACAGGCTGCGCAGCATTTGCTTCGGCCCGGTGGTGCGAATGCCCAAGCGCACAATCACCTCCTCAGCCCAGCGCCACGCCTGACGATGACCAAACAGGCCCCAGCGTGAAAAGCTGTTATCGGCGCTTACGCTAAGGTTCATCATCACCGATTCGGCAATAAAAATGCCCTCTTTGCGCCGTTCTTCCGGGATAAGCGCCATACGGTTTTCAACCGCAACATGGGGGGAAGTGGGTTTCCACGGCTGGCCGTGCAGCTCGGCGTGCTGTACCCGGCTGCGGCTGGCACCAAACAGCGCCTTGCACAGCTCGGTTTTACCCGCACCGGCCAGCCCGGCGATACCGAGGATCTCGCCTTTGCGCAGGGTCAGGTTAATTTCCTTCAGCAGCCTCTCGTCGTGCAGCCCGACAACATGCAGTAGTTTTTCCGCGCCGAACGGCGGGCGTCGCGGCGGATAAATGTCGTCCAGCGGGTGACCGAGCATTTTTTCGATAATCTGTTCCCCACTCAGTCCCTGCATCGGGCCACTCTCGACGCGCTCACCATCGCGTAGCACCGTCAGTCGGTCACAGATGGCTTTGATTTCGTGAATGCGGTGAGAAATAAACACCACGCCGATCCCCTGATTTTGTAGCTGGCGCACCACGGCAAACAGTCTGGCGCTTTCATGCTGGTCAAGGGGAGCGGTGGGCTCATCGAGGATAAGAAAGCGGCAATGATGCGACAGCGCGCGCGCCAGCAGGATCTGCTGCTTTTCGGCCAGCGAGCACCTATCCACCCGTTTCCGCACGTCTATATGCACGTCAAGCTGTGACAGTAGCGCCCGCGCCTGACGGCGCATCTCGCCCCAGCGGTAGAGCTGCCCGCCCTCGGCCAGCCGATCCAACATAATATTCTCTGCCACGCTCAGGCCGGATACCAACGCCACATCCACCTCCTGCTGTACCAGGTGAATGCCCAGCTGCCTGGCATCACGCGGGTTACGGAGGGTTACCGGACGGCCGTCGAGCAGGATCTCTCCGCTATAGTGTTCATGCGCGCCAGAAAGCACCGCCATTAGCGTGGATTTCCCGGCACCGTTAGCCCCCATCAACGCATGTACAGAATGCCCCTCAAGGGTCAGATCGACGGATTTAAGCGCCGCAACATCGCCAAAGGAGAGGGAAATCTGGCGCATCTCAAGGCGATTGATCGCTGTCATGGGCATGTTTTCTCTGGCTAAAAAAAGGGCACGAAGTGCATTTTTCATTGGATTGTTACGGCAGGCAACAACCGAAAAGACATAAGCTAGCACAAAGTTATCTTAGCCATCCAGATGTCCATAAATTACAGCCTTTAGCGCTGGGGCCTGGTCTTTTACCAGTAGATAGCAGCGGGATAACGTCGATAACAGGTTGGTTGTGCTGTTGCGTGGCACGCTACGGGTGCGAAGGTCACGAGGATCGGCCGGGAGGCTAGTTTTCCGGGTTAGCAGGCAAAAAAAACCGGCGAACGGGTCGCCGGTTATTGCCGTGGATGGGGTTATTTAGCGGCGGCGAAGTTCGCTGCTGCCTGATCCCAGTTCACCACGTCCCAGAAAGCCTTGATATAGTCAGGGCGTTTATTCTGATATTTCAGGTAGTAAGCATGTTCCCACACGTCCAGACCAACGATCGGAGTGCCGGATGCGCCAGAAATGGCCTCTCCCATCAGCGGGCTGTCCTGGTTAGCGGTAGAAACCACCGCCAGCTTATCGCCTTTTTTCACCAGCCACGCCCAGCCGGAACCGAAACGGGTGGTTGCTGCTTTTTCGAATTCTGCTTTGAAAGCGTCAACGCTACCGAAATCTTTCTCGATGGCTGCTTTCAGATCGCCACCCAGAGAGGTGCCGGTTTTCAAACCTTTCCAGAAGAAGCTGTGATTAGCGTGGCCGCCCGCGTTATTACGCAGTGGGCCTTTCTTGTCAGCCGGCAGCTGGTCAAGTTTAGCAATCAGCTCTTCAACCGGCAGGTTGGCGAACTCTGTTCCTTCCAGCGCGGCATTGGCGTTATTCACATAGGCCTGGTGGTGTTTGGTGTGATGGATTTCCATCGTCTGCTTGTCGAAATGAGGTTCCAGTGCGTCATAGGCATAAGGCAGGGATGGTAGTGTATAGCTCATATTATTCATCTCCAGTCATGTAGGGCGGCGCTGCAAATTGTTGTTTAGCGCCACGTAAGCAGTCAAATCATTATAGTTAAATAAACCCCCGGTAAAAGGGTTATCAATGCCCCGACGTTTATGAGGGTATCTGTGACAATCCATGCCGTAACGCCGTTATCACGTTTACCCATCGGAATATCTCTAAATGATCTAAGACGCTTTTAACGATGCAGAGCCGCCAGCGACCTGTCGAGTGCCCCCACCAGCCAGTCGATATCGCTTTCCTGGAACGCCAGAGGCGGGCGCAGTTTCAGCACATTGCCGTACGGGCCGGCGACCGAGGTCAGCACGCGGTTTTCGCGCAGCATTTCGGTGACATCCAGCGCCAGCTGCTTGTCCGGCGTCCTGCTGGCCTTGTCTTTCACCAGCTCGAAACCAATAAACAGGCCGGAACCGCGCACATCGCCCACGCATTCATATTTCTCTTTCAGCGTGGTCAGTTCTGACAGGAGTTTCGCCCCGACAACCCGGCTGTGCGCCTGGAGATCTTCTTCTTTAATGACTTTCAACACCGCCTGCGCGGCCGCCATCGCCACCGGATTGCCGCCGAAGGTATTGAAGTAAGGAATATCATCGCTGAATGCGGCCAGCACATGGCTTTTTGCCAGCAGCCCGGACACGGGAATGCCATTTCCCATCGGCTTGCCGGTGGTGATGATATCCGGCACCACATCATGTCGGGCAAAACCCCAGAACGCTTCGCCGGTGCGGGCAAAGCCGGGCTGTACCTCATCGGCAATAAAAATGCCGCCGTTACGATGCACCACGTCGATAGCCTGCTGAAGGAACCCTTTAGGCCCCGGCAGCACGCCGTCAGAGGAGAAAATAGAATCGGCGAGGAAACCGGCAAATTTAATACCGTGCGCGGCCATATCATCGATCTGCTGCTGGATCCGTTCGGCAAACCAGGCGCCGAGATCCGGTGCATCAACGCGGTAGCGATCCGGGGGCGGCACCAGACGCGTGGTGGCGGCCAGCGGCTGCCCGCTGCCCAGTGCCGGAGACACGCCGGAGGTCAGGTCGCTGGTGCCGTGATAAGACTCCTGGGTGACGATTATCCCGCTGCCGCCGCTGAAAGCCCGCGCCACGCGGATCGCCAGGTCATTGGCCTCAGACCCGGTACACATGTACATTGCGCGGTCGATCTCCGCCGGTGCGGTGGCCAGCAGCTGTTCAGAGTAGTCGAGGATCGTTTCGTGCAGATAGCGGGTGTGGGTGTTCAGCTGATTCATCTGCTGGCACACCGCATCAATCACCGCCGGATGACAGTGACCAACACTGGCAACGTTGTTATACACATCAAGGTATTTTTCCCCCGCGGCATCCCACAGATACTGGCCCTTACCCCGTACCAGGTGAACCGGTTTACGATAGAACAGGCGATAGGACTCTCCCAGCACCTTGCTGCGTTTGTCCGTCAGCTTACGCACGTCAGCGCTCAGACCTTCGGCATGCTCGGCGCGGAAACTGTTGGTATCCATGATGGTAGAACGTGTGGCCATGATCACTCCCGTTGCAAAATTGAGGTTCGCCTGGCGGCAGGCAGTCAGCACTGTTTCACTCCATCATGGCAAATTTTTAGACAAAAGCAACAAAATACACAAACACAATAAAATACACATGCAGAGCCGCGAATAGTCGGTTAGGCTAGGGCAGTGAGTTAGGGTCAGGAAATCAGAATAATGTTGCAGGAAACACGCTTACACCGCATCCGGGCGCTGCTCAGTACCTTCAGCCGGATCGGTACCGAACAAATTATCAAAGAGCTGGGCATTTCGCGGGAAACCGCCCGGCGCGATATTATTGAACTGGAAGCTCAGGGGCTGGCTAAACGTGTCCACGGCGGGCTGGTCGCGCTGGACACCGCACCTGAACCTCCGCTCAGGGTGCGCAGCACGGTAATGGCGAAAGAGAAACGGGCCGTTGCCCGCGCCGCTGCACAGCTATTGCTGCCCGGTCAGACCGTATTTCTTGATGCCGGCAGTACCACCACCATGCTGGCCGAAGAGCTGCGTACGATGTCTGGCCTGACGGTCATCACCAACAGCCTGAATGCCGCATTACAGCTCTCTGCGGCGGAAGAGCATGAAACGCTGAACAATCAGGTGATCCTGCTGGGAGGAAGCCTGCAGGCCGGCGCGCAGGAAACGCGCGGAGAACTGACCGTTGGTGAGATTTTTCGCTATCGCGCCGATGTGGCGCTGCTTTCTCCCGTCGGAATTGAGCAAAACTTCGGGGCCAGCAGCTTCCATCCTCATGAAGCCGCCATTGCCGGTGCGATGGCCCGCCAGGCCAGCCGTCTGATCCTGTTAGCGGATCACAGCAAACTCGGCGTCAGCAGCCGAATGAATTACGCCAGCATCCGCCAGGTCAGCACGCTGGTGACCGACCGGGGTGCCGCTGCGCTATCGGCTTTTTTGGCCCTGGAGCAGGTTGTGCCGCAGGTGATCCTCGCCTAATTCAGCCGCTGCGGATGGGTGTAAACCGTTGCACGCCCCGGTTTGCTGAAGCCCACCAGCGTCACATTACTGGATTCTGCCACGTCTACCGCCAGACGCGTGGCGGCAGAAACGGCAAACAGGATCTCCACCCCACACATGGCGGCTTTCTGCACCATCTCATAGCTGGCGCGGCTGGAAACCAGCAGGGCACCGTCTGCCGTGGCCCATTCGGCCTGGCTGCGAACGCCGAGCAGCTTATCCAGCGCCACATGACGGCCAACATCTTCGCAGCCGGCGCGCAGCTGCCCGTCCGGATCTATCCATGCCGCCGCATGGGTACAACCGGTTAACTGCCCTACCGGCTGGAAATCCTTTAGCTGGTGCAGCGCGCTGTCCAGCTGATTAAGATCGAAACGCTGGGTAAACGGCAGCGGCCGCAGCGGCTTGCCGATCTCTGCCAGCTGTTCCACGCCACAAACCCCGCACCCGGTGCGCCCGGCCATTGACCGCCGCCGTTCCTTTAACGCCATGAAACGACGGCTGGATAGCTCAATCTGGATTTCAATACCGTTGCAGACCGGCACGATATCCATCGAGAAAATATCACCAGGCACCGCGATAATCCCTTCCGACAGCGAAAAACCGACGGCAAAGGCGGCCAAATCCTTCGGCGTGGCCATCATTACGACATGAGAAATACCGTTGTAGACCAGCGCGACCGGCACTTCTTCCGCCAGCCAGTCCGGTTGCGCCTGCTGCCGCGCATCACGCTGCCACACCATCGTCTGCCGCGCGCCGACGGGTTTTTCACCCTGATTTTCAATGTCGTGCGGTTTATCATTCACGCAATATCTCTCATCCTGTGCGCCACAGATCGCCGTGGCTTAGCTGTTAACCTGGGCGCGTAAAAGCGCCTTTTCTCAATTGTGAACCTCCGAGGCCCAGGCCGCAAAAGTTATTCAGCGATATCCATTCGGCACGGTTATTGTGCCCTTTGCTGGCAAAAAAAGGATAAGGATAAGGCGCGGAGAGAAGGGGGAGATTCAGTAAAACGCGGCATTCGTCGCCGTCGGGGCTACCATATCAAACTGAAGCGCGTATTCTTATTAACGGCTGTCCGTTTCATCACGCGATCTGGCTCGCGCTCCCAGCAGGACGATTTCCTGCCGGAAAAAATAAAACGCCGCTGCCCGATATTTGCGCAGCGTAAATGCACGGCAAAAAGAGATAAACAACCGAAAAAGGTCTCTGATGACGATTCTTATTATCCCGCAGGACCCGTCGGAGAACGGCAACCCGGCGGTGGACACCATACCGCCGTTGCTTTTCCCCCGTCTGAAAAATTCTTACAGCCGCCGTGCCGCGCGTCTTCGCCAGCTGGCGGCAAAAAATCCATTGGGCGACTATCTGCGTTTTGCTGCGGTCATTGCCAGCGCGCAGGAGATCGTACTGTATGACCACCCGCTGCGGATGGATCCGCGCGCTCGCCTGGAAGAAAGCGCTCGCTCCGGCAGGCCGCCGCTTGATATCAACACCCTGCCGCGCGATGCGCACTGGCAACGGCTGCTGCATTCACTGATTGCCGAGCTGAAGCCTGACATGAGCGGCCAGGCGCTTTCAGTGCTGGAAAACCTGGAGAAATCTTCATCTGTCGAGCTGGAAGCGATGGCCGGCGCGCTGTTTTCCAATGAGTTTTCCCAGGTCAGCAGTGATAAAGCCCCGTTTATCTGGGCCGCTTTGTCGATCTATTGGGCGCAGATGGCGGCGCTGATCCCAGGAAAGGCGTATGTAAAGGCCGGTGAACAGCGCCAGTTCTGCCCGGTATGTGGCAGCGTGCCGGTCTCCAGCATGATACATGTGGACGGCGTGCGTTACCTGCACTGCAATCTGTGCGAAAGCGAGTGGCATGTGGCGGACGCAAAATGCAGTAACTGCGAACAGACGCGCGATCTTCACCACTGGTCGCTTGATAGCGCGGCGGTTAAGGCTGAAAGCTGCGGTGACTGCGGCACCTGGCTGAAACGGCTGTATCAGGAAAAGGATCCGGCGGTCGAGGCGGTGGCTGATGACCTGGCAACGCTTATCCTTGATGCGCGCATGGAGCAGGAAGGATTTGCCCGCAGCAGTTTGAATCCTTTTTTATTCCCGGGAGAGTGAAAGATGAAGCTAATAGGCACCTATACCAGCCCGTACGTTCGCAAAATTTCGGTGCTGCTGCTGGAAAAAGGGATAGCGTTTGAATTTGTTAACCAGTCTCCGTGGCTGGAAGAAAGCCAGGTCACAGACTACACGCCGTTAGGAAAAGTGCCGGCGCTGGTTACCGATGCGGGCGCAACCTGGTACAACTCGTCGATTATCGCCGCCTGGCTGGAGCTGCATCATCCCAATCCTGCCTTTCTGCCTGCCGATCCTCATTTGGCGCTGGCGGTGCGTCAGCTGGAAACGCTGGCCGATGGAGTATGCGATGCGGCGCTGCTTATCGTGCGGGAACAGCAAAAAGCCCCCGGCCAACGCTGCACGGACGAAATGCAGCGCCAGCGCGATAAAATCAGGCGCGGGCTGGACGCGCTGGAAGCCGCGGCCGTCGAGGGAAAAGGATTGAACGGCGCGCAGATCACCCTGGCGGATATCGCCACCGTCTGCACCCTGGGCTACCTCAATTTTCGTAGAGTGGCACCCAGCTGGTGCGTCGATCGTCCGCAGCTGGTCGCGCTGGCAACAACCCTGTTTCAGCGTGACAGCTTTGCGCGTACCGAGCCGCCTGCCGGCTGAATTCATGTACGACAGCGACAGGAGGGACGAACATGCAACGCTGCGGCTGGGTGTCTGACGATCCGCTATATATTGCCTACCACGATAACGAATGGGGCGTGCCCCATACCGACAGGCAGGCACTCTTTGAAATGATCTGCCTTGAAGGCCAGGTCGCCGGGCTCTCCTGGCTCACGGTGCTGAAAAAACGCGAGCACTACCGCCGCCTGTTTCATCATTTTGACGTGCAGGCGGTAGCAAAAATGGATGAGGCGGATATCGACAGGCTGATGCAGGAACGTGCGATTATCCGCCACCGCGGTAAAATCAGCGCAATTATCGCTAATGCCCGCGCTCTGCTGGCAATGGAAGCGGCTGGAGAACCCTTTACGGCATTTATCTGGGGCTTCGTCGACCATCAGCCACAAATCGGCCGTTTCAATGACGCTCATAGCACGCCGACCACCAGCGCTGCTTCCGATGCCATGTCAAAAGCATTGAAAAAACGCGGCTTCAAATTTGTCGGCTCCGTCACCTGCTACTCGTTTATGCAGGCCTGCGGGCTGCTTTGTGAGCATGTTACCGGCTGTTTTTGCCATCCCGATAATAAAAGTCGCCTTTGGTAACACATTTTAGAGTGGGCCAGGCCAATTTCTCCGGGGTTTTGCACCCTGGTCCTCGCGTTTACTGGTAAGGTGTCCGCCCGCCGTTGTGAAAGAAAATGCCTATCAATAAAACAACATTCTTGCGGAAAAAGCGCGGCGGGAAAAATCACTATTGATGTAGAAAGGTCATGCTGGACAACCATAAGTGAAGATATCTGTGGCTTTCCATGCCAGTGATATTGAGCCGGAACCTGACCTGACGCGGCAGTTATGATAGCCTTTACCGATGATTAACCCCTGGGAGCAACATGAACCTTAAAGCATCCAAAGCCACCATCAGCGATGTTGCTAAAGCCGCAAATACCGGAAAAACCAGCGTTTCCCGCTATCTTAACGGCGAGCTAAGCGCGCTTTCTACCGATCTCAAAACACGCATTGAAAGCGCCATAACCCAGCTTAACTATCATCCCAGCCAGATGGCGCGCGGTTTAAAACGCGGGCGTACTCGCTTAATTGGCCTGATTATCGCGGATATTACCAATCCCTATTCAATCAACATGCTGAGCGGTATTGAAGCCGCCTGCCGCGCCAATGGCTTCACCCTGCTGATGTGTAATACCAATAATGAAATCGATCTGGAACAGCACTACCTGAATCTGCTGAACAGCTACCAGGTTGAGGGGATTGTGGTTAACGCGGTAGGAATGCGCGAAGAGGCGCTGAACCAGCTACAGCAATCACAGCTGCCGATGGTGTTAATCGACCGCAAAATTGCCGATTTCCATTGTGACGTCATTGGCCTGGATAACCATGCCGCTGCGCGGGAGGCAACCGAGCATCTGCTGGCACGAGGCTATCGTGCGCTGCTGTTTATCAGCGAACCGTTGGGCATGATCAATACCCGGCTGGAGCGCGTGCACAGCTTCCGTCAGCGCATGGCACAGCAGCCAGATCGTGTCGCCGAGCTGGCCGAAGTTGCATTGGGTGACGCACAGCGGCTGGAGCAGGTGCTGCGCGATTTTTACCAGCACCACCATGATGCCCCCTGCGCGGTGATGGTGGTCAATGGCGCACTGACGCTACAGGTGGCACGCGCGTTGCGCCGTCTGGACCTCAGCTGGGGAGAGCACATCGGCCTGCTGGGCTTCGATGAACTGGACTGGGCCGAGCTGGCGGGCGTGGGGATCACCACGCTGAAGCAGCCCACGTGGCAAATGGGCTACGCCGCCCTTGAACAGGTACTGAAGCGCATCGAAGGCGATGATGATCCGGTGCACGAACAGCTCTTTAGCGGCGAACTGATTGTGCGCGGTTCGACGGCCGGGAAAGCGGTAACGTTTT
Organism: Erwinia tasmaniensis Et1/99; assembly: GCF_000026185.1. Lineage (NCBI taxonomy): Bacteria > Pseudomonadati > Pseudomonadota > Gammaproteobacteria > Enterobacterales > Erwiniaceae > Erwinia > Erwinia tasmaniensis. Next base: position 3,830,901 of record NC_010694.1, read on the forward strand.
AGCCGCGTGAACGCCCGTGCCCACAGCCAGAATAATGCGGTGGGCAAATCATTCTTCGTTACCGCGGTCTTTTACATCCCGTTAGATGTCTTCTACCAGACGAAGAAAACCGTAAAGCAGTTAATTTCCGATGATCGCGGTAAGCGACTGTGAGGGTGTTTCTCCGCTCATCGCTTATTGTTCTTTATCACGGCATCAATCAGCCCCTGTACTTCATTTGATTCTTTAGAGCAAACAAACACCGGTAATAATTTATTGGGATCACCAATAGCACGGCTTCTTTTTAATTTATAGTGATCGACACTTTTCGCAGAATGAAAATTTATTTCTTCTGCCATAAGATTAATTAATTTGTCATCCTGAAAAAAACTACGCGGTAAATCATAAGCATGAATCACTGGGATTGTGATACCCTTATCTTTAACGCAAAGATCCATCGAGTAAACACTGATATTTAAATCCTCAGCTAATTTCTTACTTCCTTCCTCCGTTGTTTCAAGTTTAATTCCGTCACCATAATCTTTCTCTTTAGTGAAAAAGTTATGCACACCTTCTATTAATAAGTTTTCTGTATGCTCGCCCAATATAACCATGACGGGAGTGCGGTTATCAAAAATACTTTTCATTAGTTCTCCCGAATGTTGAAGTGGAAGGAGGTCGACAACCATAGCGGCACTTTTATATTCGCCGTCATCTTTGCTTTTAAACATGATTGTTTTACCAAAAATATTTTCAAAAGTTCCCGCGTTCCTTACGCCACGGGCATCAATGATGGCTTGACCGTTTTCGTTATTCTTTTTTCTCAGAAGAGGGGGCACTGGAAACGCAGGATAGACGGTTTTTGAAGGAGCGGCGCTTTTATCGTCACCCTCCGCGCTTTGGATCGTTTTTAACAATCCTGATGTTCGCGGCGGCGTTTTACTCTCTGGTTCATCTTCTTTGAGCACTGGCCACCCTTTGGCCACGGCCATTTCTATTAAACAATCTCTCTGCTCGTTGGTTTGAACCATATGCCCATTTCTGCATTCCCGCGCATCGACTATCGCTCTTTCCACGCTGACATCGTTATTCATGGCCAGGGCGCAAAGAACCACCCCGGTACGCCCGACACCCGCACGGCAGTGTATAACCGGTACGCCTTCATTTCCCTCTTGCGCATTTTTGATGCTGTCTATAAGCTGCCTGGTTGCCTCTGGGCTTAAAGTCCCATGATCTGGCCAATTAGTGACATGGTGTACGTTAACTGAGAAATCATTTTTTTGACTCTGGATAAGCAGATCATAAGTCTCCACCTTTGTCTTATCGGCCAACTCGTAGGCTTCAGTTTTGTTAGATCTGGTGGTCATCTCACCATAATCATCCGAACGGTGAAAATAGTTGTGCATTTCTTTACTCTGATTATTGATTTCGGCCTCCGATGCGAGAACCACGATCAAGGGCGTGTTTTGTTGCACTATCATTTCAAGAAAACTCTGTATCTGTTCCTTTAAGGGATATTGGGTGGCGATGGCAATTTTTTTATTATCGATAGTGATATTGTTAGCATGAAGGCCATGACCTACCCGAGTTTCGACTCTTGATGATATATCTTTGAAAAGATTAACCACCTTATTCCCCTCAATAAAATAGCGAGGATCATTATCACCAGAAGGTTTTAACCGGTATTTTACATCCTCAAGGAGGATTTTTAAGGTCAAAGATTTGTCATCTTTTTTATTTTCTAATAAGTCCAATTTCAAGGTAAGTTTTTTTTGTGTGTTGCTGGTTTTTCGCAGATGACACACAACCGAATTTTCTGGCGCCATGACATAATCTTTCGAATGACTTGGTATATCTTGGGTAGGCTGGGAGGGTTGTTGTTGATTTTCGATTCTCATCGCCGTCACCTTATAATGATTATTATTAAATTAAAAACGTGTATTTTCCCGAAGCCACTTTCCTTCCTGATATCAGGCACCTCTTCCACAGCCAACAAAAAATCGGTCGTCTCATATTAATCAATATTGCAATGATAATGGCGGCGGAATATACCAAATAACAACACTACTCCTGCATCAGGCTGAATACAATTTCACGTAAAATCGCTCATTACCTTACAGATAAGCGGATAAAATATTTAATTTTCTAACTAAAACTATTTATCGACAAGAGCGATTAAAAAGATGACTGGTAGCTGAATAACCATTTTTTCCTCCCTCACAGGAGGTGTTATTTATTGTTATTTTCCACAGCCTTTTTTCACCCTATACGATAATCGTATGCCCCTGCGAAACGGGCATAAGAGCCTGTTTTTGCCATTTTCCTGATTGCCCCCCGTTACCGACCGTCCCCCCTGTCATTTTAAGAAAAATCCCCACCTAAAAATAACAACATCGTGAGCGTCATCATAAGTTACATCTCTGTATCTTTCCTTTGGAACCGGTTCCATCTACGCTTTTCTAATGTAAATGGAGGGATCATGAAGAGAGATGTGATTGTCGTTACCGCTGCTTACGGTCAGCAGCAGGTGAGCGCACTGGGCGGCCAGCAGGCGCTGCTGCCAATTATTGCCGCCGCCGGGGCCGACGGCGTGGAGATCCGCCGGGAACTGTTTACCCCGCAACAGCTGACGCAGTTACCGCAGCTGGCGCAGGCCATCGCGGATTCACGGCTGACGGCGTTTTATTCGGTGCCGGAAGCGCTATTTATGTCGGATGGTTCGCTTAACCCGCGGCTGGATCTGCACTTCGCTGAAGCGCAGCAGCTCAACGCGCGCATGCTGAAATACTCACTCGGCCATTTCCAGCCGGGCTTTGATGGCAGCGAACTGCGTGACAGGCTGGCGGGAAAAACGGTACGGCTGGTGGTGGAAAACGACCAGACCGACTGCGGCAGGCTGACCGCCATCGAGCGTTTTTTCCACGCCGATGAAAAGGATCGCATCATCAACGGCATGACGTTTGATATCGGCAACTGGCTGTGGGTCGGTGACCAGCCGCTCGCCGCGGCCAAGTCTCTGAGCCGCTATGTTCACTACATCCATGTGAAAGCCGCAGCGCCGTATGGTGACAGATGGCGGGCTTTGCCTCTCGACAAGGCCGATAACCTGTGGCGTGACACGCTGGCGTTACTGCCTGCCGACGCGCCGCGTGCCATTGAGTTTCCGCTGGAAGGTCCCGACCTGGTGGCCATTACCCGGCATTACGTTGACCAGCTGCGCGAGGGATAGATCATGACTATTGATGCCAACGGCACGTTGGATGTTGTCACCATCGGTGAAGCGATGGCGATGTTTGTGGCGGATGAAGCGGGCGATCTCGCCAGCGCAAACCATTTCACCAAACGCATCGCGGGGGCAGAGCTGAATGTGGCGATCGGACTGGCGCGCCTCGGTCTGAAAGTGGGCTGGGTCAGCCGTATTGGTGACGACTCTTTTGGCCGATTCGCCTGCCAGCAGCTGGATCGGGAAGGCGTGGATCGTCGCCGGGTGACGTTGGATAAGCGTTACTCCACCGGTTTTCAGCTAAAATCGAAGGTTGAGGATGGCTCCGATCCGCGGGTGGAGTATTTCCGTAAAGGCTCCGCCGCCAGCCATCTCTCACAGCAAGATTTCGATCGTGACTACTTCGGCAGCGCACGCCATCTGCACCTGAGCGGCGTCGCGGCGGCAATATCCCATGACTCGCTGGCCCTGTCGCTTTATGCTGCACGCGAAATGAAAGCGATGGGCAAAACCCTCTCTTTTGACCCCAATCTGCGTCCGGTGCTGTGGCCAAGCGAGCAGGAGATGGTCAGGCAGCTGAACAATCTGGCGCAGTATGCCGACTGGGTGCTGCCGGGCATAAGTGAAGGTAAGATCCTTACCGGTTACCATCAGCCGGAGGCCATCGCCGATTTTTATCTGGCAATGGGCGTTAAGGCGGTCGTGATTAAGACCGGCGACGACGGGGCTTGGTATAAAACCGCTGAAGGTGACAGCGGGCAGGTGGCCGCGGTGAAAACCGATAACGTGATTGATACCGTGGGCGCCGGTGATGGCTTTGCCGTTGGCGTTATCAGCGCCCTGCTGGAAGGAAAGTCGTTACCCGCAGCCGTACTGCGCGGCAACAAAATCGGTTCGCTGGCGATCCAGGCCATTGGCGACAGCGAAGGATTGCCAACGCGCGCCCTTTTAGGTGATTTCTAAGCGCCAGCCCTGACCGGAACATAACAAAACCGCATCGCCCACCCTACAAGAGAATGCGGCTACCGAGGAAGAACTATGAGCAATCAGAAAATCGCGCCAAAACGCTGGTGGTATATCATGCCCATCGTGTTCATCACCTACAGCCTGGCTTATCTGGACCGTGCCAATTTCAGCTTTGCCTCCGCTGCGGGGATCAATGAAGACCTCGGTATCACCCACGGCGTATCGTCCCTGCTGGGCGCGCTGTTCTTTCTCGGTTACTTCTTTTTTCAAATCCCCGGGGCCATCTATGCCGAACGACGCAGCGTTAAAAAGCTGGTGTTCTGGTGCCTGATCTTGTGGGGCATTTGCGCCACGCTAACCGGGCTGGTGAGCAATATTCCGATGCTGGCGGCAATCCGCTTTACGCTGGGCGTGGTAGAAGCGGCGGTCATGCCGGCGATGCTGATTTATATCAGCAACTGGTTCGTCAAATCAGAGCGCTCACGCGCCAATACCTTTTTGATGCTGGGTAATCCGGTTACCGTGCTGTGGATGTCCGTGGTCTCCGGCTATTTGATTAACGCCTTCGGCTGGCGCGAGATGTTTATTATTGAGGGCTTTCCGGCGGTGATCTGGGCGGTAGCCTGGTGGTTCCTGGTGCAGGATAAACCGGCACAGGCGAAGTGGCTGAGCGATAGCGAAAAAGCCGCGCTGCATGCTCAGCTGGAGAAAGAGCAGGAAAACCTGAAGGCGGTACGCAATTACTCCGAGGCGTTTAAATCGCGCAACGTCATTATTTTGTGCACCCAATATTTTTGCTGGAGTATCGGCGTATACGGCTTTGTGCTGTGGCTGCCGTCCATTCTGCGTAACGGCACGCAGATGGGGATGGTCGAAGCCGGCTGGCTTTCTTCAGTACCTTACCTGGCGGCGACCGTGGCCATGATTATTGTCTCCTGGGCATCGGATAAGTTACAGAACCGCAAACTGTTTGTCTGGCCGCTGCTGCTGATTGGTGCGCTGGCATTTATCGCATCGTACCTGGTCGGGTCTGGCAATTTCTGGCTGTCCTATGCGCTGCTGGTGCTGGCCGGGGCCGCCATGTATGCCCCCTACGGCCCGTTTTTTGCCATTATTCCGGAAATGCTGCCGCGTAACGTTGCCGGCGGCGCAATGGCCCTGATCAACGCCATGGGCGCGCTGGGTTCATTCCTCGGCTCTTGGGTAGTGGGTTATCTCAACGGGGCGACCGGAAGCCCGGCCGTATCCTACATCTTTATGGGAGGTGCTCTGCTGGCGGCGGTTTGTCTGACGCTGATCGTCAAACCGGCGCAGGAGAAGCATTCACCCCTTCCTCATGGTGCGCTATCGTCAAAAGGGTAGCAGTAACACTGACTCATCTACTTAATTAACAGGGATCACGGTATGAAACCTTCTGTCGTTCTGTATAAATCGTTACCAGAAGACCTGCGCGCACGGCTGGATGAACATTGTCATGTGACCGAAATTAACGGGCTAACCGCGGAGAATATCGCCAAACACGAAGACGTTTTCCGCCAGGCAGAAGGCATCCTCGGTTCCGGTGGCAAGGTCGATGCAGAATTTTTACGCCAGGCGCCGAAGCTGCGCGTGGCATCCAGCATCTCCGTTGGCTATGACAATTTTGACGTGGCGGCGTTAAACGATCGCGGCGTGCTGCTGATGCACACACCCACGGTGCTGACCGAAACCGTTGCCGATACCATGATGGCGCTGGTGTTGAGTAGCGCACGCCGCGTGGTGGAAATGGCGGAACGCGTTAAATCCGGCGAGTGGCGCGGCAGCATTTCCTCCGACTGGTTTGGCATTGACGTGCACCACAAAAAGCTGGGTATTCTCGGCATGGGTCGCATCGGGCTGGCGCTGGCACAGCGCGCCCATCTCGGCTTCGGTATGCCCATCCTCTACAACGCCCGTAAGCATCATGATGAGGCCGAGCAGCGTTTTGATGCTGAGTACTGCGACCTGGATACGCTGCTGGCCGAGTCGGATTTTCTCTGCATCAGCCTGCCGCTGACGGAGCAGACCCACCATCTGATTGGTCGCGAGCAGCTGGCAAAAATGAAGCGCAGCGCCATACTGATCAACGCCGGGCGTGGCCCGGTGGTCGACGAGCAGGCGCTGATTGCGGCGCTGAAGGATGGCACCCTGCATGCCGCCGGGCTGGATGTCTTTGAGCAGGAGCCGCTGCCCGTCAGTTCGGAGCTGCTGGCGCTGCGCAATGTCGTTGCGTTGCCGCATATTGGTTCCGCCACCCATGAAACGCGCTACGGTATGGCGAAAGATGCGGTAGATAATCTGATTGCCGCACTGAACGGCAAGGTTGAGAAGAACTGCGTGAATCCCCGTTAACGGTGTTCAGGGCACAACCGCAGTGTGCCTGTTCCGCAGCGCCCATCCGTCAAAAAGGTCGCCATCGCGACCTTTTGTTCTTTTACCATTCTGTCCGGGCGTTGCGGCAACCCTTGCCGGAGTATGTCCTGTACTGACGATGCAGATGACTTACCGGCAGTGGAACGAACGTGAAGTCGCCATCATCTTAATAGAGAGAAACGACGTCTTGGATGTATGCGCTATTTCTTCTTCGGCGCAGAACAGACATCGAACACGGTTGTCTTTCCTATATGAACACCTTTGACTCCAGATATCGTCATATTGCCTGCTTTATCTCTAGTCACTCCTCCCCCTCCTTTTTTTTCAGCTCCGTCGCCGCTTCGCTGGTTATTTTTTGGTTGAGAGCTGTTTCCCACCCCTTTTAACGAACGGGTAAATGCGTCTTGGGGACCGTTTGCGCCCTCTGTTGTTCGATAAGTTCCAGAGATCGAACCCTCAGTTTTTGCCACTCCACGCATGATATTACCTCCTGTAAATGTCTGGATGTAAAAAACTACATCCAGTCTACCGCTGGCTCTATATACGTGAGGTGTACCACCCTGGTTAAAACGTGTGCAACCGCAGAACCCGGTAACCTGCACTTCCGTCCAGACGCAGCGCTGATTACTCCTTAGCGATCGGCGTTTCATTTACCGTCACGGCTTCGCTGCCCTGAATCTGACGCACGCGCTCTTCAACTTTTTGCACCGCGCCGGCGTCTTTCAGCAGCGTATAGGTCAGCGTAAATTCAGTGCTCTGCCCTGGCTGCAGCTGCTTCACCCGTCCCTGCTCTTTCTCAATCGTCACCGGATAGGCGTAGTTGGTTCCAGGCTCAATGCCGGTAACATATCCCTGTTTCAGCGTATCGGTGTTTTTCCACATGGTCAGCAGCGGCAGCTGATGGGTATCAAATTCGATGGATGCGCCTTTATCCCCCTTAGCGTTAATGACCGCCGCCACGGTTTTTCCGCTGCTGTCGGCTTTCGGCGTCAGGTTAAACACCATTTCATCGAAATCTTTGGTCGGAGCGCCATAGCGATCCCAGCCGTCCAGCCCTTTTTTCGCATAGTCGTTAAACGGCGAGACCGACTTCAGCGGAGCAATAAAGCGCGCGTCCTTTTCGAGGATCGGCGTACCAAAATTGCTGTGATAAATAATTTGGTAATCGTGGGGATAATCGGCCTGATTGGTTAACACGTCATGTACGGTGAATGAATCAGAACCGGGCACATAGCGCAGCTCGGTCCAGGTGTCGAGTTTGGCTTTTTTAAAGGTGGCTTCTTTGAGCAGCCCGCGAATGCGGATCTCATGCGGGGCGCGGTCGTCCACCGTCACCTCCACCTTTGATGCCGGGGTATTCCCCGCCTTGCCGTGCAGGGTATAAAGCACCCCGTCTTTATTTACCGGGTGCCCCGTCCACTCAAAACCGCAGCGCACCATCATCTCGTTGAAACCTTCCAGCCAGCCCGTGCCGTTGCGGCTTTCCAGGTTCATATAGGCCGGATTGACCACGTCCTGAACCGGAGAGTCCCAGCCAAGACGGACGCCGTGGCCGTTAACATGCAGCAGGTCCATGCCACGGCTTGGGCTAAGTGCGATAGTCAAACCGTTCTGACTGGTTAAGGTCAGCACCTTGCTGCCCTCCTGCTTCCCCCCATGCAGAACTTTTTGCTGAATGCTGAAGCGCTCCCCCGACAGCTTCAGCTGCTGGCTGTCTATCTGCCAGTTTCCCTTTTCAGTACCGCTTTCAGCATCCGTCAGCAACCAGCTTTGTGCTGCCGCCTGACCGCTGATAACCGCCATCACTACCCCTGCCAGAATTCTCTTTTTCATTTTTTCATGCCTTTAGCTGAATTGATTTAGCTTTAACCCGGCTAAGACTACAAACCGCAGCAGGATAAAACCGTGACAGCCATCACCGCCCGGTTTATTGCTTTTATCAGCTTAATAAAACGCGTGCTGCATCACTTATTTATAGTTGAGTTGGCTTTCTTACATCCATATTGTGCGATGGTTAACGGTTGTTTCACCTGGGAAAAACGATCCGCCGGTCATCGTTCCCTGCACGCACCGATCTCGTGTTCCCGTTATTGCATCACACGGGTGCTGGCGTTAAGGTGATGCCCTTGTGTGGATAACAAGTGATTAACAGGGTATGAGCTTTTCAGCATTTGGCGAAAAATTTACGCGGCATTCAGGTATTACACGTCTGATGGAAGATATGGGGGAAGGGCTTCGAACCCCTGGGACAGTCATGCTGGGCGGCGGCAACCCCGCGCACATCCCAGAGATGGACGCCTATTTCCAGCAGCTGCTGCAACAGATGCACGATGAAGGAAAGCTGACGGAAGCCCTGTGCAATTACGACGGCCCACGCGGCAAAAGCGCGCTGCTGGATTCACTGTCTGGCCTGCTGCGTGAACAGTTCGGCTGGCAGATAGCGCCGGAAAATATCGCATTAACCAACGGCAGCCAGAGCGCCTTCTTCTATCTGTTCAACCTCTACGCCGGTCGGCGTCAAGATGGCAGCAGGAAACGCGTCCTGTTTCCGCTGGCACCGGAGTACCTGGGCTATGCCGATGCGGGGCTGGATGAAGATCTTTTTGTCTCCACGCGGCCAAATATTGAAATGCTGCCGGAAGGCCAGTTTAAATACCACGTCGACTTTGAACATCTTCATATTGGCGAAGATACCGGTCTGATCTGCGTTTCACGCCCAACCAATCCCACCGGAAACGTCATTACTGACGAGGAGCTGATAAAGCTGGATGCCCTGGCACAGCAGCATCATATCCCACTGCTGATCGACAACGCCTACGGCCTGCCGTTTCCCGGCATTATCTTCAGCGAAGTACGGCCCCTGTGGAACCCGAACATCATCCTGTGTATGAGTCTGTCAAAGCTCGGACTGCCCGGTTCGCGCTGTGGCATTATTATCGCCGATGAAAAGGTCATCTCCGCCATCGGCAATATGAACGGCATTATCAGCCTGGCCCCCGGCAGCATGGGCCCGGCTATCGCCAACGAGATGATCCAGCGCGGTGACCTGCTGCGGCTGTCAGAACAGGTGATAAAACCGTTTTATCAGCAGCGCGTTAACCAGACGATTGCCGTTATTCGCCGCTATTTAACCGCAGATCGCTGCCTGATCCATAAACCTGAAGGAGCGATATTCCTCTGGCTGTGGTTCAGGGACCTGCCGATAACTACGGAAGTGCTGTATCAGCGCCTGAAACAGCGCGGCGTATTGATGGTGCCCGGGCAGCTCTTCTTCCCCGGACTGGAACAGGAGTGGCCGCACACGCACCAGTGCATGCGCATGAACTATGTGCCGGACAGTGACAAGATTGAGCGCGGGATTGCCATTCTGGCAGAAGAGATTGAGCGGGCGCACCGCGAAGGGTAATACCGGGGTCATCTGTGGAATTGTCCACGGGTACAGGGGTACGACGCAAAAGCGGTGCCCCGGCTCTCCGCATCTGATGAACAACAACAGAGATAACGGCTGAAAAATCTGTATAAAGCTTGACCGTCGTCAGTCATTAAATCAATTGATCATGCTTTTTCTATGGGTCAAATTAATAATATGGAACAGCAACGCTAATATATAAAATAAAAAAGACTGATGATATGCCTTATAACGAATATTGCAAGGTAGATGAAATGGCTTCCCAAAATTCACTTTATTTGGGACGGTGAGATACAAAATATCACCTAAAAACATTAGACTTGCCACAGGTGATTATTATTTGTGGGCATATAAGGCAGCGTACTTAACCTATCACAGAAATTTAATCAATAATATTGCGAGAGAGGAATGAGTTCCGGTTATACTTTTAGCTGGCGTGGCGGCTGCTGAAGTGGGTGGTGCTCCAGACAGGTTAGCCACATACCTGCTTTCTGATCCCTTCAATATAAGAGCCGTAGCTCAGCACCTCAGAAAACTCATTTTATTCGATAACGCTGCCTTACAAGACAGGGTTAACTTAACTGATGAACAAATTACACTGGCGGGGTCTCGCTATAATCGCGGTACTGAAAGGAAGAAAGCTGACTTCATACGTTCAATATCAGCGCCGTTAGGAGACCCCATAAGAGAATATAGTTCATATGGTCGCCGTATTATTGAGAAAAAAGAAACGATAGCCAGAATAATGAGAGGATACTAAATGGGAAAGGTGACGATATATATTTATTATATCATGTTGTTCCCCGTGATTTATCTTCTTTCTTCATTTAAAGAGGAGAGTCTGATTGATGGGGTTGAAATTAGAAATGCCTGTATGGCTCACAGGGCATTTGTTGTTGATGATATAAGAGATTTCACCGTTACGTTAGCGATAATATTGTTAGTACCCTGTTTTTATTTTTTGCAGAAAACGAAATTTAAATCAACCAGCGTTATTTTTCTGACCATCGCAGTGATTTTTTACTCGGCGTGGCGGTTTTTTGTCAGGGTCACTCTCTGTTAGAGGCGGAACCAGCTGATTCAGGGTCGCCGGATAGGCGACCCGCGTAAAGGGCTTATTTCATAATGTCGATACGGCGAGGCTGGTTGGCTTCGGGCACCACGCGCTCCAGATCGATATAGAGTAACCCATTCTCCAGCCGTGCATTTCGGACATGCACATGCTCAGCCAGCTGGAATTTGCGCTCAAAGTTGCGCTCGGCGATGCCCTGGTAAAGCCAGGTACGCTCCTGCTGTTCGTCAGGGTGCGAACCCCGTACGCTCAGAAGATTGTCATGGGAGGTGATATCCAGCTCGCTTTCGGCGAACCCCGCCACGGCAATCGTAATACGGTAGTGATTCTCAGCCACCAGCTCAACGTTGTACGGCGGGTAACCGCCATTGTTTCCCTGACTCTGATTGGTTTCCAGCAGGTTAATCAGACGGTCAAAACCAATGGATGAACGATAAAGCGGGGCAAGATCGAAGTTACGCATTTTCAGCTCCTGATATTCAGCGAGTTATTGATTGATTTTGGCACGCAACCCTCCACAATGGACGGGCCGCCGCTGCAGAAAAACACCGCCCTGTCGGCACGGGTTTTACTGAGCGTAGTCATAAGATGGTGGTGCCGGATACGCTTTCAAGGGGATAAATGCGGTTTTTTTTAACCTGAAATCAGCGAATGTCTTACACTCAAGGATGAACTCATCGGCATTGCGCACCAGCCACCACTGAAGGGAAAGGGATAGGTTATCCCACGCGCTGGCAACTATTATCAGCCGGACTTGTTGTGACTAAAGGGATTATAAAATGAAAGCATTTAAGCGTTGCCACATTGCCGGCTTTGTTGCCTGTTTGTCTCTGGCCAGCGCCAGCGGCTGCTCCAGTATGATGGCACACACTGGCCCCAACACGGGCTACTATCCCGGAACACGAGCCAGCGCGGCCGTTCTCACCGATGAAAACAGCAGCTGGATTATGCGGCCAATGGCGTTAATCGACCTGCCTTTCTCCGCCCTACTCGATACGCTGCTGTTGCCGGTCGATTATGTGACATCTGGCGATCGCGATTCACCCGGTGAGCGCGTACGCCGTAGCGAGCAGGCTAACCACACGGATACCATCATGTCGCAGACGATCGCCCCGGCTCCGGCCAGTCAACCCGCACCGTAAATATCTGACGGTGATCGGCACAGTCACGCATAAAGGCCACCCGCCTTCCATCCGGGGAGAAGACCACCGCATCCGCCACCGGTGGGGTAGCGCTGCGCTCACTGATCCTGCGTAACGCCCCGCTGGCAATATCACAGACGGTAATGCTGTTGTCATAAACAAACGCCAGCCCGCGGCCGTCAGGATGCCAGCTAAACGCTGACTGAATATCGCTGTCGCAGCGCGTGACCTGCCGGGGCAACCCTCCCAGCGGTGAAACCGTCCACAGCTGTACCCGCCCCACGTCATCCTTCATCAGAAACGCAATCGCGCTACCGTCGGGCGAGCTGCGCAACCAGTGGCGCGGCGTGGTCGCCAGGCCCGGATAAGCTCTTTGATCGGTATAAGTCAGGCGCTTCTGTTTGACGCCGGCGGGAGGCGCGGGCAACGTCATCGCCGTTCCTTCCAGCGGCGCCTGACCGGGAATGGCATAATCAGCATTTTTCTCCGGCAAATCGACGATAAACACCTCAGCCACTTTTTCCCCGCTGGCCGAGAGCGTGTCGCCGATAAACGCCAGCGCCCAGCGTTGCCGGCTGCCATCGGCGCGCAGGTAGCCCCGATTGCCCACCCAGCCCTCTTCGTAAGCGCGATTGATGTCGTCGCTGCCCGGCCGCGGCGTGGCCGTGGTCCGGCTCACCAACACGCAATAATGGCTGCCATCGTATTCTCGCGGATGTCTTTTCGGTGGACAAACCGCATGCAGCGGCAGGGCGATCCCCACGTTACGCAGATCCTGTCGTAGATCCCACTCGTGCATCACATGATCGTTATAGGTAAAGCTCAGACGCGATCCGTCCGGGCTGAAGACGTGCACATGGGAACCGCCGCGCAGCGCTCCGGCGGTAAATGGCGGTGTGATATCACAGGCGTCAAGATTTTCTGCTCGTCCTTGCTGAACCACCACGCCGCGCCGATGATGAAAGTCATAGTGCCAGCGCTCGTCCGGGTGTTCCGGGCCGTGAATAAACGCATAGCGCGGCGGCAGATCGGGACTGACGGTAACCACACCAACATAGGCACCGTTGCGCGCCTGATACAGCACCTCGGTGCTACCGCTGCCGATATGTATCCGCTCAATGGTCAGTCCGGTAAAAGAGGCGCCGTTAGGGCGCACGTCATAAGCCAGCCACTGACCGTCGGCGGTCCAGACGTTAATATTGGTAAGCTGATGATTGCGCGGCGCAAATGTAAGCTGGTTTTCTTTCATCGGAAATACCCTTAGCACGGTTTTGCTAAGGGTAATCCATTCACAGCCATGATGGTATCGGTCAGCGATCCGCCCGGTTAAAGTACGAACTTCTCAATCGCCCAGGCAACACCGTCTTCTGCGTTGGTTTTGGTGACAAACTGCGCCACAGCCTTCACCTTATCAATGCCGTTGCCCATGGCCACGCCGGTACCGGCATACTCCAGCATCGCCAGGTCGTTTTCCTGGTCGCCAATCGCCATCACTTCGTCGCTTGAAAGCTTCAGTCGCTCTGCCAGCAGCCGTACGCCCGCCCCTTTATTCACCCGCTTGTCGAGAATTTCGAGGTAGTAAGGCGAACTTTTCATAATGGTATAGCGCTGTAACGCTTCGTGCGGAATGCGGGCAATGGCCGCGTCCAGCAGTTCAGGAGGATCGATCATCATCACCTTCGGGAAGGTCAGGTTGCGATCCATTTCACTGACGCTGCGGTGACGCAGGGGAATACCGGTCATCCACGACTCATGGACGGTGTATTCGCTGATATCCTTATTCGCGGTAAACAGCTCGGTTTTGCTTAGCGCCTGGAAATGCACGCCCAGCGTACGTGACAGCTGTTCAAAATAGAGATAATCCTCGAAGGTGAGCGCCACTTCCGCCACACATTCGCCGTCAGCCGCCTGCTGCACCAGCGCGCCATTATTGGTAATGCAGTACTGGCCTTCCTGTTGTAAGCCCAGTTCCTGCAAATAGCGCTGTACGCCGATAAACGGCCGCCCGGTGGCAAGAACAACCGCAACGCCCTTATCACGCGCCGTTTGAATCGCCTGTCTGACCCGTGGCGTTATCTCATGCTGCGGATTAAGTAACGTGCCGTCCATATCAATCGCAATCAGTTTAATCGCCATATCATCCTCGTTAGCTAACGGTATCTCTGCATGCTAGCGCGATTCAGTTCACATTGACCAGCCGGAGTGTGCGAAAGCTTGATGCAGCAATCATCCGCTCAATTGAGAGAGCGCTGTGTCTGTTACTATCAGCATCCGTCACTGAAAATCGACAGGAGTTATTCTGCTATGAATGGGCTACTGGACATCCTCGCCGATATTCTCATTTTTTGGCCAACAGTCAGGGATAAACGAAAACGTAAAAACACAGACGTGAGGAAGCTGCCCTTTCGTAACATACCCGATCTGTCGCAGAAAAAAGATCCATCGAAGGGGAAGCAAAGCCGGGACTGAAGGGAGATAGTGCGTGGGGGAGGTAAACCTTATCAGACCTGAAGTGACGCGATCTGCGGGGAACCAACGGGGCAATCCGGCAACGCTGGGGCTGCCGGATTGTCTGGAGCGGGATCAGATATCGATATTGGCGGCGCGCAGGGCGTTTTCTTCAATAAAGGCGCGACGAGGTTCTACCGCATCGCCCATCAGCGTGGTAAACAGCTGATCGGCCGCAACGGCGTCTTTAATCGTCACGCGCAGCATACGGCGGCTGTCCGGGTCCATAGTGGTTTCCCACAGCTGCTCCGGGTTCATTTCTCCCAGACCTTTGTAGCGCTGAACCGACAGGCCACGGCGCGACTCTTTGCCTAACCACTCAATCGCCTGTTCAAAGCTGGCAATCGGCTGGCGGCGTTCACCCCGTTCGATATACGCATCTTCTTCGATCAGGCCACGCAGCTGCTCGCCAAGCGCGCAGATTTTGCGATATTCACCGCCGAGAACAAATTCGTTATCCAGCGGATAATCGGTATCCACACCGTGCGTACGCACGCGCAGTACCGGCTCGAAGAGATGCAGTTCGCGGTTTTCACGCACCATGCCGCTGTAGCTGCTGCCGTGCTGATCGTTATCGTTGAGATACGTCACCAGACCGTCCAGCCAGTTCTGTACCGGCGCTTGTGCCGACACGTCACCCAGCGTGGCGTGGTAAATCAGCGCATTCAGCAGCGCCATCGGATAGCGGCGCTCCATGCGTTTGATCATCTTGCGCGTGCTGTTGAACTCAGACACCAGGTCTTCCAGCGGCTTGCCGCCCAGCGCCGGAGCGCTGTCATTGGCGTGCAGCGTGGCACCGTCGAGGGCGATGGCAATTTGGTACTGATCCATCGCCTCGTCGTCTTTAATGTACTGTTCCTGCTTGCCTTTTTTTACCTTGTACAGCGGTGGCTGCGCAATATAGACGTGGCCGCGCTCGATGATTTCCGGCATCTGGCGATAAAAGAAGGTCAGCAGCAGGGTACGGATATGCGAGCCGTCGACGTCAGCATCGGTCATGATGATAATGCTGTGATAGCGCAGTTTGTCCGGGTTGTATTCGTCACGACCGATACCGCAGCCCAGCGCAGTGATCAGCGTGGCTACTTCCTGCGAAGCCAGCATCTTATCGAAGCGCGCCTTCTCGACGTTGAGGATTTTACCCTTCAACGGCAGGATGGCCTGATTTTTACGATTGCGGCCCTGTTTGGCTGAACCACCGGCGGAGTCGCCCTCCACCAGGTAGATTTCAGACAGCGCCGGGTCGCGTTCCTGGCAGTCGGCCAGCTTGCCCGGCAGCCCTGCCAGGTCCAGCGCGCCTTTACGGCGGGTCATTTCGCGTGCACGACGTGCCGCTTCACGCGCACGGGCCGCATCAATGATTTTTCCAACCACGATTTTCGCATCGCCCGGATGCTCCAGCAGGTATTCAGCCAGCAGTTCATTCATCTGCTGTTCAACCGCCGACTTCACCTCAGAGGAGACCAGCTTATCTTTGGTCTGTGAGGAGAATTTCGGGTCCGGCACTTTGACCGAGACCACCGCAATCAGACCTTCACGCGCATCGTCACCGGTGGCGCTCACTTTGGCCTTCTTGCTGTAACCTTCTTTATCCATGTAGGCATTCAGGGTACGGGTCATGGCGGCGCGGAAGCCTGCCAGGTGCGTACCGCCGTCGCGCTGCGGAATATTGTTGGTAAAGCAGTAGATGTTTTCCTGGAAACCGTCGTTCCATTGCAGGGCCACTTCCACGCCAATGCCGTCTTTCTCAGTGGAGAAATAGAACGCGTTGGGATGGATAGGCGTTTTGTTTTTGTTCAGATACTCAACGAACGCCTTGATACCGCCTTCATAGTGGTAATGATCGGTCTTACCGTCACGCTTATCTTCCAGCTTGATGGAGACGCCGGAGTTCAGGAACGACAGCTCACGCAGGCGTTTTGCCAGGATCTCGTATTCGAATTCGACAACGTTGGTAAACGTCTGGTGGCTCGGCCAGAAACGCACGCGCGTTCCGGTCAGGTCGGTTTCACCGGTGACATTCAGCGCGGCCTGGGGTACGCCGTGAACGTAGACCTGCTGGTGAACTTTGCCTTCACGACGGATGGTCAGTTCCAGTTTTTCCGACAGGGCGTTAACCACGGAAACGCCCACGCCGTGCAGGCCGCCGGACACTTTATAAGAGTTATCGTCAAACTTACCGCCGGCATGCAGCACGGTCATGATCACTTCAGCGGCAGAGATCCCCTCTTCTTCGTGAATACCGGTAGGGATACCACGGCCATCATCCTGTACCGATACAGAGTTATCGGCATGAATAGTCACAAGAATATCGGAGCAGTGACCGGCGAGGGCTTCGTCAATGGCGTTATCCACGACCTCAAATACCATGTGATGCAGACCGGTGCCGTCATCCGTATCGCCGATGTACATACCCGGGCGCTTGCGTACCGCATCCAGCCCCTTGAGAACTTTGATACTGGAGGAGTCATAAGAATTCGACATCAACTTTTCTCGCTCGTTTAATCTTCAGGTTGAACCGCTATTTTACCTTGTTCTACGTGGAACATCTTGCCCTTTTCGTCAGTCATGTCGAAGACGTGCTCCGCGGCAATGGCACTGACAAAAACCTGGGCCTGAGTGGCTTTTAAACGCGCTGCCAGCAGGTGGCGGCGTGTCTCATCCAGCTCAGAGGCAAAATCATCTATCAGATACAGGCAACGTTGCCCGTTCTGTCGGGTGAGAAACTCACCCTGCGCCAGCCTCAGGGCGCACATCAGCAGCTTTAACTGGCCGCGTGACAGCAAATCTTCCACCGGCGTGCCCTCTGCACGAATGCGGAAATCCGCTTTGTGCGGGCCGCTGGCGGTGTAGGTGAGCGCGCGGTCGCGCTCGAAGTTGCGTTCCAACAGCTCAGCGTAATGACTCTCTTTGTCCCAGCCGCGCTGGAAGGAGAAGCTCAGCTGAAATTCGGGCAGGAACTGCGCACAGGTGGCGCTGATATCCGCCGCAATGGCTTCGCTGTAGGCTGCACGCCACTGGCTGATCTGCTCGGCCAGCGGAGCCAGCTCCTGGTCCCAGGCGCGGATCTGCTGGTAGCGCGAAACCTGGCGCAGCGCGGCGTTTCGCTGCTTCAGCAGCCGACGCAGATTGCTCCAGGCGTGAAAAAAACCCGGCTCGTTGTGAAAACAGCCCCAGTCGATGTAGGCCCGGCGATATTTGGGTCCGCCGTTCAGCAGGGTGAACCCCTCCGGCGTAATCAGCTGCATGGGCAACATCTGCGCCAGCTCGGCCACTTTATGACCGTCGCTGCCGTCAATGCGTACCTTACTGTCACCGGCGCGATTTTTCGTCAGCCCAACGGAAATTTCACGTTCGGCAGTGGCGATACGCCCGTGCAGGACAAAGGCGTCCTGGTCATGGCGGATCACCCGACCGGCCTGCAAGCTGCGAAACGCACGGCCGTGGCCGAGAGTATAAATCGCTTCCAGCACGCTGGTTTTGCCACTGCCGTTTGGCCCGACCAGGAAGTTAAACCCCGGAGCCAGCGCCAGGTCCGCGTTTTCGATATTACGGAAGTCTTTGATAAGCAGGCGGGTTAAAGCCATAGCGGAGGAAATCCCAAAACAGGCGATGATGCGGCATCGCCCTGTCTTTTCTTGACGATAAACCAGGGCGTCAACGGTGCAGGCAGTTTGGGTGCGGCCAGCGCGCAAAAACCACAGCGTACACAAAGTACGTGAGGATTTTGGGCACTGCCCAATCCCAAAATGGCAAGCACGTTAGCCCGATAAATTACAACCTCATCGGCATAACGACATAGGCGGCAGACTGACTGGCCGCATCTTCAATCTGCACGCTGGAGACGGAATCGGTCAGCAGCAGACGCACGTTTTCGCACTTCAACGCGTTTAACACGTCCAGAACATAGCTGACGTTAAAGCCTATTTCGAGGTCGGTGCCACCATAAGTGACGTCCAGCATCTCTTCCGCCTCTTCCTGCTCCGGGTTATTAGCGGTAATTTTCAGCTGATTTTCGCTCACGTACAGACGAACGCCGCGGAACTTCTCGTTTGAGAGGATCGCCGCACGGGAAAAGGCCTGCTTCAGCAGATCGCAGCTGGCATCGAGGGTCTTATCCGGGTTCTTCGGCAATACGCGGCGATAATCAGGGAAACGACCATCCACCAGCTTGGAAGTGAAGATAAAGTCACCCACATGAGCACGGATATTATTGCTACCGATCTGTACCTGCAACAGGCTGTCACCGCCGTCCAGCAGTCGCACCAGCTCAATGACGCCTTTACGCGGCACGATCACCGAATGGCTCGGCAACGACTGGCCGACCGGCATGGAGCATACCGCCAGGCGATGACCGTCGGTGGCCACGGTGCGTAGCTCATCACCTTCGGTTTCAAACAGCATCCCGTTCAGGTAGTAACGCACGTCCTGATGGGCCATAGAAAACTGGGTGGCTTCGATCAGGCGCTTCATGGTGGCCTGCGGCAAGGTGAACTCAACCTCGCTCTGCCAGTCATCAAGATTCGGAAAATCGCTGGCTGGCAGGGTAGACAGAGAGAAACGGCTGCGGCCTGAGCGCACCAGCATTCTTTCGCCCTCCAGTATCACCGCAATTTCTGCCCCTTCCGGCAGGCCACGGCAGATATCAAAGAACTTGCGCGCGGGCACGGTGGTCGCACCCGGCTCATGATCCTGCGTTAGCGCAACGCGCGCCACCATTTCCATTTCCAGATCGGTACCGGTCAGCAACAGGGTGCCTTCCGTTACCTGTAACAACAGGTTGCCGAGGATCGGCAGCGTTGGACGGCCACCCAGCGGGCTGCTTACCTGCTGTAATGGTTTGAGTAAAAGCTCACGTTCTACAGTAAATTTCATAGTCAGGAAGATAATGTTCTGATTAGATTTGAGAAATCTTCTTTAATGTCGTGACTCTCTTCACGCAGCTGCTCGATTTTACGGCAGGCATGTAGCACCGTGGTATGATCACGACCCCCAAAAGCATCACCGATTTCCGGCAGACTGTGGTTGGTCAATTCTTTTGCCATCGCCATCGCCATCTGGCGCGGACGGGCCACCGAACGCGAACGGCGCTTCGACAGCAGGTCGGCCACCTTAATTTTATAATATTCAGCCACCGTCTTTTGAATATTATCGATGGTCACCAGCTTCTCCTGCAACGCCAGCAGGTCACGTAGCGCTTCACGCACGAAATCGATAGTAATCGCACGGCCGGTGAAGTTGGCATTGGCGATCACCCGGTTCAGCGCCCCTTCCAGCTCGCGTACGTTTGAACGCAGACGTTTGGCAATAAAGAAAGCCACTTCGCCCGGCAGGCGAATGTCATTTTCATCGGCTTTCTTCATCAGGATCGCTACGCGAGTTTCCAGCTCCGGCGGCTCGATCGCGACCGTCAATCCCCAACCGAAGCGCGATTTCAGGCGATCTTCAACCCCGTTGATCTCTTTCGGGTAACGATCCGAGGTCAGGATGATCTGCTGATTACCTTCAAGCAGGGCGTTGAAGGTGTGGAAAAATTCTTCCTGCGAGCGCTCTTTATTAGCAAAGAACTGAATATCATCGATTAGCAGCGCATCAACCGAGCGATAGTAGCGTTTAAACTCTTCGATCGCGTTGTTCTGCAGCGCCTTAACCATATCCTGCACGAAACGCTCGGAGTGCATATACACCACTTTCGCGTTGGGTTTACGCGCCATGATCCCGTTCCCCACCGCATGTAACAGGTGAGTTTTACCCAGGCCCGTACCGCCATAAAGGAACAGGGGGTTATACGCCCCGCCGGGGTTATCGGCCACCTGACGTGCCGCCGCACGCGCCAGCTGGTTTGATTTACCCTCAACAAAGTTGTCGAAATTATGTTTGGTATTGACGTTTGAGCGGTAGGAAAGCTCTGCCAATGCCGGCACGTTATCCCAGCTCGGGCGAGTGGGTGCCGGGCGGCTCACCACGCCGGGTGCGCTGGCATGTGCGCTGACCATTACCGGCTGACTGATCGCCTGAGCCACGGGCTTGCTGCCCACTTCAAAGCGCAGCAAAGGCACGTTCGCCCCGCAGAACTCATTTAGCAACGCATTGATGTTATTGAGGTATTTATCTCGAACCCAGTCGAGCACAAAACGGTTTGGTGCATACAAGGCCAGCGTATTGTCGTTCAGCTCGGCCTGCAAGGGGCGTATCCACATGCTGAATTCGGTGGCAGGTAGTTCATCCTGCAGGCGGGCAAGACACTGTTGCCAAAGCGTAAGTGACACGGCGGACTCCACTCGAAAAAGTTCGATAAGTAACAAAGGTACTGAAGCGATAATTTCATCATTGTTGACGCATGCCGAAGAGACGCATGCGAACCGCTATCCGCGGTTACTCCGCCCGTGCCCGATATCTTTCATGCTTTCGAGAACGATCGACCCGGAGGATCTCTAGCGGAAGGGCGGATCATAGCGTAAAGCGCGACAGAGATCTTCACTTTCTACACAGTTTTGATCCAATTTATCCACAGGTGCGGATCCTGAGGATAAGTTTACGCCACCTTGTGCAAAAGGCACTCCGCATCGTCCGCAATTTGTGAAATCAATCGGCTCGGCTCGCTAAGATGGACAATATGACGTCGACGGATCGCGTTAAGATCCTGCGCGATCCTTGCGATTTTTAGCGGACGCCGTATAATTCTTGCCCCGGCATGTGCGCCATAGCCCTTTTGGATGATTTTTAGGTTCACTACGGGCAATCAAGACGCGCTTTGCACGCGAAGTAAATTGACTCTGGACTGTACAATTATTACAATCCCGCCTCTTTATTAAAGACACACTGAGGCGTCGGTCTTTTTTTCGGGCCAGATACGCGTCACAAGTGAAATTTTTCAAGTTTAGGTAGAAATCGCCATGAAACGCACTTTTCAACCGTCCGTACTGAAGCGTAACCGTTCACACGGTTTCCGTGCTCGTATGGCAAATAAAAATGGTCGTCAGGTTCTGGCACGTCGTCGTGCTAAAGGCCGTTCTCGTCTGACCGTTTCTAAGTAATAAAAGCTAACCGCTGAGTGGTTAAGCTCGCATTTCCCAGGGAGTTACGTTTGTTAACTCCCACTCACTTCACTTTCGTCTTCCAGCAGCCACAACGGGCTGGCACGCCGCAAATCACCATTCTCGGCCGCCTGAACGCGCTGGGGCATCCCCGCATCGGTCTTACCGTCGCGAAAAAACATGTTAAACGTGCGCATGAACGCAATCGGATCAAGCGATTGACCCGAGAAAGTTTCCGCCTGCGTCAGCATGAACTTCCGGCGATGGACTTTGTGATCGTTGCAAAAAAGGGCATTGGTGAGCTGGATAACCATGCACTGACGGAAGCGTTGGAGAAATTATGGCGTCGCCATTGTCGCTTGGCTCGCGGCTCTTAATCGGGCTGGTACGCGTCTATCAACGCGTTATCAGCCCGCTGTTAGGACCCCACTGCCGTTTTCATCCCAGCTGTTCGCAATACGCTATCGAGGCGTTGCGTCGGTTTGGGATAGTAAAAGGGAGTTGGTTGGCGATGAAACGCATATTAAAATGCCACCCTTTGAACCCGGGTGGCGACGACCCGGTGCCGCCACACAACCATTGATACCAGAGAACATTAACGATGGATTCGCAACGCAATCTCTTCCTCATCGCTTTTCTGTTCGTGTCCTTTATGATCTGGCAAGCCTGGCAGACGGATAACGCTCCGCAGCCACTGCAAACCCAGACCACACAGAACACGACCAGCGCAGCAGGTGATGCCGTCAATCAGGGTGTACCTGCCAGCGGACAGGGCAAAACGATCACCGTTAAGACTGATGTCCTGTCTTTAAACATTAATACGCGCGGTGGCGACATCGATCAGGCACAGCTGCTGACCTACCCGGATAAACTGGGTTCAGACCAGCCTTTCCTGCTGCTGGAATCCACTCCAGGCTTCCTCTATCAGGCGCAGAGCGGCCTGACAGGGCGTAACGGCCCGGATAACCCGGCTAACGGCGCACGCCCTCTTTACACCAGCGGTCAGGATCATTTCGAGCTTGCCAATGGGCAGGGCGAGCTGCGTATCCCGCTGACCTTTACCGCAGAAAATGGCGTCACCTACACCAAGACTTTCGTCCTGAAGCGCGGTGAATATGCTATCGGCGTCGATTATCAGATCAACAACACCACCCAGCAGCCGCTGGAAGTGTCGATGTTTGGTCAGCTGAAGCAGACAATTGACCTGCCGAAGCATCGCGATACCGGCAGCAGCAATTTTGCCCTGCATACCTTCCGTGGTGCGGCTTACTCCAGCAGCGAAACCAACTACGAGAAGTACAAATTCGATACCATCCGCGATAACGAAAATCTCAGCACCACCACTAACAATGGTTGGGTAGCGATGCTACAGCAGTATTTCGCCACCGCATGGGTCCCGCAGACGGCGGGCAGCAACACCCTTTATACCAGCAATCTGGGTAACGGTGTTGCCGCTATCGGTTATAAATCTGCACCGGTGATCGTCGCCGCAGGTTCCCAGCAGCAGCTGGCAGCTACGCTGTGGGTTGGACCTGAAATTCAGGACAAAATGGCGGCGGTTGCGCCACATCTTGATCTGACCGTGGATTATGGCTGGCTATGGTTTATCTCGCAGCCGCTGTTTAAGCTGCTGAAATTCCTGCATGGCTTTATCGGTAACTGGGGCTTCTCAATTATCGTTATCACCTTTATCGTGCGCGGCATCATGTACCCGCTGACCAAAGCGCAGTACACCTCAATGGCAAAAATGCGCATGCTGCAGCCCAAGATTCAGGCAATGCGTGAGCGTTTAGGTGATGATAAGCAGCGTATGAGCCAGGAAATGATGGCGCTGTACAAGGCAGAGAAGGTCAACCCGCTGGGTGGCTGTCTGCCGCTGGTTATCCAGATGCCTATCTTCCTGGCCCTGTATTACATGCTGATGGGCTCGGTGGAGCTGCGCCATGCGCCGTTCGCGCTGTGGATCCATGACCTTGCTGCACAAGACCCGTACTACATCCTGCCGATCCTGATGGGCGTGACGATGTTCTTCATTCAGAAGATGTCTCCGACCACAGTGACCGACCCGATGCAGCAGAAGATCATGACCTTTATGCCGGTGATTTTCACCGTCTTCTTCCTGTGGTTCCCGTCAGGACTGGTGCTGTACTACATCGTCAGTAACCTGGTCACGATCCTCCAGCAGCAGCTGATTTACCGCGGGCTGGAAAAACGTGGCCTGCACAGCCGCGACAAGAAAAAGGCGTAATTTCAGTCCGTGCTAAAATAAGGCACGATGTCTATCATAAGGCGGTCAGTTGACCGCCTTATTTTTTTGCATAAAAGAGAATTCAACATGAACCATAGCGATACCATCGTCGCCCAGGCGACCCCGCCGGGCCGTGGCGGCGTCGGCATCCTGCGTGTTTCCGGCAGCAAGGCGGCCGAGGTTGCGCAGCTTCTGCTGGGTAAACTGCCAAAACCACGTTACGCCGATTATCTGCCGTTCCGCGACGCGGACGGTAGCACCCTCGATCAGGGAATTGCGCTGTGGTTTCCCGGCCCGAATTCCTTTACTGGTGAAGACGTGCTGGAATTCCAGGGCCATGGAGGGCCGGTGATCCTCGACCTGCTGCTGAAGCGCATCCTGTCGCTACCCGGACTGCGCATCGCCAATCCTGGTGAGTTCTCCGAACGCGCCTTCCTGAATGACAAGCTGGATCTGGCCCAGGCGGAGGCAATTGCCGACCTGATCGATGCCAGTTCAGAGCAGGCGGCACGTTCAGCGGTCAACTCCTTACAGGGCGTCTTTTCCACCCGCGTTAACCATCTTGTGGAAGCACTTACTCACCTGCGGATATATGTAGAAGCTGCGATCGACTTTCCAGATGAAGAAATCGACTTCCTGTCGGATGGCAAAATAGAGGCGCAACTTCACCAGGTCATTCACAACCTCGCTGAGGTGCGCAGCGAAGCACGCCAGGGGAGCCTGCTGCGTGAAGGGATGAAGGTGGTGATCGCCGGGCGGCCAAATGCCGGTAAATCCAGCCTGCTGAACGCCCTCGCCGGACGCGAAGCGGCCATTGTGACCGATATTGCCGGCACCACGCGTGACGTGCTGCGTGAACATATCCATATTGACGGAATGCCGCTGCATATCATTGATACCGCCGGACTGCGCGAGGCCAGCGATGAGGTCGAACGTATTGGCATTGAGCGTGCATGGCATGAGATTGAACAGGCGGATCATGTGCTGTTTATGGTCGATGGAACCACCACGGAGGCCACAAACCCGGCAGAGATTTGGCCAGACTTTATTGCCCGGCTGCCAGAGTCATTACCGGTTACCGTGGTACGCAATAAGGCGGATATCACAGGTGAGACAAGGGGCGTTGAAGAAGTAAATGGTCACTCACTTATTCGCCTGTCGGCACGCACCGGCGAAGGCATTGAAAACCTGCGCGACCATTTAAAATCGAGCATGGGCTTTTCCGGCAATATGGAAGGCGGTTTTCTCGCCCGCCGCCGCCATCTTCAGGCTCTTGAGTTAGCGGCCACTCACCTGGAGCAGGGAAAACACCAGCTGCTGGCCGCCTGGGCGGGAGAGTTACTGGCGGAAGAACTGCGTCTGGCGCAGCAGGCGCTCAGTGAGATCACCGGCGAGTTTAGCTCCGACGATCTGCTGGGGCGGATTTTCTCCAGCTTCTGTATTGGAAAATAATCATGCCGGTGGGAGAACACAATCCTACCGGCAAAAAAAATAGTGGAATGTCTAAAATCTGAAATTGCGCCAATAAATGGAATCCAGATGAAAAATATTAGGGAAATTCCTACAATTACAGGAATGATTACCCGACCATTTTCATGGAGCGACAGATGGCAAGTCATTTTGCACGCTGGGCACTCGCCCAAAGCAGGCCTAAGGTCCACCGAATACCTCAGCAGGTCATTGAATACGCTTCAATTTTTAACGAAAGGCGGCGCGCGCGTTTTCTGGCGGCCCGCACCCTACTCGCTGAACTGATGTTCAAAATCTATGGCATTCCGAAACTTCCCGGCATGATTGCCAGCAGCAACGGCCGCCCACGTTTTTCCGATCCTGACCTACCTGATTTCAGCTTCGCCTATGCCGGTAATGTGGTTGGGGTACTGTTAGCCGAGGAAGCAGAACACGTTGGGCTGGATATCGAGATGGTTCGGGCGCACAGTCGGCAAACGCTGGAAAGCCACTTTGAGTATCTCTCTTCGGGGGAAAAGGCGTGGATCCACGCGCAGAATGATGCCATTGAGGCCTCAACTCAACTCTGGACCCTGCGCCAAAGCATTCTCAAACTGACCGACGAAGGAATTAATAGTGAAGGCTCACTTCAACTGCATCCAGCGTCTGGCAGGCTACGCTCCGTCACCAGGCAGGATATTCAGGCGCTCTGTGACGTTGAGCCCCTACTGGTCTGGTCCTGTGCGCTTTCGCCAGGAAATGACCGACTAAAGTTGTGGGAATATCACGAAGATGACGCCCTGGAGTCACTGCGAGAGATTAACCTGCATGCCAAAAATATGGGGCCTTGCACGCTGCGCCTGACCAGCCTGCCCGCAGAAAGGCAGATACATCACTCCTGAGAATACGGGTGGCGTAACCACCCGTACGAATTAATGTGCGTCAACAAACACTATCTTCGCAACAAAAAGCAGCGCCACCACCACGACACAGGGGCTGATTTCACGCCAGCGCCCGGTACCCAGCTTCATCACACAATAAGAGATGAAGCCCAATGCGATACCTTCTGTAATTGAAAAGCTGAACGGCATCATCACCGCAGTGACAAAGGCTGGCACCGCTTCGGTCAGATCGTCCCATTTCACGCGCGACAGGCTTGACGTCATCAGCACCCCAACGTAGATCAGCGCGCCAGCCGCCGCATAGGCAGGCACCATAGCGGCCAGTGGAGAAAGGAACATCACCAGCAGGAAAAGCAGGCCGGTCACGACCGCCATCAGGCCAGTGCGGCCGCCGATAGATACGCCGGAAGAACTTTCGATATAGGCCGTCACCGAAGACGTTCCGATCAATGAACCCGCCACAGAGCTGATACTGTCGACATACAGCGCCTGTTTCATGCGCGGGAACGTGCCTTTTTCATCACTCAGGCCGGCTTTATCCGTTACGCCAATCAGCGTGCCTGATGAGTCGAACAGGTTAACCAGCATAAAGGAGAAGATGATACCGGCCATGCCGACATTCAGGGAATCCTTCAGGTTAACTTGGCCTATCACCGACGTGACGGCAGGCGGCGCGGAGAAAACGCCGGTGAACTTAACATCGCCAATGGCCAGTCCAATCGCCGTTGTCACAACAATCGATACCAGCACCGCCGCATGAATATTGCGTGATGCCAGCACGGCGATAATAAAGAAGCCCAGCGCGCCGAGCAGCACGCTGTGTGACGTCAGGTTACCGATGGTGACCAGCGTGGCTTCGCTTGGCACGATAATGCCGGTATTCTTCAGCCCCATCAGGGCGATAAACAGACCAATACCGGCCGTGATCCCCACACGCAGGCTTAAGGGAATGTTGGCGATCATCCAGTAACGCACGCGAAACAGCGTGAGCAGCAGCAGGCCTACGGCCCCCCAGAAGATGGCACCCATTCCAATCTGCCAGGAAATTCCCATCGCCCCAACCACAACAAAAGCGAAGAAGGCGTTCAGCCCCATTGCCGGAGCCAACGCAACGGGCAGGTTTGCCACCAGCCCCATCAGAATGCTGCCGAAAGCGGCGATCAGGCAGGTTGTGACAAATACCG
Organism: Erwinia tasmaniensis Et1/99; assembly: GCF_000026185.1. NCBI lineage: Bacteria > Pseudomonadati > Pseudomonadota > Gammaproteobacteria > Enterobacterales > Erwiniaceae > Erwinia > Erwinia tasmaniensis. The sequence goes on from NC_010694.1 coordinate 3,858,411, forward strand.
CCTGAGTATCCATGCCCGCTACGCCGAGGATTTGCGGATTCACGAAGACGATATACACCATCGTTAGAAAAGTGGTAAATCCGGCAATCACCTCGGTACGCACGGTGGTGCCATGTTCCTGTAGTTTAAAAATCCGTTGTAACAGACCGGGATTAGTCATTGTGTGATTCCAATACGGAGAAAAGTTATCGGCGGTTATCCTAACTCATTAATACGGTTTTGGGATGTTGATAACCCGGTTTTTTCGCAACCGATTGCGCTTCGCGCGCCCTTAACCCTGTCACCCGATATGATCCGCGTTTCAGGCCGCAGGCCGAGCCCCGTATACCCCGGTTGCAGAGAAGATATGGCCAATAGCAGGGATGAAAAACGGGAAGGCATCTGACAAACAGAGCGGACAGGCCGGTACGCCGGCCTTGGCTGAATTTACGCTGGATTGCCTTATTCAGATCCCGCGTTATTCTGTTTAATATCTTTCAGATGCCGCAGAACGGTTTCAAGACTCACGCCGAGCGTACGCGCAATATCTCTCTGTTCTAAACCTTCATTCGTCATCTCATTTATCGTTCTCTGCATGTCAGGTCTGGAACCTGCATAGTAGAAATGAAGTTGAAAGGTTTTCAGACAGCCCTGACAGCGGTAGCGTTGTATTCCTGAAGCGGAACGCCCATTACGACGTATCCTGTTTTTTTCCCTACAACGCGGGCAGGAAATATCTCCCATAATCATAAAAATCACTCCTGGTACGAAACGTTAAAGATAAAAAAAACAGCATGAACACATCCTTAATTCACGGCTCTAATAGAAAAAAGGCATTAAATACATTAAGTTAAAACAATTAATCATCATTCAATCCCGCGCAGGAATGATAAAAATGAGACACTTTGCCAACCCCGGCGCGCAAAAAATTATCGGCAACAGGTCATAATCGGTGTTGAAAGATATAAGCTTTGCTGTAAATAACAATATTTTACAATAATAACCATATCTTCACTTATTGTAAAAAATAAAAAAAGAGAGGAAGGTCGAGAGAGTGGGTTAGTCAGAGTTAAATAAAAATTCAGGATATGAATAAATAAAAAAACCTCGAATGCCATTTTTATTCAAAACAAAAGGTCGCATATAAAAATAATGCGATTATTTTATTTCCGCCCACGGCCCGTCAGGTATAACCGTCTTTCTGCGTCAAATAATCACGAAGAAAAACGAGAAATACCTTTATCACTTTATATTTAAGGCCGATTTTTCCACGAGTGAGCAGGCTTTATATCCATCAGGCACCCGTATGACGGGTTAAATATGACGAGGGATCGCGGCGATGAACAGTTAGAACTTTCCGATGCCGACAGGTGCTGCACAGGAGGAGCGGCGACCAGGTCACCAGCCAGTGAGGCGCTTAGCGGCAGAGGGGTTGGCAAAACAGGGCGTGCCGCAGAGTCAGCACGCCAGAGAGAGGTCAGGCGGGGTTACTGCCGTTGCCGTCACCGGCCAGCAGTTTATCCAGCTGGTCGCCGCCGACGTGACGGAAATCGTGGCCTTTAATAAAGTAGAAAATAATCTCACAGATATTCTGACAACGGTCGCCAATACGCTCGATGGCGCGGGCGCAAAACAGAGCCGTCAGCACGCTTGGAATGGTCCGTGGATCTTCCATCATATAGGTCATCAGCTGGCGAACAATGCCCTCGTACTCCTGATCAACCTTTCTATCCTCGCGGTAAATCTCAATCGCCGCGTTAAGATCCATACGTGCGAACGCATCCAGCACGTCATGCAGCATCTGAATGGTATGATGCCCCAGTGACTCCAGGCTCACCAGCAGGGGCTGATGCTGCTGGGAAAACTTCTCCAGCGCGGTGCGGCTAATTTTCTCGGCCACGTCGCCAATGCGCTCCAGTTCAGAGATGGTTTTGATGATCGCCATGACCAGACGCAGGTCGCTGGCCGCGGGTTGACGCTTGGCGATGATACGCACGCAGGCTTCATCAATCTCCACTTCCATCATATTGACCTTCTGGTCACCCTCGATCACCTTATTGGCCAGCTCTGCATCCTGATTGTGCATTGCGACGATCGCGTCCGTTAACTGCTGTTCTACCATGCCGCCCATCGTCATAACCTGGGTGCGGATGTGCTCCAGCTCGGCATTGAACTGGCCGGAGATGTGTTTGTTCAGATTCAGGCTATCCATTGTTTTCTCCAGCCATATCAACCGTAGCGGCCGGTGATATAGTCTTCAGTCTGCTTCTGTTGTGGTGTGGTAAACAGCGTATCGGTCTCGCTGTACTCAATCAGTTCACCGAGATACATAAACGCCGTGCGGTCGGAGCAGCGAGCTGCCTGCTGCATATTATGAGTCACGATCACCACCGTGTAATCCTGTTTCAGTTCGGTAATCAGCTCCTCAATACGCCCGGTTGAAATCGGGTCGAGCGCCGAACAGGGCTCATCCAGCAGCAGCACTTCCGGGCGAATGGCGATACCGCGCGCGATGCAAAGACGCTGCTGCTGGCCGCCGGAAAGACTGTAACCGCTCTGATGCAGCTTATCTTTGGTTTCCATCCACAGCGCCGCTTTGGTGAGTGCCCACTGCACACGTTCGTCCATATCGGCACGCGACAGCTTTTCAAACAGACGCACGCCGAAAGCAATATTGTCGTAAATCGACATCGGAAATGGCGTTGGCTTCTGGAAGACCATCCCCACGCGCGCGCGCAGCAGAGCAATGTCCTGGCTGGCGGTCAAAATATTTTCGCCATCCAGCAGTATCTCGCCTTCCGCCCGCTGATCGGGATACAGCGAAAACATCTTGTTAAAGGTGCGCAACAGGGTGGATTTTCCACAGCCGGATGGCCCGATAAACGCCGTCACCTGGTTTTTGGCAATATCCAGATTGATGTTTTTAAGCGCATGGAATTTTCCGTAATAGAAATTCAAATTGCGAACCTGAATTGTCTGTGCGGAAGTATTATCAACCATTTTTATCTCACTTAGTCCGCGCCGTCTGCGCTGCACGGCTCAATTAATGTTTGCTTTTGGCGAAGACAACGCGTGCCAGAATATTCAGTAACAGCACGCACAGAGTAATAATCAGCACGCCCGCCCAGGCCAGACTTTGCCATTCGGCAAACGGGCTCATGGCGAACTTGAAGATGGTCACCGGCAGGTTGGCCAGCGGCTGCATCATGTCAGTGCTCCAGAACTGATTCGACAGCGAGGTAAACAGCAGCGGAGCCGTTTCCCCGGCAATACGCGCTATCGCGAGCAGCACGCCGGTCAGAATACCGGAGACCGATGCTTTCAGGGTAATGGCCGAAATCATCTTCCATTTCGGCGTTCCCAGCGCGTAGGCCGCTTCGCGCAGGCTGTCCGGGACCAGTTTCAGCATATTTTCAGTGGTGCGGATCACAATCGGGATCTGTAGCAGCGCCAGCGCGATCATCCCCGCCCAGCCGGAAAAGTGCTGCATCTGGGCCACCACCACGGTGTAAACAAACAGCCCAACCACGATCGACGGTGCCGAAAGCAGTATGTCGTTGATAAATCTGATCGTTTCAGCCAGCCAGGACTTACGCCCGTATTCGGCCAGGTAAATGCCAGCCATAATACCAAGCGGCGTACCGACCGCGGTCGCCCAGAAGATCAGCAGTCCGCTGCCCGCCAGGGCATTGGCCAGGCCGCCGCCCGCCGTATTCGGCGGCGGCGTGTTTTCGGTAAACAGTGCCAGCGACATCCCATCCATGCCGCGCGTTACGGTAGAAAACAGGATCCACACCAGCCAGAACAGGCCGAAGGCCATCGTCAGTAATGACAGCGTGAGGGCAATGCGGTTTTTCATCCGCCGCCATGCCTGCATCTTGCGGCGCGAGGCGAGCAGCGCGCTGTGCGCCTGCAGTTCAACGGGGGTCATGAACGCGCTCCTTCACTTTTCGCCAGGCGCAGGATCATCAGTTTGGAACAGGCCAACACGATAAAGGTAATGACAAACAGGATCAGCCCCAGCTCCATCAGCGCGGCGGTATGCACGCCGGACTCGGCTTCAGCAAATTCGTTGGCCAACGCCGAGGTGATGCTGTTGCCAGGCATAAACAGCGAGGCGCTGTCGAGCTGGTAGGTGTTACCGATAATAAAGGTGACGGCCATGGTTTCACCCAGCGCACGCCCCAGCCCCAGCATAATCCCGCCAATCACCCCATTTTTGGTGAACGGCAGGACGATCCGCCAGATAACTTCCCAGGTGGTGCAACCTATGCCGTAGGCCGACTCCTTCATCATGACCGGCGTCTGTTCAAATACGTCACGCATGACCGAAGCGATATAGGGAATAATCATAATCGCCAGGATAATCCCGGCGGCGAGAATGCCGATACCAAAAGCCGGGCCGGAGAACAATGCGCCAACAATTGGCACGTTGGCCAGCACATCGCTAACCGGCTGCTGGAACCAGGTGGCAAACAGCGGAGCAAAGATAAACAGCCCCCACATGCCGTAAACGATGCTGGGGATCGCCGCCAGCAGTTCGATGGCCACGCCCAGCGGACGGCGCAGCCAGCCAGGGGCCAGTTCGGTCAGGAACAGGGCGATGCCAAAACTGACCGGAACGGCGATAAGCAGCGCAATAATGGAGGTCACGACGGTGCCGTAGATTGGCACCAGTGCACCAAACTGTTCGTTCGGCGCATCCCACTCTTTATTCCACAGAAACGAGAAGCCGAATTTATGGATGCTCGGCCATGAGGAGAAAAGCAGGGAAACGATGATGCCACCGAGCAGCAACAGCACAATCAGCGCAGCCAGTTTTACCAGCGCGCTGAAGATGATGTCACCCTGTTTTCCGGGAGCCTTGAATGTCGGCTTGGTTGCAGCCATAGAATTCTCGAGTCGATTACAGCTGATACATCGCGGGCAAGGCTTACCTTGCCCGCACGGATTACCTGCGCCACTTCAGAGGTGGCGTATTAAGCAATTAGTACAACGCGTTACCTGAGCTGTCTTTCACGTTGGATTTCCAGGCGGCGCGGATCTGCTCTACCACTGAATCCGGCAGTGACGCATAGTCGAGAGCCGTCGTGGTTTTGCCGCCGTTTTTGTAACCCCAGTCAAAGAACTTCAGCACCGCTGCGCCTTTCTCTGCATTGGCCTGCTCTTTATGCACCAGGATGAAGGTGGTCGAGGTGATTGGCCACGCATTGTCACCTTTCTGGTAGGTCAGATCCTGGGCAAACGAGGTGCTCCAGTCAGCGCCTTTAGCCGCATCGCTGAAGCTTTTTTCACTTGGTGAAATCGCCTTGCCGTCGGCATCAACCAGCTTGGTGTAAGCAAGGCTGTTCTGCTTCGCATAAGCGTATTCGACATAACCGATTGAGCCCGGCAGACGCTGTACGAACGCGGCCACGCCGTCGTTCCCCTTACCGCCCAGGCCTACCGGCCAGTTCACGGTACTGCCTTTCCCGACTTTGCTGCTCCAGTCTTCGTTCACTTTGGACAGATAGCTGGTAAAGACAAATGACGTACCGGAACCATCAGCGCGGCGCACCACGTTGATATTTGAATCAGGCAGCTTCACGCCAGGGTTAAGTTTGGCAATCGCCGGATCGTTCCATTTCTTGATCGTACCGAGGTAGATATCACCCACGGTTTTACCATCCAGCGTCAGCTCACCAGATTTTATACCGGGGATATTCACCGCCAGCACCACTCCACCGATCACCGTTGGAAACTGGAACAGGCCATTTTTAGCTAAGTCTTCTTCTTTCATCGGGGCATCTGACGCACCGAAGTCGACGGTTTTAGCAATGATTTGCTTCACGCCGCCGGAAGAGCCGATACCCTGATAGTTAACCTGACTGCCCGTGGCGGTGTTGTACTCTGCCGCCCACTTGTTATAAACCGGGGCCGGGAAGGTGCCGCCAGCACCGGTCAGATTAGTCGCCGCCATCGCAGAGGCGGCGCTCAGAGAAAGAGTGAGTGCAACGCATTGAGCCAGAGTTTTGTGCATCGAAGTCATATTCCCTCCACGGGATAATAAAGTCAGGCTGGTTACCGTGTTCGTATGATTAATTATTGCTGCTGAAGGCAAAATAGGACAGTTAGGTGACAGTAAAATGTCGGTAATATGACAGATTTATGACAAGCGACCCCAAGCTTTCCCACCGGCAGTGAGCCTGCGCCCGCGGTTGAGACAGCGTGTTGCCCTGCTGACAAAAATCCTTGCCTATAAAACGTTGCAGCGCCGTCCTTTCCGTCAATGGCCTTAAGCCCAAAAACGCCCTGCGTGCCAACAATGGCTATGATCACCACCACCATCGACTCTCTTATTTAGAGTAGAGTAAATTCTGCCAGGTAAAGGCTCACTTATAGAAATACAGTCCCCCGGCGGGGCGAAAATTCAGTAAAAATAAAGCGTTATTCTTACAGGATTATTTATCCCTCTGTCTTCTTACCGTTGTGGCACAGGCCCAACATCAATAATCCTTTAATACTCCTGCTATTATTCAACCTACTGATAGATATACTGACGCGGAGGCCGGTGACGGTCGTGAAAGACTGAAGCTGAAATGTAGGGTGCTGTAACTCTGGTTTATCAATATTGTACCTATCCGTTGTGGGTGACTAAAAGGCCCGGTTGGCGGCCAGAAAATTTAAGATGCCGGCTTCCTCAGGACCTTAGCAATACTTTCTATCGTTTTGAACGTACATGAGCATCTTATATTCTGGCACTGATAATACGCCTCTTTCGTTTGCCCGGAAATATAACGACTGGTTCTTGTATGTGCAGAGTTATTACAAAATGGACAGCGCATCATAAGCGTCTCTCCGAAAGCCCAGCGCAACGTCGTGCAGTACCGATGATTTCATAATAAAACACCATCCAGTCAATCCTTTTCATTTACCGCCCCTATCATTATTTGTTAAACATCTAAAAGATTTATCATCAGTCTATAGCGAAAAGATGTTTAACTCATGGTACAACAAATTATCCGAACTCTACCTCGTTATTAATAATATACCCACCAACACTTAACAAAAGCCACGTCACGCTCACAAGCGTCAATCCTATGCGTTTGACACAAATATTATGTCTTAAAAACCACACAACATAACAAACGTGATTTCAATAATTAAAAGGTTATTAATATAAGCACCTTCAATGAGAAGGCATTTAAAAAAACTGATGAGGTAATCTATGTCTAACTTTAATTACAAACCCACTCCGTGGACTCGTGCCGATGCGTTGAAAGTGCATTCAGATGATCCAACCACAACTCAACCTCTTGTTGATGTTGCATTTCCAGTAATGAGCGAAGAGGTGTTTATTTGGGATACCATGCCACTGCGTGACTTCGACGGTGATATTGTCTCGGTAAACGGCTGGTGCGTTATATTTACGCTGACGGCGGATCGCAATACGAATAATCCAGATTTCCAGGATGAAAATGGGAACTACGATATTAAGCGTGACTGGGAAGACAGGCACGGCCGTGCACGTATTTGTTATTGGTACTCACGCACCGGTAAAGACTGGATCTTTGGCGGTCGGGTTATGGCTGAAGGTGTCTCACCGACGACTCGTGAATGGGCCGGAACCCCGATCCTTTTAAATGATGAAGGTGATATTGACCTTTATTACACCTGTGTCACTCCTGGTGCAACGATTGCCAAAGTGCGCGGTAAAATTGTGACGTCTGATGAGGGTGTGAGCCTGGAAGGTTTCCAGCATGTTAAATCACTTTTCTCTGCTGATGGTAAAATTTACCAGACGGAAGAACAGAATGCCTACTGGAACTTCCGTGACCCCAGCCCCTTTATCGATAAAAATGATGGCAAATTATATATGCTGTTTGAAGGAAACGTGGCGGGGTCGCGAGGAACGCATGAAATTACCCAGGAAGACATGGGTAGCGTGCCGCCAGGCTATGAAAATGTCGGTGGCGCAAGATATCAGGTTGGCTGTATTGGTCTGGCTGTTGCTAAAGACTTATCGGGCGATGAGTGGGAGATCCTGCCTCCGCTAATCACCGCCGTTGGCGTAAACGATCAGACCGAACGCCCGCACTTTGTCTTCCAGGAGGGTAAATACTATCTGTTCACCATCAGCCATAAGTACACTTTTGCCGACAACCTGACCGGCCCTGATGGCGTGTATGGCTTTGTGAGCAATCAGCTCACCGGCCCATATACCCCGATGAACAGCTCCGGCCTTGTTTTAGGCAATCCTTCCTCACAACCTTTCCAGACCTATTCACATTATGTGATGCCTAATGGATTGGTGACGTCCTTTATTGATAGCGTGCCGTGGGAGGGGGAAAAATTCCGTATTGGCGGTACTGAAGCACCGACCGTGAAAATTCTGTTGAAAGGCGACCGTTCCTTTGTTGTTGATAGCTTTGACTATGGCTATATCCCGGCAATGAAGGACATTATTTTAAAATAACGCGATAAATCGATGTCGGTCAGTTAACGCTGGCTGACATCTTCATCAGAGAGTTATATCAGGCACAGTATCTCTTTACTTCGTTATGATATTTCGTCTTTTTCCGGGAGTTTATATGATGTACTGGTTAAATATTAATGTTTTAGAGGTCGTGAAGTCATGGTGGCGTGGCGACGTTCCCATCGGTGGGGTATTAATGGCTGTTGGCATGGCCATCCTGCGCATGAAATACTCCGGTGAATCTCAAGGGAAAACGATTATAGAAGGGTTATTGTGTGGAGCGTTAACACTCACGACCGTTTCAGCAATGAATTTCTTCCATATTCCACAAAGTATGACGGTGGCTATCGGTGGATTTATTGGGTTTGTTGGCGTGAAAAAAATCAGCAACTACCTGTCTCTGTACCTTAGCTCGCGAATCAACAAAAAGTAAAAATAACGATTTAAACGATGTTATTAGTAGTCCATACCACCGATTGCAGAATTTTCAGCCAGGCCTGAATAGCGCTCCTAAATCCCTTTGGCATCTCCCCCTCCCCGGGTATCATTGACACCTTAAAATCGCAAAAAAAATTGACGGAGATCGGACGCATGGCGCGAGATATTGCCCCCGGATATTGCATTGTAGAACACCCCGGTACGCTGGATTTCCAGGCCAGATTGCTGTTCCGAGGTACGCGTTCGCAGGCTGCCAACCTGTTTATGAAACTGAATGCCGATACGCAGTGGCTGATGCCCGGACAGATACTGATTGTTGCCGATCCGGATGCACCTGCAACAAGCCAAATGCTGCACAGACTGAGACAGGCAAAGCAGAAAACCGATATGGCTTTCGTTGGTGTCGGCACTGAGGAGGCCAGCTTTCTTCAGAAGCATTTCGGCATGATTGCCGGGTTGACCAGCGCTGGAGATCATATCTTCGGTATGGGGGGGATATTGGGGAGAAATACTTTGCCGCGATAGAACAGACGCTGAGAAAAATTGAGGTCAGCTATCAGAACCAGTACCTGACTCAGGGTACGCTTATTAGCCAGCAGTTTTTTGTTGAGCGTAACCAGCTTTTCAACCAGTTAAAAACGCTGGTGAATAAACCCCTGGTGAAGTCACTTATCCGCCATTCGATAAAACTTAAACCCTACGAAGATATGCGCAGGGCATAAAACCTTTCCAGCCGTTCTATTGTTCATGAGTGGTCCACAGTGGGCATCAACGGCATCCCCGGTTATTCTGATTTTGTTGGCAATGCGGCTAAAGCGGCTCGCTTTCTTAAATACGGTGGTTATATCGGCATCGGTTTTTCTTTCGCCGGCACCACGAACGATGTCGTTGATGCGTGCAGTAAAGGAAGAGAAAATGAGTGCGGGAAATTTGCATTTAAGGAGTATACAAAATTCACCTTAAGCACAGCAGCGGGAATTGGTTCTGGAACGGTAGGTGCATCTGCTGGCCTGGCTGCATGTGCTGCCATAGGCATCGTCACAGCAGGAGCAGGCGGTGTAGCATGCGCGGTAGTGGGTTCAATGGCTGGTGGCTACATTGGAAGCAAGGCAGCTGAATTGGGCGTGGATATGATATTTCAAGATTATGGTAAGTAAGATGATTGCTCATTATGGTGCTTTGGTCATTGTCGGTGTCGGTGTAATCTGTTTCATTGCATCGATAATATCGTATGCATTTAACAGAAAAAAATATTACACCTTATTATCACTTTTCCAGAAGGAACATATATTCCCAACGCCTTATTCATTTCATTGTCTTGTTGGTTTTTTTGGAGCCGCGCCCATCGTATACTTTTTCTTAGGTTTAAAAAGAGAAAAAAAGATCCTGTTCGTTAAAATGGATGATAAAGCGTATAGTTTTTTTGATAACAAAAACGTGGAATTAACCAAATGGATGCCAACCTTTTATTATTTATGGAATATCAGCATGGCATGTTGCTCATTTGTTATTATTTGCGGAATAGTTATTAAAATCAAATTAAAATATTTCTTATAATGAGTTTATTATTTCTAAAATACAGTGTCGATACCGATGCTGGCGCAATGCTCTGAAAAAAAGCCCGGTACGCTGTTAAAACAGCCTACCGGGCTTTCCGCGTTAACCGTGGCTTTATCAGCCATGATGCCCGTTAACGATTGACCGTCACTCCACCGTTACCGATTTCGCCAGGTTGCGCGGCTGGTCCACGTCAGTGCCTTTGATCAGCGCCACATGGTAGCTAAGCAGCTGTAGCGGAATGGTGTAGAAGATGGGCGCAATGACCTCTTCCACATGCGGTAGCGGAATAATACGCATCCCGTCACTGTTGGCAAAACCGGCGTCCGCATCGGCGAAGACATACAGCAGACCGCCACGGGCGCGCACCTCTTCGATATTCGACTTCAGCTTTTCCAGCAGTTCATTGTTCGGCGCAATCACAATCACCGGCATATCGGCATCGATCAGCGCCAGCGGGCCGTGTTTCAGCTCACCGGCGGCATAGGCTTCGGCGTGAATATAGGAAATCTCTTTCAGCTTCAGCGCCCCTTCCATCGCGATCGGGTACTGATCGCCACGACCAAGGAACAACGCATGATGTTTGTCAGAGAAATCCTCTGCCAGGGATGCAATCAGCTCATCCTGAGACAGCATCTGCTCAATACGGCTCGGCAGCGCCTGCAGAGAGTGAACAATATCCTGTTCCACCTGCGGATTAACGCCTTTAAGGCGGCCAATTTTTGCCACCAGCATCAGCAATACGGTGAGCTGGGTAGTAAAGGCTTTGGTCGACGCTACGCCGATTTCCGTGCCCGCTTTGGTCATCAGCGCCAGGTCGGATTCACGTACCAGGGAAGAGCCTGCCACATTACAGATAGCCAGCGATCCCAGATAACCCAGCTCTTTCGACAGGCGCAGTGCCGCCAGCGTATCGGCAGTCTCACCAGACTGGGAAAGGGTGATCAGCAGGCTGTTTTTACGAACGGCAGATTTGCGGTAACGGAATTCAGAAGCGATTTCCACGTCACAGGGCACGTTGGCCAGAGATTCAAACCAGTAGCGCGAAACCATACCGGAGTTGTATGAGGTGCCACAGGCGACAATCTGGATATGCTCAACGTTTGCCAGCAGCGAGTCAGCGTTTGCGCCCAGCTCCGAGAGGTCGACTTCTCCGTGGCTGAAACGACCGCTGAGGGTGTTTTTAATCGCCACCGGCTGTTCGTAAATCTCTTTCTGCATATAGTGGCGGTATACGCCTTTATCGCCGGCATCATACTGCGCGTTGGATTCGATTTCGCGGCGCTGCACAACGTCACCGCTGCCATCGACAATAGTCACATCACGACGGGTAATTTGCGCGATATCGCCTTCTTCCAGATAGATAAAGCGGCGCGTCACCGGCAGCAGCGCGACCTGATCCGAAGCGATAAAGTTTTCACCCACGCCACGGCCAATCACCAGCGGACTGCCGGAGCGCGCAGCAACCAGCGTAGACGGGTCACGGCTGTCCAGAATCACCATACCGTACGCACCGCGCAGCTGCGGAATAACGCGCTGCACCACGTCAAGCAGCGAGCCGCCGTTTTGCCGTTCCCAATTCACCAGATGCGCGACCACTTCAGTGTCGGTCTCGGAGGTAAAGGTATAGCCCCGACCGATCATCAGCTCGCGCAGCGGCTCGTGATTTTCAATAATGCCGTTGTGAACAACGATTATGTCGCCGGAAATATGCGGATGGGCATTACTTTCCGATGGCTCTCCGTGCGTGGCCCAGCGCGTGTGCGCAATGCCTGTTCCACCCGCCAGCGCGGTATGTTCCGCTGCGGCAGCCAGGTTGCTCACCTTACCCACACGGCGCAGGCGGGTAGCCTGCCCGTTAGCGTCAACAACGGCCAGACCGGCAGAGTCATAGCCTCGGTATTCCAGACGGCGCAGCCCTTCCAGCAGAATTTCTGCAATATCACGCTGCGCTACAGCACCAACAATTCCACACATAGTAATTTTCCTGACATGATGGCGGATAGGCCATCAGCGTTGTCTTCTGACCTGATTATTCCGGTATATTCCGGTTCCCCGAGCCTTGTAGAGAGTGGGGATTATTTTTATCTTTACTGCGGTTTTCAGGCTGTGGCGAACCACAGCCTGAAGAAGGCTTACTTTTTCTTCTGTGGGCGTTGCCAGCTGGCGTTCAGCTGCTGCTCTTTACGATTATAGACCAGCCCGGCAGCCGGAACGTTGCGCATAATGGTGGTGCCGGCGGCAATGGTCACGCCCGCCGCCACGCTGACCGGCGCGATAAGCTGGGTATCCGAGCCGACAAACACATCATCCCCGATAATCGTTTTCGATTTATTGACGCCGTCGTAGTTACAGGTGATGGTACCGGCACCAATATTAACGTTAGCGCCGATTTCCGCATCGCCAAGATAGCTAAGATGACCGGCTTTGGAGCCTTTACCGAGCCGTGCTTTTTTCATCTCGACAAAGTTACCCACGTGCGCGCCTTCTGCCAGCTCGCTGCCGGGGCGCAGGCGGGCAAATGGCCCAACGCTGCAATCAGGGGCCAGCTGAGCGTCCTCAATCACGCTATAGGGGCTGATGATGCAGTCGTCGGCAATGACGCTGTTTTTGATCACGCAGCCGCTGCCGATTTTCACCCGATTGCCGAGTTTGACGTGGCCTTCAATAATAACGTTGGTATCAATGACCACATCGCGACCGTGTTCCAGGGTGCCGCGTAGGTCGAAGCGTGCCGGGTCTTGTAACATCACCCCGGACAGCAGCAGTTTTTCTGCCTGCTCAGCCTGATAAACACGCTCAAGCGTTGCCAGCTGCAGACGGTTGTTTACCCCGTCAGTTTCAGTGGTGCGCACCGGATGTACTGCCTCAATCTGGCGGCCTTCCTGATGGGCAAGCGCGATAATATCGGTGATGTAGTATTCACCCTGCGCATTGTTGTTGGTCAGTTTGCTGAGCCAGCGCTTCAGGTCCGCGCCACCCGCCAGCAGGATACCGGTGTTGATTTCGCCGATCGCCAGCTGTTCAGGTGCGGCATCCTTCTGCTCAATGATGCCCACCACCCGGCCATTTTCACGAATAATGCGCCCATAGCCGGTTGGATTTGCCAGATTGACCGTCAGCAGGCCGATGCCACCATCAGGTTTCACTGCCTGCAAGCGGCGCAGCGTTTCGCCGGTGATCAACGGCACGTCGCCGTACAGCATCAGAATGTCTTCATCATCAGCAAAATAAGGCGCGGCCTGCTGCATCGCATGCCCCGTTCCCAGCTGCTCCGCCTGTAGCACCCAGTTCAGGGAGCGATCGTCGAGGGCCGTTTTCAGCAGCTCCCCCCCGTGCCCATAAACCAGATTGACGCGCTGCGCATTCAGCTCCCTGGCCGCGTCTATCACGTGCTGCACCATCGGTTTCCCTGCCAGTAAATGCAGCACCTTCGGCAGGTCGGAGTACATGCGGGTTCCTTTGCCAGCGGCAAGGATCACCACGCTCATTGGGCGGTTTGACATAGACATCCTGACTAATCTTTTATGAAATGAAAGTTAAGCGGTTTACCCCGTCAAATACTACATATTTTTCGGAAAAAAACATCTCAAGTCGGCAGCAAACCCTATATTCCCGGCGGAGCTGCGGTTAAGTGTCAGGGTTGCAACGGCCGGAAAATGCGCCAGACAAAAACCATAAAAAAAGCCAGTCAGTTTCCTGACTGGCCTTCTGCAACTTAAACCTGAGTTACATCGCGTTTTTGGTCAACTCGATCACGCGCAGTTTGGCGATCGCTTTAGCCAGTTCCGCAGACGCCACCGCAAAGTCAACATCGCCGTGAGAGCTGTTCATATGCGCTTCGGCTTTGCGCTTCGCTTCCAGAGCGCGAGCTTCGTCAAGATCGCTGCCGCGGATCGCCGTATCAGCCAGCACGGTAACCGCACCGGGCTGCACTTCCAGCACGCCGCCGGAGAGATAAATCACCTCTTCTTCGCCGTGCTGCTTAACGATGCGGATCATACCAGGCTTAATGGCGGTCAGAAGCGGGGCGTGATTCGGGCGAATACCCAACTCACCTTCGCTACCTGATACCTGGATGCTTTGTACAGTGCCGGAGAACATCTGCTCTTCTGCGCTGACAACGTCCAGGTGAAAAGTCATGGCCATAGTTAACCTCCAGGGAAACTATCCCCTGAACCTTCAGGCTGCATCTGCGTTGGCTATCTCGTTAACCCGCATCACCCGTTCGGGAACACGCAGATCCACGCTTTTGCCGCCCTTAATGCAGCCCGAATGATTCAGGGCTGTCTGATTACAGTTTCTTCGCTTTTTCCACGGCTTCTTCGATGGAACCCACCATGTAGAAAGCCTGCTCTGGCAGATGGTCGAACTCGCCGTCCATGATGCCTTTAAAGCCACGGATGGTATCTTTCAGAGACACGTATTTACCTGGAGAACCGGTGAACACTTCTGCCACGAAGAACGGCTGGGACAGGAAGCGCTGCATCTTACGCGAGCGTGCTACCACCAGTTTGTCTTCTTCTGACAGCTCGTCCATCCCCAGGATAGCGATGATATCTTTCAGTTCCTGATAACGCTGCAGCAGTGACTGAACGCCACGCGCAGTGTCATAGTGTTCCTGACCGACAACCAGCGGATCCAGCTGACGGCTGGTGGAATCCAGCGGGTCAACGGCCGGGTAGATACCCAGAGACGCGATCTGACGGCTCAGTACCACGGTTGCATCTAAGTGCGCAAAGGTGGTGGCTGGTGACGGGTCAGTCAAGTCATCCGCAGGAACGTAAACCGCCTGTACGGAGGTGATTGAACCGGTTTTGGTTGAGGTGATACGTTCCTGCAGAACGCCCATCTCTTCCGCCAGCGTTGGCTGATAACCTACCGCAGAAGGCATACGCCCCAGCAGAGCGGAGACTTCAGTACCGGCCAGGGTGTAACGATAGATGTTATCGATAAACAGCAGTACGTCACGACCTTCGTCACGGAACTTCTCTGCCATGGTCAGACCGGTCAGCGCAACGCGCAGACGGTTACCCGGCGGCTCGTTCATCTGGCCATAGACCAGAGAAACTTTGTCGATAACGTTGGAGTCGGTCATCTCGTGGTAGAAGTCGTTACCTTCACGGGTACGCTCACCAACACCGGCAAATACCGAGAAGCCAGAGTGCTCAGCCGCAATGTTACGGATCAGCTCCATCATGTTGACGGTTTTACCTACGCCCGCACCACCGAACAAGCCGACTTTACCGCCCTTAGCGAACGGACACATCAGGTCGATAACCTTGATGCCGGTTTCCAGCAGGTCCTGAGAGTTCGACTGATCTTCGTAAGAAGGCGCAGAGCGGTGAATCGCCCAGCGTTCTTCTTCGCCGATGTCGCCTTTCATATCGATTGGCTCACCCAGCACGTTCATGATACGGCCCAGTGTTGCCGTACCTACCGGTACTTCGATTGGGTGCTGAAGGTCAACGGTTTCCAGACCGCGCTTAAGGCCGTCTGAGGAACCCATAGCGATGGTACGAACCACGCCACCGCCCAGCTGCTGCTGAACTTCCAGCACCAGACGAGCATCACCATTTTTAACCTCAAGGGCGCTGTACACTTGTGGTACTGCGTCCTGAGGGAACTCGACGTCAACCACGGCGCCGATTACCTGGACAATCTTTCCAGTAGCCATCTTGAATCCTCTACCTAATTCATTTCTACCCGACGTTTATGAAGCCGCAGCGGGGTTAGCGGTACCCGATCACCTGAATGACTTACCAGGCCAACGCATTGTTACTCGCCCCTTTACCGCCAGCTTCATCGCCTGAGCAGTACCTGGTTAAACCGCGGAGGCCCCCGAGACGATCTCGGTAAGTTCCTGGGTGATGCTGGCCTGACGAGCCTTGTTGTATACCAACTGCAGCTCTTTGATCAGGTTTCCGCCGTTATCGGTTGCGGCTTTCATCGCCACCATTCGCGCGGCCTGCTCGCTGGCCAGGTTTTCAACAACACCCTGGTAAACCTGAGACTCGACGTAGCGACGCAGTAACGTGTCCAGCAGCGCTTTCGGATCGGGTTCATACAGATAGTCCCAGGTACTCTTCTTCACAACGCCTTCCGCATCATCTGCTGGCGGTAACGGCAGCAGCTGTACGATCTGTGGAGACTGAGACATGGTGTTGATAAATTTGTTGCTGACAATGTACAGCTTGTCGATTCGGCCTTCATCGTATGCCTGAAGCATCACTTTGACCGGGCCAATCAGGTCGGACAGGGCAGGTTTATCACCCATGCCGCTTGCCTGAGCAACCACGTTACCACCGACTGAACTGAAGAATGATAAACCTTTGGAACCAATAATCGCCAGATCGCTCTCGACGCCTTTATCAGCCCAGGCTTTCATATCCGCCAGCACTCTTTTGAACAGGTTAATGTTCAAACCACCACAAAGCCCGCGGTCGGTAGATACGACCAGATAGCCAACGCGCTTAACGTCACGCTCATCCAGGTAAGGGTGCTTGTACTCCAGATTACCTAACGCAATGTGACCAATCACTTTGCGCATGGTCTCTGCATAAGGACGGCTGGCCGCCATACGTTCCTGCGATTTACGCATTTTGGAGGCGGCGACCATTTCCATCGCTTTGGTGATCTTTTGCGTGTTTTGCACGCTGCCGATCTTACTACGTATCTCTTTTGCGCCGGCCATAAGCTTCTCCTCAAAGCCTTGCGGCCTGCCCCCGAAGGGACAAGCCGCCAGACATTACCAGGACTGGGTTGCTTTAAACGTTTCGAGGAGGCCTTTCAGCTTCTCTTCGATTTCGCCGTTATAGTTACCAGACTGGTTGATATCAGCCATCAGCTCTGCATGATCGCGATCCGCATAAGCCAGCAGTGCCGCTTCAAAGCTACCGATTTTCGCCAGTTCGACGTCATTCAGGAAGCCACGCTCGGCGGCAAACAGCACCAGACCCTGTTGCGCTACGGACATCGGCGCATACTGTTTCTGTTTCAGCAGCTCGGTCACTTTCTGACCGTGGCTCAGCTGTTTACGGGTTGCTTCATCCAGATCGGAAGCGAACTGAGAGAACGCGGCCAGTTCACGATACTGTGCCAGCGCGGTACGAATACCACCGGACAGTTTCTTGATGATCTTGGTCTGAGCAGCACCGCCCACACGAGAAACGGAGATACCCGGGTTAACCGCCGGACGAATACCGGAGTTAAACAGGTTGGTTTCCAGGAAGATCTGACCATCGGTAATCGAGATTACGTTGGTTGGAACGAACGCAGAAACGTCACCCGCCTGGGTTTCGATGATCGGCAGCGCGGTCAGTGAACCGGTTTTACCTTTGACTTCACCGTTGGTGAAACGCTCAACATAGTCGGCGCTCACGCGGGAAGCACGCTCCAGCAGACGGGAGTGGAGGTAGAACACGTCGCCTGGGAAGGCTTCACGGCCCGGTGGACGGCGCAGCAGCAGAGAAACCTGACGGTAAGCAACAGCCTGTTTGGACAGGTCATCGTATACGATCAGCGCGTCTTCACCACGGTCACGGAAGTATTCGCCCATCGCACAACCGGCATAAGGAGCCAGGTATTGCAGCGCGGCAGACTCAGAGGCAGTAGCAACCACGACGATGGTGTTAGCCAGCGCGTTGTGTTCTTCCAGCTTGCGTACCACGTTAGCGATGGTAGAGGCTTTCTGACCGATGGCCACGTACACACATTTGATGCCGGAATCGCGCTGGTTGATGATCGCATCGATCGCCATCGCGGTTTTACCGGTCTGACGGTCACCGATGATCAGCTCACGCTGGCCACGGCCGATTGGGATCATCGCATCAACGGATTTGTAGCCGGTCTGTACCGGCTGGTCAACAGACTGCCTGTCGATAACGCCGGGTGCAATCACTTCGATCGGTGAGAAACCGTCGTTGTCGATAGCGCCTTTACCGTCGATAGGTGCACCCAGGGTGTTCACCACGCGGCCCAGCAGGCCACGGCCAACCGGAACTTCGAGGATACGGCCAGTACACTTCACCGTCATGCCTTCGGCGAGATCGGCGTAGGGGCCCATCACCACGGCACCGACGGAGTCGCGCTCCAGGTTCAGGGCGATAGCGTAACGGTTGCCCGGCAGGGCAATCATCTCACCCTGCATCACATCGGCCAGGCCGTGTACGCGGATGATGCCGTCACTTACAGAAACGATAGTACCTTCGTTGTGAGCTTCGCTCACTACATTGAACTGAGCAATGCGCTGCTTGATCAGTTCGCTGATTTCGGTGGAATTCAGTTGCATATGCTCCAGTCCCCTTAAGACTGCAAGACGTCTGCGAGGCGTTCAAGACGACCGCGTACGCTGCCGTCAATGACCATATCACCCGCACGGATGATTACGCCTGCCATTACAGACTTATCAATTTTGCAATTCAGCTTAACTTTGCGTGACAGACGTTTTTCCATCGCGGCGCTGATTTTAGTCAGCTGTTCGTCACTCAGTGTTGTGGAAGAGATAACCTCAACCTCTGCGGTCGCATCATGTGCGGCACGCAGTTGGATGAACTGTTCCAGAACAGCGGTAAGCGTGGGTAAACGTCCGTTTTCAGCCATCACCTTAATCAGGTTCTGACCGGCTTCGTCGAGTTGGTCACCACAAATCGCGATGAATGTTTCAGACAACGCTTCCGGCGCCAGTGCGCCGGAAAGGAGATCTGTCATCTGTTCATTGCTTGCCACCGAGGCGGCAAACGCCAGCATCTGCTGCCAGCGATCGACACTTTGATGCTCAACAGCAAAGTCAAAAGCTGCTTTGGCGTAGGGGCGAGCTACAGTAGTAAATTCAGACATCAGCCCCTCCCTCCTTACAGTTCAGCGACCAGTTTATCTACGATGTCGCTGTTAGCAGCTTCATCCACGGAACGTTCAATGATTTTCTCGGCGCCGGCAACAGCCAGCATCGCGACCTGCTTGCGCAACTCTTCACGTGCACGTTTGCGTTCGGCATCAATTTCAGCCTGCGCCTGGGTGACGATCTTGTTACGTTCTTGCTCAGCCTCTGCCTTAGCGTCGTCCAGAATTTGAGCGCGGCGTTTGTTCGCCTGCTCAATGATGACCTGGGCGTCGTCTTTGGCTTTTTTCAGCTGATCGGTCGCACTCGCCTGCGCGAGATCCAAATCTTTCTTGGCACGTTCAGCGGAAGCAAGGCCGTCGGCAACTTCTTTCTGGCGCTTTTCGATAGCAGCCATAAGCGGCGGCCATACGTACTTCATGCAGAACGCTACAAACAGGATGAACGCGATAGCCTGGCCGAGGATTGTTGCGTTAATGTTCACAGCACAATGCCTCTTGTTAAGTTAACTTTTTCTGCCGCTGTAACTTACGGCGGCAGAAGCCGTCCATCGCATCTGCTAACGCAGCGCGATGAACAATCGGTTATTTCGCGACAGCAAACATCACGTACAGACCCAGACCAACAGCGATCATTGGGATTGCATCCACCAGCCCCATTACAACAAAGAACTGCGTACGCAGCAGAGGGATCAGATCCGGCTGGCGCGCGGCGCCTTCCAGGAATTTACCTCCGAGGATGCCGATACCGATCGCAGCACCGATTGCCGCCAGGCCCATCATCACAGCGGCAGCCATGTACAGCAGATCCATATTCAGGTTTTCCATGACAGTCTCCAGTTTGTTTCAGTTAAAACGCAGTAGTGTTGAGAAAAATATCAATGTTCTTCAGATGCCATCGACAGATAGACAATCGTTAAGACCATGAAAATGAAAGCCTGTAGCGAAATGATCAGGATGTGGAAAATGGCCCAAGGCACACTCAGAATCCACTGTGACCACCACGGCAACAGACCGGCAATCAGGATAAAAATCAATTCACCCGCATACATATTTCCGAACAGTCGCAGACCCAGAGAAACCGGTTTGGACAGCAGGCTCACGCCTTCCAGAATCAGGTTGATCGGGATGAAAATCGGGTGATTGAAGGGTTGCAGTGTCAGCTCTTTACTAAAGCCGCCAATGCCTTTCATCTTGATGCTGTAAAACAGAATCAAAACAAATACGCCAAGCGCCATCGACAGCGTGATATTCACGTCAGCAGAAGGCACCACACGCAACGCTGGCAGTCCAAGGAAGTGCTCGCCGATATACGGCAGCAGATCGATTGGCAGCAGGTCCATGAAGTTCATCAGGAACACCCAGACGAAAATCGTCAGAGCCAGCGGAGCGATAACTTTGCTTTTGCCATGGTACATATCGCGCACGTTGTTATCGACAAAACCGATAACCAGCTCGATAGCGGCCTGTAATTTACCCGGCACACCGCTGGTTGCTGATTTCGCGACCTGGCGAAACAGCACCAGGAACACCAGTCCCAGTACCACAGAGAAAAACATGGAGTCGATATTTAATACCCAGAACGTCGCCGGAGCGTCGTGCGGATTCACTAGCTCGAAGGTACGCAGATCAAGCTGAAGGTTATTCAGATGATGACCTATGTATTCTTGCGGCGTAGAGATTTCTCCTGCAGCCATGATGCCTCTTACCCTTTGTTGTTAATTACAGCCGGAGCGACGATTTGCACCATCAGCACCGATAACCAGGCCAGTCCCAGCGGCGTAAACACCGCTTTAAACACACCCAGCGCCACGATAAGAACGAGAACAGTAACAATCACCTTTAGCGCCTCACCTAGCGCGAAAGTCCAGGCAAGCCGGCCCGTTACTTCATGCCCCGCCTGGTGACGCCAGGCAAAAATCATAAACAACACGTTTGGCAACCAGGCCGCCAGTCCACCAGCAAAGGCAGATACACCCCAGGTCAAATCCTTAAAAGAAAACAGCGTACCGATTACGACGAAGGTCACCAGCTGTAACAACAGCACGGTCCGGGCAAATTTCACTTTGTAAAGAGACACTGACATGATGTTGAAACTCTCCTGCCCGGCTTGGGGTATGCCACGTGTCGCATTAAATTGTCTTAGCTCATTTGAGTAAGCCAGCAAAAACCGTGCAAATTATACGGGGCGCACCTGTGATTTCAATCGATAAGTAGTGAAAAGGTGAACAATTATTTAAATTTCTTTCTGACGGCCTGTTTTCCAAAAGCTTGAACAGCGGCAATATGTGATTTTTTTTCTGCAACTCGCGACATTCCTTGCGCATAAAGCGTGCCCAAGATCACAAATCCGCAATATTAAGAGGGATTAATGAACAGCAATATCGCGATAAACTCTCTTCATACTTTTAAAAAACCCATATAAATCAGATAATTATGATTATTTTTTATGAAAAGGCCCTTCTGTTTCGATTAAAAGCGCCTGTTGACTTCTGTAGCAACTATTTAACAAGGTGATATCCGTTACTTGTGACAGATTAATTACGGATTTATATTTCCATTCGTGACTATAAGCGAGCGAAAGCGCTTAAAAAAATAAGTAAAATATTAAGCTAATGTAAAAATATGGTTAAATGTAACAGAAAAGTTCAAATAATTTCTGCTGGGGAGTAAATTCTGAGAGTCATTTCACAACCGGATTTTTTCTCAAAAAATGTCCCCTCTCTTTAAGAGGAAAAAATCGCTTAAAAAGAAGTGGTCAAACAGGCCCTTCAGCACCCTGTAACCGGCTAAAAGGCCATGATCAATCGTTCTTAAATCCGTCAGTGGCGAGCAATGACCACCAGGTGACGCTCACCTTCCAACTGTGGAACAATGAGCGGGCTGATATTTTCGACTCTGAAACCGGCCGGTAGCGCCGCGATTTCTTCCTCCGGCAGCACGCCTTTTAAGGCATAAAATCGTCCCTGCTGGCCCGGTAAATGGTGGCACCAGCTGACCATATCATTGAGTGAGGCAAATGCGCGGCTGATCACACCGTCAAACGGCGGTTCGCCCGCAAACTCCTCTACCCTGCTTTGTACCGGCGTGATGTTGTCCAGTTTCAGCTCGTGCTGGACCTGTTTCAGGAAGCGTACGCGCTTGCCCAGGCTATCCAGCAGGGTGAAGTGCGCCCCAGGGCGCACGATGGCCAGCGGTACGCCCGGCAGGCCCGGCCCGGTGCCAACGTCAATAAAACGCTCGCCGATCAGGTGTGGCTCCACCACAATGCTGTCGAGAATATGCCTTACCAGCATCTGCTGCGGATCGCGCACAGAGGTCAGGTTGTAGGCTTTATTCCACTTGTGCAGCATCTCCACATAGCCGACCAGCTGCTGTTTCTGTCGATCGGACAGGGAAATTCCTGCGGTTTTAAGTAATGCCGAAAGTTGATTAATCATGCACTTTTACGCAACAGGCCCTGTTTTTTAAGGTAAATAAGCAGAATCGAGATCGCCGCAGGCGTAATCCCCGAAATACGCGAAGCCTGACCAATAGAACTCGGCTTACTGTCGTTGAGCTTAGCGATCGACTCGTTGGAAAGTCCGCTAACCTGCTGATAGTCAAGATCGGTCGGCAGCAGGGTATTTTCATTGCGCAGCTGTCTGTCGATCTCTTCCTGCTGACGGGCAATGTAGCCCTCATACTTAACCTGGATCTCAACCTGCTCTGCCGCCTGGGTATCGGCCAGAGCAGGAGCGAAATGGGTTAGCGTCATCAGCTGCTGATAGGTCATTTCAGGTCGGCGCAGCAGGTCTTCACCGCTGGCTTCTTTGGTCAGGGCAGCGCTGATGACGGCGTTCACTTCAGCCACGCATTCTGATTTAGGATGTACCCAGATCTCACGCAGGCGCTGACGCTCCTGTTCAATGCTTTCCAGCTTCTCATTGAAGCGCGCCCAGCGGGCATCATCAACCAGGCCCAGCTCGCGCCCCGCCTCGGTTAAGCGCAGATCGGCATTGTCTTCACGCAGCATCAGACGATATTCAGCACGTGAGGTGAACATGCGGTACGGCTCTTTGGTACCCAGAGTACAGAGGTCGTCCACCAGCACGCCAAGATAAGCCTGGTCACGCCGTGGTGCCCAGCTCTCTTTATCTGCCGAAAGCCGACCGGCATTCAGACCGGCTAACAGGCCCTGCGCCGCAGCCTCTTCGTAACCGGTGGTGC
This sequence comes from Erwinia tasmaniensis Et1/99, assembly GCF_000026185.1. Taxonomy (NCBI): domain Bacteria; kingdom Pseudomonadati; phylum Pseudomonadota; class Gammaproteobacteria; order Enterobacterales; family Erwiniaceae; genus Erwinia; species Erwinia tasmaniensis. The sequence goes on from NC_010694.1 coordinate 3,881,887, forward strand.
CGTTTATCTGTCCGGCAAAGAACAGGCCCTGGATATATTTGCTTTCCAGCGTGGGCTTAAGATCGCGCGGATCGAAGAAATCATATTCGATGGCGTAGCCAGGCCGAATAATTTTTGCATTTTCCATGCCGTGCATGGAACGGACAATCTGCATTTGTACATCAAACGGCAGGCTGGTGGAGATGCCGTTTGGATAAATTTCGTTGCTGGTCAGTCCTTCTGGCTCCAGGAAGATCTGGTGTGCGTTACGATCGGCAAAGCGCATCACTTTGTCTTCGATCGATGGGCAGTAGCGGGGGCCGATCCCCTCAATTACGCCAGCATACATCGGGCTGCGATCGAGGTTATTGCGGATCACCTCATGGGTTTTTTCATTGGTGTAGGTGATATAGCAAGGCACCTGACGTGGATGCTGGCTGACATCGCCCATGAATGAGAACACCGGCAAGGGGGTATCACCATGCTGAGGGGCCAGCACGCTGAAATCGATCGTGCGGGCATCAATGCGCGGAGGCGTTCCGGTTTTCAGACGACCTACGCGCAGCGGCAGTTCACGCAGACGGCGCGACAGCGGAATGGATGGCGGATCGCCTGCGCGGCCTCCGCTGTAGTTATCCATGCCGATATGAATTTTGCCGTCGAGGAAGGTTCCCACGGTCAGCACCACGGCTTTTGCACGGAACTTCAGACCCATCTGGGTGACTGCGCCAACGACACGATCGTTCTCCACCAGCAGATCTTCAACCGCCTGTTGGAAGATCATCAGGTTCGGCTGGTTCTCCAGGGCGGTACGAACGGCCTGACGGTATAACACGCGGTCGGCCTGAGCACGGGTGGCACGAACGGCAGGCCCCTTGCTGGCGTTTAGTATCCTAAACTGAATACCTGCCTGGTCAATGGCATGACCCATTAGCCCGCCCAGTGCATCCACTTCTTTAACCAGATGTCCTTTCCCGATGCCGCCAATCGCCGGGTTGCAGGACATTTGTCCCAGCGTATCGATGTTATGGGTTAATAACAGGGTTTGTTGACCCATACGGGCAGCGGCCATAGCGGCTTCTGTCCCCGCATGACCACCACCGATCACGATGACGTCAAAAGGATCTGGATAAAACATGGTACTGCACCTCGCGGCTTGTGCGAATTAAGGGATGTTGCTGAGGGCGTGGATTCTACTCAACTTTAGACGATGGGGAAAGCACCGGGATCTTCGTGTATTAAAAAGAAGATCTTTTTTATTTAGAGATCTCTTTATTAGATCTTCTATTAGGATCGACGATCTCTGTGGATAAGCCCTTTTTCTCAATCATGATCAGATCGTTAGTGACGATCACTAACTGTGAACGATCGGTGATCCTGTACCGTATAAGCTGGGATCAAAATGGCATGTTATGCACAGGCTCAGTCCAGGTACCAAGTTGTTCTTGGGATAACAACCGGTTTTCACCCGGTAGTTAGCCATGTTATCCACAGATAATGGGATAAAAAACCTGCAAAAAAGAGCGAAATTTACAAAACTCATCGCTGTAAAAGGGGATTTAGCGGATCGGAAAGACGATCGCAGACCGATCCTCACCCTGT